>NZ_JAAXPA010000006.1 GCF_012396235.1 Rhodococcus opacus | reverse complement strand
CCCGAAACCTAGAGGTGCTGCGCGTGCGCGTCCCTCATATCATCGGTGAAACGCCGAACAGTGCGGCCAACAACACAACCCACCCTGAGCAGCAGAAATGGCGCCCACATAAACCCGAGGAGCGCCATGTATGTTCGACTTTATCAATCAGGTTCGACCAAGGCAATACCCGGATACGGTGGTGTGGGAACTCTCGTCGAGAAAGATGTAGGGGCTGGGTGCGATGACCGATGACGCCGATCTGCAGCGGGCGGTTGCGAACGAGTTCTCGGCACTGGCCGATCTGCTCGACGGGATCTCGGATGCGGAATGGGACACGCCGTCGCTGTGCGAGGGCTGGCGGATTCGGGAAGTGGTCGCGCATTTCACCATGGCAGCGCGCTACTCCGAGGAGCAGTTCATGGCGCGCTTGCGTGAGTGCGAGTTCGATTTCACCCGGCTCTCCAACGAGATCGCCCGTAGCGACGCCGAATTGGCACCGGCGGAACTCGTCGCCAACCTGCGCTCGGATGTCATGCGCCAGTGGATCCCGCCGGGCGGCGGCTATCACGGCGCGCTCAACCATGTGGTGATCCACGGTCTCGACGCCACCGTGCCGCTCGGCGTGCCACGACACGTACCGGAGGAGACGATGCGCGTCGTCCTCAACGATCTCACGGCGGGTGGTGGGCACTCGAATTTCGGCATCGACATCGAGGGACGCGGCCTGCGGGCCACGGACCTCGACTGGTCGTACGGGTCGGGCGCCGAATTACGCGGAACGGGCGAGGATCTGGCGCTGATGATCTGCGGCCGTACGCTGCCGGCCGGACGGGTCGAGGGCGACCCGTTGTAGCCCGGTTCAGATACCCGGGATGAAGCCCGGGTAGACGAAGTGCCCGGGACCTCCGCCGGGGAGGGTGGCGCCGAGGGATCCGGGGAAGTTCATGGACAACTTGACGAGTTTGTGTGGTTGGCCGTTCTGGTCGGCTTGCCAGCAGTCGAGCAGTACGCCGTGGAATCCGGTGCAGACGATGCGGTTGGCGGTTCCGAACGGTGACGTGAGCCGATTCGCGCTGACGAACGGATTCCAATAGTCGAGGTCGGTGGGGGTGAGGAAGTTCTGGGTGTCGAACGGCGCGACCGGACTGGGCTCGGTGGGTACCGGCGGCCATTCGTCGGCCGCGGCCATACCGGCGCTCCAGAGAAGGGCGGCGGCGACGACGGCCACGGTCGCGGTGAGCTGTGCGAATCGGCGAGTAGCGGTAGTCATCTCCACCACGCCACAGTAAACCGGCGGCAGTTTCTACGTCCGCAAACCGGGATGGCGGTTGGCCAGGACGGGGACGAGGAGCTTGTTCGGCGCGAGGTGGGCGAACACGGACGCCGCCCGGTTCGCGAGGCCGGGGATGGCGATCATGTGCCCCTTGTCGAGGCCGTCGATTCCGGTCCTGGCCACGGATTCTGGGCTTTCCCACATGAAGCTGGGCAGTGCGGCTTCGGCGTCTTCCTTCGCGAAGCCGGCTGTCTCACCGAAACCGGTGTCCACGGGCCCGGGGCAGAGGGCGGTCGCGGTGACGCCAGTGCCCTTCAGTTCGCCGGTGAGGCTCTCGGTGTAGGACAGGACGAATGCCTTTCCGGCGGCGTAGGCAGCCTGTCCGGGCAGCGGCTGGAACGCGGCCGTGGAGGCGACGTTGAGGACCGCTCCTCGGCGTCGTTGCACCATGCCGGGCAGGGCGCGGCTGCAGAGGTCGGCGACGGCCATGACGTCGACCTCGATCATGTTCATCTCGGCGTCCGGGTCGGACGCGGCCACCGGGCCGAGCGTGGACAGGCCGGCATTGTTGACGAGGATGTCGAGGGTGAGCCCGAGCCCGCCGACCCGGTCGAGCAACGTCGCGCGGGCCGAGCGGTCGGAGAGATCGGCACCCAGCACATGCGCCCGACCACCTGCGGCTCGTAGCTCGGTGGCCAGCTCCTCCAACTTCTCGGCTCGGCGGGCGACGAGCACCACCTGGTGACCGCGGCGGCTGAGTTCACGGCTGAGGGCCGCGCCGATCCCCGACGACGCTCCGGTGACGAGCGCGGTGCGGTCGGCGGCAGGGGTGGGCAGGCTCTCAACTGTCGACTTAATGTCTAATACTGGCACCGTGTACCGGGTCTACACCGATCGTGGTTCAGGTCTGCGGGAGAGACTCGAGCGGGACTGAATCGGATGCTCGACGACGCAGCCAAGGGTCACTTCACGGTGGTGCGAATGGTGTGGCGGGACCGGTTGGCGCGGTTCGCCGGTGGCGTGGATCGAACGTTACTTGTCGGTGGTCGGCGTTAAGGTCGAGGTCCTACGGGAGCATGGGGACACGTCGCTGGTAGAGGAGCTGATGGATGACTTCATGGCAGTGCTCGCTTCATTGTCCGGCCGCTTCCACCCATTGCGGTCGAAGCAGAATCAACGTCGACTTCTTCCGGGCGATGCGGCAGCACGGTTGGAGATGGACTAACTGATGGCCGATACCGGATTCACTGCGCTGCGGCAGTTCTCGTTCACCACCCGCCCCTACCTGGCTGTCGATGACGAGACCGGTGCGCCGATCGGGCTTGACGACCTCGACGTGCGTGTCGGGTGGCTGCTCGACCTGATCTCGGGCGCCGAAGCGCAACTGTTGTCGCGGCTGTGGCAACCGGCCACCTTCGATGTCCTGGCCGCCGGATGTGACCGCCAGGGCCGGAAACTGCCGATGCAAGGTCATGTCGCTGCTGCGCGTCTGGGCTGGACCCCGCATTACCCGGACGGTGTCTACGTCCCGTCGCGTGTCACGCGGGTGGTGACCGCGCAGGCAGTCGGCACTTTGCGGGCGCTGGCCTACCGAGACACCGCGATCATCGCACTGTCGGCCCGGTTCGACCCGGCCACCGGCCGGATCGCCGCACCTACTACTGCTGCGGAGTACGTCCCGTCCGGATTCGCCCGGGGCGTGGTGCGGCAGTTCGCGGCGCACGCGCGCGGCGCGGCAGACGCGCGCCTGCGGATCACCGACGTGCAGGGACCGCCACAGACGAGCGCGATGGCCCGGCTCTCGGCCGCCGATCGACAACTCGCACAGCTTGCCGTCACCGGTCACGAGCTGGTGTTGACGGTGAAGCTGCCCACCTGCCCCGCCCCGGCGGGGCGGGCGCAGTGGCGCAGTGTCCGGCTGAGCGCGACCATCCCCGAGCACCTGCACGGCCGGGCGGTCACCGATTGGCATCTGCCGACCCTGGTCCTCGACCGCCGGGGACTGCTCTGGCGGTGCGCCGCGACCGAGATCGTCCCAGCAGCCGACCTGGAATCGGCCTCCGTCGCGGTCGGGGTGGACTGGTCCCCGACCACTCTGGGTGCCGCCGCCATCACCGCCGAAAACCCCGACGGGTTGTCCTCGGATTACCGGGGTTGGACCTACGACGACCGCGGGCTCGGGATCAAACTGGCCCGCCTGCAGGCTGAGGGGCAGCTACTCCATGGCAAGGCGGCCCGGTTGACACGACTGGCCGCCACCGCCCCGCCCGAGGTCCGCGCTCAGCTGGAGGAGAAGATCGCCGTCCTCGACGAACACCGCACCGCGGTGGGTATCAAGAGGGGGAAGATCAACCGGGAAATGGCCTTCGACTTCGCCCGTCAGGTCACCGACTACGCCACCGACGCCCAAGCGCAGCTGATTGCGGTGGAAGATCTCACAACCCTCGAGAGCCGTGGGCACGGGCGGGTGAACAACAATCGGGCCGCGCAATCGGCCCGCCGCAAGGCCGTCGACGCGCTCACCCACACCGCCGCCGGTGTCGGTGTGACGGTGGTGTCCGTACCGGCCCGCGGATCTTCCGCGTGGTGTCCGGGCTGCAACGAACCACTCTCTCGCCCCGGCGGTTACCACCGGGCATGGTGTGAGCAGTGCAAAATTGGCGGCAACCGGGACCACGTCGCCGGGGTGAACCTGGCCAAACGCGCGCTGCTCGGCAGAAACAAGACCACCCGGCGGCGCGGAGGACTACCGGCGGTCCGGGTGACCGAACATGCGCCGGTACGGCAATCGCGCGACAAACACGCTCCTACCCCGAGCAGGCCGCGGCATCGCCGGGTCCGCCGCAGCCTGCCCACCGTGACACCGCGGTTGGGGGTGACTCCGAATCAGCATGTTCCTGCATCACAAGCGTCGGTGTGGGACACGGTCAAACCCACACCGCCGCACGGTGATGCGGGTAGCCGTGACACACGTCCATCTCCCACGCCCGCCACGCAAGTGGCAGATAGTATGAGATCTACGTAGACGCTCATGTGTCCAACCTACGTGCCGCCGTCGCACGCGCAAGGGTTCACCGGTCAGGCGTGGGTTCCGCCGTCGATGCGGATCTCGGTTCCGGTGACGAACGCGCCGTCGTCGGAGGCGAGCATGGCGACGACTCCGGCGACCTGCTCGGGTCCGCCCATGGCCGCGCCGCCCGATTCCAGGGTGGTGGGCAGGATGGGTGAGAGCTTGGCGAACAGGCTCCAATCGGCATCGGACGGAACGTATCCGGATGTGGCGTCGGTGATGCCGGTCTTGATGCTGCCGGGGGCGACACCGACGGCGCGCAGACCCTGCTTGCCGTATTCGAGGGCCAGCGCATGGGTGAACGACTGGATGCCGCCCTTGCTCGCGGCGTACGCGGCCATGTAGGGGTGCGCGAACGCGGCGGACGTGGAACTGAAGTTCACGACCACGCTGCGTTCGTTGCGCAGCAGCGCGGGCAGGCATTCGCGGACCATGAGGAACGTGCCGGTGAGGTTGATCCCGATCACCTGATTCCACAGGTCCAGCGACGTCCCGTGGGTGTGCGAGGCGCGGAGGATGCCCGCGGCGTTCACGAGTACGTCCAGTCCGCCGAGCTTCTCGACGCTGCGGCTCACGCCGTCGGTGACGGACTTCTCGTCGCCGATGTCGATTGCGGCGACGCTGAGGCGTCCCGCCGTGCCTGCCGCGTCGGCCAGTTCCGCCGTCCGCGCGAGGCCGTCCTCGGAGACGTCGGCTGCCACGACGGTGCCGCCTTCCTCGAGCAGGCGGAGGGCGGTGGCCTGTCCGATCCCCGACGCGGCTCCGGTCACCAGGATCCTCCGGTTGTCGAATCGATTCATCGTGTGTGCTCCTCGTGTGGCTTGCGAATTCGATCTCATTGGCCCATGACGTATTTGACGGTCGGCCCGGCGGTCCATCCGCCGTCGACGGCCAGTTCCGCTCCGGTGACGTACGTGGACGCATCCGACAGCAGGAACCCGACGGCACCGGCGATCTCCTCGGGCACGCCGACCCGGGCCATGGGAGTGTTCGGGTAGTTGCCGTCGCCCTGCTGGATTCCGAGGCCCGCGGTCATCGGGGTATACGTCATCCCGGGGTGGACGGAATTGACGCGGATCCGGTCGGTGCCCAGTTCCACGGCGGCGATCTTCGTGAGCCCGCGCACGCCCCACTTGGACGCGCCGTAACCGGCGGTCAGCGCGAGTCCCATCAGACCGGCGGCCGACGAGATGTTGACGATCGATCCGCCGCCGGCGGCGCGCATCGGGGCGATCACGGCCTGCAGGCCGTTGAACACACCGGTCAGGTTGATGTCGAGGACCGTCCGGAAGTGTTCGAGCGGTTCGTGCTCGATGTATTGGCCGGTGGAGATACCGGCGTTGTTGACGAGGCCGTCGACGCGTCCGAATTCGCTCGTCGCCACGTCGACTGCCGCCTGCCACTGCTGCGGGTCCGTGACGTCGAGGTGGCTGTACCGCGCCCGGTCGCCCAGCTGGTCGACGGTCGCGCGGCCGTCGTCGTCGAGAACGTCGCCGACCACGACGCTGCCGCCCTCGTCGACGATGCGCTGGGCGAATGCTGCGCCGAGCCCCCGCGCCGCCCCGGTCACGATCACCACCTTCTCCGCCAGTTGCTGTGCGGTCTCGGTCATCTCAGCTCACATCCTCGTCGTCAAAGAGTCACGTTCGTCGGGCACGTCGGCTGCCGACGGCCCGAGTCTGCTGTGGGCGCCGCCGGCGGGAAACGGGTTCTCCCGGTGATCGGAACAACTCGTAGCCACGGGAAACGTCCGACCACTGTGATGTGGGTTACCCGCTGACACTCCGGACATGCCGGACGAGCGGATCTCCCCGACAGCTCATCGAAAGGCTTCCCCTATGTCTCGACGCGTCACCTCCACCGCCGTGGTGCTGATCACCGGCAGCGTCCTGTTCGCGGGTTTCGGCACGCCTGCGCTCGCTTCGGCGGACCCGCTGTCGCTGCCCGGAATCAGCCTCCCGGGATTCGGTTCGTCCGACTTCGGGAGCGCGGGCCCGGTCGTCGAGACACCGCGACTGGCGTCGGTCGACAACTTCCGCGACGTCGGGGGATCGGGTAGGGGGTACGCCACCACCCACGGAGGACACGTCACGAGGGGGCTGTTCTACCGTTCGAACGCTCTGGTTCCGAACGATCAGGATCTCGCTGTCCTCACCGGGCTCGGACTGACGGCGGTGTACGACGTGCGGACCGTCGAAGAGGTGGCGGCGAAACCCGACCGGCTCCCGGCCGGGCCGCGCTACCTCGGCATCCCCATCCTGTCGGGAGACCTGGGTGCCGCAGTCGCGCAATTGAAGTCGCCCGCCGACGCCGTCGTGTTCATGCAGCAGATGAACCGCAGCTTCGTCGACGACGCGGCGACCCGGGCCGGGTTCGCGCAACTCCTGACGGCATTGGCCGACACCGAGGGGCCGCAGATCTTCCACTGCACGGCGGGCAAGGACCGCACCGGCTGGGCGTCCGCGCTGCTGCTCTCCATCGCGGGCGTCCCGCAGGACACCATCTTCGACGACTACCTGCTCACCAACGAGTACACCGCCGCGTCGATGAAGGTCACGTACGACCAGATCGCCGCCAGCCGCGGCGAGGCGGTGGCGCAGATCTACCAGCCGTTGCTGGGCGTCGACCGGAGCTACCTCGAGGCCGGGCTCGGCCGGCTCACCGAGCAGTACGGCACGGTCGACCGCTATCTCACCGAAGGGCTCGGTCTGAGCGCGGCGACCGTCGACCGGCTCCGGGGCAAGCTGCTGAGCTGAGGTCAGGCGCTGATCGCGTCCGAGAGAGTCGTGAGCCGGCTGATCTCGGATGCGGTCAGGGTCACGGTCGGGGCGTCGAGCAGCGCGGGAAGTTGTTCGAGGCGGCTCGCGCTCGCGATCGGCGCGGTGATGCCGGGCCGGGTGAGGAGCCACGCGAGCGCGATGGTCGAGATTTCCGCCGAGTGGGTGTCGGCGATCTCGGCCAGGGCCTCGACGACGGCGAGACCGGACTCGGAGAAGTAGCGGGTCGCCATCCGCTGGCGCGGCTGACCGTCCAGGTCGGCCTGGGTGCGGTACTTGCCCGCGAGGAAGCCTGCGGCGAGCGAGTAGTACGGGAAGACGCCCAGGCCGTTCTCGGTGGCGATCGCGGCCACCTCGGGCTCGTAGTCGTGGCGGTGCACCAGGTTGTAGTGCGGCTGCAGCGCGATCGGGGCCGCGAAGCCGTTCTCGGCCGTCAGCGACAGCCACTCGCGGATGCGCTCGGGCGAGTAGTTGGAGATGGCGACGTGGCGGACGAGTCCGTCGCGGACCAGTTCGTCGAAGGCGCCGAGTGTGTCGACGAGGGGAGTGTCGGCGTCGTCGAAGTGGGCATAGTACACGTCGATGTGGTCGGTCTGCAGCCGCTTCAGGGATGCCTCCGCCGCCGCGCGGACGTTGGCGGGGGCCAGGCCCTTGAACTCCGGGTGCTGGCTGACCTTGGTGGCGATCACCATGTGGTCGCGGTTGCCGCGGGACGCCATCCAGTTACCGAGGACGGTCTCGGACTCGCCGCCGGAGTTGCCCTCGGCGAACGCCGAGTACGAGTCCGCCGTGTCGACGAAGTTGCCGCCGCCTGCGGCGAAGGCGTCGAGGATCTCGAACGACGTCGGTTCGTCACTGGTCCAGCCGAAGGTGTTACCACCGAGGGCCAGGGGAAAGATGTCCAGATCCGAGTTGCCGATCGCGACCACGGGTGCTCCGTTTCTAGGTGTGTCCTGTCCGGGAATGTGCGAAGAGTTCGCCTGACGACGCTATCGCAGCCGCTAGGCGCACGTGCGTCCGGCTACCGGACACAGTCTTCTCGGTAACGTATACCGTCGTGAATCGGACATGTGTGCGCGATCCCCGCCCACCGCGACTCCGACGGCATACCGTAAAGGGGGGCGTTCGTTCCGGCGAGACACGGAGTTGAGTGATGCAGGACCAGTCGATCGATGACCACTTGAACACGGGCCTGTTCGTCGACGGGCAGTGGATCCGCTCCAGCTCCGGTGAGACCCGGGACTGCATCAATCCGGCCGACGGATCGGTGGTCGCCACCGTCGACGAGGCCTCCCCGGAGGACGCGACCCGCGCAGTCGCCGCGGCCCGCGCGGCGTTCGACGAGGGAACCTGGCCCCACACACCCGTCGCCGAGCGCACGGCGTTGGTCGCGAGGATCGCCGATCTCCTCGAGCGAGACAAGGAGACCCTGGCGCGCATCGAGACGCTCGACACCGGAAAAACTCTGGAGGAGAGCAGGATCGACATAGACGACGTGGTGTCGGTGTTCCGGTACTACGCGCAACTCGCCGCGGTCGAAGCCGACAATCTGGTCGATGTCGGGCGCCCCGAGGTGATCAGCCGGGTGGTGCGTGAGCCGATCGGTGTGTGCGTGCTCATCGCACCGTGGAACTACCCGCTGCTGCAGATCTCCTGGAAGGTGGCGCCCGCGCTGGCCGCCGGGTGCACCATGGTCCTCAAACCGAGCGAGGTGACCCCGCTCAGCACCATTGCGTTCACCGCGCTGATCGCCGAAGCGGGTGCCCCCGCCGGGGTGGTGAACCTCGTGCAGGGCAGCGGCGCCGTCCTGGGCGCCGCGCTCACGGGCACCCCCGACGTCGACTTCATCTCGTTCACCGGCGGGCTGGCCACCGGACGCGTCATCCTCGAGACCGCGGCGAAGAACGTCACCAAGGTGGCGGTGGAACTCGGTGGCAAGAATCCGCACATCGTCTTCGCCGACGCCGACGGAGACGATTCGGTGGACCAGGTGCTCACCGGGGTGTTCCTGCACTCCGGGCAGGTGTGCTCGGCGGGAACCCGCCTGATCATCGAGGAGTCCATCGCCGACCGGTTCGTCGCCGCACTGGCCGCGCGGGCGGAGAAGATCCGGATGGGCAACGGTCTCGATCCCGCGAGCCGAACCGGCCCGCTGGTATCCGAGGCCCACCGGGAGAAGGTCGAACGGTACGTGGCGCTCGGCCTCTCCGAGGGCGCCCGGTTGGTGACCGGGGGCGCCCGGCCCTCCGATCCCGCGCTGGCGGACGGGAGCTACTACCTGCCCACCATCTTCGACCACTGCGACCGCACCATGCGCGTCGTGCAGGAGGAGACGTTCGGACCGATCCTCACGGTCGAGCGCTTCAGCACGGAGGAGGAGGCGCTGCGACTGGGCAACGACACCGAATACGGCCTCGCCGCCGGCGTCCGGACCGCCGACAGTGCGCGGGGCGAGCGGATGGTGCGCGGTCTGCGCCACGGAACGGTGTGGCTCAACGACTTCGGCTACTACACCGCGGCCGCCGAGTGGGGCGGCTTCAAGATGTCGGGGAACGGGCGCGAACTCGGTCCCACCGGTCTGGCGGAATACCAGGAGACGAAACATATCTGGCACAACACCTCGCCCACGGCGGCGGGGTGGTTCGACAACGGCTAGGTCGGCGCACGGAGAGGCGAGAGAACCATGGCTACTCGGCACGGAGCAGTGGGTGACGGAGGTGCGCCGGGGGACAGTGGACTCGGCGAACTGGGGTACAAACAGGAATTGGACCGCAGCCTCGGTAAATTCGCCAGTTTCGCGGCGGGGGTCAGCTACATCTCGATTCTCACCGGCACGTTCCAGTTGTTCTACTTCGGGTTCGGCACCGCGGGGCCGGCGTACCTGTGGTCCTGGCCGATGGTGTTCGTCGGGCAGATGGCCGTCGCCCTGTGTTTCATGGAGCTCGCCGCCAAGTACCCCGTCGCCGGCTCGGTCTACAACTGGGCCAAGCTGCTCGGCAGCAGGATCGTGGGATGGTCGTCGGGCTGGCTGATGCTCACCGCGTCGATCGTGACCCTCTCCGCGGTCGTGCTCGCGCTGCAACTCAACCTTCCGCGGCTGTGGAGCGGGTTCCAGATCATCGGTGACGGCAGCGGTGAATACGACTTCGCCACCAACGCCGTGATTCTCGGCACCATCATGATCGCGTTCACCACGGCCGTCAACGCGTTCGGCGTCAAGCTGATGGCCCTCATCAACAGTTCGGGTGTCTTCATCGAATTGATCGCGGCCGTGCTCATCGCCGTCATCCTCGCCGCCAACATCACTCGCGGTCCGGACGTGTTCTTCTCCACCCACGGTTACGGCGCCGGAGAGAGCGGCGGCTATCTGACCGTCTTCCTCGTGGCGTCACTCGCGTCGGGCTACGTGATGTACGGATTCGACACCGCGAGTTCGCTCGGCGAGGAGACCGTCGACCCCCGGCGGACGGCGCCCAAGGCGATCCTGCGGGCGATCCTCGCCTCGTTCGTGATCGGCGGGGCGATCCTGGTGTTCGCCGTCATGTCGGCCCCCGACCTCGAGGATCCGCTGATCGGCAGCAGCGAGGGCGGCCTGCAGTACATCGTCGAGCAGGTGATGTGGGGGCCGCTCGGCAAGATCTTCCTGGTCTGCATCGTCGTCGCGGTCACGGTGTGTTCGCTCGCGGTGCACGCCGCGGCCATCCGGCTCACGTTCGCGATGGCCCGCGACAACGCGCTGCCCTTCGGGGAGCGGCTGGCCCACGTCAACCCGAAGCATCAGACGCCCGTGGTCCCCGCCATCGTGATCGGTGTGCTCGCGGCGTTCATCCTCGTCATCAACATCGGTCAGCCGCAGATCTTCACGGTGCTGACGTCGATCGCGATCATCATGATCTACCTGGCGTACCTCATGGTCACCGGGCCGCTGCTGAAGAAACGCCTGCAGGGGCAGTGGCCGCCGAAGGAACTCGCGGAGAGCGGCTACTTCACGATGGGCCGGTGGGGGCTTCCGGTGAACATCTTCGCCGTGCTGTGGGGAGTGGGGATGGCGCTCAATCTCGCGTGGCCGCGCCCCGAGGTGTACGGCACTCCCTGGTACAACACGTGGGGTGCGTTCGTCTACATCGGCATCATTCTCGGGCTCGGTCTCCTCTGGTATGCGGTGAAGGGCCGCAACCACATCGGATGTCTCGCCTCGCACGCGGCGTCGTCGAAGGACGAGGCGGAGAGTGAACTGCCATGACGGACACCGTGTTCGACTACGTCATCGCAGGCGGGGGAACGGCCGGATGTGTGCTCGCCGCGCGGCTCAGCGAGGACCCCTCGGTGACCGTCTGCCTCGTGGAGGCCGGGCCGTCCGACGTCGGTGACCGCAACGTCCTCGAGCTGTCGCAATGGATGCATCTGCTGGACTCAGGCTACGACTGGGACTATCCGGTCGAGCCGCAGGAGAAGGGCAACAGCTTCATGCGGCACGCCCGCGCCAAGGTGCTCGGCGGATGCTCCTCCCACAATTCGTGCATCGCGTTCTGGCCACCCGCCGAGACACTCGACGACTGGGCGGCGGCGGGCGCCACCGGCTGGGGCGCGAAGGACGTCCTGCCGCTCGTGGCGCGGGTGGAGAACAACGACGCCCCCGGCGAGCAGCACGGCCGCAGCGGTCCGGTGCGGTTGCGTGACGTCCCGCCGAACGACCCGTGCGGCGTGGCCCTGCTCGAGGCCGCGGCGAAGGTCGGGTTGCCCACCGTGCAGTTCAACCGGGGCACGACGGTGCTCGACGGGGCGGGGTGGTTCCAGATCAACGCGTCCGAGGACGGCACGCGCATGTCGACGTCGCACGCCTACCTGCATCCGATTCTCGGGTCCCGCCCCAACCTCGACGTGCGCACCGACTGCCGGGTCAGCGAGATCGTCATCGACGACGCGCTGGCGGCGACCGGCGTGCGGTACCAGCGCCCCGATCTCATCGGATACGACACCGTGTCCGCGCGCCGCGAGGTGATCGTCACCGCCGGGGCCATCGACACACCGAAACTTTTGATGCTCTCGGGTATCGGGCCGACGGTGCACCTGCGCGAGATGGGTGTGCGGGTTCGGGTCGACGCCCCCGGGGTCGGGCAGAACCTCGACGATCACGTCGAGGCGCTGGTGTTCTGGGAGGCGTCCCGGCCGATGGTCGAGACGTCCACCCAGTGGTGGGAGATCGGTCTGTTCGCCGCCACCGAGGAGGGGTTGAACCATCCGGACCTGATGATGCACTACGGCAGCGTGCCGTTCGACATGAACACACTCCGGTGGGGATACCCGACCACGGACAACGGCTTCTGTCTCACCCCGAACGTCACGCAGGGACTCTCTCGCGGAACGGTGCGGCTGCGGTCCCGCGACTTCCGGGATCGTCCGCGAGTGGATCCCCGGTATTTCACCGACCCCGACGGCCACGACGAGGCGGTGATGCTCGCCGGAATCCGGCTGGCACGTCGCATCGCCGAGCAGGAACCTCTCCGCGGCTGGATCACGAGGGAACTGGCTCCCGGGCCGGAGGCGGTCACCGACGACGAACTGATCGACTACGCGCACCGGACGCACAACACGGTGTACCACCCCGCCGGGACCGCCAGGATGGGTGCGGCCACCGACCCGATGGCCGTCCTCGATCCGGAACTGCGGGTGAAGGGCGTCCGCGATCTGCGGGTGGTCGACGCGTCCGCGATGCCGAAACTGCCCTACGTCAATCCCAATATCACGGTCATGACGATGGCCGAGAAGTGCGCCGATCTGATCCGCGGAACCTGACCCGACGAGGTGCCGGAGGCCCTGCGTGAACCGCTGGGTACTTTGAAGTCCTACTATCTCTCCATACTGGTAGAGAGACGGAAGGACACGTCATGAATTCTCCTGAACCGATCGTGGTAGTCGACGGCGCGAGGACCCCGATCGGCAGCTTCGGTGGCGCGTTCAAGGACGTGCCCGCCCACGAACTGGGTGCCACCGCCGCCAAGGCCGCGCTGGACCGTGCCGGGGTGCCGGGTGAGGACATCGACGAGGTGGTGATGGGCTGCATCGGTCAGGTCGGACCGGACGCCTACAACGCCCGCCGCGTCGCCCTCGCCGCCGGACTTCCCGAGAAGACCCCCGCGTACACCGTCAACCGGCTGTGCGGGTCCGGTCTGCAGGCCGTGTGGTCGGCGGCGCAGCAGATGCGCTGGGGTGGGGTGGACTTCGCCCTCGCCGGCGGCGACGAAAGCATGTCGCGGATGCCGTTCTACGACTTCTCCGCCCGCTCCGGCTACAAACTCGGCGACCGCACGCTCGTCGACGGCACGGTCGCGATTCTGACCGACCCGTTCGGTGGCGTGCACATGGGCCGCACCGCCGAGGCCGTCGCCCGCAAGTACGACGTCAGCCGGCAGCAGCAGGACGAGTTCGCCGTCGAATCCCAGCGCCGTGCCGCCTCCGAGGCCGCGAAGGCCGCGTTCGCCGAGGAGATCACCCCGGTCGAGATCGGGGGCCGCCGCCCGAAGACGATCGACGTCGACGAGCACCCCAAGCCCGACACCACCCTCGAGACCCTGGCGAAGCTGCGGCCTGCGTTCGAGGAAGGCGGCTCGGTGACCGCGGGCAACGCGTCCGGTATCAACGACGGCGCCGCGGCCCTGGTGCTGGCGACGCAGTCCGCCGCGCAGGAGAAGGGCCTGACCGGGCTGGTCACGTTGGAAGCCGTCGCGACCGCGGCGATGGACCCGGGCCTGATGGGATACGCCCCGGTGCTGGCGCTGGCGAACCTGTTCGAGCAGACCGGCACCACCCCCGGCGACATCGACGTGATCGAGCTGAACGAGGCGTTCGCGTCGCAGGCGGTCGCGGTGATCCGGGACGCGAAGCTGAACCCGGAGAAGACCAACCCGTACGGCGGTGCGATCGCGCTGGGTCACCCGGTCGGGGCGACCGGCGCGATCCTGAGCCTGCGCCTGGCGAAGGACCTCGTGCGCCGCGACCTCGAACTCGGCATCGTCACCATGTGCATCGGCGGCGGCCAGGCCCTCGCGGCACTCTTCCGGCGCGTCTAGAAACAGGGCAGGCGATGAAGAAGCACATCCCGTCGTGGCACGACGACGAGGTGAAGGCCCTGTCCGAGCTCGCGGTCGGGTTCTTCGAACGTGAGGTGGTCGCGCACAACGAGAAGTGGGACGCCCAGCACCGCATCGACCGTGCGGTGTGGCTCGCGGCCGGCAAGCTGGGGTTGCTGTGCTGCTCGATCCCGGAGGAGTACGGCGGCGGTGGGGGCACGTTCGCGCACGATCTCGCCGTGTTCGAGGCCCAGGGCTATGCCGGCGACCTCGCGCTCGGCATCTCGGTGCATTCGGGCATCGTCGCGCACTACCTCCTCGCGTACGGCACCGAGGAGCAGAAGAAGACCTGGCTGCCGGCGATGGCGACCGGGGAGATTCTCGGCGCCATCGGCATGACCGAGCCCGGCGCCGGCTCGGATCTCAAGGCGATCAAGACCACCGCCATCCGGGACGGTGACGAGTACATCGTCAACGGGTCGAAGACGTTCATCACCAACGGTGCGTCGGCCGACATGATCGTGCTGGCGGTCAAGACCGACCCGAAGGCCGGTGCCAAGGGGGTGGCGCTGCTGATCGTCGATCTGCGGGACTGCCCGGGGTTCGCTGTCGGGCGGGTGCTGGACAAGGTCGGTCAGCACGGGGCCGACACGTCGGAGTTGTCGTTCACCGATGTGCGGGTGCCGGTGTCGAATCTGCTCGGCGAGGAGGGGCAGGGTTTCGGGCAGCTGATGGCGCAGTTGGTGCAGGAGCGGTTGATCATCGGCGCGCAGGCGTCCGGTGCGATGACGCGTGCGGTGGAGGACACCGTTGCGTACACGAAGTCGCGGCAGGCGTTCGGGCACAGTCTGTTCGAGTTCCAGAACACGGCGTTCGAGCTGGCCGAGTGCCAGACCATCGCCCGCACCTGTGCGGTGTTCCTGGACCACTGCATCGAGGCGCACCTGCGTGGGGAACTGGACCCGTCCGAGGCGGCGATGGTCAAGTACTGGCTCACCGAGCAGCAGTGCGCGGTGATCGACCGGTGCGTGCAGTTGCACGGCGGTTACGGGTACATGCGCGAGTACCTGATCGCCCGGATGTACGAGGACGCCCGCGTCCAGAAGATCTACGCGGGCGCCAACGAGGTGATGAAGGGAATCATCGCGAGATCGCTGTAGCCGACGCCGGCTCACACGACACGTCGTACGCCGCCTCGTCGAACCGGCCGAGTCGCTGCCGCATGCGGTCGGTCGACCACGGCCAGTTGAAGCTGTTGCGGCCGTTGGCGTCGAGGAAGTAGCTCTGGCAGCCACCGGCGTTGTACACGGTGGTGGCCAGGGCTTCCTGGACCTGGGCGTTGAACGCGTCCTGCACTTCCCGGCGCGGTTCCATCCTGGTCCACCCGTTGCTCCGGGCACTGGTGACGGCCTGGATCAGGTAGTCGAGTTGCGCCTCGAGGATCATGAACGCCGACGTGTGGCCGGTGCCCAGCGCGGGCCCGAGGAGGACGAAGGCGTTGGGAAAACCCGCGACGGTGGTGCCGAGGTAGGCCTGCGGGCTGCCGTTCCAGTGATCGTCGAGGCTGCGACCGTCGCCGTCGAACACCGTGGCACCGATCGGCATGTCGAGGATGTGGAAGCCGGTGCCGAAGATGATGGCGTCCACTTCCCGTTCTGCGCCGTCGCTGCCGATGACGACGTTTCCGCGCACCGACTCCACGGCGTTGGCATGCACCTCGACATTCGGGCGGGTGAGTGCGGGGTAGTAGGTGTTGGACAGCAGCAGTCGCTTGCACCCGAGCGTGTAGTCGGGGGTCAATGCCGTGCGCAGCTTCGGATCCCGCACCTGCGCGCGGAGTTGTGCCTTGCCGACCGGCTGGATCACCCGCAGGATCCACGGGTGCCGGAAACCGAGTCCGAGCGATTCCATGATCGCGTACTCGACGCGTCGCAGCGCGCGGATCGCACCCGGTACCCGGCGCAGGATCGCGCGCTCGACGCCGGGCAGGGTGTGATCCGGTTTCGGTAGCACCCACTGCGCGGTGCGCTGGTAGAGATGCAGCATTTCGACCTGCGGCTGGATCGCCGGGACGAATTGCACTGCGGACGCACCGGTTCCGACGACGGCCACGCGTTTGCCGGTGAGGTCGTAGGTGTGATTCCAGCGGGAGGAATGGAACACCTCGCCGGTGAAGGTGTCGAGGCCGGGGATGGTGGGAACGAGCGGTTCGTTCCACGGTCCGGCGGCGGCGATGACGGCGTTCGCGGTGAACGTGCCCGCGGACGTGTCCACCGTCCACCGCCTGCTCTGTTCGCTCCACTGGGCACGCTGCATCTCGGTGCCGAACTTCACGTGTGCGGGCACCCCGTGTTCGGCGGCGGTGCGCTCGATGTACCCGCGGATCTCCTCCTGTCCGGCGAACAACCGCGACCACTCCCGGTTGGGTGCGAACGAGTAGGAGTACAGGGCCGAGGGGACATCGCACGCGCAGCCCGGGTAGGTGTTGTCGCGCCAGGTCCCGCCCAGCGCGTCCCCCTTCTCGAGGATGGCGAAGTTGTCGATTCCGCTCTGCTTCAGACGAATTGCGGCTCCGATGCCGGAGATCCCGGCCCCGACGATCAGAATGTCGTAATGCTTCATGCGCGTACTCCGTTCGCGAGCTGAGTGCGGGTGGTGACGAGGGAATGTTCGAGTGTGGCGAGCCGACGCCGGCCGTCCATGAAGTTCGGACCCATGACGGCGAGGTCCTCGGCGGTCGCGTCGAGGCGTATCACCCGGGTGCCGGCCGCCTCCAGCTTCGCGATCTCGGCGTCCAGCCCGGAACTCATCCAGTTCCGCAGCATCAGGCGTTCGATCCGGGCCGCCCCGCGGCCGGCGATGCGGCCCGTCGACGCCATCGGTGCCAGCACGACCACCTCATCGAGTTCGAGGGGCAGCACCAGGTCGGCGGATGCCGTGGACGCCGCGCCGCCGTCGACGAACCGGCGGCCGTCGACGGGGACCGGCGGATACCAGCCGGGTATCGCCCACGACGCCCGCAGCGCCTCGGACAGGGTGGCGGTCGGTGCACCGGGTGAGCCGAACGCGACGCGCTCTCCCGTGTCGTAGTCCATGCTCACCAGCCACGTCGCCGGGTGGCGCACCCAGCCGGAGTTGCAGACGAACCGCTGTGCGAGCCGGTCGAGCCAGGCGGCATCGCCGCGACCGTGGGGGAGGAGCCCGCTCGCGGCGGTCACGGGTGGCAGCCCGCGGCGCAACAGCCCTGGCGAACCGAGGCCCGGCCCGGGGACCGGCGGGAACCGTCCCGGTGCGGCGGCGAGATGTCCGTCGAGCGCCGGATGGGTGGGCCCACCGAGCTGCATCGCAAGCAGTTCGTCGACGCCCGCCCCGCCACCCAGCATGGTGACGAGTTCGGCGCCGGCGGACGTGCCCACGAGGACGTCGGCGTCGCGTGGGTCCCAGGCCAGCGCGTCGCTCACGGCGACCAGGGCCGCCACCGTCCAGGCCGCGCCGAGCGTGCCGCCGCAACCGATCACCAGACCGCGGCTGAGTTGTATGTCACTCGAAGTCATATCTAGAAGCTAGCAGAAGCCAGATACCGGCGGTATATGAAAATTGGAATATTCTCGCAGGGGCTTCGAAGAAAGGGTGAGCATGGCGCGATTGACCAGGTCGGAGAGTCAGGCGCGCACGCGGGCGCATCTCGTCGCGACTGCACGCGACCTCTTCCTGGCCGACGGGTACGCGGCCACGTCGCTCGAGAAGGTGGCCGACGAGGCCGGCTATTCCAAGGGGGCGGTGTACTCCAACTTCAAGAACAAGAAGGAACTGTGCCTCGAGGTGCTCGGGCTCATCCACGCCACCAAGGGGCAGGAGATCGCCGAGGCGCTCGGCGGCGGCGACACGATGGAGGAGCGACTCGAGGCGTTCCAGACCTGGGCGGAGAAGACGCTCGGCGACGTCGGATGGACCATGCTCGAGTTCGAGCTGATCGTGTTGTCCCGCCACGATCCCGAACTCCGCGACGCACTCACCGCCACTCTCGGGGTCGCGCGGGAGATCACGGTGACACTGCTGAAGTCGTTCACCGACTCACTCGGGGTCGTCCTGCCGGTGCCCGCGGAGGATGCGGCCGGCAGCATCCTCAGTCTCGGTGTCGGACTGGGTATTCAGCGCGCCATCGATCCGACCATTTCCGCTCGGGTGGTCACCGACAACTTGCGGGTGCTGCTTTCGGTGTCGCAGGAGGCTCCGACTCCGGGGTCCGTGCCGGGGTGAAATTGGCGCGAGGAGCCGATCCGAGTGGCGGCGCGCGCGTACGGTGAATTCATGAAGCGGTGGAACGTCCTGGCAATTCCGGCTGCTGCCGCGGCTGCGATCGCGTCGTACGACCTTGTTCAGCGACGCCACGCGCTGCTCCGGAATTTTCCCGTGGTCGGGCACGGACGCTATCTGCTCGAGTCGCTCGGCCCGGAACTCCGGCAGTACATTACGACCGGCAACGACGAGGAACGTCCCTTCACCCGGGACCAGCGTCGCTGGGTGTACGCGTCGTCGAAGCGGGTGACCGACACGTTCGGGTTCGGTACGGACAACGACATCGAGTTCACCGACGGCTACACCATCATCAAGCACCGGACGTTCTCGGAGATTCCTCCCTCGGCGATGCCGCATGCCGACGAACATCTCGCGATTCCGTCGGCGAAGGTGCTCGGTGCCGCCCGCGGCCGGACGCATGCCTTCCGCCCGCGCTCCATCGTGAACATCTCGGGGATGAGTTTCGGGGCGCTGTCGTCCGCGGCCGTGGTCGCTCTCAACCGTGGTGCCGCTGCCACCGATTGCCTGCACAACACCGGCGAGGGTGGAATCTCCCGATACCACCGGAACGGCGCAGACCTGATCTTCCAGATCGGGACCGCGTATTTCGGCTGCCGCGACGAGGACGGCCGGTTCGACCTGGCGCGGCTCCGGGCGCTGGTCGAGTCGGCGCCGGTGCGGGCCATCGAGATCAAACTCAGCCAGGGCGCGAAACCGGGCCTCGGGGGTCTCCTGCCCGGGGCGAAGGTGACACCGGAAATCGCCGAGATCAGAGGCGTACCGGAGGGCCGTGACTGCATCAGCCCGTCCCGGCACACGGCCTTCCGTGACGTCGACAGCATGCTCGACTGGGTGGAGCTCCTCGCCGCCGAGACGGGGCTGCCGGTCGGGATCAAGTCCGCGGTCGGCGACCCGACGTTCTGGGACCTGCTGGTCGACGCGATGAGCAACTCCGGGCGGGGTGTCGACTTCGTGACCATCGACGGGGGTGAGGGCGGTACCGGCGCGGCACCGCTGGTGTTCACCGACGCGGTCTCACTGCCGTTCCGTAGCGGCTTCGCGCGCGTGTACGCCAAGTTCGCGGAAGCCGGTCTGACCGACGGCATCACGTTCATAGGCTCGGGCAAGCTGGGCCTGCCCGACAATGCCGTGGCGGCGATGTCGCTCGGATGCGACCTGATCAATGTGGCGCGTGAGCCGATGCTCGCGGTCGGGTGCATCCAGGCGCAGAAGTGCCACACCGATCGGTGCCCGACGGGTGTTGCGACGCAAAACCCCTGGCTCGCACACGGACTCGACGCCGGCATCAAATCGATCCGGGCCGCGAACTACCTGCGGGCGTTGCGCCGGGACGTATTCAAGGTGGCCGAGGCGTGTGGTGTCGCGCACCCGGGCCTGATCACCGCGTCGGACGTCGAGGTCGCGGACGGCAACCGGCATTCGATCACGCTCGCCGACCTCTACGGTTACCGGACCGGCTGGGGGCTGCCCGGTGACGCCGACCGTGCCGAGATCACCCGCCTGATGAGCGAGGCCGCCGCCGTTCCCGCGGGCGAGACCGGGTCGCCAGGAGCGAAGACGGCGCCCTGAGGGCGTTTCCGTCCCGACTACAGCCAGTCGCGTCGGCGGAACAGGATGTAGAGCAGGGTGGCCGACGTCACGATCACGATGGTGCTGGCGATCATTCCCGACAGCTGCCCGACTCCGGGGAACAAGACGTTCTGACCGAACCACCCGGTCACCGCGGTGGGAACCGCGATGATGGCCGCCCAACCGGTGAGCTTCTTCATGACGGTGTTGAGCCGGGCATCCTGGAGCGACAGATTCGTCTCGAAGACGGTCACCACCATGTCGCGCAACGACTCCGTCCACTCCGCGGCGCGCGTCACGTGGTCGTAGAGATCGGTGTACAAGCTGTCGAGAACCGGCGACTTGTCGCGTCCTGATTCGGCGCGCCCGCGCATGACGGCGCCCACCACCTCACGCATCGGCAGCACGACGCGACGCAGTTGCACCAGTTCCTTCCGCAGCCGGTACGTGCGCTGCTGAATCTCCCGGGTCCGCGCGGACTCGTCGAACAGGCCCTCCTCGAGCGCTTCGATCGCGTCGTCGATCGTCTCGATCGTCTCGAACTGCCCGTCCACGATGGCGTCGAGCAGTCCGTGCAGGAGCGCGAGTGCGCCGGAACCCGGTGTGAGCAGTGCGGGGTCCTCCTCCCAGCGCTCCACCACCTGCGACATGTCGAATCGATCGTCCCGCCGCACCGTGATGATCCCGTTCGGCACCACGAACGCGGAGACGCGGCTGAGCCGAAGCCGGGAATCGAGGACGCCGAGAGTGCTGACGTCGTCGGTCTCGAACCAGGTGGCGTACGCGGTCACGAACGCATGGCCCGCATAGCGCGTCGCCTTCGGCCGCTCACCGCGGGCGACGGCATCCTCGATGGCGTTCGGATCGAGCGACCACTCGGCCGCCAGTTCGGTCAGGCACTCGTGGTCGGGGTCGCACAGGTCGACCCACACGAGCGCATTCTCGTCCTTCACCTGTTCGGACACGTCGGCAAGCGGAAAATCCTTGCCGACGCACTCGCCATCGCGCCACACACGGGTCTGCACCAGGTTGAGGGTCACGCTCCCAGTCTGCCGAACCATTCCGGCAGGGAAGCGGTTATGACGCGCGATCGGACGAATACCCCCACAGCCAGTCGGTGTACTTGTAGCTCGACGTGTCGCGGGTGCGGAACAGTTCGTTGCGCGCGATGCGGGCGGTGCCGTCGAGGTGCCACAGCTCGCCCCACATGCGTCCGGTGGTGAGGATGCGGTTGCAGCGCGGTGCGCGTTCGGTGTTGACCTCCTTCAGGATCTGCGGCCACGCGGAGTTTCCGCCTGCGGAGAAGTCTTCGGCGGCATAGTCGGCGAGGCACTTGGCGTCCTCGATCGCCATCACGGCTCCCGAGGCCAGGTACTGCAGTGGCGGGTGTGCTGCGTCGCCGAGCAGGATCATCCGCCCGTCCACCCAGTTCTCGATCGGCTCGCGGTCGTACATCGGCCACCACCGGTCCTTCCACAGGTAGTCGATCCCGCGGCGGACGTTCTCGTGGCAGTGCGCGTAGGCCTGTTCGAGCTCCTCGGGTCCACCCCAGTTCTCGATTCCGTTCTTGAACCCGGGCGATTCGAACACCGCGACCTGGTTGAGCATTTCGCCGCCGCGCAGCGGGTACTGGATGAAGTGGCACCGCGGTCCGATGTAGCCGACCACATCCTCGATGTCCTCGTCGAGTGCGACGTCCTGGTACGGGGTGGTGCCCCGGTAGGCGGCGTAGCCGGAGGACACGGGTTCGTCGTCCGAGATCTTCCCCCGCAGCCGGGATTTGAGGCCGTCCATGCCGAGCGCGATGTCCGCTTCGTGCCTGCAGCCGTCGTCGGTGCCGACGGTCACCTTGTCACCGTCGGTGATCACGTCGGTGACGGTGACGCCCGTGTGCAGTTCGGCGCCCGCAGCCCGCGCGGCGTCGACGAGGGTCGCGTGCAGGTCACTGCGGTGGGTGACGAAGTATGGTCCGCCGTAGCGGGCGCGGAACTCGGCGCCGAGGTCGATCCTGGTGAGCACCTCCGCGGTGATCGCGTCGCGGAACACGATGTTCTTCGGCAGGAAGGCCCGGGAGAGAACGTCGTCGAGCACGCCCCAGGAGTCGAGGATGCGGGCGCCGTGCGGTCCGACCTGCAGTCCGGCGCCGACCTCACCGAACTCGGAGGCACGTTCGAACAACGTGACGTTCGCGCCCTTCCGGGCGAGAGCCAGGGCGTTGGCCGCGCCACCGATCCCGCCTCCGGCGATGATGATGCGTGCGTCCTGCAGATTCGACATGACAGTTCCTTCGTTTCGAGCGTTCGGGGCATGTGAGTGGCAATGCGTGCCGGGGCACGCGGCGGCACTCACGTGGGGGAGGGGAAGCGGCGCCAGATCACGGTGAGCAGCAGTGCGGCGACGAGCGCGCTGACGCCGAAGAGGATGAAATTGGAATCCGCGCCGAGTCCGGCGGCCAGGAGCAAGCCACCGATCTGCGGTGCGGCGACGGCACCGATTCGGCCGACACCCAGCGCCCAGCCGAGGGCGGTGCCCCGGAGGTAGTCGGGGTAGTAGGACGCGACCGCCGCGATGATGAGGCACTGGGTTCCGTGTGTCCCGACGCCGGCGAGCACGAAGATGACGTAGATCAGCGCCACCGGTGGGCCGGTGAGCAACGTCAGCAACGCGAGACCCGCGAGGAGTGCGGCGACGATGCTCGTGGGGATCGTGCCGAACCGGACGCCGCCCCACGCGGTGACGAACGAGCCCGCCACGGCGCCGAGGTTGAGTGCGAGGGCGAACGTGAGCGCGCTGCCGAGATCGGTTCCCTCGCCCTGCATGAGTTTGGGCAGCCACGTGCCGAGGCCGTACCAGGCGAGCAGGGTGACCATGGTGGCGAGCGCGAACATGATGCTGACAGACCGGCACCGGGTACCGAGCAGTGCGCTGAAGCCGGTTGCCGGCCGCACCTCCGTCGACGTCACCGCGGCGGTGTGATCGGGCAGCGTCTTCCACGCGATCGGCACCAGCAGGATCAGCGGGACGAGCGCGAAGACGAACATCGGCTGCCAACCCCAGTTCGGGATGACGGGGATGCCGATCAGTGCCGCGATCGAACCGCCGATGGGAACACCGGACATCATCATCGTGGCCACCGCGGCGCGCCACTTCGCGGGGATCAGCTCTGCGGCAAGTGCATTGGAGGTCGGCACGAGGCCGCCCAAGCCGAGTCCGGCGATCAGACGCAATGCGCCGAACATGACCGGTCCGGTCGCCAGCGCACACAGCGCGGTGAACACGGACAGGACGATCGCGCATCCGATCACCGCGCGTTTGCGTCCCACCACGTCGGAGAGGCGTCCCGCGAGCACGGCGCCGATCATCATCCCGAGGAATGCGAGGCTGCCGAGCGTGCCCGCGGTCGCGGCGCTGATGCCCCATTCCTTCTGCAGGCTCGGGATGACGTTGCCGTAGACGATGAGGTCGTAGCCGTCGAAGACTACGAACAGCCAGCAGACGACGACGGCGATCATGGCGGTGCGGTCCAGTTCGACGCGGTTCACCGGTGGCGCCGCGGTGGTGGCAGTGAGGGGCATGAATCGAGGGTGATGCGGCGCACAGCGCACGTGCAATAAAGTTCTGCTGTGCAGAAGAAGCGAACGATCGAAAAGCCGACGTACATGTTGGAGTCCGTCGACAACGTGTTGCGCCTGCTGCAGATGCTGCGCGACGTCGGCGGGCTGCGGCTCAAGGACGCTGCGGAGGAACTCGGCATCGCGCCGTCCACCGCGCACCGTCTGCTGGCGATGCTGGTGTACCGGGGGTTCGCCGTTCAGGACGAGAGACGCATGTACCACCCCGGGTCGGCGATGGGCGCCGGCCCGGCCCGCCGCGGGTGGACGCGCGAATTCACCGACCTCTGCAGGCCGCACATGGAAGCGCTGGCCATCCTGTGCGGCGAGACCGTCAACCTCGTGATCCGCGTCGGCACCCAGGCGCGCTTCCTGTCGTCCGCCGAGTCGACCGGGATGTTGCGCGTCGGCGACCGTCAGGGGCAGGTGCTCGACGCGGAATTGACTGCGGGCGGGCGCATTCTGCTGGCAGAACTGCCGGGGGAGACCCTCGAACAGTTGTACCTGCGGCCCGCGAATCTGGCCGACGACGAATGCGAGTGGGGCGACCGCCGTCTGTCACCCGACGACTTCGAGCGGTTCCGGCGCGAACTGTCCGCCGCCCGCGCCGTCGGATTCGCCGTCAACGTGCAGCAGACCGAGGAAGGGGTCACGGCGTTCGGTGTCGCGATCCGGAACCGGGCCCGCACGGCCGTCGGGGCGCTGACGGTGGCCGTGCCGATCACCCGCTTCCGGCAGCACTCACAGGGACCGCTGGTGTCGCAGATCAAGAACGCGATCCGCGAGCTCGAGGTGGACATCGCCGACCTCGAACCCTGACAGCAATTCTGCACAGAAGAATTCTGTATCGGCCGGGACGCCGACCCTCCTAGCGTCGATGCCATGACCGCTACCGAACCGCACGTCGACGACGCTCCGCTCGCCCAGTTGTACCGGGACTTCGAGAGCGAACACCTGAATCCGTTGTGGACCCAGCTCGGTGATCTGATGCCGATGACGCCGGCGTCGCGGGCGGTGCCGTTCGTGTGGAAGTGGTCGACGTTGTATCCGCTGGCGCGGCGGGCCGGGGATCTGGTGCCGGTCGGCCGGGGTGGGGAGCGGCGGGCGATCGCCCTGGCGAACCCGGGGTTGGGTGGGGTGCCGTATGTGACGCCGACGTTGTGGGCGGCCATCCAGTATCTGGGCCCGAAGGAGGTGGCCCCCGAGCACCGGCACGCGCAGAACGCGTTCCGGTTCGTCGTCGAGGGGGAGGGGGTGTGGACGGTCGTCAACGGGGATCCGGTGGCGATGCGCCGCGGCGATTTCCTGTTGACCCCGGGTTGGCATTTCCACGGTCACCACAATGAAACCGATCAGCCGATGGCCTGGATCGACGGCCTGGACATCCCGTTCGTGCATTACACCGACACCGGGTTCTTCGAATTCGGGTCCGAGAACGTCACCGACGATTCCACCCCGGATGTGTCCCGGTCGGAGCGGTTGTGGGCGCATCCGGGGCTGCGACCGCTGGTCGGGTTGGACGCGAAGACGTCCTCGCCGATCGCGGCGTACCGGTGGGAGCACACCGACGCCGCGCTGCGCGAGCAACTGGCGCTCGAGGACGAGGGGTATGCGGCGACCACCGAACCCGGTCACGCCGCGGTCCGCTACACCAACCCGACCACCGGCGGGGACGTGATGCCCACGATCCGCGCCGAGTTCCACCGCCTGCGCGCCGGCGCCCGCACCCGGCCCCGCCGCGACGTCGGGTCCACCGTCTACCAGGTGTTCGACGGTTCCGGGCGGTTCGTCCTCGGCGGCGAGAACCGTGAGGTCGGCACGGGCGACATGATCGTCGTCCCGTCCTGGACGGAGTGGTCGATCGAGGCCGACACCGAGTTCGACCTGTTCGCGTTCTCCGACGCCCCCATCGTCGAGCGCCTGCACTTTGATCGCACGTACATCTCCGAAGGAGCCTGAAAATCCCATGAAGCTTGCCACCCTGCGCCGCGCCGGCGCCACCGTCGCCGTCCGCGTCGATTCCGACACCACCGCCACGATCATCGACGGGTACCCGGACCTGTCCGCCCTGCTGGCCGACCCGGACTGGAAAACCTTCGCGCAGAACGCGTCCGGTGCCACCGTCGACCTCGACGGGGCCGATTACGCCCCGGTGGTCCCGAACCCGGGGAAGATCATCTGCGTCGGCTTGAACTACGCGAACCACATCCAGGAGATGGGCCGGGATCTGCCCGAGTACCCGACCCTGTTCTCGAAATTCAAGGAAGCCCTCACCGGCCCGTACGACGACGTGATCGTCCCGTCGTATGCCGCCGCCCAGTTGGATTGGGAGGGGGAGTTGGCGTTCGTCGTCGGCAGGCAGGCGTATCAGGTGCCGGAGGCGGACGCCGAGCAGTACATCGCCGGGTATTCGGTGATGAACGATTACACGATGCGCGACTACCAGTACCGGACGCTGCAGTGGGATCAGGGCAAGACGTTCGAGAAGACCAGCGGTTTCGGGCCGTTCCTGACGACCACCGACTCGTACACGTTCGGCGGGACACTGGAGACGAAACTGGAAGGGCAGGTGGTGCAGTCCACCACCACCGACGATCTGGTGTTCACCCCGGCCAGGCTGGTGGAGTACATCTCGCACATCGTGACGTTGCAGCCCGGTGACGTGGTGATCACCGGCACCCCGGGCGGGGTGGGGCACGCCCGTAAGCCCGGTCTCTACATTCAGGACGGGCAGACCGTCGAGGTCACCATCGAGGGCCTGGGCACCGTCCGCAACACGACGATCGTCAAATAAGGGGGTGCACCCGGTGGGTTTCCACGACCTCGACTTGTCCGAGCGGTTGCTGATCGCGCGCCGCGGTACCGCGTACTTCGCGCAGCGCCTGGCCGAGCTGTCCGACGAGCAGCTGTCCGAGCCGACCGGGTTGGCGGGGTGGTCGCGGCGACACCTGGTGGCGCACGTCGGCTACAACGCGGCCGCGTTGTGCCGGCTGCTGGACTGGGCGGCGTCGGGCGTGGAGACCCCGATGTATGCGTCGGCGGAGCAGCGGGGCCGGGAGATCGCCGAGGGCACCACCCTGTCGGCGGCGGCGCTGCGGAACCTGTTCGACCACACCGTCGCCCGGCTCGACGAGAAATGGCGCAACCTGCCCGCCTCGGCGTGGGATGCGCAGGTCCGCACCGCGCAGGGCCGTCTGGTGCCCGTGTCGGAGACGGCGTGGATGCGCACCCGGGAGGTGTGGATCCATGCGGTGGACCTCGGCAACGGCGGCCGGTTCGGCGACTTCCCCGACGTGGTCCTCGAGTCGCTGCTCACCGACATCGTCGGGATGTGGCAGCGCAAGGACCTCGGCACACGCCTGATACTCGCGGTCGACGGAGGTGAACCGGTTGCGGTGCAGCCGGATTCACCGCCCGCGGAGAAGGTGTCCGGGCCCCTCGCCGCGGTCGTGCGGTGGGCCGCCGGACGCGGCACCGTCGGCGTGAACATCGACGGTGAAGTCGAGGAACCGCCTCGTTGGCTTTGATCGACAACGGTGTCTCAGTCGTCCGGGTGTGATTGTCCGAAACGTCCGGCGTCGAAGGCGACGTGTCCGACGCCGATGTGGGCGGACATGAGGGATTCGGCGACGGTGCGGTTCTGTGCGGCGATGGCGTCGGTGATGTCGCGGTGGAACTGGATGCTGCGGGCGATGTCGGTGTCGGAGTAGTAGAAGTAGGTTCCGAGGGTGACCGAGGTGTACGCGAGTTGTTCGGCGATCTTGTACAGGCGAGGTGACCGTGCGGCCGAGAGAACGAGCAGGTGGAACTCGCGGTTGTTGTGGTGCAGATCGTCTTTATAGGTGGACTTCTTCGCTGCGGCGATCTTCGCCATCTCGTCGACGGACTTGCGCAGCTCCGCGCACTCGTCCGCGGATCGGCGTTCGGCGGCTAGGCCCGCGCCGCGGGATTCGAGGACGCAGCGCAGTTCGAAGACCTCGTCGACGTCGGAGCGGGTCCATTGCGCGACGAACGCACCGCGGTGCGGTTCGGTCTGGATCAGTCCTTCCTCCGTGAGGCGGCGGAGTGCGGCCCTGACCGGGGTGCGGCTGACATCGAGTTCGTCGCAGAGCTGTCCCTCGGTGAGGTGCGCGCCCGGCGCGTAGTGTCCGGCCATGATTCGGCTCCGGACCAGTTCGTAGACCATGGAACTCGATTGAGCCATCGGGTGTCTCCTCTGTCTGCGTTATCCACCCACGATGAGCAAGATTGTACTTCGATCGTACTGTTCTCTTATGGGTCTGAGCGGGCTCGCCGAGGCGAGCCCGCTCAGTGCGGATTGGGAGGGTGGGTCAGGAAACGCGGACGCCGTCCACTTCGGATAACTCCCGGGCGTCGGTGGCCGCGAGTTCCCGGGCCTTGGCCTCGGCCTCGCGGACGAACCGGAGCCGGGTGACCAGGCCCGCGGCGAGGATGAGCATGGCTGCGACGATGGACAGGCCCCAGTAGATGCCGCCGGTGGCGGTTTCGAGGGCGCCGAAGCCGAAGGGTCCGACGAATCCGCCGAGGTTGGCGAGCGAATTGATCGAGGCCAGGCCGACGGCGGCGGCGGGTCCCGTCAGGAACAACGACGGCAGCGCCCAGAACGGTCCGTAGGTGGCGTAGACGGCGACGGTGATGACGACCAGCAGGATCACCGAGAACCACAGGCTGTCCTGGACGAAGACCATCGACACCAGGCCGGCGGCGGCGACGAGCAACGGAATCCCGACATGCCAGCGGCGTTCACCGCCTCGGTCCGAGTGCCGGGCCCACCAGACCATGAAGATCGCGGCGGCGGCGTACGGGAGGGCGGTGATGAACCCGACGGAGGTGTTGCTGAGTCGGTCGCCGAGTCCGGAGATGATGCTGGGGGTGAAGAAGGCGAGGACGTAGATCGCGACGGACTTGCTGTAGTAGATGAACGACAGCGACAGGGTGCGGATCCCGGCGAGGCTGCGGAGGAACGACACCTGGCCGTGGGCGGCGGCCTTGGCCCGGTTCTCGGCTTCGATGGTCTCGGTCAGCCAGTCCGCTTCGTCACGGGTGAGCCACTTGGCCTTGTGTGGGCCGTCGACCAGGACGAACAGAGTGACGAAGCCGAGCATGACAGCAGGGATGCCCTCGAGGATGAACACCCAGCGCCAGCTCTCGACGCCGAACCAGTGCACATGATCGAGGATCATCCCGGACAGTGGGCCCGCGATGAGGGTGGCCACCGGCAGGGCGATCATGAACTGGGCGACGACGCGGGCGCGTTCACGTTCGGGGAACCACAGCGTCAGGTACAGCAGCACACAGGGGAAGAAACCGGCCTCGGCGATACCGAGAACCGTTCGTGCGATGGCTAATTGGGTGAAGTCGTGCACGAAGCCGGTCAGGACGGCAACGGCGCCCCAGCTGAAGAGGATGCGGGCGATCCACTTGCGGGCGCCGACCTTGCGCATCAGCATGTTGCTCGGCACCTCGAACAGGAAGTACCCGATGGAGAACAGCCCCGCGGCGAGCCCGAACTGTGCCTTGGTGATCCCGAGGTCGGCGTTCATCTCCAGGGCGGCGTATCCGACGTTGGCGCGGTCGATGAACGCCATGATGTAGAGCACCACCAGGAATGGCAGGACCCGCATCTTGATCTTGCGGATCACCGCGCTGCGGTAGGCGCCGACCTCGGGCGCGTCCAGGTCACGTGACATCGGTGGGCTCCTTCGTACAAAGCTGCTGGGAAGTCGAGGGCGGTCATTCATCCCGTGGGATTGGACGCTGCCGTGACGGGCCGCACCAGGTTGCTGTGTTGCGCGCCACACTCGATCGGTTACGAACATACAATTTGAGAACAATATTCGCAATACTGCCATGTCAAATCAGGCACTTCAGTGTCTTTGTTTCTGAAATTGTCGTCGTCGGCGGTCGGAAGTGCTCGCCTGTCGGCGCTGGGTGCGCGTAGCGCGCCACCTGCCGACCCCGGACGCGCGGCCGGGGCCGGCAGGAAAGTGGTGGACTGCGAGTTGAGCTCAGACCGCCGCAGGGATGTCGGCCTCGGACACGCTGAGCATCCACGCGAGCGCGGAATCGATGGATGTCGCGGCGTCCGGGCCGGGCGGGTGGGCGGCCAGTGAATGCACCGAGCGCTCGTAGAGCGTGCGCGTGCCCGCGAGTACCGACGAGGGCAGATGAGCCTGGTCGAGCTGGGCGACGGCGCGTTCGACCTCGTGCGAGCGGCGCTCGGCGTGCAGGAGGTGACTGCGCACCACCGCATCGAGGAAGGTGGTGAATCCTTGGGTGTCGATGTCGCCGAGTACGCGGTAGAGCTCCTCACGCACACCCTGCTTCTCCGCCGACACCAGGCACTCGACCGCCAGCGCCTCGATCCCCTTGGTCAGCACGGTGCGCAGCAGCTTCAACGCCGCCGCATCCCCGGGCCGGGCGTTCTCCAGCGCCCGCGCCGGCGCCCCGATGGTGGCGAAGTCGGCCACCGCCGTCGCAGCCGCCTCCCCCGAAACCAGCAGGGACGTGCGCAGGCCCGTCATGCCGATGGCACCCATGATCACCGCATCCGCGTACTCGATCCCCTTGGTGTGCAGAAGCTCCGACGAGCGCAGTTTGTCCGCCGGGGTGGCGGTACTCAGATCGACGAACATTGCCCCGGGTGACACGAAGGCTCCGGACTGCTCGGCCACCGCCGCGGCGACGTCGCCGGTCACGCACGACCACACCCGGTCCACGCCGGCGAGCCAGTCGCCCAGACGCTCGTGAAGCGTCAAGCCCAGCTCGATCGCCAGATCGCGCGCCGCCGGTGACGGATACGCATCGCAGAGGACGACCTCGAAGGACTCCGCCGCGACCCGGGCATACAGGCGGCCCACTTCACCGCATCCGATGATCGCCAACTTCATGATCTTCTCCTACCTCAGAGTGAGTACAAAATATGAGCGATAGTCCGGCAACGGCCCGTCAACTACCTGTTCGGATCTCTATGGTGACAGAGATTGTTCTGATAATGTACTTTTTTGTCAGATCAGTTACCAGGTGCCACCGCACCCGGCAGCGGTGGAAGCCCTCGTCCTCCGGTTCCGGTGACCCGCGCCAACCGCGCAGCACCGGAGCGGCTCCACAAATCCGAAGCTCCACCCCGTGACCGCCGGTCCGCAGTCCGCCGGTCGCACCCCACATCTGCAGAGCCGCAACATCTTCGGCAGACCCCACCACAGTCGCGACGGCACGACCGCGCAGAAACAGGAGAACACCATGAGCACTCGACCCACCGACGAGCAACTCGCCCGCCTCCGCGAGCTGGGTGCCGCCACCATCTACGAGGCCCAGGGGCAGCGCGGCTCCATCGATGCCGTGATCAAGCCGATCGACCCGTCGATGAAGCTTGCCGGTCCCGCGCTCACAGTGGACGCCGGTCCCGCCGACAACCTCATGCTGCACGCCGCCCTGCAGCACGCCCGCCCCGGCGACATCCTCGTCGCCGACGCGCGCGGCTTCCTCGACGCCGGAGCCTGGGGTGACGTGCTCACCGCCGCAGCGCAGAAGGCAGGGATCGCCGGCCTCGTCATCCACGGCGCGGTCCGCGACGCCGAAGAGATCATCGGCATGAAGTTCCCGCTCTTCGCCAAGGGCCTGTCGATTCGGGGCACGACCAAGGCCTACAAGGGCAGCATCGGCCAACCCGTCGACATCGCGGGCACTACCGTGCACAACGGCGACGTCATCGTCGGGGACCGCGACGGCCTGGTTGTGGTCTACGCCGGCGAGGTCGAATCCGCCCTCGAGCTCGCCCAGGCCCGCGAGGACAAGGAAACCAAGTTCCGCGAACAGATCGCCGAGGGTGCCTCCACCGTCGAACTCCTCGGTCTGGCCGGGACACTGAGTAGCTACTTTCCGAACTGACCCCGAGCTGACCGGAGTGGAGCGGGACGATGCCATCACTCAGCCTGACCGTGCCTACCCCAGCCTTGTACCCAGCTCTGGGACTGGCAGATGCACGCTCGGTGCCGGGACACCGGCGCCGAGCTGTTCTTCGCCCGCGACGGCGAAGGTCGAGGCGCGCGCATCCGCCGCGAACGGCAGGCGAAAGCCGTCTGCGCCACCTGTCCCGTGCAACGCGAGTGCCACACCCACGCAATCACCGTGGGCGAACCCTACGGCGTCTGGGGTGGCACCTCCGAAGCAGACCGGCGATGGCGCGATCCCGACTCACCACCACGCGACGCAACCACACGGAACGGCCGGAAGCGGCCATTGCGGATTTCCTCGAAACACTCGGCGCCCGGGCATAACCCGGTGCGGCGAACATCGCCGAACGGCGCCCAGGTTTGGGCGAAGGCGACGATGTCTTGACTACGTGAAGGTTTGGCCATTGCTCCGATTGCTGGTTTGCCTGTCGGGGTAGCCGGTCTGAACAGGAATCGTCGGCCGGAAGCGAACTGTCCGGCTAGCCGGCGACGGGTACCCGTGTGCCGAGAGTGGTTGCGGCGCGGCGGACTTCGGGGATCAGGTGGTCGATCTGGGTGTCGGTGAGTGTGTCGGCGGGTCCGGTGACGCCGAGGACGGCGACGAGGGTGCCGTCGGCGGCACGGACGGGGGCGGTGACGGAGGCGATGCCGTAGAGGCGTTCGCTGACCGACACGGCGAAGCCGTCGCTGCGGATCTTTTCGAGTTGGGCGAACAGTTCCGCTTTCGACACGGTCGCACCGCTGGCGAGGGCCATGTCGCCGATACCGCCGAGGATCTCGTCGACCTCCGCGGTGTCGAGATGAGCGAGGATCGTCTTCCCGGCGCCGCCCAGGTAGAGCGGCAGGCGCTCACCGACGGGGAGGATGTAGTTGAGCGGATGGTCGCTTTCCACCCGCGCGATGAGCACTCGGGAGGATTCGACCTTCACATACATCGACGCGGTGAACCCCGTACTCGCGGCGAGCTGCTGCAGCATGGGCTGGGCAAGGACACTGAGCGGGTTGGTGACCATGAACGCGTGCGCGACCGCGAGCGCAGCGGGCCCGGCGGTGTAGGTGTCGCCGATGCGGGCGGCGTACCCGCGTTCGAGGAGCACGCCGAGGATCCGCTGCACGGTGGCGACGTGCAGTGATGCGTGGCGGGCGACTTCGCTGAGCCGCAGGGGCTGCTTTGCCTCTTGGAGGACGCCGAGCACGTCGAACGCGCGGTCCAGTGATCGCATGTTGTTGGTCGGCGCCGCCATGTTTCCTCCTCGATTCACCTACTTTCGATGAAACTTATCATTGTGCGATAAACCTGTCAGCGGATGGCGGTCGCGTTGCAGGGCGAACCGACCCCGCCGACGAAGTTGAGTGGTTTGACGGTGACCAGGGCGTCCCAGGTGTGAGTGCGGCGGCTGTCCACGGCGAGTGCGGTGAGGTTCCACAGTTCGCCGAGGGGGACGCCGAGTTTGCCGATCAGTTCCTGGTGCATCATTCCGGCATCCTCGGGAGCGGACTCCGTGAACGGGCTGTCGGGGAGGACGGGGAGAACTTCGACGGCGAAGGTGTCGGTGCCGAAGAGCGCGATCTTGTTGTTCCACAACCACTGTGCGAGGTAGCGGCTCTGTGCGAAGCCGGTGGAGCGGCGACCGGAGCGGACCTCGTTGCGTTGGTCGTCGGTGGCGGTGAGGTACCAGTGTGCCCAGCCGGTGTGGACGAGAATCAGGTCACCGCCGCGGATCTCGCAGCCTTGGCGCTGCGCGGCGGCGTCCAGGTCGGCAGGGTCGAGCGCCGGACCCTGGGCGTGGTCGAGCGGATGCCCGCGCTCGGCGTGAAGCGCTTCGAGGTCGAGGAGCAAGCCGCGGCCGACGATCGGGTCCTGCGACCAGGCCTGGATCCCGAGCGCCGGGGACCCTTCGGTGACCTGGTCGTCGGGAATACCCCCGTAGAAGCCTTGCCCGGACACCCGTCGGTGGCGCAATCCGTCGAGGTGACTGCTGGCTTGCAGGTAGAAACCGTCGAGGAGGTCGTCGCGGGATTCGGCGTGCGCGGAGACGATTGTGTGCTTCGGCGCCGTGCGCGACCGGGCCATCGGTGGGTCGAACGCGCCGAGCGGATAGTCGAGGGCGAACACCGCACCCCGGGTGACCAGGGTGGCGGCGTCGCGGACCTGCCCGGGGCCGGCGAAGTTCGCCGTCCCCCGGTCCCGGTTGTCGAAGACTCCCCAACTCGACCCGGCCGGGGCGCCGTCGGTGCGGGCGCACAGGTCGGCGTAGGTGGAGTCGGCACCGATCGTGCTCATCGACCTGGTCATCCGACGTGTTCGGCGGTGCGGGCGGGAGAGTCCTCGTTTCCGAGGGCGTCCTCCTCTCCGCCGTGGTGGAAGTACGACAAGACGAAGGCGAGCAGTCCGGCGATGCCTGCGGCACCGTAGGCGTACGGGGCGAGCAGTTCCTCGACGTGGGTGACGACGACGCCGTCGCCGAGGATCAGTCCGACGGATTGACCGAGCACGATCGCCAGTCCGCCGAGCAGGAACGCGACGACGCTGATGCGGAAGAGGGTAGAGAAGCTTTTCTGGAACATGACGTGTCCTGTCGCGGGATCAGACGGGGAGGAGGCCGAGGGCGATCAGTACCCCGATGCCGAGGATGGGAATGCAGTAGTACTTCAGGAGCGGCATGAAAATCTTCGACGGGTCGATCCGGGCGATCCCGGAGGCGACGTAGATGGGAGCGCCCGAGGGTGGGGAGGCGCCCTCGGTGGACGCGAAGACCAAGACGGCGGCCGCGGCCACGGGGGCGGCGATACCGGTGCCGACCAGGGCGGCGACGGCGACGGGGCCGACCGAGGCCATGGTGGCAGAGGCGGTCAGCGGGATCGCGATGATGACGATGATGATCCCGACGAGGATCGCCATCAGCCAGGACGGTGCGCTGAGGCTTTCGAGCATCGCGGTCAGCTGCTGAGGCAGTTTCAGCTTGGCGAGCACCGCCGACGCGGAGAACGCGGCAACGATGGTGATACCGATGACGCCGAACTGGGGGGCGGCGTCGCCGAGGACCTTCCACCAGCCCGTGCTGGTCTTGGGCAGGTGCCGGCGCCCGAGGAAGAGCACCAGCAGGATCATCAGGACGGGGATCCAGGTGATCAGGCTCAGGGCACTCGACATCACCAGGTCGGTGTAGTGCGCGATGGGTGCGGCGACCGGACCGCGGGTGAGCAGCAGCGGGATCAGGATCGGGACGAACAGCAACAGCGAGGTCCACCCGACCCGCAGGCTCCGCTTCACCGGGATCCGGTCTTCCGGTGCGATCGGCTGCAGGCCGTTCTTGCGGACCAGGTAGTAGCTCAGCACCAGTCGGTAGCCGAGGCACCAGAGGCCGGCGATGGCGAGCGGGACGATGATGTCGTCGGCGGCCATCATCCCGGTGACGGTGCTGGACCCGACCAGGATGAACATGGTCGCGCTGAACGGGAACGTCACGCCCATGCCCGCGCAGCCGGCGACGACGGTGGCGGAGAGTTCGCCGCTGACGCCGGAGCGTTTCATCCACGGCACGGTGACTGAGCCGACCGCGGCGGTGACCGAAGCGCCGACATGCGCGATGGCACCGAACATGCCGCCGGCGACGGTGGACGTGTAGATCGGACCGCCGCGCAGGCGGCCGAGGAACGAGTTGAGGATGTCGATGAGCCGGTCCAGCACCGGGGTCCTCGCGAGGATGAAGCTCATGAAGATGAACGCCAGCCCGGCGAACGTCACTTCCTCCTGCATCGAATTGACGAAGCCCTCCCACATGTACTTCGGAGCGTCACGGCCGGCGAACGCACCGACGACGACGAACCCGACGATCATCGCCTCACCGATGTTGCGTTTGAGCACCGCATTCCAGAAGACGATGGACGCTATGAACGCCAGCAACGCCCAGATGGCAATCATGCCGCGACCTTACGGGCGGCGATGATCGCGGCCCGACGCTGCGCCTCGTCGGCTTCGACCGCCCGGCCACCCGCCAGGCTGGTGAACGCTTCGGCCGCCGGGATGATGATGACGCCGTCGTCGTCCGCGACGACGAGGTCGCCGGGGGCGCAGACGACACCGCCGACCGCGACCGGGACGTCGATCTTGCCGGGGCCGTCCTTGTAGGGGCCCGAGGGGTTCACCGCACGGGCCCACACGCCGAACCCGATCTCCTGCAGGACATCGATGTCGCGGGCGGCGCCGTCGATGATCATGCCGACGCAGCCGCGGGAGCGGGCGCGTTCGGCGATCAACTCACCCATCAAGGCCCGATTCTGGTCGCCCTGTCCGTTGATGACAATCACCTCACCAGCCTGCACCTTCGCCAGCGCTTCATGCAGCGCCTTGTTGTCGCCGGCCCGGGTCCACACCGTGCGGGCACGGCCGACGATCCGTGCGCCCTTCCACATGGCATGGATACCCGAATCGACCATGCCCATGCGCTGGCGGGCGTCGCCGATGTTGGCGACCGGGAGCCCGGCGTAGGCCTCGAGCAACTCGTCGGTGGCGCGTCCATTCGCATCGGCGAGGGTGCGGTGCACCTCGGTCGTCGCGGACGCGAGGACCGGGCGGACACCAAGGGTGTCGAGGAGCTCGACCGAGGCGGCCGCCTCCACCGAGCGTCGGGCGGCGTGCTTGCGGGTGCCGTCCCGCAGCCGGTCCAGGGCCGAGAAGCTGCCGGACAGCTCACCGGCGATCTGCGCACGCACCCACTGCTCGGCGTCGGCAGCGATCCCGGCATCGACCGATTCGACGATCAACGCGCCGAGGCCCTTCATGAACGCGCTGCGCAGCAGCTTGCGGTTCGACGCGTCCCCGGGCGCACCGGAGATGTCCTCGACCGTGGCGCCGAGTGCCTCGAAATACGCGGCCGCCGCGGTCGATCCGTCGCCACTGACCACCAGGGCGGTACGCGCCCCGTGGGCGGGGACGGACCCGACCACCGCGACATCGGCGAACGCAGCGCCGGCCGCGCCGACCACGTCGGCGACCTGCGCCTTGATCTCGGCTGGCGCGGCATTCATGTCCGCATAGCAAATGCCGTCCGACAGATGCGGTGCGGCGTCGGTCGCCGCCCGCACCGCCACCTTCGCGCTGGCCAGGCTCAGCACCAGATCCGCACCTCGCACGGTGTCGGCGACGTCGTCGAAGCGCAGCACTCCCGCGGGGGTGGCGGTGTCGGCCGGGTCGAACCCGGTCACCTCCCAGCCCTTCGCGAGGAATCCCGACGAGTAGAGACTTCCGGCTTCGCCCAAGCCGAGGATCGCAACCTTCATAATTTCCTCTCATAGTGTGATAACCTCTATCACATGATGCGGTAATGGTGGTCACACTGCATCGCCGTTGTCAAGGCATCGAGAGTTGAGAGGGATTGATCGCGAAAGTGACCACCGCACGCGGGGACAGCGCAGGATCCCGCGCTATTCGGCGTGCTGACGTGCAGGTTCGCAACTACCGTCGAGTGGGGTTCGCGAGTCGTACAGCAACGAGGATTTGCGTGGGCCGGTGCTCGAGAATCGAGGCTGACCGGGGAATCGTGCGCGGAGATGGCAGGGGAGGACCGAGAATCCGGGAACCCGCGCACTTGTGAATGTGGGTGACCACGCCAAGGTGCATGCCGGCGCCGCCTCGGAGTTCATCATTAGCGAGCATCGGCGGCGCCGGCGGCGGCCACCGAAGGAGTAGTACGCGGTGGGGACGCGGATGGGGACGTCGATGCCGACCATGCCGACCTCGGCCTCGTTCTGGAACTGTCGGGCGGCGCCGCCGTCGCTGGTGACCAAGGCGGTCCATTGCCGAACTTGCTGGAGCGAGTGTCCCGCTAGTACGACGCCCGGCCACCGCTGGCGTCGTAGACGGCGCCGGTCGAGAAGCTGAGCGCCTCCGAGCACAGCCATGCGACGAGTTCGGCGATCTCCTCGGGCCGACCCATCCGGGCCATCGGGGTCAGGCTCTGTGACCGCGCGAGGGTCGCCGGGTCGGTGCCGGCATTCATCGGGCTCTCCACCGCGGCGGGGGCCACCACGTTGGCCAGGACACCGGTTTGCGCGACCTCCTTGCCGAGCGATTTCGTCAGCGCGACCACGGCCGCCTTCGACGCCGAGTAGGCGCTCTGGTTGGGATTTCCATCCTTCGCCGCGATGCTCGCCAGATTCACGACCCGCCCCCAGCCTGCGTCGGCCATGGCCGGCACGAACGCGCGGCAGAGGAGGAACGTCCCGTCGACGTTGATGCGGAACGTGCGGCGCCAGTCCTCGAGGTCGACGGCCACCAGGGGAGCGGACGGTCCCACGACACCGGCGCTGTTGACGAGGATGTCGACGCTGCCGAGCCGGGCGGCGAGCTTCTCGACGGCGTCGGCGTCGGTGACGTCGAGTTGCTCGTCGGCCCCGGCGGCGACGTCGGCGGTGACGACGCGGACCCCGGCGCCGGCGAGGCGTTTCGCGCACGCCGCACCGATTCCGCTCGCTCCGCCGGTGACGAGCGCGGTCGCGCCCTCGGGATACGTGGCCATGGTGGTCTCTCCTCGCGACTGTGTGCGCATTAGTCTTGTTCTATGTGCGAAATCAGAATGATCGGTTTCACACTGTGTGCGAATTGGAATATATGGGCTGAGCCACACTCGTCAAACTCGCCGAAGGGAATCCGATGGAGATTCGCTGGCTGCAAGCGTTCGTCGCCGTCGCCGAAGAACTGCATTTCGGCAGGGCCGCCGCGCGGCTCCAGATGGCCCAGTCGCCGCTGAGTCAGACGGTGCGCAAACTCGAGAAGGACATCGGCGTGCCGTTGTTCGAGCGGAGCACCCGCAGTGTGGCCCTGACGTCGGCCGGCCACACGTTCCTGCCGCACGCCTACCGCATTCTCGAGAGTGTCGACATCGCGCGGCAGGCCACCCGCGCGTCCGCCGGGGGCGTGTACGGCCGCATCAAGATCGGCTTCACGGGCGTGCTCAATCACCTGTCGCTGCCCCCGCTCACCCGTGCACTCCGGCAGCGCTACCCCGACATCGAACTCACCCTCGTCGGACGCATCATGACCCGCGACGCCATCACTCAACTGGACAGTGGCGCACTCGATCTCGCGTTCGTCGGACTTCCCGTGGAGACCGCCTCGGTGTCCACCCGGTTGATCCGCCGCGAGCCGTTCGGGGCGGTGCTCCCGGCGGACCACCCGCTCGCGTCGGAGCCGGAGATCGACTTGCGCGACCTCGCCGAAGACGGGTTCGTCACGACACCGCTGTCGGCAGGCTCGGCATTGCAGGAGGTCGCGATGCGGGCCTGTGTCGATGCGGGATTCCGTCCCCGCGTGGTGCAGGAGATCACCGACCCGTACATGATCCTGATGCTGGTGGCGACGGGTGTCGGCGTGGCGCTCATGACGTCGGGCATTGCCGCGCTCACGCCCCCGGGCACGGTGTTCGTGCCGCTCACCGGTGAGCCGATCTACATGAACCACGGACTCGCCTGGTCCCCGCGTCGGGTCTCCGACGCGCTCCGGGTGGCCCTCGCGGTATCGGAGGACATTCTCCCGACTCCCGATTAGGACATTTTCGGTCTATATCTAAGACTTTTTTTGCGCTGGACTGCGCATAGTCCGCCATGACACGCTCGTCACGGTCCGGAACTTCGTGTGAGGTGGGTCACCTCCGAAGAAGCCTTGCGGCGCACCGGATCCCTGGGACGAAAGGAACACCATGGCAAGCACGTCTACTCGCGACACCGGGGGACAACCGAACGAGAACGCCCGCCGGGCCGCCGTCTCGGGATTCCTCGGCAGCACGCTCGAGTACTACGACTTCTTCATCTACGGGTCCGCGGCAGCGCTGGTCTTCCCGCGGATCTTCTTCCCGGGCGGAGGAGCCACGGCGACCCTGCTGTCGATCGGCACGCTCGGTGTGGCGTACATCGCGCGTCCACTCGGCGCAGTGCTGTGGGGACATCTCGGGGATCGATACGGGCGCAAGAATTCGCTGCTGGCGTGCCTCCTGCTCATGGGTATCGCGACCGTGGTCGTCGGCTGCCTGCCCACGTACGACCAGATCGGTATCGCCGCGCCCATCATCCTGGTGCTCCTGCGATTGCTGCAGGGCCTGTCGGCCGGCGGCGAATCGCCCGGGTCCTCCGCGTTGACTCTCGAACACGCACCGGACAACCGTCGCTCGTTCTACACCTCGTTCACCATGAGCGGCATCATGTTCGGCATCGTCATCTCGAGCCTGGTGTTCATTCCCGTGGCCGCGCTGCCCGACGACGCGCTCTACTCGTGGGGCTGGCGTGTGCCCTTCCTGCTCAGCATCGTCGTGACGGGTGTTGCGGTCTGGCTGCGTCGCAAGCTCGACGAGCCGGAGGTCTTCGAAGAGCTGAAGGAACACGACGACACGGCGGGCATCCCCGTCGTCGAGATGTTCCGCTCGCACTGGCGCACCGTGATCCGCATCAGCCTCAGCGCGACGTTCGCGATGATCAACACCATCGTCAACGTCTTCGCGCTGGCGTACGCCGTGCAGGTCGCCGGGCTCGAACGCTCCACGATGCTGTGGGCCATCGCCGTCGCCAACTTCGTGGCGGTCCTCACCCAGCCGCTGTTCGGAATGCTCGCCGACCGGATCGGCCGCAAACCGGTGTTCGTGACGGGCGCCGTCGGTGCCGCCGGCATGGTGTTCGTGTTCTTCCACGCGATCGGAACGGGCAGCGCGCCGATGGTGTTCGCGGCCGGCATCGTCCTGATCGGCCTGTTCTACGCGATGCCCAACGGCGTGTACCCGGCGTACTTCCCCGAGCAGTTCCCCGCCAAGGTCCGGTACACGGGAATGGCCGTGAGCCTCATGCTGGGACTGTTGGTCGCCGGCTTCACCCCGGCCATCGCGCAGTGGCTGTCGGCGGGCGACACCGCGAACTGGACCCCGGTCGCCTGGATGTGCCTGGGCTTCGCGCTGCTGTCGTCGGTCGCCGCGCTCACCGGCCCCGAGACGTACCGCACACCCACCGAGCAGCTCGGCGAACCCGGCACGACGACGGTCGGCACCCGGCACCAGGCGCTCGTCCGCACCGAGGCCTGACCTGACCGGACCTTCACCACTGCAGGAGATCTTCATGCACCCCGTATCCACCCGGCACCGGATCCGCCTCGTCGGGGCAGGGATCGCCACGTCCCTGTCGCCGGCGCTGCACGAACACGAGGCCGCCGCCCTCGGCCTGACCGACTACCGCTACGACCTGCTCGACGTCGCGGCGGAGGGCATCCCCGTCGACCGTTCCGGCGACACGCTGCGGCAGGCCGTCGCAGCGGGTTGCACCGGACTCAACGTCACCCACCCGTGCAAGCAGGTGGTCGTCGACTCCCTCGACGAATTATCCGACAACGCGCGACTTCTCGGTGCCGTCAACACCGTCGTCGTCCGTGACGGGCGACTGATCGGTCACAACACCGACCACAGCGGATTCCTCGCGGCGCTGCGCCGGGGACTGCCCGATGCCACGCTCGGCCGCGTCGTCCTCGCCGGTGCGGGCGGTGCCGGTTCGGCCGTCGCCTACGCGCTCGCCGCCGCCGGAGTGACGGACCTGCGGGTCGCCGACCTCGACCCGGCCCGCGCGGCGGACGTCTGCACGCGCCTCGCGGCGGCCTTCCCGCAGACGCGGGTCACGGCCATCCCCCTCGACGCGATCGAAGCGAACCTGGAACGCTGCGACGGCGTCGTCAACGCCTCCCCGATCGGCATGGTCGGACATCCTGGAACGCCGTTCGACACCGGCGCGCTCCATCCCGGACTGTGGGTCGCCGACATCGTCTACCGCCCCCTGCGGACCGAACTCGTCGCGGCAGCAAGCGCTCTCGGCTGCGCCGTGCTCGACGGCGGTCAGATGCTCGTCGCTCAGGCGGCCGACACGTTCGTCCTCCTCACCGGGGTCACGCCCGACCCCGACCGCATGCGACGTCACCTCGGCGAACTGCTCGCCGATCAGTGCGCCCCGACCGTTCTCGAGGAGTCCCGATGACCGCGCGTCCGTTCGCCGCACCACTCGACCTGGGTAACGTGCGACTGCGCAACCGCTTCGTGTCGGCGCCGATGGAGCGCAACTACTGCGAGGTCGACGGCACGATGACCGACGAGTACATCGCATACCTCGAGCGCCGTGCGGCGGGCGGCGCAGCACTCGTCTTCACCGAGGCCAGCTACGTGCGGGCCGACGGCAAGGGCCGTGTCCGGCAGATGGGAGTGGACGTCGACGAACGCATCCCGCGCATCGCGAAGATGGCCGAGGCGATTCATGCGCAGGGTGCCCTCGTCGGCGTCGAACTCAATCACGGCGGCCGCACCGCGCAGGGTTCCGTCAGCGGATTCGTCCCTGTCGCACCGTCACCGATCCCGTGCGCGGTGGTCGGCGGCGAAATGCCCGAGCAACTCGACGGCGACGACATCGAGCACATCATCGAATGCTTGGGTGAGGCCGCCGCGCGCTGTCAGCAGGCCGGGGTCGACGTGATCTCGCTGCACGGCGGTCACGGCTATCTCATCCACCAGTTTCTCTCGCCGGCGTACAACCACCGCGACGACGAGTGGGCCGATCCGGCACTGTTCGTCAACAAGGTGATCGACGCCGTGCGCGCGATGGCACCGGGTATCGCTCTCGGACTGCGGTTCTCGGCGTTCGAGGCCGTCGACGGCGGTCTCGACGCGGAGACGACCCGCGCCCGGATCGACGCGATCGCCACCGACCGGCTCGACTTCCTCGACGTCTCCGCCGGTAACTACGAATCCGGGCAGTGGATCATCCAACCCGGCGAGTGGCCGCGCGGGCTCCTCGCCCCGTTCTCCGAGCAGTACACGCGGGACTTCGACCTCCCCGTCGGAGTCGCAGGCCGGATCAGCTCACCCGAGGTCGCGGCGCAGATCATCGAATCCGGGCAGGCCGACTTCGTCAGCATGGCCCGCACCCTGCACGCCGACCCGGACTTCCCGAACCGCGCGCTGGACGGCGGCCGGTACCGGCCTTGCATCGCCTGCAACTACTGCATCGACAGCCTCGCCGCCGGACCCGTTCCGTGCTCGGTCAATCCGTGGGTGGGCCGCGAACTCGAGCAGCCGTCGAAGCCGGCGGACGTGGCGGTGCGTGTCGCCGTCGTCGGCGGCGGGCCGTCGGGCATGGCGGCCGCCCGCGACCTCGCGCTCGCCGGGCACCGCGTCGACCTGTACGACGAACGCGGCAGTCTCGGTGGCGATTTCGCGCTGGCCTCGCGACTGCACGAGTACCCCGAGTACGCACGGATCGTCGACTGGTACCTCGCCGAGATCGCCGACCTCGACATCGCTTGCCACACCGGCACGCGGGTCGACGCCGCCGCACTGGCGGAACTCGACTTTGAGGCCGTCGTGCTCGCGACGGGCGGCCGCGGACCCGAGGTCGACCTCCCCGGGGCCGACACCCGGAGGGTCCGCGACGTTCGCGAGTTCCTGGAATGCGGAGACCCTGCACCCGAGGCGATCACGATCTTCGGCGCCGACCGGGAAGCGGCCGCGGTCGCCGACGACCTGCTCCAGCACGGCACGAAGGTGGTCATGATCGGCCCGCAGGAGACGATCGCCCACGATGTCGGCCGACGCGGCAAGATCGTGCTGCTGCCGCGGCTCGCGGCGAGTGCGAACCTCACCACCCATCTGTCGTCGATCGTGACGCGGATCGAGGAAGACCGGGTGGTGATCTCGACCGCCGGGGACGAGCGGGTGGTGGACGCTCCCGGTGAACTGCTGATCTCGCACGGCGTCGAGCCGCGCACCGACCTGCTCGCCGCAGTGCGGTCGCTGGCACCGCGACTCGGCGTCCACACGGTCGGTGACGCGAGTGGCGACGGCGGCTCCATCCACGCCGCTCTCGTCACCGCAGCCGACGTCGCCGCGAAGATCACCGCGGCCGCCGAAGCTCGCGAGGAGGTCAGCGCATGATGGACATCCCGCCCCTCGGTCTCGGGACCTGGCCACTGACCGGCTCGGACGCCACCCGGGCCGTGCTGTCCGGTATCGAGGCCGGCTACCGGCTCGTCGACACCGCCACGATCTATGACAACGAGGACGCTGTGGGTGTGGCGCTCGCGGAGTGCGGACTGCCCCGCGAGGAGCTGTTCGTCACCACGAAACTGCGGGGGAGCGATCACGTGTCGGGTGACATCCGAGGCGCGGTCGTGCGCAGCCTGAAGAATCTGGGACTCGATCGGCTCGACCTGTTCCTCATCCACTGGCCGCTGCCCCGCCACGACAGGTACGTGGCGGCGTTCGAGGCGATGCTCGCATGCCGCGACGCCGGCCTCGTCCGCTACGTCGGCGTTTCCAATTTCCTGGAGACGCACCTGCGTCGCGTCGTCACCGAAACCGGAGAAGCGCCGGCAGTCAACCAGATCCAGATGGACCCGTCACTCGCCCGGCTGCCCGTCCGGCGCGCGAACGACGAACTCGGCGTGTTCACGCAGTCGTGGAGCCCGCTGGGCCGCGGCGAGGTGCTCGACTCACCCGTGGTCACCGACATCGCCCGGCGCCTCGACCGCACCCCCGCGCAGGTGGTCCTGGCCTGGCACTTCGCGCAGGGTGTCGTGCCGGTCGCGAGATCCGCGAATCCCGCGCGCCAGGCCGAGAACCTGGCCGCCCTCGACGTGCGGCTCACCGGCGCGGACGTCGACGCCCTGAACCGTCTCGACCGCGGCGAGTCCGCGGCCAGGGACGTCGAAACCGAGGAACACTACTGATGGCACTACGTATCGGCATCGTCGGCTGCGGAAAGATCGCCGGCAACCACGCACGGGCCCTGCAGCAGGTGACCGGCGTCGAGGTGGTCGGCTGCTGCGACCCTGACGTCGACCGCGCCCGCGAGTTCGCATCCGCGCACGGCATCGCGCGGGCCGTCGGTTCGGTGGAGGAATTGATCGCCCTCGGCCTCGATGCGTGCACCGTCTGCACCCCGCATCCGGTGCACGAGCAGGTGGTCGTCGCGGCCGCCGAGGCCGGGATCCACGTGCTGTGCGAGAAGCCGATCGCGGTCGACGTCGCCGCGGCCGACCGGATGATCGCGGCCGCCGACCACGCGGGCATCACGTTCGGTGTGCTGTTCCAGCGCCGGTTCTGGCCGGCCGCGAGGCGGATCAGGACGGCCATCGACGACGGCCGGATCGGCATTCCGGTGCTCGGTGAGGCGTCGGTGCTTCTCCACCGCCCGTCGTCCTACTACTCCGCCGACGAGTGGCGCGGACGGTGGGACACCGACGGCGGCGGTGTCCTGATGACGCAGGCCGTCCACCAGATCGACATGCTCCAGTGGTTCATGGGTGAGGCCGTGTCGGTGAGCGGCTTCATCCGCACCCACACACACGGCGACCACGTCGAGACCGAGGACAGCGCGTCCGCCGTCGTCTCGTTCGCGTCGGGCGGCACGGCTACCGTCACCGCGACCACCGGCGCCAACCACAACCTCGGCAACCGGGTCACCGTGATCGGGCAGACCGGTGTGATTGCGAGCGTCCTCGAGTTCCCGGAGGGCCGGGAGGGCGTCAACGAGATCTGGACGGTCCCCGGCGAAGTGGAGTTCCGTGCCCCGTTCCCAGCCGACGTCCGCGCCAATCTCGACGTCACCGAAGTCAACGCCGGACTCGCCGACTTCCACACACTCCAGGTGCAGGACTTCGCGGACTCCGTCCTGACCGGTCGCGATCCTGCCGTCACCGGACGTGACGCGCGCGCCTCGCTGGCGATCATCGCGGCGATCTACGAGTCTTCGCGCACCGGCCGGGTCGTCGACCTCACGCCCGCACCGACTTTCGCAATGACATCCGCTCAGGAGACGCTATGACCCCCGAACACACCATCGCCACCTACGACGTCGTCGTCATCGGCTCCGGAGCGGGCGGTCTGTCCGCCGCCGTCGCCGCAGCCGACGGGGGAGCCTCCGTCCTCGTCGTCGAGAAGGCGGACACGTGCGGCGGCGCGACGGCGTGGTCCGGCGGCTGGATGTGGACGCCGCGGAACCTGTTCGCGCAGGCCGACGGCGTGAACGAGGATCGCTCGCTGCCGCGCACCTATCTCGAGCACCGACTCGGCGAGAACTTCGACGCCGCCAAGGTCGATGCCCTGCTCGACGGCGCACCCGAGATGGTCGAGTTCTTCGAGAAGAAGACGGCGCTGCAATTCGTTCCGGGCGCGAAGATCGCCGACATCCACGGCGACACACCGGGTGCGGGCACGGGACACCGCTCCGTCGGGCCGAAGCCGGTGAGCCTCCGGAAGCTCGGCCCCGACGTCGCGGCGCTGCTCCGGCGGCAGCTCTACGAGACGTCGTTCCTCGGTATGGGCATCATGGCCGGCCCGGACCTCCAGGCTTTCCTGCACTCGACGCGTTCGGCGAAGGCATTCGTGCACTGCGCCCGCAGGGTGTCCACGCACCTGCTCGACCTCGCCATCACACGCCGCGGCCAGCAGCTCGTCAACGGCACCGCGCTCGTCGGCCGGCTGCTGCGGTCGGCGCTCGACGCCGGCGTCGAGATCCGCGTGAGCACGGCGGCCACCGCGCTGACCACCGACTCCGCGGGCACCGTCACCGGTGTCCGGCTGGAGGGCCCGGACGGGGCCTACTCCGTGTCCGCCCGCCGCGGAGTCGTCCTCGCGACGGGCGGCTTCAGTCGCGACGTCGACCGGCGCCGCGAACTCTTCCCCCGCACACCCACGGGCCGTGAACACTGGACCCTCACCCCGTCCACGACCACCGGCGACGGCATCACCCTCGGCGAGTCGGTCGGCGGCCGACTCGACCGCTCGGTCGCATCGCCGGTGGCGTACTGCCCGGTGTCGATCATCCGATACCGCAACGGCAAGGAGGGCGTGTTCCCGCACATCCTCGACCGCGGAAAGCCCGGCGCCATCGGCGTTCTCGCCGACGGTCGCCGCTTCGTCAACGAGGCCCTCGGCTACCACGACTACACTCTGGCGATGGTCGAACAGGTCCCCGACGGCGACGAGGTCTGCTCCTGGTTGATCGCCGACCAACAGTACCTGCGGTACTTCCCGCTCGGCATGGCCAAGCCGCTGCCGATCCCCACGTGGCCTTACCTGAAGTCCGGCTACCTCACCCGCGGCCGCACGGTGCGCGAGCTGGCCGAGAAGATCGGCGTCGACCCCGATGGCCTGGAGAAGACGGTCGCAGCGTTCAACGAAGGCGCCCGCGACGGCGTCGACCCCGAGTTCGGTCGTGGCACCACCCCGTTCACCGTCGGGTCCGGGGACGCCGACAATCCGTGGCCCAACGCCTCCCTCGCACCGCTCGAAGAAGGCCCGTTCTACGCGGTCAAGGTGGTGCCCGGCAGCTTCGGCACGTTCGCCGGTCTGGTCACCGACAGGGCGTCGCGGGTGCTCAACGACGACGACCAGCCGATCGACGGGTTGTTCGCCGTCGGGGTCGACCAGTCCAGCGTCATGGGCGGCCACTACCCGTCCGGCGGCATCAACCTCGGCCCGGCCATGACTTTCGGCTACCTCACCGGTCGCCGCCTCGCCTCGACGACAGGAGATCTGCGATGACCGCCCCACTCGGCCTTGCCGCACTCACCGTGCTCGACACCGCGCCGCTGCAGCAGGTGGACCTCGCCGAGAAGCACGGCTTCGACACCATCGGCATCCGGCTGCTGCCCGCCGCGCCCGGCACCACCGCCTACCCGCTGCACGAGGACGACGCCGCCCTCGACGCGCTGATCCGTCGTCTCGACGATTCGCCGATCGAGGTGTTCGACCTCGAAATCATCCGGCTGGGAGCCGATTTCGACCCGAAGTCGTACGTTCCGCTGCTCGAGGCGGGCGCCCGGCTCGGTGCGAAGGCCGTGCTCGTCGGCGGCGACGACCGCGACCGTTCCCGGCTCACCGACTCCTACGCCCGGCTCGCGGAACTGTGCGCGCAGTACGGCATCGTCGCGAGCCTCGAGTTCATGCCGTGGACGGCCGTGCCCGACGCGACCACCGCGGTCGAGATCGTGTCGCAGGCCGACGGGCCGGCGCGCAGCGTGCTGGTGGACGGGCTGCACGTCGGACGGTCGAGCACCACGCTCGACGACCTGGCGGCGATCCCGCGGGAGTGGCTGCACTACGCCCAGATGTGCGACGGCTCGGTGCCTGCGCCCACGGACGACGCCGAACTGATCCGTCAGGCGCGCGAAGAGCGGCTGGTGCCGGGGTCGGGCGGCATCCCGCTCGCCGACATCTGGGCGACGTTGCCGGCGGGCCTGCCGGTGAGCATCGAACTCCCCAACGAACCGCTCCGGCAGGTCGTCGGCACGGACGCGTGGCTCGCGCGGCTGGTCGCCGCCACCCGGGAGGTGCTCGCGCAGGTCCCGGCGGCCACCGGACGCTGAATTGTCCGCGCTACCGTTCTTGCATGCCCCGCCCCGACAACGTCCCCGTGTACACGATGCGCCAGCTGGCGGCGTTCGTGGCGGTGGCGGAGACCGGGACGATCAGTGGTGCGGCCGAGCGGATGCACCTGTCGCAGTCGGCGTTGTCCGCGGCGGTGACGGACCTGGAGAAGGCACTGAAGGCGCAGTTGTGTGTGCGCCGGCGGGCCCGCGGTGTGCAGCTGACCCCGACGGGGGAGGCGGTGCTGTCGCGGGCGCGTGCCCTGTTGCAGCAGGCGGGGGAGTTGCAGGCCGACGCATCCGGGGAGGGCGGTGTCGTGGCGGGGCCGATCGCCGTCGGCTGCTACCCGGCGCTCGGCCCGACGATCCTGCCGTCGATGTTGTACGCGTTCACCGCGGAGTACCCGCGGGCGTCCGTGGAGTTCCGGGAAGACACCCAGAACCGGTTGCGGACGCAGCTCGAGGGCGGCGAACTGGACGTCGCCATCGTCTACGACCTCGACCTCTCCCCGGAGTGGCAGACCGTGCCGCTCATGACCCGCGAGCCGATGGTGGTGCTCGGGGCGGAGCATCCGCTGGCGGGTGTCGACGGGCCGGTGCGCCTCGCGGATCTGGCCGAGCACCCGATGGTGCTGCTGGACGCGCCACCGAGCACCAACCATGCGATGGACGTCTGCCGGGAGGCCGGATTCGCGCCCCGGGTGGCGTACCGGACCGCGAACTTCGAGACGGCGCGGGCCTTCGTCGGACGCGGCCTGGGGTGGACGCTGCTGCTGCAGCGACCCCGGGTGGATGTCACGTACGAGGGGCTGCCCGTCGTGGTGAAACCGATCGCCGACCCGAAACCGGCGTCGGTGGCCGTGGTGGTGGCGTGGCATCAGGAGGCGACGCTGAGCCGGGTCGCGCGGGCATTCATCCGGTTCGTCACACCCTGAGCTGCGCATTCACGCCTTCCACGGTTTTTCTGCAATTCATGTGGGGATAGTCCCGCTTTTCAGATGTATGTGAGTCGGGTCATTGTTTTCCGGTAGCGCGATGAGTGCGCGCGCAGCAGAACCGGGAAGGCAGACGATGACGGCAATCACCGAGGCGACACCGCCGGTGTCTCACAAGGAAGCACGCAGGGCAGTCCTGTCGAGCTTCGTCGGTACCGCGATCGAGTGGTACGACTTCTTCATCTACGGCACCGCCGCAGCCCTGGTGATCGGACCGCAGTTCTTCCCCGGCGCGTCGACGTTCGCCGGAACCCTCGCCGCATTCGCCACGTTCGCGGTCGGCTTCATCGCCCGCCCGATCGGCGGTGTCGTCATGGGGCACTTCGGTGACCGCATCGGACGCAAGTCGATGCTGGTGCTGTCGCTGACCATGATGGGCGCCGCGACCGTCGGCATCGGCCTGCTCCCGAACTTCGAGGCCATCGGGGTGGCCGCACCCATCCTGCTGGTGTCGTTGCGGTTCGTCCAGGGCATCGGCGTCGGCGGCGAATGGGGCGGCGCGGTGCTCATGGCCACCGAACACGCCCCGGAAGGCAAGCGCGGCCTGTACGGCGCGGCACCGCAGATGGGCGTTCCGGCCGGAGTGATCATGGCGAACGTCGTGTTCCTCGCCGTCACCCAGTTGCTGTCCGACGACGCGTTCCAGACGTGGGGCTGGCGGGTGCCGTTCCTGATGAGCGCCGTGCTCGTCGGCGTCGCGATGTGGATTCGCCTCGGCGTCTTCGAGTCCCCGGCGTTCGCGGAGGCCAAGGAGAGCAACACGATCGTGAAGATGCCGATCGTCGAGGTGCTGACCCGCAACTGGCGGACGGTGCTGCTCGCGGCCGGCACGTTCATCGCGACCAACGGCATCGCCTACGTGTTCATGGTGTACGTCCTCACGTACGGCACCAAGGAACTCGGATACAGCCGCGCCACCATGCTCACACTGCTGATCGTCGCGTGCCCGGTCTGGATGGCGGGCATGGCCGTGTCGGCCTGGAAGTCGGACGTGCTCGGCCGGCGCCGCGTGTACACGTGGAGTTCGATCGCGCTCGTGATCGTGGCCGCGGTGTTCTTCCCGCTCATCGACACGGCGTCGATCCCCGTCATGCTGCTCGCGATGATCGTGATGGCGGCGGTCCTCGGCACCACCGCGGGGCCGCAGTCGGCACTGTTCGCGGAACTCTTCCCCGCCCACATCCGCTACAGCGGTGCGTCTCTCGGCTACCAGATCGGCGCCATCCTCGGCGGCGGGCTCGCACCGTTCATGGCGACGTGGCTGTTCGAAGCGTTCGGCACTTCGACGGCCGTCACCGCCTACTTCGTGGTGATCGCCGTGGTCAGTCTCGTCTCGATCCTGCTGTTGCCGGAAACCACCACCAAGCGCCGGGAAGCGGAGGCCGCCTGACATGTCCACCTACTTTCAGCCACAGAAGTACCCGGCGACGGAGTTCGCGTCGACCGGTGCAACCGACGAGGCCCTGCCCGTCGTCGTCGTCGGCGCGGGACCGGTCGGCATGGGCGTCGCACTCGGCCTCGCGCAGCGCGGCATCCCCGTCACCGTGCTCGAGGCCGCCGACCAGGTGTCGTTCGGCAGCCGCGCCATTTGTATCTCCCGGCACAGCCTCGAGGTGGCCGCCCGGCTCGGCTTCGGGCCGGAACTCGAGAAGATCGTGCTCCCCTGGGTGGGTGGGCGCAGCTTCTACCGCGACGAACAGGTGCTGCACTTCGAGATGGCGCACGGCGACCACGACGTCCGCGGGCCCATGGTCAACGTGTCGCAGTCCGAGATCGAGCAGATCATGACCGACACACTGCTCGCGCACCCACTGATCACGTTCCACTGGTCGTCGAGCGTCGCCGGGGTGCTGCGGTCGGACGAGGACGTGACGCTCGACGTCGACACCGCGTTCGGTGCGCGCCGCCTGCGTGCGCGCTGGGTGGTGGCCGCCGACGGCGGTCGCAGCCGGATGCGCGAACTCGCCGGAATCCGGTTGCAGGGAAACAGCTATCAGGGTAATTACGTCATCGCCGACATCCACTGGGAATCGACGCTGCCCGCCGAGCGGATGGTGTGGTTCGACCCGCCGAGCAACCCCGGCTCGACGATCATCATGCATCAGCAGCCCCGCGACATCTGGCGCATCGACTACCAACTCGACAGCGCCGACGACGCCGAACTCGAGACACAGGAAGACCGCATCCGCGACCGCATCACCCGGCACCTCGACTGGCTCGAGAACGACGTGCCGTGGACCCTCGAATGGCACGGCTTCTACCGCGCGCACGCGCTCGCGCTGGACGACTTCACGCACGGTCGCATCCTGTTCGCCGGGGACGCCGCCCACCTGGTGCCGATCTTCGGAGTCCGCGGGCTGAACTCCGGCATGGAGGACGCCGAGACCCTGGCCTGGACCCTGGCCGCCGTCGTCCACGGGACCGCGGATGAGTCTCTCCTGCAGTCGTATTCGGCCGAACGGCGCGCCGCCTGGCAGCAGAACGTCGACAACGCGGGCAAGTCGACGCTCATCATGTCGCCCGGCAGCCACGGCTACCGCACCACCCGCGACGCGGTGCTGGCGCTGGCCACGACCCGTCCGGAGTTCGGTCACCTCGTCAACCCGCGGCAGTCGAGTGCGACGCACGCGCACCTGTCGCCGCTCACGTGGCCGGTGGCCGAGGGGACGACCGGCGTGCTGCCCGGGGATCCGATGGAGGACCGGCGCGTCCGCGTCGCCACCGCCGACGGGTCGGTGCAGTCTTCGCTGAACCGTGTCCGGGGAACGGGTTTCGCGGTGCTCGGTGTCGGAGTCGACCCGGCCGGTGCTCGGATGATCGCCGCGCACGCGTCCGCGCTCGCAATGGCGCTGTCGCCGGAATCGGTGCGGGCGGTCGTCGTCCCGGCACCGGGGGCGGCGGTGGCGGTGGCCGGGGCGGCCGACCTGACGGTCCTCGACGACTCCGACGGCGCGTTGGCGCAGGCCCTCGGCGCGTCCGCGGGTGAGTGCTTCGTGATCCGCCCGGACGGACTCGTCCTGTGTCGGGTTCGGGACCTGTCGCTGCTCGGCGACGTCCGCGACCACCTGAAAACGGCAACCGCCCCCGCGCTGGGCGTCGTCCCCACGCACACGGAGACGACGGCGACGCCGGACGAACTGCTGCGCGAGAACGTGTGGATGGGACTGTCCGAGGCGCTCGACCAGTCGGACGAATCGGACCACGAGGGATTCCTGACCCGGCTCGCGCTGCTGCTCGGATCGCAATCGGGCCTGCGGGAGTTCGAGGAAGCGCTGGCGGCCGCCTCCCACGTGAGTGGCAAAGTGTGCTCCGGCACTCCGCGGCACTCACATGCGGACGCTTAGCCTGGGAGCATGGCGCATCCACAGTTCCTGAACTCGCCCAAGTCCTTCGTCGTCGACGCGCTCCGCGGGGCCGTCGCCACCACCGACGACCTCGAATGGCATCCGGAACCGGGATATCTCACACGGCGGGAACCGTTGCCGGCCGGGCAGGTCGCGTTGCTGTCGGGCGGCGGGTCCGGGCACGAACCGTTGCACGCAGGGTTCGTCGGCCGGGGCATGCTCACCGGAGCCTGTCCCGGCCTCATCTTCAGTTCACCCAACGCACTGCAGGTGCGGGCCGCCACCCGGGCCGTGGACGCGGGCGGCGGCGTCGTGCACATCGTGAAGAACTACACCGGCGACGTCCTCAACTTCCGCATCGCCGGCGAACTGGCGGCGGAGGACGGCATCACGGTCGAGCACGTGCTCGTCGACGACGACGTCGCCTCCGAACGGGAGGACGGGCCCGGACGTCGCGGCACCGCTGCCACGATCGCGGTCGAGAAGATCTGCGGCGCTTCGGCCGAGCGCGGAGACGACCTCGCCACCGTCGCGGAGTTCGGGCGACGCACCGCCCGGAATTCCCGCAGCATGGCGGTCGCGTTGAGAGCGTGCACGGTCCCGGGGGCCGACTCGCCGTCGTTCGACCTCCCCGACGGGCAGATCGAACTCGGGATCGGCATCCACGGCGAACGCGGAACCGAACGGGTCGACGCGATGGGCGCGGCCGAACTGGTCCGCCGGCTCGCCGACCCCGTGCTCGCCTCGCTCGGCGTGGAGCGGGGCGAGCCGGTGATCGCGATCGTCAACGGGCTCGGCGCGGCGCATCCGCTGGAGCTGCAACTGCTGTTCGGTGAACTTGCCGACCACCTCGCGGAGCGGGGTGTGGTGATCCGGCGCTCGCTGGTCGGCAGCTTCGTCACCGCCCTCGACATGGACGGCGCGTCCATCACACTGGTGCGCTGCGACGACCAGCTCCTCGACCTGTGGGACGCACCGACCGCCGCACCGGGATGGCCCAACGCCCCGGCCGGTGAATTCCGCGGCATCGCAGACGAATCCGAGGTGCGGTTCCGGTCGAACGTCGCCTCCCGTGAGGACGAGCCGGAGGTGTCCGGCACCGCCGACACGCTGGGCCGTGCGGCGGTGGGCGCGTGGATCGGCGCGTTCGTGGAGAAGGTGCTCGCCGAGGAGGCAAACCTCACCGACCTCGACCGCCGCGCAGGCGACGGGGACTTCGGCACCAACATGGCGGCTGCACTCGACCACGTCGACGTTCCCAGGATCCGCGACAGCTACTCCCCGCCGACGGTGTTCGAGTCACTGTCCGACGCCTATCTCGGTCACGCGGGCGGCACGTCGGGCGCGCTGTTCGGTGTCTGGTTCCGGCAGTTCTACCGGGTGGCCGCCGACGCACCGCACGGTGTTGACCTGAAGGCGATCGCCGCCGCGGCACGGGCGGGCCTCGATACGATCCAGGAACTCGGCGGGGCGCAGCCCGGAGACAAGACGATGATCGACGCCATCGACCCGGCCGTCGCCGCCCTCGAATCGGCCGCCCCGGCCGGGAAGAGTCCGGCCGACGGTCTGGCCGAGGCCGCGGACGCCGCCGCACGTGGCGCCGAGGCGACCGCGGACATCACCGCGCGGCGCGGCCGGGCCAGCTACATCGGGGAGGCGGCGCGCGGCGTCGTGGACCCCGGTGCCCTGGTGCTGTCGTGGTTCTTCGCCGAGGCGGCGGAAGCGGCCCGCGCGGTCGGGTAGTCACCGCGCGCCGGGCTCGGCACGTAAGGTGAGGGGAAGAACGCCGAGTCGTGCTGCGCAAACCCGTCGCCACACCTCTCTCCACCTGCGTACGGGACGCAGAATCAGGGACGGACACGTAGACAGTGGAAGACACCGCCAGCCGGGGAATCCAGGCTTTCATCGCCGATGTCGTGGAACGGGGCGGCAAGGCAGTCCGGCTCACCCACTCGCGACGTAACCCCGTCCAGGTCTGGGGCGACGACGGCACGAGCTGCATCGTGCGGGTGCGCTCCAAGCTCAGCGGTGACTGGCAGGCCCGCAAACAGGACGAATCGCTCGACGACGACGACACCGGCTCGCGGTTCTGGGTGTTCGTGGATCTCGCGAGTTCGCCGGAGGAGTTCTTCGTCGTGCCCTCGTCCGAGGTGGCCGACGACATCCGCGCCGAGGTGGATCTGTGGATGATGGACACCCCGGGCCGCACGCGGACCGGACATCACGCGATTCCGCTGAGCCGGGTCGCGCACGGTCGCGGGCGCTGGGATCTTCTCGGGCTGGCGGGGGAGAAAGACCCCAGCCGCTACAGCGACGCGCAACGCGCCACGACGGCGGCCACGTTGCGCGCAGACGCCGCAGCCCGCGCATCCGCCCGGAAGAAGCCGGCGAAAGCGACCGCGGCGTTGGAGGAACTGATCGATACCCGCCTCGAGGTCGTGGCCGACTTCGAGGGTTATCGGCTGGTCGGACGGTTCGACCCCGACACGCAGACTCTGGAGATCATGCGCGGTCCGATGCAGGGCCGCCGGTTTCCCGACCCCACGACGGCGGCGACCGCCGTTGCCAGTCACATCAGCGGAGACATCGAAACCCACGACGGCTGGGAATTCTGGCGCACCGAACAAGGTGATCGAATTCCCATGGGACAGAACAGCATCCGATAGTCGCTGAGAGTTCCCTGAAACTGTTCCGGCGCGCGGCGGTTGAGAATACCCTGAGGTGGGTACCGCAGACATGATCCGCCGCGCATCGGCGGTAGTGGCCACGGCCGATGGGAGCTCGTCATGCGAACCGTCGACGGCACAGTGCACGCCGTGTCAGGTGCTGCGAACGCGACGACCAGCGCGGTCGGTGCGGTCGGCGGCGCCGCGATCGGTGGTGTGGTCGGCGGAGTCCGCGGGGCGGCGCTCGTGCTGCGGCAGTTCGGCGTGGGTTCCAGGCAGTAGCTGCCGTGGGACTCGGTCGATACGTCCGTGCCGCTGCATCCCTGCCGGTGCGCGGCGCCGGTGTCGGACTCGGGGTGGCGTCTTACGGAGGCACGGTCGCAGCCGATCTGATATCCACCACCGCACGGACCGCGACGCAGATCGCCACCGAGGTGCTCGGGGGAACCCCGGCCCGCCGCACGAGTTCCGGACACGGCCGTGCCTGGATCGAGGTCCGCGGACTCGACGGACCTCGCGGGGACGACGTGGCCGCGACCGTTCTCGGCGCCGTCCGGGAAACCGCCGGTGTGGCGGGAGCCGAACTCAACCGCGCGCTGTCCCGGCTGGTGGTGACGGTCGACGAGCACGGACCGTCGGTGGCCGCGCTGTGTGCCGTGGTCGCGGGCGCGGAGGATGTCGCGCGACCGATCGCCCGCGGTGCCGTCCGCGACCGGCCCGGAGAACTTCCCGGCGACGACGTCGCACTCGCCGAACGCGCGCTCGCACTGGCCGCCGTCACGACGGGCCTGGTCGCGGCCGCCGGCGTTCGCCTGCTTCCGATGCCCGCCCTGCCGTCGGCGGTGCCAGCCGCCGCCGTCACGTTCGTCAACTATCAACCCCGATTGCGCAGCATGGTCGAGGACCGGCTCGGGCCGGACGCCGCCGAACTGCTGCTCGCCACCGCTCAGGCCGTCGGCGACGTGCTGCGGCGGGCACCTGCGTCACTCGCCGTGGACGTGGCATTGCGGTCGGCGATCACGGCGGAGGCGTGGTCGGGCCGGCGGGTGTGGCACCGCCGCGAACCCGAACTGGCCCGGGACCCCGCGGACGACACGGAGCGCCCCGCCCGCCCGCGCGGCGCATCGGGACCGGTGGAGCGGGACGTGGACCGGGCGGCGATCGCGCAGTGGGTGGGCGCGACCGCGGTGGGAGCGGCGACCCGAAGCGTCGCAGGCGCCGCGGACGCGGCCCTGGTCGCCGCGCCGAAGGCGGCGCGCACCGCACGCGAGGCCTTCGCCGCGACACTGGGCCGTGGACTGGCCGATCGCCACGCCGTGCTGGCCCTGCGTCCCGGCGCGCTCCGCTGCCTGGACCGGGTCGACGCGGTGGTCGTGGACCCGTCGGTGCTGCACACGGCCGAACTTCGGGTGAGGGGGATCCGTGCGGTTCGGGACGCCGACCGGACGAGAGTGTGGGAGGCCGCTCGATCTGCCGTGGAGGCCGGCGCCCTCGGGGTGGGCTGGCACGCGCTGACCGACCTTCCGGATGATGTCGCCGCGGCAGCCGTGGACGAAGATGCCGCCGTACTCGTGACCCCGGCGCACCATCCGAGCGCAGCGGCCGTGCTCGCGCAGGCGCGCTCGTCGGGCGCCCAGGTGGTGTCGGTGAACGTGGACACGCTCGGCGGACTCCGCTCGGCGTTCGACGATCTGCTGCCCTCGAGCGGGTCACTGGACGCGGACCTTCGCGACGCCGTCGCGCAGTTGCAGGCGAACGGCGCGACGGTCGCGGTGATCGCCGGCCGGGCGCCGCACGCCCTGTCGTCCGCCGACGTCGGGATCGGTGTCCTCGTCGACGACGCCCCGCCACCGTGGTGCGCGGACCTGCTGGTCGACGACCTCGTCGGAGTGTGGCGGGTGTTGCGGGCCCTGCCGGACGCGCGGACGGCGAGCCGGCGCGGCGTCGAGATCGCGACGGCGGCGTCGATGCTCGGTGCGCTCGTCATGCTGCCCGGAGTGCGTGGCCGCGGACCCGGACCCGTCACGGTCGGCGCGGCGGCAGGATTGTGGACGGGGCATTCCCTCGCGCGCAGTGTGCTGCGGGCCGAGGTTCCACCCGCCGCCCCGGTTCACGCCTGGCACGAGATGCCGGTGCCGGACGTGCGCCGCCTGCTGCCCCCGCGCGACGAAGAGGATGCCGCGGCGTCCCGGCGTCGCGCGGTGAATCTGGTGCTGACCCCGGTCGAGGCGATCGGGCGGCTCACGGCGTGGCCGGTCGGTCTGGCCTGGGATTTCGGCCGGGCGATGCGCACGGAACTGTCGGATCCGCTGACCCCCGTCCTCGCCACCGGATCGGCGGCGAGCGCCCTGCTGGGGTCGCCGATCGACGCGGTGCTCGTGGGGTCCGTGCTGGCGGGCAACGCCGCGCTGTCGGCCGTGCAACGCCTGCACGCGGAACGTCTGCTGAACCGGTTGCTGGCGGCGGGCGATCCGCCCGCGCATCGCGTCGCCGGGCCTCCGGAGCGCCGGGTGACCGAGCGGGTGGAGGCGTCGCGGTTGCGGCCGGGCGACGTGATCGAGATCGGTCCCGGCGAGGTGGTGCCCGCCGACGGCCGGCTCGTCGAGGCGTCGGGCGTCGAAGTCGACGAGTCCTCGCTCACCGGGGAATCGCTGCCGGTGAGCAAGCAGACGTCGCCGACTCCGGGCGCACCACTCAGTGACCGCGCCTGCATGGTGTTCGCGGGGACCACGATCCTCACCGGCACGGCGGCGGCGATCGTCACCGCGGTGGGCGACGCAACGGAAGCGGGACGCGCGGGTGCCCTCACCCCCGCGAGTGCGTCGCACGTGGGTCTGCAGGCGCAGCTCAGAAGCCTCACCGACCGGGTGCTGCCCGTCAGCGTGGGAGGCGGCGCGCTGGTCACCGCCGTCGGGTTCCTGCGCGGCACCGGACTGCGGCAGGCCGTCACGAGCGGCGTCGCGGTCGCGGTGGCGGCGGTTCCCGAGGGTCTACCGCTCGTCGCGACACTCGCGCAGCAGGCCGCCGCACGCAGACTGACGAGGTCGGGCGCACTGGTGCGGACGCCGCGGTCCGTCGAGGCGCTCGGCCGCGTCGACGTGGTGTGCTTCGACAAGACGGGCACCCTGAGCGAGAACCGACTGCGGGTCGTCACCGCCGTCCCGGAGGCGGGGTTCGATCGCGAGGACGTGCTCGTGTGCGCGGGCCGGAGCGCGGTGACCCCAGACGGCAGTCCGGCCGCACACGCCACCGACGCCGCGATCGCCGACGCGGCAGTGGACCTGCTACCGCAGGGGGAGGACCGGAGCAGTTACCTTCCGTTCCGGTCCGGACGGTCCTACTCCGCCTCGCTGTCCGGGACACACGTGTCGTTGAAGGGTGCGCCGGAGGTCGTGGTCGCGGCGTGCGCCGGAATCGACGCGGACGAGGTCCACGACACCGTTCTCGGCATGGCTGCCGACGGGTTACGCGTCATCGCCGTCGCCCGCCGGACCGTCACGCCCTTCCAGGCGCGTCGCGCGGCCGACGACACCGCGGTGCTCGACGATCTGTGCGGCAGTGGGCTGCAACTCGTCGGACTGCTCGGGCTGGCGGACACCCCGCGCCCCGAAGCGGCCGGACTGCTCCCGGCATTGGAAGGGCTACAGGTCGGGGTCCGGCTGATCACCGGCGACCATCCCGTCACGGCCACCGCCATCACGAAAGAGTTGGGACTGGCGGTGTCGTCCGAGCAGGTGATCAGCGGGACCGACTGGGACACCCTGTCGCACCGGGGGCAGGAGAATGCCGTCGAGAAGTGCGTCGTCTTCGCCCGGATGTCGCCGGAGAACAAGGTGCAGATCGTGCAGACCCTCGAGCGTGTCGGTCACGTCTGCGCGATGGTCGGCGACGGCGCCAACGACGCGGCCGCGATCCGGGCGGCCAGCGTGGGGATCGGTGTCAGCTCGCGCGGCAGCGACCCGGCCCGCAGCGCCGCGGACGTGGTGCTCCTCGACGGCCGCGTCGACGCGTTGCTCGACGCCCTCGACGAGGGCCGTCAGCTGTGGCGGCGGGTGCAGGCGGGAGTGTCGGTGCTGCTCGGCGGGAACGCAGGCGAGGTGGCGTTCGCCCTGATCGGCAGTGCGATCGCCGGACGGTCGCCGCTGACGGCGCGTCAGCTCCTGCTGGTGAACGTGCTCACGGACGCCCTGCCCGCGGCCGCGCTCGCGGTGAGTCCGCCCAACGAACAGGCCCGGGGAGAGGGTCGCGGCCCGGACAGTGCGGCGCTGTGGCGGACAGTCGCGATCCGCGGCGCCGCCACCGCGGCGGGCGCGACGACGGCGTGGGCGCTGGCGAGCGTGACGGGCAGGCAACGCCGGGCGTCGACGGTCGGGCTGGTGGCGCTGGTCGGCACACAGCTGGGTCAGACGCTCATCGATTCGCGGAGTCCGCTCGTGGTGCTCACCGCGGGCGGTTCACTCGCCGCACTTACCGTGATGGTCAGTACTCCCGGTGTCAGTCAGCTCCTCGGTTGCACCCCGCTCGGACCGGTCGGGTGGGCCCAGGCGCTGGGCTGTGCGGGTGCGGCGACCGCGGCGGCCGCGTTCGCACCGGGGCTGCTCGAAAAGCTTGTGGGCGATCAGTCGACGATCTCGATCACGCCCGCCCGCAGCAGCACGGCGTACACCTCCCGCAGCGGTGGGGTGAGCACGCGGGTGACCACCCCGGTCAACGGGTCCCCGGCTGCGGAGAAGACACCGGCAGCGGTCTGGGCGACGGAACTCAGCACAGCGGACACGGTCCGCGATCAAGGTGGCTGACCGGGAAACGGCACGGACAAGGGAGACGAACTATGGCCCAACGAACGTCGGAGGCGGAATCGCAGAGCGACGCCGTACAGCGGGTGCGGGAGGCCCACAGCTTCGCGGTGCAGCTACCGATCCTCGGCAGGGTGCCGCTGCCGCGTCCCGAGCAACTGGCATTCTTCGCGGCGATCGGCTTGCTCGCCGCAGTCGAGATCATCGAATGGCCGGTCGCCCTGACCATCGCGGCAGGGCACATCCTGATCACCGATCAGCACAACCGCGCCGTCCAGGAGATCGGGGAGGCCCTGGAAGGCGCGTGACGCGGAGGTCCGGATCAGGCGGGCGGACAGGCCGGTGACGTCAGCTGCGCGATCGCCACGATGGAACATGCCGTCGCCTTCGACAATCTCCACGTCCCGTTCTCGCCGGGCACGAAGATGGCGGGCAGGGTGTTCTGCTGCACCTGGCCGTTGATCGTCAGCTGCAGCTGCGCGCTGGCGCTGCCGTCACCGTTATCGATCACCGGGTCCAGTACCTGGACCTGCGCACCTGCCTGCTGGGCGGCGGCGGCGACCTGATTGAACAGGTTCGGGTCCTGCTCCGAACCCTCCACCATGGCGATCTTCTCCTCGAGGGGAGTGGCCGGGTCGAGGCCCTTCGCCAGCAGGGCGTTGAGGTCGGCCGCGGTCGGCAGTTCGAGTTCGGCGCTGGTCTCGGCGGCTGCAGTGGTCGTGGACGTGGTGGTCGCGCTCGGCCCGGAAGACTCGTCGGAACCACAAGCGGACATCGTGAGGGCTGCGGCGATCGCTACCGCGGCAACCGTGATTTTGCGGATCGTCAACTCAGTTACCTCTTCGTATCTCGGTGCGCTGGTCGTTCGGTCTCACATCGAGTCTGAAGGTTTGGGCAGCGTCGCGCCGTCGAAGCCAGAGAATTCTCAGACTTCGACCGAATTCAGGCCGCCGTGCCGAACGCGCCACGGTACGGAGTGGCGTGGCTCCACTGCAGAGCAGCAGCGGTGACGTCGGACGCGGGAAGGTCGTGGTGATGGGTCTGGATGAACGCGATCAGCGCGCGGGCGGTGCGGGCGAGGGCGACCTTGTGCCTGCGGGACGTCTCCGCGAGTTCGGTGAACGCGTCGTTCTCGGAACATCCGCGGTAAGCGATGAGGATGCCGACCGCGATGTCGACGGCCGTGCGGGTGGAGTAGCTGGGCGCTGTCATGAATGTTCTCCCAACCTGCGTCGCAATGGGTACAACTCCATCCTCCCGCACTCGGTAGGACGTCGAAAGGGTTCGAATCTCCTCGAGCCTTCCTCGTGCGAGTTCTTCACCCAGGTTTTCCCTTACGGTAGGGGCATGGCTACCGTCTGGACGATCCCGATCGACATCACTTCTCGCTGGCTCGACAATTCCGAGGTCCAGACTTTCCTCGCGTCCAACGACCTGGACAACGCGGCACCCGACCCCCGGGTGCGGTTCGCGCAGTTCGCGGACGTCACGAAGTCGCTGGAACGCCACATCGGGCACACCTTCTCCTCGGTGCAGGGCGCGGCCACCGCACTCTTCGACGGCATCGACGGCGGCGTCCCCGTCGCGTTGAAACTGGCGGCGCTGCGCCTAATCCTGAAAGAGGTGTATCAGACCCGTCACGCGCCGCAGCCGTTCCCGAAGCGGGTGGGCGAGGAACTCGGCACCTACGTCTACGCGCTCCTCGATCCCCGCAACAGGTCGGTGTTCTACGTCGGCGCCGGGCGGGGCACCCGGGTGTACGGCTACGTGTGGGAGGCGTTGGCCGAGAACGAGCACCGGCAGACGCTCGAGGATCCGGAGACCGACAGCGCCGAGGTGAAGGCCGCGACCATCGCCCGCATCCGCGAGATCTACGACTCCGGCCACGAGGTCGAGCACTACATCGTGGCGCATCGGATCGCCGACACCGGTGACGTCGCCGGCGCGGTGCGGGGCGGAATCGTAGGCGCGCTGGGGCTGAACGAGGGTGCGGTGCTCAGCAATCTCGCCGGTGGCGCGGGCGAGCATCGTGCGGTGCCCGTCGACGACCTCGTGTTGCAGTACGCAGCAGAACCCGTCCCGAACCTGCCGACTCCCTGCGTCGTCCTCGAGGTGCCCGCCACGTCCCGGCGCGGCGTGACGCCGGAGGAGGTATACGAACTGTCCCGCGGCGCGTGGGCGGCAGGCGCTGCCGTCCGCAACACCGACGACATCCCGGTGATCGTGTTCGCGGACAACATCGTTCGTGCCGCATACCGTGCCAAGTCCTGGTCCTCGGTCGCCCGACCGGGCGACGCGGCGCTGTGGCGGTTCACGGGCGAGCCCGACACCGAACTGGAGAGCCAATTCGTGAACAAGCGAATCGTCCCCGCCAAGGTCGGTCTGAAGAAGTGGCCCACCCACGGCTGGGTTCCGCACCTCACCCAGGCGCGCCCCGGCCGCTGACGTGAGTGGCGAAGCGTGCCCCGGCACACTTTGCCACTCACCTGCAGAGTGGGCCTCCCGAGTCGGTGGGTTGTGGTAAGTCTGAGCCGACCGGAGTTGGGGAGCGAAGGGAGGCCACGTGCTCGTACTGCATCGCGCCGAGCGTTCCACCACTCTCGCGTCGGCTCTCGGCGACGTGCTCGCGACCCCGCTGCCCGATCCGTTCGCCCGGGAGGTCGTCGCGGTCCCGGCGAAGGGGGTGGAGCGCTGGCTCACGCAGCGCCTCTCGACCGCGCTCGGTGCCCGGCCCGACGTCGGCGACGGGGTGGCCGCGAACATCGACTTCCCGTCCCCGACCCGGCTCGTCGACGAATGCCTCGCCGCCGCCACGGGGGTAACCGCCGACGACGACCCGTGGAATCCGTCCCGCGTGCTGTGGTCATTGCTCGGCGTCGTCGACGACTGCCTCGGTGAGCCCTGGTGTGCCGTCCTCGCGAAACACCTCGGCCACGGCCTCCCGGATCGCGACCCGGACGATCACCGGCCGGGCCGGCGCTACGCCACCGCCTCACACCTGACCGATCTGTTCCGCAGTTACGCCGCACAGCGGCCGGCGATGCTGGTCGACTGGGCCGGAGGCCGCGACACCGACGGTGCGGGTGGTCCACTCGACGACGACCTTCTCTGGCAGGCCGAACTGTGGCGGCGGCTGCGTGAGCGTGTCGGCAGCCCCGCTCCCGCCGAGCGGCTCGACTCCGCCTGCGCCCGGCTGCGCGAGGAACCGGACCTCGTCGAACTCCCCGCCCGACTGTCGCTGTTCGGTCCGACACGCCTCGCGACCGATCAGATCGAGGTCCTCGCCGCCCTCGCCGTCAATCGTGATGTGCACCTGTGGCTTCCGCATCCGAGTCCCGCGATGTGGTCGTCGCTGTCCACGGCAGCCAGCGTTCTCGCACGCGCCGACGACGACACCGCGCTGTCCGTCGCCCATCCGCTGCTGTCGAGCCTGGCGCGGGACGTCCGCGAACTCAAGTCGAGGCTGACCCGCCTCGACGTCGACGACCTCCACCACGAGGGACCTGCGCCCCGCGACTCCCTGCTGGGGTGCCTGCAGGCGGACGTCCGGGACGACCGGGCGCCCGCGCTCGCCGAGTGCACGGCCGACGCGTCCGTCCAGGTCCACGCGTGCCACGGCCCGGCCCGCCAGGTGGAGGTCCTGCGTGAATGCCTCCTGCATCTCTTCGAGGACGATCCGACTCTCGAACCGCGCGACGTGCTCGTCATGTGCCCCGACGTCGAGTCGTACGCCCCGCTGATCCGGGCCGCATTCGGGCAGGACGTGCTCGGGCATCCCGGCCATCGCCTCCGGGTCCGCCTTGCGGATCGTGCCCTGCACCAGACCAATCCGGTTCTCGCCGTGGTGTCGACGCTCCTCGAACTCGCCGACGCGAGGGTGACGGCGAGTCAGGTCCTGGACCTGTCGGCGGCCGCGCCGGTGCGCAGGCGGTTCCGGTTCGGCGACGACGACCTCGAACGGATCCGGGAGTGGGCGACCGCGACGGGCGCCCGCTGGGGAATCGGGCCGCGGCAGCGCGCCGCATTCGGTCTCGGCGAATTCCCCCAGAACACGTTCACCACCGCGCTCGACCGTATCCTGCTCGGCGCCGCGGCCGACGAGTCCGAAGGCGAATGGCTCGCCCTGGCCCTGCCGCTCGACGACGTCGACAGCAACGACATCGACCTCACCGGGCGGCTGGCCGAATTCGTCGACCGGCTCGACGTCGCGCTGCGCGGGCTCGGCGGGCCGCAATCGGTCGCGGAATGGTCGAGCGCGCTCACCCGCGCGCTCGACCTCCTCGTCGACGTCAGCGCCGCCGACACGTGGCAACTCGCGCAGGCGCGACGAGAACTCGGGGCGGCGATGGAACACGGTGGCGACGCGGTCCTGCGACTGTCGGACGTGCGCGCCATGCTGGCCACCCGGCTCGCGGGCCGCCCCACCCGCGCGAACTTCCGCACGGGCGAGCTGACGGTGTGCACGATGGTGCCGATGCGGTCGGTGCCGCACCGTGTGGTCGTTCTCCTCGGCCTCGACGACGAAGTGTTCCCGCGGGGTGTGAGCGTGGACGGCGACGACGTGCTGGCCCGTAATCCCCTTCTCGGTGAACGTGACCCGCGCAGCGAGGACCGGCAGTTGCTGCTCGACGCCGTGATGTCGGCGAGGGAGAAACTCCTGCTGTTCTACACGGGCGCCGACCCCGTCACCGGCATGTCGCGGCCGCCGGCGATCCCGCTGTCCGAGCTGCTGGACGCGGTGGCGGCCACCGTCGGGAGCGATGCCCTGCCCGGCATCGTGACCCGGCATCCGTTGCAGCCGTTCGATGCACGCAACTTCCGGCCCGGGCACCCGTTCAGTTTCGACCGGGCGGCGCTGGCCGGTGCCCGCGCCGCGCAGCACCCGCCCGAACCGGAGCCCGCGTTCCTGTCTGCGCCGTTGGTGCCGCCGCCGCTGGGGGACGTCGATCTCGCCGACCTCATCGCGTTTCTGGTCCACCCGACGCAGGCGTTTCTGCGGCAACGGCTCGGGTTACGGGTCCCCGATGTGGACGAGGACCTCGCCGACGCATTGGACGTGGCGCCCGATCCGCTGGCCCGGTGGGATCTCGGCCAGAGGATGCTCGTCGCGAGGCTGGCGGGAGTCGAACTGGCCGACTTCCGCGCCGCGGAGTGGCGCCGAGGGACGTTGCCGCCGTTCAAGTTGGGGGAGTCGGTGCTCGGGGGTATCGAGCACGCGGTCGAGTCGCTCGTCGCCGTCAGCGGGTCCGTGCACGTCGGGCGCGCGGAGACCGTGGACGTCGATGTCGATCTCGGCTCCGGACGGCGCCTCACCGGCACCGTCGGCGGTGTGCACGGGTCGGTGATCGCGAGCACCACGTATTCGAAGTTGGGGCCGAAACACCGTCTCGCCGCCTGGGCGCAGTTGCTGGCGGTCGCGGCGTCCGACAACGAGACCGAGTGGACTGCGGTCACGACCGGCCGCGGCGCGTACAGCCGTCCGGCGTGGCGGTCGACCCTCACCGCACCCGAGAACGCAGCGGAGGAGTTGGTGCGACTCGTCGAACTGCGCGATCTGGGGCTGCACGCGCCGTTGCCGATCGCCACGGGCGCGTCGGCGGCCTATGCCGAACGACGCCACGGCGGCAGCAGCATGGAGGACGCGATCGAGGCGGCCCGGAAGGAATGGAGCAGTGACTTCGGTGACTCACGCGACCGGCACATCACGTACGTGTACGGGGCTTCGCCCGGGCTCGACGTCCTCGGCGACACGGTGACCATCGAGAACTACGCCCGGCAGTTGTGGGCGCCGCTGCTCGCCGCCGAGACGTTGGCGCAGCCGTGACCGGCGCGCGAGGCTTCGACCTCCTCGGTCCGCTGCCGGAGGGCACGACGGTGCTCGAGGCGAGCGCCGGCACCGGCAAGACGTACGCGATCGTCGGTCTGGCCGCCCGCTTCGTCGCCGAGGGTGGCGTGGACCTGTCGCAGCTGTTGCTGGTGACGTTCAGCCGGGCGGCCACGCAGGAGCTGCGGGAACGCACCCGTGAGCGGTTCGGTTCCGCCGCAGCCGCATTGGCCGATCCCGCGGCGGCGCGACTGAGCGCGGATCAACTGATCCGGCATCTCGCCGAAGCCGACACCGACGAGGTGACGCTGCGCCGCCGACGCCTGCTGCAGGCACTGTCGGACTTCGACGCCGCCACCATCGTCACCACCCACAGCTTCTGCCAGCGCATGCTCGACGGGCTCGGCATCGCGGGCGAACGCGACCCCGACACGGTGCTGGTCGAGGCCGCCGACGACCTCACGACGGAGGTGATCGCCGACCTGTACCTGCGAGCCTACAGTCGGGTCGAGTCGGCGCCGTTCACTCCGGCGGAAGCCACCGCGGCCGCCCGGGCGGCCATCTTCGACCCGCAGGCCGTGCTCGCCCCGGAAGATGCGCGGGGCACCCCGGCGGGGGATCGGGTGGCGTTCGCCGAGGCGGTGCGCGCCGAAGTCGAGCGGCGCAAACGTGCGGTGGGTCTGCGTGACTTCGACGATCTCCCGATGCTGCTCCATCGCGTCCTCAGCGATCCCGAGCACGGTGCGGCGGCGTGCCGGCGAGTCCGCGAACGCTACGGCGTCGTGCTCGTCGACGAGTTTCAGGACACCGACCCGCTGCAGTGGGACATTCTGCGCCGAACGTTCCACGGCAGCGGAACTCTGGTCCTCGTCGGCGATCCGAAGCAGGCCATCTACGCGTTCCGTGGGGCGGAGGTGCTCAGCTATCTGGACGCGGTGCGGTCGGCGGACCGTCACCAGGAGTTGACCACCAACTGGCGCAGCGATCAGGAACTCCTCGACGGGCTCGAATATCTGCACGGCGGGGCCGCGCTCGGGCATCCCGAGATCGTGGTGCACCGCGTCGACGGTGCGAGACCGAAGTCGCGTCTGACGGGTGCCGTGCCGCTGCGGCTGCGGTATCTGCCGAGGACCGGCGCCGGGCCGATCAACAAGTCGGGATACCCCGCGGTGGGGCCGCTCCGTAAGCGGATCGCGGCAGATCTCGCCGCCGACATCGTCGCCCTCCTCGACGGTGGCGCGACACTCGACGTCGGGGGGAGCGCCCGACTCGTCGAACCGGGCGACATCGCCGTCCTGGTGCGCACCAACGCGCAGATCACACTGGTCCACGACGCCCTCGACCGGGCGGGTGTGCCGTCCGTGCTCGCCGGCGGGGCCAGCGTCTTCACGACTCCGGCTGCGCAGCACTGGCTCTGGATTCTGCAGGCCATCGAGCAACCGCATCGTTCCGACCGGGTGCGGCTGGCCGCGCTCACCCCGCTGCTCGGGCACACGGCCGAGGAACTCGACGCTCGCGGCGACGACATCGTCGCCGAGGTCGGCGGGCAGCTCCGTGAGCTCGGCGCGGTGTTCGCGCAGTCCGGTTTCGCGGCCCTGTTCGAACGACTGTCCGCGGTCGGCGCGCTGGAGGCGAGACTGCTTCGGGTGGCAGCGGGTGAGCGGGCACTGACCGATCTCCGGCACGTGGCGCAGTTGCTCAACAGTGCCGCCGTCGAGCAGTCGCTCGGTCTGACGGCCGTCACCCGCTGGCTCACCGAACGGATGAAGGATCCGTCCTCGGGTGGGGTGGACCGCAGCCGGCGACTCGACAGTGACGCCGCAGCGGTGCAGATCGCGACCGTCCACGCCAGCAAGGGCCTCGAATTCCCGCTCGTGTACCTGCCGTACGCCTGGGACGCCGCGAAGATCTCGAAACCGAGCAAACTGCTGCTGCACGACGACGACGGGCGACGCATCCTCGACGTCGGCGGTCCGGGCAGCCCCGGTTACGCGGATCGCAGGAACCGGCACGACGCGGAAGAGGCGGGGGAGGAGTTGCGGCTGCTGTACGTCGCCGTGACCCGGGCGATGTGCGGGCTCGTGGTGTGGTGGGCACCGGCGTTCACGACGGCGGGCGCACCGCTGCACCGGATGATCCTGGGGCGGCAGCCCGGGCAGCGGGAGGTCCCGCCGAAGGTCACCGTCCCCGAGGATCCGGTTGTCGCGGAACGGTTGTCCGCGTGGGGTACGGAAGCTCCGGAGACGGTGACCGTCGAGGCGGTGGGTTCCGACCCGATCGCGCGGGTCGGGTGGACACCACAGCGTGAGCCCAGCGGAGACCTGGAAGCCGCGCGCTTCCGGCGGCTGCTCGACACGCGCTGGCGTCGCACGTCGTATTCGGCGTTGACCGCGTCCGCGCACGACGCGCCCGCGGTGGGCAGTGAGGCCGAGGTCGAGGAGAAGACGGACGAACCGGCCGAACCTCCGTTGCAGGCGCCGGCCGACGTCACGGCGGGGGTGCCGTCGACGATGAACGAACTGCCCGGCGGCGCGACGTTCGGCACACTCGTGCACGCCGTCTTCGAGATCGTCGACACCGCGGCACCCGATCTGGAAGCAGAAGTCCTGCGGTGCTGCCGCGACGTGATCGCGTCGACGCTGTCGGACATCGACCCCGCCCAGCTGGGGACGGCGCTGCTGCCCGTGCTGCGGACTCCCCTCGGCGCGGGGGGCGAGCCGACTCTCGCCGACATCGCACCCGCAGACCTGCTGGCGGAGCTCGACTTCGAACTGCCGCTCGCCGGTGGCGACACACCCTCGCTCACCGTGATGCTCGACGGCGTCGGCAGGCTGCTGCGCACCCACCTTCCCGTCGACGATCCGCTGCGGTCGTACGCCGATGCCGTGCAGACACTCGAACCGACTCCGCTGCGCGGATACCTCACCGGCAGCATCGACGTCGTGCTGCGGTTGCCCGGACCGCGGTACGTCGTGGTCGACTACAAGACCAATCGCCTCGCGCAGGGCGACCTGACCACCGCGCACTACACCCGCGAGAGGATGGCCGCCGAAATGTTGCGGGCGCACTATCCGCTGCAGGCGTTGCTGTATTCCGTTGCGTTGCATCGCTACCTGCGCTGGCGGCAACCGGACTACGATCCGGCGGTGCACCTCGGTGGCGTCCGGTATCTGTTCGTTCGCGGAATGGTCGGCCCCGGCACCCCACCCGGCTGCGGAGTCTTCGACTGGGCGCCGCCCGCCGCGCTGATCACCGAGCTGTCCGATCTGCTGTCCGGGTCGGTCTCCGAGCGGGAGGGGACGCGATGACCGAGGTGCAGGTGGCGCAGCGCGGCAAGGGGATGCTGCGGGTGTTCAACGAGGCCGGTGTGCTGGCCGCCGCGGACGTGCACGTCGCGTTGCGGTTGTCGGCGCTCGGAGGCGAATCGTCGGAAGACGTCGTGCTGGCGACGGCGCTGGCGGTGCGGGCGGTGCGGTCCGGCTCGGTGTGCCTGGACCTGACGCGGATTCGTGAGGTGACCGTCGACGAGGAGTCCGAAGTCGATCTCGACGCACTGCCGTGGCCGGACGACGGCACCGTCGTCGAGGCACTGCGGCGGAGCCCGCTGGTCACGGGTGGTTCGGCGGGTCCGCTGCGACCGCTGCGGCTCGTCGACACGGCCGAGGGCGGGCTGCTCTACCTCGACCGGTACTTCCGGCAGGAAGCGACCATCCGGCGGGTACTCGACCACCGCGCTGTCGGGCATCCCCTCGTCGACGAGCAGTCGCTGCAGGAGGGGCTGGACGCGTTGTTCCGCGACCAGCACGACCACGGGGCGCCGGCCCCGGCTCCGGATCGGCAGCGGATCGCCGCCGCGGTCGCCGCCACACAGTGGACGTCGGTGGTGGTCGGCGGACCCGGAACAGGCAAGACGCACACCGTCGCCCGGGTGCTGGCGCTGCTGACCAGGCAGCCCGGGCCGGGCCTCCGGATCGCGCTCGCCGCACCCACCGGGAAGGCCGCGGCGCGGTTGCAGGAATCGGTGCGCGAGCAGTCCGACGCACTCGGGTTGCCGCCCGACCTGACCGCGATGACGCTGCATCGGCTGCTGGGCTGGCAGCGCGGACGTGGTAGCCGGTTCCGCTACAACGCGAACAATCACCTGCCCTACGACGCGATCGTGGTCGACGAGACGTCGATGGTGTCGCTGACGATGATGTGCCGTCTCCTCGAGGCCGTCCGCCCGGACACCCGCCTGGTGCTCGTCGGCGACCCCGATCAGCTGACGTCCGTCGACGCGGGCGCGGTCCTGGCCGATCTCGTGGCCCGGCCGGTGACGGGAACCGAGAATCCGGTGCTCGCCAGGATCGTCGGCGATGACCTGGAGGCAGCCGACGACCCGCTCGAAGCCGCCTTGAGTGCGGGAGAACGGGACAGATTGCGGGGCGGAGTGGTGCGGCTCAGCCGCGGGCGGCGGTTCGGCGGCGGCATCGCGCAGCTGGCCGTCGCGGTGCGGAAGGGCGAACCGGACGAGGTCATGGAGATCCTGTCGAGCGGCTTCCCCGAGGTGTCGTTCCACGGTCCCGAAGATCTGGACGCACTGCGGGCGGACGTGGTGGGGACGGCCGCCGCGGTCACCGGGTCTGCGGAATCCGGTGATGCCCTTGCTGCGCTGCGGCATTCGGAGGAGCACCGGCTGTTGTGCGCGCACCGCGAAGGTCCGTACGGCGTGCAGCGGTGGGCGCGGCAGGCGATGGAGTGGATAGGGGAGGCGACCGGGCAGCGACTGAACCCGGATCGCTGGTATCCGGGCCAGCCGCTGATGGTGACTGCCAATGATCACGAAACGAAGATCTACAACGGCGACACCGGGGTGATCGTGCGCCGCGACGACGACGAACTCGTCGCCGCATTCGTGCGGGGCAACGAACCGTTCCTGTTGCATCCGACGCATCTGTCCGCCGTGCAGACGGTGTACGCGATGACGATTCACCGCAGTCAGGGCAGTCAGTACGGCACGGTGTCCGTAGTTCTTCCCGGCGAGGCGTCGTCGCTGCTGACTCGCGAATTGCTGTACACCGCGATCACCCGGGCACGAAAGCACGTGCGGATCATCGGGTCCGAGGATGCAGTGCGGGCGGGAGTGCAACGTCGGGTGCTGAGGGCGAGTGGGCTTCGGAGGGCGATTCCGTAGCACGGCTCCGGAGGGAGGAGATCACGACGGCGAGAGTCGCGGACACGAAGACGACCTGCAGGAGTGTGCGGGGGATCAGCGCTTCGAACGGTCCCGTCGAGAGTCCCTCCACGGCGGCGCACACGTTCGCCGGGAACATCAGGATAAGCAGGGCGGTGAGGCAGCCCGCCGCCCACGGCGCGGTGCGTCGTATCAGCAGTCCCGCGGCGCCGGCCAGTTCGAGCAGGCCGGTCACGGTCACCAGTAGCTCGGGGTTCGGCAGCGACGGCGGGACCATGGCGACGAGTTCCGCACGCATCCCCACGAAGTGGGCCATGCCGGTCAGCGTGAACATGGCCGCGAGTCCGCCCCGCAGGGCAACAGGCCACGGCCGGAGCCGGCGCACACCCGCCGAACCTGCGACGAGGAGTGCCAGAGTGACGGCAACGAGGGCGATCAAGGGTTCCATGGTTTCTCCTGAATCGATCACTGTTCGTGGGCGTTGTTACTGCGGGACAGCCGGTCTCGGGCGCGGCTGAACTTCTGTGCGACGGGCACACGTGCGGTGGCGCGAGCCAGGCCCATCGCCGGCGTGCCGACGTAGATCGACTCGGCGCGGTCCACCGGATAGGTCTCGTGCCAGACGCCGACCGCACCGGGTGCCTTGCGGGCCCGCCGGTTGAATGCGGCCCAGGCCGGACGATGCTTCGCTTGGCTGTCACTGGCGTAGGCGTACAGCTTGTCGACGGAGTTCCAGTACTGGATCACTGTCGGGCCGCGGCCCTCGAACGTCAGGCGGTAGCCCATCAGACCCGAATCCGGGTCTTCGGACAGCTCACGCAGCATCCTCGGCATCGCGAGGAACGTGGGCAGCCACAGGTCCGGTCGCCAGGGTCGGTTGATGGTCATCCCGATCAGGAAGACCACCAATTCGCCGTCGTAGTGGTGCGTCGAACGGGTAGGGTCGATCGTCGTCATCGGATGCCTCCCAATGTTGGATACCGATACTATCTAATAGTGGATAGTGCGGGTATCCAATGTCAAGGGGTGTGGGCATACGAAAACCCGGACCGCGCAGTGCGCGGCCCGGGTGAATGGGTCAGGAGTGGTTTACGGAGCCGGAGCCGGAGCCGCAGGTGTCGGTGTCACCGGGACGACCGAGGCGAGTGCGCGCTCGTGGGCGTCGGTGGACCATTCGGGTTCGGTCGTGATGTTCATGTCCCCGACGATCGTGCCGAAGATGTCGATGTCCGTGCTGTACAGGATCACCGCGTTGCGCTGCGAATCCGTGAAGTTCGTTCCGGTGAGGTTCGCATCGCTCAGGTCGGCGTACGACAGATTCGCGGCGGCGAAGTTGGTGCCGGTGAGGTTCGCCCGTTTCATGTTCGCGCCCGACAGGTCGGCGAAGCTCAGGTTCAGGCCCGCCAGGTTCGCGGAACTCAGATCGGCGCCGGGGCAGGTCGTGCGATCGTCGGGATTAGGATTCGCCACAATCCTGCAGCCGTTGATCTCGGTGAGGACGTCCGCCGCGGCCGTTCCGGTGCCCGCAGTGAGTGCGGCACCCCCGGCCAGCGCGACCGCGCCCAGTGTCAGAGCCCTGAAATGTGTCCTGCTCATGCCGGACCGCCCCCTCGCGTAGAACCTCAACCGTCATCGCCGAACTTAGTGCCGAGCGCACTGCGCCGCACGGGGAATGGCGACACCTGCACGCAGGTGAGGCGTTGCGAGACATCGACGCACCCCTTCTCGGTGGACGCACCCGTTCCAGGGCTCGAAAAGGGGTGCGTGGGCGCAGAAGGGGTGCGTGTGTGGGAGGGCGGCGCGCCGGGGACGGACTACTCGCAGGCGATGCCGTCGTTGTCGCGGTCGAGGTGCGGCGCGTAGCCGTCCTGGCCGCGGTAGATCGGCGTCACGCCCGCATTGCGGGCCTCGGTGCAGTTCTTGTACCCCGCCCGCGGCGCGGGTGCCGGCGGTGCCGGAGCCACCTGCGGTGCGGGGGCTGCCTGCGGGGCCGGCGCGACCTGCGGCGCGGGTGCCGGTGCTGCCGGAGCGGCGGGCGCGGGCGGCAGGAGGGGGTTCACGGCGTCGGCCGAACCGCTCGGAATCAAGGACGCAATCTCCGGGGGGAGGAAATCGAAGATCGTCGCCGCCTGTGCGGAGGGCGCGGCCGCCATCGAAATGGCGGCGCAACCGAGGACGCTGAGAACTAACCGTCGAGCCTTCATGTTTACCTCGTTCAGGGGTGGGGTGGGGCTTCCACAGAATGGTCGAGAAATGCCACGACGGCCAATCCATCCGGTGTGACGAGGATAGTAGCCAATTGGTAACGGACTTCGAAAGCTGTTGAGGCGCAATGGACCTCTGTGTCATTCACTCGAATGACACAACCCTCGACCTGTACTTGAACAAAAAACTACCGAGAAATTCAGAATGGGCACGATATGTGCCGGATATTTCCGTGTCGTCGATCAGAACGGCGAGAACCGGGCTCTATAGTCGCTCTGTGCTGTCATCTGCCTCCTCGACCATGACCCGGCCGGCGCGATTGCCGACGGGGCACCGCTGGGTCGTCGTGGACGTCGAGACCTCCGGTCTTCGTTCGTCCACGCACAGAGTGCTCAGCGTCGCGGCGTTGGCGTTGCGTGAAGACGGTTCGGTGGAGCGTGAATTGGTGACTCTGCTCAACCCGGGCTGCGACCCGGGGCCGGTCCATATCCACAATCTCACGCCACAGCGTCTGGCGGGGGCGCCCCGTTTCGAAGAGGTCGCGAAAGATCTGCTCGAGCTTCTCGACGGTCGGACGCTGGTCGCGCACAATGCGTCATTCGATTACGGCTTCCTCGACGCCGAGGTACGGCGGGCGGGGATGACGATGCCGACACGGCAGAGGCTCTGCACCCTCGCCCTGTCGCGCCGCCTCGAGATCGACGTCCCCAATCACAAGTTGTCCACTCTGGCTGCGCACTGGAAGGTTCGTCAGAACCGGGCTCACGACGCTTACGACGACGCCCTCGTGCTGACGGAGGTCTTCGCGCACAGCGCCTCGCTGGCCGAGTCTCTCAGACTTCCTCTGCCGGTCGTCGGTTGCGCCGATCGGCGGGCGGTGTACCCCGATCGGGTTCCGCGCGTGGAGTCTCCGTGGCGGAATCCGGGTCGGCTGGATCCGGGGGCGGGACTGGTCCAGGGCATGAAACTGGTCATCAGCGGCAGTACGGATGTTCCCCGTCTTGCGCTCGCCGCACGGTTGACCGCCGCCGGCCTGGACGTCATGAATTCGGTCAGCCGTCAGACGAGTGTCGTCGTCTGCAACGACCCGCACTCGTCGAGTGCAAAGGTGCGCCGCGCGGTGGCCGACGGGATTCCTGTCCTGACCGAGCGGCAGCTCGGCGAGATGTTGCTGCACGTGACACCGGGTGAGCCGAAGGGGGCCGCGGCACCGTCCGAAGTTCAGTGGCCTCGACCTGCGACAACTGTTCCCTCCACGAAGCCTTGGCACGGAAGAAGAGTGCTCATCGTCGGTGGCTCGCATACGGACTCCGTTCTGATGCGCTCCCGCATCGTGCAGTTGGGTGCCAAGCCGTCGGTCAATCTCTCCGCAGGAGTCACCGATGTCCTCGTTCTCGACGGTGGTGAACTCGATCCCCGCATGGACCGAGTGTCGGCCCGTCAGTTGCCTCTGCTCACCGCCCCCGATGTGAACTCCGCACTCGAACCGGCGGCACCACCCGCGCGGGGGGCGCTCCGCGAGCCGATCCGACCGCCTTCTCAGTGGGTTGCGCCGTTGCTCGCTCGCGGAGAGGTGATCGACCTGCCACCACAGACGACATCGCTGACGGTCAACGCGTCTTGGCGCGCCCACACCGAGGACGATGCGTTCGACGTGGATGTGGTTGCGCTTCTTCTCGGCGAAGACGGCCGGGTCGGTTGCGACGAGGACTTCCTCTTCTACAACTCGCCGACGAGTTCGGACGGCACCGTGGAATTGTCCTGCGACGGCAGCAGCGAGCAAGGAGTGCGGATCGAACTGGCTGCCCTGCACTCCGACTACCAGTGCGTGTCCGTATCGGCGGCGATCGGCGGAGATCGCACCTTCGGTGAACTCGGTCCGATCTCGGTGACCGTCGACGCTCCGGACCACACAATCGCATCGTTCGTTCTGGACGCCGGCACGACCGAACGGACGATGCATTTCGCCGAGATCTACCGACGCGCCGGGCAGTGGCGTCTCCGCGCGGTGGGGCAGGGGTACGAATACGATCTCGCCACGCTCGCCACCGAGTACGGGGTGACGGTCGACGATTGAGGATCCCTCACCGTTCGGAACGAACAGTTTCGGGGGCCGGGGAAGTCCGCCGGAGCTGGACGTCGGGGAAGGTGGGGATTTCGAATCGGGTGTGTACGAAGGGTTCGGTGCAGACGCGCTGGGCGTGTGCCGCGATGTCCGCGAGGGTGGTCACCCACATCCCGTCCATCGCTTTGACGTTCTCGATGAGTCGTTCCAATGCGGCTGCCTTGGAGGGCGAAGCACCCGCCTTCGGCATGGTGGGCCTCCGCTTCGAGGGTCCACATCTCCAGGACCTTGGCGGGGCTTTCGATGACGCCGCTGCCGGTGACACCGGGGTAGAACGCATACTGTTCCCAGTCGTCGAGTGCCCAGTCGACGGGGATCTCGATCAGTGTTCGTTCCGACGCCGGGCTCGTCGCCATCAGGTAGGGCTTGTCGCCGTCGAGCAGGCTCGAGTCGTACAGAAACCCGCGATCGACGAGCAACTCGGGTGTGTGCCAGTTCATTTCCCACCAGGGTGCGCGATATCCGACGGGGCGGATGCCCGCGACCTCCTCGAGCGTGTCGAGCCCCCGGTCGAGGTAGCGTGCCTCGGTCGCAGGGTCGAGGCCCTTCATCGGTTCGTGTAGACACCCGTGGTGCCCCACCTCGTGACCGCCGTCGATGATGGCGCGGACCGTGTCGGGATAGCACTCGGCGGTGAATCCCGGCACGAAGAACGTTGCGCGAACGTCCTGACGTTCGAGTATTCGCAGAATGCGGGGGACACCGACGCGGGGCCCGTACGACTGGTGGCTCATCAGCGACATACAGTCCGCCGAAGTGGGATCGTGGGCGAGGACGCAGGATTCGGCGTCGACGTCGAAAGTGAAGGCGGCGGCTGCGGTGTGGCCCTGCGGCCAGGTGAAGTCGTTGTTCACGGTGTGCTCCTGGGGTGTCGGGAGGGTTCAGTTGCCGGCGAGGACGTCGGGGGAGTCGGTGGTCGCGGACGATCGTGTCGGGGGTTGGCCGGTGATGCGGTAGGGGCGGTGTGCTCGGGGGCCGAGGACTGAGTAGAGGGCGGCGGCAACTCCGCCACCGGCCAGCCAGGACAGGTCGAGCCCGCCGAGTGCGCGAGCCGCGAAGCCCTGGGTGAGGCTCGTGGCGCCGTACATGAACAGCCACGTTGCGGCGATTCCGGCGACGAAGCATCCCATCGTGGTCCAGTTGACGTCGCGCACCTTCTTCGCGGCGGCGAGTTGCTGCTGACCGGCGGGTTCGCACTCGCGTCTGCCGACCCGACCGGACTGCGGCGGTACGTGCGTGAACTGTCGGCCCGCCGTGTCGCCGGAGTGGCCATCGAGACCGGGTCGCAACTGCCGCTGATCCCGCCTGCGCTGGTCGAGGAGGGGTCGGAGGCGGGTTTGCCCGTCGTCGAACTGCGTGGTGTCGTTCCGTTCGTCGAGGTCGCCGAGGCGATCAACGGCCTGCTGGTCAACGAATCGGTGCAGCGACTGCGTCGTGGTGACGCGGTCGCGCACGCGTTGTCCGAGGAGTTGGCCCGCGGTGGCGGACCCGACGAGTTGCTCGAGGTGCTCGCGCGACTCTTGCCCGGTGACGTGACCCTGCTCGACGCGACCGGCGACGTGATCGCGGCCCTCGGGAACGAGATCACCGCCCCTGCCACCGGCTCGGGCGTGCTCGCCGTGCCGGTGTCCGTTCAGGGTGTCGGTGTGGCGACGCTCATGGTGTCTCCGGACGACCCGGCCGATCTCGTCACCGCAGAGGCGATCGTCGAGCGAGCACCGGCAGCGCTGGCGATCTCCCTCCTGCGATCGTTTCCTCCCTCGGCCGCGGTCCGCGGCTCGCAGGCCTTGCTGCGGATCGCCTGCCAGCCGAGTCCTGCCCCGGAGCGTCTCGTTGCGGCGGCGCGCGCGGCCGGGATGGCCGACGGAGCGTCATACGTCGGGGGTTGTCGGACGTTCGGTCGACGGTCCGGTATCGCTCGGCGCTGTCGATGCGGCACTGCACCGGTACGCGGCCGGAACGGTGTCGTCCATCGCCGGCGACGAGTTGCACGCAATCGTCGTGCTCCGGGCCGACGACCGAGTCGGTTCCTGCGCGTCGCTGGTCGAATCGCTGCGCGCGACACCGCAGGCGGAGTTGGCGCGGGTTGCGGTGGGTCCGGTGGTCATCGGTCTGATCGGGCTCCCCGAGACGCTGGCGGAGGCGCGGTTCGCGCTCGACCTCGCGGCCGATCTGGGTATCGCCGACACCATCGTGGACGCCGCGGAACTCGCTCTCGAACGCCTCGGCCGGCGAATCGGCGATCCGGCCCTGCTGACGTCGTTCGTCAGGGAACTGCTCGGGCCGCTTCTCGCGGTCGGGCCCGAACGTGCTCGCCGTCTGATCGACACGCTGGACGTCTACCTGCAGTGCGGGTGCAACAAGACCGAGGCGGCGGCCCGGCTGCATGTGCAGCGTCAGACGCTGTATCAGCGGCTCGATCAGATCTTCGCGCTACTCGGCGAGGATCCGACGGGTTCGCCGCGTCTCGCTGCCGTGCACCCCGCGACCCGCCTCTATCTCGGGCGGTGCGGTCGACGCGAGCGCGCTCTGACTTTCACGGGTGACCGGGAAAGCCACCTCCGAACTCAGCTGTTGCAACGGTGTTGCATTCCCGTGAACATCGCCGGGAACCGCGGATCGGGGTAGCGCAACTGCGCCCGTCCGTGTTTACTGCGGTGTCACCTTGGTTCACCCCTTGCAACCGCAGTCCGGTCATGAGAAGCAAAACATCGTTGACATGTGATGCTGAGCACAATATGGTCGGTGAACGAATTGTCGTTGCAATGAAAGCAACAAATGCCATTCGTCGCAGTCGGCAAGCGCCGACGCCCCGAGAAGGAGTGGGCATGGCCCAAAACCTCAATTCCCCCTCAGCCCCGCCGCAATCGGACGAGGACGGCGCGGTGAACCCCTCGCCCCGTGTTCTCCGGCGGGTCATCACGGCGAGCTTCATCGGCAACTTCGTCGAATGGTTCGACTACGCCGTATACGGCTATCTCGCAACGGTTATCGCGGTGGTCTTCTTCCCCGAGGCCGAGCCCACGACGGGTCTGCTGGCCACGTTCGCCGTGTTCGCCATCTCGTTCGTCATCCGCCCGATCGGCGGACTCGTCTGGGGGCACTTCGGTGACAAGATCGGACGTCGCACGGCGTTGTCACTGTCGATCCTCATCATGTCGGCGTCGACGTTCTGCATCGGCCTGATCCCCGGCTTCGATCAGATCGGCTACCTCGCACCGGTCCTGCTGCTGCTCGTCCGCATGGTGCAGGGATTCTCCGCCGCCGGCGAGTACGCGGGCGCCTCGGCGTTCCTCGCCGAGTACGCCCCGGACCGCAAGCGCGGGCTGTTCACGAGCGTCGTGCCCGCGTCCACGGCCGCCGGGCTGCTGTTCGGATCGTTGATCGCGGCACTGCTGACCGCGGTGCTGTCGACGGAACAGCTCGAGGGCTGGGGCTGGCGGCTGCCGTTCCTGCTCGCGGCGCCGATGGGCCTGATCGGCCGCTACATTCGGTTGAAGCTCGAGGACACCCCGAAGTTCCAGGAAATGGAACAGAAGGTGGAGTCCAACGCGCCGTTGTCGATCCTGTTCACCCACCATCGGCGCGCGATCGCCATCGCGTTCGGTGTCACCTGCCTCAATGCGGTCGGCTTCTACCTGATCCTCAGCTACATGCCGACGTATCTGTCGGAGGTGTTGAACGTCGGCCACACGGCCTCGTTCGTCGCCGCGTCGATCGCTCTCGCCTGCTACATCGTCTTCATCTTCGGGATGGGTGCGCTCTCGGACCGCTTCGGCCGCAAGCGAGTTCTCATTGCCGCGTCGGTCTGCTTCGCGGTGTTCACCGTCCCGCTGTTCAGTGCACTCGGCGCCGTCGGAATCGTCGGAATCGTCCTCATCCAGATCGTGCTGTGCGCGTTCCTCACCATGAACGACGGCACGCTTCCCACCTTCCTGGCCGAGATCTTCCCGACCCAGGTCCGCTACAGCGGTTTCGCGTTCAGCTTCAACACCGCCAATGCACTGTTCGGCGGCACCGCGCCGTTCGTCGCCACGTTGTTGATCGAGCTCACCGGCAGCACCCTCGCGCCCGCCTGGTATCTCGTCGCCGCGGCCCTCGTCGCCATGGGGGCCATGCTCATGGCCCGCGAAACCTCCCAGCGCCCCCTGGCCGACACCTGACCACCCGTAGATCCCACAGAAGTGCGGCATCACGCGATGCCGCCGGCAACTCGAAAGGAACATCATGAACTTGGAGCGCATCAAGAGCATCCCCAACGGCGAGAAGGTCGTTCCCACGTTCTCCCCGGTGGAAATGGACCGCAGGCTGGTCGCCCTGCGTAAGCACATGGCGGACAACGGGTTCGATGCCGTGCTCTTCACCAGCTACCACAACATCAACTACTACTCCGACTTCCTCTACACGGCGTTCGGGCGGCCGTACGCCCTGGTCGTCAGCCAGGACGGCTCGACCACCGTGTCCGCCAACATCGATGCCGGGATGCCGTGGCGGCGGTCGTTCGGCGAGAACGTCGTCTACACGGACTGGCGCCGCGACAACTTCGAGTACGCCGTGCAGCAGGTCTTGGCGAAGCAGGGCATCTCGCGCGGCACACTCGGTGTCGAGGACGACCACCTGACCCCCGACGTGCGGACCCGGATCGCGGCGGTTCTGCCCGGGATGACGTTCACCGACGTCGCGAAGGCCGCGATGTGCCAGCGCATGATCAAGTCGCCCGAGGAGATCGAACTGATCAAGCACGGGGCCCGGATCGGTGACCTCGGCGGCGAGGCGATCCGCGCGGCGATCACCGAGGGGGTCCCCGAATACGAGGTGGCGATCGCCGGCTCGAACGCGATGATCCGCGAGATCGCGGCCACCTTCCCGCACGCCGAACTGCGCGACACCTGGGTGTGGTTCCAATCAGGCATCAACACCGACGGCGCCCACAACTGGGCGACCAGCCGGCAGGTCGAGCGCGGAGACATCCTGTCGCTGAACTGTTTCCCGATGATCGCCGGCTACTACACCGCGCTCGAACGCACCCTCTTCTACGGGGAACCGTCGGCCGAGCACCTGCGCTTGTGGGAGGTCAACGTCGCGGTGCACCGCCGCGGACTCGAACTGATCAAGCCGGGCGCGGTCTGCAAGGACATCGCGGCCGAGCTGAACGAGATGTACGAGGCCGAGGGACTGCTGCCGAACCGCACGTTCGGGTACGGGCACTCGTTCGGCGTGCTCTCGCACTACTACGGGCGCGAGGCCGGACTCGAGCTGCGGGAGGACATCGACACGGTCCTCGAGCCCGGCATGGTGGTGTCGATGGAACCGATGATCATGGTGCCGGAGGGGCAGCCCGGCGCGGGCGGATACCGCGAACACGACATCCTGGTCGTCGGCGAGGCCAGCGCGGAGAACATCACCCGGTTCCCGTTCGGACCCGAGCACAACATCCTCGGCGTCTGACCGGGACACCGACCCTGCCACGGGTGTGGCAGGGTCGGCGGTGGTATAGGCGGAACCGAAGGAGCGCAACGATCATGAGTGTGGACGACGTCGATCGACTCGCGGACAACGGACCGGGCGAGCACGACGGTGACGCGAAACCGTCCCCGTCGGTCCTCCTCAACGGACTGCGGGTGCTCGAATCCTTCTCGATCGCGGAACCGGTCCTCGGCGTCACCGAGATCGCGCGCAAGGTCGATCTGCACAAGAGCAGCGTCTCCCGCATGCTCGCCACCCTCGAGAAAGCCGGCTACGTCGAGCGTGACGAGGGCACCGGACGCTACCGGCTCGGCCTCGGTCTCATCGCTCTCGCGGGGCCACTGCTGGCCAACCTCGACGTCCGCCGCGTGGCGCAGCCGGAACTGGAGGAACTCACCCGCCGCACCGGCGAGACCAGCGCGCTCATGGTGTGGAACGGGCACGAATCCGTCGTCGTCGAACAGATTCCCAGTCCCAAGCAGGTCAAGCACACCGCCGCGGTGGGCACCCGCTACGACACCTATGCGAGTTCGTCCGTCCAGGTGTTCCTCTCCGAGATGCCGCAGGCGGAGACCGAGCGGCTGTTCGACCGGCGTCTGCTCGTCGGACCCGACGAGCAGGAGTCACGCGGCGAGTACTTCGACGAGCTGAGTGACACCCGCGACCGCGGATACGCCGTCAACGACGGACGCACGTCGATCGAGGAGGTCGGCATCTCGGCGCCGGTCCGCGATCATCGCGGCGTACTGGTCGCGGCCGTCATGTTGTCCGCCCCACGGTTCCGGGTCCCCGAGTCCATGCTCGAGTCGCTCGGGCGGGCGGTCGCGGAATCCGGCAGGCGGGTGTCGGCACGACTCGGGGCACCCGTCGCGACCCGCGACTGACCGCATCGCCTCCGCTCGTCGGATGGACTCCGCGGACTATTCTGGGTGGAGCGTGTCAGAGGTGGTGCAGGGCCGATGACGAACGACGATCCGTGGGCAACCCAGCGCCAGCCGGAGATCACGACCGAGCTGGCCGCGGCAGGGTTCGACGATGCCGTGGAGATCGGCCGCGGCGGGTTCGGGGTCGTCTACCGCTGCCTGCAGGAGGACCTCGACCGCACGGTGGCCGTCAAGGTCCTGACGTCGAACCTCGACCCCGACAACGTGACGAGGTTCGTGCGCGAGCAACGGGCGATGGGCCGGACGTCCGGGCACCCGAACATCGTCGCCGTCTACCAGGTCGGTGTCACCCGGAGCAGGCGGCCGTTCCTCGTCATGCCGTACCACTCGTTCGGTTCCCTCGATGCGCAGATCCGTCGGTCGGGTCCCCTCGGGTGGCAGGAGGTGCTGCGGCTCGGGATCAAGATGTCCGGCGCCCTCGAGACCGCGCATCGCGGTGGGATGCTCCACCGCGACGTCAAACCCGCGAACATCCTGCTCACCGAATACGACGAGCCGCAATTGACCGACTTCGGCATCGCCCGCGTCTCCGGCGGATTCGAGACGACGGCAGGCTCGATCACCGGGTCCCCGGCGTTCACCGCGCCGGAGGTGCTCGAAGGAAGGCCACCGACGGTGGAGTCGGACGTCTACAGTCTCGGGTCCACCCTGTTCTGCGCGTTGACCGGGCATGCGGCGTACGAGCGCCGGAGCGGTGAGCAGGTCGTCGGGCAGTTCCTGCGGATCTCCAGGCAGGCGGTCCCCGACCTGCGGGATGCCGGAATCCCCGACGACGTGTGCAGCGCAGTCGAACATGCCATGGCCCGCGCGGTCGAGGACAGGCCGGGCGGCGCCGCCGACTTCGGCAACGAGCTCCGGGCGGTCGAGCGACGCAACGGTGTCGTCGTCGACGACATGTACATCCCGGTTCGGCGGGCACCCGAGCAGCTGCACGGTCGTGCCGGCGAATCCACCCGGTCCGGGGGCCCCGGGCTCCCGTACAACGTGCGGACGCCGCCGACCCCGCCCGCGCCGGTGACGAAGTTCCGCCCGCCCACCACCACCCGGCAGCTCGTGCCGCGCCGGCGGCTCCTCGCCGTCCTCCGCGCGGGCCGGGACCGCAGGCTGACGCTCGTCCACGCGCCGGCCGGGTTCGGCAAGAGCAGTCTGGTCGCCCAGTGGCGCGACGACCTGGTCGACGGCGGGACGGCGGTCGCGTGGCTGACCGTGGACCGGGACGACAACAACGTGATGTGGTTTCTCACCCACCTCGTCGAGGCGATCAGGCGGGTACGCCCGGAGGTCGTCACCGATCTGGGCCAGTCGCTCGAGGAGCACGGGGACGCGGTCGAACGGTTCGTCCTCACGTCCCTGATCAACCGGCTTCACGACAGCGGGGAGGCCCTCGTCGTCGTGATCGACGACTGGCACCGCATCACTGGCACCGGGCCGATCGACTCGATGAAGTTCCTGCTCGACAACGGCTGCCACCACTTGAAGATCGTCGTGGCGAGCCGGAGCCGGTCGGGGCTGCCGCTGAGCCGGATGCGGGTGCTCGACGAACTCAACGAAATAGCGTCCGACGACCTGTGTTTCGATTTCGGCGAATCGCAGAACTTCCTGTCGGACCGGGTGCAGGTTCCCCTGAAGGACACCGAGATCGAACAACTCCGCGAATCGACCGACGGCTGGATCGCGGCACTGCAGTTGGCCTCGTTGTCGTTGCGCCAAGCCGGAACTCCGGAGAACCTGATCGAACAGCTCCGGACGGGGACCGACGCGATCGGCGAGTATCTCGCCGAGAACGTGCTCGACGCCCTCGAACCCGACATGCTCGATTTCATGCTCGCCACGTCCGTCCCCGACAAGGTGTGCGGCGATCTGGCGTCGGCGCTGGGCGGCGTGCAGGACGGGCAAGCGAAACTCGAGCAGGTCGTTGCCCGTGACCTGTTCCTCGGCAGGACGGGCGACGACCGCCAGTGGTATCGCTATCACCACCTGTTCGCGCAGATCCTCCATCAGCGTCTCGAACGGGACCACCCCGGGCGCATCACCGATCTGCACCGCCGGGCCTACGACTGGTTCCGGAAACGGCACCTGCTGGGCGAGGCCGTCGACCACATCCTCGCGGCCGGTGAACCGCAGCGAGCGGTGGAACTGCTCGAGGAGGACGACCTCTACCTCCTCGATCGGTCACAGATGTCGACGCTGCTCTGCCTGATCGGGAAGCTGCCCGCCGACCTGGTGGACGCAAGCCCGCGGCTGCAGCTCACCATCGGATGGGCGAACTGCGAACTCCAGCGACTCGAACTCGCGCAAACCGCCCGAACCCGCGCGCTCGAGCAGATCGACAGCGGCGAGATGCCCGAGCGTCGCGCCGCCCAGCTCCGGGTGGAAGCGGATGTCCTGCAAGGCGACATCGAGGTGACCGCCGACCGCATCGAGGGGGTGCGAGAGCTCGTCACCGAATGCCTCGCCCATCCCACGGAATACCACCCCTTCGTGGTGTCGATGGCCGCTCTCATCGAGACGTTCGTGGACACGTGTGAATTCCGGTTCGAGGACGCCCACCGCAGGCAGAGCTGGGCGGCCCCGTACCACCGGCAGAACACGGGACCGTACTCCGTCGCCTACGGGTACTGTTTCGCCGGACTCGCGAAGTTCGAGCAGCTCGACGTCGGCGGTGCGATGGAGCTGTACCGCAAGGCATTCCAGCTTGTCCGGGAGGCGGAGAACACGCAGTCGCAACATGCGCGACTCACCCGCGCACTACTCGCCGAGGTCCATTACGAGCAGGGCCGGGTCGATGAAGCGGACGAGCTGCTCAACGAGACGTTCGACGCGGCCGCGCTCGGTGGCGCACCGGATTTCATGATCCGGCACTACTGCCTCAGGGCGCGGATCATGGCGGTGCGCGGCGATCGCGACGGCGCGGCACGACAACTCGACGAGGGGGTGCGGACGGCCGAGACGTTCTCCCTGCCCCGGCTGCGGGCCGCCGTCGACAATGAGCGGGTGCGGATCGGGCTGCCCCCGGCACCCGGGTTCGTGCCCGTCACACGCGAGACCCGGCGCACCCCGGCGAACGGCCTCGACCTGGCGACGGCACAACTCGAGGAAGAGGCGGCCATCACGTTGCTCGCGGCGCGGGGCGATCCGGCGGACGCGGATCTCGCGTGCGAATGGGCGAACGACTGGGTTCGGCAACTCGACGGGACCGGGCGGCACCGGGCCTGCCTGCAGGCGGTCCGGTTGCTCGTGTCGTGCCTGTGGGCGGCCGGACGCCGCGACGAGGCGCAGGCGATGCTGCTGCCGGCGGCGGTGGAGTGCGCCCGGCACGGGCTGAACCGGTTCCTACCCGACGGCGGCCCGAACGTCGTCGCGGCGCTGTCGGCGCTGCGGGAGAACGGTCATCCCGACCTGCCGCGGACGTTCGTCGACACTGTGCTCGCGGCCGCGCAGTAGTCATCCCGCGGGAGCAGGTGCGCGGCGGCCGTCCGCCACGGGGCGAGCAGTGTGTCGAAGTGTGCGCTGGTGAAATCGTGCCGCCCGACGAGATCCGACACGGCGTGCGCTGCTGCCGCGTCGCGCACCGCGGTCGCGATGTCCGCGCACAGTTGCTCGTCCTCGCGCACTGTCGCCTCGTCCATGAAGTGTCGTTCCCACGCGGCGTCCTGGGCGCGGTACCAGGATTTGATGCGGCCCGCTTCCCAGGCCGCATCGCGTGCGCAGGCCCAGGCGCCGAGCCGCCTGCGGCTGTCGGCGACGCTTGTCGTCCGCGTCAGTGCTCCGAAGTGCCCGTGCAGGAGGGCTGCCGCTTCCACGGCGTGTCGCACGACGTCCTGCCAGTTCGGGCCGAAACTCTGCTCGCATTCGTACTCGGTGACGGCGAACGTGTCGAGGGCGGACAGCGCGTCGTCCACGACGTCGACGTGGAGAAGGTACGAGCCGGGCAGCTCGCGCCGGCTGAGGAGCTGGAAGGCCACGAACGCGTCGCCGCGGACCGGTGCGCAGTGCACGAGGACGTCGAGCACCGACAGCCGGGTCTCGGGTGCGAAGTCGCCGCGCTTCGGAACCGGGTGCCGCCGGATGAAGTGCGCGGCGCGGGCGGGGAGAAGGCGAAGTTCGTCGGTGATCATGTCAGCACTCGACATAGTTGACCGGGACGTTGACGGCCAGACCACCGGTCGACGTTTCCTTGTACTTCGACAGCATGTCTGCGCCGGTCGAGCGCATCGTCTCGATCACCTGGTCGAGGCTGACCCGGTGGGTGCCGTCGCCGCGCAGGGCCATGCGAGCGGCGTTGATGGCCTTGCCCGCCGAGATCGCGTTGCGTTCGATGCACGGAATCTGCACCAGTCCTTCGATGGGGTCGCAGGTGAGTCCGAGGCTGTGCTCCATCGCGATCTCCGCGGCATTCTCCACCTGTTCGATTGTGCCGCCGAGGATCTCCGCAAGCCCGGCAGCGGCCATGGACGCCGCGGAACCCACCTCGCCCTGGCAGCCGACCTCGGCTCCGGAGATCGACGCGCGTTCCTTGTACAGCGATCCGACGGCGCCGGCGGCGAGGAGGAAGCGGATCGCGGTGTCGTCGGGATCCGACTTCCCGGCCGGGGTGTAGTGAACGGCGTAGTGCAGCACCGCGGGGATGATGCCCGCGGCCCCGTTGGTCGGCGCGGTGACGATCCGGCCACCGGATGCGTTCTCCTCGTTGACGGCCAGCGCGACGAGGTTGACCCAGTCCTCGGCGAATGCGGGATCACGGTGCGGGTCTTCCTTATTCAGGCGCAGGTACCAGTCCCGTGCGCGCCGGCGCACGCGCAGAGCGCCGGGAAGAATTCCGTCGCGCGCGATCCCGCGCTTCTCGCATTCCACCATGACGTCGCGGATATGCAGGAGCCGCTCGTAGATCTCCACGGTCGACCGCGTTTCGCGTTCGAACTGGAGCATCACGTCACTGATGGCGTAGCCGTGGCGGGCCGCGACGTCGAGGAGTTCCTTGGCGGACCCGAACGACAGACCGCCGGTGGCGGTGGCCGGCGGCTCCGCGCTCTCCGCTTCGGTGACGACGAAGCCGCCGCCGATGGAAAAGTAGGTTTCGCTGTGGATCTCGACGCCGGTGGCGGTGGACGCGGTTATTTTCATCCCGTTCGGGTGCAGCGGCAGGATGGTCAGCGGATGGAGGACGATCTCGTCCTCGGCGAGCGCGACCTCGTGGGATCCGCCGACCCTGATGTGCCGGGTACTGCGCATCTCCTCGAGACGTCGTTCCATCTCCTCGGTCTCGATCTTCTCGGGAAAGTACCCCTCGAGTCCGAGCAGCACCGCGGACATCGTTCCGTGGCCCGCTCCCGTGGCTGCGAGCGACCCGTACAGGTCGACGCGGATGTCCGCGACTGCGGGCAGGGCGTCGAGAGCGCGGAGGTCGGAGACGAACCGTGCGGCGGCGCGCATCGGTCCGACGGTGTGCGAACTCGAGGGGCCGATGCCGACGGAGAACAGGTCGAACACGCTGATGGTCATGGGATTACACCGCCTCACTGAGTTCGTGTGTGTATTGCGCGGGGGTGAGAAGTCCGTAGGCGGACGACGTCGGTGAGGGGAGGACGGCGAACAGCCAGCCGCGATGGAACGGGTCGTCGGCGACGAGTTGCGGGTTCGCGAGGGCGTCGTCATTCGTCATCGTGACGAGTCCGCTGATCGGCGCAAACACCGTGACGACGGTCCGCGCGGACGTCCAGACGAGCGCGCAGGGTGCGCCCGCTTCGATCGTGCTGCGCACTGCCGGAAGTTCAAGCCCGACCACCTCGATCTCGTCGAGTGCCGTGTCCGTGACCCCGGCCCGGAGCGGGTAGTCGGAGAAGCTCTGTCCCGGTGCGAGGGCCAACCAGCTGTGTGTCGCCGTGAACCGTCGATCCGAGGGAATCTTTCCAGCTCTCATGCCTTTTCCTTTGACAGTCGGGCGTTGTGGTCGCGGAGTCGCGCGTGTGATCCAATAGGTCTGATATTGATATATCAGTGTGTGCGATAACAGTAGGTCAGGTGCGGAGGCGGGTCAAGAGGTGGTGTGCACTACATCCGGAAACGACGCAGGCTACGGCCGGAGGGTCGCGGGCAGCACGCCTTTGAGTGAGCTCGTCACGGCGAGCGCCTCGGCGGCCAGGAGATCGCCCGGCGTGAGAATGCGTTCGCGCATCAGCCCGCGGTCGAGCTGCCAGGACCGCTCGACACCCGGCAGGCACCCCGACGCCAATGGTGGCGTCCACCAGACGCCGTCGATCCGGGCGGCGAGATTCGCGATCGTGGTCTCGGTGACGTGCCCGAGTTCGTTGACCAGCACGACGTCGCCGGCCCCGGGATGGCGGTGTCGTCTGCGGTCGTATCGCTCGCGCAACGTCGTCTTGTGTCCGAGGAGGACGTCCCGGGAGTCGACGGGCTCGTCGTCGAGCACGAGAGACACCGACGCGGGTGCGACCGGCGGCCCGAAGACGTCGACGTCCACACCGCCGTCGCGGTGCAGGCGCACGCGGACCCGAGCCGGCCCGACGCCGGACAGCCGCTGGGTGAGTCGGCGCCGGACGTCACGTTCCCGGAACTCGTACCCGAGCACGGCCGCGGAACGGGCCAGACGCCGCAGGTGACGCTCCGCGTGCCGCAGGCCGGTCCGCGGATCGTGAAACATCGTCTCCATCAGCTGGGCACCGGCACCGATCAGCTGTGCCTCAGCACTACCGATCGGCTGGACCCCAGCGGTATCGATGGTCGCGAGACCGGCGGCGGACACGGAGCTGTTCACAGTGCGGAGGCTCGATTCGACGCGGGACTGGAGTTTGCGCGACCAGGATATACGAGCGCGCGGAGCACGGACATCGCGTCCACGGTGGCGGCCACGTCGTGCACCCGGAGTACAGCTGCCCCGTTCTGTGCGGCGATCAGCGCAGCGGCCACCGAGGCGGCCTGACGGTGGTGGACGCTGCGACCGGTGATCGTGCCCAGCATGCCTTTCCGGGACAGTCCGGCCATCACGGGAACACCGAGATCCGTCATCTGCCGAAGTTCGGACAACAGTGCAAGGTTGTGGGCGAGGGTCTTGCCGAAGCCGAAACCCGGGTCGACCATGAGGTGCTCGAGGGGAATTCCCACTCCCCGGCAGGCGCCGACACGGTCGACGAGGAACCGGCGCACCTCGGACACGACGTCGCCGTACTCCGGCGACGTCTGCATCGTTTCGGGCTCGCCGCGCATGTGCATCAGGCACACGGGCACGTCGAGATCGGCGGCAGCCCGCAGCGCACCCGGAAGTCGGAGGGCACGAACGTCGTTGATCATCGACGCGCCGGCGGCGACCGCCTCCCGCATGACGTCCGGTCTCGAGGTGTCGACCGAGATCGGGACCGACGTCGACATCGCGAGTGCCGCGACTACCGGCACCACGCGCGCGATCTCCTCCGCGACGGACGGCGGGCGGGACCCGGGACGGGTCGACTCGCCCCCGACGTCGAGGAGGTCGGCGCCCTCCGCGACCAGAGACAGGGCGTGCTCGACCGCGGCCTCGGTGTCGAGGTATCGGCCACCGTCGGAGAACGAATCCGGGGTCACGTTGACGATGCCGCAGACCAGGGGAACATCGCGTGCGAGAGCCTCGAGCAGTCGGCCGGGGCCGGTGGCGGTGAGCGTCGGGAACGGAACCATTCGGGCGCACCTCCTTCCAGAAGGGGGGGGGGATCGGTCCGGTGGACGACGCCGTGCCGTCCACCGAACCGGCGCTGTCGCTTACACGGGGTCGACGCCGAACTCCTCGGCGGCGTCGATCAGCCACTCCGCGAGATACCGGGCGAACGACGACCGCACGAGGATCCGGTAGTCGGTTCCCCGGTCGTCGAGCGCGATCAGGATCACGCCCGCGAGGCCGAGCATGGTCTGCGCCGCAGTGCTGCGGACGAACACCGTGGGATGCAGATCCAGTGAGCAACCCTTCTCGAGGACGTCGCGGGCGTGAGTGCCGCGCAGCCGCAGGGTGGTTCGCTGTCCGGAGACGTCGATCGCGGCACCGCCGTGGGGGGCCGCCGCCGCCCGCAGGTCCGATTCGAGCGCGGGCGCCGGCTGTGACCGCGTGGTGACCAGCCACTCCTCGGGACCGAGCCAGACCGCGGTCATCGCGTCGGTGCCGGCGGACGTCGACGCCGCGGTGGGGAGGTCGAACCCGAGGACCGCCGCGGCGGCCGCGGCTCCCGGTCCGGCCGGGTCGACCCACAGGTCGACCATCGCGACGAACGGTTCCTCGGTGATGGTCACCGACTCGGGGAGTTCGGAGAATTTCTGGTCCCAACCGTGCAGGGGGCTGAGGGGGACGAGGGTGTCAGCCATCGCGGCGTGCTCCTTCGGGATCGACGAGGACGGAACCGGTGACCTCGACGGCGACCAGGGTTCCGTCCACCGGGACGTGCAGGGTGTCGCCGAGCCGGGCCCGGCCGCCCTTGACGAGGGCGAGCCCGAACGGGCGGCCGAGTTCGGCGCTGAGGTAGCTCGACGTGACGTGCCCGAGCATCGGCACCGGTGCGGGCGGCAGGATGCCGTCCAACGCCTCTTCGATGATCTGTGCGCCCTCGGGCAGCACGGTCTGCTTGTCGAGGGGCAGCAGCCCGACGAACTGTTTGCGCAGCGGGTTCTGGTTTTCGGCCCGGGTGAAGGAGCGCTTCCCGATGAAGTCGCGCTTCTTCTTCGACACGGCCCAGCTCATCCCGAGGTCCTGCGGGGTGACCGTGCCGTCGGTGTCCTGACCGATGATCGGGTAGCCCTTTTCGGCGCGGAGGACGTGCATGGTCTCGGTGCCGTACGGGGTGATGTCGAACTTCTCGCCCGCGGCGATCAGGCGCGCCCAGACCGCGGGAGCGTGCCAGCCGTCGACGTTGACCTCGAACGCGAGTTCGCCGGAGAAGCTGATCCGCGCGACCCGTACGTGGACGCCGCCGAGGGAGGTCTCGCGCCACGCCATGAACGGGAACGCGTCGTTGCTGACGTCGAGGTCGGGGAAGACCTCACCGATCACGTCGCGGGAGCGCGGCCCGACGACGGGGAACGTGGCCCACTGTTCGGTGACCGAGGTGAGCCGCACCCTCAGGTGCGGCCATTCGGTCTGCAGCCATTCCTCCATCCAGTCGAGGATCTTCGCGGCGCCGCCGGTGGTCGTGAAGACCTGGAATCGGTCGTCGTCCAGGCGCATCACGGTGCCGTCGTCGATGACCATGCCGTCGACACCGCACATGACGCCGTAGCGGACCATGCCGACCTTCAGGGTGCTCATCATGTTCGTGTAGATCATGTCGAGCAGCACCCCGGCGTCGGGGCCCTGGACGTCGATCTTGCCGAGGGTGGAGCCGTCGAGGATGCCGATGCTGCGGCGCACGGCGGCGCATTCGCGCAGCACGGCGGCGTCCATGTCCTCCCCGGGGAGGGGGTAGAAGCGGGGACGCTTCCACTGGCCGACGTCCTCGAACACCGCGCCGCGGCCGACGTGCCAATCGTGCAGTGCCGTCACCCGTTCGGGGTCGAAGAGGGCGCCGCGGCTGCGGCCGGCGAGGGCGGCGAACGCGACCGGGGTGTAGGGCGGCCGGAACGTGGTGGTGCCCAGTGTCTCGATCGGCCTGCCCAGCAGTTCGGCGGTGATGCCGGAGGAGATCACCCCGGACGTCTTGCCCTGGTCGTGCGCGGTGCCGATGGTGGTGTAGCGCTTGATGTGCTCCATCGACGTCATCCCGGCGCCGACCGCGCGGGCGAGGTCGGCGACCGTCGCGTCGCGCTGCACGTCGACGAACTGGGTGTCCTCACCGGCGACGTCCCGCACCCGCCAGAGCACCAGCGGAGTGGACTGTTCGATCGCGGGTGCAGGTTCCGGGTCGATCGTGCGTTCGGGAACGGTGAAGCCGAGATCGCGCATGATCGACTGGCCGGCGGTCTGCCCGTCGCGCAGGCACCCGTCCAGGTCGAACACACCGTTCGCGGACCCGGCGACGGAGACTCCGTCGAGGTCCTCGCCGGGTACGAAGGCACCGAGGTTCTCGTCGTAGCGGAGCTTGCCGCGGGCCTGGGAGAACAGGTGAACGGCCGGGTTCCAGCCGCCGCTGACCAGCAGGACGTCGCAGGCGAGGGGGACGCGGAACCGGTGATCGGTGTCCGTGCGGTGCGACACGACGGCGTGGCTGATCCGGCCGTTGCCGCGGGTGCCGGACACTACCGACGCCGTACGGATGGTGATGCCTCGCTCGTCGCACTCACGCTGCCAGCGGGCGGGTGCCTCGTCGCGGGCCTCGACGATCGCGTTGATGCGGACCCCGGCGTCGTGCAGGTCGATCGCGGCTTCGTACGCGCTGTCGTTGGTGGTGAACACGACGGCCTGCTCGCCCACCTTGACACCGTAGCGGTGCAGGAAGGTGCGGGCGCCGTGCGCGAGCATGATGCCTGGGCGGTCGTTGTCGGTGAAGACGACGGGACGCTCGTGCGCACCGGCGGCGACGAGAATGTGCCGGGCGCGGATCCGCCAGACCCGTTGGCGGCTCAGCGCCGCGGGAGCCTCGACACCGAGATGGTCGGTGCGACGCTGCAGCGCGAGGACGAAGCCGTCGTCGTAGTTGCCGAACGCGGTGGTGCGCTGCAGGTGCAGCACATCCGGGTAGGTCGCGAGTTCGGCGACCGCGGCCGCGACCCAGTCGAGGGCGGGGGCGCCGTCGATGAGGTCCGTGCTACCGAGCAGGTCTCCGCCGGCTTCGCTCTGCTCGTCGACGAGCACCACCCGCGCACCTGCCCGAGCCGCGGTGAGAGCGGCGGCGAGACCGGCCGGTCCGGCGCCGGCGACGAGGAGGTCGGTGTGGACGTGCTTGGCGTCGTACTTCGCCGAATCAGCGATCTCGGCGAGCCGTCCCTGACCGGGGATGCCGCGGGCGACGAGACCGTCGAACAACTCGATCGTGGTGGCGAGCAGCATCGGCTCGGGGAACGGCTCCTCGATCTGGACGAGGCCGCCGGTGTCCTCGGCCCAGGCCGCGGTGATGCCGCGGGGCCGGCCGAGTTTGATGCTGGTGGTGATCTGGTGGACGCCGTTCGCGAGCAGGGCCGAACCGAGGGTGTCACCGGGGTGACCGGTCAGTTCCCGGCCGTCGAACGTGAAGGTGTAGGAGGTGTCGCGGTCGAGGCGACCGCCCTGGCGGGTGCGGAAGGGTGCGTTCACGATATCGTCGGCTTCTGCTCGTCCAAGCGGTAGACGCTGTGGAATCGGTAGGTGGCGGTGTCGCGTACGGCGTTGAACCAGCGCCGGCAGCCGGCGCTGTGGTTCCACCGTTCCGCGAAAAGACCTTTCGGGTTCGCGCGGAAGAACACGAAATGTGCCCATTGTTCGTCCGTCAGCGATTCGGGGTCTTCGGGATACAGGACGTGGGCTTCGCCGCCGTAGTGGAACTCGGTTTCCTCACGGGACCCGCACCATGGGCATTCGATGAGTTGCATTGTGGCTCCTGAATTTCAGTGCGCGACGGGGGATCAGTGGGCGACGGCCGCGGCGCCGTGCTCGTCGACGAGGGCACCGGTGACGAACCGGTCGAGGCTGAACGGTGCGATGAACTCGTGCGGTTCGTCGTTCGCGATGGTGTCCGCCAGACACCAGCCCAACCCCGGGGTGGCCTTGAAACCGCCGGTGCCCCAACCACAGTTGAGATACACGTTGTCGTACGGGGTGCGTCCGACGATCGGGGAGGCGTCGGGGCACACATCGACGATGCCGCCCCAGGTGCGCAGCAGATGCGCGCGGGCGAACACCGGGAACAACTCCACCGCGGCCGCCATCTGCCGTTCGATGATGTGGAACGCGCCGCGCTGGCCGTACCCGTTGTAGGAGTCGACACCGGCGCCCATCACCAATTCACCCTTGTGCGCCTGCGAGACGTAGACGTGGATGGCGTTGGACATCACGATCGTCGGGTGCACCGGCTCGAGCAGTTCGGAGACCAGCGCCTGCAGCGGGTGGGACTGCACGGGGGTGGCGATGCCGAGCATGTCGGTGAGCGTCGAGGTGTGCCCGGCCGCGCACAGCGCGACCTGACCGGTGGCGATGTCGCCGCGGGTGGTGCGCACCCCGGTCACCTTGTTGCCGTCCGTGACGAACCCGGTGACCTCACAGTTCTGGATGATGTCGATGCCCGCCTCGTCGGCGCGGCGCGCGAAACCCCACGCCACGTAGTCGTGCTTGGCGATCCCGGCCCGCGGCTGATACGTCGCGCCGAGGACGGGGTAGCGGATGTCGCTCGAGATGTTCACCAGCGGGCACAGCTTCTTGACCTCGTCGGGTCCGACCCACTCGGCGTCGATGCCGTTGAGCTTGTTCGCCTCCACCCGGCGGACGCTGTCGCGGACGTCCTGCAGGCTGTGCGCGAGATTGAGGACGCCGCGCTGGCTGAACAGGATCGGGTAATCGAGATCGTCCTCGAGGCCCTCCCACAACTTCAGGGCGTGCTCGTAGATCTTGGCGCTCTCGTCCCACAGATAGTTCGACCGGATCAGCGTGGTGTTGCGGGCCATGTTGCCGCCCGCGAGCCAGCCCTTCTCCAACACCGCGACATTGGTGATGCCGTGATTCTTCGCCAGGTAGTGCGCGGTGGCGAGGCCGTGCCCGCCGCCGCCGACGATGACGACGTCGTACGACTTCTTCGGTTCCGGGTTGCGCCACAGGAAGTCGGGGTGGTCGGGCAGGTGCGCGCCGGGGGGCTGGGTGGCACTCATCAGTTCGCCTCCGTCAGGTCGGGGTAGAGCGGGAAACGCAGCGCGAGCGCGTCGACGCGGCTGCGGAGTTCGTCGAGCCCGGCCTCGTCGGTGGCCGGCCGCAGCGCGTAGCTGATGATGTCGGCGACCTCGGTGAACGCGTCCAGGTCGAAACCGCGGGTCGCGAGCGCGGGAGTACCGATCCGCACCCCGGAGCTGACCATCGGCGGACGCGGGTCGAACGGGACCGCGTTGCGGTTCACTGTGATTCCCACCCGGTGCAACCGGTCCTCGGCCTGCTTACCGTCGAGCTCGGACTTGCGCAGATCCACCAGCACCAGATGCACGTCGGTGCCGCCGGACACGACGTTGATGCCCGCCTCCCGCGAATCGTCCTGCAGCAGGCGGTCGGCGAGGATCTTCGCACCGGCGAGCGTGCGCTCCTGACGCTCCCGGAACTCGGGCTCGGCGGCGAGCTTGAACGAGACGGCCTTGCCGGCGATCACGTGCTCGAGCGGACCACCCTGCTGACCGGGAAACACCGAGGAGTTGAACTTCTTCGCCAATGCCTCGTCGTTGGTGAGAATGACACCGCCGCGCGGACCGCCGAGCGTCTTGTGCGTCGTCGACGTGACCACGTGGGCGTGCGGGACGGGGGAGGGATGCAGTCCGGCGGCGACGAGTCCGGCGAAGTGCGCCATGTCGACCATGAGGTACGCGCCGACCTCGTCGGCGATGCGACGGAACGCGGCGAAGTCGAGCTGGCGTGTGTAGGCGGACCAGCCGGCGAGGATCAGCTTCGGGCGGTGCTCCCGGGCCAGACGCTCCACCTCGTCCATGTCGACGAGATGGTCGTCCTCGCGGACGTGGTACGCGGCGACGTCGTAGAGCTTGCCGGAGAAGTTCAGCTTCATTCCGTGCGTGAGGTGACCGCCGTGCGCGAGGTCCAGGCCGAGGATGCCGTCGCCGGGCTTCAGCAGTGCCGACATCGCGGCGGCGTTGGCCTGCGCTCCGGAGTGCGGTTGCACGTTGGCGAATTTCGCACCGAACAGTGCGGTGAGGCGGTCGATGGCGAGCTGCTCGATGACGTCGACGTGCTCGCATCCGCCGTAGTAGCGGCGTCCGGGGTAGCCCTCGGCGTACTTGTTCGTCAGTACCGACCCCTGCGCCTGCATCACCGCGAGCGGGGCGAAGTTCTCGCTGGCAATCATTTCCAGGGTGCCCTGCTGTCGCTCGAGCTCGGCCGCGATCGCCTGGTGCACGGCGGGGTCGAGATCGGCGAGCGAATGAGTCAGCGTCGGGTTCGCTGCTGCCACCTCGGTGAGGTGTGCGGTGTCCACGGTCATGGTTCGCCTTTCTGGAAGGTCAGTTGACTTCGAACTGATATATCAACTGGAAAGTAGAGTAAGGTCAGCACCGGACAAAGGTCAATAGCTCCGGAAAATCAGGGAGACGGAACATGAGCCTGGCGCATTCATCGGTCGCGGACACGGCGTCGAACGGCGGCACCAACGCCGACCGCGCGTACGAGATCGTGCGCGAACGCCTGGTCATGCTGGACATCCGGCCCGGCGAACCGATCAACGACGACCGTCTCGCCGAGGAACTCGGATTCGGCCGGACACCGGTACGGGAAGCGCTCAAGCGCCTCGAGCGGGAACGCCTCGTCGTCGCCTACCCGCGTCGCGGCACGTTCGCCACCGCCGTCGACATGACCGACCTCGCCGACATCTCCGAGATCCGCAAGCAACTCGAACCCACCGCGGCGGCCCGGGCGGCCCGGACGGCGTCCCCGGACGCGCGAGCCCGGCTGACCGCGCTCGCCGACGAGATCGCCGAGATAGACGACAGCGAAGATCCGCGCGAAGTCCTGCGCAAGGACGTGCGCGTCCACCGCGAGATCTACCGGGCGTCCGGGAACCCTCACCTCGAGGACATCCTCGTCAGCCTCGACGCGCATGCCACCCGCATCTGGTGCCTCTTCCTCGACCGGCTGCCCGACGTCGCCAGCCACGTCCGCGAGCATGTGTCCCTGCTCCGGGCCATCGTCGACGGCGACGAGAGCACTGCCTCGTCCCTCACCCTCGCCCACGTCGCCGGTTTCGAGAAGGCCATCCGCGACCTGCTGTAGGCCTCCGGCCCGTGCGCCTTTCTGGTAGCGGGAGCTACCAAAAAGGCGCACGGGCGCGAAGCGCCTCAGCTGAAGACGACCGTCCGATGACCGTGCAGCAGGACGCGGTTCTCGCAGTGCCAGCGCACGGCCCGCGACAGCGCGAGGGCCTCGGCGTCCTGCCCGACCGTGGCGAGTCGCGCCGGGTCGAAGGAGTGGTCGATGCGGATGACTTCCTGCTCGATGATGGGACCCTCGTCCAGATCGGGTGTCACGTAGTGGGCGGTGGCCCCCACCTGCTTGACGCCGCGATCGAACGCCTGGTGGTAGGGCTTGGCGCCCTTGAAACCGGGCAGGAACGAGTGGTGGATGTTGATGGCCCGTCCGCGTAGCGCGCGGCACGCGTCGTCCGACAGCACCTGCATGTACCGGGCGAGGACCACGAGATCCGCGTCGAACTCCTCGACGAGTTCGAGCAGCCGGGCCTCGGCCTGCGGCTTGGTGGTCGGTGTGACCGGGACGTGGACGAACGGCAGCCCGGCGGCCTCGGCCATCGGTCGCAGCACCTCGTGATTGGAGACGACGGCGACGAGTTCGGCGCCGAGGTTGCCTGCTCGCCAGCGGAAGATGAGGTCGTTGAGGCAGTGACCCATCTTGGAGACCATCACGATCACCCGGGGCAGGTCGCTGCCGTTGAAGTTGAACGTCATGCCGAATTTCGCGGCGACGCTCCCGAATTCCGCCGTGAGGCGCTCGATGTCGACATCTTCCGCCGACACGAACGACGTGCGGAGGAAGAATGCGTCGCTCCGGGTGTCGTCGAACTGCTGATGCTCGGCGATATCGCAGTTCTGCTCGAAGAGAAAGGAGCTGACTGCGTGAACGATCCCGGGACGCTGAGCGCAGCTGAGCGTCAGGGTGAAGGTCTGGGTCATGTGGGTCTCCTCGATGCCGGACTGGTTATGGTGTCACTACTTAAGGTGTCAGTCCGAGCGAACTGATATATCAGAATGGGCCCATGCTATTTCAGGCTGGACGAGCGGGTCAAGGGGTGGAGACGGAGTCAGACGCTGCTACGGAACCCGGCGAGCAGGGAGTCCGATCGAGTCTGGGCGTACTGGGTCGCGGCGGCGTCGACCGTGTGATTGAGCAGCAACGCCGTGGTCACCGGTCCCACCCCGCCGGGGACCGGGGTCAGCGCGTCCGCCCGGCCGTCGACGGCCGCGGCGTCGACGTCACCGAGCAGTCGGCCGTCCGCGGTCGCGGTGGTCCCGACATCGATGACGACGGCGCCGTCGGCGACGTGGTCGGCGGTGATCAGTCCGGGAATGCCGACGGCGACGACGAGGATGTCGGCGTCACGGGTGCCGGCGGCGAGGTCGGTGGTGTGCCGGTGGCAGACGGTCACCGTCGCGTTGCGCTGCACGAGCAGATGCGCGACGGGACTTCCGACGACCGTCGATCTGCCGACCACCGCGGCCGTCCTGCCGTGCGGGGAGATTCCGTGGTGATCGAGGAGGGCGATCACGGCCTGTGCGGTGGCGGGCGCGAACGCGGGCAGACGCGCGACGAGGCGGCCGAGGCTGACCGGGTTCGCGCCGTCGACGTCCTTGGCGGGGTTGATCGCCTCCCGGAGGGCGTCGAGGTCGGTTCCGTCCGGCAGGGGTGTCTGCAGGATGATTCCGTGGACGTCCGGGTCGTGGCCGAGTTCGACGAGCGTGCTGCGGATCTGCTCGGTCGACGCCGCGGCGCCGAGATCGACGATGTCGCAGAGGATTCCGGTGCGTTTCGCGGCCGACGCGATGGAACGCACGTACCAGGCGGTCGATTCGTCGTCGGTGGCCTGCACGACCGCCAGCTTGGGCCGGACCCCGATTTCGGCGAGGGCTGCGGCGGCGACGGACGCGTCGTTGCGGATGGAGGTGGCGAGTTCGGCGCCACCGAGGCTTCTGGTCATGAACTCAGCTGCTTTCGTACTCGTGTCGTGACTGCGTCGGCACGCTCGACGATCGCGTCGACGCCGGACAGGCACTCGGTGAGGGCCCGGCGGGTGTCCGGATCGGTGATACCCGGCAGGTTCACCTCGATGTTCACCCGGGCGGTGGTGGCGGCTGCGCGGGCAGCCTCGGCGGCGGCCGCGACGTCGCTGACGACGGTGCGGTTCGCCACCGGCAGCAGGACGTCGGCGAGTGCGACGACGTCGCCTGCCGCGACCACCACCTCGGCGGGGACCGCGGCGGCGCCGGCGAGGGCGGTCGCGATCGCCGACGTGCGGGCACCCGTTTCGTCGTCCGTGTCCTGGGGGAGGCGGTAGGCGTCGATGACGGCCGTGAAAGCCGCCATGTCGTCATCGGCGAACTGCAGTGCCTTCTCGCGGAACGCATCTGCTGAGGCGCAGATGCGTTCGACGAGCATCCCGTGGTCGGCGTACCTCTTGCCGGTGGTGTAGCGGGCGACCATCGAGACCAGCGCGGCTGCCTGGCCGAGGTGGAGCGCACCGGTCGCGCCGCCGCCGGGCGCGGGGGTCCGAGCGGCGAGCGAGTCCAGGAATCCGGCGATCGTGTCGTCTCGGAGGGTCATGACCGGATCTTCTTCATCTCGGGGTCGACGAGCGGCTCGGCCACGACCGTTGCCGGGATGCGGCGTCCGAAGTACTCGATCTCCACCGCGGTGTCGACGGTCGCGTTCGCGGGAAGCCAGGCGTAGGCGATCGGCGCCCCCACCGTGTGACCGAACGCGGCGCTCGTGACGTACCCGGCGGGCTGTCCGTCGACGAACACCGGCTCGTGGCCGAGGACCACCGACGTGCGGTCGTCGATCATGAGGCACGCCAGGCGCCGCTCCACCGTCTCGTCGGAGACGCCGTCGAGCGCGTCACGCCCACGGAAGTCGCCCTTCTGCAGTCGGACCGCGAAACCGAGACCGGCCTCGTAGGGGTTGTGCTCGGTGGTCATGTCACTGCCCCACGAGCGGTAACCCTTCTCCATCCGCAGGCTGTTGAACGCGGCGCGGCCCGCGGCGATGACGTCGTACTTCTGCCCCTCCGCCCACAGCAGATCCCACAGTCGCAGACCGTTGTCGGCGGACGTGTACAGCTCCCAGCCGAGTTCGCCGACGTACGACAGACGCATCGCCGTGACGGGAACACCGCCGATGCGGACCTGCTTCGCGCGGAAGTACTTGAAGTTCTCGTTCGTGAAGTCGTCGGAGCTCAGCGCCTGCACCAGATCCCGGGCTCGCGGACCCCACAACCCGATCCCGCACGTGCCGCCGGTGATGTCCCGGATCTGCACACTGCCGTCGTCCGGAGATTGGCGGCGGAAGTAGTCGAGATCGAGGTTGCCGTTGGCGCCGACCTGGAAGACGGTGTCGGACAGTCGTGTGACGGTGAGGTCGCTGCGGACGCCACCGGTCTCGTCGAGCGCGAGCGTGTACGTGACGGACCCGACGGACTTGTCCATCTTGCCGGTCGTCAGCCGGTCGAGCAGGGCCAGCGCGCCGGGACCGCTGATCTCGAGCCGCTTCAGCGGTGTCATGTCGTACATCGCCACCGACGTGCGGGTGCGCCAGGCCTCGGCCGCGGCGATGGGGGAGTGGAACATCGCCGCCCACGGTTCCCGGGCCGGCGGCTGCCATTCGGCCGGAAGGTCCTGCACCAGATGGGCGTTGGATTCGAACCAGTGCGGGCGCTCCCAGCCGGAGCTCTCCAGGAACACGGCGCCGAGTTCCTTCTGGCGAGCGTGGAAGGGACTGACTCGCAGGTCGCGGGGAGACTCCTTGGGCTGCAGCGGGTGCAGCACGTCGTAGATCTCGACGAAGTTCTGCTGCGACGTCTCGCTGACGTAGTCGGGTGCGAGCTGGATCTCCTCGAAGCGGTGCACGTCGCAGCCGTGCAGTTCGACCTCGGAGCGGCCGTCGACGAGCAGTTGCGCGACCGCCCGGCCGACACCGGCGGAGTGTGTCACCCACACTGCCTCGGCGATCCAGAACCCGGCGACGTCCGGGGACTCGCCGATGAGCGGTCCGCCGTCCGGGGTGAACGAGAAGACCCCGTTGAAACCGGCCTCCAGTTTCGCGGATTCGAGGCACGGCAGCAGCAACTTGCTCTGCTCCCACGACGGCGCGAAGTCTTCTTCCGTGAACGGCAGCATCGACGGCATGTCGGACGCGGACACGTCGTCGCTCGCGTCCAGGTCGCGCAGGTTCACCGGCATCGGGCGGTGAGCGTACGTGCCGATACCGAGGCGGTCGACGTGCTCACGGAAGTACAGATCCTGGTCCTGGTGGCGCAGGATCGGGAAGCCCGCCTCGGCGAGTTCGGTGTTCCGGCCGACGAGTTCGGGAATCTGCTCGGTCTTCGCGTACTGGTGCGCCAGGGGAAGCAGCGGGACGTCCATGCCCACCATCGCGCCGATGTCGGGACCCCAGAAGCCCGCGCAGGACACCACGATGTCGGCGGGGATCACACCGTCGGCGGTGGCGACGCCGGTCACCTTGCCGCCGCTCTGTTCGATGCCGATCACCTTCGTCGAACCCTGGAACACGGCACCGCGGGCCTCGGCCCGCCGGGCCAGCGCGACGACGACACGGGACGCCTTCGCGAGGCCGTCCGTCTCCACGTACAGCCCGCCGAGAACCCGCTTCTCGTCCAGCAGCGGGTGCAGCTTCGCGCACTCGGCCGGGTCGAGGACGGCGCCCTCGATGCCCCAGGAGGTGGCCCAGCCCTGCTTGCGGTGCAGATCGGCGAGTCGCTCGGGGGTGGTGGCCACCTCGAGCCCGCCGAGCTGGTTGAAGCACCATTCGCCGTCCACGTCGAGTCCGACGAACTTCTCCACCGTGTACCGGGCGAATTCGGTCATCGTCTTGGACGCGTTCGTCTGGAACACCAGGCCCGGTGCGTGTGACGTGGAGCCTCCGGTGAGCGGCAACGGTCCCTGGTCGAGAACCGTGATCCGATCCCAGCCGCGAGCGGTGAGCTCGTCGGCCAGGTTCGCGCCGACGATGCCGGCTCCGATGATCACTACGCGCGGTGACCCCATAATGGTCCTCCTGGTTGGGTGGGTGCCTGTGTGTGGCGAGGTAGCGGGAGATTCGGTGTTCGGTGTTGGCTCGAACGGCGCCGGGAAGAACTGTGAATTGCGAAACGGATCGGACTGATCCAACCCGACATCGACAACTGATATATCAACACATTAGGTCGGGAAGAGTAAGGGGGTCAACCCCGAATTGCGGGTAATTCCACGATGATTGGTTGAGGAAATAGCAGCAATTCCGCGATCGACCGCGGAAATGTGCACCGTGCGCGACGGTGATGACGCGGAACCGGGTGTGGATGGAGGTAACCGTCGCACGGTGATGTCGCCTATCCTGAAGTCGCGATGACTGAATTGGACGATAACTCGAATGGAGATCGGAGCCGGCCGTCCGGCGCTGTGCAGTCAGTGGACCGCGCGCTGGCGGTACTCGAAATCCTGGCCAGGCTCGGTACCGCCGGCGTCACGGAAATCGCCGACGAGCTGGGTGTCCACAAGTCGACCGCGTCGCGCCTCGTCGCCGTTCTGGATTCGCGAGGTTACGTCGCCCAATTGAAGAACCGGGGAAAATTCCAGCTCGGCAATTCCATCGTCCGTCTGGCCCGCACCGCGTCGCCGGACGGCGATCTGGTGCGGCAGAGTCAGGAATTGTGCGCCGAACTGGCGGAAACTGTCGGAGAGAGCGTCAATGTGTCGATACTCGACGGCAATCGATCGGTGAGCATCGTCAAAGCGGACGGTCCGTCCGGCGTCGGTACCAATACCTGGGTGGGTCAGAGCAGCCCGGCACATGCGACGGCGAGTGGAAAGTTGTTGCTGACGGAATTGTCCGACAGCGAACTCGCGGAGCGGGTGGGAGAAACTCCGATTGCTCTCACGGAGAAAACTCTCACCGATGTGCCTGCGCTCGTGGAATCGCTGAAAACCATTCGCGAGCGGGGGTGGGCGGAATCCGAGGAGGAACTCGAACTCGGGCTGAACGCGGTGTCCGTCCCGATCCGGGACTACACGTCGAAAATGATTGCTGCTCTGAGTGTGTCCGGCCCCGCCTACCGGCTGCTGCCGGAACGGTTCGAGGACGTCGCCCGCGCCGCACTCGACACGTCCCAGCAGATCAGCAGCCGATTGGGCTATGCCGTCTCGTAGCGCCGGCATCAGGCCCGCGACCTGGCGAGTTGCTTCTTGTACCGGGTGAACAGCCGGGGACTGTTCATCGCGAAGACGCCGACGGTGTCGCCGTCCCGGTCGTAGGTGGCCACGAACGTACCGGTTCCGGGGTCGCCGTCGACGAATCGGACCTCGTCGGTGCTGTGTCTCGTCCCGGCGAACTGCAGCATCTTGCCGTACTGGTGGGACCAGAAGTACGGGATCGCGGCGGGCCCGGACGGTGTGGCCATGATCGTGTCGGCGACGGTGGCGGCCTGTGCGACGGCGTTGCTCCAGTGCTCGCTTCGGTGGTGCACCTGGTGGGCGTCGTCGAAAGTCCGTGCGCAGTCGCCGATCGCGTACACGCCGGGCACGTTCGTGCGGCACGACGAGTCGGTGAGGAAACCGTCTTCGATCATCAGTTCCGAATCGCTTGCCCATTCGACATTGGGGACGGCCCCGATTCCGACCACCACGGCGTCCGCGGGGAGGATCGTTCCGTCACTCAGTTGGACGGCTTCGACCGCGTCGTTACCGAGCAGTGCGGAGACGACTGCCCCGGTGAGGAGCCGGACGCCGTGTGCGGCATGCTGTCCTGCGCAGATCGCCCCGAGTTCGATGCCGAGCGGGCCGGCGAGGGGCGTGGGCGAGGCCTCGACGACGGTGACGTTCAGGCTCATGCCGGCCGCGCTGGAGGCCACCTCCGCTCCGATGAAGCCGGCTCCCACGATGACGAGGTTCTGCGCACGTGACAGCGAATCCCGCAGTGCGCGTGCGTCGTCGACCGACCTGAGCGTGTGCACGCCGGCGAGGCCGGAGTGTCCGGGCAGGGTCCGGGCGCGCGCGCCCGTCGCGACGACGACGGCATCGGCGTCGAAGTGGGACCCGTCGTCGAACGTGACGCGGTGGATCCCGTCGGGGGAGCGAACCAGACCGGTGGCCGTTCGGTTCATGCGCCATTCGACGTCGAGTGTGTCGTCGTCGCTGTTCATCAACAGGAGGTCCTCGTCGGTCAGGTCGCCGGTGAGAAATTCCTTGGACAGGGGCGGCCGGTCGTAGGGCAGGGACTGCTCGCTCCCGGCCACGACGAGGCGACCTGCGTATCCCTTCTCGCGCAGTGCGCGGACCGCCGACAATCCGGCGAGTGAAGCACCTAGTACCACAATGGAATTCGGGACAGTGTTCATCGGGCGTCGCCCTTCTCTTCGAGATGAAGCAGCACGGTGCCGTCGACGATCGACACATCGTGTGTGCGGACTGCGATCTTGGCCGGCGGACCCGACGGCACTCCGGTGCGCAGGTCGAAGCACGCTTCGTGGAGCGGGCACTCGACGGTGCAGCCTTCGACCCAGCCGTCGGCGAGGGAGGCGTCCTGATGGGTGCAGGTGTCGTCGATGGCATACAGACCGTCGGAGGTGTGGAAGACGGAGATGGCAGCCATGCCCGGCGGGGTCACCGTGACGACTTCGCCCACGGGCAGTGTCACGAGTTCGCACACGGGGAAGGCCGTGGCGCCGGGGTGGGTCACAACTGGGGAATCGTTATCGAGAATCACTCGATACCTCCGAAAGCGTCGGGGAGGAAGGACAAGTTGTGGAGCGGTTGTTGCGCTATGCGCGACGACTTGCAAGGTGTGCAACACAATGCTCTCCGGTGCTGCCCCACGGTGTCAAGCATTCGCGTGTAAAAACTGCGTTCCCGAAGTCGGTGGGCATAACCTCGGGGCATGAGTGAATCCGAGGCAACGGCGCCCGCGGCCCAGGGAACGGAAGGAAAGGCGAAGACCGTGCACGCGGTGGAACGCGCCATCGACGTACTCGAGATCGTCGCGGCAGAAGGCCGTGTCGGCGCCTCGGAGATCGCCGTGCGGCTCGGCGTGCACAAATCGACCGTGTCACGCCTGATCGCATCGCTGCAGCAACGAGGATTCGTGGAGGAAGCGGGTGTCCGCGGCAAGTATCAGCTCGGATTCGCGGTGGTGCGATTGGCTGAGGCCACGGTCGCGCAGAGCGGGCTCGTCGAGGTTGCGCAGCCGGAGTGCGACCGCCTGGCCGACGCCTTCGGGGAGACGGTCAACCTCGCCGTGCTGGACGGTGCGGCGACCCTCAACGTGCTCGAGGCCCGCAGTGATCGCCACGTCGCGCTGCGTACGTGGGTGGGTCAGGTGACCCCGGCGCACGCGACCGCGACCGGCAAGGTCCTGGTCTCGGAATTGACGTCCGGCCAGCTCCGGAGCCGGCTGGGGCCGCACTTGAGCCCGCTCACTCCCAACACGATCACCGACTTCCGGGCGTTCGACGTCGAACTCGAGCGCGTGCGGTCGCGAGGGTGGGCGTCCACGGCCGAGGAACTCGAAGCGGGGCTCAATTCCATCGCCGTGCCGGTGCGGAGCAAGGTCACCAACCGGATCGTCGCGTCGATCTGTGTATCCGGGCCGGAGTACCGCCTCGCACCCGAGCGGTTCGAGGCCGTGGCGCTCGAACTCGCCGACGCGGTCGCGCGGATCGAAGCGCAGCAATCCGTCGGAACGGGTGACTGAACGCCCGGAAGTGCTTCTCCCTCAAGGTGGGACGAACGGATAGTCCCGTTTGCCCGGGTTTCGGCCGTCTGCGGTTAACGCGGTGTTTCGGTCGTGTCGCGTCCGCGAAAGAAGTGCCGAATGTGATGTTTGACACGTCCGCGGGCCACAGTCTAAGTTGTGTAAATCGCATAGCGTTGCTGATGACGCAACAATGCTGACGCCGCGATGACTCGGCAGGAACGGCTGCCCGCTGTCCGAACGGTCGCCGCGGATCGGGCACACATGTCGTCACACTCGGCAACGACGCCCCTTGCGATCTGCGCTCCCTACGCACACAGACATCAGGTCACAGCTCGACCGACACGCATCTTTCCCGGCAACGAAAGAAACGGTGACATCTATGTCCGCTCCGGACGTCCAAGCCCCCGCTCCCGCCTCCGCGCCCGCACCGGCACTGATCCCCACCCTCGGTGGCCGGTACTACACCGACGCCGACATCTTCACGGACGAACAGGAGAACCTGTTCGAGGCGATGTGGTTCTGCGCCGTCCGCGCCGCCGATCTCGCCGACCCCGGAGCCTTCCGGAAGGTCACGGTGGGCCGGGAGAGCGTGCTCCTCGTCCGCGGCCGCGACGGGGAACTGCGCGCCTTCCTCAACATCTGCCGGCACCGCGGCGCCATGCTGTGTACCGAGGACGAAGGGCAGATCCGCAGAAACCTTCAGTGCCCCTACCACGCGTGGACGTACGGACTCGACGGCAAACTGGTGGCGGCCCCCAACATGGCCGCGCTGCGGGACGAGACCGGAGCCGACATCGACCGGGTGCGGTACGGACTGGTGCCGGTCGCGCTTCGCGAATGGCTCGGCTACGCGTGGGTGTGCCTGGCCGACGAACCGCCGTCGTTCGAGGACGAGGTCGTCGGCGCCGTCACCGAACGACTCGGTGATCCGGCGGCCATCGACCGGTACCAGATCGGAACCCTGGAACTCGGCCGCCGGATCGTCTACGACGTCGCGGCCAACTGGAAGCTGATCATCGAGAACTTCATGGAGTGCTACCACTGCGCGACCATCCACCCGGAGCTCACCGAGGTACTTCCGGAGTTCGCGGACGGCCTTGCCGCACAGTACTTCGTGGGGCACGGTGCCGCCTTCGGTGACGACGTCGAGGGATTCACCATCGACGGAAGCGGCGGATTCGACTCGTTGTCCGGCATCAGTCCCGACCAGGACCGTAAGTACTACGCCATCACGATCCGGCCGCAGGTCTTCGTCAACCTCGTGCCCGACCACGTCATCTTCCACCGCATGTACCCCGTGTCCGCGGATCGCACCGTCGTCGAATGCGACTGGCTGTACTCCCCGGAGGTCACCGCCTCGGGTCGCGACGTCTCCCGTTCGGTGGAGCTGTTCCACCGGGTCAACCAGCAGGACTTCGACGCCTGTGAGCGGACCCAGCCCACGATGGCGTCGAAGGCGTACCGGAACGGGGGTGTGCTGGTGCCAGCGGAACACCACATCGGCGAATTCCACGACTGGCTACTCGAAAGGCTGAGCGGGGATCCCCGATGACCTACGCCGGCGAGCAACCGAGGGTGACCGACTCTCCCAGGGTGAACGATGTCGATCCGCAACCCCGGCACCAGGAGCAGGAGCCGGCGGCGCCGTCCGGCGGCGAGGGGCGGCGGAGCGTCGACAAGGTGGTGTTCGGCACGGCCGCGGCGCTCGGCGTCGGACTCATCCTGTGGGGACTGCTGGCACCGGAGAACCTCTCGGTCGTGTCGACCGCGGCGCTGGACTGGCTGGTGGCCGACCTCGGTTGGCTGTTCATCGCCGCGTCGTCGGCGTTCGTCGTCTTCTCACTGTTCCTCGCGTTCTCCCGGTACGGCCGGATTCCGCTCGGCCGCGACGGTGAGAAACCGGAGTTCCGCACGGTGAGCTGGATCGCGATGATGTTCAGCGCCGGCATGGGAATCGGATTGATGTTCTACGGCGTCGCCGAACCGCTCGCCCATCTGGTGAGCCCGCCGCCGGGAACGGACGGCTCGGTGGGGTCGGCGATGGCCACGACGATGTTCCACTGGGGGCTGCATCCGTGGGCGATCTACGCGGTCGTCGGGTTGTCGATTGCGTACGGCTCCTACCGGCGCGGCCGCAAGCAACTCATCAGCGCCGCGTTCTTCCCTCTCCTCGGCCGCCGCTCGGAAGGCGCCGTGGGGAAGGTCATCGACATCCTCGCGATCATCGCGACGATGTTCGGCACCGCCGCGTCGCTCGGGCTCGGCGCACTGCAGATCGGTTCCGGCCTCGAGATCATCGGCTGGATGGACAACGTCGGCACGTTCGCGCTCGTTGCCCTCGTCGGGCTGCTGACATTCGCGTTCGTCGGTTCGGCGGTGTCGGGAGTCGCGCGGGGCATCCACTGGCTGTCCAACATCAACATGGTGCTGGCGGTGATTCTCGCGCTGTTCGTGTTCGTGCTCGGTCCGACCGTCCTCATCCTCAATCTGCTCCCCACCGCGATCGCGGACTATGCGGCGCAGCTCGCCACCATGTCGGGACGGACGGCCGCGAGTGCCGGCGACGACACGGCGTCCTGGTTGTCGTCGTGGACGATCTTCTACTGGGCGTGGTGGGTGTCGTGGACTCCGTTCGTCGGAATGTTCCTCGCCCGGATCAGCCGCGGCCGCACCATCCGGCAGTTCGTGATCGGCGTGATCGTCATTCCCACCTCGGTCAGCCTCGTGTGGTTCGCGGTGTTCGGTGGCGCAGGCATCGGACAGCAGCAGGACGGAGTCGACCTGGCGGCGCGCTCGTCGACCGAAGGCCAGTTGTTCGGGATGCTCGACCATCTGCCGCTGACCGGATTCGCCACCGTGCTGGTCATGGTGCTGGTCGCGATCTTCTTCGTGTCCGGCGCGGACGCCGCGTCGCTGGTGATGGGCACGCTGTCGCAGCGGGGTGCACGAGAACCGAGCACGTGGGTCGTCATCTTCTGGGGAACCCTCACCGGGGGCACCGCGGCACTCATCCTCTGGACCGGCGGCTCGGACGCCCTTCAGGGGCTGCAGACGATGACGATCATCGCGGCGGCGCCATTCCTTCTGGTGATGATCGGATTGTGCTTCTCGCTGTATCGGGACGTCTCCCGTGATCCGCTCATCGTCGGTACATCGAAAAAGTCTGCACACGAGAGGGTTTCGGACACAGTATGAAGATGTCGGCACTATCCGCGGATCTCGACGTCCCGAGGTTGTTCGGGAAGGTGAATTTCATCGCGGGGGAGTGGGTCGCGGCGACGTCGGGGCGCACCCGCGACTGCATCGACCCGGCAAGCGGGAACGTGATCGCCACGGTCGACGAGGCGTCGCCCGAAGACGCCGGGCGAGCCGTGCTGGCGGCCCGGGCGACCTTCGATGCCGGGGACTGGCCGGAGACGGCGGTCGCCGTGCGATCGTCGCTCCTGTCGCGCATTGCAGATCTCCTCGAGCGCGACAAGGAGGAATTGGCGCGGATCGAGACGCTGGACACCGGTAAGACTTTGGTGGAGAGCCGAATCGACATCGACGACGTCGTCTCGGTATTCCGGTACTACGCCCGGCTCGCCCTCGTCTCCAGCGACCGAGTGGTCGACGTGGGTGACCCCGCGGTCGTCTCCCGGGTCGTTCGCGAACCGATCGGGGTGTGCGTCCTCATCGCACCCTGGAACTACCCGCTGCTCCAGATCTCCTGGAAGGTGGCACCCGCGCTGGCCGCCGGTTGCACGATGGTGCTCAAGCCCAGTGAGGTCACGCCGCTGAGCACGATCGCGTTCGCCCGGCTGATCGAGGAGGCGGGTGTGCCCGCCGGTGTCGTCAACCTCGTGCAGGGCAGCGGCGCCGACCTCGGCCCCGCGCTGACCGATACCGGTGACGTCGACTTCATCTCGTTCACCGGTGGACTCGCGACCGGCACCACCATCCTGGAGACGGCCGCGAAGCACGTCACGAAGGTCGCCGTGGAACTGGGCGGGAAGAACCCGCACATCGTGTTCGCGGACGCCGAATGGGAGTCCTCGGTCGACCAGGTGCTCACCGGCGTCTTCCTGCACTCGGGGCAGGTGTGCTCGGCCGGGACGCGGCTGATCGTGGAGGAGTCGATCGCCGACGACTTCGTCGCCGCCCTCGTCTCACGCGCCGAGGCCATCCGCGTCGGCCCGGGGCTCGATCCCAGCAGTGAGACCGGGCCTCTCGTGTCGGCGGCGCAGCGCGACAAGATCGAAGACTATGTGGCACTGGGTATCTCCGAAGGTGCGACGCTCCGGACGGGTGGCTCCCGGCCCGCCGATCCCGCGCTCGACGGCGGCAGCTACTACCTGCCCACCATCTTCGACCACTGCGACCGCTCCATGCGGATCGTGCAGGAGGAAACGTTCGGGCCCATTCTCACGGTCGAGAGATTCACCACCGAGGAGGACGCGGTCCGGCTCGGCAACGACACCGAGTACGGCCTCGCCGCCGGAGTCCGGACGTCGGACGCCGCCCGGGGCGAACGGGTGGTGCGCCGCCTGCGCCACGGGACCGTGTGGCTCAACGACTTCGGCTACTACACGGCGGCGGCGGAATGGGGCGGATTCAAGAAGTCCGGCAACGGCCGCGAACTCGGACCTGCCGGGCTCTCCGAATACCAGGAAGTCAAACACATCTGGAACAACACGACCTCGCCTGCCGCGGGTTGGTTCACCGCGACCTGACGTGCCCCGGCAGGGCGCGCGAGCAGGCCCACTCAACTTCTCAGGAAGTGATCGAATGACCAGTACCGACAATACGACCGGCGATCACGACAGTGGACTCGAGGATTTCGGCTACAAGGAGTCCCTCGATCGCAGTATCGGCAAGTTCGCGAGCTTCGCCGCGGGCGTCAGCTACATTTCCATTCTGACCGGCACCTTCCAGTTGTTCTACTTCGGATTCGGCACCGCAGGCCCCGCCTACCTGTGGTCGTGGCCGCTGGTGTTCGTCGGCCAGCTCGCCGTGGCACTGTGCTTCATGGAGCTGGCCGCCAAGTATCCGATCGCCGGCTCCGTGTACAACTGGGCGAAGACGCTCGGCAGCAGAATAGTGGGGTGGTCCGCGGGCTGGCTGATGCTCACCGCGTCGATCGTCACCCTGTCGGCCGTTGTGCTGGCGCTGCAGCTCAACCTGCCGCGGCTGTGGAGCGGCTTCCAGATCGTCGGTGACGGGACCGGAGAACACGACTTCGCCACCAACGCCGTCATTCTCGGGACCGTGATGATCGGCTTCACCACCGTCGTCAATGCGCTCGGTGTCCGTCTCATGGCGATGATCAACAGCGCCGGTGTGTTCATCGAAATCATCGCGGCGGTGCTGATCGCGATCATCCTCGCCGCCAACATGACCCGCGGCCCGCAGGTGTTCTTCTCCACCCACGGGTACGGCGCAGGCGAAAGCGGTGGATATCTCGGCGCGTTCCTGGTGGCGACGCTCGCGTCGGGCTACGTGATGTACGGCTTCGACACCGCGAGTTCGCTGGGCGAGGAGACGGTCGAACCCCGCCGCACCGCCCCCAAGGCGATTTTCCGCGCAATCCTCGCGTCGTTCGTGATCGGCGGCGCGATCCTCGTGTTCGCCGTGATGGCGGCACCCGACCTCGACGATCCGAAGATCGGCGCGTCGGACGGCAGCCTGCAGTACATCGTCGAGCAGGTGATGTGGGGGCCGCTGGGCACGATCTTCCTGGTGTGCATCGTGATCGCGGTGACCGTCTGCTCGCTGGCGGTGCATACCGCCGCCATCCGGCTGACCTTCGCCATGGCCCGCGACAACGCACTCCCGTTCGGCGAGCGGCTCGCCCGCGTGCACCCGAGAACGCGGACACCCGTCGTGCCCGCGGTGACGATCGGGGTGGTGGCCGCGCTGATCCTGGTGGTCAACATCGGCCAGCCGCACATCTTCACCGTGCTGACCTCCATCGCGATCATCATGATCTACCTGGCCTACCTGATGGTGACCGGACCGATGCTGAAGAAGAGGCTGCGGGGTGAGTGGCCGCCGCGGGACCTGAAGGAGGGCGGCTACTTCACGATGGGCAGATGGGGACTACCCGTCAACATCGTCGCGCTCGTGTGGGGAATCGGGATGGCCCTCAACCTTGCCTGGCCGCGGGAGGCCGTGTACGGCGAACCTTGGTACAACACCTGGGGCGCCTTCGTCTACATCGGCGTCATCCTCGGGTTCGGCCTGCTGTGGTACCTCACCACCGGCCGGCACCACATCGGAACGTTGACGTCACACTGCGCGGCGGTGGTAACGCCCGCGCCGGAATCCGAACCGAACGACAAGGAGCTCGCCCGATGACCGACGGCGAATCGAAGAGCACTGCAGGGGAATTCGACTACGTGATCGCGGGCGGCGGCAGCGCGGGATGCGCTCTCGCGGCGCGTCTCAGCGAAGACCCGTCGGTGACGGTGTGCCTGCTCGAGGCGGGCCCGTCCGACGTCGGGGACCGCGCGATCCTCGAGCTGTCCCAGTGGATGCATCTTCTCGACTCCGGGTACGACTGGGACTACCCCGTCGAGCCGCAGGAGAAGGGCAACAGCTTCATGCGGCACGCCCGGGCCAAGGTTCTCGGCGGCTGCTCGTCCCACAACTCGTGTATCGCATTCTGGCCGCCCGCCGAGGCACTGGACGACTGGGAGGCGATGGGGGCGTCGGGCTGGGGTGCGCGTGACATCCTCCCGTACGTCAGCCGGCTGGAAAGCAACGACGCCCCCGGCGACGGCCACGGCCGCAGCGGGCCGGTGCGGCTGCGCGACGTCCCGCCGAACGACCGGTGCGGCCGAGCGGTTCTCGACGCCGCCGCCGCCGTGGGACTGCCGACCGTCGCGTTCAACCGCGGCGGAACGGTGCTCAACGGCGCCGGGTGGTTCCAGATCAACGCGTCCGAGGACGGCACCCGGATGTCGTCGTCGCACGCCTACCTGCACCCGATCCTCGGAACCCGGCCCAATCTCGAGGTTCGGACCGGCTGCTGGGTGAGCGAGATCCTGTTCGACGAACAGCAGACGGCGACGGGCGTCCGGTACCAGCGTCCCGACCTCACCGGCTACGACACGGTGTCGGCACGACGGGAGGTGGTGGTGACGGCCGGGGCCATCGACACCCCGAAGTTGCTGATGCTGTCGGGTATCGGTCCGGCGGAGCATCTCGCGGAGTTCGGGATTCCCGTGCGCGTCGACTCGCCCGGAGTCGGCTCGAACCTCGACGATCACGTCGAGGGGCTCGTGTTCTGGGAGGCGTCCCAGCCGATGGTCACCGAATCGACGCAGTGGTGGGAGATCGGCCTGTTCGCAACCACCCGGGAGGGCCTGAACCATCCCGACCTGATGATGCACTACGGCAGCGTCCCGTTCGACATGAACACCCTGCGGTGGGGTTACCCGACCACCGACAACGGATTCTGCCTGACACCCAACGTCACTCAGGGCCGCTCCCGCGGAACGGTCCGGCTGCGGTCGCGGGACTTCCGGGATCGCGCAAAGGTCGATCCACGGTACTTCACCGACAGCGAGGGCCACGACGACCGGGTGATGCTGTCCGGGGTGAAGCTGGCCCGGAAGATCGCCGAGCAGAAGGCGCTACGCGGGTGGATTGCCCGCGAACTGGCGCCGGGACCCGATGCGGTGACCGACGCCGAGATCCTCGACTACATCCACAAGACCCACAACACGGTGTATCACCCCGCGGGCACGGCACGTATGGGCGGTGTCGACGATCCGATGGCGGTGCTCGACCCGGAACTGCGGGTCAAGGGGGTTCGAGGACTGCGAGTGGTCGATGCGTCGGCGATGCCGAAACTGCCGCACGTCAACCCGAACATCACGGTCATGACGATGGCCGAGAGGTGCGCGGATCTGCTCCGCGGCCGGGCCGGGGCCGGGCTGCGGGCGGCGGAGTCGGCGTTGTCCGAGGTCTGATCCGGGCGTCGATCGCCTCGGCGGTCCTTCGCCAGATCTCGCTCTCCGGATCGACGACGGTGAAGTGATCGCCGGGCCCCTCGATCCGGACGATGTCGTCGGGGGTCGCCGCGGCGGCTTCGTGGTACTCCCTGCTCATCTCCAGCATGTCCGGCTCGTCGTCGACGGCGCACACCACCAGCTGAGGGATGCCCAGCGGCAGTCGAGCGATCGGCGACGACCGTTCGTACGTCGCACGGTCGCCGGCCCAGTCGCTGCCGACGGCGTCCGCCACCGCGCCCTCACCGAGGTGGCGTTCGCCGGCGAGTCGCAGATTCAGCACCCCGGCGAGGCTGACGGCCAGTGCCGGACGAACCGCTGCCTCCTCGGCAGCGGCGTCGGCGGCGGCGCGGAGCGCGAGCTGAGCACCGGCCGAGTGGCCGAGGATCACGAGACGCTCCGGGTCCGCCGACGGGACGGTCGCGACGGCCTGCACAGCGTCGGCGACATCGGACGCCATTGCGGCCCAACGGTTCTCCCCGCCTCGCCGGTACTCGACGTTGCAGGTGACGTACCCGCGGGCCGTCAGGTCGACTGCCAGCGCGTCCATCAGGTCGGACTCCCAACGAGGACGCCAGAATCCGCCGTGGATCAGCACGACGACGGGGAAGGGGCCGTCGCCATCGGGGATCCGCAGTTCCACTCGCTGATCGGGGTGGTCGCCGTACCGGACGATCCGCCCGGGGTGGAAGCGGTGGTGGTACCAGCTGTCGACGGCGTAGCGGAGTCCGTCGAGTCCCCGCCCCCGGATGTGGACCCGGGCGCCCGCCGAGCGGTCGGCCTCGCACTCTCCGAAATCGACGCGGATCGCCCCGCCGGCCGGGGCGGTGAAGGATGCCCCGGCGCCGGGCACGACGACGAACTCGCCTCGCCGCGCCGCCGACCGCACGGCCCGCTCCAGCCCGGCGGTGTCCGCGGCGAACGTCAACTCACCGGTCAGGCCGCGTGCATCCAGCGCCCGGCCCACGAGTTCCTCCGCGGTTCCGCGGTGTGCCACCACGCCGGGGGCGAAGACGATGTCGACTCTGCGCGCTGGTTCGGTCACGAGCCCACCGTACTTTTCGCTGATGACATCTGTATAGCGGTCGCCACGATTATGTAATATGAAGGTCGGGAGCCCGGTACTCGAATACCAGCAGTGAGGACGGTCATGGGCGTGCAGGCCAACACCAGAGCCATCGAGAAGGACATCGTCACCGACTTCAGCGAGCGGATGAGCTACGGGTCGTACCTCGACCTCGACACCCTGCTCAGCGCGCAGAAACCCGTGAGCCGTCCGGAACATCACGACGAACTGCTGTTCATCATCCAGCACCAGACCACCGAACTCTGGCTGAAGCTCGTCCTGCACGAAACACTCGCCGCCCGAGCCGCTTTCGACGAGGACGAGATCGGCCGGGCGCTCAAGTGCGTGGCGCGCGTCAAGCACATCCAGAAGACGCTGACCGAACAGTGGTCGGTCCTGGCCACCCTGACCCCCACCGAGTACTCGGAGTTCCGCCAGTTCCTCGGCAATTCGTCCGGGTTCCAGTCGTACCAGTACCGCGCCGTCGAGTTCGTGCTCGGCAACAAGAACGCCGGAATGCTGACGGTGTTCGACGCCGATCCCGCCGCCCACGATCTGCTCGAACGGCTCCTCACCGAGCCGAGCCTGTACGACGCGTTCTGGCAGTGCCTGTCGCGGCTCGGGTACGACGTGCCGGCCTCCGCACTGGACCGTGACGTGACCACCGCCTACACGCTGAACGAAGACCTGCTGCCCCTGATCAAGTTCGTCTACGAGAACCACGACGAGCACTGGGCCGTCTACGAGGCCTTCGAGGAGTTCGTCGACCTCGAAGAGAACTTTCAGCTGTGGCGCTTCCGCCACATGCGCACGGTGCTGCGGACCATCGGGATGAAATCCGGAACGGGAGGATCCAGCGGAGTGGGTTTCCTGCAGAAGGCACTGGACCTGACGTTCTTCCCGGAACTGCTGGCCGTGCGCACCGAGATCGGACGATGATGACTACCTCGACCGATGTGCCGGCCGCCCGCGCCGCCGAACTCGACGCCGCGGACCCGCTGCGCCCGTATCGCGACCTGTTCATCGGCGCCGACGACCCCTCGGTGCCCGCCTACCTCGACGGCAACTCGCTCGGACGGCCCACCAAGGCGAGCGCCGAGCAGGTCACCGCCTTCGTCACCCAGTCGTGGGGCGGCCGGCTCATCCGCGGGTGGGACGAGGAGTGGTACGACCTGCCGATCACAATCGGTGACACCCTCGCAAGGGTGGCGCTCGGCGCGGCCGCCGGACAGACCACCATCGGCGACTCGACGACGGTCCTGCTGTACAAGCTGGCACGCGGTGCGCTCGCGTTGCGCCCGGACCGCACCGAGATCGTCGTGGACCGCGACAACTTTCCGACGGACCGCTACGTACTCGAGGCCGTCGCCGGAGAACTCGGGCTCACGCTCCGGTGGATCGAGTCCGATACCCGGGGCGGCGTCACCGTCGACGACCTGAAGTCCGTGGTCTCCGAACACACCGCGCTCGTCGTGCTCAGCCACGTCGCCTACCGCTCGGGTTACCTGGTCGACGCCGCCGGCGCCGCTCGCGTGACACACGAGACCGGTGCGCTCCTGCTGCTCGACCTGTGCCACTCCGTCGGCTCGGTTCCCCTCGAACTCGACACGTGGGGTGTCGATCTGGCGGTCGGGTGCACGTACAAGTATCTGAACGGCGGGCCGGGCTCACCGGCGTTCGCCTACGTTCGTGCAGACCATCAGCAGGACTTCGTGCAGCCGATCTGGGGCTGGATGGGCCGCGACAACCCGTTCGCGATGGAGCAGGGCTACCGACCGGCGCCCGGCATCCGGCGCGTGATCAGCGGAACGCCGTCGGTCCTCGGCATGATCGCGCTGCAGGACACCCTCGCACTCCTCGACGACGTCGGCATGGACGCCGTGCGCGCCAAGTCGATCGCGCTCACCGAGTACGCACTGGACCTCGTGCGCGAATTTCTGGTGCCGCTGGGTGCGGAGATCGGGTCGCCGGAGGATTCCGCCGAACGGGGTGGTCACGTCATCATCGACCACCCGCGGTTCGAGGCGGTCGTCGAGCGACTGTGGACGAAGGGTGTCATCCCCGACTTCCGGGCCCCGCAGGGCCTGCGGCTCGGCCTGAGCCCGCTGAGCACGAGCTTCGGTGAGGTGTGCACCGGGATACTCGCGATCCGTGATGAACTCACCGACTGAACCGGCGAGCGCGATCCTCGACGACTTCGATTCGCGGCCCGGCAGCGCGACGTCCCTGATCCGCACCGTCCTCGGCGCGTATGTGCGCGACCTCGGCGGGTGGGTGGCGATCGCCGACTTCGTGGAACTGATGCACGCCGTCGGTATCCCGTCCGAATCGACGCGCATCGCGGTGGCCCGCCTCAAGAAGAAGGGGGTGCTGCGGCCGCTGACCCGCGACGGGCGGAGCGGATACGAGGTGACCGAGCAGGCCGAGGCGATGTTCAGACGCGGCGATCCGCGGATCTTCGGCTTCCGTCAGATGGCGGACACCGATCCCTGGCGGCTGATCTCGTTCACCATCCCCGAATCCCAACGGGCGGTGCGGCACCAGTTGCGCAGACGGCTCGGCTGGATCGGTTGCGGAACCGTGTCGCCCGGCCTGTGGATCGCCCCCGAGTACCTCGCCCGCGAGGTCGACGACATCGTCGCCGCGCTGGGCCTGTCCGAGTACGTGACCACGTTCGTGTCCACGTCGGTGTTCGTCCCCGATTCGATGGGGGACGCGGCGACGCGGTGGTGGGACCTGGATGGCATCGCCGCGCGGCACCGCGACTTCCTGGACCGCCACCGGGCCGCTCTGTCTGCCGCAGAGGAGGTGTCGCCGCGCGACGCATTCGTCCGCTTCGTCCCGTTGCTCGACGAATGGCGCATCATCCCGTACATCGACCCGGGCCTGCCTGCCGGGATGCTGCCCGGGGCCTGGCCCGGCGCCGACAGTGTCCGCCTGTTCGCGTCGGCGCGGGACCGCTACCTCGACGGGAGCCGCGACTGGGTGCGGAGCGTGCAGTCGCGGCTACCCGTGTGAGGTGCTATCCGAGGAATTCCTCGCCGATGTTCTTGGCCCACTCCTCGGCCTGATCCTTCGGGCGGATCGAGCTGGACCCGTCGTGCCTGCCGTGTTCGCCGACCTGGACCGCGCCGAGGGAGACGAGCTTCTCCGCGATGATCTCGCCGCCGCGGTTGTAGGTCTCCTCGTACACCTTGTCGCCGAGGCCGAACAGCGCGAACTGCATCCCGGTGAGGTCGGGTTCGTCCTCCTCGAGGCCCTCGAAGAAGGGTTCCGCGCCGGTGGGCAACTCGCCCTCACCGTAGGTGGAGCACACGATGACGTGGAAGTTCTCGGGGTCGAGGTCGCCCGCGTCGAATTCCATCATGTCGTACAGGGACGTGTCGCCGTAGTCGCCGAGCACGTCGGCGATGTTGTCGGCCACCAGTTCGGAGGTTCCGCCCTCGCTGCCGTACAGAATCACCACTGCCATTGTTCTTGCTCCTCGTGGGTTGCTGCCGACGTGGTCAGTACACGTCGCGCAGGTAGCGCTTTTCCTTCTTGAGCGTGGTCACGTAGTCGGCGGCCTGCTCGGGGGAAAGGGTGCCATGGGTGGCGATGACCTCGTGCAGGGCCCGGTCGACATCCTTCGCCATCCGCGTGGCGTCGCCGCAGACGTAGAAGTGGCCGCCGTCCTCGAGCCAGGCGAACAACTCCGCGCCGTTCTCGACCATCCGGTTCTGCACGTAGATCTTCTCCGCCTGGTCGCGGGAGAAGGCGAGGTCGAGGCGGGTGAGGAGACCGCTGTCGCTCATCGCGGCAATCTCGTCCTCGTAGATGTAGTCCGACGCGCGGTGCTGGTCGCCGAAGAACAGCCAGTTGCGTCCCGACGCGCCCCGCGCCTGCCGTTCCTGCAGGAACGCGCGGAACGGCGCGATGCCGGTGCCGGGGCCGACCATGATCATCGGTGCGTCGTCGTTCGCGGGGACGCGGAACGACTTGTTCTTCGACAAGAAGATCCCGCCGCTGCCGCCGTCGGCGATCCGATCGGCGAGGAACGTGGAGCACACGCCGCCGCGGTCGCGTCCGGCCGAGCTGTGGCGGACGCTGGCGACGGTCAGGTGCACGCTGCCGGGGTTGGCGAGCGGGCTGGACGAGATGGAATACGCCCTGTGCTGCAACGGCTTCAGCAGCCCGACGAACTCGTCCGCGGTCAGGGTCACCGACGGTTCGAGGAGCAGCAGGTCGAGCACGTCCTTGCCCCACAACCAGGCGTCGAGGGCTTCCTTGTCGCCGTGCCGCAGCACGTGGCTCAGTTCTTCGTCGCCGGCCCGCTTCTCGATCTCGTCGATGAATTCGTGGCTCGGCGTGGAGATCTCGTAGCCGTGCAGCAGGAGATCGCTGAACGGCCGCTCCTTGCCGGTGACAGCGGCATCCGCCGGGATGCCCAGCCGGGACACCAGAGCGTCGACGAGCGCGGGATCGTTGATCGGCATCACACCGAGCGCGTCACCGGCCTCGTACTCGAGACCGCTGTCGGCGAGCGCGAACTCGTAGTGCCGGATCTCCTTCGCGGACGTGTCGCTCGACAGCCGACGGTTCACGGAGAGCGTGGACGCGTAGGGGTTCTTGCGGTTCCACTGCGACCGCTTGCGGGCCGGCTTCGTCTCGGGCTCGGCGACATCGGCGACGGGGGACTCGCCGCGAATGCCCTCGACGGCCGCGAACAGGGGGAGGGTGTCGGCGACCCACGCGGCGGCCGTGTCCTCGTAGTCGACGTCGCAGTCGACGCGCGGAGTGACGCGGCGGGCACCGAGCTGCTCGAGCCGGGTGTCGATCATCTTGCCGGCCTGGCAGTACCCGTCGTAGCCGGTGTCGCCGAGCGCGAGCACGGCGAAGTCGGTGTTCTCCAGTCGTGGCGCGGTCTCCGCGGACAGTGCCTGCCAGAACAGTTCCGCGTTGTCGGGCATCTCACCCTCACCGTAGGTGGAGGTGACGACGAGGACGCGGTGCATGGCGGCGAGGGCGTCCGTGTCGACGTCGTCGAGGGCGCTCACGACCGGCGCGAAGCCCTGTGAACGTGCCGCGGCCGCAGCGTCCTCCGCGACACCCTCGGCGTTCCCGGTCTGGCTGCCGTACAGCACGTGCATGGCGGGCAACTGCCCACCGCCCGCCGCGGCGGGCGCGTCGGAGCCGCCGACGACCAGACGCGAGCTCATGCCGGCGAGGAAGCCGGTGAGCCACACGCGCTGGTCCTCGCTGAACGGGGCGTCCTGGGGGATGTAGGGCAATTTCATGAGGGGACCACGTCTCTCGTGGGGATCAGATCGGGGAGAGCGTGCTGCGCGAACAGCTCCTCGAAACCGGGCAGCCGGCCGATCTTGTCGACGTTCTTGGCGTCCTGGTGCAGGATCCAGCCGTACGTGCCGGGGGCGTCGATGGACCGCACGTTGCGGCGGCGCAGCGCATCCTTGTAGTCGGCGAGACGCTTGGCCGCCACCATCACGGCCAGGTCCTCGTCGCTGTAGTCCTTCAACGCTTCCCGCGCGTACCGCTGCAACCGCTGCACGAGGAAGAAGTCCTCGGTGAGCAGCAGGTTGCGGACCGCCTTGTCGACCGCCGGATCGGACGGATCCGCGGCACCCGGCAGCTTGGACAGCGCCATCTCCTGCGCCGCGTTCAGCACCGTGTAGTTGTTCAGCAGCGCGAACATGGCTTCGGTGTCGGCCTCGCCGTAGCCGGGCACGGCGCCGTCCAGCACCGCGTGACCGTCCCGGTAGTCCAGCTTGAACTTGCGCACCTGGTGCGCGACCAGTGCGGCGGCGAGTTCGTCGGCGAGCTCCTTGCGGGGCTTGGCCTTCAGGATCTCGTCGCTGTCCTGGTACTGCAGCAGTGCGCGCGGCATGCCGTACACGAAGTGGTGCTGTTCGGTCTCCCAGTTCTCGAGCAACCAGGCCGCCTTGGCGGAGCCGGTGGCCTCGAGGTGCCACCCGAGCAGCACGTGCACGGCCTGACGGTGCAGCGCCGCGTGCTCGTCGTCGCCGGTGATGGAGCCGAGCAGGATCGAGTCCGCGCTGGCCTTGCCGGGCAGCTTGCCCTCGGGGTCGTACTGGTAGACGAAGCCACCGCTCATGCCGTTGCCGACGCCCTTGCCGAAGCCGCCGAGGTTGAGGACGGCGCCGTTGGTCATGTACTCGCAGGCGAAGTCGCCGACGCCCTCGACCACCGCGGTGGCACCCGAATTGCGGACGGCGAAACGGTCACCCGCCTGGCCCTCGACGAACGTGCGCCCACCGGTGGCGCCGAACAGTGCGAAGTTGCCGATCAGCACGTTGCCGCCGTGCAGGTCGGAGCCGCCACCGGGCGAGCGCACGACGATGCTGCCGCCGTTGGCGCCCTTGCCGACGCCGTCGTTGGCGGTGCCGGTGTGGACGAGGGTCATGCCGTCGTTGCAGAACGCACCGTAGGACAGGCCCGCGGACCCGGACGTGGCGATCCGGACGCTGCCCTCGCGCAGATAGCCGCGGCCGCGCTCGTCGCGGAGCACGGCAGGCAGCTCGACATCGGTGAGCTCGTGGTTCAGCATCCGCTCGATATCGACCGCCAGCTGGGCGCCGACGCTCTTGTTGCGGTTGCTCAGGTGCACCCCGTCGCCGAGCTCGATCGTGGCCTCGCCCTGCTCGATCAGAGCGGCGCGCAGCTGCACGAGCCAGCCGTCGTCGAGGGTGTAGTCCTTCTCCAGGTACACCGGATCGCCGATGGTCACTTCCTCGACCACGGCGAGCATCGCGCGCAGGTCGAGCTGGCCGACGCTCGACGGGTGGTCGAGGAGCTGCAGCAGATCCGAGCGGCCCCGGGCCTCGCGCAGCGAGGACATTCCCAGCTCGGCCAGCACCTCGCGGGTCTCGTGCGCGATGTTCAGCAGGTACTGCGCCATCGCCCGCGGATCACCGTCGAACAGCTCGGGATTGGTGGTCAGACCGGCCGGGCACTTGACGTTGCAGTTCTTGGCCATGACGCACTTGAGCATCATCAGCGCGGTGGTGCCGAACTCGAAGCTGTCGGCGCCGAGCAGCGCCGACTTCACCACGTCGCTCGCCGTCTGGTGCGCACCGGAACACCGGAGCAGCACCTTCTGCCGCAACCCGTTGGCGCACAACGCCTGATGGACCTCGGCGACACCGATCTCCGCCGAACGTCCGGCGTACTTGAGGCTGGTCACCGCGGCGGCACCGGTGCCGCCGGTGTTGCCCGCCACGTTGATGACGTCGGCGCCGGCCTTCGCGACACCCACCGCGATGGTGCCGATGCCCTCCGAGGACACGAGCTTGACGATGACGCGGACCCGCGCCGCCTTGCAGTCGTGGATCAGCTGCGCGAGGTCCTCGATGGAGTAGGTGTCGTGATGCGGTGGGGGAGAAACGAGTTCGACACCGGGGGTGCCGCCACGCGCGGCCGCGATCTCGACGGTCACCTTGGGTGCGGGCAGCTGCCCGCCCTCGCCGGGCTTGGCGCCCTGCGCGATCTTGATCTCGAGTTCCTCGAGCATCGGGTCGGCCAGGTACCCGGCCCACACACCGAAGCGGCCGGACGCGAACTGCTTGATCTTGGAACCGCGGATGGTGCCGTAGCGGGAGATGTGCTCGCCGCCCTCACCGCTGTTCGACATGCCGCCGGCCATGCTGGTGCCGTGCGCGACGGCCTCGTGCGCGTTGGAGTTCAACGCGCCGTGGCTCATGGCGCCGGACGTGAGGAACGGGGTGATGTCGCTGGCCTTCTGCACCTTCTCGATCGGCAGGCTCGCCGGAGCGGTGCGCAGCAGCGACAGACATCGCAGCGCCTCACCGGACGTGCGCACGACAAGAGCGTCGCCGTCCACGCTGTGCTCGCGGAGGTCGTCGCCGAACCGCATCGCCAGCGATTCGCCGAGCGCCGCCAGCACGCGGGCCTCGCCCGCGTGGGGGCCGGTGAGCCGGAGCCGGAACCGGTCCTCGCCGACGGCCTCGGATTCGAGTCCGCGCACCGCGAAGCTGTTGTTGCCCTTGCGGGAGAAGCGGCCCATCTGCTTGCGGAACTCGGCTGCCGTGGTGAGGAACGTGACGTCGGCAGGCAGATCCAGCACGTCCCGCAACGCTGCGGGACGACGGGTGCGCTCCTCCGCCATCGTCCGCGCGAAGGCGCGGTAGCCGGGGGTGATCTCGAAGCGGTCGATCGCCTCGGGGGTCAGCTTCTGGAAGCCGGCGTTGCGGTAGGCGTCGTCGTCGAGACCGAACGCGTCCTCGAGCCGGTTCAGCGGCAGCAGTCGCAGCGATTCCGTGTGGTCCTGCGTGCCCGCCGTGTCGAACGAGATGGGCTCCTCGGTGAGGTCGACGAAGCCACGCACGGCCGCCGTGCCGTACGAGTGACCGGCGCCTTCCGCGCGCTCCTTGAACAGGCCGAGCAGCGGGACGTCCTTCTCCCCGGTGACCGTCAGGGCGCGCTGGTGCCAGTCGGCGACGGCCTGCGCGATGACGGCGAACCCGACACCACCCACCGGCGTCTTCACGTTCGCGAAGTAGCGGCGCAGCACCCGGTCGTCGGTGTCGAGGTAGTTGGGTTCGAAGAACTCGCCGCCGATGTAGCTTTCGGCGGTGCACAGGCCGACCCGGCCCATCGTCTTCATCAGCGACTTCTCGGCGGCCTTCGCGAACCGCTTGAACGCCACATCCGCCTCGTCGGCGAACTTCTCCTCGGCGCGCAGACGGACGGCGAGCGGGTAGATCGCGGCGGCGCCGAAACCGAGGGCGGCGGCCACATGGTGCGACGACGAGATCTGACCGCTCTCCGCGACGACGGACACCCGCAGGCGCAGGCCCTCCTCGATCAGCCGCTGGTTGACAGCGGAGATCGCCACGATCATCGGCAGCGCGGCGCGGTCGGTGGCCACGTGACGGTCGGTGACGATCGCGATGCCGCCCTGCTCGCGGGCGAACGCCTCCACCTCGTCGCAGAGCCCGTCGACCGCGGCCTCGAGTGCGGCCGCGTTGGCGGCGGAGTCACCGTGGACGGGGGTGTACAGCATCGGGAAACGCTGCACCGGCGTCTCGGACTGCTTGCGGATCCGCAGCATGTCCATGTGGGTGAGAATCGGCGACGGCACCACGATCTGCGGCGCCGACCGCGCCCCGCTGTTCGGCTTGGCGCCCAGCGCGACGCGCAGCGTCATGCCGTCGGCCTCACGGATGCTGTCGAGCGAAGGGTTCGTGACCTGAGCGAAACGCTGCGAGAAGTACTTGGCCACCCCGCCTTCCTGATCGGAGAGCGCGTTGATGGCGTTGCCGTAGCCCATCGCGGAGATCTTCTCCTGACCCGACGCGAGCATCGGGTCCATCATGAACTTGAAGCTTTCCTGGTTGTGCGAGTACGCGACGTAGCGCTGGGTGCGCTCGAGGTCGCCGTTGTAGCGCAACGGTCCCGGCTCGGCCTCGACCTCGGGCAGCGCCTCGATGGTCCGGCGAGCCTCGGCGACGAGCGTCGGGTAGTCGTTCCGGGAGGCGAGCAGCTCGAGTGCCTCGTCGGTCGAGTACGAGCGGCCCTCGCGGTGGTCGAAGTACAGCATGCCGCCGGCCTCGATGCGTCCGCGACGCAGGACGGTGTCGGGGTCGAAGTCGATCTGCCCGGCCTCGGACGTGACGCACAGGTACTCGTCCGTCTCCACCGAGCGCAGCGGACGCAGTCCGAGCCGGTCGAGGCGGGCGCCGACGACGGTGCCGTCACCGAAGATCAGCGCCGCCGGGCCGTCGTTCTTCTCCTCGTACAGCGAGAAGTACTCGAGCATCGCCCGGACCTCGGGCGACAGGGTGGAGTCGTTCTCCCACGCCGGCGGCATCATCGACACCACCGCGGTCACCAGGTCGAGTCCGTCCTCCACGACACGGCTCTGCAGCGTCTGGTCCAGGCGGCAACTGTCGGACTGGCCGTGCGGGCGGACGATCTCCCGGTTACGGGCACGAGCGAGCGCCGTCTCGGACAGGCGGTTCTTCTTGTCCGTGTTGAGCTCGCCGTTGTGCGCCATCAGACGGAACGGCTGCGCCATCGTCGGGTGCGGGTCGGTATTCGTCGAGAACCGGGTGTGGAAGTACAGGGTGTGCACGGCGTGGGCCGGGTCCACCAGGTCCTGGAAGTAGGGCATCACCTCGTTCGAGTTGAGACGGCCCTTGAGCACCTGGGTGCGGGCGCTGAGCGACAGCGGGTACAGCCCGGCCAGATCCGGCTGGGTGTACGCGACGGCCTCGATCGCGAGCAGGGCGTCGTGGATGCGACGGTCGAACTCGGTCTCGTCGGCGCACGCGTCGGGCGCGGTGAACACCCACTGCCGGATCGGCAGCTGGTGCCGGATCGCGGCGGGCCGGAGCACGGTCGCGTCGACGGGCACGTCGCGTTCGAGCAGCACCTCGAACCCCTGCTCGGCGAGAGCCCGCTCGATGACGGCCTCCGCGTCGCCGTGGAACGCCACGTCGGTGGGGAGGAAGAAGTTGCCGACACCGAAGCGGCCGGCCTCGAGATCACCCTGACCGGTCAGGGTGCGGAAGAACGGCACCGACAGGTCGACGCAGACACCGGCGCCGTCGCCGACACCCTCGGCCGACATGCCACCACGGTGAGGAACCGCACACAGGGCCTCATGGCCCCGGGTGAGGACGTCATGGGTCTGAATGCCGTCCTTGCGGGTGATGAAGCCCACGCCGCAGCTGCTCTTGTCGAGCGTCCTGTCGTACAGGCCGGACTCGGTGGCACTCGTGTTCAACCGACTGTCTCCTCGCGATACTCGCCGAATATGGGGCCGTGCTGGGCGCACGGGTGGCGTCGGCGAGAGGATCACGGCAGAGAACCGGCCCCGAACCGATACGCCGGTGAGGCAGACGTCGTTGTCTGAGGTGCGGAACTGTCGCAGGTCCGCGCGAAATCGCAGATTAGCCGAGGCTAAGTCTCGAGAGCAAGTAGCTCGATCCGCAGCCGACGAGCGGTACCAAATCCGCGCCGAGCGTGCAGGCAGAACGCGTAGTCGCGAACATCACACCTGGCCAGGCTGGTATGTGACGTTGTTCATCCGGGCGTGTGCGGGGGCTGATCTCAGTCGGTGAGATCGATGCGGACGGTCAGCAGGTCGGTGCCGACGGCCCGGACGGCGGCGCTGTTCATCCGGGGGAGCTGCGCCAGGCGGGCGCGGGCGTCGTCGTCGGGCAGCAGCGTCGCGGTGCCCGTATGCCACGTGCCGTGGATCCGCAGGCGAACGGCATTGTTCGCGCGGATGTTGCGGATGTAATTCGACCGCTCACCGAACTCGGACACCAGCCAGAATTCGGTGCCCGTGCGCCGGCCACCGATCGGGGTGAGGCGGGGCTGCCCGCTGACGCGGCCGGTGGTCTCGAGGAGTGTCTGGCTCGACAGTCGCCTGGAGAGCGGGTTGGCGACGTGCCGCTGGAATTGCATGACGATCCGTCGTTTGATCGCGTCGAGGTCGGCCATGACGAGAGCCTTCCACGTGGGAAGGCTCTCGTCGAGCGTTTCGCTACTTCGCTGCGACCGGTTCGTCGTCCTGGAACGGGTCGCCGGTCCGTTCGGCGTTGTAGCGGGCTTCGTCGAGGATGCCTTCCCGCTTCGCGACGATCGTCGGGACGAGAGCCTGGCCGGTGACGTTGACCGCGGTGCGGCCCATGTCGACGATCGGTTCGACGGCGAGCAGCAGGCCCACCCCGGCGAGGGGCAGTCCCAGCGTCGACAGCGTGAGCGTGAGCATGACCGTCGCGCCGGTGGTGCCCGCGGTGGCCGCGGATCCGATCACGGAGACGACGATGATCAGCAGGTAGTCGGTGAACGACAAAGGCACACCGTAGAACTCGGCGACGAAGATCGCGGCGATCGCGGGATAGATGGCAGCGCAGCCGTCCATCTTGGTGGTCGATCCGAGCGGCACCGCGAACGACGCGTACTCGCGGGGGACACCGAGATTGCGTTCGGTGACCCGCTCGGTGAGGGGCAGGGTGCCGATCGACGAACGGGACACGAAGCCGAGCTGCGTCGCGGGCCAGACGCCGGAGTAGAAGGCGCGCACCGACAGTCCGTGCGCGCGGATCAGGACGGGGTAGACGACGAGGAACACGACGGCCAGGCCGATGTAGACGGCGGCGGTGAACCAGCCGAGCGAGCCGATGGCGTCCCAGCCGTAGGTGGCGACGGCGTTCGCGATCAGCGCGGCGGTCCCGATCGGTGCGAGGCGGATGATCCACCACAGCACCTTCTGCACGATCGCGAGGAGTGACGCGTTGAACTGCAGGAACGGTTCGGCCTTTGCCCCGACCTTCAGTGCGGCGATGCCGATCGCGGCCGCGACGACGAGCAGCTGCAGCACGTTGAAACTCAGCGACGTGCTGGCGGCGCCCTCGGTGAGGGTGGTCTTGGCGTTCAGGCCGAGGAAGTTGCTGGGCACGAGGCCGGTGACGAACGCCCACCACGACCCGGTGGTGGCCGGTTCCTTGCCGGCGCCGGTGACGGTCGTGTGCGATCCGGGCTGGGTGACGAGTCCGATGACGATTCCGATGACGACGGCGATGAACGCGGTGATCGCGAACCACAGCAGCGTCTGCACGGCGAGGCGCGCGGCGTTGGCCACCTCACGCAGGTTGGCGATCGAACTGACAATGGCGGTGAACACCAACGGGATCACCGCGACGGTAAGCAGTTTCACGTAGCTGGAGCCGATGGTGTGGACGGTTCCGACGAGCCAGTTCTCGTTGCCGTCGGCGGCGACGGGCATGGCGCGGGCGACGAGTCCGAGGATGACGCCGACGACGAGTCCGGTGACGATCTGGGGGCCGAAGGAGGTGGCCCACTGGGGTAGCCGGCGTCGAGAGGTGGTCTCGGCGCGCGTGGACAGCGCGGGACTGGGCATGGGTGTGCCTTTCGCATGGGGGCCGTGGAACGTCGCCCGGTGGGGCGGATACGGCGAGAGAGAGTCCTGAGTGGAGAGGTGCGTCAGCGCGAGCGCGGACAGATTGCGCTCGCCTGCAGGCGGAGGTCGACGTAGCGCCGAGAGGTCAGGAACAACACTGCGGGAACAATACTCCCGGCGGCGGCGCGCGTTTACTCCGGTTCCGCCTCGCCGGGATACCAGCGGGCGTAGACGTCGGGGTGCGCGCGGGTCCGGCTCTTCCACGCGTTCTCGCCGTACGTGCGATAGAGCGGATTCGCCGGGTCGAGTTCGATGCCGCGGGCACGTTCGGCCAGGTGCGGCGGCAGCTCGATGGTCGGGACCGTGGCGTCGAGAGCGGGATTGAGGAAGTACGGCACCGACAGTCGCTCGGGCGCACCGGCCGGGGTGAGCACCCGGTGCCGGGTGGCCCTGAGGTACCCGCCGGTCGCGACCTCGAGCAGTTCGCCGATGTTGACCACGAACGAGCCGGCGCGGGCCGGTGCGTCGATCCAGTCGCCGTCCTCGGTTTCGACCTGGAGTCCCGACGAGCCGGGTTCGAGGAGCAGCATCGTCAGTACGCCCGAATCCTTGTGGGCGCCGACGCCCTGCTCGCCGGTGTGGTCGGCGCTCGGCCGTTCCGGGTAGCGGACGACCTTGATCAGCGTGGCGGGGGCGTGCGCGAAGGCGTCGTCGAAGATCGCCGGATCGGCGTCGAGTGACGCGGCCCAGTGCCGCAGGAGCCGCATCCCGACGTCGGTGAGCGCGGCGTCCAGGGCCTCGATCGTCTTCTCGAGGTCGGGGAGGTCCGCGGGCCATTGATTGGGACCCTGCAGTCTCAGGTAGCCGTCGGCGCCGGGGATCGGTTGCCGTTCGGGGCCGATGTCGATCTGTTCCCGCCAGTCGGTCTCGCCGTTGGTCAGTTCACCGCCCACCCGGTTGTAGCCACGGAAGTGGGGGCTGTTCAGCATCGCGATCGACTGCTTGGAGTCGTCGGGCAGGGCGAAGAACTCCCGGGCGACGGTGAATACCCGATCGAGCAGCTCCCGGTCGACGCCGTGCCCGTCGAGGTAGAAGAACCCCACGTGATGGGTGATCTCCCGCAGCCGTTCCCGCCCGGCCGGTGTGTCCAGTTCGGCGAAATCGATGACGGGGAGCATTCCTCCACGGTATCCCCGGGTGGTCGCAATGTCAGGTGTCCCGGCGGCGCTCGAGTAGCACACTGTCGTGCCAGACGCCGTCGATCTGCGCGAGGCGTTGCCGCACCCCGACCGTCCGGTAGCCGACCGCGTGGTGCAGTGCGATGGACCCGGTGTTCATGGCCAGCACCGACGCGCCGCGAGGACACGGGGGACAGGGCCGCCCACCCGGCGACCGTTCCGTCCACCTCGACCACCCACCGGTGGCCGTCCAGCCAGCGCGCGTCCAGTTCCGACTGCGTCGGGGTCTCGGTATCGAAAGTGGCTAGCCCGCCGACGATGCCCTCCGAATAGATTCGGAGCACCAACCCCCAGTCCCTCGCTTCGAGCCGGCGCACGGTGATCGGCGAAATCGTAGAAGTATCGCCATGAAGTGCTGTTTCGGGGCGAATGTACCTTCGGGCGCCTCGGCAGCGCCGACGGGTACATTCGCCCGGCGAGGTCGGGAGCTCACTGTCGTAGCCGGATCCACGTCGTCTTCAGTCCGGTGTACTTGTCCAACGCGTGTACGGAGAGGTCACGGCCGAACCCGGACTGTTTGAACCCGCCGAACGGGGTCTGCGCGCTGATGGCGTCGACGGTGTTGACGGAGACGGTTCCCGCCCGCAGTGCCGCGGAGACGCGGTGCGCCCGGTTCAGGTTCTCGGTCCACACCGAGGCGGCCAGCCCGTAGATGCTGTCGTTGCCCATCCGGACGGCGTCGGCCTCGTCGGTGAACGTCTGGACGGTGAGGACGGGTCCGAACACCTCCTGGGTCACCACCTCGGCCGTGGGTGCGAGGTCCGCGAAGATCGTCGGTTCGACGAAGGATCCGCGGCCGTCGACGGTGGTCCTGTTGCCGCCCAGCAACACCCGGCCGTCGGACCGGGCGCGGTCGATGAACCCCGCCACGGTGCGAGCGTGGTTCTCGTCGACGATCGCGCCCAGCGTGGAGGCGGGATCGAGCGGATTGCCGGGGCGGATCGACGACGCCCGGCGGACGAGGGCCTCGGTCACCTGTTCGGCCACCGACTCCTCGACCAGCAACCGGGAGTTGGCCGAGCACACCGCACCCTGGTTGTAGAACGCACCGAAGACGGCTTTCTCCACCGCGTCGTCGAGGTCGGCGTCCGCGAAGACCAGGTTGGGACTCTTGCCTCCGCATTCGAGCCAGACCTGCTTCAGATTCGAGTCCGCCGCATACCGGAGGAACCGTTTCCCGGTCTCGGTCGAGCCGGTGAAGGCGACTACGTCGATGTCGGGATGCAGGCCCAGCGCCGCCCCGGCGGTGGCGCCGAGCCCCGGGACGACACCCAGGACGCCATCGGGCAGCCCCGCCTCGGCGGCGAGCTCGGCCAGCCGGAGCACCGACAGCGGAGCCTGCTCGGCGGGTTTGAGGACGACACTGTTGCCGGCCGCGAGGGCCGGCGCCAGTTTCCACACCGCGAGGTCGAGGGGGAAGTTCCACGGGACCACCGCCCCGACGACCCCGAGGGGTTCACGGGAGACGAGCGCGAGACTCCCGGGATCGGTGGGCGCGATCTCCCCGCCGATCTTGTCGAGGGCCTCGGCGTAGAACCTGAAAAGCTCGGCGGCCGAGGGGACGTCGACGGTCAGCGCCTCCACCACGAGCTTGCCCATGTCGAGGGAGTCGAGCAGGGCGAGCTCGTGCCGGTGTTCGAGGATCAGCTCGGCGAGCCGGAGCAGGACCCGCTTGCGGTGGGACGCCGGGCTCCGCGACCAGACGCCCGAGTCGAACGCCTCGCGCGCAGACCGTACCGCGGCGTCGACGTCCGGGGCGTCGGCGGCCGCCACCCGTGCCAGCAGCTCACCGGTGGCCGGGTTGATCGAGTCGAACGTCTCGTCCGACTTGGCGGGACGGAACGCGCCGTCGATGAAAAGCTCCCGGCGCAGCGTGATCGTCGCGGCGAGCCGGGTCCAGTCGGCGAGTGTGGTCGGATCAGGCATCGTCATCCCTCGGGCTCGAAAGTGGTGGTGTGCGATCAGGGAACATAGATGGCGAACTGTTTGAGCAGGGGCTCGTCGACGCGGTACTCGCCGCGCCACCCCTTGGTCAGGGTGAACGCGTCGCCGGGTCCGAAGGTGTGTGCGACGCCGTCGTCCGCTGTCAACGTCACCGAACCCTCCAGCACCCGGGTGTATTCGTCGCCCGGGTACGACTCGATGTACTCGCGATACGGCTCCGCACGCCACGAGCCGATGGTGAACTTCTCGTCCCCGCTGCTCAGGTGGACCATTTCGTGTTCCTTCGGATCGCCTGCCTGGAGCGTGTCCGCGGTGACGTAGGCGCTGGGTGTCATCGCCGCGATGTTCCGGGCGTCGGTCGGGATCGGGTGCACTGCGGTCATGGTGTTCCTCAGTTCTGTGCGGTGGCGAGCGGGGCGACGGAGAATTTCTCGACGGGTTCGATGGACAGTCCGGTGACTTCGCGTCGGAAGGCGACCGGACCCGGGGCGGGTGGTTCGTCCAGTTCCTCGGCGTACCGGTGCCCGGACCAGACCGCCGCCGCGATGGTGGACGGCGCCCAGGCGTCGCCGATGCCGCGGACACTGCGCAGGTCGGCGTCGGCCCATTCGGATTCGCGGGACTGCAGTTCGTGGAACAACCCGTCGTGCGGGAGTCGGGCGGTGACGAGGACGACGCTGTCCGCGTCGACGAACTGCTCGTCGCCGGTGAACGCGCACACGGTGCGCACGCCCTGGGGGGTGACCGCGGTGACGGCGCGGTTGACCTGAACGTGCACGCCGGCCTTGATGATTCGCTTGCGGATTCGGACCACCTCCATGGTGTTCGTCGTCCATTGCGACACGTGCGCGGCCGGGGTGATCAGGGTGACGTCGAATCCCTCCTTCGCGAGGAGTTCGGCGACGACCGCGCCGAGGTAGTAGTGGTCGTCGTCGAAGAGCACGACCTTGTTGCCCCGGGGGCGGAGCCCCGCCATCACGTCGTCGGGGGTCAGGACGTCGGCGTGCTCGTCGACGGGGACGGCGTGGGTGTGCCACCGGCCGACGCCGTCGCGGCGCCAGTGCGAGCCCGTGGCGACGACCACGTGATGGAAGTCGTTCTCGATGACGTCGTCCGCGGTCATCTCGCTCTCCATGAACACGTCGACGTCGGGGAGCTTGCGGAGTTGCTGTTCGCGGTAGTCGACCACGCGGATCCACGCGGACAGGCCGGGCAGCTTGGACTCGCGGGTCACACGGCCGCCGAGTTGCCTGCTCGCCTCGGCGAGGCTGACGTGGTAGCCGCGTTGCCCGAGCGCGCGCGCCGCCTCGAGTCCGGCGGGGCCGGCGCCGACCACGAGGACGTTCGAATCGGTCGAGCGGACCTTGATCCGCTCCGGGTGCCAGCAGCGCCGGAACTCCTCGCCCATCGTCGGGTTCTGGGTGCAGCGGATCGGGGACATCGTGAAGTCACCGGACACGCAGATGTTGCAACCGATGCACTCCCGGATGTCCTCGAGGTTGCCCTCCTCGATCTTGCGGGGAAGGTACGGGTCTGCGATCGAGGGGCGGGCCGCCCCGATGAAGTCGAGGATGCCGCTCTTGACCTGGTGCAGCATCGTGTCGGGCGAGGTGAAGCGGCCGACGCCGACGACGGGTTTCGTGGTGAGTCGCTTCAGCCCGCGGACATACGGTTCCTGCTCCGCCTCGGGACCGAACCGCGAGGTGACGGAGTCGTCCTCCCAGCTGCCCAGCACGAAGTCCCACAGATCGGGGGTCTCGCCGAGCAGGCCGATCACGTCCTCGATCTCGCTGCGGGTGATCCCTTCGTCGCCGAGGAGTTCGTCGACCGAGATGCGGCACGCCACGGCGGCCTTCCCGTCGGCGACCTCACGCGAATCCTCGAGGATCTCGCGGAGCAGGCGAACCCGGTTGGTCAGGCTGCCGCCGTACTCGTCCGACCGGTTGTTGTAGCGGCGGGACAGGAAGTGGTGCAGGCCGCCGATCGCGTGCCCGGCGTACACGTAGACGATGTCGTATTCGGCCTTCAGCGACCGGCGCACCGCCTCCTTGTGCCAGTGCCGGAGGTCGGCGATGTCCGACTTGGTCATCGCCCTGGCCTGGACGGGGTCGTAGTTCCAGGAGACGACGGGCAGATTCTGCGGGCCGAGTGGGGTCTCGCGGCTGATCAGGTTGGGGCTGTTCAGGCCGTTGTGGGCGAGTTCGATGCCTGCGAGGGAGCCGCCCTCGTGAATCTTCTCGGAGATCCGGGTCAGGGCGGGCAGGTCCTGGTCGTCCCACAGGCGTAGTTCGATGAACGGGCCGATGTCCGAGGTGGGGTGGATCTCGACCTGCTCGGTGCAGACGACGGCCCAGCCGCCCTCGGCCTTGACGCGCCGCATGTACGCCTCCCCGGAGGGGTCGCGGTAGCCCATGCCGTTGCAGTGCGGGACTTGGAAGAATCTGTTGCGGGCGGTGACCGGTCCGATCTTGACCGGTTCGAAAAGGATGTCGTATCGCGGATCACGCACGGTGGGTTCCTCACGCTGTTCGGGTTCGTGCAGTGCCAGAATCGTCGGTCCGCCCGACCACAACAGTCAACAGGATCTTTCCGTGCCACTGCATCAGTTATTCAGATGCCAACCCGGCGGCCTCCGCATCTGGAGAACTGATGCAGTACCCCGGATCTTTGTGCTGTACAGATTTGCCGGGTGCGGACGACAGTAGTGACCGGCATCACTGCAACGAGAGAGACGTCATGACCACAGATTCGACCGCAGCCGCTGAAACAGGGTGCATCTTCGGCGCCGCCGACATGGTGGAGGGGCGGACCGTCTACCGCGCCGACTGAAACCGGCCGACTGAAAACCGGCAGCGCGCAAGCACATTCCCATCGGCTCCAGCAACGAGGTACATCGATGAGCGACAACACCCCCACCGCCCTGGCGGACGAACAGACGCAACATCTCCAGAAGTCACTCGGCCGTTTCGACATCGTCTTCCTCATCGTCGCGGCGGTCGTGTCGGTCGAGGTTCTCGGTCAGGTCTCCACCTTCGGCGCGGAGACATTCACCTGGGCATTGGTTCTCGCGGTGTTCTTCCTGCTGCCGTACGGCCTTATCTTCGCCGAGATCGGCAGCACGTTCACCGGCGAGGGCGGTGTGTACGTGTGGGTCCGGAGAGCGTTCGGCCGGCCCCTCGCCGCCCTCGCATCGCTGCTGACGTGGGTGACCCAGCCCGTGTGGGTCGGCGGGTCCATGGCGTTCATCGCCGCGGAGACCTGGAACCACTACGTCACCGCGTTCGAGGAAGGATCGGTGACGGACTACCTGTTCAAACTCGTCTTCATCTGGCTGACGGTGCTCGCGGCCGTCGTGAGTCTGGCCCGCGGCAAATGGATTCCGACGGTCGGTGCGTTCCTCAAGATCGTCTTCCTGCTGTTCTTCCTCGTCACCACCGGCATCTACGCCGCGAAGAACGGATTCGCCGGCATCTCGGCGGGCGACTTCAGCCCCACCCTGACCGGGCTCCTCGGCGTGACGCCGCTGCTGCTGTTCTCCTACCTCGGGTTCGAATCCGGAAACAGCGCCGCCGGGGAGATGAAGAACCCCGCCCGCGACGTCCCGATCTCGATCGCCCGCGCCTGCGCCATCGCCGCCGCGTCCTACCTGCTGCCGATCTTCGCCATCCTGCTCGTCGTCCCCGCAGACGACATCACCGGTGTCGGCGGACTTCTCGAGGCGGTCGCGACCGTGTACAGCGTCTACGGTCCCGCCGCACCCGCCATGCTCACCGTGACCGGGGTGATCTTCGCGGTCATCCTGATGACCCAGGGCGCGGCGTGGATGATCATCAGCGACCGCATGCAGGCCATGGCCGCGGCCGACGGCGCGTTCTTCGGCGGGTTCTTCGGCCGCTTCCATCCGCGTCTCGGAACGCCGGTGCGCGTCAACTTCCTGTCCGGACTCGTCGCCACCGTCTTCATGATCGCGGCCATGCAGATCACCGGCTCCGGTGGTTCCATTTTCGCGGTCGTGCTCACCATCTCGATCTCGACGTTCCTGCTCAGCTACCTGATCGTCATCCCTTCGGCGGTCCGCCTGCGCACACGATTCCCGGACGTCGTGCGGCCCTTCCGGGTTCCCACCGCAAACGCGGGCTTCCGCGTGCTCGGCATCCTCTGCTTCGCATGGGTGCTGCTCGGCTCCTGGGTGGCCGTCTTCCCCGGAACCCTGGAATCGGTGTTCGGCCTGGACTACGACTTCGAGGAGATCTGGGGAGTGAGCCAGGGGACGTTCGAACTGTTCACCCTCGGAACGCTGGCCGTGCTCGCGCTCCTCGGCGCCGTCGGATACGTGCGCGGCAAGTCCGTGCGGTCCGCGAGCGGCCCGCGCCCCGCCCGGGAGGACGGCCCCGGATCGGAGCAGGACCCCGACCTCGTGAAGGCAGACATCCGCTGACGGTGTCGCGGGTGGCTCCCCGGTCGGAGACCTGCGATCCTGGTGGCCTCAGATCCCGAGGAGAGCGCATGCAACGACGACCCGACGTGACGTTCACCCAGCTCAGGTATTTCGTCGAGGCCGCGAACTTCTCCAGCATGACGAAGGCAGCCGACGAACTGATGGTCGCGCAGTCGGCGGTCTCCTCGGCGATCTCCCAACTCGAGCACCAGATCGGCACTCAGCTCTTCATCCGGCAACGGTCCCGCGGACTGGTCCTCACCGCGGCGGGGGAGGAGATGCTCCGCGACACCCGCAGCGTCCTCGCCCACCTCGGTGAGGTTCTCGACGCGGCCCGCGGCCACGAGGACAACGTCCGGGGAACGGTGCGCCTGGCCTGCTTCGTCACCCTCACCCCGTTCATCCTCCCGACACTGATCTCGGACCTGCGTGATCAGCACCCCGACCTGGAGGTCGAGGTCGTCGAGACGCAGGCGGAGGCGGTGCGGGCGGCGCTGCGCAACGGCACCGCGGAACTGGCCCTGACGTACGACCTCGCGCTGGGCGACGACATGGAGACGGAGACGCTCGGGGTCGCCCGACCGCACGTCATCCTTCCGCCCGACCACCGGCTCGCCGGCCACGACGCGATCACGCTCGCCGAGCTCGAAGGCGAACCCATGGTGTTGCTGGACCTGCCGAGCAGCCGCGACTACTTCCTGGCGATGCTGTCCGCCGCGGGGGTCACGCCGGTGGTCCGGTACCGGTCCGCAAGCTACGAAACGGTGCGCGGGCTCGTCGCCCGCGGCCACGGCTTCTCGATCCTCAACCAGCGGCCCGCCGAGGGCCGGACCTACGACGGCGGACGCGTCGCGACGCTGCCGATCGCCGACGACGTTCCCGGCCTGCCCGTGGTGCTCGCCCGGCTGAAGGGTGTGCGGAGCACGGCGCGGGCCCGGGCCGTCGCCGAACGGGCGCGGGCGGTGTTCGCGAAACAGGCCGGTTCGGGCCGTTAGAACGGCCACCCCATCTGGGCGTCGCGGTCGGCGCCGAAGGCGTGATCGACACGGTCGAGGACGTCGGGGTCCGCAGCCTGCAGCCGGTTCGCGGCCGCGAACGTGCGTGCCCGGTGGGCGCCGAGATACAGGCTGCCCAGCACGTCATGGTCGAGCACCACCTGCGGGGCGGAGTCGGTCGGGGTGCACATCGCGGTGCCGTCCCGCACGGTCAGCGCGAACCGCCCACCGGCGTCCAGGAATCCGTCGTCGACCTGGATCACGACGTCGATGTCTGTTCGGTACCTGCGGGCCTCGAGCGCGGCGGGCACGTCCATGATCCGGACCCACAGCTCGTCGTGGCGCGAGGTGGTGCGCACCAGCCGGCCGTCGGTCAGCAGATACGGCAGCGGGTCCTCGGGGGTGAGGTGCGCCTCGATGCGGCGCACGAGGTCCAGGCCGAGCAGTGCCCGCCACAACGCCGCGTGCGCGTCCCGCGTGACCGTGCGGATCTCCTCCACCCGGGCGACGGTTCCGTTGTCGCCGGACACGCGACGGTAGAGCACGTAACCGTCGTCGTGCACGAGCCCGAACAGGCTTGTGCCGCCGCCGCGCTCGCTCTCGCGGTCGGCGAAGATCCGATTCCACACGATCCCGGGCCGGACCTGCGCCCCCGGGGTCACCCGTTGCCAGCGGTCGTAGAGGTCGGTGAACGCCACCCGGGCCTCCGCGGGATGGACCATCCGCACACCACCCGGGTCCGGTGCCTTCGGGTGCGGCACGGCGAACCGGCGGTCGATGCTCGACGTGGTCTCGACGGTCGCGGGTCCGTACCCGAAGCGTCCGTAGATCCCGCCCTCGCTGGCCGTGAGGAGTGACAGCGGGACACCCGACGTCCGGATGCGGGCGTGATGTTCGGCGTAGAGCGCGCGCAGGAGGCCGCGGCGTCGATGGGTGGGCGCGACCGTCACCGCGGTGACACCCGCCGCGGGAACGCCTTCGCCACCGGGAACGGTGACGGTCATGGGGATGTCCATGGTGGCGCCGACCACCGAGTCCTCGTCGAGCGCGATGATCGGCGGCGCGCCGCTGACGAGTTGCTTCCAGTGGGCGGTGAACTCCTCGGTCTGCGGTGTCACGAAGCAGATCTCGTTGAGCAGGGTGATCTTCGGCCAGTCCTGTTCGGTCGCCGTTCTGATCGTGATGCCGGCGGTGGTCGTCGTCATGTCCCGACACTGGCACACCCCACGTGGACTCGCAGCCGAATTTCGGCGTCCGACCTTGACCCGGTGCGTGTCTTCGGAGAGTCTGAGACCTTGCCGACCGGTGAGGGGGTGACGTCACGGTGTCGAGTGACCACACCTCGTCCGCACCTCGCCGAACGCTCCGGCTGCGCCGGGAGTCCTGGGGATTCGTCATCGGCTCCTTCCTGTTCGGGATGGCGGCCACGCGGGTGTACGGGCAGGCGGTCGGCCCCGAGATCGACAACATCACCTACTTCGTCGGGTCGCTGTTCTTCACCACCGCCGGATTCATCCAGTTGCGGCTCAGCGGCAGGCCGGTGCCCGGGGAGGAATCCGCGACGGTCGAACGCTACGACTGGTGGGCGGCGCTGATCCAGTTCGTCGGCACCCTGCTGTTCAACGTGAGTACCGGGGTCGTGCTGATCCAGAGCCTCACCGTCGAAGAGGACCGGGTGTGGGGGTGGCGTCCCGACCTCTTCGGGTCGACGGCGTTCCTCGTCGCCAGCGGTCTGGCGGTGGTGGCCACCACCGAAACCGACAAGCTGTGGGATCCGCATGCCCGCAACTGGCGCAGCACCTGGCTGAACATGATCGGGTCGATAGCGTTCGGGGTGTCCGCGGTGGGCGCGTACATCGTGCCCGGCACCGACGCGCTGAAGAACGCGACGATCGCCGATCTGGGCACGTTCGTGGGAGCCGTCTGCTTCCTCGTGGCCGCACTGCTGATGCGCCCGCCTCACCCCAGGTATTCGCCGAACCAGGCGAGGACACGTTCGTAGGCCTCGGCTGCCGCGGTCGCGTTGTAGCGGGGCCCGGTGTCGTTGAAGAACGCGTGATCGGCGCCCGGAACCGTGACGATCTCGTGCGGTAGCCTCGCCTTCGCGAGTGCGGCGGCCGCGGCGTCGCGGGACGCGTTCACCCGGGCGTCCAATTCCGCGTACAGGGCGAGGACCGCGGCCTTCGACCCGGAGAAGTCGGCGCCCTCGGGCAGGGGACCGTAGAAGGGGACCGCCGCCGCCAGCCGCGGCTCTCCGGACGCGAGGAGTCGCCACACCATCCCGCCGCCGAAGCAGAACCCCACCGCCGCCATCTTCTCGTCCGGCACCCGACGCCCGAGTTCGTCGATCCCGGCCTTCATGTCGGCGACGAAGCGTGCCGGCGGCACGGTGGCCAGCGCGGCGGTGGCCTGCGCTTGATCGGTGAACGTCGCGGTCCCGCCCTCTTCCGAGAGCAGGTCGAGGGCGAGCGCGGAGTAACCGGAACCCGCGAATCGTCCCGCCACCGAACGAATGTGGTCGGTGAGGCCCTTGTTCTCGTGTATGACGAGGACCGTTCCGCGGGGCGCGGCGGCGTCGGCCCACGCGCCCTGCAGGACCCGGCCGTCCGGGCCGGGGAACGTGACCGCTTCGGTCTCGACTGCCTCGGCCGCTCCCGGTGGCGGCGGCGTCGCCCCGCCCGGCGTCACCGGCGCCGAGGTCGGCGACTCGTCGCTGTCGGTGGCGCACGCGGCGAGCAGCGAGGACGCCGCCGCCACGCCGAGGCCGATGAGTCCGAGTCTTCGCAACGCCTCCCGGCGGGACAGCAGCCCGTCGGCATGGTCGATCGCGATCTCTTCGGCGATATAGCGTTGCAGTGGCGTCATGATCGTCCCCGTCCGCATCGGCTGATGTAGGGAATTATCCCTGGTCGAAGCCGTGATCGGCATCGGTTCCCACTTCATCACTTTTCCTTATGCAGTGCGCCACTTATCTGTGTTGTACAGATTTCGCCGGGCACCTCAAGATTGGTGCAACGGCACGAACTCCTCGCTCACCGCACACAGAAAGGAGCCCGTCATGCCGATCGCTGACCGTCACGCCGCCGTCGAAACGACGGCCCGAACATCGGTGGCCGCACCGATGCCGGACAGCTCGACCGTCAACTTCGTCGCGGCCATGGGCGCCGTCGCCACCGGAGTCACCGTCGTCGCGACCGACGGCCCCGGCGGGCGCGCCGCGCAGACCGTGAGCGCGATGTGCTCCGTCTCGGCCGACCCGGCGCTGGTGCTGGTCTGCCTGCACGGACGAAGCCCGGTCAACGACGCGATCTCCGAGAACGGCGTCTTCTGCGTCAATGTGCTTGCCACCCAGCACGATCACGTCGCCGACACCTTCGCCGGCCGCCCCTGGCCCGGCAAGCAGCGGTGGGACTTCACCTGCGGGCACTGGACCGTGGCCGAATCCGGCTCACCCCGCGTCCACGACGCGATCGCGTCGTTCGACTGCACCGTCCACGACGTCATCGAGGCCGGCACCCACCGCGTCTACATCGGGCGCGTCGCCGCCGTGGAGGCGCACCCCGGTGAACCGCTCGTGTACGCCTCCCACACCTACAGCAAGCCCGCAGCGTTCGAACCTTCCACCTTCCCCGACTACCCGGACGCACACCCCGCGCCGAGGACCAGGAGCACGAAATGATCCGCACCGGAGACGAATACAGGGAGTCCATCAGGGACGGCCGCGAGGTCTGGGTCGACGGGGAACGCGTCAAGGACGTGGCCAACCATCCCATGTTCAAGCCGATCGTCGACGTGCGGGCACGCATCTACGACCTCGCACACGACGAGGCCACGCAGGACGCGATGACCTACGTCGATCCCGAATCCGGCGAACGCAACGCCATCGCCAACAAGCTTCCCCGCACGCAGCAGGACTGGCTCGACAAGCGCGCCGCCGTCGACCTGGTACTCGAGGACACCCGGGGCGTGGTCACCCGCGTCGGTGACGAGACCATCGGTGAGATGTGGTCGCTGTTCGACGGCCAGGACGTCCTCAACGAGGTGGACCCGCGATTCTCGGAGAACATCCGCCGCCACCTGGACCGGTCGGTCCGGGAGGACCCGTTCCACGTGTCGGCGAACACCGACCCCAAGGGCGACCGGTCCAAGGCGCCGCAAGATCAGGACCCCGACATGCTCCTGCACGTCGTGAAGGAGACCGACAACGGCATCGTCGTGCGCGGCGCGAAGTACGAGACCGCCGCCGCCTACTCCAACCAGGCGTTCACCAAACCCACCATCGCCAACTGGGGCAACAGCGAACTGTCCGACTACGCCGTCGGATTCGTGCTCGACATGGGTGCGCCGGGGCTGAAGTACATCTCCCGCAACGGGTTCGCCGGCCGTGCGCCGTCCGCCGACTACCCGCTCGCCAACCGCGTCGACGAGGTCGAGTCCCTCGTCGTGTTCGACAACGTCGAGATCCCCTGGGAAGGCGTGCTGTTCTACCGGCACACTCGGGCGGCCACGTTCATCCGCTCCACCCTGCACCGCTACAGCGCATTCCCGTTCGTGCAACGCACCCTGCACCTCGCCGATCTGATGATCGGATCCGCACTCTGGAACGTCAAGCAGAGCGGGCTCGAGAAGCAGCAGGCGGTGCAGGAGAAGCTCGCTCAGCTCGCCTGCTACCGGGAGACGATCAACGCCCACCTCACCGCGGCCATCTCCCTCGCCGAGCCCAGCCCCGGCGGCCTGCTCATGCCCAACCAGTCCCTGCTCTACACCGGCCGGGTGATGGCGCTCAGCCAGCTGCCCGCGATGATGCACATCGCCCGCGAGCTGTGCGGCGGCCAGATCTGCATCACCCCGGACGCCGCCACGTTCGCCGACCCCGACGTCGCGCCGTGGCTGGAGAAGTTCTACTCCATCAACGACAACTGGGTGGCCGACGACCGTCGCAAGCTCCTCGCGTTCGCCCGCGACCTGCTCAACAGCGATTACGCGGGACATCGCCTGACGTTCCAGCTCTTCGCCCAGTCGCCGCCTTTCGCGCAGCTCGCCGCCGTCTACCGCAACTTCGACTTCGACGGTCCGCTCGGGCTGGTCAAGGCCGCAGCGGGACTGTCGGACAACGTCGACGGAGGTGCGGCATGACCACCCACACCCGCATCCGCTCGTTCAACACCCGCGACACGTACCCGGAACAGAACCTCGACAACGACCTCGCCCAGGCCGTCGTCGCCGGCGGAGTCGTGTATCTCCGCGGGCAGATCGGACAGGACCTCGACACCCGGGAGTCGGTGGGAATCGGCGACGTCGAGGCCCAGGCCGAGAAGGCGATGGCGAACATCGCGATGCTGCTGAAGGAATCGGGCAGCCGGCTGGAGGACGTCGTCAAGGTCACCATCTACCTGGTGGACGTCCGGTACCGCGAGACCGTCTACCGAGTGGTCGGACGCTGGCTGAAGGGCGTGCACCCGGTGTCCACCGGCATCGTCGTCGACGCCCTCGCCCGGCCCGAATGGCTCGTCGAGATCGACGCGACGGCCGTGATCAGCTCATGACGTTCTCACTCGTCGCCCGTGATCCCGGGGGCGCGTTCGGGATGGTCGTCTGCTCCTCGAGCCCCGCCGTGGCCGCACGCTGCCTGCACGTGCGGTCCGGGGTCGGCGTCGTCGCCTCCCAGAACGTGACCAACCCGCAGCTGGGGCCGATCGGTCTCGACGCACTCGCCTCGGGTGCGAACGCGGAGACCGCACTGAAAACCGCACTCGCGCAGGAGAAGTTCCCGGACTACCGCCAGGTCGTCATCGTCGATGCGGACGGCGGCACCGCGGTGCACTCGGGCGCGCAGACGCTGGGCATCCACAGCAGCGCGCAGGGCAACGGCGCCGCCGTCGCCGGCAACATGCTTCGCGACGAAGGCGTCATCCGGTCGCTGCTGTTCGGCTACGTGTCGAGTACCGCCCCGACGTTCGAGGGCAGACTGCTCGACGGACTCACCGCGGCCGTCACCGCGGGCGGGGAGGCGGGGCCCGTGCACTCGGCGGGAGTCCAGGTGGTCGAGGACGTGCCCTGGCCCGTCACCGATCTGCGCGTCGACTGGCACGACGACCCGGTCGGCGAACTGCGCCGGCTGTGGACGGTGTGGGAACCGCAGAAGCGGGACTACCGGGTGCGCGGTGTCGACCCGACGGCCGCCCCGTCCTACGGCGTGCCGGGGGACCTGTGAGCGCCGACGCCGCGGTTCGTGACGGAGCCAGGAGGGCGGAAGACCGGATCCTGGCTCTGTCGCACGACCTCCACGCCCACCCCGAGGTCGCGTGGGAGGAGGAACGCTCGTGCGTCCGGGTGGCCGGGGTGCTTTCGGACGCCGGTTTCACGGTCGAGCAGCAGTACGTCGGACTGCCCACTGCGTTCCGCGCACACGTCGGCTCCGGACCGCTGCACCTCGCGGTCTGCGCGGAATACGACGCGCTCCCCGGGCTCGGACACGCGTGCGGGCACAACGTCATCTCCGCCATCTCGGTGGGGACGGCGTTGGCCCTCGCCCCGCTGGTCGACGACCTCGGCATCACCCTGTCGGTGCTCGGCACCCCCGCCGAGGAAGGCGGGGGCGGCAAGATCGACATGCTGAAACGCGGTGCGTTCGAGGGCGTCCATGCCGCCGTCATGGCCCACCCCGGCCCGGTCGACGTCGCCCGGGCCGAACCGTACGCGGTGTCCCACAGCCACATCCGGTACGACGGCAAGGCGGCACACGCCGCGGCGTACCCCGAACGGGGTGTCAACGCGGCCGACGCGTTCACGGTGGCGCAGGTCGCCATCGGGCTGCTCCGCCAACAGCTTCCGTCGAGCACGCGAGTGCACGGAATGATGACCCGCGGGGGAGAGGCGCCCAACGCCATTCCCCAGCGCACCGAAGGTCGCTGGTACGTGCGCGCGGAGACGCTGGAGGAACTGGCCCGCATCGAGCCCCGCGTGGCCCGCTGCTTCGAGGCCGGCGCCGTCGCAACCGGCTGTGAACTGACCATCGCCCCGGAAAGCGAACCGTACTCGGAGTTCCGCACCGACGAGGCGCTGCTCGCGTCGTACGTCCGGCACGCGGAGGGACTGGGCCGCGTGTTCCGCACCGGCGCGGACTCGCTGATGAACCGGGCCTCCACCGACATGGGCAACGTCTCGCAGGTGATTCCCGCGATCCACCCCTATATCGGAATCGACTCGGCGCCCGCGGTCAACCATCAGGCCGAGTTCGCCGCGGCCAGCGCCGCGCCCGCTGCAGACCGGGCGGCCGTCGACGGCGCGCTGGCCCTCGCCCTGACACTGCTCGACGCCTGCGGCTCCGCCGCCCGTGAGTACTTGTTAACCGCCCGACGTTAAGAAGTACTCACGGGTGGGGCAAAGAATTCGAGCGCGATGTTGTCGGGGTCACGGAACGAGATGCCCGAACCGTAGTGCGCTGTCTTGATGCCCCCGTGCTCGATGCCGAGGGCATCGAGCCGCTCCACCCACCGGGGCAGTGTGTCGGGGGAACACTGGAACGCGATGTGGTCGAGTCCGACCTGCCGTTCGTCGAATCGTGCGGGAGCGCCGGCGTCGGGGTGCGTGTGCAGGCCGAAGAGCATGCCGCCGTCGAGCGCGAACACCGTGTGGTGGAAGGTCCCCGATTCCTCGTCCTCGTCGAGGACGGGGGCCGATCCGAACAGTGCGGTGTACCAGGCGGTGCTGGCCGGTAGGTCGGACACGGTGATCGCGACGTGGGTGAGGCCCGGGAAATTGGACATCTGCGACAACTCTCTCTCCGGCGGAACGGTCTCTTTTTTCGACCCTAACGAGCAGGCACCGCCGGGTGGTGGACAACGGCGAATCCTGCCCGAGCGGACAGGGGCGGTCGCCACGCAGACCGCCCGAGCCTGTAACAGGCTCGGGCGGTGCGGTGTTCGGGGACTACTGCCGGGCGGGCACAGGTGTGGCGCCGGAGGTGGTCTTCGCTCCGGTCGAGCCGCGCCGCGCGAGGAGCAGGTAGATGGGCCCGGTCACCACCAGCCCGGCGACCCAGGACAGGTCGGCGCCGCCGAGGAACGCGGACACGGGCCCCGTGTAGAGGGACGTGGCCATGAACGGAATCTGGACGACGATGCCGAGCAGGTAGGCGGTGACGGCCGTCCAGTTGAAGCGGCCGTAGATGCCGCCGTCGAAGCGGAAGATCGACTCGAGGTCGTAGACGCCCTTGTGGATGAGGTAGAAGTCGATGAGGTTGATCGCCGTCCACGGCACCAGCACGACGAGAAGCACGACCACCAGATCGACGAAGTGCGACACGAAGTCGGCCGACAGCGCGATGGCGACGACGGAGGCCGCGACGAGGATGATCGTCGAGAGGATCACCCGGGCGCGGGCGGTCGGAATCCAGCGGGCGCGGAATGTCTGGACGGACGTAATGATGGCGAGGACGGCGCCGTACAGGTTCAGCGCGTTGTGGCTGATGACGCTGAGCAGGAACAGCACCAGCATGATGCTGCCGAGGCTTCCCGTCGTCGCCTTGACGCCGTCCATGGTGCCCATGCCGATCGGTGCGGCGAGCGTGACGACCGCACCGAACGCGAAGGCGAGGAACGAGCCGAGGGTGCAGCCGAGGTATGTCGCCCAGAACGTCGACGGCACGCCGACGTCCTTGGGGAGGTACCGCGAGTAGTCGGACACGTAGGGCGCGAACGCGATCTGCCAGAGCGCGCCGAGTGACACGGTGGCCAGCCAACCGGCGAAGTTGAAGTCGCCCCGCGTGAGGAAGTCCGACGGCAGGTCGCCGGTGAGGATGGCGAAGAAGCCCACCAGGATTCCGATTCCGAGGACCCAGGTTCCGATGCGGTTGAGGATGTGGATCAACCGGTAGCCGATGACGCAGATGACGGCGGAGCCGAGAGCGCCGGCCACGATCCCCACGTCCACGGGTATGCCGTTCACGATCCCGTGCATCGACTGGCCGGCCAGGACGATGTTCGACGAGAAGAAGCCGAGATACATCACGGCGGCGATCACCACGATGATGAGCGCCCCGAACGTGCCGAACTGTCCGCGGCTCTGGATCATCTGGGGGATCCCCATCTGGGGTCCCTGCGCCGAATGCAACGCCATCAGGGCGCCCCCGGCGAGATGTCCGACGACGAATGCGACGAGGCTCCACCACAGCGAGAGTCCGAACAGGCTGGGGCCGAGGGCACCGGTCACGATCGGTAGCGGGGCGAGGTTGCCGCCGAACCACAGCGTGAACAGATCGCGAACCTTGCCGTGGCGATCGGATTCCGGGACGAACCCGATGGTGTGCTTCTCCAGCATCGGGGCGACGTGGGTGTCGGGCATCAATCCTCCGAACGGCGCAAGTGCGCCACTTCTAGGTCGAGTAGTGGAGACCACAATGGTCGGAGGCAGTGAATCTGTACAGAACAACTAACTGATGTGTTGCATCACTTATTCTGATTCAGCAGGTCGGACTAGCCTGGGTCGATGCGTACCGTGGGAGTCGACCTGGCGGCCGAACCGAAGAAGACCGCCCTGGCGATCATCGACTGGTCCGGCGGTGTGGCCCGCGTCGAGTCCGTCCGGCTGGGAGCCGGGAACGACGCCGTGATCGAGGCCGTGCTGGCGTGCGACAGGACCGGTATCGATGCACCGTTCGGCTGGCCCGACGCGTTCGTCCGGATGGTGTCCGAGCACCACGCCGGCCGACTGTCCGCGGCCAACGGTCTCGCCAACCGCGACGGGCGTCGACCGCTGACCAAGCGGCGCACCGACCTCGTGGTGCAAGCCGCGACGGGGATATCCCCGCTCAGTGTGTCGGCCGATCTCATCGCGCACGTCGCGTTACGCTGCGCCGGAATCCTCGCGGAACTCGGTGACCTCGGCGTCGATGTCGGACGCGTCGACGGCCGCGTGGTCGAGGCGTATCCGGCGGCCGCGCTGCGCACCTGGGGCCTGGTGTCGCGCGGATACAAGAGCGCGCAGAATCGGGTGACGCTGGGGGAGTTGGTCGACGCGCTCCTGGCGGCCGCGGACTGGATGGATCTCGGTGCATTCCAGCCGATCTGCCGCGAATCGGACGATGCTCTCGACGCCGTGCTGGCCGCCGTCATCGCGCGGGCAGCGGCCGTCGGCTGCACAGCGCTACCCGAGGGCGACGACCGCGCCATTGCCGAACGGGAGGGGTGGATCCACGTGCCGACGGGAGGCCTGCAGGCGTTGCGGCCCTAGCGGCGGATTCCTGTGACTGCGCTGGTAGACCGACCGCGGCGACGCCCTCGGGTGAAACCTGGCAAATTGGACACCACACGCACCGTGCGTGGGCACACGAAGAAGGAGTCCAATGGCTTTCTGGGATCAGCTGAAGGCAAAGGCGTTCGAGATGAACGGCCAGCTCAAGACCAAGACGGCACAGTTCCAGAACAAGGAGTTCGCCAACGCCAGCATGGCCATGTGCGCCCTCATCGCCGCGGCGGACGGGACCATCGACCCGTCCGAGCGTCAGAAGACTGCGGCGCTGATCACCAGCAACGAGGCGCTGAGTGTGTTCCCGTCGGACGAGCTGAGCCAGAAGTTCGACTGGTACTGCAGCAAGCTGCAGTCCGATTTCGAGTTCGGCAAGATCGAGGCCACCGCCACCATCGCGAAGCTGAAGTCCAAGCAGGATCAGGCACGTGCCGTCATCCAGATCGGCATCGTCATCGGTGGCGCCGACGGCAACTTCGACCAGCACGAGCGAAACGTGGTGCGCGACGCCTGTTTCGCCGTCGGCATCGCTCCGGCGGAATTCGAACTCTGAGGTGATCGGTGACGCGCCCGGCTCAGGGGCGCGTCACCGACGCTCAGTAGGCCGTGATGATCGGCGCCGGGTTCCACATGCCCGAACGCTGAATCCGGGTGGTGTCGATCTCCGCGGTCTTCGCGTCGGGGTCGAGCGGGGAGTACTGCTCCACTCCGCCCCAGTCACGGTCCCAGTCGTCCCTCAGGTACGACGGTATGGTGCGGCTCGCCCGGGTCATCTCGATCCAGCCCAGCGGGCCTCCGCCGTACCGGTCCTGCCACAGGCTGGTCATGATCGCGCCGGGACGGTCGGGGAGGATCCGGTATTCGGGCGCCTCCGCGACACCCGTGCGGTGGTCGAACGGTCGCTGGCACGGAAATGCAAGTCCCACAGCCCAGTCGATCATCACGGGCGAGTCGGATCCGATCACGTCGTTCAGTGTCTGCGTCCGGGGAACACGCGGCGGCGTCACCGCCAGCCACTGCTGCGGATCACTGTCCGAATCCGACGCCACGAGTCGGATGACATCCGAATCGTCCGGCAGGGAATCGAGCGGGACGCGCAGATTCCGCCAGGACGGTGCCGGGCCGATATCGATCGGCGTCACGCGTCCCGACACCGCGACCGCGCCGTCCGGTTGTGCGGTGCCGTACTCCACCTCGAGGTTCTGCCCGTAGGTGACGACGCCGTCCGCGTCGACGGAGCGGATGCGGCCCGCTGCGGCGATGGAGACGATGTCACCCGCCCCCGCGTCCGATTCGGGGTTCGGCAACCGGTACCAGCCCGTGGTCAGTGACGCGTCGCCGTCGCTGCCGTCGCTGCCGAGGACGGGCGTGCGGTCGGGGTCGAGGCCGAACGGCAGAGCCACGGCGCTGCCGTTGACACCCACCGCGCCGGCGCCGCCGCCGGTGCCCGCGGCGTTGCTCGACGCCGTCTGCTCGGTGTTGTCGGTCTTGACGGAGTTGGCGACGCCCGCATCCGACGATTCCTCGTCGGCACTGAGGTCGCCGGCGACGCCGTTCGGCGTGAAGCCGACGGTGCCCGTACCCGCGAGAGCGGTCGCGGCGTCACCGGACAGTGGTTGCAGCAGCGACGCGTTCGGATCGGTTTCGAGCAGGACGTCGTTGGCGAGACCGCACGGTGCGCCGGTGACGGCATCGACATTGGAGCGGGCGAGGGAGAACGCGGGGTACTGCGCGACCGCGCCCTTCGCCATCGACAGCACCTCGAACAGCACCATCGCGGCGGCCGCCACCGTCAACGGCGGAATCGCCCACAACCGGCGTCGCCGCACGGATTCGGTCCGGGTGTAGGGCTCGCGGAAGTAGCACCACGCCGCGATCAGCAGCATCACCAGCGTGGCGCCGAGCAGGATGGTGCCCGCACCGAGGCCGGCGATCGACACCGGCTTGTCCCACCACGGGACGCTGTAGCTGGACACGTACCACCACCCGTTGGTGCTGGTGAAGCACATCGCCAGCAGGAACAGCACGGCGGCCGCGAACAGGGCGCGGTTGCGCGGCGAGCGCACCACGGCGGTGCTCACCGCCACGGACGCCAGGACGGCGAGCGACCCCGCGAGGCCGGCGTAGATGCCGAAGTGATGCGTCCACTTGGTGGGCGTGAACATCATCAACCCCATCGCGGCGAGCGTGATGCCGATGAGCCGCCGCGACGGTCCGGCCGCCGTCCCGGGAATCCGGCCGCCCTTGCGGAGCATCACGAAAACCGTCACGGCCAGGCTCAGCACCATCACGAACACGCCGAACCGGCGCGACAGCGAACCGTCGACGGAGATGTTCAGCAGGTACTGGTAGCGGAGGTATTCGTCGAACCAGGGGACGTTGGGGCCGATCGCGTGAACGTGCTGCATCTCCATGACGGCGGCGAGGGTCTGGTCGGCGAACACCGCCACCAGGATCACGGTCCCCGACGCGACGAGCGGAGCCAGCAATGCGATGTATCCGACCGTCTTGGCCCGCGCGATCACGATCTGCAGGATCGGCCGGGCGCCCGCGACCAGGGCGCCGAAACAGATCAACCCGGACGGGCCCGCGGTCAGCGTGGCCGCACCGACCAGAATCGCCACCGCGGCGGGCAGCAGTCGCCGGGTCGCGACGGCACGTTCCACCGAGCACCACGTGAGCAGCACGCCCACCGCGACGATCGGCTCGGGCCGCAGACCGTTGTTGTACGGAAGCCAGAACGCGAGGAACACCAGTCCGCCGGTCCACAGCGCGAGCCGGTTGCCCCGGACCGCGGCGCCGAGTCGCGGTGCGACTTCACGGCTGATCACCAGCCACGCGACGACGCCGGCGAGCAGCGCGGGCAGACGCACGAACGGGCTCGCCGGGGTGATGTTCGCCAGCACCGCGAGGACGTCGTAATACGGAGACCCGAACGGCGCCTCCGGGACGCCGTACCAGCGGAAGTAATTGGCCATGTAGCCCGCCGCCGCGGACGTGCGGGCCATGTTGAACTGATAGCCGTCGTCGGAGGTGGAGGCGCCGATGAAGTGCCACAGCACCAGCGTGCCGATGACGACGGCGTCGACGACCCCGAACGACCACCAGCGGGTGGGAAGGAATCGTCGTGCCCGGCGCCCGTCCACGTTGTCGAGACGGTGCAGCGCCACCAGCGCCAGAATCGTCGCGAGCGCGCCCACCACCATGGCGACGAACTTGAGGGTCGAGGGCGTCGACGAAAAGCGGCTGTCGATCTGGGCCGTCACCTGCAGTCCGTCGGGCGCCGCACCGTCGAGGTCGCTGAAGATGCCCACCATCTGCGGGCGGAGGTCGCCGTCGACGACGGTCGGTGCGTCCTGGCCCGCCGCGACGAAACCGGCGCTGGTCCGCGTGGAATCCGACGACACCACGAGCGCGCAGTCTGCGGGTAGCTGGTCCAGCGGCGACGACAGCAGCACCTTGTTCCGCAACAGCACCTCGACGCCGGCGGGACCGTCCGGGGTCGCGGGATTCACCCTGGCGACCAGTCCATACCTCCCGGCGTCGGCGGCGCCCGCGGGGGCGGTGGAGGTCAGGATCCCGCCGCGGTCGGCGAGTTCACCGACCGCCGAACAGGGGATCTGCACGTCGAGGCTCAGCGGCGCGTAGGTGACGAGCGGTGCCTCGACGCTTCCGGTGCTGCCGTTCTGCGGCCAGGTGAGGGTCGCGCTGTCCTGCTCGACCGGAAGGAACGGGAGCGACAACGTGAGCAGCACTCCGACGACGGAGGCGATGATCGCGAGAAGGCGGGCGGAGCGGACCGACTGATCGAGGCGAGACGACTGGGGCGGGGTCCCGATCGGCGACTCGTCCGAGTCGTCTCTGGACACTTTCGCCGATTCCAGCCTGCTGTCAGTCACGACGTCGGATAGTACCCATCCGCGCCAATTGTTAGCGAAGGCAAGAACAGGCCCGGTCGGAGGGCCGGCCGCCCCGGCGGATCACATGTGGAAGTGCTTCAGGATCCGCGACCGGCGCTCCGCTCGGGTGAGGAGATGGTGGTGGTGCCGCGGACCGCGGCGGTGCCGAACCTCGGAATGCACTTCGCGAATGATCTCGAACATGCCTCCGCCTTCCTCCGACGCGAGCCGATAGCCCGACGGTAGGCCGCGAACAGGGTGAGCCGACTCACCCGGGGCGGGTGAACCAGGTCACCCGATCACGGGCTGTACCGACAGCTGTTTCACGCCGGTCTGCGAACAGCCGGTGGTGGGGTAGGGGAGGAATACCGACCCGGTGTCGTCGGGTGGGTACACCCGGAATCCCGCTACCGGAGTGGGGCCACACGTCTCGGCGGGATAGTTCTGCACCACCGTGGCACGCACCGCTGCGGTGGCCCGTGCGCCCGGGGCGACCGTCACCGGTTTCTCGGTGCCGCCGTCCCGATCGGCCGCGGCACCTACCTGCGGACCGTCCGGGGCGGCGACGTACGAGACCCCCGGGTATCCGTGGAGAACGCAGCTGCGGGTGCCGGTGTTGGTGAAGACGAGCGGGATCTCCTGAGATCCGGCGGCCCCACTCGCCTGTCCGAGCGTCACCTGCAGTTCGCCGATCAGGCAGCGGTCGGGGTGCGGTGCGGTCGTCTCGGTGGGCGCGGATCTCGTGAAGGTGATGTCACGCGAGGGTTCGGCGGTCCCCGTGTCGTCCGTCGAGCCGCACGCCGAGGCGGTGAGCACGGCGGCGATTCCGAGTACGCCGAGAAGGGTGCGTGCCGGTGACTGCGTGCGCATCTGATCGCTCCTCTTCGCCGATGTGCTGCCGTACGTCGATGGTCCGCGATCGGTGCCGTCCCGGTGCGTGGTTCGGGGAGATCTCATTCGCCCTTGCCGGAGGAATCCGGTCGTAGGCTGCGGGGCGCAGGTGGTCGCCGAGGGCACCGCCGACGACGTCGATCGCGCCGCGAAGGCCGCGCGAGCAGCCTTCCCCGCATGGTCCGCGCTCAGCGGCAAGGAACGTGGCGAGTACCTCCAGGAAGCGGCTGCCCTGATCCAGGAGCGCCTCGACGACTTCACCGCCCTGATGTCCCGCGACATGGGCATGCCGCTGGGATTCGCGAAGCCCATCCAGATCGGCATGCCGCTCGCGAACCTCGCTGCGTTCGCCGAACTGGCCGCCACCTCCGACTTCGACGTCCACGAGGTGGGCAACTCCCTGATCGTGCGCGAGCCGGTCGGTGTCGTCGGGGCGATCACCCCGTGGAATTTCCCGCTCCACCGGGTGGTGCTCAAGGTCGGCGGTGCTCTGGCCGCGGGATGCACCGTCGTGCTCGAGCCGACCGAGGTGGCACCGCTCGCCACGTAGGCGCTCACCGACATCTTCGACGAAATCGGTCTGCCGGCAGGCGTGTTCAACCTCGTCAGCGGATTCGGGCCCGTCGTGGGCGAGGCGATCGCCGGACATCCCGAGGTGGTCGCCAAGGAGGAGATCTTCGGCCCCGTCCTGTCGATCATCGGGTACCGGGACGAGGACGACGCGGTGCGGATCGCCAACGCAACGGAGTACGGACTCGCCGCCGGCATCTGGTCCGGGGACCAGGACCGCGCCGACCGCGTCGCGCGACAGTTGCGCGCCGGCCAGGTCGAGGTGAACGGCGGGAGGTTCGACACCAACGCCCCGTTCGGCGGGTACAAGCAGTTCGGCATCGGCCGCGAGGCCGGCGTAGGCGGCTTCGCCGCCCGTGCGCCTTTTTGGTAGTGACTGCTACCAAAAAGGCGCACGGGCGCGGAGCGCAATTGGCCTCACGCTGAACCGAATCGGTGACTCCCGACCGTCGCGGTCCTACCCTCGAACCGAGGGGCGGACAGCGGAGATGAGGAGAACGACATGGATCTCGGTCTGGGCGGCAAGCGGGCCGTCGTCACCGGCGGCAGCCGCGGAATCGGTTTCGCGATCGCGCGCAGCCTCGCGTCGGAGGGGGTCGACGTGGTGCTCGCGGCCAGGGGCGTCGAGGCGCTGGAACTGGCGGCGAAGACGCTGTCGCAGGAGACCGGGCGGCGGGTGATCGGAGTACCCACCGACACCGGCGACGATGATTCGGTGCGCGCCCTCGTGCAGCGGACGGTGGACGAACTCGGCGGCGTCGACATTCTCGTGAACGCCGCGGCCACACCGTGGAGCGCGGGCAAGCCGAGCGACTTCGCGTCCACCACCGACGACGTGGTGCGCGCCGAACTCGAGATCAAGGTGCTCGGCTACCTGCGGACCGCCCGCGCGGTGGCACCGCACCTCGTGGAGCAGGGGTGGGGACGGATCATCAATATCAGCGGGCTCGGTGCACGCCAGGCCAATTCCATCGCGCAGACCGTGCGGAACGTCGGTGTGTCGGCGCTGACGAAGAACCTCGCCGACGAACTGGGACCGCACGGAATCAACGTGACGGTGGTGCATCCGGGGCTGACGCGGACGGAACGGCTCGTCGACCGGCTGGCGGCGCAGTCCGAGGCGGAAGGTGTGCCGGTCGCCGAGTTGGAGTCGCGGCTGGCTACCAACTCGATCCACCGGTTGATCGACGCGAGCGAGGTCGCGGACGTCGTCACGTTCCTGGCGTCACCGCGCAGCGTCGGGATCACCGGCGACGCGGTTGCCGTCGGCGGGGGTGCTCCGGGCGCCGTCTATTACTGAGCGCGGGCGGGTGACAGCGCGCCGTCGTGTTCGGTGACTTCCCGGGCGGCGCGCTCCCCGGACCGGATGGCCCCGTCGACCCAGCCGCACATCACGGACGAACTCTCCGTGCCTGCCCAGTGAATGCGACCGCACGGCTTGCGGAGGGCGTGGCCGAACTGGGTGAGCACTCCCGTCGGCGCATGGCTGAGCATGCCGCCGCCGGAGTACCGCTCGACGCTCCAGTTCTGCTCGATGTAGTCGACGGGGGAGGCAGCTTTGGCTCCGAACCTCGCGGTCAACTCGCCGAGCACCGCTTTCTTCCGTTCCGCTTCCGACAGCGTCCCCAGCGTGCGGGCGATCGGTCCCTCGACGATCACGCACAGAACACCGGGGCGCCCCGTGTCGGTGCTCGCGTCGATGGTGACGGTCGCGGGGGAGTCGGGTGCCGCGGACTGCCCGGACAATCCGTCCGCGCGCCAGAAGGGTTCGTCGTAGACGACGGCGATCTTCATGACCGCGCCGCTCGGCATCCTCTGGTGCAGGAAGGACCGATCCATCGGCAGGAGCGGCTCGTAGAGGATCTGGCTCGCGATCGCGAGGGGGACCGCGACGATGGCCCTCCGGGCCCGCACCGCCATATCCGCGGATCGGACGGTCACGCCGTCGCCGTCCTGCGCGATGTCCCGGACGGGTTGTGACAGATGGAGTGCGTCGCCGATCGCGGCCGCCATCGGACGGTAGACGGCACCCATTCCGCCGACCGGCCGCGCGTCCTCGGCCGCGTCCTTCACACCGAGAACGAAACTCGGACCGCCGCCGGACGCCATCTGGTACAGGACGAACAGCATCGACACCTCGGACGCCGCGGACGTGTAGCAGCCGGCGATGGCGGTCTCGAGAAGGTCGTGGGCCGGCTTGGACAGCGTGTTGTCGCCCAGCCATTTGGCGAGGCTGATCGCGTCCCACTTCGCTGCCTTCTTCGCCTCCCACGGCGCCTCGAGCGGAATCGTCTTGCACATCTCGCCGAGTTCGACGAACACGGCGCCGAGATTCGCGGCCGCCCAGGGACTCATCGTCAGGGGAATCGTCCCCTTGTACCGGTACTGCTTGCCGTCGACGACCATCATCGCCTCGCCGTCGGTGTACTGCTTGTAGCTCTTGACGCCGAATTCGTCCATCAGGGCGTAGATCCGGTCCTGTCCCGGCCCGATCCACGCACCGCCCCGATCGATCCACGAACCGTCCTCGCGGACCATGGTGAACGTCCGCCCGCCGATCCGGTCACGCGCCTCCAGCAGCGCGACCGATTGTCCGGCCTGTTTCAAGCGCAGTGCCGCCGTCAGTCCGGCGAATCCGGCGCCTACGACGCAATAGTCGACTTCGATGTCTGCCATGACACATCCCCTCGCGCTCTGCGCGCGGCCCTCGTGCGGCCGTAGGTAACGGGTGCGCCGCCATTGGTCATGGGGGTGTGAATTCCTCTCTCCGGGAATGACATCGCCGCGCACAGAACATATTCATCCTTACTCGCGGCGAGTATCCCGGTCAAGGGCGTCCCGCCCGTGAGTACTTGTTAACCGCGGGCGGTTAACAAGTACTCACGGGTCAGCGGCGCAGCACCTTTCGCGCCAGCCAGTTGCCGAAGAACTGGGAAGCCTGGACGAGCAGGATGATGACGAGGGTGGCGACAAGGGTCACCTGCCAGTTGAAGCGCTGATACCCGTAGACGATGGCGAAGTCGCCGAGCCCGCCGCCGCCGATCGTCCCCGCCATCGCGGACATGTCGACGATGCCGATGAGGACGAATGTGTAACCGAGGATCAACGGGCCCAGGGCTTCCGGGATCAGCAGGGTGACGATGATCCGCAGGGGTCCCGCGCCCATCGCGCGGGCAGCCTCGATCACGCCGGGGTCGACGGTCACCAGATTCTGTTCCACGATGCGTGCGATGGCGAACGACGACGCGATGATCATCACGAAGATCGCGGCCTCGGTTCCGATGGTCCGGCCTACCACGGCAAGGGTGACGGGCCCCAGTGCGGCGAGCAGGATGATGAACGGAATCGGCCGGACGATGTTCACCAGGATGTTCAGCACCGTGTAGGCCGCCGTGTTCTGGAGAATCCCGCCCTTCCTCGTGGCGTACACCAGTGTTCCCACCACGAGCCCGATCAGCCCGCCGACCACCAGCGTGATCACCACCATGTAGATGGTCGTGCCGATGGATTCGAACAGTACGGGGCGCAGCTTGTCCCAGTTCGTGGTCATGCCTGTACTTCCTCGACGTCGGTGACGGTCCGCAACCGGCGGATCACGTCGTCGATGCCGTCGTCCGGACCGACGAGCTCGAGCGTGAGACTGCCGAACGAGCGGTCCTGCAGGGTGGTGATGCCGCCGTAGACGATCTCGAACCGCACACCGTGCCCGCCCGCGTCGGAGAGAACGTCGCCGATCCGGCTGCCGTCGCGCACGTCGGCGGTGACGATCCGGCCGCCGAAACGCGAGCGCAGCCGTTCCAGGTCGGCGGGCTCCGGGCGGTTGCGCAGGATCGTGCTCACGAAGCTCTTCGACGCCGGCGCCTGTGGTTCCGAGAAGACGTCGAACACCGTGCCGAGCTCCACGACGCGACCCTCCGCCAGGACGGCGACACGATCCGCGACGGCCCGGACGACGTCCATCTCGTGCGTGATCACCACGATCGTGACCCCGAGTTCCCGGTTCACCTTGCGGAGCAGACTTAGTACGTCCCGCGTGGTTTCCGGGTCCAGGGCGCTGGTGGACTCGTCGGCGAGCAGCAGGTTCGGCGACGTCGCGCGCGCGGGCGATCCCGACCCGCTGCTTCTGCCCGCCGGACAACTGGTCGGGGTAGACCCGTGCCTTGTCGGAGAGGCCCACGAACGTGAGCAGTTCGGCGACGCGTTCGCGGCGCTTCTGCCGCGGCCACCCCGTCACGACGAGGGGGTATGCGACATTCCCGGCGACGGTCCGCGAGCGGAACAGGTTGAACTGCTGGAAGATCATCCCGATCTTCGCGCGTACGTGTCGGAGTTTCGATTCCGACAGCGCGGTGATGTCGACGTCGTCGACGACGACGCGCCCACTCGTCGGGCGTTCCAGGCCGTTGATCAGCCGAACCAGCGTGCTCTTCCCGGCGCCCGAGTAGCCGATGACCCCGAAGATCTCACCCCTCTCGATGGTGAGATCCAGGGCGTCGACAGCGGTGAGCGTCTTCTTTCCCGACTGGAAGGTTTTCGTGACGGATTCGAATCGGACGATCGGTGTCATCTACGGCGGGACTCGACGGGTCGTCCTTGTAGAGAGCGGATGTGGGGTCGATGCCCGAACGCTCGAGGAATGTGTTGTTGACGATCGCGCCGTCGACGGATGCGAGCGACAGCGCCGTCTGCGCGGCGTCGACCGGGGTCACCTTCACCTTGGACGCAGTCGTGTCGATGTCGGCGGGCGTGGGGGACGGGTTGTCGCCGGTCAGCGTGAGCGGGCCGGCGCCCTTCAGCACGAACAGGGCACGAGCCTGGTTGCTGGGGTCGTTGGGGATTGCGATCTCGCCGCCCTGCGGAATGTCGGCGAGGCTCCGGTGCTTCTGCGAGTACAGGCCGAGGGGCACGATCTGGGTGGCGCCGATCGGGGTGAGGTCGTCGTCGGCGCCGGTGTTGTACTCGCCGAGGAACTGCAGGTGCTGGAAGAGATTGGCGTCGATCTGCCCCTGTGACAGGGCGATGTTCGGCTGCGAGTAGTCGGAAAAGTTCACGACGTCGAGCGTGATACCCGCGTCCTTCGCCTTGTCCTCGAAGATTTCCCACGAGCGGTCGCTGGCCTCGGTGGTTCCGATCCGGACCGTGTCGCCATCGGCGCCGCCGGATCCACCGGAGCACGCTGTCAGTGCCGCCAGGAGAGGAACGGCGGCAAGGGCGAGAGAACGGCTGAACTTCACGGAAAATCCCCACGATCGATCGAATGGCCACGGAGTGCGGCCACTGGCAAGGTAGCGCCTCCGGGCGCCGCGCGGAATGGTTTGGATCGCCCTGATTCGAAGGACCGTGTCTCGACTTCCGTTCCTGCCCTACAGTATTCGACCGGAACCACCGAGTGCTCTAGGGTGGCGGGAAAGCATGCGAGAGGTGATGAAGCAATGAAGGTAACGGTAGTGGCGGGCAATCCCAAGCCCGGTTCACGGACGCTGGACGCGGCCGGTCTGGTCGCGACCGCGGTGACGGGTGCCGCCGCGGATTTCACGGTCGATGTGATCGAGCTCGGGGCGGGACTGCTCGGGTGGGGGGACGAGAAGGTGGTCGCGGCGGCCGTGGAGACGGTGGCGTCGTCGGATCTCGTCGTGTTCGCCAGCCCGACGTTCAAGGCCTCGTACACGGGCGTGCTGAAGCTGTTCCTCGACCAGTTCGCGACCGGCGACGGCCTGAAGGACGTCGTGGTGGTGCCGCTGATGCTCGGGGCCGGGCCCGCCCACGCCATGGCGCCGGACCTGCTGCTCAAGCCGGTGCTCGTCGAACTCGGCGCGACGGCCCCGGCGCCGGGCCTCTACCTCATCGACACCACTTACACGACCGACACACGTATCGCCGACTACGCCGAGCGGTGGGGTCCGATCCTCACCGCGGCGGCCCGGACCCGGACGGAACTCTCATGACGCAGGCAGACGGCACACTGGACAAGACTTCGCTCCGGGAGGCGTTCGGACATTTCCCGAGCGGTGTCGTCGCCGTCTGCGCCGAAGTCGACGGTGAGCGCGTCGGGATGGCGGCGAGCACGTTCGTGCCCGTGTCGCTGGAGCCGCCGCTGGTCGCGTTCTGCGTGCAGAACACGTCCACCACGTGGCCGAAACTCGCGGGCCTCGCCCACGTCGGGATCAGCGTGCTCGGTGAGGCGCACGACGCGGCCGCCCGCGTGCTGGCCGCGAAGACCGGCGACCGGTTCGCGGGCCTCGACACCGAAACCACCGACGGCGGTGCGCTGTTCATCGACGGAGCGTCGGTGTGGCTGGACACCACCGTCACCCAACAGGTGCCTGCCGGGGATCACGCGATCGTGGTCCTGCGGATCAACGAACTGAGGGTGCAGTCCGAGATCGAGCCGATCGTGTTCCACCGCAGCCGGTTCCGCTGGTTGCGCACCGTCGCGTCCTGACCCGGTCCCGCTACCGCGGGCGCCCCACGGCGCTGACCACGGCCAAGGCTTCGTCGATGCACGCGGTCGCGTCCCGGCCTGCCGTGTCCAGGACGTGCACGGAAGAATCGACGGGCTGGTATTCGCGTCGGACGACGTCCGACCAAGTGGGAACCCGCAGACCTGCCACATCGACGACGCGGGTCTCGACGCGACGCCGGTGTTCCTGCTCGTCCGAGCAGACGACCTCGATCTCGGCGAGTGACGCATCGAGGTCGCGCGCGACTGTCCGCCACGCATCTCTGGTCACGTCGATCGGATTGACCGAGTCGGCGACAACGGAGACGTTGCCGCGCAGGATGTCGCGGGCCACGGCGTATCCCACCCGGTAGCCGGCCTCTGCGACCGACGGTGCTGCAAGAGACGAGTCGAGAATGGCCTGTTCGATGCTGTCGATGCGCACGTGTGCTGCACCGAGTGATTGCGCCAGCCCCCGTGCGATCGTCGACTTTCCCGATCCCGGCAGTCCGGCAAGGACGACGAGAACTGGACTTCGCCGCGCAGAACTGCGGCGGGGTTCGCGCGGGGTCATGGAGCGAGGTTACGGCCGACGCGGAGGCTTGTGGCACCACGCGTCGAAATCTGCGTACTCGCAGTTCCCATGGCGGCCGAGCGCTTCATCGACCCGGCTGGTCCGACCGGTGGCTTCGTCGCCCGTGCGTGGTTAGCGAGTCTCTGGACTCGTCAACCACTCACGGGCTGCGGAGTGCCCGGCGGACGGTGTCGGCGAACGAGGTGGGGTCGTGGATCAGCCAGCCGTGACCGCCCGGCACGGTGAGGACGGTCGGATTGCGGAGTGCCTTCCGCATCGACTCGAAGCTGGCGAGCGGAATAGTCCGGTCCCCGCGACCCCAGACGAGGGAGACCGGTAGGCCCCGGTCGGCGAGGACGCCGAGTTCGTGGCGCAGGTCCGCCTGTCTGGCCAGGTGCGCGGTGCGCCAGACCGCACGCGGATCCCGCAGCGTGTTGGGCAGGAACCCGTTGACGAGCGACGCCGTCGTGTGCGCGATGGTCCGGATCGACAGCGCCTCACCCAGCGCCGAAGCGCCCCAGTCCCACAGCGGCCTCTCGCCGATGGGCCGGATTCCCCAACCGTCGGACGACCAGGCGCCACCGCCGACGGAGTTGACGAGCACCAGGCGCGCGACCCGCTCCGGAAGGTCGTGGGCGGCCTGAATGGCGACGCCCCCGCCGAAGGAGTGGCCGACCAGTGTCACCGGTTCGCTGATTCCCGCCTCGTCGAGGAACCGTCCCAGCCAGGCCGCGTAACCCGCGAAGGTGCGGGCCTCGGGCGGATGGTCGGGAGTTCCGCCGAAGCCGGGGAGCGTCGGAGTGACGACGCGATGCCCCTGCTGGGCGAGCATCGACAGGCTGCGGCCGTACACCCGCGGGGTGAGCCCCCATCCGTGCAGGAAGACGACGGGTGAGCCGCGCCCTACGACAGTGAGGGTCGCGGCGTCCGCATCTGCGGGTTCCCCGAAGATCTCGGGTTCTGAATTCTGGATCAGTGACACGCCCAACAGCGTGGACGACGCGCATGCCTTCGGTAACGGGCCGAATTGCCTGAAGGCATACCTGTTTCTGAAGTTTCGTGACTGACCGGTCGGTTCGAGATCTGATCGTTATATACCTGGATTGCGAAAATAGGTATGTGTATGGGCCATTCGGCCGTTGTCCGCTGAGTCCGTGACCGGGATGTTATCTAACGTCTCGTCCGAGCGGCGCTGATGTCGCCGGAACCTCATGAATTGAAGGACTCAGCTCAATGGCCAAGCATAGATTGCGTCGGGGCAATCGTCTGCAGTTTTCGACCGGCGGTCTTCTGATCGCCGCCGGTGTGGGAGTGGGAGCATTTCTGCTTCCCGTTGCTCCCGCTGCAGCGGAGCCGATCACGATCCCAGGGATTGGGACGTTCGAGGTACCAGGCGTGCCGCCGGTGCCGCCGGCTCCGGCTCCGGCTCCGGCTCCGAACCCTGGGCCTCTCCCGGGACCGTTGCCTGCCCCGCCGGCGTTGCCGTCCACCCACGGCGCGCAGGCTCTCGCGGCCGCCGAATCGAAGATCGGATCGCCGTACGTCTGGGGCGCAACGGGGCCGAACGCCTTCGATTGCTCGGGTCTGGTGCAGTGGGCGTACAAGCAGGCGGGCATCTCCGTGCCTCGCACCACCTACGACCAGGTGAACGGTGGATCGCCCGTCGACAAGGGCAGCCTGCAGCCGGGTGATCTCGTCCTGTTCAACGGGGCGAACCACGTCGGGCTCTACGCCGGGAACGGCACGGTCGTCCACGCGCCCACCGCCGGGCAGCCGGTGAAGGAGGCGCCCCTCGATTCGATGCCGTTCTACGCGGCGCGCCGGTACTAGGCGGCTCCGCCGCCCGTGCGCCTTTCTGGTTGCCAGCGCTACCAAAAAGGCGCACGGGGCGCGAAGCGCCCTACGAGTTGCGGATCAGATCCGACGCCCGCTCACCGATGAGGACGGAGGGTGCGTGGGTGTGCCCGCGGATGATGGCCGGCATGATCGACGCGTCGGCGACGCGCAGTTTGTCGACCCCTCGCACCCGCAGGTCGGGCGTGACGACGCTGGCGTCGTCGTTGCCCATGCGGCACGTCCCAACCGGGTGGTAGAGCGTGTGGGCGTTCTCCTGCAGTGCCCGGGCGAGAATCTCGTCGAGTGGCGTGCTCGGCGTGACGGCCGGGCGAATCATGTTGCCGAGCCGCGACTTCAGCGCCGGAGCCGATGCGAGGGTGTCGCACAGGCGCAGTCCTTCGAGCATCGCCCGCCGGTCGACTCCGCCGCTGTCGCTGAGGTAGCGGGGATCGATGATCGGCTTGGCGAGGGGATCGGCCGACCGCAGCGAGATCTCGCCTCGACTCTCGGGTTTCACGAGGATGGTGCCGATCACCGCGGCGTGACCGGTTGCCGGGATGAGGCCCTCGTCGAAGAACGGCGCGGGCCCGAAGATCATCTCGAGGTCGGGCAGTGCCAGATCGTCCCGACTGCGCGTGAAGCCGTACGCCTCGGCCACGTTCGACGTGAGCATGCCCCGGCGACGGGTCAGGTAGTTGAGCAGCTCGGGGATCTTCTCGGCGGCGAACAGCGAGTCCGAGTCGACGCTGTAGCCGAGGAACGACACCAGATGGTCGAGCAGATTCTTCCCGACCTCCGGCAGGTGCTGCTGCACCGCGATTCCGTGCTCGCGCAACTGTGCCTCGTCGCCGATGCCCGACAGCATGAGGAGTTGCGGGGAGTTGATCGCCCCGCCGGCGAGGATCACTTCCTTTGCGGCGCGGATGGTGCGTCGCACCCCGTCCTTCTCGTACTCGACGCCGACGGCCGCGGAGCCCTCGAACAGAACCCTGGTGGCCTGGGCGCCGGTGAGGACGGTCAGATTCTTCCGTTTCAGCGCCGGTCGGAGGTAGGCGTCGGCGGTACTCCACCGAGCACCCCGCTTCTGCGTCACCATGGTCTGTGAGAAACCGTCGGGTCGAGTGGCGTTCGCCCGCTCGACGGGATAGCCGGTCTCCTCGGCCGCCGCCAGGAACGACCCGGTGAGAGCGCGCGGGCTCCGCTGCTGCGAGACGACGATCGGTCCGCCGGTTCCGCTGTCGGCGTCCGACGCGTCCTGCACGTTCTCGATGCGGCGGAAGTACTTGACCACTTCCTTGAACGACCAGGAGTCGTCGGTGAGTTCGGCCCACTCGTCGTAGTCGGCGGCGAATCCGCGCACCCACATCATCGCGTTCATCGACGACGAGCCGCCGAGCATCTTGCCGCGCGGCCAGTAGATACTCCGCCCACCGAGCCCGGGTTGCGGCTCGGTCAGGTAGTCCCAATCCATCTCGCTGCGAAACAGTTTCGAGAACGCGGCGGGGATGTGCGCGAACTTGTCCTTGTCCTCACCACCGGCCTCGAGGACCGCGACCTCGCTGCCGGAGTCGGCGCTGAGCCGGTCGGCCAGCACGGCACCTGCCGAACCCGACCCCACGATCACGTAGTCGGCCACAGACAGTTCCTGATTCATCGTTCATCTCCACTTCGACGGGGGTGAGGGATAGAGGACACGCAGCCCTCATCCACGCAGCGCGGACGCGAAGATCGCCGGCAGCCGGGTCCATGAGGGTGCACCGGCAAATCCTGTCAGCAATCGGCCTGTCGTGGCCGCGGTTCGGTTGGTGACGAACCACGGGGGTTTGGGCGAGATGGACATCTCACGGTTCAGGATCGACCGCGGCGACGGACGGAACGGGCCTCGGACGACGGTGCGCTCCGGCCGGTCGATGAGCAGGGCGTTGTGCACCACGCCGATGCCGCTCTGGACGTCGTTGAGGGTGTGGCCGGGGAAGGCTCCCCAGGTCGCGGTGGCGGTGAGGTACCCGACGCCGGTCCACGCGTTCACGGCGATGGTTCCGTAGCGGAGGCTCTCGAGCAGTGAGTCGAACTCCGCGCCCAGCTCGCGGATGGTCTGCGGGGCGGCGACGATGTTGACCCCGAGGGTGCCGATGAAGTCCTCGTTCACGAGGTCCGCGGCGTGTGCCGCGAACTCGGCGCCGCCGTGGGGAAGGTCGATCACGCCGAGCACCGGGGCGAAGTACTCGGTCTGCAGGAGCGGGGCATATGCGCCGGGCTCGAGATCGGTGACCAGGACGCGTCCGCCGTTCTCGCCCAGGCGTGCGGCGGTGGGGAACGACGCTTTGGCGCCGGCGACCCGGGAGTCGCTGCCGGGGTAGTACGCGGCGCGGTCCGGTGCCGTGTCGAGGGCCTCCTTCAGGGCTGCGACGAACTCGTCGCGCTGCTTCCACTCGGACGACACGACCACCGCCTGCGCCGCGACACAGTTGTAGCCGCCGTTGTGGAGTCGTTGCGTCGCAATGTGTTCGGCCTGGAACTTGATGTCGGCGCGGCTCCATTCACCGGGCAGCACGATGGTGGGGGACACACCGCCGAGTTCACTGGAGATGGCCTTGCCGAGGATCGGCTCGTTCGCAGCCTTGCGCCGCGCGCCCTCCTCGCCGGTCCCGAACACGATCGCGTCGTGGGTGAGCGCGCTGCCCGTCATGTGCACGTGGTCGACGAGGTCGTGGTGCACCAGATACGTCCCGACCTCCGCGCCGCCGGTCAGCAACCGGACCGCGCCGATCGAGATGAGCGGTTCCAGGACACGTGTCAGCACGGGCAGCAGGCGGTCGGTGATGGGGTTGAGCTTGAGCGCGACGACGCGGTTGTGCGCGATCAGTTCGTACAGGGTGTCGAGCGGGGCGATCGAGGTGATGTTGCCGGCGCCCAGGACGACGCCGATGCCCTGTGTCCGCGACGGGTCACGCTGGGCGAGGCCGGCGTCGCGCTGTGCCGTCGCACGATCGATTCCCGGCTGCAACCACACGTCCGCGCTGAATCCGCTGAGCAGCAGCTTGTCGAAGATGTTCAGGGGCAGCGCCTTGACCGTGGTGCGGCCGCCGGGGGCCGTGCCGAATGTGGCACCGTCCAGCGGGCTGGTTCCGGCCTCGAGTTTCGCCAGGCTCGCGGACAGCGCCGCGGTGCCGGTGGCCAGCGGGTACGGTCCGGACATCCATTCCTCGCCGACCAGCGGCGACTTCGGGTCCAGGCCCTTGATCGCGACCGCGGCGTCCACCCAGTCGGCGGCGTGCTGCACGGTGAGGTCGTGCACCGTGTCGAGAAGTTTCCTGCGATCGGCGAGGGAGAGGTCGGCCCAGGTCTTCTCGCCCTCGGCGAGGTCGGCGAGGGCCGCGTCGACGTCCGGATGTGGGGAAGTCGCGCCGGGGGTGTTGGAGGTGGCCTCGGGTTCTGAAGTGCTCACTGTGGACAGCTCCGCTCGGGTCGAGTGCATGAAGGACCGCGCCGCAGAAAGGACAAACTACTGTGGCGTAGATTACTGATTCTCGTCCCAGTTCCGGGCGCCGCGCCATAGGCAGCGGCTGTCAATGTGAACATCCGGGCTATGCCGTCGCACAAAAAGGGTATGGCGCGGACCACGCCCGGTGGATAGTCTTGCCGGATGACTGTCAGCTCGGATGTCGCGCCGTCGCCCACCGATCTTCTGGGATCGATGCTGGAGTCCGTGGACCAGTTGTCCGAGGAACTCGTCTCGCGCATCCTGTCGGCCGAGCACGGCTACGTGGAGGCGACCCTCCTCACCCCCGAGCAGTTGTACGCGGCGTGCGTCGACAATCTGACGGCGATGCTGGGCAACCTCGCGGGTAGCGCTCCGGTACGGCTCGAGGCGGCGCGTGCGGCCGGACAGTTGAAGGCCGAACAGGGTGTGCCGCTCGCGGCATTGCTCCACGCGTTCCGGCTCGGCGGCCGCCTGATCTGGGACGAACTGATGGACCGCTCGGAGGGTCGCGCCACCAACGCCCTGCTCGACATGGCCGCCCAGGTGTGGGCGCTCGTGGACGTCTACTCGGACAGCGCCGCGGAGGCATACCGGGAGACCGCCGACCTGCGCGCCCGTGAGGACGCCGAGTCGCGCGGTCGGCTGATCAGAACGCTGTTCGGTGACCACACCGCCAACCCGGCCGGCGCCGCCGACGCGCTCCGCACGTTCCGGATTCCGGAGAACAGCACCTTCCTCGTCGTGTCCGTGGAAGCGGCGGCGTCCCCGTCCGCCGCGGACGTCGTCCAGTCGGACCTTCGCGGTGTGGGTGTCGACTCGGTGTGGGACACGGAGGTCGACGGCCGGATCGGACTGCTGTGGGCGGCCACCGCCGAGGTGCTCGAATCCGCGCTGGACCTCCTCGGCCGCACCGGTCACGGATGGATCGGGGTCAGCTCGGTGTTCGGACGTCCCGGCGGGACGGGACGGGCCGTCGAGCAGGCACGGATCGCCCGTCGCTGCGCCGGACACGGCGGATGCACCGTCACCCGCTACGAGTCGGTGCCGGTGTCGCTGCTGCTGGTCAGCGTGCCCGACGCCGGCAAGCTCGCATCGAACCAGATCCTCGGACCGGTGCTGGCCCTACCCGCCGAGGAACAGGAGAGTCTGCTCGCCACCCTCGACGCGTGGTTCTCCTGTCGCGGCTCCACCACCGCGGCGGCCACCCAGCTGCACTACCACCGCAACACCGTCCTGTACCGGCTACGCAGGATCCACACCCTCACGGGACGCGATTTCTCCGATCCCATCGACGCCGCCGAACTGTACGTCGGTCTGCGGGCGCATCAGCTGCTCGGACGGTAACCGCGCCGATCGCGCGACCCGGGTGTATCAGAACTGCCGATTGGCGAGGACCGGCAATGCCTTTCGCACCTGCGCGACGACGTCCGTGTCGATGTCCACCGTGAGCATCCCCGGGCCCGAGTCGAGTTGGCCCAGAACAGCTCCCGTGGGTGATACGACGATGCTGTGCCCGACGCCGAGCGGCGTCGTGCCGTGGACTTCCTCGCCGGATGCTGCCGGGTCGGCCTGATCGCAGGCAGCGATGAACGTCGTGGAGTCGAGGGCGCGTGCCCGGGCGAGGAGTGTCCACTGGTCGACCTTGCCGGGGCCGCTGCCCCAGGACGCGGCGACCACGGTCAGGTCCGCACCGCGATCGGCGAGCGTTTGGAAGAGCCCGGGAAAGCGGATGTCGTAACAGGTGGCGATGCCGACTCCGACGCCGTCGACGGTCACGACGAGCGGCTCGGTTCCCGGTGCGACCGTGTCGGATTCTGCGAACCCGAAGGCGTCGTAAAGATGAATCTTGTCGTAGTGCGTGTCGACGCCGCCGCCGGTGACGAGCAGTGTGTTGCGGACCCTGCCGTCGTCGGAGGGGGTGAACATACCGGCGACCACGGTGACGCCGGCTCGGGCGGCGCACTCGCGGACGGCGTCGGCCCACGGCCCGTCGAGCGGTTGCGCGACGTGGGTGAGCGGTCCGCCGAACCGTTGCATGGCGGCCTCGGGAAACACCACCAGACGCGATCCCGCGTCCATGGCGGCCGCCACCTGCTTGTCGATCACTGCCAGGTTGGCCTCGGGGTCCATCGAACTGGTGATCTGGGCGAGGCTGATGCGTAGCGTCACTATATTGCTCCTAGCTGCTGGTGATGTGGTGTATACATGTTGTATGCAAGAAATGGGTGGGACCGAGGGTCCAGCTGTCGAGTTGTCGGGTCGAGAGAAGGCCTATCTGTACGTCAGGGATCAGGTGCTGACGTCGCCGGCGGCAACCGGTTCCTTTCTCAACGAGCAGGAACTCGCGACGCGGGTCGGCGTGTCCCGCACTCCCGTTCGTGAGGCGCTGCTCATGCTTCAGGCGGAGGGCCTCGTCGAAATGGTGCCCAAGCGCGGGGCGCACGTCCCCGCGATGTCGGGCCGGCAGATCGCGGAACTGATGGAGTTGCGCGGTGTCCTCGAACGTCACGCCGCCAGCCGCGCCCTGGAGGAGGGGCGGGTACCCCTCGAAGTGATGCGTTCGGCGCTGGCGGAGCAGGAAGCGTTCGCGACCGATCCGAGCGCAGAAGCGGCCCGTGCCTTCATCGACTGGGATGGCCGTTTCCATCAGTTCCTCATCGATGCGGCCGGGAGCGAGTTGCTGTCGCGCACCTACTCCGGACTCCGGGCGCGCCAGCTCCGTGTCGGTCTGACGGCGCTCTTCAGTGCGTCCGATCGGCAACATCGGGTGTGCGCCGAGCACCAGGCCATCATCGACGCGCTCGAAGCCGGCGACGAGAGCCTGGTGCACGAGAAGATCAACACTCATCTCGAGGTTACGCTTCAGATTCTCTTGCGTGCCTAGCGTTCTCGCTGGCCAGTAGTGCGTAGTGCTCGTCCTCGGTCGGGTCGGGGTTGCGCCCCAGCGCGAGACCGATCAGGGTCAGCACTCCGACGATCAGCACGTAGACGGCGATCGGCACCCAGCTGTCGGTCCTGCTCAGTAGGTAGGTGAAGATCAGCGGTGCCATCGCACCGCCGAACACGCCGGCAATCGTGTAGGCGAGTGAACTGCCGGTCGAGCGCAAGGCGACCGTGAACTGTTCGGTGACGAACGCCGCCTGGGGTCCGTACATGAACGAGTGGAACGCGAGCCCGACGACCACCCCGACGATGAGCAGCGGGAATGAGCCGCCACCGATGACGAGGAAGAAGAGGGCGCTCCAAACGACACCGCCGACAGCGGCGACGGCATAGACCAGGCGGCGGTTGATGCGATCCGAAAGTGCCCCGGCAAGGGGGATCAGGCCCAGCTGGAATGCCGAGCCGACCAGGATTGCGGTGAGTACTTCGCCACGCTCGAAGCCGAGTTCACGGGTGCCGTACGTGATCGCGAAGACCGTGAAGAGTGCGTAGATCACGTCCGGGGCGATACGCGACAGGATCGCGGCGACGAGTGGCCGGGTCTGCTTTGTGAGTACGTCGCGGATGGGGGCTTCGGCGCGGTCGCCGGACTCCTGCAGGGCCTTGAAGACAGGGGTGTCTTCGAGCTTCAGGCGAATCCACAGGCCGAAGCCGACGAGTAGCGCGGACAGAAGGAAGGCGAGACGCCATCCCCAGGACTCGAATTGGGCCTCGGTCATGGAGATGGTGAGGAGGGCGAGCGCTCCGTTGGCCATCAGGTTGCCTGCGGGAGGTCCTATTTGAGCTGCGGATGACCAGAAGCCGCGTTGGCGTGGGTTGCCGTATTCGCTCGACAGGAGGACGGCGCCGCCCCACTCTCCGCCGACCGCCACGCCCTGCGCGAACCGCAGGATCACGAGAATGGCGGGTGCCGCGATACCGATACGGTCGTAGCCGGGAAGCAGGCCGATCGCGAAGGTCGTCACACCGATCAGGAGCAGGGTGATCACCAGCAGTTGTTTGCGTCCGATGACGTCGCCGAGGCGTCCGAAGACGAACCCTCCGATCGGCCGCGCCACGTAGCCGACGGCGTAGGTGGAGAACGCGAGCAAGGTTCCCGTGAGGGGGTCGCTGTCCGGGAAGAATATCTGCGGAAAGATCAGGGCGGCCGCCGCCGAGTAGACCGCGAAGTCGTACCACTCCAATGCGGTACCCGTGAGACTGGCGGCGAAAGCTTTCGCCAGTCCCTTCCTGTCTACGGGTGCCGACCTGCCGGCATCGACGGAGGTGGACTCTCCGATCATGACAACTCCTTGTGGGTTGAATTCTGGTCCCGCACGGCCCGGTTCTTCTGTGGTTCAGCTCACCGCTGCCGTTGTACTAGACATATACTTGCTGTATACAAGACGTATGCGCAAGCCCTCGGCGCAGAAAAACCAAGAAAGTAACAAAACGCCCTGATCTCGAGAGGGAACCGGGGCCAGAACTTCAGGAGACTCTCCAAATGTCGCAGCTCACGTTCACCCTGCCGGACGGCACCGTCGACACCGTTGAGGTCACCACCCTCCTCAACGCCGGTTATGCCGGACGCAACCAGGAAGAGGTTGCGTCGCACATCGCCGAACTTGCAGAACTGGGCGTACCGGCGCCTACGACCATCCCTGCGATGTACCCCATCTCGCCCTACCTTGCGCAGCAGACCACCGAGGTCTTCGTCCAGCACGACCGGACCTCCGGAGAGGCCGAGTGGGCCCTGGTGATCACCGAGGACGACGTACTGCTGACCGTCGCCTGCGACCACACTGACCGCGACCTCGAGGTACACAGCGTGGCGTGGAGCAAGAACGCCGCACCCGACGTTCTCGGGTCCCGCGCCTGGCGGTTGTCGGATATCGCCGACCGCCTCGACGACATCACCCTGTCGGCATGGGTCGGCGAAGGCGACGGCGAACCGTCCACCCTGATCCAGACCGGGACGCTCGCCGACCTGCTCGCACCGAAGTACTGGCTCGACGTCCTTCGCGAGAGGGGACTGCACACGCCGGGCACCGTTCTCGTGTCGGGGACGATCTCGATGCGGCACGGCGTGAACCAGTTCGCCGACTCCTGGAAGGTCGCTCTGCGTGATCCGTCCACCGGTGACGAAATCAGCTGCAGCTACCGAACAGTCCGGATGCCGCAGCCGATCGGCTGATCGAGGGGCGAGTTCGCCGAGACCCGGCGCGCATCGTCGATCCGGGGCGAGACCGTGAAGCTGTCCCCGGTATGCGCGCCGAGTTCAGGACGACGAGCGCGAATGCTCACGCGGATTCGAAGACGGCGGCGATGCCCTGCCCGCCGCCGATGCACATCGTTTCCAGTCCGTAGCGTCCGCCGCGACGCTTCAGTTCGTGGAGCAGTGTTGTCATGATCCGGGAACCGGTGGCGCCGACGGGGTGGCCGAGGGAGATTCCGGAGCCGTTGACGTTGACCTTCGACTCGTCTTCGTACCCGAAGCCCTGCAGCACGGCGAGGACCTGAACTGCGAAGGCCTCGTTGACTTCGACGAGGTCCATGTCGCCGAATCCCAGTCCGAGTTTTCGGAACAGCTTCCGCACCGCCGGGACCGGGCCGATTCCCATTTCGGCGGGTTCGCATCCGACGGCTGCCCACCCGTGCAGGAAGCCGAGAGGTTCGAGATCGAGCCGGCCCAGCTGATCCTCGGCGACCACGAGACACGCCGCGGCGGCATCGTTCTGCTGGCAGGCGTTGCCTGCCGTGACGGTGCCGTTCGGCATGACGGTGCGCAGCGTCGCGAGCTTCTCGACGCTCGAGTCGGCCCGGATTCCCTCGTCTCGGTCGAAGATCACGGGCTCGGCTCTGCGCTGCGGAACCTTGATCGGCACGACCTCGTCCGTGAAGCGTCCCTCGTGCCACGCGGCGGCGGCACGGTGATGACTCTGAGCGGCGAAGGCGTCGGCGGACTCGCGGGAGATGCCGTATCCGGTCGCGAGGTTCTCCACCGTCTCGATCATCCCGGAGATGTAGCCGAATCGTTCGACGGGCTGAGACCGTTCCCGGCCGCGGTCGAGGCGGTCGTGCAGTTTCACCGTTCCCTGACGGGAACCCCAGCGCATGTCGGTGGTGTAGAACTCGACGTTGCTCATGCATTCGACGCCGCCGGCCATCACCACGTCTGCGGCGCCGCTCTGCACCATCATGGCCGCGGTGGCGATCGACTGCAGGCCGCCACCACATCGGCGGTCCAGCTGCATTCCGGCGACGTCGACGGGGAAGCCCGCCTGTAGCGCGATCCAGCGTCCGACGCACGGTGTCTCACTGTTCGCATACGACTGCGCGAACACCATGTCCTCGATCAGTGCGGGGTCTATGCCGCTGCGCTCGACCACGGCTGTGGCCACCGCGGCACCGAGATCCTCCACGGTGACGTTCTTCAGGGCACCGCCGAAGGCGCCGATGGCGGTCCGGGACGGGGCGACGATCGCGGCTCTTCTCATGAGTGCTCCTGAATTCGAAAATCGGGGGTCGTCTTGGCGAAGAAGGCACGCACCCCTTCGCGGCATTCGGGGGAACTGAACACACGGTCGCTCGCGGTCAGGGATTTCTGCACGAGCTGATCCTCGTCCAGGTCGCCGGCCGCATTGATCACCGATTTGCACAGCTCCAGAGCGAAAGCGGGTCGACGGGTGAGGATCCCGGCCCAGCGCCGCGCCTCGGCAAGTGCGGTGCCCCGGGGAACCACAGCGTCGACCAGACCCCAGTCGAGTGCGGTCGGGGCATCGATCGGGTCACCGAAGAACATCATCCGCTTGGCACGGCCGATCCCGATCCGCCGTGTGGTGCGGAACGTTCCGCCGCTGCTCGGGAAGACCCCGAGCTTGATCTCCGGTAGCGCCAGCGAGACGTGTTCCTCGGCGATCAACAGGTCGCAGCAGCAGGCGATTTCGAGTCCGCCGCCGAGGGTGAGACCGCCCAGGGCCGCCACCGTGGGCTTCGGGAAGTGTGCGAGGAACTGGAAGATCTCATTCTGCCGTCGCAGCTTCTTCTCCACCACCTGGCCCGGTTCCATCATCTCGTGGAACTCGGAGATGTCTGATCCGGCGCAGAACGCCCGGCTTCCGGCACCGGTCACGACGACGGCGCGCACCGTGTCGTCGATCGCGAGGGCGTCGAGGCGGTCGCCGAGCTGCCGTGTCAATTCCAGGGTCACGACGTTGAGCGGTGGATTGTCGAGGGTCAGTATCGCGACACCGTTCTCGATCGTGAGATGCACGTGCACGTCAGGCATGGCGGACTCCGTTCCGATCCGGAGTCAACTCGACTCGGGTGATCTTGCCCATGATGAACAGGAAGCTGCAGACCGCCAGTGCCGCACTGACACCGACGAAGATCAGCGCTCCGTCGTACGAGCCGGTGGTGTCGACGATGTAGCCGATGGCGATCGGGGTGGTGATACCCGCGGCATTCGCGAATGTGTTGAACAGGCCGCCCGACAGTCCGGCCGCCTCCTTGGGGGAGGTGTCCGAGACGATGGTCCAGCCCAGGCTGCCGAGTCCCTTGCCGAAGAACGCCAGCACCATGAAGAGGATGACGGCGGTCTGCGAAGTGGTGAAGTTGCACAGGACGATGACGGTCGACAGCGTGAGACCGGTGATGATCGGAATCTTGCGGGCCCATGTGAGGGACACGCCCCGGGTGAGCAGGCGGTCCGACAGGACTCCGCCGAGGATCCCGCCCAGGAAGCCGAAGATCGCGGGGATGGACGCGGCGAGTCCGGCGTCGAGCAGGGGCATGCCGAGTTCCTCGATGAGGTAGATCGGGAACCAGGTGAGAAAGAAGTACACGATGGTGGTGATGAAGAATTGGCCGGCATACAGCCCGAGCATCATCCGGCTGCCGAGGAGCTGACGAATCGCTTCCCAGGTGTTGATTTTCGGGGCGTCCGGTGCCGAACTCGCCTCCTCGATGTCGACCAGCGCACCGCCGTCGGCGATGTACTCGATTTCGGCGTCGTTGGCCATTCTGTGCTTGCGTGGCTGGTCGTAGAACTTCAGCCACACTGCGCTCAGCGCCATGCCGATGGCGCCCATGACGAGGTACGCGGAGTGCCATCCGTGCGCGTGCGTGAGCCACGCCATGAACGGGGTGAACACCACCGCCGCCGCGTACTGAGACGAATTGAAGATGGCGGACGCGGTGGCCCGTTCGGACGACGGGAACCAGGTGGCTACCACGCGGCCATTAGACGGGTAGGCGGGCCCCTCCGCGATGCCGACACCGATGCGCAGGGCGAACAGCGCGGCGACCGCGGCGCCGAGCCCCATGAGCGGGACGAAGCCCTGCAGCAGGGTGAAGAGTGACCAGACGAAGATGCTGATGGCATACATCCGCTTGGCGCCGAAGCGGTCGACGAGCCGTCCGCCGGGGATCTGCGCCAGCATGTACGCCCACGCGAACGCGGAGAACAGGTAGCCGAGGGTGATGGCGCTGATACCGAGATCGGCCTTGATCTCGGTGCCGGTGATCGACAGGATCGCACGGTCGGCGTTGTTGAGTGTCGACACGATGAAGAGCAGTGCGACGATCAGGAAGCGGATTCTGGTGCGGCCGGGTGGGGGTGCGTCGGTGTGGCGCGTGCGGCTCGCCGAACTGGGGTGGGTCTCCGAGAGGGGCATGGTGTCTCCGAGGTCGAGGGGTGGGGGAGGAAGTCGAGTCGGGTCAGCCGAACCGGCCGCCGGTCACGTGCAGCGTTTCGCCGCTGACGAAGCTCGCGCGTTCGGACGCGAGGAAGGCGACGGCGTCGGCGATGTCCTCGGGCGTCCCCACGCGGCGCAGGGGTGTGCTCTCGATCGCCTTGTCCTTGATCTTCTCGAAGTGTCCGAGCGAGCGGACCGCCTCCGTGGCAACGAAACCGGGCGCGACGGCGTTCACGGTGATTCCGAACCGGCCCTCTTCGAGTGCGAGTGCGCGGGTGAGCCCGAGGAGGCCGGCCTTCGCGCTGGCGTAGTTGGCCTGACCGGGGTTGCCGAAGTGGGCGCGTGAGGAGATGTTGACGATCCGGCCCCACCGCTGCTCGATCAGATACGGCAAGACCGATTTGCAGGTGAAGTAGGCGCCTTTGAGGATTACGTCGACGACGTCGTCCCAGTCGCTTTCGCTCATCTTGGTGAGAACGCCGTCGCGCGGAAACCCGGCGTTGTTGACCAGGATGTGGATTCCGCCGAAGCGGTCGACTGTCTCCACGACCAGAGCGTCGACGTCGGTGGACTTGGTGATGTCGCCGCGGATGCTGTGCGCGCTGTGGCCCTGCGCGACGATATCCTTGGCGGTCAGTGCCGCTGCCTCCCCGTCGATGTCGGTGACGACGACGTGCGCGCCCTCCGCGGCGAGCCTTCGGGCGGTGGCTTCGCCGAGTCCGCGGGCCGAGCCGGTGACGATGGCGACCTTGCCGGTCAGTTCCAGATCCATGGGATTGCTCCTGCCTTCGTTGTCGGGGTGATGCCTGTGATCACGAGGTGGTCCGCACCGTGATCAGTGCGTCGAGGGCGAGCGCGCCGCGGCCCTCCTCGAGAATCAGCACCGGGTTGAGGTCGAGGGAGTCGAGTTGGTCGGCGTGGGTGACGGCGAACCTCGACACGGCGACCAGGAGGTCCGCGAGCGCGTCGACATCCGCGGGGGCAGCACCGCGAAACCCCGTGAGAAGGGGATAACCCTTGATCTCCCGGATCAGATTCACAGCTTCGGCGTGGTCGAGTTCACCGACGCGGAACGCGACGTCGCGGAACAATTCGGCCTGCATGCCACCGAGCCCGAACATGACGGTGGGGCCGAAGGCGGGATCGTTGGTCACGCCCACGATGGTTTCGACACCCTTCGGGCACATCACGCCGAGGAGCACACCCTCGATGCGGGCACCGGGCACCGCTGCGTTCGCGCGTTCGAGAAGCGTCAGATAAGCCGCGCTCGCCTGGGCCTCGTCCTCGACGTCGAGGATGACACCACCGATCTCCGTCTTGTGTGCGATGTCGGGCGAGACGATCTTCATGACCAGGGGGAAACCGAGATCGGCGGCCGCCTTCGCGACGTCGTCGGGGTGGGTGACCACGGTCGAGGCGGGGAAGGGGATGCCGGCGTCGGCCAGGATCTGCTGGGCGGCGTGTTCCGACAACGGCTCTCCGCCGAGGTCGACTCGCGTGGTGCGCTTTCGGTGGCTGGCTATCGGGGTGTCGAAATGCTCGACGAAGTATGCGAGGGCGGCGAGCGCGGTGACGGCACGCTCGGAGTCGTCGAAGACGAGGAAGCCGTCGCTCTCGTACGCCCGGACCACCTCGGGGCGCGCCTCCATGCACAGCGCCGTCGGACGGTCGAGGAATTCCCTCGTCCCCGCTCCGATGGCCGTGCGGATCTCCGCGCCGTAGGTGAGGGAGTCGGGCAGCATGGTGAACGATCCGATGATGCTGTCGTAGCCGCCGTCGGAGTACATGACGTCGAATGTCTTGGTGATCAGGCTCATGTCGTTGAGCCAGCCGGCGGTGGTGTCGCAGGGATTGTCGTCGCTGCCCATCGGATTGAGCGCGCGGAGTTTCGCCCGCCCCGATTCGGCGAGGGGCGTGACTTCGAGGACGCCGCGTTCGGCGGCGTCGCACAGCTGCACACCGAAACCGCCCGAGACGGTGATGATTCCGAGGCTGCGGCCGGACGGAAAGCGTCCGCGGACGGCGGCGTAGGCGACATCCACCTGTTCCTGCGTGGTCTGCGCGCGGTAGACACCGTATTGCGCGCAGAGTCCGTCGAACACCGCGTCGGCGCCGGCGAGACTCGCCGTGTGGGATTGTGCGGCGGTCGCGCCTGCCGCGGACTGCCCGACCTTCATGAACACGACAGGCTTGCGGTGATCGTGTGCGGCGCGCAGTGCGGCCCGGAACGAGTCGCCGTCGCGGATTCCCTCGGCGTATGCCAGGATCACGCTCACGTCGTCCTGGAGGGCGAGCCAGTGGATGCAGTCCGCGACGTCGGTGCCCGCCTCGTTGCCGGTGGACACCCAGTAGCCGACACCGATTCCACGCTTCTCGCACAGATACGCGAGATGCCCCCCGTAGGCGCCACTTTGGCTGACGATGGCTGCGCCACCCGGAGTCGGCAGGGCTTTGTCGAACGCGCTGCTGAACGTGCCCGTGAATCCGCTGTCGGTGTGGAGCAACCCGAGGCAGTTGGGGCCGAACAGCCGGATGTTGCCCGCCGCTGCGATGGCGGCGAGCCGGTCCTGCAGCGCACCGCCGTCAGACCCGGTCTCGGCGAAGCCCGCCGCGTAGACGACCGCCGCGCCGACGCCGTGTTCGACGCAGTCGGTGAGGGCGTCCTCGAGCAGTCGCGACGGAAGGGCGATCAACGCGATGTCGGGGGTCCGGGGGACGTCGGCGAGGGTGGGATAGGCGCGGAGCCCCTGCACCGTGGCGCGGCGGTGGTTGACCGGGTAGATCTCCCCGCGATAGCCGGCGCGGATCAGGTAGTGCAGGGCGCGCCCGGAGATGCGAGTCGCGTCGTCGGACGCGCCGATGACCGCGACGGATCGGGGGCGGAACGCCTTCTCGAAATTGGCGAGTGCGGGAACGTTGTTCGCAGGTGTCATAGAGGGCCTCGGCGGTGATGTGGGGGACGAATGCTCGAAGACTGTTGTCTGAGTCACAGTGCCGACGGGGATGTGTTTAATACAAGGGAAGCGCATTGATCGGCATCACTTGATTCGGATGGGATATCACCGTGGACCTACGTCAGCTGCAGCAATTCGTCGCCGTCGCCGACACCCTGAACTTCCGCGCGGCAGCGGAACGCCTGCATATGACGCAGCCGCCGCTGTCCGTGTCGATCCGCAAACTCGAAGAGGAGATCGGCGCGGAACTGTTCGTCCGGTCCACCCACCGGGTGCGGTTGACCACGGCGGGAGAGGCAGCGCTGACCGATGCCCGGGCCGCGCTCTTCCACGCCGAGGAAGTGGCCAGGGTCGCGCGGTCCACGGCGCACGGATTCAGCGGCGGGCTGCGCGTGGGCTTCGTCGGTTCCGCCAAGAACATCCTGCTCCCGCGGCTGCTGCCGGCATTCCAGAAGCAGTATCCGGACATCGTGTTGAAGTTCTCGGAGCTCACCAACGCCGAACTGATCGACTCGCTCGAGCAGAATCACCTCGACGTCGGGATCGTGCGCTCACCGCTGTCCCGGCGCAGCGACATCCGCAACATCACCGTGGAACGTGATCACTTCGTCGTCGCGCTTCCCGTGCGACACCGGTTGGCGGCAAAGGAGGGGGTCTCGCTCGACGACCTGCGCGACGAGCCGTTCATCGACTACACGACATCGGGGCTGCCCGGGCTGCATGCGCTGACCTCGATCCTGTTCGAGGAGGCGAAGTTCTCGCCGCGAGTCACCCAGGAGGCAGTGCAGGTGCAGACGGTGCTGTTTCTGGTGGAGAGTGGCTTCGGCTGGGCGCTCGTCCCGTCGAGTTCGTCGAAGCGTGCCGGCTCCGGTGTGCGGTTCCGGCCGCTCGTTCCCGCAGCGCTGCGCCCGGCGATCGGTTTGGCGGTGGCGTACAACCCGACGTTCGCCGGGGTCACGGTGCAACGCTTCTGCGAACTGGCGGAATCGCTCGCGCATTGACCCGCACCGACCTTCGGTGAATCGGCATCCCGCGCCCGCCCGAGGGCCGACAATATGGTGAGTCGACCAGTGGGGCAGGGCAATGGGATTCATCATCGGATTCGCACCGTGGATCGTCTACTGGATCCTGGTGGGCAACACGGGATTCGTCGCTGCCGTCGCGATCGCGTTCGGAATTGCGGCGGTAGGCCAGGTGTTGCAACGGTTGCGGGGCCAGCCGTGGCGGACCCTCGAGGTCGGCACCGTCGCCGTCTTCGCACTGTTGCTGATCGCGGCACTCACCCTGGACGACGCCGTCCTCGAACGCTGGCTTCAGCCGCTGAGCAACTTCGGGTTGTTCGCGATCGCGGCGGTGGGCGCTCTGATCGGGCGGCCGTTCGTGCGCGAGTACGCGGCGGCAACCGTGGACGCCCGGACGGCGGCGAGCGGCGGATTCCGATACATCACCACGGCCATGACGTGGATGTGGGTGGCCGCGTTCGGACTGATGACCGTGTTCTCGCTGATCCCACCCATCGTCGACGGCGACGCCACCATGCGCGACGCCGGCGACACCCTGTCCGTCGTCTGCTACTGGGTGCTGCCGTTCACCCTCATGGGCGTCGCGGGCCTCGTGTCCGCGGTGTTCCCCGGATGGTTCGAGAAGCGGTCGCAGCTGCTGGAGACCCACACTTCGGCGGAGCCCGCGGTAACCGAGCAGCCCGCGCCGGCCGCGGACCTGTCGGCAGGGTCCCTCGAACTCGACGTTCCGGCGTCGTCGCGTCACGACGAGGCGTTCTCGCTGATCGTCCGCGGCGCCCGGCCCGGATCGTCGGTGACCGTCCGCACCACCGGAACCGACCTGTTCGGTGGACAGTGGCGGGCGGAGGCCACGTTCACCGTCCCGGCCGACGGAATCGTCGACGTCGCCGGACAGGTTCCGGACCACGGTGACTGGGACGTGGCGGACGCCGACGCGCCGCTGTGGGCCATGCGTTTCGTGTCCGAAGGCCGGGTTCCCGACCTCTTCGTGCCGCCGCCCGACGCCTGGCTGGTCACCGTCGAGGCGGGCACTCCGGACGGAACGTCGCGGCGGACGGTGACGCGTCACGTGAGCGCCCCGGGAGTGTCCGTCCGTTCCCTCGATGTCGGCGACCGACCGGCGCTGCTCGCACTGCCCGCCGGCGACGCTCCGAGCGGCGGTTGGCCGGGCGTCGCCTGCTTCGGCGGCTCGGAGGGCGGCGTCGACTCCCAACGTTCCACCGTCGGAATGCTGGCTGCCAACGGGTATGCCGCACTGGCCTATTCGTGGGTGGACGAATCGAACACCGACGCGACGCTGGTGAACGTTCCGCTCGAGCGGTTCACGTCCGCGGTCGAGGCTCTCGGTGCGCAGCCGTCGGTGGACGCGAATCGCGTGACCGCGATGGCCATTTCGCGGGGTGCGGAGGGCCTGTTGGCGTCTGCGTGCGTCGGCGACCTCCCCGTCGCCGGGCTGATCCTGATCAGCCCGAGTTCGGTGTCGTGGCAGGCGATCGGCCCCGACGGCGAGGTCGCCGACACCCCGTCGTGGACGTGGAACGGCCGGCCCGTGCCGTGGGCGCCGCTGCCGGGTGGGATGCTGATGCCCCAGCTGATCCGCAACGCGTGGCGGGCGCACCAGGACGTCACCGCGCACCGCCCGAGCCTGCTGCGCCTGGGTGCCGCCTACCGGGCCGGGCTCGCGGCCGCACCGGCCGAGGCGACGCTGCGGTCCGAACGGGCGACCGCGCCGGTGCTGTGTCTGACCGGTGCGGACGACCAGTTGTGGCCGTCGGACGAGATGGCCACGGCAGTTCTCGGGCGTCGATCCGGCACCCGCGACGAACACCGGACGTTCGACGGCGCCGGCCACCTCCTCCGCCTCGGAATGTTCCCCGCCGACGCGCAATGGACCGGCGGCATCGCGTTCGGCGGCGGGGGCGCAGGTCAGGGCCGTGCGCAACGCGAATCGGTGCACAGCGTGCTCGGGTTCCTCGCGCGGACCACCGCAGTGGCGAGGGCCTGATGCCCGGCGCGGAGGATGGTTTCTGCCACACGGACCGCATCGTCGGCTCGATCGTCGACATGGCCGGGGTCTCCCGGGCGAAGGTGCTGCCGATCTCGAGACTGCCCACCTTCGTCGACTCCGGAGCAGGCGCATCGCCGAGCTGGACTGTGTTCTGCGTCGACGACCACCTCGCATTCACGCCATCCTTCTCCGTCGTCGGCGACCTCCGGCTGCGGATCGACGGCGACGACGTGCGAGACCTGGGCAACGGCACGTACTGGGCGCCGGCGTGCCTGACCGAGCAGGACGGGACGCCGTCGCTCGCCTGCACCCGGTACGCGCTGCGGCGGGTGACGGCGCGGCTGGCGGAGTCCGGGCTGACCGCACGAATCGGCCACGAGATCGAGTTCGCGCTGTTCGACGCGGCGACCACGGAAGAATGGTCCGCCTACGGCCTCAATGCCGTTCTCACGCAAGAAGAATTCATCGAGCGCCTGCTCGCGGCGGCGTCGACGGCCGCCCTGCCGATCGAACAGGTCCACGCCGAGGCCGGGCTCGGCCAATTCGAGGTGTCGCTCGCCCCCGCGGATCCCGTCGAGGCGGCCGACAACGCGGTGCTGGCCCGCGCCCTGATCAGCCGGATCGCACGCGCCCAGGGACTGCGGGCGTCGTTCTCACCCATGCCCGTCGCGGGCGGGGCGGGTAATGGTGCCCACCAGCACGTGTCGTTCACCGAGGGTGACCTGCCGATCCTGTCGGGAGGCCCGGGCCCGCACGGACTGACTCCTGCCGGTGGCGCCGCGGTCGCCGGGATTCTGCGGGCGCTACCCGAGTTCACGGCCGTTCTCGCCGGATCGGCGCTGTCGCACCTGCGGTTGCGCCCGGGCATGTGGTCGGGCGTGTTCCGCTGCTGGGGCCTGGAGAACCGCGAGGCAGCCGTTCGCCTCTGCGCGGACACCGCCGGGAACCCGCACGGCGCGAACCTGGAGATCAAACCCATCGACCCGTCCGCGAACCCGTATCTGAGCAGCGCCGCCATTCTCGGCGCCGCGCACGACGGCATCGCCGGTGCGCTTCCCCTCCCGGACGAGGTGTCGGTCGATCCCGCGGACCTGACCGGCGCCGTGGATCTCCTCCCGACCCTGCCGTCCGACGTGCTCGGAGCGTTCGAGTCGTCGGCGCTCGCGCGCGACCTGTTCGGACCGCTGATCATGGAAGCGCTCGCGGCGGTCAAGGGTTACGAGCACGCCGAATACCGGGAGAAACCGGTCGACGAGGTCGCGCAACGCTTCCGATACGCGTGGACGTCCTGAGTCAGTTGCGGATCATCGCCAGCGCCGTACGCAGTCCGCGCCGCTTCCCGGTCGCAGGGTCGACGCCGAACACTTCCTTCATCCCGCCCCGGATGCGGAAGCGGAGTTCCGAGGCCGTCTCCGGTGCGTCGTCCGCGGACGCCGACAGGAAGCGGTTGGGCAGGGCGAGCTTGAAGATGGTGCGGAGGGTGAGTCCGTACTGGTGGGGCAGCGAACCCGTCGTATAGGGGAGGTCGTACTTGTCGCACAGTTCCCGCATCTTCACGCCGATCTCGGCGTAGCGGTTACTGGGCAGGTCGGGAAACGCATGGTGCTCGATCTGGTAGCAGAGGTTGCCACTCATGAACGCCAGCACCGGGCCGGCGTTGAAGTTGGCGGAGCCCAGCATCTGGCGCAGATACCACTCGGCCTTGGTTTCCTTCTCGAATTCCTCCTTGGTGAACTTCTCCGCGCCGTCCGGGAAGTGGCCGCAGAAGATGACACCGTAGGCCCACAGGTTGCGGATCACGTTGGCGGTGATGTTCGCTGTCAGCGTGCTCTTCCATGCCGGGCCGGTGAGCGCCGGGAACACCACATAGTCCTTGCCGACCTGCCGCGCGATCTTACGTCCCACCTCCTTCGCGTTGCGGAGGGTTTCGGCGCGGTCGTAGTCGCCGCGCCGGATGCTTTCCACGTCGAGGTGGTGCAGCGCGACACCCCACTCGAACAGCAACGCCAGCAGCACGTTGTAGAACGGCTGCGCCAGGTACACCGGCGACCACTTCTGGTCGCGGGTCATGCGCAGGATCCCGTAACCGACGTCGCTGTCGAGACCGACGATGTTGGTGAACTTGTGATGGACGTAGTTGTGCGAGTGCTTCCACCCCGACGACGGGCACGTGTTGTCCCACTCCCAGTTCGACGAGTGGATCTCGGGATCGTTCATCCAATCCCATTGGCCGTGAATGACATTGTGGCCGAGTTCCATGTTCTCGATGATCTTCGCCGCACCCATCAAGGCGGTACCCAGGATCCACGCCGGTCTCTTCCGGCTGCCGAACAGGACGACCCTGCCCGCGATCGCCAGCGACCGCTGCAGTTTGATCGTCCGGTCGATGTACCGCGCGTCGCGGGCGCCGCGGGACTCCTCGATGTCTGCCCGGATCGCATCGAGTTCCGCGCCCAGCGCCTCCACATCCGCATCGGTGAGGTGGCTGTACTCCTTGATATCGGTGATGGCCATCTGGTCTCGATACCCGGTTCACCCGATTCTCAATCTGCGAATCCGCCCAACCGTTGCACAACCGTGTTGTGGTCACACGTCCGTGTGACGGCGTCCGCTATTCTCTCCACGGTCGCCGAGCGTGTCGGTGACCCGGATCCGGGGGTGGATCTCGATGCGGCTATCAGGGGGAGATGTAGATGTCAGAGGGCGATATGACGTGGCCGGAAAGTGTCATTGCGTCGCTGGACGGGACCGGTGCGACGCAGCCTCCGCTGGCCGCCGTCCCCGGGCTGGCGCCGGTGCTCGGTGGACCGGACGTCGCGGTCGTCAAGGTCGATCCCGACATGCTGCGTGCGATGTCCACCGCTCTCGGCGCCATTGCGCGTGAGGTCGAGGCGTTGGGCGGCCGCCGGAGCTTCGAACACGCGGTGCGGGCCGTCGAGGGGTCCGACACCGCGGCGGCGTGCCAGGAAGCCGGCGACATGCTCGCCTCCGCGCTGGGAGTCGCGGCCAGTCGCATCGACGAGATGGCGTTCATCGCGGGTGGCGGGGCCGAGAACTACGAGGTCACCGACACGTCGTTCGCGTCGCAGCTGTCGGCGATGGGGGAGATGTGATTCCGCGTCGGTCGCAACTGCACGTCTGGAACCCGCGGGATCTGACACTGGCGGGCGAGGAGATCGGACGGACCGCCGAGGACACACGGGGCCGGGCGGACGACGTCCAGCGTGCTGTCGCAGATCTGGGCCGACACGACGACTGGCGCGGTCCGGCGCAGGCGGCCGCCGAGCAGAGGGCGAACAGTGAGCGCATGGAAATCCGCCGGCTCGCAGACGATCTGGAGGATCTGTCGAACGCGCTCGTCGGTGGGGCCGATCGCCTCGGCCATGCGCGGGACTACGTCGCCACCGTGATCGACAAGGCGGCAACCGACGGATTCACCGTCTCCGACGACTGGCAGATCGTCAGCCGGCCGACGACGATGAGCGAGGCCGAGGCCGCCGAGCATGCCGAGCTGATGGAGTACTGGCGCAGCCAACTCGGTGGAGCACTGACGGAACTCGACAATGCCGATCGGGACATGGCGACGGCGATCCGGGACGCGCTGCGCGCCGTGGCGGCGAGTGCCCCGGCGACCACGGGTCTGTCGGGGCACGAGGGCACCGCGCTGGGCGAGCAGGTGGTGCGAGGCGGTTCCGACATTCCGCAGGACGTCCGTGACCGTGTCGCCCGGGAGATCGCGGCGGCGGGACTTACTCCCGCACAAGTGCAGACGCTGGCCGACGGCGGCAAGGTCACCGATCTTCCACAGGGAACGATCGACTTCCTGCAGCAGTTCTATACCGCGGCCGGCAAGGACGGCTTCCTCGCCCTGTCCGAGCAGTACAGCGAGAACGGACGCACCGAGGCCGCGAGCGCGCTGTCCAACGGCCTCGCTGTGGTGTCGAACTACAACGTCGGCAGTGCCAGCGGCGACGTCGGCGGTCAGAGCCACATTCCGGAAAGCCTTCGAGGACTGTTCGAGGGACCGGTGACGTCGACCGGCAACCTGACGAAGGGCGCGCACGACGCACCGCAACCGTCGGTGGTCGTCAACAACGGCGACGACCTGGCACGATTCACCAAAGCCTTCGGTCTGGCGGACCCGGCCGTGCAGCAGGGCAGTGAGCTGAGCGAGAGCCTCCTCTCCCGTGCCGGGGAGATCGCCTCGGCCACCAACGACAAGAGCCTCCTGATCGGGGACTCCTTCGACCACAACGCTCTGGGCCGCGACAGCGTCGACACCCTCCTGCAGGACATGGTCGGCGTCGGTGGCCGCGACCATGCCGCCGTCCACAACATCCTGTCCGGCGACGGCATGCCGGCCGGCTACAACCGCGACGACGTCATCATGCCCCTGCTCCAACGCGATTGGGCCGACGGCGGCGAACAGAACGTCGCCGCGATGTTCGACTGGATCGCCGACGACGCCCGGCCCTCCGATCCGTCCGATCCCGGAGAAATGTTCCGGTCGCGACAAGCCGGCGAATCGGCATTCGGGCTCGCACAAATCCTCGCTGCGAAAGACGCCGAGCTACTCGACATCCCAGGGACGAAGGGGCAGGCAATCGGTGAAGTGAACCCCGACATCACGCAGGCGTTGGGCACAACGCTCGCCCCGTACATCGGCAATATGGTGGGGGTGCCCGAGTCCTTCACGGGAACCAACTCTTTCACCGGCCTGACGGGCCATGAGTACCTCCGACTCGAGGATGCGCCGAGAATATTCTCGGTGATCGATTCCAACGCCGACGGTGCCTCGTATTTCAATGCGCACGCCTTGGGGCTGTCTGCTCAATTGGAGCAGGCGTGGGCTGTCGACGGCCAGACACCGCAGAACCCCCACTACCAGTACGGGACGTGGGCAGGCAATCTTCAGGGCGTTGTGGACAAGGGGCTCGACCTCGAGTTCGCCGACCGACTCGGCGACGAAACATCCCAGAACGCTGCTGGTTTCGAAAGTAAGGGCGTTGCCTACGACACCATCAGAACAGTGATCGGCAAGGGCGTCGAGTTCATTCCTGTAGCGGGCCCTCTGATTTCAAGTGGTATCGATCTCGCCGACCCGTCGTTCAAGAGCGCGGTCATGGGTTCAATACCGGACAGCACGCTGCAGGCGAATGCGGATTTCGCCGACAACGCGTTGTTGACCAATCAGTACTACCAGATTGCATTGGGCCTTCAGGCTGCAAATGGGGGAGTACTGGATTCATATTCAGGGCTCGATCTATTTCGAGACGGTACTGACGGACCGCTGCTGCCATACGATCAAATTGCGGCTGAGAATCCGTATCAGCGGCTCCCTCTCCTGCAGTCGGGCTTGGCCGGATACTTGACGGACTCGGGATTGACGGGGCTGGGCCATTTTATTGATGCCTTGAACGCCGGCCGTGACCAAGTGAAAGACATGAGGTACGGGCAGTGAGGCGGCCGGTCTTCCCTATGATCGCGGCGATGTTGGTCATGTCGGCCTGCGGGACCGATGCAGCGAGCGAAGCACCGGAGCCGCCGGTGGTCGCGTCAGCGCTGTACTCCGTGCCCGGCAATGCCGCTTATAACTATCGCTGGTCGGCAGATCCGGGTATCGATTTGTTGACTCCCGAAGTGACGGTAATCAGGGCGTACGTCGAGTCCTACTACCTCACGGTCCGGGCGCTCACACCGGCTGCGGGATACCCGGGTTTCTCTGAAGCCGTGGACGAGCGTCTCCTGACCGACTACGGCAACCCCGATCAGCTGAAGAAGAGCCACTTTGTGGGAACGCAGTTTCAGCATCTGCTGTGGATGACGCCGACCGAGCGCGGTTGGTTTGCGACCGTGTGCACGGGCGATTATTCGGTAATGCGCGAAGGCCCAGACGGACGGTTCTTCAACGTCGGATCGACGAATATTGTTGCGGAAACCGTGGAGATCGAGGCGCCCGACGCGAGAGCTTTCAGTCAGTCGTCGGAAGGCCCCGAACGCGCTCCGGTCGCCGATGTCTTCGGGGGCTGGAAGGTGGTCGACCACGTATACAGTGCACGAAACCAAACGGCGTTCCTCGAATGTCGAAACCGGATGCCGGACGAGGCGTCGAATCGGCCGGCGAAGTGGGACCTCCCGCACGACACCCCCTACCCGACGCTTGCTCCGTATCCGGGCTGGCCGCGCTACGACGAGAACTGACGCCCTCTTCCCACCGTCGGCGGAAGGGCACTGTCACCGCCGCCGTCGTCCGGTCATATCCTCGACGTCAGCCTCCGTGTTCGGTGGAGGCGTGGGCGAATGATCGGACGGTTGGTAGTGGACAGCAAATGTGACGTCGTGTATGCGGACGACCTCCGGGCGGGCGAGAAGTTCGAGCTGGGCTCATACACGGTGACGGAGGAGGAACTGGTCGAGTTCGCGGGGCAGTGGGATCCGCAGTCCTTCCACATCGACCGCGAGTCTGCAGATGGCGGCTATTTCGGTGGGCTCATCGCGAGTGGTGTGCACACGATCGCGGTGTGCCAGCGACTGTCCGCGACCACTCTTTATGCAGGCTGGAGCGTTATTGCGGGGGTGCGGATGCGCGACGTCAACTTTCTCCGGCCGGTGAAGCCGGGTGATGTGCTCACCGGAAAGCTGGTCGTGGAGGATGTGGTGCCCGACGATCGCGGACGGGCCTTGGTGACCGTCGCGGCGGAGATTTTCAACGGATCCGGCAAGCAGGTCTTGACCTCGGTGACCGAGATGTACATGCGCTGCCGACCGGAAACCGACTGATCGTCGAATTTCTTGGACGAAACGCTCTCTTCGAGGATTGTTTTCCGGGTTTCTGGGTACCGCCCCGAAAGGCCAGGTAACCAACGGAGGGCAGTCATGAGAATGGGCAGGAGAGTGGCCGCGGTGGCGGTATTCGCGGCTTCGATCGGATTGGGAGCATCCGGTGTCGCCTGGGGCGGCAGTCTCGACTCGGCCGTGCCGGTGCGCCGGCCGGATGTCGTTCAGCCGATGCCACCCGGATTCCCGCAGAACGGTCCGATCGGATGCGACGACTGGGCGGAACCCTACGAGAACAACGTGCCGCAGTGGGGCACCGATCCGTACAACCAGTTCGACAACTGGTGCGACGGCCCCGAGGACAGCCTTTCCGCGCAGCAGCCGCCGGTCAATGACGAGCAGGGCCGGATCGTCAATCCCTGATTCGACGGTGAGTGTTCGCACGAGGCATGTGGGCGTCGTGTAGCCCGGTCGTGAACTGAAACCGACCGTCGGCCGAATTTCATTCACGAAATTCGCTCTTCGAGGATTGTTTACGTTGTCTTTGGGTACAGCCCTTAGGCAGCGTTATTCACCTATGGGAGGCAACGATGAAGGTCGGCTCGAGATTGGCTGCGGTCGCTGTGTTCGCGGCCTCGATCGGTTTGGGAACATCAGGTGTCGCCTGGGGTGACGCGCTCGACTCGGCAGTCGTACCGGTGCGCGCACCGGACACGGTTGCACCACTGCCTCCTGGTGTTCCGCCGACCGGCCCGGCCGGTTGCGACGACTGGGCGGAACCGTACGAGAACAACGTCCCGGCGTGGGGCACAGACCCGTACAACCAGTACGACAACTGGTGCGACGGACCCGAGGACGGTCTGCCGCAACCGGCCACCTACAGCGGTGACGAGGGTGGAGGCGACTCGCCGAACGAGCCGTAAACCGACCGATCCGAATCAGCGCGCCCCGGGAGTCTCCGTTCCGGGGCGCGCTGATTCAGTTGCCGGAGGGCGGTTCGTGCAGTCCGAAGGAGGAACCCTGGTCGTCGTGGCACAGCTTGAACCGCCCGAACTTCGCCACCGAATCGGGGTCTTCGCCCAGCTCCACGGCGTCGACAGTGCCGCCCAGCGCCAGTACCTGCTCGACCGCGGCGTCGAGGTCGGGCACCCGGAAGAAGACATACGGGCCGGCGCCCTCGTCGCCGCCGTGGATCCCGCCTGGGACGTTCGGTGTGTTGATGGAGTAGCCCGACCCGCCGGGCCCGGATTCGAATTCCCAGCCGAACAACGCCGAGTAGAACTTTCGGCCCTGCTCGGTGTTGGCCACACCCAATTCGAAGAATGACAGTTCGCCCGACATGAGCACTCCTCCGTCGACAGTGTCCCCGAGACGCTACGCCGAGATGCCGTCACGCATAAGGCTCGCGCGTAGACCGACCGCGCCGCAGGAGTATTGATCGCCGCTGCTGCGGGTGGCGCCCTCGGGTTCGTATACGGCGTCACTGCACGGCCGTCGATAACGATCCGCTGCCTGCGGCCAAAGTTACGCATGGTGCGCCTGCTGTGATAGATACTGCACCGGTGATGCTGCCCAAACGAACCTGCTTTTCCGCCATATCGATGGTGATGCTCGCTGTCGCAGGCTTGCTGGCCGCCGCCCCGGGGAGCAGCGGCGCCGCACCGCTCGCCTGGCGAACCACGATGGTGGCGTTCAGCAACGTCAGCGACCGCGACCTGGATGTATACGAGTCGGAGGACGGCACGGGGTTCCAACCCCTCCGACTGTCTGCATATCGGCCTCCGTCAGGGGTGGTGCGTGACCCGAGCATCTTCCGGCACACGGACGGGTTCTACTACCTCACCTACACGACGATCGACGGGGCGAACATCGGCTTCGCACGCAGCAGTGACCGCATGGACTGGAAGTTCCTTGGGGCCTGGCCGGTCCCGTTCTGCTGCGCCTTCCTGCCGGGCACGGGAGACGGAACGGGCTCAGCGAGCCCGCCGGGTTCCTCGGGGTCGGCCGGGTTCAGCGACGGACCGTCGCTGTCGCCGTTCACCACCAAGGCCTGGGCACCCGAATGGTTCGTGGACGGCGACCGGGTCAACGTCATCCTGTCGCTGTCGACCGGTGGTGGTTTCGTGCCGTATCTGATGACGGCGCTGGAACCATCGCTCAGGTTGTGGAGCCCGCCTGTTCCGCTCGCCGGGATCGGCGCGGACCATATCGACACCACCGTGGTCAAGGTGGGATCGACCTATCATGCGTTTACCAAGAACGAGACGAAGAAGGTCGTCGAGCATGCGGTCGCGTCGTCGGTGACGGGGCCCTATTCATTCGTCCCGCCCGGAAATTGGGGCTCGCTGGTGGAGGGTCCAGCCCTGGTTCAGTTGCCGAGTGGCGCCTGGCGGATCTATCTCGACGCCTATACCGAAGGAAAGTATCTCTATTCCGACAGCACGGATGGGCTGCGCACCTGGTCGCCTGTGCAAGAGCTTCCAGGCCTTTCCGGGACGGTGCGCCACGTCGGCGTGATGAGAGAGCCGGCATAACGACGACTCCCGCGACGCCGCCGATGGCGGCAACCTCGAAGCGCAACGACACCGATACCGCTGTGCGGAAGGGTTCACCGGGCGACCGGTGTTGAGCATGAACGTAACTCGTAGGTGAGTGGCGCAGCGTGCCGGGGTGCACATCGCCACTCGCGTGCGAAGGAGCTACCTCAGGCCGCCAGCTCGTCGGCGATCTCGATGTCGATTTCCTGTTCGGTCATTCCGCCGAAGAGATGGTTGGTGAACATGTCAGCTCAGTTCTCGTAACGTGTGGTGGATCCCGGCACGGTCGGACTTTCTTGTCCGACCTACTGGGTGTATCGCCCTCGGCGGCGCTTCCGTTTCACGACGAGCAGGTGAGGGGGCGCGCATTCGCGCGCACGTAGCGCTTAGGCTCGACTCGACCGTTCGTTCGTGTCCCGGAAACAGGAGATGAGTCGAGATGCCCGCAACCTTCGTTCTGCTGCCCGGCGCCGGCTCGGACTCGTGGTACTGGCACCGCGTCGCCCCGATCCTGGAGGGAAGCGGGCACTCGGTGATCGCCGTCGACCTTCCGTACGGCGACGACGACGCGGGCCAGTACGAGTTCGCCGACGTCGTCGTCGATGCGGTCGAGGACGTCGAGGGTTCGATCGTGCTGGTCGCGCAGTCCATGTCCGCGTTCACCGCGGCGATCGTCTGTCAGCGCGGTGAGGTCGACGTCGACCTGCTGGTTCTCCTGGCACCGATGCTGCCCGCGCCGGGGGAGGCACCCGGGCAGTGGTGGGAGACCACCGGTCAGCCGGAGGCGAAACGGGCGTTCGACGTGCTGGAGGGTCGCGACCCGGATGCGCCCGACGACCTGCGGGTGCTGTTCTTCCACGACGTGCCCGACGACGTCACCGAGGAGGCGTTCAGCCAGGAGGAGCCCGTCATGTCGAACACCCCGTTCGAGACGGTGTGGCAGGCGGACGGGTGGCCGCACGTGAAGACGCGGGTCGTCGCCGGGAGGCGCGATCGGCTGTTCCCGCTCGACTTCATGCAGCGGATCGTCCGGGAGCGGCTGGGCATCGCACCGGACGTCATCGACACCGGTCATCTGGCGGCACTCGCGCGCCCCGGCGAACTTGCTGCCATGCTGGAGCGCTACGCGTCCGAACTGTAGGGCATGTACAACCGACGAGAAGGAGAGCAATCGATGGCGTTGTCGGTATCGGGCGAGTTCGAGATCGAGGCGCCCCAGGAGCAGGTGATGGCTGCGCTGGCGGACGTCGAACGCATCCCCGAGTGGTCGGTGGTGCACAAGAAGGTGGTCGTCGAGTCCCGATTCGACGACGGACGCCCCCGCACCGTGCGGATGACGCTCGCCGTCCTCGGGGTCGCGGACACGCAGCTGGCCGAGCACAAGTGGCTCGGGGACGAGCAGATGTCGTGGACGCTCCTCGAGAGCGAGAAGCAGAAGTGCCAGGAGGGCGAGTATCGGCTGACCCCCACCCCGCGCGGGACGTCGGTGCACCTCACCATGTCGGTCGAGCCGAAGGTGTGGGTGCCGAAGTCCGTGCTGCGTCAGGGGCAGAAGCAGGCCGTGCGATTGATCCGCAAGGGATTCACCAAGTTCGTTCTCGAGAACTATGTCTGAGTCGGGGTCCGCGCGTGCTGCGCGGACACCCGCCAGACGCTCTACCCGAACAACGTCGCGAAGGCCTCATTGATCCCGTCTCGATCGAACGATGTCGGATCGAGTTGCTGATCGGGGCGCAGACCCAGCCAGTCCCGAATCTCCGAGTGTTCCTGGTGATGCGGATCAGCGCTGGCTTCGATCATGTTCGCCCAACCCCACGAACCGCCGGAATCTTCGTACGGCGCCATATTGCGCCCGTCGAGGCATAGCGCTACAGGGGATTCGGGAGCGGGGTTGTCGACCGATTCGACGACGATGTGATGGATCCAGTCGTCACCGAAATCGTACAGGTAGGTGAGACGGTCGCCGACCGAGCTGAGCAGCGAACCGACGGGGACCTCTTCCTCCGCGACGGCGGGGCCTACGAGGTCGCGGTGCGCGAAGTCTTCATTCGGAATGAATACCCTACCGCCTGAGTACGCGGGCCCGGCAGAGAACTCGTGTAGATGGCAGTCTTCCCAGCCGAACGCGGACTGGATGATGTCGTGGAGAGCGGAAAGCGGTAGTGAGGCGTCGAGTCGAACGCGGCGCCAGACGGGAATGTGGGTGCCTTCCAATGAAATCCGCAATGTAACGTGCGAATCCACCATGTCGGATAGTGCGTACTCGCTCTCTGCGCCAGCGAGTTGGACGGCACGAAGAACGGCAGGCTGCAGCGCGGCCGGAACCCGGTATGCGTCATCCTTGGTCAGCCACTTCTGTTCCACCAGCCTGTCCAGTCGGTCATAGACGAAGGCATCCAGGAGCGATTGCTCGTCGCCGGATGGCGCGTCTTCCGAGTCGGCGACAGGCGGCTCCGATGTCATCCCCGCCAAGATCACCTGCGTCACGACCACATCGGTCAATTGCGTGAGGTCGAGTGGGTGATGTTGCGTCGATACGAGTTGGCTGCGGACGAATTCGGTGACAGCTGCACGAATCAACGGCAGCGCCCGGGTCGTCCGGTCGGCGATCAGCTCCGCGTTCGGTCCGCGGACCGCGCGTGTGGAGTTGACGGTGATGAGGCCGATCTCTTCCGCAGTTTCCCAGTAGGTCAGCATCTCGGGCACGTCGCGCATCGAGCGGATTCGGCGCGCACGCGGAAACCCCTCCGAGTCGAGGTCGAGATCGACACCCAACGCGTCAGCGAGACCGGGGATAGAGGCGGGTTTGGGCACCTTGGTCGAGGTGACGGCCGCACCCTTCCCAACCCAGTCCACGAGTGCGACGAGGGAGGCGATCAGCGGAAGGGAGCTGAGTGCGCGTAGTTCGTCCTTCTCGTCCACGGCGGGTAGTGCGATGTCTTCGGGAAGGACGACGGGTGGTTGCGGCTCGACGAAATGGATGAGGTCCTCGATGCAATGTATGAGGTTCTCTTCGGTGCCGGTCCACAGCCGATTTTCGTCGAGAAAGTTGAGGAACGTCAGTGCCGAGGCGACAATCGTCAATGCGATGTCATCCATGTCCTCGGAATTATCTGCGGTTAGCTCGTCAGCGGCATCGAGGAGGGTATGCGCGTCCGCGGGGAGCCAGCCGGTGGCACGGAAACCGGGGTGGGCGTGCGCGAGGTTCGTGAGTGTCGACTCCACGAGGTGTGCGAAGAGTTCCGCGTCCTCGGTCAGATCGCCCCTGCGCAGCCACTGAACGAAGCTGTCGATAAGCGCTGGGTCGACGGCGGAAGCGGGAAACAGCGGTGCGACTGTTGAGCGGTTCCTTCGTTGGCGTGCCTGCTGTTTTGCCGCACGCTTCTGGCCCGGATTTCTACTCCGCTTCGATCCCATGGCGAGATGATAACGCGACCGAGAACAGGTGCCTGGGCGCCGCCGGATCGGAGTTGATCGGACAGCGGGGCGGCTCATGTGCAGGGGCATTAGGCTGACCTGCGGCAGAAACTGTGAGCGAGGGGACAGATGACGGTCGAGCAGAGCAGCCCCACCACACTTCGGCGACTGTCGGCGCGGTTGGCCCTGATCCGCGACGACACCGACGACGACAAGCTGTCGGCCGGTTTCCTCCTCGTCGCCACGATCCTGGCGTTGGTGTGGGCCAACATCGGTGATTCGTACGAGTCGTTCTGGCACACCCCGGTGACCATCCAGATCAGCGACTACGGCATCAGCCTCGACCTGAAGCACTGGGTCAACGACGGGTTGATGACGCTGTTCTTCTTCGTCGTGGGGCTCGAGGTGAAACGTGAGCTGACGATGGGCGAACTCACCGATCGCGCCCATGCCGCCGTCCCACTTCTCGCCGCGATCGCGGGTCTGGCGCTGCCCGCCGTCCTGTTCCTGATCCTCAACCCCAGCGGCGCCGAGGCCAGTGCGTGGGGCGTCGTCGTCTCCACCGACACGGCGTTCGTGCTGGGCGCACTGGCACTCGTCGGACCCCGATGCCCCGCCCGGTTGCGCGTGTTCCTCCTGACCCTGGCCGTCGCCGACGACATCGGTGCCCTGGCCATCATCGCCTTCTTCTACACCGACAACCTCCGGCTCGGACCGCTGCTCCTCGGGTGCGTCGGACTGCTGCTGATCATCCAGTTGCGCAAGCTCGAGGTGTGGCGTGGCGTCGCCTACTTCATCGTCGCGGCGGGCACGTGGGTCGCGTTCTACGAGTCCGGCGTCCACCCCACCCTCGTCGGTGTGCTGATCGCGCTGATCCTGCCCGTGTATCCGCCGCGGCGCAGCGAGGTGGAGCGGGCGGGTGAACTCACGCGCGCGTTCCGGCAGTCACCCAACTCCGACTACGCCCGCGCCGCCCAGCTCGGTGTGCTGCGCGCGGTGTCCGTCAACGAGCGGTTGCTGCGCTTCTACCAGCCCTACACGGCGTTCCTCGTCGTCCCGATCTTCGCGCTCGCCAATGCCGGTGTGGTCATCACCGGGCAGACCCTCGCGGACGCGGTCCGGTCTCCGCTGGCGTGGGGCATCGTGCTCGGCCTGGTGGTCGGCAAGCTCGTCGGCATCACCGCGGCCACGGCCCTGTTCTCGAAGCTGCGGCCCGGCAGCCTGCCGCGCGGGCTGACGCTGTCCCAGATCGCCGGTGGCAGCGCGCTGGCCGGCATCGGCTTCACGATCTCGCTGTTCATCGTCGACCTGGCCATCGACTCACCCGAGCTCGCCAACGACGCTCGGGTGGGTGTCCTGACGGCGGCGGTCATCGCCACCGTCCTCGGTTGGGCACTGTTCCGGCTGTCGGACTGGGTGCACCCGCCGACGGAGGCCGTCGGGCGCACCCTGCTCCGGCCCGTCGACACCGGCCGCGATCATCTGCGCGGGCCGGTGGATGCGCCGCTCACCCTCGTCGAGTACGGCGACTTCGAGTGCCCGTTCTGCAGCAAGGCCACCGGCAGCATCCGGGACGTGCGGGCGCATTTCGGGGACGAGCTCCGCTACGTCTTCCGGCATCTCCCCCTCGACGCCGTGCATCCGCACGCGCGTTTCGCCGCCCAGGCGAGCGAAGCGGCGGCCGCGCAGGGACGGTTCTGGGAGATGCACGACCACCTGTTCGCCAACAGCGACGCCCTCGCCGAGGACGAGATCTTCGGTTACGCCGCCGAGCTGGGGCTCGACATGGACCGGTTCGAGGAAGACATCCGCAGGGGCACCTACGTTCACCGCATCGACGACGACGAACTCGACGCCGAGTCGAGCGATTTCCGGGGGACCCCCACGTTCTACCTCGGCGCGACCGGCACCGACCTCGCCCGGCACAGCGGCCCCTACGACGCCGCCACCCTCATCCGGCAGCTCGAAGAGGCGCGCGCTGCCGACGGCGCACCCTGATCAGCCGCGCGAATCCTTCACAGCATGGATCGCGGCCGGCGTGACCGGGTCGACGTCGTCGGCGAAGTCGTCGTGCTTCTTCAGGTAGCCGGCGACGAACGGGCAGATCGGCACGATCCGTTTGCCGTCCGCGACGGTCTCGGTGAGTGCGCTGCGGATCAGGGTGCTGGCGAGGCCGCGCCCCGCGAACTGGTCGCCGATCTCGGTGTGGAAGAAGATCCGTTGATTCGCGTCGTCGAGGTACTCGGTGAACCCGGCGAGTTCACCATCGACGCGGACCTCGAATCGGTGTAGTTCGGGGGCGTTCCGGACGTCGGGTGCGGGGCCGGCTTTCGTGTCGTCTGTCATGAACCCACTATGCCGCCCGGCGGGGTTCCGGCTGCGCGGCGGGTGTTCCCGGACGTCGCGGAGGTGGATGATCGAAGGAGTTCAGCGATCCGAGAGGGGACGCGACCGCCATGACCGATTACGGCAGGGCCGTGCAGTTCGGGGCGTTCGTGACCCCGTCGGTGGAGTTGCTGGCCAACACGTTCGAACTCGCCGCCCTCGCCGACGAGACCGGACTCGACCTGATCGGCGTGCAAGATCACCCGTACCAGGCGAAGTTCCTCGACTGCTGGTCGCTGATGGGTATGTTGCTGGCCCGGACCGAGCGGGTGCGCGTGTTCCCCGACGTCGCCTGCCTGCCGCTTCGCCCGCCGGCGACGATGGCGAAGGCCGCGGCCAGCCTCGACGTGATGTCGGGAGGCCGATTCGAACTGGCGTTGGGTGCGGGCGCGTTCTGGGAGGCGATCGGGGCGATGGGCGGTGACGTGCGCACGCCCGGTCAGGCCGCGACGGCGTTGGAGGAGGCGGTCGAGGTGATCCGCCTGATGTGGTCCGGTGAGCGTGCCGTGTATTCCGAGGGTGAGCACTATCGCCTCGCGGGCGTGCATCCCGGACCGGTCCCGGCGCACCGGATCGGGATCTGGCTGGGCGTCGGCGGCCCCCGGCTGCTGCGGGCGCTGGGACGCTCGGCGGACGGGTGGGTCCCGTCGAGTTCGTACTTTCCGCCCGAGGTCCTGCCCGGCATGCACGCGCGGATCGACGCGGGCGCGGCGGATGCGGGCCGGGATCCGAGCTCGATCGTCCGCGCCTACAACGTGTTCGGCCGGGTGAGCGACACACCGTCGGACACGTTGTTCCACGGAACCGCCGAGCAGTGGGTGAGCCAACTGACCGAACTCGCGGTGGACGCGGGCATGGACACGTTCGTCTTCGGCACCCACGGCGACGATCTCGCCCAGGTCCGCACGTTCGCGACCGACGTCGCGCCCGCCGTTCGGGCCGCCGTGGATGAGCGCCGTGGAACGGGTGCCCGCGCTTGACCCGACCGCGACTCGCTCAGTTGCCGTCCTTCTCCTTGTCCTTGTCCTTGGGCTTGTCGTTCCCGTTGCCGTTGTTGCCGTTGTTGTTTCCCGGGCCGGTCTTCGGTGCCGGGGCGCCGGTCGGTGGGGGAGGCGCAACCGGGTTGACCTCGACCGCACTGCTCGGGACGGAGACGGGCGCCGGAGCGGGGACGACCGCGGTGGTGCTCGGCCCGGGACCGACCGTGCCGTCCCGATTCTGAGACGCGATGGCCAGCGCCGCCACGACCACGGCCACCAGCACCGCGGCGATCGCGGCGACGATCAGGCCGGTCCGCCGTGGTCGCCGTGGCTCGGGCGGCAGCTGAGGGACGGAGGTGGTGGGTGTGAATGCTCTCGTCGGCGGCGGATGCGGGCCGGACGCTCCGAGGACGGCATTCCGCATGGCTTGGGCGTCGGCGTACCGCTGCTGAGGGTCGCGGGCCATCGCCCGCTCGATCGTGTCGGCGAGGTTCGGATCGGCGTCCGGACGGGCTTCGCGCAGCGGTCGGGTCGCGCCGTCGATGATCGCCCGGGCGAGGGACAAGATGTTGTCGCCGGCGAACGGCCGGTGCCCGGCGACGGCTTCGTAGCCGACGACGCCGACGGCATAGAGGTCGTCGGAGGTCGTGGCGGGTGTGCCCATGATGCGGTCCGGGCTGAGGTAGGCCACGGTGCCCAGCACCTGTCCCGTCGCGGTGTGGTCGGACGCGGCGCTCTTCGCGATGCCGAAGTCGGCGACCTTCACCGTGCCCGCGGCGGTGAACAGCACGTTTCCCGGTTTGATGTCGCGGTGCAGGATTCCCGCTCCGTGGGCGGCGCCGAGGGCGGCGAGCACGTCGGCGAGGATCGACCGCACCCGCGCGTCCGGGACGGGACCGGCGGCGATCTCGTCGGCGAGGGTCCGCCCGGGCAGGCGCTCCATCACGATGTACGCCATTCCGGCGTCCTCGCCGCAGTCGTGCACCGCGACGACGTTGGGGTGATTCAAGGTGGCGGCCAGCCGGGCCTCGGCCTCGAACCGGCGGCGGGTGTCGGGGACGGAGGCGAGCTCCGAGCGCAGCACTTTGATCGCCACGGGTCGCTGCAGGCGCAGGTCCCATCCGTCGTGGACGTCGGCCATTCCGCCGCGCCCCAGCACTCCCCGCAACTCGTACCGACCTGCGAGAACTGCGGACACCGACATGAGCTCACGCTATCGTCAGCACTTGTGCCGGACACCGCTGCCTCCCACCTAACATGACGCCATGACCGCTTCAGGTAAACGCCGACACCTGTCCGTCGTTCCCGACGTGCCGGTGATCGTCCGGCCGTCCGAGCGACCGGGTCGCCGAGACGTGGCGAGTTTCCACCTGCGGATCGAGCTCGACGACGTGTCGCCGGCCATCTGGCGGCAGTTCGTCGTGCCCTCGAACTTGCGGCTGAACGAGCTGCATCCGATCGTGCAGACGGTCATGGGCTGGCAGGACAGCCACCTGCATTCGTGGGTCGGCGGCGAGCCCCCCGCCTCCGAGCGGTACGAGATGCGCGAGAGCATCGAAGAGGGCTTCGCCGGCGAGGACGACGAGCTGTGCGAGGACGCGGTCCGGCTCGATCAGGTTCTGGCCGAACCCGGCGAGCTCCTGTCGTATCAATACGACTTCGGCGACGGCTGGGACCATACGATCGTCCTCGAACGGATCGAGGCCGACGGGCCCGCGCCGACGGTGACCTGCCTCGCCGGCGCCCGCGCCTGCCCGCCCGAGGATTGCGGCGGACCGGGGGGATACGCCGACCTGCTGACGGTCCTGGCCACCCCGTCGCACCCCGGTCATCACGACGCCGGGGCATGGGTCGGGCCGGGGTTCGCGCCCGAATCGTTCGGCGTCGACGCCGTGAACCGTAATCTGCGGATCGAAGTCGTGATCCGTGACCACGGTCCGGTGACGGATTCGAAATTCGCCGAACTGCTGCGACGAATTCCCCATCAGGCTGCCCCGCACGTCTTTTCGCTGCTCGAGCATGCCCAGCTCACCACGCGGAAGGGTGACTTTCCCGCGGCCCAGGAAGCGGCGACGTTTCATCTGCGGTGGTTGTTGCAGCGCATCGGATCCGACGGCATCACGCTGACTCAGGCGGGCTACCTGCCCCCGGCGGTGGTGGCCGAGATGCGGCAGGCGCTACCGGGCTTCGACGACTGGCCCGCCACCAGCAACCGCGAGACGGATCAACGGCCCGTCCACCTGCTCCGTGAGTACGCCAAGACACTCGGACTGGTGCGCAAGTACAAGGGAAAACTCGTTCGAACCAATCTCGGAACGGCGATGGCGGACAACGCGACACAGATGTGGCGTCTTCTGCTCGATCGCCTGCCGCTGGGCACCGAGCAGATCGAGCGGGAGGCCGGATACCTCGTGCTTCTCACCCTCGCCGCGGGCACGTCGTCGGACGAACGCAGGGACGTGATCGCCGAGGGACTCGCCGCCCTCGGCTGGCAGACCAGCGACGGGACGATCGTCGGCCGGGAAGAAGTGTTCTGGATGGGACGTCCCACGATCTCGTTCCTCGAACTGATCGGCGCAATGGTCGAGGGCTACGTCCAACGCGACCAGCCCATGGACCCCGAATGGGGTCGACTCTTCGCGCAGATGGTGCTGTCGATGTAGGTCGGTGTCACCGCAGCAGCACCGGACTACGGCCGAACCTCCTTGGGCGCAGCTGCTTTCGACCCGCACGGCAATCGCGCGGTGCCGATTCGTCCAGGACTCGCCGGACGGTCACGCAAACGACACTCTTCGATGCAGAACGATTTCGGGCCACATGTGTCGGAATCTTCTGCTTTGATACGTCCATGCAATCGTCGGTCGCGAGCGAGGGAGGTTGACGACGATGGTCGATTCCACCGAGGTGCCCGAGGTTTCGTGGGCGGGAATGGTCGAGTGGTTGACGGGTTCGCTGGTCGATCAACCGGTCGCGCTCATCGTCGAGATCGGCCCGAACAGCTACGTCAGTGAGGACGACGACGAAGAGGTCGTCTGCGCGCAGATTCAGGTACTGGCCGACGGTGTGTTGATGCTAAGGCGATCACGCGTCGAACTCGGGCACCTGCTGCTCGCCGACTATTCGGCCGAGCACCTGACCCTCGACAGGTGGCATTTCGACGGCCACTTCGAAGACTGTACGGACGGCTATCTCTTCAGTCGCGATGTGAACCTGATCGCGAACACCTGCGTGGCCTGGTTCCGGGACAATTGGGGCACCCGGTCCACCAGTGAACTCGGATGCTCGTATCGGTTCCCCGACGAGTTGATTCCGTCTGTCGACGCCGACGACGTGTTCTGACCTCCGCCGCCGCAGAAGTCGAGGATTCGAGGGTCGCGGTACGACGATTCCGGCACACTGGTTCCATGAGCATTCCGCCGCGTCGTCGGTGGGTGTTGCATGTCGATCTCGACCAGTTCATCGCCGCCGTCGAGGTGCTGCGGCATCCTGAACTGCGGGGACGTCCCGTCGTCGTGGGCGGTCGCGGGGATCCCACCGAGCGCGCGGTGGTGTCGACGGCGTCGTATGAGGCGCGTGAGTTCGGTGTCGGTTCCGGAATGCCGATGCGGATTGCGGCGCGGAAGATCCCTGACGCAGTGTTCCTACCTGTCGACGCCGAGGTCTACACCGAGGTGTCGGGCGTCGTGATGGACACGTTGCGAAAACTGGACGTCGTCGTCGAGGTGATGGGCTGGGACGAGGCGTTTCTGGGTGTCGAGACCGACGACCCGGAGGCCTTCGCGCGAACCGTGCACGACGCCGTCCTCGACGCGACCGGGCTGCACTGCTCAGTAGGTATCGGCGACAACAAGTTACGAGCCAAGATCGCGACCGACTTCGGCAAACCGCAGGGCATCTATCGGCTCACCGAGGAAAACTGGTTCGCCGTCATGGGGGAGCGCCCCACCGACGCGCTGTGGGGGATCGGAAAGAAGACAGCGAAGAAGCTTACCGCGCTGGGCATCAGCACCGTGCAGGAACTCGCCGACGCCTCGGATCAGGAATTGGCCGCGACCCTCGGTCCGAACATGGGACCGTGGTACGCCAGGATCGGTCGCGGCATCGACCTCTCCCCGGTCTCGGCGGAACCCTGGGTGGCCCGGTCGCACAGCCGGGAGACGACCTTCCAGCAGAACCTCGCCGGCCGGGAGGCCGTCACCGAGGAGATCCGTCGTCTCGCCGCCCGGGTCCGGGAGGACATCCTCGCGGAGAACCGCCGGGCGGTGCGAGTGGCGTTGAAGGTGCGCTACGCCCCGTTCGATACCCACACGACGAGCAAGCCGCTGCCGGAGCCGACATTCGACCCGGACGTGATCGCCGATGCGGCAACAGCATTGGTCGACAGGCTCGACCACGAGCGGGAAGTGCGACTCCTCGGTGTGCGGCTGGAAATGACCCCGCCGACGTGAGTGGCAAGGCGTGCTCGGGCACGCTTTGCCACTCACGTGGGGTCACCAGTCGGAACTCAGAATCCCGCCCTGCTGATTCCAGTCCTCGTCGGCCGGTTCATCTGGGTTCGCCCCCTGCGCCACTGCGTCGTCGCGAGCGCCCATGGAGCCGGCGAGAGAGTCCATCCGCTCGCGAGTTTCTGCGGCAAGTCGCTCGCGCTGCTCGTCAGAAAGTGATTCGAGGTCGGCCAGGGCCAATGGGATCACCCTGTCGAGAGTGGCGTTGAAGGCCTCTGATGCTACGAGGTCGCGCACGCCCAAGGCACCCGACAAGACGTCTGCAGCGAGGCGGCGAAAATCCGGATCCGGCGACTTCGCCGCGAGGACGGTCAACGACTGCTTCAGGTGAAGGGACACCCCGAGGTCGTCCCGTGCCACGTCGAATGTGCGTTCAGGCTGATCCATCACGCCCCCGGATGGTCGTAGGAAGTTTCGGGAAGGCTGGGCAGATCGATGAACTCGCTGCCGGCAAGTGATCCGGTGATACCACTCATAAGGGCCTGGACGACGGACCATGTTGTTGTCCAGTACTGGAGGACCTCACCCCACTTTTCGAGGATCATCAGAACCTGCAGCGTGGCCGCGCCCATCGCTGCGCCTGAACCGACAACGCCGACACCAGTCAGTGTCAGCGCCTCTGCGGCGGCAATCTCGATGAGGGCGATGATTGCCATGTCGGTAATGGCGGAGAGGGCATCCCCTACGGCCTTCGACAGCTCATACATGGCAAGGGAAATCTGGTCGATCTGTTCTGCAATGGAACGAAGCGGTGACGCCTGGCTACCGACCGCGTCACCAAACTTCTGAAAGTAGCCGCGCGCGTTGTCGGCCGCGATGCCTCTCCACGGCTCGACGCCACGAAGACTCTCGTGGATTGCTGCGGAGAAGTGGTCGTTGTAGTCGGCCAGATTCTGGACGCTGTTCCCTGCGCGCTTCACGCCATCCCAGTCGCCCGAGAGCTGTTCCGCCGCCCAGTCCCACGGATTGGACTTGATCACTGAGGTGCAGAACTGCTGGATGTAGAACGAGGGACTCAGGAACGACAGCCCAACGGCGTTCTCGAGCATGTCGGGAACAGGGTCGGACCCATCGGGTTCGGTCAGTGCATCGACTGGATTGCTGCTCATCACTTCTCCCCGACAAGAGTGCGATCGAGCTCAGCCGCGTATGCGTGATCGGTCGTCCTGTACATAATCGCGGTCGACTCCAACTCCGTCGCGGAGCGATCGGAGAGGCTCCCCAGCGCCGCATAGTTCGCATCGAGTCGATCACGAACCTCTGCAATGGACTTCGTGACCTCGAAGAACGCCCGACCACTTGCTGTCGATAGACCTAACCACCTGTTGAGGTAGGTCCTGGCCGGTTCAGTCTGGGCCGACAGTTCCATCAGGTTGCGCGCAAGCCCGTCCAGAGTGGCCGGATCGACCTGCAATTCCTCTGACATGGTTCCCCCCGAACGATTCTTGGATGTGCGCCAGAATTACAACACACGATCCGTCCACGCCGGCCCGTCGGGTGAATCGGCCGACTGCGATAATCCGCGCATGAATAGTTCGGGGAGGGTTGACGTGTTGCTCGGCGTGCGGGCGGGCGAAATCGATATCGACAGCGCCGGTCCATTGACCGCGAACTGGGCAGATCACCTGCTTCAGTTGGAGCGACCCGTTCCGCATGTGTGTGCCGTACACGGTGAGCCGGAGGTAGATCGCAGGGAGACGACTCTACTGTCCGGCAAGAAGTCGAGGTCGCTAACGGGCGGGGATGTCGCCTCGGCGGGAAGATACACAGTGTCCATGGACTGGCCTGTCTGCGCGCAGTGCATCGAGCGCCAGAGGCGATGGCGCGGGGCGGCACTGGCAACCCTCGTGGGGTTTCTTGTTGCGGTCGTCGTCCTCTTCATCGCGGCCCAATCTGCCGAGAAGAACGAAGCGGTGCTGTCTCTCACCTTCTTCGCCGCCTTCGGGCTGCTGCTCGGTGCAGCCAAACTCAACCAGCGTGCGACTCTGTTCACCGGTGCCACGCTGAACGCCGACGGGACCGCGGTCGTTGTGGCACAGGCGCATCCAGAGTTCGCACGTCAGGTATAGCCAGGCTAACCCACGTGAGTGGCAAAGTGTGCTCGGGCACGCTTTGCCACTCACGTATCAGCGGCGGGCGAAGACGGCGGGTTCGCTGTCGGGGACCTGGGCGACGAGGTCGCGGGCGACGAGGTGCCGAAGGTGGGCCGCCGCCTCGGACAGGGCCATGCCCTTGCCCATGGGGGAGATGTCGGCCCACGGCTTGTACCACTTCATGCGCTCGGCGACCTGCCACACGGTGATCTGATCGTCGCCGAAAGCCTTGTACAGGTGGTCGAGTCGCTCCTCGTGGTGCTCGATCAGTTCGCCGGCGCGACCCGCGACGTCGTCGATGGGGATGCCGTGGGCGCCGAGTCCGCGGGTGATGTTCATGGTCTGGACGCGGCGCAGCGAGTCCATGAACTCTGCCAGGCCGTCGCGCTCCTCGAGCGGGTACACGAAATTGCCGACGTGCGGCGTCGTCTTCTGCAGGACGTGGTCGCCGGTGAACATCACGTCGGCGTCTTCGAGGTAGAAGCAGACGTGGCCCGGGGTGTGCCCCGGGGTGTAGACGGCGCGCAGGTTACGGCCGGCGAGGGCAATGAGTTCGTCGTCGACGAGAACACGATCGGGCGCCGACTCGGGACCCGCCGGCGGCTTCCCGCTCGATGCGTTCTCGAATGCCTCGAGATCTGCCGGGGCGGCACCGGCGCGCGTCATGTTGGCCTTCTGGAAATCCAACCACTCGGGTCCGTGACCGGTCGACATGTGCTCGAACATTTCGTGATCGGATTCGTGCATCGCGATCCACGCACCGGACGCCTCCCGGACTCGCCCACACAGACCGGTGTGGTCGGGGTGGAAGTGGGTGAGTACGACGCCTTCCACATCCTTGACCGAGTGCCCGATGGCCTCGAGTCCGGAGGTGAGGCCGTTCCAGGCGTTGTCGTCGTCCCAGCCGGCGTCGACGAGGATCAGACCGCCGGGTGATTCCATCGCGTACACCAGGGTGTGACCGAGGGGGTTGTCCGTGATCGGCACCGGAATCTGGAAGATCCCGTCACCGATGGGTGCTGCGTCGCTCATGTGCATACCTCGTTGCCTAGATGAACAAATTAGTTCTACTTACCTTCATACTGACCTTTCGGCGCGCATTGCGATACCGCGGGTCCCGATTAGCGGAACGGCATGCCCCGTGACCAGGTGCTTTGGTGTGTAAGCCGACCGCGAGACCGGAACACTCACTGGACGCCGGACGCTGTGGAATGCTCCACTCGGACCAGCTTTCACGTGCTCGCTCTGCGACAGGAGACTGCTTTGACCACGAACCTCGTTCGATCACGCCGCCGGTGGTACACGACCGGGATGTGTGGCTTTGCCGTAGTGGGTGCCTCGGGACTCCGTGCCCCCAGTGTGGCGGTTGCCGCGCCGGCGGCGTTGCCTGCCGGCTGTGTGCAGGGCGCCGGCACGCAGGTGACCTGCACGTTCACGTTTACCGGCAGTGCGCAGTCGTTCACGGTTCCCGAGGGCATCACCAGCCTGTCGGTGACGGCAACGGGCGGTCGTGGTGGAAACAGTGAAGACATCCTCGGCGGTGCCGCGGCCGTCGCGACCGGGCAGCTGACTGTCGCCGCAGGTGACGCGCTGTACATCCAGGTCGGCGGCAACGGTGGCGACGGCAACGGCCAGGCCGGATACAACGGCGGTGGGGCCGGCGGCACCGGCGCAAGTGGCGGAGGCGGTGCCGCCGACGTTCGCACCGGGACGGGTGAGCTGGCGGATCGTCAGATCGTCGCCGCGGGTGGAGGCGGCGCGGGTGACCTCTATATCGGCGGCGCGGGCAACAACCTGATGGGACCTGCCGGCGGACCCGGTGGCGGGGGTGGCGGTGGTGGTGGCGGCACGGACGTCGCTGGCGGCATCGGAGGCAACGGTGGATCGGAACCACATGGCTCGCCGGGTGAGGCCGGTGTCGGTGGTGCCGGTGCAGGAACGGGCGGCGGTGGCGGCGGAGGCTGGTTCGGCGGCGGAGGTGGCGCCGAGAACTACGGCGGTGGCGGCGGCGGTGGCGGATCGTCCTACGCGCCCGGCGGAACGTTCAGCGTCGCTGGGGCGGATGCTGTTTCGTCGGTAGTCATCACGTACGGAGCCGGTTCGGGAACAGGGTCACTCGGAAACCTCTTCGGCAGCAGCTGATCTCGACTCCCGCGCTGGAGACGTCGTCACGGGCCGCGAAGTGGCACACGAAATCGGCAGCAGCCCCGAACTTTCGTCCGGGGCTGCTGCCGATCGTGTCGTCAGACTGCGACAGCCACCGGCGCAGAGGCGGCGGCGGATTCGTAAATCGCTTCGATGCGGCGCCGAGTCTCGTCGGGGTCGGACTTCATCGCGAGGACGAGTTCAGATATGACGAGCTGCATTGCGTGCTCGAGCTGCCGCTTCTCGCCGGCCGACAGTGGCTTGACCTGCGAACGCGTCATCAGATCGCGGATGACTTCACTTACCGTGAAGATCCCGCCCACGGTCAGCTTTTCCTGGTTGGCCTTGAATCGCCGAGACCAGTTCGACGGGTCGTCGACCGTCGGACCGCGCAGGATGTCGAAGACTCGACCGACTTCGTCGTTGTTGATCGCATTCCGCACGCCGATGGATTCGGCTTTCGCTACCGGAATCTCGATGGACAGCCCGTTCTGGGCGACTTCGAACTGTACGTATTCGGTGGGCAAATCGTTGAACATCCGGGTCGTGAGCTTTGTGACAGTCACCGACCCATGGTGCGGGTACAGAAAAATATCACCGATATTGAGATTCATAGATTACCTACCCTTCCCCAACATTATGGCACACGCTGCCATATTGACAACCGGTGACCACGTGAGGACCATCGCGGGGGTGTGCTCCTACCGATAACGAAGGCCCTTGATGACCAGACCCGAAGCGTTCTCCGTGTCGCCTGACCTGCCCGCCGGCCCGCTGGGGCTGCGGGAGCGACGACGCGAGCAGACGAATGTCGAGATCAGCGAGACCGCACTCACGCTTTTCGAACACAAGGGTGTCGAGGGCACGACCGTCGGCGAGATCTCGCAGGCTGCGGGAGTGTCCCAGCGAACCTTCTTCCGATATTTCGCTACCAAGGAAGAGGCCGCGCTCCGGGACCACTGGGCGTTCGAGGCGGTCTTGGCGGGCGGGCTCGACCAGCTCGACTCGGAGGTCTCACCGAGGCTCGCGCTGGAAAGGGCCTTCGCTGCTGCTCTGACGATGTACCAGGACAGTTCGTCGATCGCGTGCCGGCGATTGCTGCGGGTGAACCGTCTCATCAAGAAGGAGCCGGCGCTGCGGGCTGAGCTGGCGCGCGAGAGTGTGCGTCGGACCGCGGCGCTGGTCGAGGTGGTGTCGACGAGGTTCGACTGCCCCGACTTGCAGATTCGACTGGCGGTCGATGTGTCGATCGCCGTGCTCCGGGCGGCGTTGGAAACGTGGGTGGACCAATCGTCCACCGACGAGACGGCGAGTCTGCCCGAAATCTATTCCTCGGCAAGGGGACTCGCGAAGGCCTGATCGGAGATGACTCCGCGGGCGCCGGTTCAGCCTTCCAGGAAGCTGAATCGGACGTGTCGCACCGGGTTGTCGACATTGGTGTCGACGAGGCACACGGATTGCCAGGTGCCCGTCGCGAGTGCGCCGTCGAAGACGGGCACGGACGCGTAGGGCGGCAGGAACGCCGGCAGTACGTGGTCGCGGCCGTGCCCATGGCTGCCGTGACGATGGATCCACCGGTCGTCGCGCGGAAGCACTTCGTCGATCGCGCGCAGCAAGTCGTCGTCGCTTCCCGCGCCGGTCTCGATGACGACGAGTCCCGCAGTGGCGTGCGGCACCCACACATGCAACAGGCCGTCACCGGCGCCTGCTGAGGCGAGGAACTTCTCGATCTCACGGGTCAGGTCGTACACCACCGGCTCGGCGCCGGTCCGCACCTCGATCTCGGTACTGAACATAGTTCCGACGGTAGCGCCATGCCCCGTGACAGTCGATCGGAACGTGTGCGGCCTTCGCCGACGCGGCTGTGCCAGTCGGTGACATGTGCCGGTGGCTATCCGAAGACTGCACCCAATACGTAACCTATCCCTGCCACGATCGGAATCGCCAACAACGCACAGAGCGGAGTCAGCAGCCCGATGAGTACTCCAAACGCGATGCGCCGATAGATCTGGCCGGCAACAAAGAACGCAATCATGATGACGAGCCCGACAACAAGAGCGGCCCATGCCCAGGCCGGTGTGCCCGAATCGGTCGACGGATTCACGATTCCGACGACAAGGAGCACGAGCGTAATCGCCATCGACAGATAGGTGGCGGCACCGAACCAGGTGTCAGTCTTCTCGGTCACGGAGCCACCGCATACTGTGCATCAATGTTGATCGCGAAGTGAATCGCCGCGAACTCCACGCCGACTATCGCCGCGGTGACAATGCCCAGTGCGAGTCCACGCCGGGCCGCCGATCCGCTCGCAAACAGCGCGACCGCAACCAGAATGCTGATGACAGCTTCGGTGCCGATGGCGGCGAACTCGACGGCAACGTCGGCCGGATCGCCCGGGAAGAGGGCACCCACGATGGGAGCCACAGCAAAGAACCCTGCGACGACGAGTGCGAGCCACGACGGAGTGCCTAGAGTCGCAGCTCTCCAATAGCCGGGGCCGGTTGTCGTGGCCCTTCTCAACACATTCATCAACCTTCGACCCGTCTCCTGGTCACTTCACGCGTGGCGGATTGTCGGTGCTGCCCAGGGACGTGCTGGGAAGATCGGACACGGTGGGAGGGATGCGCCCAGCCCATTCCTGAACGTGCTGAAACTGTTCCAGCGCACGTTCGCCGCTGCCGATGTCATGGTCGGTCCAGAGGTTGAGCGCCGGACCCCATGGTTGACCCGAGGCCGCGGGATCAACCGCTACCGTGTGCGTCGCGCCGGTGGGATCGTCTTGATACACCTCGAAAGACGGATAGTCGGCGCGCGTTCCATTGACCGTCACACCAGTGGAACCGGGCATCCCGGGCTGCCCCTGCCCTGGCGTGATCACCACATCGCCGTGCACGGTGGGCATTGCATCGCCGGGTGCTTCGAATGGTCCGACTTTCGGATGGAAGGGGTTCGCTGCTTCATACTTCAGGCGCACTGACCCGTCGTCCGCCTGCCACACCTCGGCGTCCGGAGACCCGACCTTCACCTCACCGTTGGTAGCGACCGACGGGTTCTGCCGCATGACGACGATGCCGTTCTCATAGTCGACATATGTGGTTACTCTGCTGTTTTCGGGATCGAAGTCGAGACTGTTCGGGCGATTGTCTCCCAGGTCGTAGTACGGCCGGTTGAACACCGAGTACTGCTCGATGAAGCTACTCGTCCGAACGACCCCCTGGCCCGGTACCGGATCGATGTGCACAACCTTGATCTCCGGCTGCACTCCTTGGTACCTCTCTGTGTAGCTGTTCGGGTTCAGCACGGTGGCGGTTTGCCAGTCACTTGGCGAGAGCGGGTATCGCCCGAACATGTCATTGAACGCTTCAGCTGAAACTTGATCGCGGGCTTCCTGCGTGCCGACAACATGTTCTGCGCCCGAGGGATCGAGTCCCTCAGGTAGTTGATCTCCGCACGCCCGGATCTCGACGGCGGCGTCGCGAATCTTCTTCGCGGTGTCATCCGCGACCACCATGAGCTCGCGCAACGCGACAGCGATGGCGGATGAATGTTGCTCGGCTTTAGCGGTATCGCCGGAAACGGACCAGTCATCGGCCACAGTGCACTGGTCTGCCTCGGCCTCAGCTGTTCTGGTGTTGACAACAGTCAGATGAGAAACAAGATTGTTCGCACCCTGATCGAGCACATCGATGAGCTCCAAGATCTCGCGTGATGTCCGTGCACCGATATCGCAGTCGGTTCCGATGCGGTCGTATGCCGCATCGTACGATTCGCCGTGCCAGTGACTTCCCACATTTTGGATCCCCGAGCGCATTCGATCGAGCTGACCTGCGTAGTCGGCGTCCCCGACGCGCAGGCGCGCGGCGACATCGAGGAGTGCGGCCGGCTTCCATCGTTCGATCTCGCTGCGGGTCGGCATCAGGGCCGAGCTCCGATTGCGTTCAGTTGCGACCGGAAGTCGTCCTCCGAAACTTCGAACTCGTGCGCGTTTCCGGTCGCGACAGCCGCGATTCGCCTCGCTCGCTGCGCCATTCGCAGATATGCGCCTTCGATGAACTCGCCGGCCTCGTCGAGTGCAGCAGGGACATCGCAGCCCGGCATGAAGTCGCCCACCGTGATGATCGAGCCACGGAGCTCGATGTCATCGATCGCTTCACCTACGTCATACATAGATGAAGCGAGCACGCGCAGTTCTGTTGGATCGACCTTCACAATTCCCCCCGAAGCGTCCCCTCACCTCACGCTATCTGGATCCCCTCGATCCGACTCCGCAAGGCCGCGAAGAGTATATTCGACGCCCACCTCCGGCGCCGACTGCGGGTGGACGCGGCACCTGGTTACGAGTACACGTGCGCGCCGTTCAGCATGAGGCGCCAACGTCTGCCGCCGCAGGCGCCGTTACTTGCGGCCGGCCGCCCACTTCATGCCCCAGCTGTAGGTCTTGTCGAGATCGGCCTGGCTGCCCTCGATGTACTTCACCTCGCGGGTGACGGTGATGCCCTGCCCGGTGTTCTGCAACATCGCGATGGCGCAGATGCGAGCGGAGCTGTTCGACGAGTCCAGTCGTACCTCCACCTCGGGGCCGCTGGTCGGGTAGAGGGTGACGACGCCGTCCACGGCCGCCCAGTTGGGTGCGCCGTCGTAGATCATCGCGAAGATGAGGATCCGCTTGAACATCTCCGGTCGGTCGAGATTGATATGCATATTCTCGCCCCCGGTCACGGTGCCGGTGCGGTCGTCGGCGTCGAGCTTGACGAATGGCGGGTCCTGCAGCGATCCGAAACTGTTGCCGAGTGCCTGGACCACACCCTTCGACCCGTCGGCCAGTTCGTAGAGGCAGCCGAGGTCCAGGTCGATGCCGTTGGTGCCGCCCGCGGCTGCCGCGAGCTTCGCGAAGAAGCCGGTCTTCTTCGGTTGCGGTGTCGCGCCCGTCGACCAGTTGAGGTTGACCCGCATCGCGCCCTGTCGCTCACCCGACTTCGTGAGGCTGACGGAAGGCGCGGCCTTCGACAGGGTCACCTTGCTCAGGTTGACTCCGTCCTGCGGTGCGGCAGGAGTGGAGGGGCGTCGGGTGTAGTCGATGGCCACAGGTGGGAACCTTCCGATTGGCTGAGCGGCTCGCGTCAGACCGTTGTCCGATTTGCACGATTTCGGTCCAGAGTAGCGGCAGTCGCGCGCGGCGGACTACAGCCCGACCATGGTCACGCTGAATCCCGTGCACTCCACTCGATCGCTGGGCAGGTGTCCATCACCATCGCGACGCCCGTTGCGATCGTTCGCTGGAAGGCGGCCTCGTCGATGACGCCCAATTGGAACCAGACACCCTTCGCACCGATCTCGACGGCCTGGTCCGCAAACTCGCCGGCGGCCTCGGACTTGCGGAAGACATCGACGACGTCAATGGCGAACGGGACGTCCGCGAGGGTGGCGTAGCCCTGCTCGCCGAGCACCGTCGGGGCGTCAGGATGGATCGGGACGATGCGTTTCCCGCGGCGCTGCAACAGCTCCGCGATCCGGTACGCCGTCCGGTCGGGATTGCCGGAGAGCCCGACAACTGCCCACGTGTCCCAGTCGTCGAGCATCGACGACACGGCCTTGGAGTCCTGCCACTTGGTATCCACATCGCCAAACTACTACTGACCGAACTAGGCGGAATTGCATTCGATGACGCACTCGACGCGCTGCGAAGTAGGACGCAGTCGCAGCGTACTTGCTCGGGTTCTAGGCGAGGAACCCAATGGCGTTGTGGCCGTTCGACCTTGCATTTCGGGTGTTGCCTTACACGCCGCAATGATGCATCCTATGCATCGTGGCCGACACGGCGGACCGCCCCGGTGTCGCCCACCGCGTCCTCGCAGACGGCGTCGCGCATCTGGATCCGGAGACGGCGGTGTTCGATGCGATGTTGGACGGGTGGGCGGTGCAGCAACGCGCCCGGTTCCTCCAGCCCGCGATGATCGAGTCGCGGCAGACGTTGCTGCGGTGGCTTGCCGAATTCACCAACGACTATCCGTAGAACTGGCAGTGTGCGGACATCGAGGACATTCATCACCAGCCGCCGCCAGGGTGCGAAATCGATCGTGGTGTCGACGGCGTGGATTTACGAGATCTCGCTGCGACAGTTCCTCGCATTTGTCACCGATCCCCGCTACGGATGGCCGCCGGAATGCCGGGAGCGCTTCGGTGTGACACCGACACAACTGCTGCACGAGTCGAACTCGATCGTGCACGTCACCGAACACGAGGGCAATCCGCACCGGCGGCCGCTGACCTATGACGAGATCCACGCCCTGTTCGACGCCGCCGACGCTCGCGTCGAACAGATCCGCGCGCACCACCGCAAGGGTGTGACGGCCGCGATGCGGGATGCCGCCCTGCTCAAGACGATCTACGCGTTCGGGATTCGTCGTCGCGAAGCCTGGGGTCTGGACCTGGCCGACCTGCGGCACAACCCGACGGTTCGGCCGGTTCGGCCGGTTCGGTGCGCTGTTCGTGCGCTGGGGCAAGTCCTCCCGCGGCAGCCCACCGAAACGCCGCACGGGTTCTCACCGTCCCGGAGATGGACTGGATCGTGCCCGTGCTCGAACAGTGGTGCAGCGAGGTACGGTCGCGCTTCGGCGCCGACAGTCATCCGGCGGTGGGTGACCGAACGCGCCGACCGGATGTCGCTGCGCCGGATCAACGACGCCTTCACCGCCGCCCGCGCCGCCGGCCTCGACCCGTCCCTGGATCTGCATTTCCTGCGGCACTCCTAATCACCCACCTCGTCGAGTTCGACTATCCGGAGAAGTTCGTCTCCGCCCAGGTGAGACATTCCTACGCGGCGTCGACCGCGATCTACACCGGGGTCTCCGACGAGTACCGCAACCGGCTGCTGCAACGATCGCTGGCGAAACTTCCCGACCTCTGGGGGCAGACGTGACCAAGAAACTGGGCTGCCGTTGGCACCTGCGCAATGTCATGGCCGAACACGACATGTTCGCCACCACCGATCTCGTTCCCCTCCTCGCCGAGCGCGGGGTGCACCTGTCCCGCGAACAGGTCTACCGCCTCGTCACCAAAACCCCGCAACGGCTGAGCCTAGAGACCCTCGCCGCACTGTGCGACATCTTCGACGTCGGAGTCGAGGACCTCATCGAAGTTGCTGTTACCGAGGAACCGGTTCACAAGAAGGCCCCGGCTCCCATGCCGCGGCACCGCCGCCGCCCGTGCGGCGCAACACCATCCGACTGCCCCGGCGACTGTGACCCCCCGCGCCGACACCGAGAAGCGGCAGGAGGCGGTCGCCGACCTCGCCGCAGTCCTTGCGGCGCGGCTGCACGATGCGACCTCGAGGAGTTCACCGAACAGGTCGCGGACGTGCTCGATCCCGGTCGGCTTACCCTCCTGCTGCACGGCCGGGTTCGCGGTGCGGTCCGCCCGTGGGGCGGCGCTGGGGCACTGGCCGTCGACCTGCCCGCGCCGGTGCTCGCCGACCTCCTCGGCATCTCCGTCAGTGCCGCGACCCGGTGGAGTGCACTCGCCGCCCGCGACCACGCCGACTACCACGCCGCGCGCATCGCACACCCGCCCCAGTGACATCACCTGCGGCTCAGGGTCTTCACCCGATGTTTTGTGTCGGGACCTCCCCTTGGCCTCACCGGTAACAGCACCGACGAGCCCGAGACCGGAGGTACCTCATGGTCACCGCCGCGCCGATGCTGCCCGGGATGCCCGCCTCCACGACGGGCCGCGAGGTCGAGCAACTCGCCCTGATCGGCCAGCCGCTACCGATCCGGGACCCCGAACGGCTGTGACCGGCCCTGGCTCGACGACCCCGCGGTCGTGGCGCGGTTCGAAGCGAAGACCTACTGACACGCCCGGGTCGTCGGGGCACGGTTGTCTCGGCAGTGTCTCGTCCGCCGGGCACGGCTCCTTCCGGCCGGCCGGCCTGCCCGGCCCGTCCCGCCGCGGCATCGTCCCCGCGCACCTGTTCGCGTACCAGCTCGAATACGGGATCATCCCGCGGCTGGGGTGGTCCGGGGCCGACGACACGGTGCTGTGCCACCAATCCGACTTCGCCGGCTGCACCAACCCCGCGCACATGCGGTTGGGCACCAACGCCGACGACCGCACCGAATACAACCTGCGCCGGCGCAACCTGACCAGCCCCCTCGCCGACGTCCGCGGCCCCGCCGGCCGCATCCGCGCGGTCGCCGCCGTCATCCGCACCGGACTCGCGCTCGGCGGATGCCGAGGCAATCGAAACCCCGGATCCACGGCGCCGAGGACGAGGGCTTACCCCTGGCCCTGTGGTAGATCGACTCTGAACGAGTCGAGGGAGGTCGCAGCGTCTCAAATGTCCCGGCAGCGAGACCTAGGAACCAGGTTGCGGCAAGCTCACCTGTCTACCCGGCCGCCAGCTTCAACACCCGGCCGCCGTTGGCGGTGCGGTGACGTACACGTTTCCCGCGGTGTCCACCGCCACCCCTTCGGGGCCGAGGAGGCCGGTGAAGGGCAGCTCGACGTGGGTGGTCGACCCGGCGGCCAGCTTCAGCACCCGGTTGTTGTCGCTGTCGGCGACGTACACGTTTTCTCTCGCGTCCACCGCCACCCCCCCGGGGGTGGTCGAAGCCGGTGAACAGCTCGGTCTGCGAGTTCGACCCGGCCGCCAGCTTCAACACCCGGCCGTTGTCGGAGTCGGCGATGAACACGTTGCCCGCCGCGTCCACCGCCACCCCCGTGGGGGCATTGAGGCCGGTGAACGGGAGGGTGGTCTGGGTCTGGGTCGCGCTCTCGGTCTGGGTCGCGCTCTCGGTATGGGTGGGGGTCCGGGTCTGTTTGTACACGACCACTCCGACGGCGACCACCGCCAGGAGGGTCAGGAGCCCGGCGATCACCATAGTGGACGTCCCGCGCCACCAGCGGACTTGCGCGGGCGGGTGCCAGAGCCGGTCGAGGGTGGAGTCGGCGGCCCCGGCCAGTTCGGGCGGTGCGGCATGGGGTGCGCGCTGGGTTTCTTCCTCCTGCCATGGCGCGGGCGGGGCGGCGGGCCGGGGGGACGGTTCGGGCTTGACGGGTGCGGGTGCCGGGCGGTCCGTCTCCGGTTCCTCCCGCACCGTCGGGATGTCGGCCTCCACCGCGTCGGGATGACGGCCTCCGCCGGCCCGAGTGCGTGCTGCGCGGCCGCCGCCAGGGCCCCGCAGCTGGGGTAGCGTTCCTCCCGGTCCTTGGCCAACGCCCGCGCGATGACCTCGTCGAACCCGGCTGGCAGGCCCGCCCGAAGGGCGGCGGGTCGGGGGATCGGCGAGTTCAGGTGGCCGGCCATCAGCGGGGCCAGGGGCGATCCGGGATACGGCTGCTGGCCGGTCAGCAGCCGGAACAGGGTGCAACCCAGCGAGTACACATCGGCCCGGGCATCCAACGGGAGGTTCGCGAACTGTTCCGGCGCCGCGTACTGCAGGGTCGCCACCAACATCCAGGTTTTGGTCACGTGCTGGGTCTGCTCGAGCGCCTTGGCGATCCCGAAATCGGCGAGCAGCACCCGCCCGGGATCACCCCGGTGACCCGGCCGGGGGTGTTCGACGAGGATGTTCGCCGCCGAATCGAGGGGACCACCCTCGCCGGCGGTCGCGGCGTCGGTGCCCTCGACGTATTGCATCGCGATCCACAACCGGTCGCCCTCCCGGCCGCGGTCGTACACCGCGACGATGTTCGGGTGCTCGAGCCGGGCCGCGTGGTCGGCCTCCCGCTCGAACCGGGCGCGGGCGTCGTCGTCCTCGGCGAGGGCCGGGTGCAGCACCTTCAGGGCGATCCGCCGCGGCAACCGCGGATGCGCCGCCGCATACACGGTGCCCATCCCCCGACCCCCAGCACGCGTTCGATGGTGTACCCGGCGAACACCTCCCCCGGCCTCAAGATGCCGTGCTCGCCCATGCCGTCACCACCTCACCCGGATGCCTCGCCGACCTCAGTCAACACCGACCACGTCAGGGCATCAGCCAACCGTTGTCCGCGGGTCAGGGCGGACAGGCTTTGTGTCAGCGCCGCGACGGTCCCCGACGACGGGACGGCACCGGAGGGGCCACCGGGGTAGGGTCATCGGTGTAGTGGACGGCACACAGCCCGGGACGGGACTGCACTTCGACGTGCTCGGACCGGTGCAGATGACGATCGACGGGATCGCCCCACCGCTGGGTGGCCCCAAGCAGCGTGCCGTCCTCGCGGCCCTGATCATCAACCGCAACCACCCGGTGTCCGCCGACGCGCTCGCCGACCGGGTGTGGAATCATCGGCCGCCACCCGAGGCCCGGGCGAGCCTGCAGGTGTTCATCTCGAATCTGCGTCGAATTCTGCGCCATGCCGGGATCGATGCCCGGGCGGTGCTGGCCAGCGCGCCGCCGGGGTACCGGCTCATCGTGCCGGACCAGGGTTGTGATCTGGGACGATTCCTCGCCGAGAAGAGGGCCGGGATCCAGGCCGCCGCCGCGCGGCGATTCGAGGAGGCGAGCGGGCACCTGGCCGCCGCGCTCGCCGAGTGGAAGGGCCCGGCACTCGACGATCTCCGGGATCTGGAGTTCGCCGAGACGTTTGCCGCCGCGATCGAGGAGGAGAAGGTGTCGGCCCTCGCCGCCCGCGCGGAAGCCGAGATCGCGTGCGGACGAGCCGAGGCGGTGATTCCCGAGTTGGTGTCCCTCGCGTCCGTCTACCCGCATCGCGAGCCGTTGTGGGGTCAGCTGATCACCGCGCTGTATGTGTGTGGCCGGCAGTCCGACGCCCTCGAGGCGTGTCGCCGGCTGCGCTCGAACCTGGCCGAGGAACTCGGCATCGATCCGGGCCGTGACCTGCTAGAACTGGAGGGCCGCATCCTGCGGCAGGAATCATTGGCGGTGGCCGAGACCGCGCTGGCGACCGCCGCCCATACGGTCACCGTCCTCGAGACGCTCGAACGCGCCCTGGCCGCGCAGCTGCGGGATCGTCAGGGCCGTGTCTTTCGGATCGGATCGGCGGGGGTCAGGATCGGCCGGATGCCCGACAACGACATCGTGCTCGCTCAGGGCAAGGTCAGTCGCCACCACGCGATCATCGTGGATACCGGGATGAACTTCGTGTTGCGGGACCTGCGTTCCTCGAACGGTGTATACGTGGGCGGCAACCGCGTCGTCGACAGCGTCTGGCTCGTCGATGGTGACATCATTCGGATCGGCGACACCGAGCTCGAATTCCAGATCGTGGTCGAATAGCGCAGCGCCTCCCCACCCCCGACACGTGCGTCGTCGTGCTACCGACCGATGTTCCGCCTCGTCGGCATCACCACCGGGCCCAGACGCTCCGGGTGCCGGTCGCGGAGCCACCGTGGGGACCGCACCGACGGGCACACCCCACCGACCGGTTCGTCTCGGGTGCGGCAACCGACTCGGTGGGGCGTGTGGCGGGTGAATCAGGCCGGGAGCGCGTAGGTGTATTGCGGGCAGTACACCGTCACGGCGTCGGCGATGATGAAGCCCGCCTCGTACGGCGAGTGGGAGGACTCGCTCAGGAAATCCAGTCCGATGTCGTAGAAGTCGTAGCCGCTCTCGAAGTCCCCGCAGACCGCGTAGCCCAGCGCCACCGCGTAGTAGGCCGAGTCGTAGGGGATGCCTTCTTCGTCGAGGGCGGTGAGGTAGACCTCCTCCGGCGCATAGCTGGTGGCGTTGGCGACCCCGACCCCACCCATGGCGGCGACGCCGAGCACGGCGGTGACGGCGGCGACGCGAGCGGCGGACTTGACGGACTTGACGGTCTTGGGGAACATGGCGGGTCCTTTTCTTTGAGTTGCCATTGGCTGGTATGAAAAGGATCTGGGATGTCGCTTGTCGGATTCTGAACGAAATCTTGTGATGGTCTCCGCGAGCTCGACGCGGCCTGGCGCCGGTCACAGCGGGAGGACCGCTGCATCGACGGGTTCGGGTGTGATGCCGCCTCGGCTCCGCGGACTCGACGGTCTCGGAGGATCCCGAGCCGATCCGACCCGGGTCGGATGTCCCGCTCGGCCGGGTCGGTCTAAGTGAAACTGGCGGCCTAAGTGAAACTGGCGGCGCGCGTCCACTTCATGGTGCGCAATGCCGACGACAACGCCGGGACGATCGGACCGATTCGTTTCGAGAAGGACACGATTTGGTCGTCGTAGTCACCTTTAAGTTGGAAGTGTTTGCAGCGGTAAGGGATTCGCGTTGCCAGGGCGGCGTACACGGCGTCCGTGTCGGTGACCGCGCATCCCTGACCGCGCGGATGGGAGGCGCGAAGGCTGGACTCGGCCCGCTCGCGGAGTTCGGCCAGCAGTTCACGCTGCTGTTTGCGGGGGAGGGACTTGGCATCGTCCGGCAGCATCGACAGGGCGCCCTGCGCGACGCGTGTGATGGCGTCGTGGTCGGGCTCGTCGGCTTTGGCCGCGCGCAATGTGTCCTCGACCGCCGCCCGCAGCCGTGCCGTCAACTCCAGGTCGGACGCCCGGTAACTCGTATAGGGGACCATGCCGAGGGCCCGGCGCCGTTTCGTGGTCGCCCACGAGTTGGTCCCGGGCCAGCCTCTCGGTGGGCCGCGGGTCGGTGCCGATCCAGTGTTCCCAGGTGCGCGGGCATGAGGCGGAGATCTGCGTGATCAGATGTTGCTCCAGCGCGCCCGGAAGCACCGGGGTGGACTCGATGACCGCGCGGCCTTGCGATCGGTACCGCGCCGGTCAGGTAGAGCTCGGCAAGAACCCCCGCACGGACGAGTGCACCGAGTTCGTCGTACTCGGCGATCAGGCCGTCGGGGCGTGTGCAGAGCAAATACAGGCGCTTCCACAGCGGGAGGGGAGGCACATAATCGATGCTAGCCCGTTGCGGCCGAAGGTGGATGGCGTGGACGACCGACTCTGCAGCCCCATGAGTGTGCCCCGTGAGTCTGCGGAGTCATACACTCCGATTGGCTCACAGACGGCGTAGCGGTCCGACCGAAGGCGGTGTTGCCGATGGGTCGTGCGGAACTCGAGCCGGGTGACGTGTTCGCCGGCTACACCATCCAACGTGTGTTGGGCGTCGGTGGGATGGGCGCTGTGTACCTCGCTCGCGATCCTCACCTGCCCCGGAACACCGCCCTCAAATTGCTGGACCGCAGCCTGACCACCGACGACTGCTTCCGCTCCCGCTTCGAGCTCGAGGCCGACCACGCGGCGCGCCTGGAACACCCGAACATCGTGTCCGTCTTCGACCGAGGCCGGGAAGCACATCAACACTGGATTGCGATGCAATACGTTGCCGGAACCGATGCCGCGGTGGCGCTGCGTGAGGGTCCGATGGACCCATCGCGCGCCGTGCACATCATCGCCGAAACGGCGAAGGCCCTGGACTATGCACACGAGAACGGCGTGCTGCACCGCGACGTCAAACCGGCGAACATTCTGTTGGGCACGTCCGGCGCCGAGCAACCCGAGCGGGTACTGCTCACCGATTTCGGTATCGCCAAGGCCCTCGACGAGACACAGCACCTGACCAAAACCGGGTCGCTGGTGGCCACCCTGCAGTACTCGGCGCCCGAGGCTTTCCAAGGCATCCCACTCGACCCCCGCGCAGACGTGTACTCGTTGGGCTGCACCCTATTTTGCCTGCTCACCGGCCGCCCACCGTTCACCGGAAGCACCCAGGAGGTCATGCGCGGTCATCTCAGTGCACCCGTACCGCGGATCAGTGCTGTGCGCGGTGATCTTCCGCCGGCCATCGACGACATCGTCTCCGCCGCTTTGGCGAAGCGGCGTGAAGACCGGCTGCCGACCTGCCGCGCACTCGCGGCCGGCGTTCAGCTTGCCCTGTCGAACGCGCAGTCCTCGCACACGGCCCAGCCCACCAGTTTGCGGTCGCAGACGACAATGCACGGCGCACCCCATGCCCAGACGACTCGGCAGCCCACCTCACCACCGCATGGGCGGCCGCCGCCCCGGCCGGTACCGCAACCGCCCCCGCCGCAGATGTTCAGCGTTCCGCGTCGGCGAAATCCGGCGCGTGTTCTGCTTGCGCTCGCCTTCCTCACAGTCTTGGCCGTCGGTGCCGCAGTGGCGTTCGTGTATTGGGGCAACCGGTCATCGACGCAGACCACGTTGCCGTTCAGTGGCCTCAACTCTCCCGTCGGGGTGGCCGTCAACACTGCCGGAGATCTTCTCGTCGCCGACACCAACAACAATCGCATCCTCAAGCTGGCCGCTGACTCCGACGCCCAGGACGTCCTCCCGTTCACCGATCTCGACCACCCCGCGGGGGTCGCGACCAATGACGCCGGCGACGTCTTCGTCGCCGACACGAAGAACAATCGGGTGCTGAAACTCGATGCCGGAGCCACAACCCAGACGGTGCTCCCGTTCACCGACCTGGCCGGGCCCGCCGGAGTGGCGGTCAGCGACGCCGGACACCTTTTCGTCGCCGATAACAACAACAACAGGATTGTCGCGCTGCCCGCCGGCGCCGCGAGCCAACAGGTGCTGCCGTTCACCGACCTGCACGGACCGGTCGGCGTGGCGGTCAACTCCAGTGAAGACGTATTCGTCACCGATACCGACAACAACCGCGTGCTCTTCCTTCCCGCCGGCGGCACCGACCAGACCGTGCTGCCGTTCACAGAGCTGGCGTCCCCCACCGGTGTGGCGGTTGATTCCACGGGCGATGTGTTCGTCGCCGACTACCGAAACGGTCGCGTTGCCGAACTTCGAGCGGGTGCGGACACCGCCACTGTGGTGCCGTTCACCGGGCTGCACCGCCCGATCTGGGTAGCGGTCAGGGCCACCGGAGACCTCTACGTCACCGAGGGCAACACGGTCCTACGACTGCCGGGCGACCCTTGATGCCGTCCGTCCCGACCGGTCACGGTCAACCGCCACCGACGACTTGGAACGAGCCATACCAGCTTCCATAACCCACGGACGTGACGCCGTTCGATGTCGAACCTTCATACGAGCTGAGGCCCGGGGAGATCACGATGACCACCACGCCGCCGCCCCGCTGGGAAATCACTCCCGCATGCACACCAGCCGTGCACACGCTGGAATCATCCGTGTAGGTGCCCGAGCCCCACACGGTGCCGAACGCTCCACCCGGCGGGCACTCGAACGACGCTCGTCCTCCGTCCTGACCCCGGAAAGCCTCGGCGGTCGTACTCCAGTCGGCGGGCGGCAGCGCCTGCGTTGTCGGCGGCTGCGTTCGCGGGGGTGGCGCCACCGTGGTCCGCGGCGGCGGTGGCGCGACCGTGGTTTGGAGCGGTGGGCGTGGCGCGACCGTCGTCCGGAGCGGTGGCGGTGGCGCGACCGTCGTCCGGAGCGGTGGCGGTGGCGCGACCGTCGTCCGCGGCGGTGGGGGTGGCACCGTCGTGGTCGGCGTCCTCGTCCGCGTCGTCGTCGGTTGCTGCGGTGTCCCGCTGCCGACGTTGATCACCACAGGAGCCCCGGTGACAACGTTGATGACCGTGAACTGGGTAACCGGCGCGGGTGCGGGCTGCACGACGATGATCTTGTCCGGCGCGAAACCCGGCCACCGCTGCCCGCTGTACGTCGGGGCTGCTTTGGTGGGCTGCGGCGGCAACAGCGGGTTCCCGCACTGGCACCGAACCCGCGGCACACCGCGGTCGTCGACGAGGACTGCCGTCCCGGCCTGCAGCACGGACTGCAGCGCGGTCGGTCGGCCATTCTCGTACCCGTGATTCGTCACCCGGGTATCGGAACCGAGAATCACCGACGTGAGCGACTCGACATAGGCGCGGACGTCGGAAACACCCAACACCTCGCCGAACGCGGCCCGCTGCCCCGGATTCTGTTCGAGGAATCCGATCAGTTTCGGCTTGTCGCAGACCGACAACTCGAGGGAGCCACCGTAGATTCCGGTTCGGTCGCCCGGCACGGCGATCAATCCGGGCCGGCCCGGATCCGGCGCACCGGCAGCCACCGTCGGCATCGACTCCGGCAGCGTGGTCGGCGCATCGGGGGGCACCACCGGCGGCGTCCACGGAAACGGCCCCTCGGATGCGGCCGCCTCGAGCAACACCTCACCCTCATCCGCGTCGCCCCTCACGAACAAGAGATAGCCGCCGACGAGCACTCCGATCAGCACGGCGGCGAGCAACCCGAACAGCAGAGGCCAACGGCCACCGCCCCGCGAACGCGGAGGTGGAGGACCCGGCGGCCCCGGGGGCGGCCCATCGGCGGGCGGCCATTGTTGGGCGTGCGGTTGCCACTGTTGGCCCTGAGGTTGCCACTCGGGGCCGCGGGGTTGCCAGTGCGGACTGCCTGGCGTACCCGGATCGTCGCTCATGGTGCACCGCCGTCGACCATGTCGCCGGATTTTCGTCAACGATACCCCCGAAAACCGGGCCTCACGAGACCCGGTGGCTGTCCGGCTTGCGCAGAAGGGAAGCGACAACCCGGTCAACGGGGGTCCCCACGGTCCCGTTGACCGCGCCTTATCCCTGATTTCCCTGATTCCTGCTTCAACGACGCCGGCGGGGTGACGCGTTCACCGGACTTTGCGGCGAGGTACTCGACGTACTGGACGAACGCCTCCCGGCAACCCGTCGCTGCGGGCGGACAGTCAGGCAAGGACATCGTGTTCGGCGACGAAGGCGTCGGCGGGGATATGGGTGACCGACTGCACACCAGAATCTGGTGATGCCACCTGTCAGGTGACCGTGATCGATTGGGCGACGGCTCCACTGCTGTCGCACACCACAGTCACGGTCTGGTCGCCGGGAGGAGTACCGAAATACAGAGTGAGAGAGCCGGTGCCATCCACCACTCCGTCGAGGAAGAGTGCCTCGTTCGCATCGGTGGTGGCTATGCATGTCTCCCCGGGCGCGGCGCCCGTAATGAATATGTCGGCACCGCCGGGGCCGCCATAGATGTTGGCGTAGTAGCCCTGGGCGGGTCCGGGGGCGGGTGCTGGGGCTGGTCCCGGACCGGGGCCGGTGGGTGCGACCGTGACCCATTTGCCGTAGCCCCCGCTGCTGTCGCACGCCAGAGTCACCTGGTGGTCGCCGGGCTCAGCTGGAATAAAGATAGCCAGAAACCCCGCATCATCCACCACGTCACCAAAGGTGTAGCCGTTGTCGGTGACCAGGCAGTTCTCCCCGGGCGTACCGTCGGTTACATACACTTCGACCTCGTCGGCGCCCCCATAGACCTCAATAGTTGCGGCCGAGGCTATCCCGTGACCGAGCAGTACCAGGGGAACCGTAGCGCCGACACACATCGCGGCGCGAAGGCCGGTGTGTTTCATGATCGAACCGGTGATTCGGGGCGCCGGTGTGGCGGTGGCGACGCGAGCGGCGGACTTGACGGTCTTGGGGAACATGGCGGGTCCTTTTCTGTGAGAGCTTTTGCGGGTACGAAAAGGATCTGGGATGTCGCTTGTCGGATTCTGAATGAAATCTTGCGATGGTCTCCGCGAGCTCGACGCGGGCCCGGTGCCCGGCCCAAGCGGTGGCGACGGGCTTGGGGGTCGATGCCGCCTCGCATCGGCGCCGTGGGCTGGAAGGTCTCGGCGAAGATCCTTGACGTCAAGGATCTTCTCTGTCCGGACCACGTATGAGACGTCAATGCCACCAATGCGACTTCGCCGGCTGCACAAACCCGCGCACATGCGGTTGGGGACCAACGCCGTCAACCGCACCGAATACCACCTGCGCCGCCGCAACCTCGCCTGTATCCTCGCCGATGTCCGCGGCCTGCCGGCCGACCCGCGCCATCGCCGCCGCGATCCGCACCGGCCTCGCCCGTGGCGAAGCCATCGAGGAGATCGAGGAACGGATCCGCTGCGCGGAAGCGGCCGGGTTACCCCTCACCCTCTGGTGACTGGTCGCCGAATCGAGTACCCGCGTGAATCCACACCTCAGAGCGGAAGCTGACCACCGCGGCGTAGCGTGCGAAAGGTGTCGCGCACGGGGGCTTCTCCGCGTGCATGCGTTCATCGACGAATCGAAGCGGGGCGAGTACGCCCTGTGTGCGGTGATGGTCGCGTCCGGCGACCTCGCGGCTCTGCGGAAGCAGATGAAGGTGCTCCGCCCGCCGGGCACTCCTGCATTCAATGACCGGCGTCGGGAAGAAGCTGGCACCGAAGATAGTCGCCGAGGTCGCGCGATTGGAGGCGACCAGCCGGATCTATGTGATGAGCTCGCGGAAGGTCAACGAACGCCAGGCCCGCGACGTCACCCTGGCAGCCGCGCTGCGCGACTTGGCGCAGATGCCGGTGACGAAACTTGCACTGGTCACCGGGCTCGGCGCCGTCGGAACCGACACCTATCGGCTGCTGCAGTCGGCCGTCACCGGTCACCTGGATTTCGCCGGACGCCCGCTCGGTGCCCGACTCGCACCCGAGGTGTTGCGCGCAGGCTGGTCCCGAGAGCGGCGAGCACGAAGCTCGCCGCTCTCATCCGGGCTGGTCGGTCGGGGAGGTCGTCGCCCCAGCTGTTACGTGCTCACCGACCGGTGAGTGCCCGGGCCTGATCTGTCAAAGCGACTGTCGCCGCGCGCAACTGGTCGGCGGAGTCGAGTGGCTCTGCGTATCCGACGCGGGTCACGGCCACGCCGCGGGGGGTGATGACCCGCAGGTCCAGTCCGTAGCGATCGGCGCCCTCACAGGTGACCGTCTTCGCATCGGGGAATCCACCGAGCGCCTGGGCCATGGCGCGCAGGGCGTCCGCGTGGTCGGCGTTGAGGTGCTCGATCGCCGGGCCGGCATGCGGGGTTACGGGGTCTGCTGTCGCGGCGGCGTAGGACTCTTCGCTCGCCGAGTCCATTCGCCCGTAACCGCCGACCCAGCGCACACGCTGCACCCGCAGCACCCAGAGCGAGAAGTCGCTGAAGTCGATGTAGACGTGCGCCGCCGGGACGGCCGCCAGGTGCGCCTCCCGCGCGGCGGCGAGCTCGTCGCCTTCCGGGCGATAGACGTACCCGGCGAGGGTGATGCGGGTGCTGGCCAGTGGATCGGCGGGCGGGTTCGGCGCGACGATCGCGATGCTGGCGCGAGGATCGTGCGCGAGGTTGCGGCCGTGCTCGGCCATCTGCGACACACACAGCACTGGCGAGCCGTCGAGCAGACCGTAGGTGACGAACGACGCCCACGGGTCGCCGTCCCTGGTCAGGCTCGCGAGGGTGCCTACGTTCGTCGTGGCCGCGACCGTCCGGGCCTCCTCGGCAGCGGACGGGCGGGCCGGATTGACGACCTCCTCCAGCGGCGGCGGCACGGTCGGGGCGTCACCGGGATCTCCGTGATCAAGGTTGGTCATTCGTTGAACGGTACCCCGCCGGAAATTGCGGGTGGCATTGCCGTCGACCTGCGCTTACCGTTGAACTGAGGGCTCGATCGCGAAGAGGCTATGCGAGTGCGACCGGGTCCTCGCAAAGCGTGATCGTGGGTGATGCGAGATGACCGCGTTGGGCGTGCTGGCGCTGGTGCTGGGTGTGCTGTTGATCGTCGTCGAGGCACACGCACCCACCGCGGGTGTGCTCGGCGGGCTCGGGGCACTGTTCGTCGGGGCCGGCGTGTGGCTGCTGTTCACGTCCAGCGACACCGCACAGATGATCGCCATCCCGGCGGCCGCCGGAGTCGCGGTGGTCGGAGTGGGTCTCGCGGTGGTGGGCGGCCGGAAGGCGCTCGCCGCCGGGCACGCGCCCGTGCGCACCGGGATGCAATCCCTCGTCGGATCCGACGCCACCGTCCGCAACTGGAAAGGACGGCAAGGTCAGGTCGAGGCCGCCGGAAGCCTCTGGAAGGCGCAAACACTGTTCGGGGACGACGAGACACCGACCGCCGGCGACTCCGTCATCGTCGAGCAGATCCGCGGACTCACCCTCACCGTGCGCCGCCGCGAACCATGGGAGCTGGAGATATGACCACAATCATCGTCATCCTGTGCGTCGTCATCACCCTCCTCGCCGTCCTCGCGAGCAGCTCGATCCGGGTGCTGCGCGAGTACGAGCGGGCCGTCGTGTTCCGGCTGGGCCGGTTGGTCGACCTGAAGGGTCCGGGACTTGTGCTGCTGATCCCGGCGATCGACCGGATGGAACGGGTCAGCCTGCGGACCGTGACCCTGAAGATCCCCGTTCAGGAAGTGATCACCCACGACAACGTGCCTGCCAAGGTCACCGCCGTCGCCTACTTCCGGGTGGTCGACGCCGACCGGGCGATCGTCGAGGTCGAGGACTTCCTGGCCGCCACCCTGCAGATCGCCCAGACCACCCTGCGCTCGATCCTCGGCAAGGCCGACCTCGACGCCCTGCTGGGCGAGCGGGAACGCCTCAACGAAGACCTGCAGAAGGTCATCGACCAGCAGACCGAACCGTGGGGTGTGAAGGTCACCACCGTCGAGATCAAGGACGTCGAGATCCCCGCCAACATGCAACGGGCCATCGCCCGGCAGGCCGAGGCGGAGCGTGAGCGCCGCGCCAAGATCATCAACGCCGAAGCCGAGTTCCAGGCCTCCGCGAAACTCGTCGAGGCCGCCGACGTCATCAGCCGCAACCCGACGACGCTGCAGCTGCGTTACCTGCAGACCCTCAGCGCCATGGGCGGCGAGAACAACTCGACCGTCGTCTTCCCGATGCCCCTCGACCTGGTCCGACCGTTCCTCACCGCGGCCAAGGACGCGGCAGCGGCGGACGACGGCGACGAGCGGGTCCGGTTCGAGGCGCAGGCCAACCTCGCCGCGATGATCCCGCCCGCCGGCCCGGAGGCGCGCGCACCGCACCACGCACGAAACTGACGTCGTGCCCCACCGTTCACCGTCCGGCCACCGCGCGTGCCCCGGGAGGTGACCGGAGTGCGCTTGGCTAGGGTGGACAAATAGTGGCGTCCACCCGGGCACCTGCCCCCGTCGGGGCGAGCGGAAGCGAGAGACCGATGAGCGGCACCGAGGCAGCCGACATACGGACGGCCGAGTATCCGCGACCGTCACATTTCGTGCTGCACCTCAGCGACACCCATCTCGTCGACGACGACCTGCTGTACGGGGCCGTCGACAGCGAGGCAACCCTGCGGCAGATCTTCACCGAGATCGAGTCGTCGCACGCCCGCCCGGACGCCCTGGTGTTCACCGGCGACCTCACCGACCGGGGCCAGCCGGGCGCCTACGAGAAGCTGAGGGCGATCGTCGAACCGGTCGCCGCGTCGCTTGGTGCGCAGGTAATCTGGGCGATGGGCAACCACGACGACCGCGGCCACTTCCGGACGGAACTGCTCGGGCAGGAACCGTCGTACGAGCCGATCGATCACGTCTACGACGTCGACGGACTGCGCATCGTCACCCTCGACACGACGGTGCCGGGACATCACCACGGGGAGATCTCCGAGAGCCAATTGATCTGGCTGGCACAGCAGCTCGCGGTTCCGGCACCGCACGGAACCATCCTGGCGCTGCATCACCCGCCGGTGCCATGCGTCCTCGACCTGGCGGTGCTGGTGGAGTTGCGTGACCAGCCGCGCCTCGCCGACGTGCTCAACGGCAGCGACGTCCGGTCGATCCTCGCGGGACATCTGCACTACTCGACGACGGCGACGTTTGCGGGCATCCCCGTCTCCGTCGCGTCGGCCACCTGCTACACCCAGGACCTCAACGTCCCTGCCGGGGCGTTGCGCGGGCGCGACGGCGCCCAGGGCTATAACCTCGTGCACGTGTACCCGGAGACGATCGTGCATTCGGTGGTCCCGATGGGCAGCTACGACACCGTCGGCGAATACGTCACCGCCGAGGAAACCGAGCAGCGGCTCGCAGCCGAGGGCGTGCGGATCCCGGACGCCGGTGAACAGGCCGTCATGCGGGTGCGGGTGTAGTCAGCCCCTGCGCGGGAACTTCTCCCGGTACGCCATGACGTCGGAGAGCCGGAACCGGCGGTGGGTGCCGCGCATCTCGATGGGCAGGGCGCCGGAGTCGGCAAGCCGGCGCACGTAGGTGTCGGAGACGCCGAGGATCTCCGCGGCCTGCGACGTGGTGAGCAGGTCCGCGACCGCACCGAGCGCCACACTCTGCCCGTCGGCGAGCAGGGTGAGCAGTTCCAGCACCGCGTCGCGCGCGGGGTCGGGCAGCACCGTTCCGTCGAGGGTGACGATCGGCGACCCGTCGAGGGCGGTCCCAAGCTCGGCCGCGACCGTCGGGTCGAGCGCGGAAACGATGTGGTCGATGCTCATGGATCCACGATCTCATGAGCCCGGACGGCGACGCCTCGCGGCGGTAGTCTTGCTGTGTGGACGAATTGCACGATCCCGACGCCTTCGAACTCGCGCGTGCCGGTCAGATCGACGTGACACCGGAGATAGACGAGATCGGGGAGCTGCTGCGCAAGTCCGGCCGCAAACACGCCATCGACGACATCGACGAACCGTGGCGGCACGGGTACCCGTACGACGAGAAGATGACGCGGCGGCAGTACGAGAACCGCAAGCGCAAACTGCAGATCGAGCTGCTCAAATTCCAGGCGTGGGTGAAGGAGAACGGCGAGAAAGTCGTCGTCATCTTCGAGGGCCGGGACGCGGCCGGCAAGGGTGGCGCGATCAAGCGGTTCACCGAACACCTCAACCCTCGTGGCGCGCGGGTGGTGGCGCTGGAGAAGCCCACCGAACGCGAACGCACCCAGTGGTACTTCCAGCGGTACGTCCAGCACCTGCCCGCCGGCGGGGAGATCGTGATGATGGACCGCTCCTGGTACAACCGCGCCGGCGTCGAACGCGTCATGGGCTACTGCACCCCCAACGAGTACCTGGAGTTCACCCGGTCTGCGCCGGAGTTCGAGCGGATGCTCGTGCAGTCGGGCATCCACATCGTGAAGTTCTGGTTCTCGGTGGGCCGGGAGGAGCAGCACGCCCGGTTCGTCTCCCGCAGCACCGATCCCGTCAAGCAGTGGAAGCTGTCACCCACCGACCTCGCGAGCCTCGACAAGTGGGACGCCTACACCGAGGCCAAAGATGCGATGCTCTTCTACACCGACACGCCGCAGGCGCCGTGGACGGTCGTGAAATCGAACGACAAGAAGCGGGCCCGGATCGAGGCGATCCGCTGGGTGCTCCACAAATTCGATTACAGCGGCAAGGACCTGCGGGTGGTCGGCACCCCCGACCCGCTCCTCATCGGCTCTCCCGCAACGGTCTACGACGAGGGCGAGCGTCCGAACGACGCGTTTCCCGCCGTCTGATCAGACGCCGGTCTCCCACGGCGCCGGGATGGGGAAGTAGTTCTCCAGGAACTGCGTCACCTTCCTGGTCCGCAATTCCAGGTCGATCTCGGGTGCGCTGCCGTCGTTGAGGCAGAAGAAGTCCATCGACCGCTTCGCGAGCAACGAGTCCATGTCGCGGAGCCCCGACTTCATCGTCGTGTCGACGTACTTCACCCGCGCCGCCGTCTGCACCACCGCGCGGCCACTCATCAACGCGTAGTAGTGATACAGCGAATTCGTCACCGAAATGTTGGTGCTGGCGCGGAAAGTGCTTGCGGCCGTAGCGGCGAACTCGTCGGGGAACTCCTTCTCCATCTCCTCCATCACACTCTTGCGGAGCGGGGTGGCGGCGTGTTCGAGGTGCCGGGTGGTCATCAGACCGAAGCGGTCCTGCAGCAGCCGGCGGTTTACGCGGGCCGCGTTCTCGAATCCGCTGCGCTCGTCGTCGTTGTGGCCCAAACCGATTCGGGTGGTCGCCTCGATGAACATCGTGATGCCGCCGGGGGAGAAGAACATCTGCGGACCCACCGAGCGGCCGAAGAACATGTCGTCGTTGGAATACAGGAAATGCTCGGCGAGACCGGGGATGTGGTGCAGCTGGCTCTCGACGGCCTGCGAATTGTGGGTGGGCAGCACCGACGGGTCGGCGAAGAACTCCTCGCTCGGCATGAACGTGACCCGCGGGTCGTCGGCGAGCCACGCGGGACGGTCGGAGTCGGTGGCGACGAAGATGCGGCGGATCCACGGCGCGTACATGTGCACCGAGCGCAGCGCGTACTTCAGCTCGTCGATCTGCCGGAACCGGGCGGCGGAATCGTCGCCCTCGCCGACCACGTAGCTCTGCATCCGCTTGGCGCGCTGCGCCTGGAACTCCGCGGACGACCCGTCCACCCAGGAGAACACCAGGTCGACGTCGAAATTGATGTCCGACGCATGGTCGGCGAACATGTTCTCGATGGTGGGCCACACCCGTCCGAACCGCTCGACGGTGCCGCGGACCGCCTCCTCCGAGCGCACCACACGCCGGGTCAGGGAGTTCTCCATCGGCAGCACGATCTCGTCGTCGCTGATCGACCACAGCTCGATCTGCACCCCCGTCGACGCCCCGTAACTCAGGCCGCTCGCCAGGTGCACGCGCGGACGGAACAGCCGGAAGATGCGGGCCTTCGACGTCGCGGACAGGCTGCCGTCGGAGACCAGGACCGCGGGACCCTTGGCGTCGACGGTCTTGGAGTAGAACGGACGGTCCTCACACGCGGCGACCAGGGCCGCCCGCAACGCCTTCCGCTGCGCCCAGTTGACCGCGATGACCGGGCGTTCGTCGTTGCCCCGCACCAGCAGATACTCGATTCCGGCGCCATCGAGGACGTCGCGGACGAACAGCAGGTCCTCGACCATCGCCTCGTGCGGCGTGGTGTGCGTGATCGGCAGCGCGAAGCGGCCCTTGAACCGGACCACGTCGGCGCGGTCGCGCAATCTCGACGCCGCGGCGGCGGAGGCATGGGCGACGGCGTCCGCGGTCTCCTGCTCCGGGGGTACGAAGTAGACGTCATGCGGAGCGGAGGATTGCGTAATGTCGGGCCTTTCGGTGGCTGTCGCGAGTGCGATCCTGCCCAGTCTAGGCGCTGCGGTGCGGCTACCGCCTTCGAGTAAGCGTCGGACGCGAAGTACCACGTCGGACGCTTCCCGGCCGGAATCTGTTAGGAAGGACCCATGGCCGATCGCACCGGGGACATCGACGCAACTGATCGGGATGCCTGTCAGGCTTTCGAGGACGTCGTCGCGCTCCTGAACTATCCGATGTTCGTGGTGACCACACGGTCGGAAGACGAGATGTCGGGGTGCCTCGTCGGGTTCGCGTCGCAGGTCAGCATCAACCCGCCGCGCTTCCTGGTCGGACTGTCCAACAAGAATCACACCTTTTCGGTGGCGTCGCACGCGGAGCGTCTGGCGGTGCATCTCCTGACCCGTGACCACGTCGCGCTCGCGACGCTCTTCGGCGCGCAAACCGGGGACGAGATCGACAAGTTCGCCCGATGCGACTGGCATCCCGGCCCGCACGGGCTGCCGATCCTGGAGGACTCACCCGCATGGTTCAGCGGCCGAATCCTCGAACGACTCGAACTCGGTGACCACGTCGCGTTCCTCCTCGCCCCGGAGACCGGATCCGCCCCGGACGACCTCGGGCAGCTGGTCACCTTCTCCGACGTGCGCGACCTCGAACCCGGGCACGAGGCGTGATGCCGCAGATGCGCAAGCTGAGCAGCGGTGCCGACGAGGTGTCGGCGGAAGAGTTCTACCGCGACCCGCCGGACGGGGTACGGGTGAACATGGTTGCCAGCCTGGACGGTGCGGCGGCGTTCGGCGGACGCGTCCGGCCCCTGTCCGACCCGGTGGATCACCAACTCCTGCGTGCGATGCGTGCGTATGCCGACGTGGTTCTGGTCGGGGCCGGCACCGTCCGCGCCGAAACGTACGGACCGGTGCAGCTGACGGAGGAACAGGCTCGCTATCGACTCGAACGGTGGGGACACGACACACCACCGCCGATCGCCGTCGTCACACGAACGGGGAATCTTCCCCCCGGTTCACCACTGTTCGCGGGTGGTGTCAGGCCGATCGTCGTCACCACCCGACGGGTGGCAGAAACGCGCGGGGCAGCACTCGGGGAGTCGGCGGACATCGTCGTGGCGGGTGACGACAGCGTCGAGATGCCTGCCCTCATGGCCGCTCTGCGGGACCGCGGGTTCGGCCGAATCCTGTGCGAGGGCGGCCCCACCCTCCTCCACGATCTCGTCACACACGATCTGGTGGACGAGATGTGCTTGACCCTCGCCCCGCGATTGGCCGGTCCGCAAACACTGCCCGCATCGTCTGGCCCGACAGTGCAAGCGCCGCGCACACTTTCACTCGAGCACGCTCTGATCAACGACGACTTTCTCTACCTGCGCTACGGCCGGGGAAGGCAGCGCGGCTGACACTGCCGTCAGTCCAGGACGGTGAAGAACGAGTCGCCGTCCTCCGCGGACCCGTCGATCTGCCCCCGGTCGGTGCGCGAGTCCTGCACGATGACGCCTTCGACCACGTCGGCGTGCTTGTTTCCGAACACCGGAATGTCGATGTCCTCCTCGTCGATGACACGGTCGACGTCCTCGGTCAGCTGGTCGTCGGGGAGATCCGCCAACGACACCTCGCTCTGCTCCTCGAGCATCACGTCGGGCTCTTCCTCGGACAACTTCTCGTCGAGGGACTCACCCTCCCGCTCCTCGCGCGCCGTGGTGCCGAACTTGTCGGCCTCACTCCACCCGTCGGGCGGATCGACGACGTCGTCGCCGTCGTTGTTGCGCACGTCGTCGGAGTCCAGGCTCTCGCTGGGGCTCAGCGTGTCACCGGGCCCGTCTTCGATACTCATACGCATCAAATGCCCAGATCAGGCTTCGTTGAAACTTCGATCGATCGAGGTCAGGCGACGACCGGAGCGCTCCGCAACGCCTCGAGCGCCGCGATCTGCGCCGGCGACCACGGCGCCGAGTTCACCCGGCTCGAATCGAGGTGCACGAGTACGACGGTCAGCTCCGCGGCCGGCACGCAGTCCTGGTGGAGGGTGATCAGGAAGGTCAGCGAGGTGGTGCCGATCCGGTCCAGGGCGACGACGACGTCCGCGTCACCGGTGAACAGTTCGCGTCCGAAGTTGCTGACGACGTTCACCACGGCGGTCTGCGTGACCGGGTCGAGCAGGTCGCCGCACGCCTCGTCGAGCGCCCGATTCCACGCCGCCCCCGCTGCCTCGTGCGCGCAGTAGAACGGCACATGGCGGCTCACGGACGCCGGCGCATCAGGTGTGGCGTTGTTCCGCAGGGCGATCGTGTAACGAGGCATGGATCGGACATTACCCAGACCCCGGCGGACCGGCATGCGCAGGGGACTATTCGAACAACCCGCGGAGGTCGTCGGCGTCGAGGCTGGAGCTGAGCAGGGAGTCGGCGTCCATCACGCTCGCGAACAGCGCCGACTTCTTCGCCTTCAGTGCCATCACCTTGTCTTCGATCGTGTCCTTCGCGATCAGCCGATACACCATCACGTTCCGCGTCTGCCCGATGCGATGCGCCCGGTCGACGGCCTGAGCCTCCGTTGCCGGGTTCCACCACGGGTCGAGGATGAAGCAGTAATCGGCCTCCGTGAGGTTCAGCCCGAAGCCGCCGGCCTTGAGGCTGATCAGGAACACCGGGGCGGCGCCCTCCTTGAACTCGCGGAGCACGTCGCCGCGACGCCGGGTGCTGCCGTCGAGGTAGCTGTGCGCGATCCCGGCGTCCGCGAGTCGGTCGCGGATCTTGCCGAGGAACCCGGTGAACTGGCTGAACACCAGCGCCCGGTGACCGCCCGCGACGACGTCGGCGAGCTGCTCGAGCAGGGCGTCCACCTTCGCGGACGGAACGTCGTGGTATTCGGCGTCCACCAGTCCGGCGTCGAGGCTCAGCTGCCGGAGCAGGGTGAGCGACTGCAGGATCGTGAAGCGGTTCTTGTCGACGTCGGCGAGCAGGCCGAGGATCTTCTGCCGCTCACGCTGCAGGTGGGTGTCGTAGACCTTGCGGTGCCGCGGGTGCAGTTCGACGTCGAGTACCTGCTCCTGCTTGGCCGGAAGATCCTTCACCACTTGCTCTTTGGTGCGGCGCAGCATCAGCGGCTTCACCCGGCGGCGCAGCTGCGCCAGAAGTTCGGTGTCGCCCTGCTTCTCGATCGGCTTGCGGTAGTAGTCGGTGAACCGGGCCGGATGCGGGAACAGTCCCGGGGCGGTGATCGACAGCAGCGACCACAGCTCCATCAGGTTGTTCTCCATCGGCGTGCCGGTGACCGCCAGCTTGAACGGAGTCTCCAGCCGGCGAACGCACTGGTAGATCTTGGACTGATGGTTCTTGGTGAACTGCGCCTCGTCGAGGATCAACCCCGACCACGCGGACTCCGCATAGGCCTCGAACTCCAAACGGAACAGGGTGTACGACGTGACGACGATGTCGGCGCCCTCGACCAGCTCGTCGAAGGGAACGCGCCGCCGGGATCGGGTGTCGGAGATCGCGACGACGGTCGCGTCCGGAGCGAAGCGGGCCGATTCGGACTCCCAGTTCGACACGACGCTGGTGGGGGCGACGATGAGGAACGGCGGCGCGGCCGGATTCGACTGCCGCGCATGGCAGATCAGTGCCAGCGCCTGCAGTGTCTTGCCGAGCCCCATGTCGTCGGCGAGGATGCCGCCCAGCCCGTGCTCCCACAGGAAGGCCAGCCAGCGGAACCCCTCCAGCTGATACGGGCGCAGCTGGGCGTCCAGCGTGCTCGGGGCGTCCGCGGGCCCGATGGTGGTGGGCGCGAGCAGGCCGTCCACCTGCTGCCGCCACTGCGTCGCCTGACGTTCGACGGTGCCGAGCGCGGCGAACTCGTCCCACAGACTCGCCTGGAAACGGCTCAGCCGCAACGTCCCGTCCGCGCGGTCGCGGAGGGCGCGCGCCTCGTCGATCAGCTTGCGCAGCGTGTGGAGTTCGGGTTTGTCGAGGGAGAAGTAGGCGCCGTCGGGCAGCAGCAACTCGGTCTTCCCCGCGGCCAGCGTCGAGAAGACCTGGTCGAACGGCACGTCCCGGCCCTCCACGGTGAGGGTGACGCCGAGATCGAACCAGTCGGTGCCGCCCTCGGATGCGGTGACCGACACTCCGATGGCCAGGGAATCGCCGGCCTCCCGGTAGTCGGCCGGTTCGCCCGAAACGTCGATCGACACGTCGGACTTGCCGTGGAGCAGGGGCAGGACCTCGGTGGTGAACCGCATCGTGTCGAGTCCGCGCAGCGCCGTCGCTTCCGGACTGCCCGACCCCAACCCGTATCTGTCCCAGGCGATGTCGAGCTCGTCGAGAAGTGCGCGCTCGCGGGCGTCGTCCCGGTACTCGTCGCCGGGGGTCCGGGCAGTCAGCGGCGCACGGTGCTCGTCGTCCCCGACGGTGTACAGCCATTCCCAGTCGACGGCGACCTCGTGGTCGGGGTGATACGACGCCCGCATCACCAGAGTGGGCTCGGAGATCGCGGGTGGGACGAACGAGCCGTCCGAGGAGATCACGGTGGCCAGGTTGCGCAGCTTCGGCAGGAAGTCCGCCAGGAAACGGGGCTCTTCGGCGGCGGGCACCTCGATGGGCGTGCGGCGGCGCACCAGATCCTGCAAGGGGCCGGGTACGACGGAGTCGAGGCGCGCGAGGTGTATGCGGTCGTCCGCGTCGACGTAGAACAGGCCGTGGGCCCGGACTCCGATGAAGCCGACGGTCACTGCGTCGACGGGTTCGCCGTCGACGCGGACCACCGGCCGTACGACGAGAGCGCCGGTGGCGTCGTCGCGGGTGGCGTCGAGGCAGACCTCGGCCGAGCGGTAGGGGGCGAGTGCGCCCAAACGCTTGGAGGAGTGGATGAGCTCCACGCCGACCCGGGTCGCCTCGTCGAGCAGCGACCACAGCTGGCGGCTGGGGAAGACGCCGAGGTCGAGATCGGTGTGATTCTGGCGGCGGTAGGTCAGACCCCCGACAGACAGCAGATGGATCTCGTGCAGCATCCGGATCTGCTCGGCCGGATGCTGGAACTGGCTGCCCAGCTTGTTCCACGCCAACCCGCCGACGATCCAGCCCTTGCTGCCCGGTTGGACGGGCCGCACCAGCAACTGGGGTGCCGCGTCGGCGGCCGACGCCTGGACCCGGAACTGGATGGCGAGCGGCGAACGCCCGCCGGAGTCGCCGAAGGGATCGGCGGTGAGCAGGGAACCGAGCGAGCGTTCCCAGGTGGGCGCGACCGCCGCCTGCGCCTGGGACCTCGCCTGTTTCATCGCGGTGATCAGCAGGGCGGCGACGTGCTTGCAGTTCATGCCGACCGGACACGTGCAGATCCCGTACCGGTACACGGTGCGGGATCTGCTGGAGACGATGAACGCCGACGTGGAGTACGGCTCCCTCGCCGTGCCCGCGACCTCGCCCCACAGCTCCTTGGCTGCCGGATCCCACGACATCTGGATCACCGCGTGGTCGCGGGCGTACTGCTCGCCGCGGGTGTAGGTGGTGGTGCCGAGGACCGCCTTGATCGACGCCACGTCGATGTCGCGCAAGTCCCCGGGAAGCATGGCCACAGAGTAGTCAACCGATCCGACACGGTCGCCGGGGTGCGGTGACTCCCACCCCAGGGTTCCTTGTTCCGCACCTCGCCCGATCGGAGACTTCGGAGCGTCGGGGGAATCCCAGCGATCGGAGAGAACAGCATGGCCGAGATGGTCGAATCACCCCAGGCGCACCGCACAGGTGGTGTCGCCCGAACACTGATCACCGTGTACGGAATGGTCGTCTACGCGACGTTCCTGATCGTGTTCCTGTACGCGATCGGATGGGTCGAGGGGCTCGTGGTGCCCCACACGATCAACGATGGTCCCGACGCCCCCGTAGCCGTCGCCGTGGTCATCGACGTGGTGCTGCTGACGGTCTTCGCCATGCAGCATTCGGTGATGGCCAGGCCCTGGTTCAAGAAACGCTGGACCAGGATCGTCCCGCAACCGATGGAGCGCTCGACATACGTCCTGTTCGCCACGGCCGCGCTGGCGCTGCTGATGTGGCAATGGCGTCCGCTACCCGAGCAGATCTGGGACGTGGAGACCGACTGGGTCCGCGTGGTGATCTACGTCGTGTCGCTCGGCGGGTGGGCCCTCGTGCTGGCGGCGACGTTCGCCATCGACCACTTCGACCTGTTCGGGCTGCGCCAGGTGCTGCGGAACCAGAGCGGAAAGTCGGCTCTGCCCAGTCACTTTCGGACACCTGTGCTGTACCGGGTGATTCGGCACCCGCTGTATGCCGGTTTCATCATCGCGTTCTGGGTGGCGCCGACGATGACCTGGGGCCGATTGCTGTTCGCCGTCGGGACCACCGGCTTCATCCTGGTGGCGGTGCGTTTCGAGGAGCACGACCTGGTCGACACGTTCGGCGACGACTATCGGACCTACCGCTCGCGGGTGCCGATGCTCGTCCCGAGGGTCGGCTCGCGAGGGCGGTAGCGTCACAGACCGCCGGAAACGTCGATGGTCGTGGCGGTGACGTAGGACGCCTGGTGCGACAGCGCCCACAACACCGCTTCGGCGATCTCCTCGGGCTCCGCGACCCGGCCGAGTGGCACCTTTCCGGCCACTCGCCCGGGTCGTCCGGGATCGCCGGCGGCGGCGTGGATGTCGGTGTCCGTCGTACCGGGCGCGATACCGACGACGCGGATGTTCGCGCTCGCCAGTTCCCGCCCGAGCCCCGTCGTGAAACTGTCCACGGCCGCCTTGGAGGCCGCGTACCCGACGTATTCGCCCGGCGCGCCGGTGCGGGCCGCGATCGAACTGAGATTGACGATGACGCCGGAACGCCCTGTTCGGATCCAGTGCTCGGCCGCCGCGCGGGCGTAGGCCATCGCCCCGAAGACGTTGACGTCGAACACCTCCCGCATCACCTCGTCCGGGGTGGTGAGGAACGTGCCGAGTGGGCCGGTGGTCCCCGCGTTGTTGACCAGCGCGACCAGCTGACCGCGTTGGTCGGCCGCATCGACGACGGCGACGGCCTCATCCGCGTCGCGGACGTCCGCCCGCACGGCGGTGGCGCGGACACCGCAGTGGTGGACGAGTTGCGCGGCGGCCTCGTCGTCGTTCTGGAACGTGAACGTCACCTGATAGCCGCGATGGACGGCGAGACGCACCACCGCTGCGCCGATGCCGCGGGATCCACCGGTGACGAGGATGTGTTCGGACACGATACGAGCGTATCCGGGCGATCAAATGCGGACCGAAAATGACCGCTATCGGTTCTACGGTGAGAGAAACCGATTCGCCGACGCAGGAGGACCGCATGACCGTCGATCCGATTCCCGAGGGCTACGCCACCGTCACGCCGTGGATCATCTCCCGCGACACCGCCGCACTCATCGACTACGTGAAGGCGGCGTTCGACGGCGAGGAACTCGGTCGGATGGTGGGCGAGGACGGCACCATCGGGCACGCCGAGGTGAGGATCGGGAACGCCGTTGTGATGATGTTCGACGCGCGACCCGATTGGCCGCCGACGCCCGGGTTCCTCCGCCTGTACGTCGAGGACGCCGAGGCGGTGCTCGCGCGGGCCGTCGCCGCCGGGGGCACGCTGGTGACGAAGGCGACGCACCTGTTCTGGGGCGACGTCGTGGGCCGCGTCCGCGACCCGTTCGGCAACCTCTGGTGGGTCCAGACCCACATCGAGGACGTCGACGAAGCGGAGATGACCAGGCGCATGAGCGACCCGACGTTCACCGCCGCAATGGACTACGTGCAGAGCGCGGACTTCTTTCCCGGGCGATAGCCCGGATCAGCGATTCGGCCTGCCGAACGTGATGCTCGGCGCCGTCACGGTGACGGACGCGATCCGGACCGCCACGCCGGACGGCTTCGGCGGCTCGGCGTCGATGATCGTGGGGTGATAGTCGACCTGCTCGGACGACGGACGGGCCGGCGCGAACACGCTCCGGACGACCCCGATCGGGGTGCGGGCAATCGCGTCGGCCGACTGCTGGATCTGTTCGAGCGTCCGGAACACCGTGTCGAAATTGTCGGACTGCTGGGTGGTGCTCACCGCCTCGACCACCGGCCGCATCGTCCGCAGCAGGAACACGACCTCCTCGAGCAGTTCCTCGGTGAGCCGGAGGATGTGGAACGACGTCTTCGCGACGTCGATCGGCACGGTCACGGCGCACACGGCGACGCGGACCGGTCCCTCGGCGGCAGTGGCCACTTTCCGGACAGTGCGCTCGACGGGGGACGGCACGAAACGGAAAACGAAGTTCACCAGTCGACCCCCTCACAGCACGGCGTCCTTATCTGTGCCGGGGAGGTTACCGCGCACACGCCCGCCACGCAGGTCGAGCGAGCGCAGTCAGCCCGGCAGCAGGGCCCGCACGGCGTCGATGGTGTCGGCGTCGGCGGCGGTCTTGTCGGGGCGGTAGCGCAGGACCCGCGCGAATCGCAGCGCGAGCCCGCCGGGATAGCGCGTGCTGACCTGGACGCCGTCGAGTTCGATCTCCACGACGAGGTCGGGGTGCAGGTACACGGTGTGATCGTCGCGGCTGCGTTCGTGGCGTGGGAATTCGTCCGTCTGCCACTGCAGTAGCGCGTCGGTGAGGCCCTTGAACGTCTTGCCCACCATGATCGGTTCGCCGCCGTCCGGATCCCGCGCACCGAGGTGCAGGTTGGACAGGTAGCCGGTGCGCCGCCCGTAACCCCATTCGGCGCCGAGCACCACCAGGTCGAGTGTGTGCTCCGGTTTCACCTTCTGCCAGGCGCGGCCGCGACGTCCCGCCGCATACGGCGCGGCGAGCGATTTGACCATCACACCTTCGTGACCGGCGGCAAGGGCGTCGTCGAAATGGGTTGCGGCGCCGTCGCTGTCGGGGCGGATCAGTCCGGGGATGCGGTGTTGTGGGGCAACGCGTTCCAGGGCGTCCAGCCGCTCCTCCAACGGCGCGTCGAGAAGATCGACGCCGTCGAGGTGCAGGCAGTCGAAGAAGTAGGGGTGCAGCAGCAGGTCGCGGGCGGACTCGGCGCCGAAGCGGCTCATCGTCTCCTGGAACGGTCGGGGCCGGCCGCTGTCGGTGAGCGCCAGCGTCTCCCCGTCGAACACCGCCGACGTGCAGGGCAGGCCTGCGACGAGTTCGACGAGTTCCGGCACGCTGCCGGTGATCTCGCGCAGGGTGCGGGTGAAGATGTGCACCTCGTCGCCGTTGCGGTGCACCTGGATCCGTGCCCCGTCGAGTTTGTATTCGACGCTGACGTCGCCGTCGAGTTCGGTCCACGCGTCGGTGAGTGATTCGGCAGGGGAGGCGAGCATGGGCCGGACCGGTCGGCCCACCTCCAGCCGGAACGCGGTGAGGGCGTCCACGCCGCCGTCGAACGCCGCGACCGCGGTCGCGGGCAGCCGTCCCGACAGCATGAACGCCCGGCGCACCGGTTCGACGGGAAGGTCGGCGGCCGCCGCGATCGCGTCGGTCATCACCCCCTCCAGCGCACCCTGGCGCAGGTCGCCGGTGAGCAGCCGCAGCAGGAAGTCCCGCTCGTCGGCGGTGGTGCGGGCGAAGAGGTCCGCGAGCAGTTCGCGTCGGCGGGCGGCGGATCCGGAGCCGGAGATCGCGGCGACGGCGGTGACGGTCCCGTCGAGTTCCGACACCGTCACGGACGGCACGTCGGCCGGGGTGGCGGGGATGTCGGCGATCGTCCGCCAGCCGATCCCGATCCGGCCCTGCCGAAGCTCCCCGGACAGCCACGCCACCACCGGTTCCACCTCGGCCGGCTCCAGTTGGGTGAGGACCTCGCGCAGCGCCCCGATCTTCACCTTGCGCGACCGGGTGGCCCCCACGTCCCGGGACGTCGCGACGATCTGCGAGAACAGCACACCCCGACGGTAACCGGAACGTCCCGTGGGCGGTCAGAATCCGCCTGATCGAAACGCTGGGCCGACCCGGCCGTCGTTCCTAGGCTTCGACGATGAGCACCCCACGTCGCCGGCCGCTGAAAACGGTCACGGGAGTCAGCGGCGCCGTGAGCACCTATGCCGCCGCCATCGATCCGCAGCAGTCGACCGTCGCGGCGTCGATCGAGATCGCGAAGATCGCCGAGGCCAACAAGTTCGACGCGCTGTTCGCCGCCGACCTCCTCACTTTCGGGGCGCAGGGCGCGATCGGCGCGCAGGAACCGCTGATCTTCCTGTCGGCGCTCAGTGCCGTGACCTCGCATGTCGGGCTGATCGCGACGGTGACCACCACGTTCCACCACCCCTACAACCTCGCGCGGCTGTTCGGCACCCTCGACCACGTCAGCAACGGTCGCGCCGCCTGGAACGCCGTCACGTCGTCACTGGGCGAGGAGAACTACAGCAACCGCGACCTGCCGAGCCCCGAGGAACGCTACGCCCGCGCCACGGAATCCCTCGAGGTGATCAACGCGCTGTTCGACAGCTGGCGACCCGGGTCACTGACGTCCGACGGTGCCGGGGGAACCACGCTCGACGCCGATCGGGTGCGGCCGATCGACCACGCGGGCACGTACTTCACGGTGAAGGGACCGTTGAACATCCCGCCGCTGCCGCAGCGCCGTCCCGTGCAATTCCAGGCCGGCCAATCCGCGGCCGGCGTGGAACTCGGTGCCCGCTTCGCGGAGGTTGCCTACGGGCTGCCGCTGATCATGAGCTCCTTCCACGCAACCTACGGCGCGTCCGAGGAGGAAGTGCGCCGGCTGGTCCGGGAACAGGAGGAGGCGACGGACCTCGACGCCGGCCGGATCCGGCTGGAGGACATGCTCGGTGGCGACCTCGACCTGTCCGGGCTGCCGCTCGACAAGCCGATCCCGGCCGACATCCTGCCCGACGTCCGGTCGGTGAACCGCCGCCGCGGCCGGGTCGAAATCTTCAGCCGGCTCGCCGCGTCCGGGCGGACCCTGCGCGAGCTGATCATCGCGTCCAAGGACACCGGCCACTGGGCGGTCGCGGGAACACCCGAGCAACTCGCCGATGCCGTCCAGGAACGCTACGACGCGGGCGTCCTCGACGTCATCTCCCTCGGCGGACTCGCCGAGGGAGATGACCCGGGACTTCGTCGTCAACGGCCTGCTGCCCGAACTGCGGCGTCGCGGAATCGTCGGCAACGACTACGTGGGCGGCACGTTCCGGGACAATCTGGAACTACCCCCGCTGCCCCCCTCGGGACTGACGTCAGTTCTCCAGCTCTGTGCCGTCCACGACGATCCGCACGCGGTCGGGGTAGAACGACACGTGGTCGTCGATGCCCGACGCCTCCGCGGTGGTGAACGGGTAGAACCAGGCGGCGTCCTCGACCGGCGCGGAGCCGCCCGACCCGGTGAACGACAGATACGACGCCGTCCCCTTGTACGGGCAGGACGTCCTGGTGTCGGAGGCGGTGAAGAACTCGGACCGCACGTCGATGCGGGGCACGTAGTAGCGCACCGGCAGCGACGTCTCGAACAGCAGTCGCGGGCGGACGGTGTCGGCGACGAGCGTGTCACCGATGAACACCTCGACGTGCCGGGAGGACGGCAGCACGTCGACGCGGACATACGGGTCGCGGGCGTGGACGAACACCTGCTGATCCTCCTCGTACCAGGCGTCCATCCTGTGCCAGTAGAACGCGACGTACGGGCTGAGGTCGAGGGAGTCCTCCAGTTTGGCGTCGTATCCCCACACGGATTGCTCGGCGCGACGGTCGCCGACGACGAGATCCCAGTACCGGGCCTTGCCCTTCCACGGGCAGGTCGTGGTGGCGTCGACGGGCTCGAGGAGGTCGAAGTTCACGTCGTCGCGGGGAATGTAGTAAACGGGCAGGTGCCCCTTCTCGAACAGGTACACCGAACGGGTGGTGTCGGCAACCACCTGACCGCCGAACAACACCCGGATGCGCTTATGATTGGGTTCGATCGAGATGCGGCCGTTCTCCGCGAACTGCTGGGTGGCGGCGGCATGCGTGAGAGCTGTGGACATCACTCCATGGTGCGCCTTCGGCGGCCCGTGCGCCTTTTTGGTAGTCAGGGCGACCGGAACGGCGCACGGGTGCGGAGCGCCGCGACACCGGCGGTCACGACCCACACCGTGAACGGGTAGAGGGCCAGGCGTTCGGTGAGGCCGAACGGTTCGCCGGGGAGGAGGATCGCCGCCGTTCCGACGACCCCGACGAGGCAGCACAGACCGGTCCAGAGCGCGAAGATGCGCCAACGCGGATACAGCGCGATCGCGATGACGATCATCGCGGCGTTGCGGGCGACGAACGTCGGGGTCGCGACCAGTTGGTGCAGATGGGCGTCCACATCGATCGGAACGACTCCCGTCAGGGCCGCACTGACGGCCGCCAGACCGAGCAACGTCAACGCTGCCCGGCGCAGGCGTCCCGGTGGCAGGAACTCGCGAAGGCCCACCGCTCCCGCGAGAATGAGCACCCCGGTCAGCACGAAAGCGCTGTTGATCACTGTGTGCAGCGGTGAGCAGAGCCGGGCGGCCGCGGCCTGGGCCGCGGAGCCGTCGCAGCCCGTGACACCCAGATTGCTGACCGAGTTGGTTCGCACCTCGTACGGCCGCGGCCAGGCGCGCGCGGTCACGACCTCCGCGAGGAAATACAGGGCGATGAGTACCCAGGCCGTGGCTCCGACCCGCACAGCCAACAGTCGCTGGGCGGGTGACGGCGTTCGCACGACGCTCACCCCTCCGAACCGTACCCGGCTCACCGAGTGGATTGTTGACAATCTTCGGGAGCGGCTCGACCATGTAGCCATGGCCGCGCTGACGAGAATTCCGGTAGCTGACTCCGAAGAGACGGGACAGATCGACGCGTGGCTGAGCTGACACGTCCCGCGGCCGACCTGCATGCCGAGCTCGCCGAGCTGGGCATCGACCTCGACATCGGATCGCGGCGGCGCGCCGAATACTCCTTCGACGCCTCCAACTACCGGGTGCCGCCGCTGGCAGTCGCATTTCCGCGCAGCGCCGGCGACGTGGTGACGATCGTCCGGGCCTGCACCGACCGCGGCATCCCCATCACCAGCCGCGGCGGCGGCACGTCACTCGCAGGCAACGCGATCGGCAGGGGAGTGGTACTCGACTTCTCCCGGCACATGAATCAGGTGCGGGCCGTCGACGCGTCCGCCCGAACCGCCGTCGTCGAACCCGGGATCGTCCTGACGGACCTGCAGAAAGACGTGCAACTGGCGACGGACGGCGCGTTCACCTTCGCGCCCGACCCGTCCAGCAAGTCCCGCGCGACCGTCGGCGGTGCGATCGGCAACGACGCCTGCGGCAACCACTCCGTGCGGTACGGCCGCACGTCCGATCACGTCGTCGCGCTCGACCTCGTGACGGCGAACGGGCACCGGCTGACCGCCACCCGCGACGGGCTGCGGGCCACCGACCCGGAAGACTCATCTGCGGTGAGCGAGGCCGAACGGATCGCCGCCGGACTCGACGAGCTGACACAGGAGCATCTCGGCGACTTCCGGCTCGAGCTGGGCCGCATCCCACGACAGGTGTCCGGATTCCACCTCGCGAACCTGTTGCCCGAGAACGGCTTCGACGTGGCCCGCGCCCTGGTGGGAAGCGAGGGGACGTGCGCCGTGATCGTGGCCGCGACCGTCGCGCTGGTGCCGGTGCCGCCCGCGGCCATGCTGCTGTGCCTCGGATATCGCGACCTGGTGGACGCCGCCCGCGACAACGCGCTGATCCTCGCGTACTCGCCCGCCGCGATCGAAGGCATCGACTCGGCGATCGTCGACACCATGCGGCACCTGCGCGGCGCCGACTCCGTTGTCGGGCTGCCCGACGGCGAGGCCTGGCTGTACGTCGACCTCGACGGCGAGGACCTCGCCGAGGTGAAACTGCGCGGGGCCGAACTGGTCTCGAAGCTGCGGGCGGCCGGACGCCTCGTCGACTCACGGGTGGTCGGAGACCCGGCGGAACGTGCGTCGCTGTGGCGGGTACGCGAGGACGGCGCCGGACTGTCGGCCCGCCTCGTCGAGGGCGGCGAATCATGGACGGGCTGGGAGGATTCCGCCGTCGCACCCGACCAGCTGGCCGACTACCTCGTCGACATCAAGGCCCTGCTCGCCGAATTCGGTCTCACCGGTGTGATGTACGGGCACTTCGGCGCCGGCTGCATGCACATCCGCATCAACTTCGACCAGCGCACCGAGGAGGGCCGGGACGTGATGTCGCGGTTCATCCACCGCGCCGCGGAACTGTGCGTGCGGTTCGGGGGATCGATGTCGGGGGAGCACGGCGACGGTCGCGCGCGGTCGGCGCTGCTGCCGATCATGTACACGCCCACCATGATGGCGGCGTTCGCTACGTTCAAACGGCTCTGGGATCCGGCGGCCGTGCTGAACCCGGGCAGTATCGTCGACCCCGAACCGCTGCTGGGCAGCCTGGCCCTCGACGGCGTGAACCCGCGGGCGTGGCAGACCACATTCGACCTCACCCCCACCAGCGACGTCCCCGTCGCACCGTTCGTCCACGCCGTCCAGGGGTGTATCGGAGTGGGCCGCTGCCGGGCGTCGACGGGCGGGGTGATGTGCCCCAGCTTCCGGGCGACCGGCGACGAGAAGGACTCCACCCGCGGCCGGGCCCGCGCCCTGCAGGAGATGGTCCGCAACTCGCCGACCGTCGCCGACGGATGGCGCTCCGAGGACGTCAAGGAATCCCTCGACCTCTGCCTGTCCTGCAAGGCCTGCTCCACCGACTGCCCGGTGGGCGTCGACATGGCCACGTACAAGTCCGAATTCCTCGACCACCACTACCGCGGCCGGGTGCGTCCGCTGTCGCACTACTCCCTCGGCTGGCTGCCGGTGTGGCTGAAGATCGCCGAACGCTCCGCCCCCGTGGTGAATCGGCTCACCGCGGGCCGGCTGGCGAAGGTCGCGGCCAAGCTGGGTGGTCTCACCCCGCACCGGTCGATGCCGGAGTTTGCTTCCCGCAAGCAGATTCGACGCGAGGTCGGGGAGACGTCGCAGAACGGCACCGCGGACGTCGTGGTGCTCGCCGACACGTTCACCCGCGGATTCCGCCCCGAGGTGGTCGGCGCCGCGTCGCGGGTACTCGCCGAGGCGGGCCTCAGCTCGCAGTGCCGCAGCGACGTGTGCTGCGGGCTCACCTGGATCTCCACCGGACAGCTGAAGCAAGCGAAAAAGACGCTCGCCAAGGCGGCCGAACTCCTCGACGACGGCACCGACCGTCCGATCGTCGTTCTCGAACCGAGTTGCGCCGCCGCGTTCCGCAAGGACTTGCCCGAACTCGTCCACACCGACGCCGCCCGCCGCGTCGCCGCCCGCGTGCAGAGCTTCGCCGGCGCGGTCCTCGAGCGCGCACAGGCGGGCTGGACCCCGAGCGCGGCGCTGCCCGAGGACGTCACTGTGCAGACCCACTGCCACGAATACGCCGTGTTCGGCGCGGCCGGTCAGCGGAAGGCGCTGCAAGCGATCGGGGTCGAGCGTGTACGCGAAGCCACCGGATGCTGCGGCGTCGCAGGAAACTTCGGGTTCGAAGCCGACCACTACGACCTCAGCATGCAGGTCGCGGAACAGGCACTCGCCCCCGCACTGCGCGACAGTCCTGAAGACGCAGTCGTGCTGACCGACGGATTCAGCTGCCACATGCAGGTGCGGCAACTCGACCCGACCCGATCGTCGCAACACCTCGCCCAGCTGCTCGACCCCGCACCACCTTCGAAACCCGAACACCAGAGCGGAGACTGACATGTCGCAGTTGTCGATGACCAGTGAACAGCGCGAGAAGTTCCTCGCCGACGTGCACGTAGGGGTGATCGCCGTCGACCGCGACGGACGGGCACCGCTCGCCCTCCCCATCTGGTATGGCTATGAACCCGGCGGCCACGTGTACGTCTGGACCGGTCGCGGCTCGCTGAAGGAGCGGCTGATCCGCGCTGCCGGCCGCTTCAGCCTCGTCGCCCAGGACGAGAAGCCGCCCTACCGGTACGTCAGCGTCGAAGGTCCGGTGGAGTTCGACGAATCACCCACCGCCGACGTCGTCCGCGAACTCGCCACCCGCTACCTCCCCGCCGAGGAGGTCGACAGTTTCGTCGAGCAGTCGTACGACGACAGCGCAATCGTCATCCGAATGCGGCCGGAGCACTGGCTGAGCGTCGACTACGGCAAGGGCGCGTAGCGCCCGTGCGCGGTTGGCGAGTCCCCGGACTCGTTAACCGCTCACGGGCGTTCAGCTCACGCTGATTCTGACGATGGCGGCGCGGGCCGATGTGCGGAAGCGTTGAAGGGTAGTTGTTCCGCCTCGACAGGAGCGCCCTTCATGACCGAACTTCTCGACCTGAGCACCGACGTCGTCGTCATCGGCGGCGGCCCCGCCGGAACGTGGGCGGCGCTGCGCGCACGGCAATCCGGGGCGGACGTCGTCCTCGTCGACAAGGGGTATTGCGGAACCAGCGGCGCCACCGCGCCTTCGGGCACCGGCGTCTGGTACGTCGACCCCGACCAGTCTGCGCGGGCGAAGGCCAAGGCCAGCCGTGAAGCGCTCGGCGGCCATCTCGCCGACCACCACTGGATGGACCGCGTCCTCGACCAGACGTACGCGAACATGAACCTCCTCGCCGAGGAAGGCCGGTACCCGTTCCCCGTCGACCCCGACACCGGCAGGCAGATCCGCACCGGACTCCAAGGGCCCGAATACATGCGGCGGATGCGGGCGTGGGTGAAGAAGGCGGGCGTCCGGATTCTCGACCACTCGCCGGCCCTCGAACTGCTCGTCGACACCGACGGCCAGGTGCGCGGCGCGGCGGGCTACCAGCGCCAGGACGACCGCGACTACCGGATCACCGCGGGCGCCGTCGTGATCGCGAGCGGCGGCTGCGCGTTCCTGTCCCGCGCCCTGGGCACGAACGTCGACACCGGCGACGGCGCGCTGATGGCCGCCGAGGTGGGTGCGACGTTCTCCGGCATGGAGTTCTCCAACGCGTACGCGATCGTCCCGGCCAACTCCACCATCACCAAGACCGCCTACTACGGCTACGCCACGTTCTTCCACGCCGACGGACGGGTCCTCGAGGGCGCCGGCTCCACCAAGGGGCGTTCGGTGATCGCGAAAACGCTGCTGTCCGAGCCGGTGTTCGCCCAACTCGACCGCGCGGACGACGACGTGCAACGCCAGATGCGACTCGGCCAGCCCAACTTCTTCCTGCAATTCGACCGGCGCGGCATCAACCCGTTCACCGACCGCTTCGAGGTCAGCATGCTCGCCGAGGGGACGGTGCGCGGCACCGGCGGCATCGACGTGGGCGACGACACCTGCGCCACATCCGTCCCCGGCCTGTTCGCGGCGGGTGACGCCGCGACCCGTGAACGCATCTGCGGCGGCTTCACCGGCGGCGGCAGCCACAACTCGGCGTGGGCGATGTCGTCCGGCAGCTGGGCGGGCACGGGGGCCGCGCGGTTCGCGCGAACCGAACGTCGGGTCCGGGCGGGCGAACTGCGTCCCGCCGGCCGGGCCGGACTGCGGCCCACGGGGCGGTCGGGGCTGGAGGCATCCGCCGTTGTCGCGGCCGCGCAGGCGGAACTCATCCCGTACGAGAAGAACTACCTGCGGGACGGTGTGCGTGTGCAGGGTGCGCTCGACGAGCTGGAGTCGTTGTGGACGGCGTTGTCGCTGGGGCTCGGCGGCGACTCCGGCGACGAGCGTGTCCGGGCCCGTCAGGCCGCGGCGATCACCGCGGTGGGTCGGTGGATGTACCACTCGACGCTCGCGCGGACGGAAACCCGTGGAATGAGCAAGCGCGCCGACTACCCGGACCTCGATCCGGCGCAGCACCACCACGTGCTCACCGGTGGGCTGGACGACGTGTGGACCTCGACCGGCGCGGCACGCAGTGGGCTGTTGCGGGTGGCCTCGTGATCGAGGTGCTGCTGGCCGAGGCGTGCATCGGCTGCGACAAGTGCGTCGACGCGTGCCCCACCAACGTGTTCGACCGCACCGACACCGGGATCCCCGTGATCGCGCGGCAATCGGACTGCCAGACGTGCTTCATGTGCGAGGCGTATTGCCCGGTCGATGCGCTGTACGTGGATCCGCAGTCCACGCCGCTCGTCGACGGGCAGGACATCCCGGAGGACCACATCGGCCGGTACCGCGAGAAGCTCGGCTGGGGGAAGGGGCGTGCCGCAGGCTCACTCACGGCCATCGGGCCGTCCCTGCCGCACGGGGCACCGCCGCCCAGGCTTCGCCCGTGAGTGCGTAGCGAGTCCAGAGACTCGTCAACCACTCACGGGTGGCGGAGCCGCTAGATTGGAGGCACCGGAACAGTCGTCACCTGGGGCAGGGGTGCGGATGCAGAATTCGAAGTCGACACCGATGACCGTGCCCGGGCTGCGGGTGTACCGGCCCGAATCGCCCGCGGCGCGGATGGCGCTCGTCGGCGCAACCGTCGTGGTCGGCCTCGTGCTCCTGTGGATGGCCGGGCGGTCGGGGCCCGTTCGCACGTGGATGGTGGCGGCCGGAATCGCCGTCCTGCTGGTGGCCCGGGGTCTGCACCTGCGGCGGCCCGTCACCATGACACATTCGGCGGCCGCGGTGCTGTTCGTAGCGGCAGCGGATGTGGCGTACACCAGCGCACATTCGACTCCCGGGTTCCTCCTCCTCGTGGCCACCGGACCCGTCCTGATGCTGCCGGTGCGCAGTGTTCCGCAGCCCGAGGACCGTGCCCGTGTCTTCTCGCTGATCCAGCAGACCACGGACGACCCGTTGTCGCCGTTCGCCCTCAATTCGGCGAAGTCGTACTACTTCAACGCGTCGGGCACCGCGGCGATCGCCTACCGGGCGCGGTCCGGAATAGCGGTCGTCTCCGGCGATCCCATCGGCAACGCGTTCGAATTCGGTGCCCTCCTCGACGAGTTCTCCGAGTTCGCCGCCGAACGTGGTTGGCGCGTCGCGGTGCTCGGCGCGGGGGAGCGCGTCGCCCGGCTGTGGGAGATCGGCGGCGACACCCGGAAGCCGTTGACGGCGGTCCCGATCGGCCGCGACGTGGTGATCGACGTCGGACACTTCACCCTGCACGGCAGAAAGTTCCGCAACCTCCGGCAGGCCGTGCAGCGCACCCACAACGCCGGGCTGACCACCGAGATCGTTCCCGAAACCGCGCTCGACGAACCGACGCGGCGGGAGTTGACGGATATCGTCGACGACGCCCGTGCCGGACATCAGCGCCGCGGGTTCTCGATGATCCTCGACCACCTGCTGGACGGCGCACTCCCCGGTGTTCTTCTCGTCGTCGCCCGCGACTGCACCGGGCGCGCCGTCGCGTTCCAGCGTTACGGCACCGCCGATTCCGCCCGCGAACTGAGCCTCGACGTTCCGTGGCGCGGCGAGGGCGCGCCGAACGGCACCGACGAACGCATGACCGTCGACGTCATCCGGTACGCCGAGCGGACCGGTGCGCGATACGTCTCGCTGTCGTTCGCGGCGTTCCCCGAACTCCTCGACCCCGACGCATCCGGCGCCGGTGCCCGGCTCTTCCGTCGTGTCCTGCATCTCGGCGACGTGCTGATCTCGCTCGAGTCGCTGTATCGCTACCTCGGCAAGTTCCATTCCGTGGGGAACCGGCGCTACGTCCTCCTGCGTTTCCGTTACCTGCTGCCCGTGGCGTTCGCGTGCCTGACGTTCGAGTTCGTGCCGCACCGGGAACGGGCCTGAGGAGCGAGGTCAGAAGTCGAAATTCTTCTCGTTCGTCGCGGTGAGCGCATCGACGACGGCCGCGAGGTCGGTCTTGGAGACGTCCGGGGTCGCCTCCTTCGGTGTCGGTCGCGTCGTCTTGTCCGGTGGGGTCTGGTTCTTGCCGGGCCGTTCGTCCGTCATCTGTGCACCTTCGCGATAGGCCGAGCCGGGCAGGTTTACTGACCAGTACACCGTCGGGCGTCTGCCTCCGCAACTCGACGGGGTCCTGATGTGACGCGGTCCACGTCAAACCAGCTATCGTTCAGCTAACAGGCGGTGATCGACTGGGGCGACAAGTGCTCGTGGACGGCGATCCAGCTCGACTCTTCGCCACGCCGGAACAGGATCGTCTCCCGTTCGTCGAGCTCGACCGTTCCCGTCGAATCCCGCACGGTGGTGCCGACCCGATGCGTCAGCACCGCGACATCCGGGGCCGGGAACGTGACGATCTGCTCGCTGGAGCGGCACGCCAGGACGCGGAACCCGTCCGCCTCCCACTCGGACCACAGGTCGCGGTAGGCCTCGCGACTGGGCAGCGGCACCGGGTGGGTGTAGAAGACGAACGTCGCGTCCGGGCTGAACGCCTCGAAGTAGGCCGTCGTGTCGTGCTCGCCGAATGCCCGGATCAGCGCGTCGATCGCGTGCTGGACGTCTGCTCGCGTCGCCGTGTCAGCCATGAGCCGGGGTCTCCTCGACTGCCAGTGTGGCTTCGCTGTCTTCGATGAACCGTTCCTCGGTGTCGAGGTCCAGCGACCGGGACAGGACCCAGTACACGATCCCGGACACGGCGAGTCCGACCGCGAACGCGACGTCGACGTCACCGAGGGCCGCGGCGATCGGTCCGACGTAGAACGGCAGCACCATGAACGGCACGGACGCGACGATGCCGGCGAAGAAAGCGGTCATGCCCCGCCACGACCACATTCCGTACAGGCCGTCCGGCGTGAACAGGTCGGTGATGGCGTAGTGCCCGCGGCGCACGAAGAAGAAGTCGGTGAGATTGACGGCGGTCCACGGCACGAGGAGGTACAGCATGATCAGCAGCGTCGTGTTCAGGACGGTCGTCGAATCGGTGAACAGCAGGCTCAGCACCAGCCAGACCGCCGCCAGCGCAAGGACGGTCACCACCCGGATCCGGCGGGACGGGGTGACCTTCCGGAAGGAGTCGATGCCGGTGATCACGGTCAGCATGCCGCTGTACGCGTTCAGGCCCATGGTCGCCACCAGCACGAGCGTCGCGACGAGGGCGAGCACGCTGCCGAGGAACGGCACCACCGAGTTGCCGGCGTCGTGGATGCCTGCAAGCGCATCCGTGGCTCCGAGACGGGTGGCCATCCACGCGCCCACCGGGATCAGCCAGACCGGCGAGGCCGAGGCGCCGAGGAACACGGCCGACACGATGGCCGACGTGCGCGTGTTGCGCGGCAGGTACCGCGAGTAGTCCGACACGTACGGCGCGTAGGTGATGTTGTAGGAGGCCGCGACACTGAACTGGGCGATGAACGCCAGCAGGGTGAACCCGCCTGTCGCCGCGCCCGCGTCGCCGCCGGCGTGCCCGAACACGACGCCCCACGTGAGGATGGCCCACAGCGGCAGCGACAGCCAGAACAGCACACGGAACGACAGGTGCAGCAGATCGTGACCGTAGATCGCGAGCAGCGTCGCGACCGCGGTGATCACCACGGCGATGACGGCCGCGTTCCACCCGAAGATGCTGTGCAGGCCCGCCTTGATGATGACGACGTCCACGACGTTGAACCCGACGTACGTGAACAACGTCCCGATCAGCGCGAGGACGACACCGCGATAGCCGAACTGCGCGCGGGACTGCACCATCTGCGGGAGTCCGAGCACCGGTCCCTGCGACGCGTGGAACGCCATGAACAGCGTTCCGAAGAAGATGCCGAGAATGCCCGCGACGACCGTCCAGCCCAACGACAGGCCGAGGGCGGGGCCGACGAAGCCGATGGCCACCGTGAAGGGCTGGAAGTTTCCGACGAACCAGAAGGGGCCCTGGTCGCGGACCTTCCCGTGACGTTCGTCCTCGGGGACGTAGTCGATCGAGCGGGTCTCGATGGTGCCACCGAGGGTCGCGGCGGTGTCGCCGGAGTGATCTGACACTGAAACTCCTAGGAGGTGCTGTGGCTCTGATCACCACTCTGCGCACTGCGCCGCCCCGGCACCAGAGGCGAGATGTACAGTTCGTCTATTACGGTTGGGCAATTCGTACAAGAGGTCGCCGGTGATCACCGTCCAGGACGTCCTGTCGGCTCCCACGCTGCGGCTCACGTCGATGAGCGGGACGGCGGGAGTCGGCAACCCCATCACCGCAGCGCACGTGTCCGAACTGACGCGTCCGCGGGACTGGCTCCAGGGTGGCGAGTTACTGATGACCGTCGGCCTGATGCTTCCCACCACCGAATCCGGGTGCCGCGACTACGTGCGAGATTGCGTCGCGGGCGGGGTCGCCGCACTGTGCCTCGGTCTGGGGCACGGGCTGCCCTACCAGGCGCCACCGGCGCCCCTCGTCGCGGCGGCGCGGGAATTCGGCGTCCCGCTGCTCATCGCCCCCGACTCGGTGCCGTTCATCGCCATCACCAAGTGGATCTTCTCCCGGATCGCCGAGGAGGAGAAACGTGCGCTCGAGGACGCCATCGAACTCAGCTATCAGCTCACCGCGGTCGCGGCCGGACCGTCGCCGCTGAGCGGACTGCTCGACAAATGGCGGTCCGTCAGCGGCTCCCTCTGCGCGGTGCTGGACGCGTCCGGCGGGGTGGTCCAACTCTCCGACGGCGTCGATGCGGCGTTCCTGCAGGACGCCCAGGACCAGGTGGGTCGCTACACCACCCGGGCGAAGGGCTGGACGGCGTTCGGCGGTGCCGGTCGGCGGGAACTCGAACTGCACCCCGTTCGCATCGAGAACCCGCTCGCGTTCGTCGTGCTCGAGCGGTCGGCGGGCAACGCGCTGCGGCACGCGTCCAATGTTCTCGTCTCGCTGCTGTCGCTCGAACTCGAACGGCGTCACGTGGCCGGCGAACCCGAGCGGCAGCGGCGGGCGGCGGCGCTGGCGCAGCTGCTCAGACCCGGCCTCCGGAGGGAGCGCGCGCACCAGATCGCGGCCGGCATCGGGCTGTCCCGCGACCCCCTGCAGATCGCCGTCGTGCGCTCCACTCCCGAGGCGGTGGCCGACCTGACCGTCCGGATCGGTTCGGCCCTCCCGGATTCCGTCCTGAGACAGCGCAACTCGGACATCGAGATCGCGCACCCCGAGGTCGCCGGGCTGGCGGACCTGCTGTCGGGCGTGGCAGAGGGATGCGCGATCGGGATCGGTGCGCTGGTTCCCGTGGACGCGCTGGCCGTGTCGGCGATGCAGGCGCGATCCCTCGTCGCCGTCAGCGCCCGACTGGGCCGCGCTGTCGACGCCAAGGAAGGGGAGACCGTCCAGTTGCTGCTCCGACTCGGCTCGGCCGACGTGCTCAGCGGCTTCTCCACCGCCGTCCTCGCACCCCTCGATCAGCTCGAGCCACGCGAACGCGTCGAACTCCAGCGAACGCTCGAGGAATGGCTGCGAGCCAACGGGGCATGGGACCCCGCGGCGGCAGCCCTCTCCGTGCACCGCAACACCGTCCGGAACCGGATCGACAAGATCGCGGCACTGACCGGGCGGAACCTCGACCAGGCCGACGACCGCATGGAGCTGTGGCTGGCGCTCAAGGCCAGGGCGGTGACACCGTCTTCGGACGAACCCGACTGACGGTCACGCCCGGACCAGGATCTTCACCGCCGTGTCATTGTGCTCGATCAACGTCGTGAGGCCCTCCGAGACCAGGTTGTCGAGTTCGATCCGCCCGGTGATGAACGGGGCGAGGTCGATCACGCCGCTGCGCACCATCTCGATCACCGCCTCGTGATCGCGGACGTACGCGATGGTGCCGCGCAGGTCGATCTCCTTGAGGACGAGCTTCTGCATGTCGACCGTCGCGGGCTTGCCCCAGATCGACACGTTCACCACCACGGCTGCGGGCCGAACGGCGTCGAGGATGGTGTCGAGGACGACGTCGACCCCGGCACACTCGAACCCGAGATCGGCGCCGACACCGTCGGTCAGCTCGAGCACCCGGGCCTTCACGTCCTCCGACGACGGGTCGATCACGTGATGCGCGACGCCGCTGGACAGCGCCTTCTGCTTCCGGGCGTCACTGAGTTCCGTGACGATCGTGGTGACACCCAGACCCTTCAGCACCGCGGCCACGAGGAGTCCGATCGGCCCCGCACCGCCGACCAGCGCGACGTCGCCGGCCTTGGCCCCGCTGCGGACGACCGCATGGTGCGCGACGCTGAGCGGTTCGATCAGGGCTGCCTCGTCGAGCGGGATGTCGCCGATCTTGTGCACCCACCGGCGGTCGACCACCACCTTCTCGCTGAGTCCTCCTCCGCCACCGGCCAATCCGATGAAACCCATCTTCGTACACAGGTGGTAGTTGCCTGCCTTGCAGGACGCGCACTCGTTGCACACGAAGTACGGCTCCACCACCACGTTGTCGCCCACGGCGACATCGGTGACGCCCTCACCGACCTCCTCCACCGTGCCGGAGAACTCGTGGCCCATCGTCACCGGCGCGTTCTCGTGCGAGAGCGGATGCGGATGTCCCGGCGGGGAGATGAAAATCGGGCCCTCCAGGTACTCGTGCAGGTCGGTGCCGCAGATGCCGCACCACGCGACCCGGAGTTTCACCGCGCCCGGCCGCAATTCCGGCTCCGGGATGTCGTCGATCCGGATGTCGCGTCGCCCGTGGAAGCGTGCTGCCCTCATGTATCCGCCCTCACTACGTTGTGAACGTGCTGATTCGGGGAACGGTACGGTCGCGCGGCCGGGAGCGGGAAGAGTTGCAGTGTGTTGCAATTCGATGGCGCCGGTGTGACGTTCACCGGCGGATAGCTGGTTTCGCCCGATCTGCGGGTACCTTCGAGGGGAAAGACTGGTTCGATCTGGGGGAGTGAGGCATGGCACGCATACGCACGGCGGCTGAAGCTGAAATCAACGCCGCCGAGCAGATGCAGAAGCTCGGCTACGGCGACGCCACAGCGCTACTCGGAGGCGCGGACGGCGGCATCGACGTCTACTCGTCACGCGCATACGCGCAGGTGAAGTGGCGTGGCGGCAGTGCAGGCAAGTCGGACCTCGCGAACCTCTACGACACCCGCGGAACCAGCCACGCCCGGAAACTCCTGTACTTCTCCGGCCCCGGATACACCGACGAGGCCGTCGACTACGCGGACGCGGTGGGTATCGCCCTGTTCCGGTGCGAGCCCGACGGCGAAACCCCGCCGGTCGGCGCCCACGCCCCGACACTGGTGGCCGCCGCGCGTAACTCGACGGTTGCCGTGGCCCCGTCCCCGCCGCCCCCACCCGAGCCCGAATCGCCGGCGCGCATCGTCGCCCGCAACGCACGGGCGATGGTCGCAGGCTTCTTCGGCGCGCACTGGCGACTCCTCGGCGCCGTCGTCTGCACGATTGTCCTCATGATCGCCCCCTTCGGCGAAGGGAACGTCGGGCTCCGCGTGTTCGCGACCATCCTCGCCGTCGTCGGCGCGCCCGTGTTCTGGCTCCTCTACGTCCAGCACCGGCACGCGAACGACCGGTAAGACGAGAAACCACCGTCAGCATGTACTGACGGTGGTTTCTCGTATCGGGTTCGGAGTGGGCGAATCTCAGTTCGCGGTCGGGAGCGACTTCAGCGACGTGACGGTGGCGACGCAGGCGCGAGCGGCCTCGGCGCCCTTCTTCACGAAGTGATCGTGGAAGTAGTTGAGGTGCTCGTCGTGCTCGTGGAAGTGGTGCGGCGTCAGCACAACCGAGAACACCGGCACATCCGTGTCGAGTTGCACGCGCATGAGGCCGTCGATCACCGCGGTCGCGACGAACTCGTGCCGGTAGATGCCACCGTCCACGACGAGCGCGGCGGCGACGACGGCGTCGTAACGGCCGGTGAGGGCGAGGCGGCGTGCGTGCAGCGGGATCTCGAACGCGCCCGGCACCTCGAAGAAGTCCAGTTCGTCCTTCGAATACCCCAGCGTGTTCACCTCATCGGTGAAGCCCTCGCGTGCGCGGTCGACGATGTTGCGGTGCCACGTGGCCTGGATGAACGCGATTCGTCCCTGACTCTCACTCATGGTCTGAAACTACTGCACCGGAGCTAGCGCTGTGAACGGGGCAGTGCCGTGGACCGGCCCCACCCGGAGTCGTCGGTGAGGTGCTCGAGCAGCGGCTGAATCCGGTACGGCAGCGGGCTGGTCAGCGCGATGGTGGTGGTCGAATGCGTGATGCCGGGCAGGTTCGCGATCTTCTCCAGCAACTTCTGCAGCTCCGCGTGCGTGGACGTGGCCACCCGCACCAGCAGGTCTTCGCGGCCGGTGGTCGCGTGGATCTCGATGACCTCCGGCAGGTCGACGAGGCGGTTGCCGACGGCGGTGAGCTTGCCCTGTTCGAGTTCGAGCCCGACGAACGCCTGGATGGGAATCCCGACCTCGGCGAGGTCGAGGTTGGGGCGGAAGCCGGTGAGCAGTCCGCTGGTCTCCATGCGCTTCATCCGGGACTGCACGGTGTTGCGGGCGACGCCCAGCGAGTTGGCGAGTTCGGCCACGCTCATGCGTGAGTCCTTGCCGAGCAGTCCGAGCAACTGCACGTCGAGCTTGTCGATGCTGAGCACTTTGGGTACCTCCGGGAAGTGACGACCGTCACCTGTTGCGTGAACTGATCAGTTGATCCGATTTGCGTTGACCAAATCTTAGACCAGATACAGGATCAAGCTCACGAAATGCTCAACGCGACGGATCGGGAATCGCAGATGACTCAGCTAGACGACGCTCGCACCAGTGCAGCATCCTTTGATCTCGCCGACCGATACCGGGCCGACTCGGGCCCGGTGTTGATGACCGGTGTCCAGGCCATCGCCCGCCAGCTGGTGGAGCAGCACGAACGCGACCGCCGCGCGGGACTGAACGTCGCGACGTTCGTCTCCGGCTACCAGGGCAGCCCCCTCGCCGGCCTCGACCGCACCATCGCCGCCATCCCCACGTTGAGCACCGACCACGACGTGAAGTTCGTGCCCGGCATGAACGAGGAACTCGCCGCGACCTCCGTCTGGGGCAGCCAGGTCGACCTCCCGCAGGGCGAGCGCACCCACGACGGCGTCGTCGGCGTCTGGTACGGCAAGGGTCCCGGCCTCGACCGCGCCAGCGACTCCATCCGGCACGCCGCCATGTACGGCGCCAACGCCCGCGGCGGCGTCCTCGTCCTCGTCGGCGACGACCCCAACGCCAAGTCCTCCACCATCCCCTGCGCCAGCGAGCGGTCCATGGCCGCGATGGGCATGCCCGTGTTCTTCCCGCGCAACGCCGAAGAGGTCATCACGTTCGGCCTCTACGGTGTGGCGCTGTCGCGGATCTCCGGCTGCTGGTCGGGCATGAAGATCGTCGCCGACGTGGCCGACGGACTGTGGACCCTCGACCGGAACTTCGCCGACCTCGACATCGTGCTCCCCGAGATCGAGTGGAACGGCAAGCCGTGGTCGTACCGGCAGCGCGTGCTCGCGTCCCCGCCCGACAGTGTCTACGCCGAGGCCGACCTGTACGGGCCGCGCTGGGCGATGGTCGAGGCGTTCAACGCCGCCAACGAGATCGACAAGATCGAGGTCAACCCGCGCACCGCGTGGCTGGGCATCGCCGCCGTCGGCACCGCCTACGACTCGCTGCGCCAGGCCCTGCTCGACCTCGGGCTCGGCGACTCCCAGCTCGAGGACGCCGGCATCCGCATCCTCCGCATCGGCATGCCCTACCCCCTGGGCGCCGACAAGGTTCGCGAACTCGCCGACGGCGTCGAGCAGGTCCTCGTCGTCGAGGAGAAGATGCCGTTCGTCGAATCGCAGCTCAAGGACATCCTCTACGGCGGCGCCAGTGCGCCCGCGGTGCTGGGGAAGAAGAACACGCAGGGCAAGAACCTGATCCCCGTCGACGGTGAACTGACCGCCGCCCGTCTCACCGGACCGTTGCGCCGCGTCCTGAAGGACCGGGTCGCGCTGACGCCGGCCCCACCGCCGCGCCTCGAGCTGACCGTCCTCCCGACGTCGCGCACCCCGTACTTCTGCTCCGGCTGCCCGCACAACCGCTCCACCGCGGTGCCCGAGGGATCGATCGCGGGCGGCGGCATCGGCTGCCACACGCTGGTCACGATGTCCGGTCGCACCGACAGCGCCGTCACGATGCTCACCCAGATGGGCGGCGAGGGCGCGCAGTGGATCGGGCAGGCCCCGTTCAGCGACGTCAAGCACATGTTCCAGAACGTCGGCGACGGCACCTACTTCCACTCCGGTCAGCTCGCCGTGCAGGCGTGCGTCGCCGCCGGCGTCAACATCACGTACAAGGTGCTCTATAACTCCGCCGTCGCGATGACCGGCGCGCAGGACGCCGAGGCCGGGCTGACCGTGCCGCAGCTGACCCACAAGCTGGCGTCCGAGGGCGTCAAGCAGATCATCGTGTGCGCCGAGGATCCCAAGCGGCACAAGGGCGCCCACTTCGCCGCCAACACGCTGCTGTGGGACCGGACCCGGCTCGACGAGGCGCAGCGCGTCCTGCGCGACATCGAGGGTGTCACCGTGCTGATCTTCGACCAGCAGTGCGCCGCCGAGGCCCGCCGCAAGCGCAAGCGCGGCAAGCTGCCCGCCCGCCGCACCCGCGTCGTCATCAACGAGGCCGTCTGCGAGGGCTGCGGCGACTGCGGCGTCAAGTCCAACTGCCTGTCCGTGCAGCCCGTCGACACCGAATTCGGCCGCAAGACCAAGATCGACCAGACCAGCTGCAACACCGACTACTCCTGCCTCGAGGGCGACTGCCCGTCGTTCGTGACGGTCGAGCTGCCCGAGGAAGGCGCGCCGAAGACGTTGCGCGAGATCCCGGTTCCGCCGGAGGTCGGCGACCCCGATCCCGCCGTGTGGACCGGAACGCACAACCTGTTCATGGCCGGTGTCGGTGGTACCGGCATCGTCACCGTCAACCAGGTGCTGGGCATGGCCGCGCTGCGCGCCGGGCTGCACGTCGAGGGACTCGACCAGACCGGTCTCAGCCAGAAGGCCGGACCCGTCACGTCGCACCTGCGGCTCAGCGATCAGAAGACGCGGTCGGGGAGCTCGGCGCCGTCCAACCGGATCAGCCCCGCGACCGCCGACTGCGTCCTCGCATTCGACCTGCTGACCGCGGCCGACGCCAAGTACGCCGGCTTCGGCAGCTCCGACCGCACCATCACCGTCGCGTCGACCAGCCAGACCCCGACCGGCGACATGGTCTACGACCCCGCCGTCCGCTACCCGGAGGAGGACAAGCTGCTCGAGCGTCTCGACGTCTCGGCCCGCGAACTGACCGCGATCGACGGACTCGCCGCCGCCACCGCACTGTTCGGTAGCACCGCCGCCGCCAACTTCCTGCTGGTCGGCGCGGCCTACCAGGCCGGCGGACTGCCCGTCCCCGCACGGTTCATCGAGGAGGCCCTCGAGATCAACGGGGTGGCCGTCGAGTCCAACAAGGCCGCGTTCCACTGGGGACGCGTCGCCGTCGCCGACCGGGAGGCCTTCCTGGCCGCCACCAGCTCGGCCGCCGTGGCTCAGCGCAGCGACACCGTCGTCCCGACGCACCTGTTCGCCGGATCCACCCTCGACGGCACGACGCTCGAACTCACCGAACGCCGCGCCGCGAACCTCGTTGCGTTCCAGGGTGACCGCGTCGCCGCCCGCTACATCGCCCTGGTGCAGCAGGCATGGGACGCCGAGCGCGAGCTGGGCAGCCGGACCGAGTTCAGCGAGGCCGTCGCCGCCGGCCTGCACAAGCTCACCGCCTACAAGGACGAATACGAAGTGGCCCGGATGCTCACCGACCAGGCGTTCCTCGACGCCGCCGCCGGCGAGGTCCCCGGCGCGGGCAAGCTCACCTACAAGCTGCACCCGCCCGTCCTCAAGGCCATGGGCCGCAAGACCAAGATCGGTTTCGGCCCCCGCTCGCACGTCGCGCTCAAGACCCTCGCCAAGGCGAAGTTCCTGCGCGGCACCGCGTTCGACCCGTTCGGCTACGCCAAGGTCCGTCGTCTCGAGCGTCAGCTGCTCGCGCACTACGAGACCACGGTGGCCGGCCTCGTCGCCGACCTCTCCGCCGACACCTACGACACCGCAACGCTGATCGCCGCGACCCCCGACCTCGTCCGGGGCTACGAGGACGTGAAGCTGCGCAACGTCACCGTCTACCTCCAGCGTCTCGCCGAACTCGGCGTCGACACCTCCACCATCACGATTGCCACCACTCCGGAAAGGTCCTGAGAAGACATGACTCTCACCGCGGAACGTCACGACACCGCACTGCCCGAAAACGCTGGAGTGTTCGAGCGCACCGATTTCCCCACCGACACCGCCCACGAGCAGGTGACGTTCTTCCAGGACCCCGCCACCGGGCTCAAGGCGATCGTCGCGATCCACGACACCACCCTCGGACCGGCGCTCGGCGGCACCCGCTTCTACCCGTACGCCGACGAGGCCGCCGCGCTCAAGGACGTGCTGCGCCTGTCGCGGGGCATGACCTACAAGTCGGCGATCGCCGGAGTCGACCTCGGCGGCGGCAAGGCCGTCATCATCGGCGACCCCGCCACCGGCAAGTCGGAAGCGCTGCTCGAGGCGTACGCCCGCTTCGTCCAGACGCTCGGCGGCCGGTACATCACCGCCGGCGACGTGGGCACCAACTCCGACGACCTCGACGTGATGGGCCGCGCCACCGACTACGTCGTCGGACGCAACACGTCCGCCGGCGGGTCCGGCGACAGCGCCCCGATGACCGCCCTCGGCGTGTTCCAGGGGATGCGCGCCGCCGCCCAGGCGAAGTGGGGCACCCCGAGCCTCGCCGGCCGCACCGTCGGCGTCGAGGGCACCGGCAAGGTCGGCTACCAGCTGATCAAGCTGCTGCTCGCCGACGGCGCATCGGTGGTCGCCACCGACGTCGACGCCGCCGCACTCGACCGCGTCGCCCGCGACTTCCCCGAGGTCAAGATCGCGTCCACCGTCATCGACCAGGAACTCGACGTCTACGCACCCTGCGCGATGGGCGCCACGCTCACCGACGAGTCCGTCGCCGCGATCACCGCCCAGGTGATCTGCGGGGCCGCGAACAACCAGCTCGCCCACCCCGCGGTCGAGCACGACCTCGGCGAACGCGGCATCACCTGGGTGCCCGACTACGTCGCCAACGGCGGCGGACTCATCCAGGTCGCCGGCGAGCGGCTCGGCACGTCCGCCGACGACGTCCGCGCGCAGGTCGAGAAGATCTTCGCCACCGTCGTGCAGATCCTCGACGTCGCGAAGCGGGACGGCATCCTCGCCGGCGCCGCAGCCGACGCCGTCGCCGAGGCCCGGATCGCGGTAGCCAAGTAGGCGGCTCCGCCGCCCGTGAGTGGTTAGCGAGTGCCTGCACTCGTTAACCACTCACGGGCGCGAAGCGCCTAGGCCGTCAGCCGCCGGTGCAGTTCCCAGGCATTGCGCTCGACGCGGTTGGATTCGAGCATCCCGTCGGCCCGGACGTTCCACACCGCGGTACCCGTCAGATGGATCGGTTGCCCGTCCGGTTCGGTGCCCATGAATCCGCGATTGCGGCCGGTCATTTCCCACAGCGACGCGACGCGGGAACCGTCCTCGTTCTGGAACGTTTCGACGGGGATGAACTCCAGATCCTCGACGGTCGACTGAAACTTCAGCACCCATTCCTTGAAGGTGTCGCGGCCGCGGATGGCCTCCCCACCGGTGACGATGACGAAATCGTCGACGACGAGCTCGTCGATCGCGTGGGGATCCTGGGGTGACTGCCACACCCGGGCCCAGAAATTCTCGACTGCGTGAACTCCGTGTTGTACAGACATGGTTGCCTTGCCTCTCACTAACTTGGAATTTCCAAGTTAGCATGGATACGACGAGGTCGCGCCCCGTTCCTCACGAGTTCCGGTTAACCCTGCGGATTGCCGGCCGGGGCCGGAGCGCCCTGCTGTACATGCAGAGTCGATGCCGGAACGCGGCGACCGTCGTCGGTGACGAAGGCGAGGGACACGGCCTCGCCGGTGGTCTCGTCGGTGTACTCGGGGGAGGTGCTACCCGGCCGCGGCAGATGGTCGCGCCCGAACTGTCCCAGCGCCCCGATCACGACATGCAACTGCTTGCCCTTCTCGGTCAGCACGTACTCCCGACGTTCCCGCGACCCCTCCTGGCGATAGGCGCGGCGTTCGAGGATTCCTTCGTCGACGAGCATCGCCAACCGTGCGGTGAGCACGTCGGACGCCACCCCGAGACTGCGGGTGAACTCCGAGAACCGGCTGTGGCCCCAGAAGGCGTCGCGGACGATGAGCAGCGTCCACTTGTCGCCCAGGAGTTCGAGGGTGCGCGCGATGGAGCAACGGGCAGGGGTGGCCGACGACGGACTCATGTGACGAGGATACTCAGCGGCTCCGCCGCCCGTGCGCGGCGAGCGAGTGCAGAGACTCGCTCACCGCGCACGGGTGCGAAGCGCCTCACGCCCGCATCCCCGTGACGACGGCGTCGAGGAACTCGTCCGCGATCTCTTCGGGTGTCTCGGCGCCCGCGGGGGTGATCCACAGGTAGCTGTAGTTGAACATGCCCAGCAGGCCCTTGACCATCAGCCGCGGGAGAGCCCGGAACTGTCCGTCGCGGATGCCCTGCTCCAGCGCGTTCCGCCAATGCGATTCGTAGCGTTCACGTTCGGCGATGATGCGATCACGACGCTCGTCCGTCAGGGCGTGGTACTCGCGGAAGAACACCGTCCACTCCGCACGGTGCTCGGCGATGTTCCGCATGAGGGCTCGTGCAAGACCGCGCAGCCGTTTCTCCGGATCGGCCTCGGACAGCGCGAGTTCGTCGGCCACCGTGTTCATCTGCGCGAGTTGCCGGCTGCTGATCTCGTAGAGGATTGCCTCCTTGCTGCCGATGTAGTGGTACAGCGCGCCCCGGCCCAGCCCGGTGGCCTCACCGATCTCGGCGACCCCGGTGCCGTGGTAGCCCGACTTCGCGAACAATTCGGCGGCCACCTGCAGGACTCGGTCCCGGTTGGCGTCGTACTTGTCGCTCATCGAAGGGCCCCTTTGTCTCCCGGCGGTCGAAGATGTGAGTCTAGACGGCCCAGATCACGGGTTCGGCGCGGCCAGCCCGGTGATCAGGGCGTCGAGAAACCCGTCGGCGATCTCTTCGGGGGTGCGGGTCCCGTCGGCGGTGAGCCAGAGGTAGCTGTAGTTGAACATGCCGAGCACACCCTTGATCATCAACGGCGGCAACAGTGTGAACACCCCGTCCCGGACGCCTTGGTCGAACGCGTGCCGCCAATGCGATTCGTACCGTTCGCGGGCCGCGACGACCCGCACACGCCGATCACCGGTCAGGGCGTGGTACTCGCGGAAGAACACCGTCCACTCCGCGCGGTGTTCGGCGATGTTGCGGAGCAGGGCGCGCGCGAGACCGCGGAGGCGGCGCTCCGGATCCGGTTCGGTCAGGGCGAGTTCGTCGGCGACCGTGTTCATCTGCGCGAGTTGCCGGCTGCTGATCGCGAACAGGACCTCCTCCTTGCTGCCGATGTAGTGGTAGAGCGCCCCGCGGCCGAGCCCCACCGCCGTGCCCAGGTCTGCGATCCCGGTGCCGTGGTAGCCCGACCTCGCGAACAGCTCGGCGGACACGCGCAGAATTTCGGCGCGGTTGAGGTCGTACTTGGTGCTCATCGAATCACCGTTCGACGTGCACGATCAGGGCCTGCCCCTGGCCGCCGCCCCCGCACAGCGCGGCTGCGCCGACGCCACCTCCGCGGCGTCGCAGTTCGAGCGCGAGGTGCAGGACGATCCGTGCCCCCGAGACGCCGATCGGGTGGCCGAGCGCGATCGCGCCGCCGTTGACGTTCACCCGGTCCGCGTCGAGACCGAGGCGTTCGGACGAGACGAGTGTGACGGCGGCGAACGCCTCGTTGATCTCGACGAGATCGAGGTCGCGAGGCGCGATCCCCTCGCGTCGGCACGCGGCCTGGATGGCGTTCGACGGCTGCTCGTGCAGACCCGAATCGGGTCCGGCGACCACAGCGCGTGATCCGATCTCGGCCAGCCACGACAGTCCGAGCCGGACGGCCGTCGACTTCCGTGTGACCACGACGGCGCAGGCACCGTCGGAGATCGGTGACGAGTTGCCCGCCGTCAGCGAGCCGCCTGCGGCGAAAGCCGGAGGCAGACCGGCGAGGTCGGCCGCCGAGGTGTCGGCCCGGATGCCCTCGTCGTGGCTCACGTCGGTCGACTCACCCCGCCCGGATCTGATCGGAACGGGAACGATCTCGGCCGCGAAGACGCCGTCCTTTCGTGCGCGTGCGGCCGCACGGTGCGAGCGCGCGGCCCACTCGTCCTGGGCCTCGCGGCTGATCCCGTACTCGGGATTCCTCGACTCGGTCAGCGCCCCCATCGACGACCCCGTGAAGGCGTCCTGGAGCCCGTCGAACGCGAGGTGGTCGATCAGAACCGTGTCGCCGTACCTGTGTCCGCGACGACTGTTCGTCAGCAGGTGCGGCGCAGTGCTCATCGATTCCTGACCGCCGGCGACGACGATGTCCGCGTCGCCGGCGGAGATCATCTGGTGCGCCAGCGTTATCGCGTCGATTCCGGAGAGGCACATCCGGTTGATGGTCAGTGCCGGTGCGGTCATGGGGATTCCGGCGGCTGCCGCCGCGACGCGCGCCGGCAGTTGGCCACTGCCCGCGGTGAGCACCTGGCCCATGACGACGTGGTCGACGGCGCGTGCGTCGACGCCGGCCGATTCCAGCGCACCACCGATCGCGTGGCTACCCAGTTCCTGGGCGCTCAGGCTCGACAGGGATCCCATGAAGCGTCCGAACGGGGTTCGCGCCCCCGCGACGAGGACGGTGGGGTCGTGGTCCGTCATTGTTCTTCTCCTTCGAGAGCGTGGTGCCGCCCTGTGGCCGTTCCCGGCCGCAGGGCGGCTGTCGTGCGGATGTCAGGGCTGACGCGACGTCTCGAAGGCGTCGGAGAACGCGTACCCGTCGAGCAGGCGTCCCGCCGTGACCAGGTACTGGATCGTCGGGGTCCCCTCCTCGAGCCAGTTGAGGCGGGCGTCCCGGTAGAGGCGCTCGATCGGATGCGCGCGCGTGTATCCGATTCCGCCGTGGATGAGCAGAGCCCGGTCGGTCACCCGGCCGACGGCTTCGAGGCCGAACAGCTTGCACATGCTGGCCTCGGCGGGAATCCGTTCGCCGGCATCCCACTTCTGTGCTGCGTCGGCCAGGATCCCGCGCAGGGCGTAGACATCGGTGGCCATCTCCGCCAGGTAGCGCTGGATGGCCTGCCGTGTGCCGATCGGCTTGCCGAATGTGACACGGCTCTTCGCGTGGGCGATCGACAGTTCGAGGGCGCGCTCGGACGTGCCGAGGGAGCTTGCCGCGATGAACACCCGGCTGATCTCCAGTGCGCGTTCGAGGTGCTCGTTTCCCTGCCCCTCCACGCCGACGAGGGCGGTGGCGGGCACCCGGACGGAGTCGAGGGTGACGCGTCCGTGCTCGGTGCCCTTGCATCCCATCGTCTCGGGAAGTGCTGCGATCGAGAGACCGTCGGTCGCGCGGGGAACGAGGAACGCGGAGACGTCGGTGTCGGATGTCTTCGCGAAGACGATGAAGTGAGACGCGATGTCCGAGTTGGTGATCAACCACTTCTCGCCGTTCAGAATGTAGTCGTCGCCCTCGCGCACCGCGGTCGACCCGAGGTCGGCGCCCGTCCCGAAACCCGGCTCCGTCAGCGCGAACGCGACCGAGTTCCGGCCCGTGGCCGTGCCCGGCAGCACGTCCGCCTTCTGCCGGTCGCTGCCGATCTCGGAGAGTGCGTGGGCGAAGGAGTTGTGCACGTGGACGATGACCCGGAGCCCGCCCTGCACCTTGGCGAATTCGGCGATGATCGGCAGGTACTGGGCGATCGAGAGACCGCTGCCGCCGTACTCGCGGGGGACGAGCAGGCCGAGTGCGCCGATCCGCTCGAGGATGGGCATGACGATGTCGTGCGGAACCTGCTCGTCGTCCTCGATCCGCTGTTCGAGTGGATCGAGTTCGGACCAGATCGCTTCGACAATGCGGTCCCGGAGCGCCAGGTACTCCGACTCCGGAATGCCGACCGAATGCGTGAGTGTCGCGGTCATGGTGTTGTGTCCCTTCGTTGTTGGTCGTTGCAGTCGTGGTGTGTCACAGCGCCCAGCCGCCGTCGGCGGTGAGGACGGAGCCAGTGCAGAATGTGGCGTCTTCGCTGAGGAAGACTGCGGCCTTGGCGATTTCGTCGACGGTGCCGAATCGGCCGAGGACGGTTTCTCGTTCGATGCGCCTGCGTGCGGAGTCGGGCACCGCGTCGGTCATGTCGGTGGTGACGAAGCCGGGGGCCAGCACGTTGACCCGGATGCCGTCACGTGCGACCTCCTTGGCGAGTGAGCGACCGAAGCCGATCATCGCGGACTTCGCACTCGCGTACGCGGTGTCGCCGGCGTGACCGATCAGGCCGACGACCGACGACACCAGAACGATGCTCGGTGACCTGCCGTGCGCGAGGTGGGGTAGCGCGGCCCGGGCGAGGGCGACGGTGCCGCGGAGGTTCGTCTCTATCACGCTCCACCAGGCGTCCGGGTCCGTCTCGACGAGCCGCCCGCCCGACCACTGGCCCGCGTTCAGGACGAGCGAATCGAGGTGTCCCCAGTGCGAGACGACGCGCTCCACCGCCGTGGGCGCCGTGGTGTCGTCGTGCAGGTCGAAACGAATTGGGAGTACCTGTTCGGGGGCGTCCGCGGCGAGCTTCTCGGCGTCGTCACGTCTGGTCCGGTACGTGCAGCCCACCCGGCAGCCGCGCTGTGTCAGGGCTGTGGTGACGGCGGCTCCGATGCCGCGGGACCCGCCGGAGACCAACGCGACGCGGGGGGCGTCGTGATCGTTCTCGTTCATTCCCAGGAATGTACTGATCGATCCAAAAATAGTCCAGGGTGTTCGTGAAACTCGCGCTAATCGCTGTTTGAGCTCGATATTTGGGCGAAGTCCCAAGTGGATCGATCGGTACAAAAATGCTTGCTATCAACGTCAGGGATGTGCTAGACCTGTGACCGTGGCCACACGGGGTGACGGTGCTGATGCGATGTCCGATCGGCGAACCCCGGGCGAGGCCCGACGGCCCGATCACAACCGCGGTGGCACCGGATCGACACGGCAGCCGCACCGCCCCACATCAGCAGCGATGGGAGATTCGATATGAGAGTCATCGACGACCTGGAGGTCACTCGGGTCAAACCGCGGAAGGTTGCCTTCGCGTCCTTCGTCGGAACGGCAATCGAGTGGTACGACTTCTTCATCTTCGGGACCGCGGCCGCCCTGGTATTCGGGAAGGCGTTCTTCCCGTCGTTGAGTCCGCTGTCGGGAACGCTGGCCGCATTCGCGACGTTCGGTGTCGCGTTCGTGTCGCGTCCCGCAGGCGCGATCGTCTTCGGGCACTTCGGAGACCGGATCGGCCGCAAGAAAATGCTGGTGTTCTCCCTGGTGCTGATGGGGTCGTCGACGGTCGCGATCGGACTCATTCCCACCTACGGAGCGATCGGTCTCGCAGCGCCCGTGCTGCTCGTCCTCGCGCGCCTGGCACAGGGCTTCGCGGTCGGCGGAGAATGGGGCGGCGCGGTGCTGATGGCAGTCGAACACGCACCGCGCGAGAAGCGGGCGTTCTACGGCAGCTGGCCGCAGGCCGGCGTGCCTGCCGGACTCGTGCTCGCGACGCTCGCGTTCCTTCTGGTCGAGCAGCTTCCCGAGGACAAGGTGCAGGCGTGGGGATGGAGGCTTCCGTTCCTCGCCAGTGCCGGGTTGGTCGCGGTCGGCATGTACGTGCGACTGAAGGTCGTCGAATCGCCGGAATTCGAGAACGTCAAGCGCAACAAGAAGATCGCCGACTTCCCGATCCTCGCGGTCCTGCGGGGTGAGAAGCGCGCGCTGGGCGTCGGAATTCTCACCCAGGCCGCCTCCCTCGTGCCGTTCTACCTCGTCACCGTCTTCGTGCTGTCGTACGGTCCGAAGGAACTCGGCATCTCGCGGCAGACGATTCTGTTGAGCATCCTCGTCGCGTGTGTTCTCGACATCCTGTCGGTGCCCTACGCGTCGATGATCGCGGACCGGATCGGAGCACGGAAGATGTTGATCTACGGGTCCCTCTACATGGCCGCGATCGCGTACCCGTTCTTCTGGTTGCTGTCGACCGGCGTGGGTGTCGCCGTCCTGCTGGCGATGATTCTGATCATCACCATCGGTCACGCCGTCACCTATTCCGCGGTGGCCGGCTACGTCACCGGTCTGTTCCCGGCCGAAGTCCGGTACACCGGCGCGTCCGTCGCCTATCAGTTCGGTGGTGTCGTGTTCAGTGCTCCCGCACCGTTCATCGCGGTGGCGATCGCTGCCGAGGCGGACGGTTCGTGGGCCCTGGCCGCGTACATCGCCGCGGCGTGTGCCATCACGGTCCTGGTCCTGACCCTGACGAAAACTGCAAAGGTGAATCACTGATGTCTCCCGACAGACTCGCATCGTCCGCACTCGCCGGTGCCTGGCAGGACATCGAATCCCTGCTGGACCGCGACCCGTTCGGTGGCGACTTCAACACGGCCCACGAAATCTGCACCCGCTACGCGGCCGATCCGAACCGGGTGGCGCTGACCGTCCGGCACGAGGACGGCTCGGCCGACCGCTGGACGTACCGCGAACTCGACAGGCTCGCCGCCAAGGCGGCACGGGTGTTCGCACGCGCGGGGCTGAAGCGGGGAGATCGCGTCGGCGGACTGCTCTCGCGACAGGTCGAGAGTTGGATCACCGCACTGGCGGCGTGGCGCTCCGGGCTGGTGTACGTGCCGCTGTTCGGCGGGTTCGCCCCGGACGCGATCGGTCTGCGCCTCGACGCGGCGGGAGTCCGCGCGGTCGTGGTCGATCAGCGGTACCGGCCGGCCCTCGCGGCAGCGCAGGCGACCCACGGACTCGACCCCGCGGTGTTCGTCGTCGGCGACGTCGCAGCCGGCACGGACGACCGGTCCTTCTGGACCGAGGTCGACCGGGCCGACGCCGACGGCCCGCTCGCGACCACGGCACTCGGGGACACCGCCACCCTGCTGTTCACCAGCGGAACATCCGGAACACCGAAGGCGTGCACCATGACCCACGCCACCTTCGTCTCGGTCATGCCCTACGCGAAGGCCGTTCTCGGGGCGACCCGCGACAGCGTCGTCTTCTCGACGTCGGACCCGGCGTGGGCGTTCGGGCTGTACAGCACCGGTGCCGCCGTCATGGCGCTGGGCGTGCCGCGGGTCATGTACTCCGGGAAGTTCGTCCCCGAGGCCTGGCATCGCGTCATCCGGGAAGAGAAGGCCACGATCCTCACCACCGCGCCGGCCGCCCTGCGGCGACTGACGACGACGTTCGCGCAGGAGGGAGTGCCGCCGACGCTCCGCACCGTCGCCGCTGCCGGCGAACCGCTCACCGCGGCGGTCGCCGCGGACTGGGCCAGCACCGGTGCCCCCGCCGTGCGCAACGGGTACGGACTGTCCGAGGTCGGCATGCTCCTGGGCGACACCCAGGGCACCGAAACCCGGTCCGGTCCGGGCTGGATGTCCGCCACGATTCCGGGTTTCGACACCTTCCTCGCCGACCGGGACGGGCAACCGGTAGCCGACGGCCAACCGGGATTGATCGCGGTACGGAAGCCCCGGCACCAGATGTCCAGCGGCTACGAGAACACCCCCGACCTGTGGGCCGACCGCTGGCGCGGCGACGTATTCCTCACCGAGGACCGAGCCGTCACAGACCCCCAGGGACGGTGGCAGATTCTCGGCCGGGACGACGACATGATCATCGCGTCAGGGCACAACATCAGCCCGGTCGAGGTCGAGAACGCGCTGTTGCAGCACCCGGCGGTCGCCGACGCCGCGGCAGTCGCGTACGACGATCCGATCCGCGGCGGAGTGGTCCGGGCCGTCGTCGTCCGCGCGGACACCCGGGCCGGCGACGGCGACCTCGTCACGCAACTCACACATCTCGTCGCGCAGCGCGTCGGACCCTACGCGGCACCCAAAGTCGTCGATTTCCGGCCCGACCTCCCGCGGACCGAAGTCGGCAAGCTGCGCCGGGCGGCCGTCCGCGAACTCCCGATCACATCAGCGGGGGCAACCGCATGCGCGCACTGATGGTCACCGCGCTCGACGGTCCCCGGGCGCTCGCCCCGGTCGAGGTCGACGAACCCGTCGCGGAAGAATCCGCGATCCTGGTCGAGGTTCATGCGGTCGGGGTGTCGTTCCCGGATCTTCTCCTCACCCAGGGCCGGTACCAGTACAAGCCGGAACTTCCCTTCGTCCCGGGCGGCGAGGTCGCCGGGATCGTGCGGTCAGCGCCTGACGGCAGCGGATATTCTCCGGGCGACCGGGTCGTCGGATTGACAGGGGTGGGCGGCGCGATGGCGGAACTGGTCGCGCTGCCGCCGGAGACGACTTTCTCCCTCCCCGACACGATCTCGATGTCCGCGGGCGCCGCCCTGCTGTTCAACTACCTCACCGTGCATTTCGCGCTGGTTCGTCGCGGGCGCCTCGAGAAGGGGGAGTCGGTGCTCGTCCAGGGCGCGGCCGGAGGCATCGGCACCGCCGCGATGACCCTGGCGCCCCACCTCGGCGCGTCGCGGACCATCGCGGTCGTCAGCAGTGAGGAGAAGGCGGAGTACGTGCGGAGCCTCGGCGCCTCCGACGTCGTGACCACCGGGAATTGGCGGGACGAGGTCCTCGCGATCACCGACGGCCGCGGGGTGGACGTCGTGGTCGACCCCGTCGGGGGCGACCGTTTCACCGACAGCGTCCGATCCCTGGCGACGGGCGGGAGGATTCTCGTGATGGGCTTCACCGGCCGGGACATCCCCTCGGTGAAAGTGAACCGGCTGCTCCTGAAGAACGCGTCCGCAGTCGGAGTCGCGTGGGGCTCGTGGTGGGCCGAGGACCCCCGACGACTGTCCGCGCAGTGGAGCGAATTATGTCCCTTGCTCGCGTCGGGCGCGTTGAAAATACCGGAGCCGACGCGGTACCCGTTCGAGGCGGCGGCCGAGGCCCTGCTCGATCTCGAACACCGCCGAACCGTCGGGAAGAGTGTCCTCACCCTCCGGTGAGGCGGCTCCGCCGCCCGTGCGCCTTTTTGGTAGTTGCAGCTACCAGAAAGGCGCACGGGCGCGAAGCGCCTAGGCTCTCCCTCATGGAAACCGAGTTCGTCCGCTGGACCGAGGACGGCACCGAGCATTCGGCGGTGTGGCGGTCCACCAGCGGGGCGACGCCCCCGAAGAAGATTCGCGTGGCCGACGACTCGATGACCGCCGACGAGGCGTACCGCCTGGCGTGCGAGGGGACGGCGCTGCTGTGGCGCGGCGACTTCCACAACGCCCGCCAGCTCGGCACCGCCGTCGCCGCCCGCACCGACCGTAAGACCCGCAAGACGTCCACCGACCCCACCACCGCGTTCCACCTGCACCGGCAGACGCAGTCGCGGAGGGCGGGGATCCTCGGGATGCTGCTGGTGCCGTTCGACGCCGACCAGACCGTCCCGCTGCGACGCGCCCCCGACGTACGGCAGGCGGTGCTCGAGGCGTACGGACCCACGGACCAACCCACCGTCACCACCCTGCGCGACCTGCTCGGGGCGATCGGCGCCCACGAGTGGCAGAAGAAGGGCGTCGAGATCCCCGCCCTCGGGGCGCGCATCCACCCCGGCTACGGCGTGTTCTCGCCGATTCGCGGCGAATACGTCGACCTCGTCGCCGACGCCCCGCTGCCGTCGCACACGCAGGCGTTCGACATCGGCACCGGCACCGGAGTGCTGGCCGCCGTCCTCGCGCACCGCGGCGTCGAGAAGGTGATCGCGACCGAACTCGACGCGAATGCGCTCGCCTGCGCCCGGACGAATCTGGACCGGCTCGGCTACGCCGGTCAGGTCCAGGTGGTGGAAAAGGATCTGTTCCCCGACGGCCGGGCACCGCTGGTCGTGTGCAACCCGCCGTGGATTCCCGCCCGCCCCACCTCGCCGATCGAGTACGCGATCTACGATCCGGACAGCCGGATGCTCCGCGGATTCCTGGCCGGGTTGGCCGAGCACCTCGAGCCCGGGGGAGAGGGCTGGCTCATCCTGTCCGACATCGCCGAGCATCTCGGACTGCGGACCCGCGACGAATTACTGACCTGGATCGACGACGCCGGACTGACCGTCCTCGGACGCCGGGACGTGGCGCCCCGGCACGGCAAGGTCGCAGACCGATCGGATGCGTTGCACGCCGCGCGCAAGCGGGAAGTGACGTCGCTGTGGCGGCTCGGTGCGCAGGACTCGCCCGCCGGGTAGCAGCCGGACGTAACGGCGACGCGGTCCGGAACGGTCTCCATGTAGGTCACTGATTTCACCTACCTCGAGGAACCGCGGAATGACGTCGCCCCTGCCCGTGCTGGCTTCCGAGCCGCGGCGCAGCGGTGCGGAGCGGGGGACCCTCGGGTGGACGACATGGTGCGACCCGCTCCTGCTCGGACTCGTGGCAGTCGCGATCTCGGGATTCCGGTCCTGGTCGCCGTCGTTCTGGCACGACGAGGCGGCCACCGTCTCGGTCGCCGGGCGCGACATCCCCGACACGGTGCGGTTGCTGTTCGACGTCGACGCCGTCCACGGCGCGTACTACCTGGGCATGCATGGCTGGCTGCGCGTCGTCCCGCTCACCGAGTTCTGGCTGCGACTGCCCAGTGTGCTGGCCGTGGGGATCGGCGCCGCCGGCCTCGTTGTGCTCGGAAAGCTGGTGTCCACGCGACGGGTGGCGTTGGTCGCGGCGCTCGTGTTCGCGATCCTGCCGCGGGTGACGTCCGCCGGAATCGAGGCACGCTCGTACGCGCTGTCCGCGGCGCTGGCGGTGTGGGTGACCGTCGTGTTCGTCGTGGCCGTGCGCAGGCGGACGGGCACCGCCTGGGTGCTGTATGCGCTGCTTGTCGCGGTCTCGACCACGGTGTTCCTCTACAGCATCCTGATCGTTGCCGCGCACGTCGTGACGCTGGCGGTGACGAAGACCGGACGTCGCTGCGTCGGGTCGTTCGTCCTGGCTGCCGGCGCGGGCATCGCGATCGCGGCGCCGGTGATCGTGCTGGTGCAATCGCAGGCGGATCAGGTCTCGTGGATCGCCGGCCGGAATTTCGATCTCGTGTGGATCGTGCTCGTCGAGCAGTACTTCGACAACACCCTCCCCGTCGCCGTCGTGTCAGGACTGCTCGTCGTCGCCGGAGTGACGGTCGGCATCGTCCGGGAGCGTGACCGCCGGGACGGCGACCACGCCGGGCTTCTCGCGACCGCGGTGCCCTGGCTCGTGGTGCCCACCGCGCTGGTGCTGCTGTATTCGCTGACGTCGCAGAACGTGTATCTGGGTCGCTACTTCACGTTCACCGCCCCCGCGTGCGCACTGCTCCTCGGACAGTCGATGGTGTGGATCGCCGGCCTTGCCGGACGACGATCGCTGCCGCTTCTCGCGGTGATCCTCGCACTGTTCGGTGCCATCGCCCTGCCGCACTACCTCGTCCAGCGCGGACCGTACGCCAAGCCGAGCGGCATGGATTACAGCCGCGTCGCCGACCTCGTCGAATCCGAGGCCGGACCCGGCGACTGCGTGCTCTACGACCTGAAGAACGTCTGGAATCCCGGCCCGATGCGCACCGTCGAGACCGTCGATCCGCCCGCCTTCGCCGCTCTCCGCGACATCTCGCGGGGATCGACGGCCGCGGAACTGGGCGAGTTGTGGGACGAGACGCTGGCGCCCGACCGCATCGCGGACCAGATCAGGAGTTGTCCGGCGATCTGGCTGCTCACCGACCGATCCGCGGGGGTCGACAGCCACACCGGGGCGGCCGTCGATTCCCGTGATCCGGTGGCGCTCGGCGCCAACTTCCGCGTCGTGCGGTCCTACGGTTTCGACGTGGACGAGCGGTGGCAACTCAACGTCAGCCAGGTCGTGCACTTCGTCCGGCGCGGCACGTAGCGCGCTTTTCCGTTCCGGTGGCGGATCCTCGACCACCACCTCATGCCTGGGCTTTCGCAGGGTGGGCGACGCACGCTGGCGTCAGATCGCGGCGAGCACCCTGATTGCCGCCGCCGCCGCAGGGCCCCCGGTCAGATAAACCCACCGATCCAGTCGCCTCGTTGATCGACGGAGCACAATCTCGACGGCACCGCGGGCCGGACTCGGGCGCTTGCCGCCGCCGCTAGTTGACGAGCCCAGCAAGCAAACCCGGCCGTACGCCGTTCCCGAGAAGGACATCCGCGACGTCGCACCTTCCCGGAGCAAGTCCACGACCGCTACCGTGCGAGAGGTGGAACTCATTCTCGCTGCCTCGGCCGAATTCGAGCGCGTGGTGCGCCACCTGCCGGTGGACTCATGGGACCTGCCCACACCGTCACAGATGTCGGTGCGTGACCTGGTCGAGCACGTCGTGGTGGGAAACCGCTTCACTGCGCTCCTGCTTGCCGGCGTCGGTCGTGAACAAGCCCGGAACATGCTCACAGACGACCAGCTCGGAGACGACCCGGTCGCCGCGGTGGCCGAATCGTGGCGACACCAGGCCGAGGCCTTCGCCGCCGCACCACCGGAACAGCCAGTTCCAGGCCCGAGGGGCGACGTCCCTGCCGAAGCGTTCCTGCGCTTCCGGCTCGTCGACCTTGTGGTTCACGCGTGGGACCTCCTCCGCGCGGCGGGCCTCGATGAAACTCTCGACCCGCCTGTGGTCGCCGGGCTGTCTCGTGTGGTCGAACCACATCTGGACGACATGCTCGCGTTCGGCGCGTACGGCGAGGGCCCGAGTGGCACAGTGCCTCCCGACGCTTCGCAGCAGACCCGACTCCTCGACTGGTTCGGGCGACGGCCCTAGCCGCACTGCTCGCAATCCACGCCGATGCCACCGACAGGGCGGAGGCGATGGCCGAGGTTCAGGTGCGAGCAGCGTTACGCCCGTGAGTGGTTGACGAGTTCCTGGACCCGTCAACCACTCACGGGCGCGGAGCGCCTACCGGCCCAGCTGCGGGAACGCGCGTTGCGCGCACGCGTGAGTAGACCAACCGATCGGCGTACCCGATGTCGCAGCCGAGGCCGATCGCGAAATTGCGTTCTGGGGCGAGATATCCGAGACCGCCGCTGTGGGTGGTGCGCGCGATCCACAGGTAGGCGCGCCCGTCCGGCATCTTCGACACCTGCGTGAGGATCCGGCCGGGATTCGCGAACGCCTCGTGGACCACCCACAGCGGGCAGCTGCCGCCGACTCGGGAGAAGTGGAATGCGGTGGCGGACTGGCGCTTCGAAATGTTCCCGGCGCCATCGGTGCGGACGAAGAAGAACGACACGCCGCGCTGGCCCGGCCGTTGCAGCGTCGACAGCAGGCGACAGATCGTCTCGAACCCCACCTCGAACTTCAGGCCCAGCAGGTCGATGTCGTAGTGGAGTGATTCGGCGGCACCCAGGAACAGCGTGTACGGCAGGATGAGCGCCCCGGCGAAGTAGGAGCCAACCCGATTCGCGCGAGCGCGGCGGACTCGGCGGTCAGCGACTCGTCCTCCGCGGCGATCGGGGAGTTGAAGGGCCCGCTGCAATCGAGCAGGGCGCGTCGAACAGTTTGATTCGCCCGCTCAGCGAGTACTCGGGCGTCCCCCAGCGCTCCGTCGTCGCCTGACGGCTTGTGCGCCTTTGTGGCTGCTGCCGCTACCAGAAAGGCGCACGGGCGCTAGCGCTTCTTGACGTGCGAGACGATTTCCGGATCGCTTTGTCCGTTGGTCTTCATCTTCTTGTCGGCGCGCTTCTCCTTCAGCGACTTACCGGACTTCTTCGACATGGAATTGCGGGGCGATTTGTCAGCCATGGACCATCCCTGAATGCGGAACCTGGACGGCTCCGATAGTGCTGACAGTACGCCACATCCCGGGAAACCCGGACCGATCGTCGAAAGGGCGGCTTCTAGGACGACGGATCGTCGAACAGGGTCTGCTCCTCGGGGTTGGTGAACAGCCCCATCTGCTCGGGCCGCGGCTTGGTGTCGGGAGCGCTCGCCGTCGGTGGCAGCACGACGGTGCGGAGGGCGTGGCGCAGGGCGCCGACGATGCGCTCCCACTGGTCCGCCGACGCATCGTCGGTTTCACGCAACCGGGTCACCCAGGCGATGCCGGTGTCCAGGAGCACGAGGATCCGGTCGCGGTCGTGACCGCAGACGTCGGTGACGACAGCCGGATCGGTGTCGCCTCCGGGCCCGGCATGGAGATGGAACAGCGTCTGGAGTTCCTTCGGCAGGTCGGTGGACGACATCCGGTTCTCGGTGCGAGGTGCCGCATCCGCCTCCGGTTCGGCGTCCGGGCCGGAGTCGCGGTGGAAGAACAGTTCGCCACCGAACCGCGACGCGAACTCGTTGTCGACGGTGCTCAGGAAATCGGAGAACGCCTTGCAGCTGTCCGTGAGGTGCTGCGGGACGAACGGGTTGCCCGACACTTCCAGGAACGCCGACAACCGGTCGTCGACCAGCACGAACTTGATCCGTGACCACGTGCGGTTGAGGTCGGCGGTGACCTCGGCCGCGCGGGTGCGGTCGCTGATGTCGTGCACGAGCGGCGCGAACAGTTGCACGTCGACGGTGTCGGCGAGCGGGCCGACGAACAGGATGGTGTTGCCCATCCGGATCGGGACGTCGCCGTCCGGGTCGCGTTCGGGCAGCAGTCCGAGCATCGGCACCAACGCGAGCGTGATCAGTTCGTGGAGATGCTCGACGTCGCGGGGGACCACGGCGGCCGCGGGGTCGAGTTGCGCGACGAGCGGCGGCCGCACCGCAACCGGGTCGAACGTGGCCTCGGGATCCGTACTCGACGTCTCGGTGCTCAGGAACGCGGGATGCGTGATTCCCCAGACGTCGCGGAACGCGGCCACGGCCATCGCGGCCAGTTGATCCGACCACGACAGCTTCTTGTCGACGTAGAACGCGGGGGAGCCGTCGTCGGGTTCGTCGTCCGGGCCGCGCGTCGGCCGGTTCCAGCCCAGCTCGGTGAGGTACGTCTGCTCGGCCTCGGTCAGTGCGCGGTCGGGGTGCAGGTAGTGGTTCGACGGCACCTCGCAGCGCACCGTGTCACCGTCCCACACGACGAACTGAATGCACGGCATCAGTCCCTGGGATTCGTCGAGCTCCTCGAATCCCGATTCGAGGACCAGAAGGTCCTCGTCCTGCATCGCTGCCAGATAGTCCGCGAGGCGCCGCTGGAACTCGGCCCAGTCGCGGTTCACACTCGAATCCAGATCGAAGTCCTGCATGTCTGCTCCGTCCGGGTCGACCACGAATCACCTACTTCCGCTCTATACGGTAGCGGCGATCGCCGAGACCGCAGCGCAGGAGGGGGTGGCGCGCTCAGACGGGGTGACCGGCCGCGATCCGTCCGGTCAGCCGGGTGACGGCGTCGAGGAGGTCCCACGACGTGCCCGGTTCCACCGCCACGGCGGAATCGCCCCACACGAGGTACCGGCCGTCGCCCTCGATGTCCCGCCACGCCAGACCGCCGACGGGGCGTGGTGAGTGCCGCGCGCCGCGGATCACGGTGACGACCCCCTGGCTCGTCGACGGACGGTCGAGGATCCGGGCGGCTCGTGCGCTCCCGGCCGGTGTCGGCGGGACCACGACGCCCGCCGCCGCGCCGGCGTCGGTGTCGGGGAGCTGAGCGATCAGCTGCCGGCTGACGTCGTACGGTTCGCAGCTCCGGATTACCACTTCGGCGCCCGGATGCTGCACCGCCGCGATCCCGTGCCCGCGTGCAAGGGCTCCTGTCATGCGGACCGGGGTACCGCCGTCCGCATCTGCCGAACCGGAGATCTCGATTCGGAGGTCGGGTTTGGCGAGCACCAGCAGCGCCGACTCGAGCGCGTCGTGTTCGGGTCCGGAGAAGGCGGCGCGGATCCGGCGCTGCTCCGCCGCGTACTCGTCGGCGGTGGCCAGCGTGCTCGTGACCCTGAACGGATACGGAATGCGGTCCTGGCCGGTCCGGGCCCACAACGCCGAGAACTGCGGGCCGGTCAACACCCAGTGCCCCACGACTATCGGCCGATCACCGCGGGTGTCACGAGAGGCAATCTTCCGACGAGTTCGCTTCCCTCGTCGATGCTTTCGAGGTACGTCGGGGGCTCCGCCTCGTCTTCCCGCGCGGCTGGCAGGGCGGGAGCGCCCGGCCGTTCGGGGGTGGTCGTCCGGTGAGAGGACACGATGCTGCGCGCGTACTGCGCCACCCCGCCGCCGACGGCCCCGGCCAGCGCCGCACCCGCGATCGAACCCGGCGCACCCTGTGCGGGCGCCGGCGAGTCCTCGAGCAGCACCTCGCCGCTCTTGCGGTGCTCATTGCGCGGGACGGATTCGGATTCGGGCTCGGCCACCTGCTCATCGCTGGGTATGCCGTGCACCCCGTTCGGTCCGATGTCGAAGCCCACCGGCTGACCGTTTGCCGTTGCCGCGGCATCGGTCGCGGCGAGGCCCGCAGCGGGGAGTTGTTCGTCCGCGACCCGATACGCCGAGGTGTAGAAGGTGTCCATGGCGGCCTTCGCGTTCTGTTCTGCGGCGTCGGCGTCGGCTTCCGCAGTCCAGTTGACGGGCAGCACCTGGGTCCAGTCGGTCGGGTGTTCGCCGGGCCGACCCACCGCGCCGCGGACCGCTTCGGCTCCGGTGGTCGCGTGCCGCAACGCATCCGCCACATCGGTGAATCGGTCGCCGACCTGCCCGGCTTGGGCGGCGTAGTCGTCGAGCGCCGACGCCACCGCGTCCGCGGTCGGCCCACGCCAACCGGTGTTGACGGCGGCACGGGTCGCGTCGTGGAACTCGGTGACCGACTCCTGGAATCGGCGTCCGAGGTCGTCCCAGGCCGCGGCCACCGCACCGGACTCGGCGGGCCTCAGCGCGTCGACCGCACACCTGATGGCTCGGTGATCCCACTCGCCCGACCGAAAATTCTCCCCGCCACTCATCCCCGACCTCCGATGCTGGACACTCACGGTCCCGGAGTGGACCCCCCAATCCGGCGGGAAGCCACCTTACCGACTCCTGCACCGGGCTTGTCACCGCTCCCGATCTCGGAAAGGCTCGGGTGGGCCTCAGCCCCGCGGTCTGGTGGTGACGGGCGGGATGGTGATCACCGGACGCGTCGTCGTCGTGGTGGTGACCGGCGGCAGTGTCGGCTCCGCGGGTGACGCCGTCGGCGGGGCCGCGATCCGGGGCACGGTCTGCTCGGTCGTCGTGATGACGGGAGGCCGGGTCACGGGTGTGGTGACCGGGGCCAGGCTGATCGTCGGGGGAGGCGGCGCGACCGTGGTCCGGACGGGTGGCGGCGGTGGCGGGGCGGGGGTCGTCGAGGGCGCGGGCGGCGGCGCGGTGGTCACCGGAGCCGGTTCGGTGGTGAGCGTGACGGCCCGTGGGGTGGTGAGGTCGGCCATCTGCCAGGTGGGGGTCGGCGGGACGAACACCTGGAAGGTGGCCGGTGCGGCGCTGTAGGGCCCGGCGGCCTGCAGGCCCTCCGACGTCAGCGGTGGCGGCACGACGTCCGGCCCGCGGTTGCCGAACGCGCCGCCCGCGGCACCGATCATCAGGCCGGAGACCGCCGACACGGTGGCAATCGCGAGTGCCCCGATCGCTACAGTCCTGTCGTCCATGTGCTACCCGTCCTCGGCGTGCAAATGCGTCCACCATAGAGGGCGGTGCCGCCGGCTGCCGCATGTGTCCGGAAGACGAGTCGTCCGGGCGGGTTCGCTGGATGGTTGCCGGGGTTCGGCGCACGCTGACGAGAACTCTTGTTCGGGCGAGCCGGTCAGCCGACGATCGAGCGGTGTCCATACCGCTCCGACCGGGGGTAACGATGTCTCTGCTCGACTGGTTGTTCCGCCGTCCGCTGTCCGAACGAACCGGGGCGGCCGTCGCCGCGTCGGCGATGCTGTTCGCTTCGTGAGCCGGCTCGAGATCGACGCCGACGTCCTCGTCCTCGGCGGCGGACCCGCCGGAACGTGGGCGGCACTGGCGGCGGCCCGGGCGGGCGCGCGGGTCGTCCTCGCCGACAAGGGCTACTGCGGCACCAGCGGCCCCACCGCGTCGGGCGGCAACAACCTGTGGAACGTCCCGCCCGGGCCTGCACGCGAACGGTCGGTGCAGGCCCGCTTCGAGGGCGGCGGCAGACTGTCCGAGCCGGCCTGGATGTACCGGGTGCCCGAGGAAACCCACCACCGGGTGGATGAACTGGCAGGCGCCGGCTACCGGTTTCCGTCCGGCGACGACGGCCGGGAGGTGCGTACCAGCCTGCAGGGGCCGGAGTACATGCGCCGGATGCGCAGGCGCGTGCACCGCGCCGGGGTCACCATCCTCGACCACAGCCCCGCCCTGGAACTGCTCACCACCGGCGACGGCATCGTGTCCGGTGCCGCGGGTCTGCAACGGCAGAACGGATACGCCCCGTGGTCGGTGCGTGCCGGGGCAGTGGTCGTGGCGACCGGCGGCTGCGCATTCCTGTCGGGAAGCTTCGGAACGAACGTCGACACCGGCGACGGACTCCTGATGGCGGCCGAGGTCGAGGCGTCGTTCTCGGGCATGGAATTCTCGACGGCCTACGCGCTGGCACCGGCGTGGAGTGGGCACAGCAAGGGTTTGATGATGCAGTTCGCCACGTACTACGACGCGGACGGCCGGACTCTCGGGGACGGCGGTTTCTCCGCACGCGGCGCCGCGATGGCGCACCTCGCCGCCGGCCGCCCCGTGTACGCGCGTCTGGACCGAGCCAGGCCCGACATCCGCGCGGCCATGCGCACGTCGCAACCGAATTACTTTCTGCCGCTGGACAAGGCCGGCATCGACCCGTTCACGCAGAAGTATCCCGTGCGGGCAGTCCTGGAGGGAACGGTGCGCGGAACCGGAGGCATCCGGGTCGCCGGCACCGACTGCGCGGACCGTCGGCCCGTCGGCAGGCGTCGCGCTCCATCGTCGGACTCGTGCAGGAGCACACCTTGCCGCTGCGACGCAGCTACCGGCGCAGCGCGACGAGTCTGCAGGACAGCGTGACAGCCCTCGACGAGGCGTGGTCGGGTGCCGCCGATCTGCTCGGCGGCACCGAACGGGAGCTGCTGCAGGCACGGTCGGCCGCCGCGATGCTCGCCGTCGCGCGGTGGGCGACGCACTCCGCGCTGGCGCGGACCGAGACCCGGGGGATGCACGTGCGCACCGACCTACCGGACGCCGATCCGGCGCAGACCCGCCGACCGCTGTCGGGCGGACTGGGCGAGGTGTGGGTGCGGCCGGAACGTGGCACCGCCGAGGCCCGGACGGTCGCGTCGTGATCGAGGTCGTCGTCGCCGACCGCTGCGTGCGATGCGACATCTGCATCAAGGTCTGCCCGACGGACGTCTTCCGTCGCGGCGCGGACGGGGTACCCGTCGTCGCGCACCAGGAGGACTGTCAGACGTGCTTCATGTGTGAGGCGAACTGTCCCACCGACGCGCTGTACGTCGCGCCGTTCGACACCCCGGTTCCCGAGGACTCGACGCACACCGACGCCGAGGGTTTGGCGGAGTCGGGGGCGCTCGGCGCCTACCGCGCCGTGATCGGGTGGGGTGGCCGTCGCACGCCGGGTTCCACACTCGACCGGAACCACCTCTTCACCCCGGTGAGTACTTGTTAACGTCCGGGGGGCGGTTAAGAAGTACTCACGGGTGTGGCTTTGCGGATGAACCGGCCGATCTCGCGGATGGCGCGGGTGCCCTCGGGAAGCAGACCGGCGGCGGCCTGGAAGACGTGCACCTGCCGTTCCCACACCTGCAGTTCGCACGGCACACCCGCCTGGGACAGCCGCTCGGACATCAGTTCCGCGTCGACGTACACCATTTCCCGCGAGCCGGTCTGGATCAGCGCCGGCGGCATGGAGGCGAGGGAGCCGTCCACGGGTGACGTGGACGGCTCGTGCCCGCCCCTGGTGTCCAGTCTTTCGATCAGCCTGGACAGGGCACCGACCGCGCGTTTGGGGAAGACAGCGCAGAGGTCGGCGTTGGGATGGGCCAGCTTGTTCACCGGGTCGAGGTCGGTCAGCGGCGACAGCGCGACGTCGGCGGCGGGACGCGGCAGCCCCTGGCGCAGGGCTTCGAGCGTCACCATGAACGTCAGGAATCCGCCTGCCGAGTCGCCGGCGATGACGATGCGGTCGGCGGTGTACCCGTGCGAGAGCAGCCACCGGTACCCGTCGACGCCGTCCTCGACGGCCGCCCTGATGGGGTTCCGCGGGATCATCCGGTACGCGACGTTCAGCGTCGACGCCTTCGACTCCGCCGAGATCCGGGACACCATCTGGCGGTGGGAGTTGATCCCGCAGCACAGGAACGCCCCGCCGTGGAGGTAGAGGATCGCCCGGTCGGCGAGCTCACCCGGGGGCCGGATCCACTCGGCGCGGCAGTTCGGCAGCCGAATGGGCCTGCGCACGGTTCCGCTGATGGGACCGAGCGAGTATCCGAACAGGTCGACGACTCCCGCGGGCCACGGCAGTTCGGGGTAGCGCGCCCACCCGTCCAGGAACGGCCGGACCGTGCGGCGGAGTGTGTGCGCGAGGGCCGTCGACTGCAGGCTGGTCCCGGCGAACTCCCGCCGCGTCACCGGGAGGGGTGACGGGCAGAAGTCGAAAGTCGCAGTGCTCATAGCCTGCCTCCGATCCGGCCTCGGTGCCCATCGACATGCTGCCTTTAGGTTTCCACCTCTTTGCGCCGTACGGTCTACATCGAAGTTGGTCGCACGGACGCTACGCCCGACGTAGCATCCAGGCAAAAGTCGTAATGGGATAGTGACCGAGCGGGGGTGAACGTCCAGGTGGGGATCATGCCGGTTACCGATTCGATATTCCTTCTCGGAGAATCGCGAGAGCATCCGATGCACGTGGGATCGCTCGAATTGTTCACACCGCCGGAGGATGCCGGCCCCGACTACGTGAAGTCGATGCACGAAACTCTGCTGAAGCACACGGACGTCGACCCTACTTTCCGGAAGAAGCCCGCGGGCCCCGTCGGCAGTCTCGGGAACCTGTGGTGGGCCGACGAGTCGGACGTCGACCTCGAATACCACGTGCGTCATTCGGCCCTCCCGGCCCCGTACCGCGTCCGGGAACTGCTGACGCTCACGTCCCGGTTGCACGGCACGCTCCTGGACCGTCATCGCCCGCTGTGGGAGATGTATCTGATCGAGGGTCTCGGCGACGGCCGGTTCGCCATCTACACCAAGCTGCACCACTCGCTGATGGACGGGGTCTCCGGGCTGCGGCTGCTGATGCGGACGCTGTCGACCGACCCGGATGTGCGCGACGCACCGCCGCCGTGGAACCTGCCGCGAAGAGCGTCGGCCAACGGAGCCGCCCCCGACCTCTGGTCGGTGGTGAACGGGGTCCGTCGCACGGTCGGTGAGGTGGCCGGTCTCGCACCGGCGTCGCTGCGCATCGCCCGCACCGCGATGGGGCAGCACGACATGAGGTTCCCGTACGAGGCGCCCCGCACCATGCTGAACGTCCCGATCGGTGGCGCGCGCCGGTTCGCCGCGCAGTCGTGGCCGCTCGAACGCGTCCACGCCGTGCGGAAGGCGGCGGGGGTCAGTGTCAACGACGTGGTGATGGCCATGTGCGCCGGGGCGTTGCGGGGGTACCTCGAGGAACAGAATGCGCTACCGGACGAGCCGCTGATCGCGATGGTTCCGGTGTCGCTGCGCGACGAGCAGAAGGCCGACGCCGGCGGCAACGCGGTCGGGGTCACGTTGTGCAACCTGGCGACGGACGTCGACGACCCGGCCGAGCGTCTGACGGCGATCTCCGCCTCCATGTCCCAGGGGAAGGAACTGTTCGGCAGCCTCACCTCGATGCAGGCGCTGGCGTGGTCCGCGTTCAACATGTCGCCGATCGCCCTGACGCCCGTGCCGGGGTTCGTCCGCTTCACGCCGCCACCGTTCAACGTGATCATCTCCAACGTCCCCGGGCCGCGGAAGACCATGTACTGGAACGGGTCCCGGCTCGACGGCATCTACCCCACGTCGGTGGTGCTGGACGGGCAGGCACTCAACATCACACTCACCACCAACGGCGGCAACCTCGATTTCGGTGTCATCGGGTGCCGCCGCTCGGTGCCGAGCCTGCAACGCATCCTCTTCTATCTCGAGACGGCTCTCGGCGAACTCGAGGCGGCACTGCTCTGAGAGGCCGCGTATTTCAGCGCCGGGCCGACTCCTGCTCGACGAGTGCCCGGCGCGATTCCTCGTGGAGCACCCCGAGCAGTTCGTGTTCGACGTCCGCGAACTCGGGCGACGTCATCATCGACAATTCGCGGGGACGCGGCAGGCCCACCGTCACCTCGCGCCGCACGGTCGCGGGCCGCGCGGACAGCACGACCACCCGGTCCGACAGGTAGACGGCCTCCCGGATGTCGTGGGTGATCATCAGCACGGTCCACCGGTAGCGCTGCCACACGTCCTGCAACCAGGTCTGCATCTCGGTGCGGGTCAACGAATCCAGGGCGCCGAACGGCTCGTCGAGCAGCAGCACCGGACGGTCCTGGACGACGGTCCGCAGCATCGCGGCCCGCTGTCGCATCCCACCGGACAGTTGGCTGGGGCGGGCGTCCTCGAACCCGCCGAGACCGAACACGGAGAACAGTTCCCGAGCCTTGTCCCGCGCCTGCTTCCGGGGCACGCCCTGCACCTCGAGTCCGAGGGTGGTGTTGTCGAGGACGGTGCGCCACGGGAACAGCAGGTCCTTCTGCGGCATGTACGCGCACTTCGCGGGGCCACTCCCCGCGGGACGCACCGGTTCGCCGCCGATCGTGACGGTGCCGGCGTCGGGTTGGTCGAGACCGGCGAGCATGGAGAACGCGGTGCTCTTCCCGCACCCGCTCGGGCCGATCACCGACACGAACTCACCCGGTTCGACGGTGAACGAGACGTCGTCGAGGACGGGCCGGATGCCGCCGCGGACCGGGAACCCCTTGCTCAGACCGGACAGTGCGACGCGCGCGGTCTCACTCATGCCGGGCCCTTTCGTTCTTGATCCACGGGGCGACGACGCGCTCGACCGCGAAGGTGAGCAGGTAGAGGCTGACGCTGATCACGGCGGTCACGAGCACCGCCGCCAGCACGAGGTCGGTGCGGAAGGAGTTCTTCTGCGTCGCCATGTAGATGCCGAGACCGGCCGTGGCCCCGACGTATTCGGCGAACACGGCGCCCACCACGGCGTACGTGATGCCGATGCGCAGGGCGGTGAAGAACCGGGGGATCGCCGACGGAAGCCGCACGTAGCGGAATTCTTGCCATCGTGAGGCACCCATGCTGCGCAACAACGCGCCCGCCTCCCGGTCGGCCGCGGCGAAACCCTCGATCAGACCGATCGTCATCGGGAAGAACGTGGCGAGGGCGATCACGAGAATCTTCGGCAGCAGACCGAATCCGAACCAGATGATCATCAGCGGCGCGATCGCGATGATCGGCAGCGTCTGCGACACGACGAACAGTGGAACGAACGCGCGTCGCAGCCACGGCGAGAAGTCCACGAGCACGGCGAGCGCCCACGCGAAGAGCAGGGAGACGGCGAACCCGATCAGCGTCACCTGGAGTGTCGCGGAGGCGTGACCGGAGATGGCGTCCCGCGCCCGCCAGCCCTGTTGGACCACCCGCAGCGGCGACGGCAGCACCTGCGGCCGGATACCGCTGACCGTCACGTACACCTGCCATGCGACGACCAGCAGCGCCACGACCACGACCGCGGGCAGCACCCGCCGCAGCAGCGGGGACGCGCCCGGGGCCGTGGTGCGGAGACTGGGGTCAGGGCTGAGCGAGGTACTCATTGGTGAAATACGTCGACCAGTCGGGTTCCGTGGTCAGCGGTGCCCCGTCGGGGCCGGTGAGCAGGCCGTGCTTGAACAGGAAACCGGAGTAACCCGCCCACTGCTCGGCCGTCTGTGTCCCGACCTTTCCGGAACTGTCCTTCATGTACTCGGAGGACAGCATCTGCTGGCTCTCTCGCACGAGGGACTCGTCCGTGAAGGCGCCGGGGTTGGCGTCGATCAGTATCTGTGCGGCCTCGTCCGGCCGGTCGGCGGCGAACTGATATCCGCGCTGCAGGGCCTGGACGAACTTGCGGGCCTGCTCGGGATGGTCGGCCATCCATTGCTCGTTGCCCTCGATGACGAGCGCGTACGCATCCGGGAAGCCGTAGTCGGTGTAGTGGAAGTAGCGCATCGGGGTGCCCTGGTGCTCGGCCTCGATGCCCTCCCAGCCGAAGAACGAGACGGTGAAGTCGGCGGTGCCGGAGTACACGGCCTCGTACGCCGAGGTGCCGAGCGTGACGGTGGTGAATTCGCCCTTGCCGCCGTCGTTCCGAATGATCTGCTTCAGCGTCTCCTCGCCGTCCGGGTCCGCGAACCCGGCGTAGATCTTGCCGTCCAGATCCCGGGGGCGGGTGATGTCGGCGCGATCCGCCTTCACCGCGATGCCCGTCGCCCAGTGCTGCAGCGGAGCCATCACCGACGTGGTCTGTGCGCCCGCGGCCTTCGAGAACGTCGCAGAACTCTGGAAGCTCACCCCGAACTCCGCGTTGCCGGCGTCGACCAGGGTGTCGGGCGAGGTGTCGTTGTAGGGCAGCACCTGCACGTCGAGTCCGGCGTCCGCGAACCAGCCTTCCTGCTGGGCGACGAACAGACCGGTGTGGTTGGTGTTCGGTGTCCAGTCGAGTGCGAACCGGATGGTGTCGCCGGACTGCGAGTCACCGGCGCAACCGGTGAGCAGCGACAGGGCGGAGACCAGGACGACGGCTGCGGTGGCAGCGCGCTTGGTACGAGAGAAGAGTGTCACGATGCCGGCCATTCCTGCTTGTTGAGAGCGGTGTCCCAGAACATGTGCTCGTAGCGGCTGGCGATCACGAATGCCTCCGCCATCGCCTCACGCTGGGCATCGGTCGCGGCCTCGGCCGCGGCGTCCACGAGTTCGCGGGCCGTCGCGACGGCGGCGTGGAACTCCTCGGCGTCGTAGGTGGTCACCCACTGTGCGTAGGGGTGCGACGGGTCGGCGGAGAGCACCTCACGGGCGCTCGCCGCGAGCCGGTGCCCGACGTCGGCGTAGATCCAGAAGCACGGCAGCACCGCGGCCGCAGCCACCGCGTACGGCTCGGTGGCGGCGACGGCCGTCAGGTACGAGATGTACCCGAGGCAGGCCGGCGAATGCTGCGGCTCCACGTCCGACTCGGGGAGTCGTCCGCTGGTCAGCAGATTCTGGTGCAGCGTCGCCTCGACCGTGGCGGCCTCGGCGGCCGAGCCCGCCCAGAACCCGGCCTCGACCGGGCCCGGCGCATGCGCGGCGACCAGCGAGAGAGCCTTCGCGTACCCGGTCAGGTACAGGAAATCCTGCTCGATGTACGTGCGGAACACGTCCAGCGGCAGCGTTCCGTCGCCGAGGCGGCGCAGGAACTCGAGTTCGTCGATCGCCTCGCGCAGCACCTTGGTCCGGTCCCACAAGTGGTCCGTGAATCGGGCGTGCTGGCCGGTGCCGGCAGCATCGTGGACAGAGCTATTCACAACGTTGACATCCCTTCGTCAGCATTACCTGAGCAGGTTCCCGGGTGTGTTCTCAGCCCCGCCTGTGCGGAGCACCCCGTGTCAGAACAAGCCGACCCTAGCACCGGCCGTGCCGCGGGCGGAAAGGCCCGGGTCGGTCGACGGGCTCAGCCGGCGAGGAACGCGGCCGCGGTCGGCGGGAGAGACGCGGGGCCGCGCCGGTAGATCTCCGCGGGCCGGCCGGTCCCGACGACGGCCATGTCGCCGGTGTTCTCGAGGGCCGGCATCATGTGGCGCCGGAACGAGTCCTTCGGCAGGGGACGTCCGAACACCACCTCGTACACCCGGCGGAGTTCGAGCACCGTGAACGTGTCGCCGGCCAGGCCGGACGGGTCGACGGCCCGCGCGTACCGCTCGCGCAGGTCGGCGACGGCGAGGGCGACGACGTCCGCGTGGTCGAACGCCATCTCCTGCGTCACCCGGTCGTCGTCGACGGTGATCAGCATCGTGTCGCGGGGGAGCGCTGTGCGGGGCAGCGCGGCGCCGTGCGTCATCGACAGCACCCACCCGCGATCGTCGCGGTCGGGGTCGTCGAGCATCGCCAGCTGATGGAATTCGGTGCCCGTCAGCCCGGCCGTGGTGTGCAGGCACCGCTCGGCGGCGTCCCGCAGTCGTTCACCCTCGTGGAGGAAGGTGCCGGGAAGGGTGAAGTGGCCTGAACGGCGTGGAACCACAATCACTTTCAGTTCCGTTCCGTCGACGGTGAGGACGGCGACGTCGACCGCCACGGAGGGGCGCGGATAGTCGAGGAGGCTCTTGCCGTCGGAATCGGTCCATGCGGCCACGCAGGAATGTTAGCGCACGGTTGATCTATCTCGCGTTCGATCGGTCCTGCCTGCTCATCGTTGGTAGTTTGGCGAGAGATTCCCGGTACGTGCTGCGTGAGGAGATTCGTCCGTGGAGGTCGACAAGTCCGGCGACACGCTCGTCGTCCGTGCCCGGGACGGCGACGTGCGTGGCTATCCCGAGGGCGACGTCTACGCGTGGAAGGGCATTCCGTTCGCCGCGGCGCCCGTCGGCGACCTGCGGTTTCGCGCGCCGGTCCCGCCCGCACCGTGGGAAGGTGTGCGCGACTGCGTCGACTTCGGCCCGATGGCGCCGCAGGGGCACGGAACCGCCGTCCCCATCGATGCGGGACTCGAGATGGACGAGGACTGCCTGTCCGTCAACGTCTGGGCCCCGAGACCCGACGGCACTCCGCGGCCGGTGATGGTGTGGATCCACGGCGGTGCCTACTGCCTGGGAACCGCAGCCCAGGGCATCTACAACGGGCGCATCCTGTCCACCCTCGGCGACGTCGTGCTGGTCTCGTTCAACTACCGGGTGGGAGCGCTCGGCTTCCTCGACCTGTCGTCGTTCTCGACGGCCGAGCGGGTGTTCGAGACCAACTGCGGGCTGCGTGACCAGGTCGCGGCCCTCGCATGGGTGCGCGACAACATCGCATCGTTCGGCGGTGACCCGGACGAGGTGACGGTGTTCGGCGAGTCGTCCGGAGCCGGGTCGATCACCACGCTGATGACGTGTCCGAGCGCCGAGGGGCTGTTCCACCGCGCGATCGCCCAGAGTCCGCCCGCCACGTCGGTCTACGGGAGTGAGCGGGCGGCCACCGTCGCGAAACAGTTCCTCGACATCCTCGAGGTGGAACCCGGGCAGATCGACACACTGCTGCACCTTCCGTACCGCACGGTGATCGAGGCCAGCGACACACTCGTCAACGAGGTTCCGACGAGGATCCCGGGCACGCTCGCCATGGCACCCGTGGTGGACCGCGACTTCCTGCCCCGCTACCCGGTGGCCGCGTTCCAGAAGGGCTACTCGCACCGCATCCCCCTCATCATCGGTTCCAACAAGGACGAGTCGTCGATCTTCAAGTTCATGAAATCGCCTCTGCTGCCGGTCACTTCGGATTCGGTGCAGGAGATGCTGAGGGCGATCGCGACCGATCACCCCGAACTGCCCGCCGCTCGCCTCGCCGACATCCTGTCGGCGTACCCGGACCGCGGAAAAGCGAAGGGCGCGCTCGCGATGTCGCGGGACGCCGCGTTCCGGATGCCCGCCCTGTGGGTGGCCGACGCCCACAGCCGGCACTCGCCGACGTGGATGTACCGGTTCGATCAGGCCACGCCGATGCTCAAGGCCGCACGGATCGGAGCCGGCCACGCCACCGAACTCCCGTACGTCTTCGGCAATTTCGACACCCTCAACATCGACCCGACGTTTTGGCTCGGCGGCCGGAAGACGGCGCTCGAGGTGTCGGGCCGGATCCAGCGCCGGTGGCTCGCGTTCGCGCGGCACGGTGTCCCCGCCGCGCTGGACGGGTCCAAGCACTGGGCCCCCTACGACGAGGAGAACCGCTCGACGTTGCTGATCGACGGCGCGGACACCCTCGTGAAGGACCCGGACCACGAGATGCGGATCGCCTGGGGCAACGACGTCATGGGCTTCAACTGACGGGCACCTTGTCGTCGAGTTCCTTCAGGACGGGCAGCGCGAAGCAGGCCAGCCCGATGATCAGGACCGGGATCGCGAGCACGAAGAACGTCGGCTGGATTCCCCACTTGTCGAGGAGGGGACCGGCCAGCAGGTAGCCCAGCGGGCCCGCGGCGTACGCGGTGGACGTCATGACGCCGGTGACCCGACCACGCATGTGCTCCGGGCTGCGAGTCTGCATGGCGTAGTTGGCGATCGGGCCGACCGGACCGAACACGAGACCCTGGAGGAGGGCCAGCGCCAGAATCGCCCACAGCGGCGGCAGGAAAGCCATCGCGACCATGGCCGCGCCCAGCACCGTCACCGCCACCACCATCAGCGTCCTGCGCGACACGAACGGCGCGAGCGGTCCGTACGCGAGGGCGCCCACCACGCCGCCGATACTGAGCGCCATCAGCACCGAACCCAGCTGGGCGGGCTTGTCGAGTTCGGTGAAGTACACCGGGAACACCACCGATTCGACGGGCATGTACAGCGCGACCACCGCCATGTCCACGAGCGCGATCGTCCGCAGGAGCCGGTTGTGCCACACGAACTTCAGCCCCTCGAGCGTGCCGTGCCAGATGGACGTCGGGCGCGTGGACGTGTCGGGTCTGCCGGCGTTCTCCAGTCGCAGGAACGCGATGGTGACCACGGACAGCACGAAGCCGACGGCGGTGACCCACAACGTGTTCACCGCACCCACCGTCGCGATGAGGACACCGCCGATGCCCGGACCGACGAGATACGCCACGTTGTAGTTCGCCTCGTAGAGGCTGTTCATCCGGTCGAGGGACCACCCCGCCGACTTCGTGGCGGCGGGCAGCATCGACTCCCGCGCCGCGATCCCGGCCGGATCGAACGCGGCGCCGATCGCGGCGAGGACGGCGATCACCGTCACGGTGAGGCCCGTCGTGTTCGCGATCACCGGGATGGCCGCCACGGACAGGGCAGACAGGCAGTCGGAGATCATCGACGTGCGGCGACGTCCGAACAGGTCGACGAACGTGCCCGCGAACAGGCTCGACACCAGCAGCGGGAGGGTGGCCGCGCCCGCGACGATCGCGGCGTCCGACGCGCGACCGGTCCTCTCGAGCACGAGCCAGGGCAGCACGACGATCGCGATGCCGTTGCCCGTGGACGAGAACAGCGTCGCGAGGTTCAAGAGGATCAGGGGCCCGAACCGGCGAGTCACAGCCGTCTCGGTGGCGGTCACGGCAAGGGTCCTCTGGTCGGCTCGATCGGTGGTCCTTCGACGCTAACAGCGAGGTCGTGGCCACCGCGAGCGAATTTCGGCCGCTACTGGTTGCGTTGCAGGGTCAGTTCGGCGAGGGTGCGCGCACCGTCGCACGGGTCGCCGGTACCAGACCGCTGCTGCACCCACCACGTGATGACACCGGAGTAGGCGGCGGTGATCCCGCACGTCGCCGAATCACCCGGACGCCGGGCGCTGAACGCCGACGTGCCCGCGATCGACGTGGTTTCCACCTGATAGCCCAGCTGGTCCGCCACACTCCGCTCCCGTTGCAGCGAGTTGTTCTCGAACCAGCCGAACGTGACGTCGATGGATCCGGCGGCGGACGACACCGTCCACATGCACACCGCGCCGAAGAAGTACTGGTCGATGCCGGCGCCGTGGAGGGTCTCCGCGATCTTGTCGTTGGGGACGGCGTCGCACTCGCGGAGGAGCTTGTCGAACTGCGGTGAGCCGCCGTCTTCGGAGGCGGCCGCGCCCTCGGGCAGGGGACTGCCGGTGACGGAGGTGCCGCAGCCGGCGAGCACCACCGCGGACGCCACCGCCGCGGCGAGCCGGCGGGCGGCGCTCACCTGACCTTCTCCAACGTCAGCCGGCCGAGCGCGGTCGGGGCCGCGCACGGATCGGAGGGCGCGTTGCCCGTGCCGTAGCGGACCAGCCAGTGCACGAAGTCGGAACCGGTGCCCAGCGCGACCTCGCAGAACCCGACGTTCTGCGAGGAGAACCCGCGGTGCCCGGCGATCTCGAGGTCGTGGACCTCGTGACCGATGCCCTTGGCCACCGACCGTTCCCGATCGATGGGGCTACCGCGGTACCAGGTGAACATCACGTACCGTTCGCCGCCGTCCGCTTCCCACCGGCACTTGATGCCGTTGCGCGACACCGGGGTGAGCCCGGTGATCCCGGCCCGCTCGTACACCTCGGCGTCGGTCAGCGAGCCGCATTCCCCCACGAACGCGCCGGGCTGCGCGGACACCGACGTCGTCGGCGCGGACGCCGCCGGAGCGGTCTCGGAACGGTTGCCGGCACCGCAGCCGGCCAGTACGACCGCCGCGGCGACCACACATGTCGCGCGGACGGTCAGGCGGACCGGATCAGACGAGCTCCGCATAGCTCGGATTCTCGGCGATGTACTTCTCGACGTACGAGCACGACGGAATCACGGTGAGCCCGCTGGCCTTCGTGTCGTCGAGGGCGGCCTTCACCACTTCCGCGGCCAGACCCTGACCACGGAACTGGGGGTACGTCACGGTGTGGTGGAAGTCGCGGGCACCGTTCCGCTCGAAATAGTCGGCGTATCCGGCCAGCTGACCGTCGAGGTAGATCTCGAACCGGGATTCCGACACGTCGTGCTCCACCGTGGCCGCCACAGACCGCTCCTCTGCTCGTGTGGCGTGCGCGCTGTCCCGCGCACGCTGTCACCCGCAGATTACCGTCAGTCCGCGAGGTTGGTGCGCAGCAGCATGACGTTGTAGTCCGACCAGGTGGTAGCCAGGAAATACAGATCGGATCCCTGCGACCACGGGTGCATGTACGCGCCGTACAACTCGGGCACGTCCCGGCTGCTCACGAGCACCTCGGGTTCGCTCCAGCCGGATTCGAGATGGTCGGACCGGCGCATGACCACCGAATTGCCGGCGTCGGTGTACATCGCCACGAACTGACCGAGGTACTGGTTGAACTGCACCGACAACTCGCTGACGGGTCCGGGGATGACCGGTGCGGCGACGGTGGCGTTGGCCTTCACCCACGCCTTGCCGTCCCAGTACTCGTACAGCGTGAGGTTCCGGATGTCCGCTTCCTTCACCCGCGACAACCGGGCGTCGCCGGAGCGACCCGACGGCGTGCCGAACGCGTAGACGAATCCGTCGTGCTTGACGTACGAGCCCATCTGGAAGTTCTCGGCGCCCGTGCCGGGCACGTTGGGCCGCAGCGTCAGCGGGTCGGTGACCCAGTTCTCGCCGTTGTCCACGGAGTATGCGATGCCGGACGCGTTGGTGTCCCACTCGCCGGGGGCGCCCCAGCTCCGCACGGACATGTAGTTGATGTACTGCGTCGCGCCGGGACCCTCGCCGACCGAGATGCCGGTGGTGGGGATGACGGTCTGCTCCACACCCGGGATCTTCTTGCTCTGGATGATCTCCTTGGAATGGTTCGGGGTATCGATCGGGGAATTGTCGATGCCCATCCCGTCGGTGAGGTCCTTGTCGGAGCTGCGCAACAGGATGTTGCTGCGCCAGTCGCCGACCAGACCGCACAGCGGATTGTCGCTCAGTCCGACGGTGTCACCGAACGCGGTGAGGATCTCACCTCCGCCGTTGTCCCACATGATGCCGAGGTCGGTGCCGAGCACCCGGAACCTGCCGATCGTGTCGTTGGAGCTGCGCGGACCGGTGATGTGCGCGATAGCCTGAGTTTTGCCACGTAGCTCGGGAAGGCGACCGTCGCTTCCGTTGAGCCAGGGAATGGGGTTGATGCCCTGGTTCGAGCCGCTCGAGCCGAGGCTGCCGGTTCCGAGGCACGGGGCCGCCGTGGCAACAGGGGGCGTCATCGTGAAAAACGTGCAGGTAGAAGCGAGTAAGGCGGGCATCGCCAGGGAGGCGACACGGCGGAGTCTGGTCACGAGCGCACCTCTCTGCGAGGAATCGAGTCGGGTCCGGTCACGCTAGCAATACCTCACCTGTCACACCAGCCCCTAGGGTAACCATTGGGTATCGCACCCGGCCCGAGTAGCTACAGGATCGCTCCGGGGTTGAGGATCCCCAGCGGGTCCAGTGCGTTCTTGATCCGCTGCGTCAATTCCATGACGTCCTCGCCCAACTGGTCGGGCAGCCAGGCCTTCTTCAGCCGGCCGACGCCGTGCTCGCCGGTGATCGTGCCGCCGAGAGAGAGTGCGAGGTCCATGATCTCGCCGAAGGCGAGATGAGCACGCTCGGCCATCGCGGCGTCCTCGGGGTCGAACACGATGAGCGGGTGCGTGTTTCCGTCGCCGGCGTGCGCGATCACCGCGACCATCACGTCACGCTCGCGGGAGATCGCCGCGATTCCCTCCACCAGCGCAGGAAGTTTCGGGAGCGGGACCCCGACATCCTCGAGGAGCAGGCTGCCGAGACGCTCGACCGCGGGGATGGCGAATCGTCTTGCCGCGGCGAAGGCTTCGCCCTCGTCTGGGTCGTCGGTGGTGAAGACCTCGGACGCGCCGCTCGCCGTGCAGGCGTCCGCCATCACGGAAATCTCTTCGGCCGCAATCGCACCGGGCGCGTCCGAGCGCGCGATGAGCATCGCCTCCGCCGTCCGGTCCAGGCCCATCTTCAGCGCGTCCTCGACGGCGCCGATGGAGGTGCGGTCCATGAATTCGAGCATCGACGGCCGCAGCGTGCGGGTGATGGCCAGTACGGTGTCGGCGGCGGCCTGGACGGAGGCGAACGACGCGACGAGGGTGCTCGACGGCGGCTGGGCCGGGATCAGCCTCAGCGTCGCCTCCGTGACGATGCCGAGAGTTCCCTCGCTCCCGACGAACAGCTTGGTCAGCGACAGGCCTGCCACGTCCTTCAGTCGCGGCCCGCCCAGGCGCACGTCCGTCCCGTCCGCGAGAACGACGCGCAATGCGAGGACGTAGTCGGTGGTGACGCCGTACTTGACGCAGCACAGGCCGCCGGCGTTGGTCGCGACGTTGCCGCCGATCGAGCACATCTCGAACGACGACGGATCCGGTGGATACCAGAGCCCGTGCTCGGCGGCCGCGGCCTTGACCTCCGCGTTGAGCAGTCCCGGTTCGACGACGGCGATCCGCGTCACCGGGTCCACCTCGATCCGGCGCATTCGCTCGGTGCTGACCACCACGCAGCCCGCCACGGCGGTGGCGCCGCCGCTGAGCCCGGATCCCGCACCGCGCGGGATCACCGGTACCCGGTGCTCGGTCGCCCAGCGCATCACCACCTGGACTTCCTCGGTGGTCGTCGGACGGGCGACGGCGAGGGGGAGGACGGCGTCGGGATCGCGCGCCCAGTCCTGGCGGTAGGAGACCAGGATGTCCGGATCGGTGACGAGGCATCCCTGGGGGAGCGCGGCGGCGAGCGTCGCGAGTACGTCGTCGGTGACCGTCATCGTGACTCCTGAAATGCGGGTGTCGGAGGCCCCGACGGTAACCCAGCGGGCCACGGGTGTCCTCGAATTGGTCAGGCGTCCAACTGAACCGATTCCGACCCGATTGTTCGGATATCGCTCCAACCTGGACGTTCGGCCTGGAAGCGAGACCCCAATAGTCCATCTGTTAGTTACTTACGCGTAGGAGTCTCACGATGTGGGATCAGGGGGGTGAATTTTTTCCGGGGTCCCGGCGGTGGGGTATGCAACCGGGCCCGGGGGAGAAAATGCAGGTAGGGGCGCCCCCTGAACCGCGTGGAACCGGACGAATCGGGTGTAACAGAGGTCACATTCGTCACTCTGTTACCGGATCGTATCGACCAGGCAATGCAAAAACTCACTTCTACGGGTTAGCGTCTTGCATCGTCAAACACCGGCGAGGCGTTACACCCAAACGGAGATTCTCACGAAATGTGAGCTAGAACACGGTTGGGGCCGGGTTTTGCCGCACCGACCCTGGAAGGACCCGCACCGATGAATGCACTCCACCGAGATCCCAGCAGCTACATCTCCGCGATGTTCTCGTACGAGTTCCTCGACGGTGGCATCGACTACGATTCCATCGAACAGATCCACCGTGGCGAGTTCGACGAATGGATCTTCGCACTGGCCGGTTCGGGGTTGTTCACCAACGAGGAAGTTCGGTCCATGGTGCAGGAATGGCGCCTGAACCCGAAGGCCCTCCTGAACACGCTCCTCGCCGACGCGGACGAAGTCACCGCCAAGCGCTGCGAGGTCACCTGGGCCGCACTCGACCGCGTCGCCCCGTTCGCTCCGTCCGTGCCGGTCGCCGTCTTCGGCTGAAGGCCTTCCCGCCGCAGGGCTCGCCGTCGTCACACGAGTTCGGTTCGATCCCCGTTCACGACGATCGCCTGATCGTCCGTCAAGGTGCGGTACTCGATGCCGGCGAGCCTCAAAGCGTTGACAGTCCGCCGAACGGCGGCCGCGTCCTCCAAGGGCACGGCGTCTTCGGCCCCTGGAAGCTCCGCAGGCGGGTGATGCGGCACGATCGCGAAGCCCACCACGCCCAGGCCGTCCCAGAGCGGCTCCATGCCGCAGGTTGCGACCACCTCCGCCGGGTCATCGGAGGAGTCGAGACCGTGCAGCGTCGGAGTCATCACACACGCCCCCGCGCTGTAGCCGGCGTACACCAGCGAATCGCTCAGCAGTCTTTCCGGGATCACCCGGTCCGCCCCACTCCGGGCCATCTGCGCGCGCAACACGAACGTGTTCCCGCCGCGCACCCACAGCATGCCGAACCCCTCCAGCCGCTCCTTCAGCGCGGCGGACCGCGCGTGCCCGTCGCTGCCGATGTAGTCGCGCAGATCCACCTCCTCCGGGGTGAAGCCCAGCCGCGTCAGCGGCATCACGTCACTCACGACCGCGGACGTCCGCGCTGTCCGCGGCCACGCGTCCGCAGCCGCGGCGATCACCCCCACGCGCCCCGGACGGCCGACGAGAGACAGCAGAGGCGCGGGATCCGCACCGAACCGATACGAGGACAGGAACAGGCGCACCGCGGTCAGATCGTGAACGCGAGGTTGTCGACGATCCTCTTGCCCACGGCGGTGTCGCCGCTCAACGCGATCTCGGCGCGGTGATCCGCCGCCGTCGTCCGCCCGCCCGCCAACCGGGTGAACAGCCGGGAGTCGAGAGTCACGGTCGTGGTGGCCTCGGACGGTAGTTCGTCGACCACCGCGGCTCTGCCGTCGACGGCGACGTGAATGTTGCGCGCGAGCGGTCCCGTCAGCTCCAGGGTGATCCTCGACCCGTCCGGGGCCTTGCCGCGCTTGCCGACGAGGAACGCGACAGCGCCCGCGATCTCCTCGAACGCGGTCTCCCCGCGCAGGCCGCCCTCGTTGCCGGGCAGCGCGAGGGCGTCGCGCAGGTCGAGCTCGTGCATCCAGCAGTCGAACACGCGGATGCGCATGAACCGGAGGTAGGGCGCCGGACCGACCGGTGTGGTGGTCTCGGCCTCGAATGCCTCGTCGGTCATCTCGCTCAGCTCCGACCGCCTGCGGGCCACGATCGCCCGGAAACGCTCGAGCATCTCGGGGCCGGAGCACCCCCGGAGTCCCTCGACCCACTCTTCGTTGAAGGCCCCGATTTCGTTGCGCACGTGCGCGAGGCCGCGGACGTCGATGCTGGTGTGCGGTGCGGAGATTCCGGCGAGCAGCGACTCCGTGCCGATGAGATGCGCGGTCACGTCGTGGACGGTCCACCCGGGCAGCGCGGTGGGGGTGAACCACACGTCGCCGGACAACGAGGACAGCACCTCGTCGAGTACATCCCACTCCTCGAACAATGCGTCGAGGATCGGTTCCTTCTGCAGGGCATTCACGGGTGGTACGCCTCCTTTTGCCTCAACTCTAGGACCTCCCGCCGGAGCGTCCGAGCGTTTTCGCCGCGGGCGGACGAATGCGCCGGTGACGGCGTCGAAGACCTCCCCGTCCCGGGTTTCGTGTGGTAGACCGATGGTGAGAATCTCCATTAACAAAAGGAGTGCGGATGTTCCCTGGAAACTTCGTGGCGACCACCCCGGACAAGCCCGCCGTCATTCGTCCCTCGACGGGGGAGCGGCTGACCTACCGGGAGTTGGACGAGCGGTCCACCCGCCTCGCACGGCACCTGCGCTCGCTCGGCCTGAAGGTCGGCGACCACCTGGCGCTCGTGTCGAGCAACGATCTCCGGGTCCTCGAGGTGTACTGGGCGGCGCTGCGATCCGGGCTGTACATCACCGTGGTGAACTGGCACCTCACCCCGGAGGAAGCCGGTTACGTCGTGGACGACTGCGGAGCCGAGGTGCTCATCGTGTCCGCCGACGCGGGCGGCGCCGTGCCGCGCGACCCGAATAAGCTTCCCCGCGTCCGGCACCGTCTCGTGTACGGCGGCGAACTCGACGGATTCGACAGCTACGACGACGCCGTGGCGGCGCAGTCGGCCGAACCGCTCGATTCGCAGCCCCGCGGGCAGGACATGCTGTACTCGTCGGGCACCACCGGCAGGCCCAAGGGGATCAAACCCGCTCTGCCCGAGGGCGAAGTGGACGCCACGATGGATCCGTACACCGCGGTGTTCGCCCCGATGTACGGATTCGATTCCGACACCGTGTATCTGTGTCCCGCACCCCTGTATCACGCTGCGCCGCTCCGCTTCTGCGGCACCATCACCTCCGTCGGCGGCACGATCGTCCTGATGGACCGCTTCGACGCCGAGGAATCGCTGCGGCTCATCGAGGAGTACCGGGTGACCCACAGTCAGTGGGTGCCGACGATGTTCGTCCGGATGCTCAAGCTGCCGAAGGATGTTCGCGACAAATTCGACGTGTCGAGTCTGAGGGTGGCCATTCACGCGGCGGCGCCGTGCCCGCCCGACGTGAAACGCTCGATGATCGAGTGGTGGGGTCCGGTGATCCACGAGTACTACGCGTCCACGGAGGGTGCCGGTGCCACGTTCATCGACAGCGCCCAGGCCCTTGCCAAGCCAGGTTCGGTGGGCCACGACGGGGTCATGGGCATCGTGCACATCTGCGACGACAACGGTGCGGACGTACCCGTCGGTGACATCGGAACCGTCTACTGGGAGAGGGAGGAACGGCCGTTCGAATATCACAACGACCCGGCCAAGACCGAATCCGCGACGCACCCCGACCATCCGACCTGGACCACGAGCGGCGACATCGGGTACATCGACTCCGACCGCTTCCTCTACCTCACCGATCGCGCCGCGTTCATGATCATCTCGGGTGGGGTGAACATCTATCCGCAGGAGTCGGAGAACGTTCTCACCATGCATCCCCAGGTGTTCGATGTCGCGGTGATCGGCGTGCCCGACGAGGAGATGGGCGAACAGGTCAAAGCCGTCGTGCAACTCGTCGAAGGGGTGGAACCGTCGGATGCCGTCGCCCGCGAGTTGCTCGATTACGTCCGCGAGCGGGTGAGTCACTTCAAGGCGCCGCGCAGCATCGACTTCTCCGACGACCTGCCGCGCACCCCCACGGGCAAACTCGTCAAGCACAAACTTCGCGCCCGGTACCTGAACGCCGGCTGAATTCCCGACGTCACCTGTCCCGCGCCGAACCGCAGCGCGGGCAGGTGCTCGCGGTGTGATCGGAGAGGAACAACCCGCAGTCGGGGCACACGCGGTCGAGCCAGCAGACGGGATCTCCGCCGAGGTCGTCGTCCGGTTCGGTGACGGGCGCGGCGTCGTCGGGGTGGGTGGTCACAACCGTTCCAGCATGTATTCGGCGAGCACCTCGGCGTGACTGTGACTGACGTCCTTCGTCGCGGTCAGGAGAACGATCGGCCGCCCCTGCGCGAGTTCCTGCACCCGCGCGACAGCCTTCCGTCCGCTCGGCGAGTCGAGCTCGTGGACGTACCGCTCCCGGAACTCGCTGAACGCGGCGACGTCGTGCGAGTACCAGTGACGCAGCTCCGTCGACGGCGCGAGGTCCTTGGCCCAGTCGTCGAAATGGAACGCGTCCCTGCGGAGCCCCCGCGGCCAGAGCCGGTCCACGAACAGTCGGAGTCCGTCGCCCTCGGTCGGATGGTCGTAGACCCGCTCGACGACGACCGGTGGATCCGCGGTGACGTCCTCCGCGCTCCGTTCCTTCGATGTGCTCATGGCCGAACCTCCGCTTCCGTGCGGCTGTCTACCGTCAGACTACGACCAAACACCCTGTGACCGGGTTCACAAACGAGCAGAAAGATCTGTGAGAACGACTGTTCGGACTCGATTCAGACGCCTACCCACGGACTTCTCTGTTCCCTACGTCACGCATTCTCTGGCTACTATCAGCTAACTCAGTCGAGTCGGGGGAAATATTTCCGCTCATCATCGGTTGATCGCCGCTCGTCGCGGCACATACACCATCTACCGCAGGAAGTCGATACATGGATACATCGCAGAGCGCGTCCACTGCGCGCCCGACGGTCGGCGTCGTTCGGGAGTCGAACGACGGTGAGCGTCGGGTGGCGTTGGTGCCGAAGATCGTGGCGTCGTTGATCGCCAAGGGCGTCGACGTGGTGGTCGAGTCGGGTGCCGGGTTGGGCGCGCTGATACCGGACGAGTCGTACAAATTGGCAGGAGCCGCCATCGCCGATCCGTGGTCGGCGGACGTCGTGGTCAAGGTCGCGCCGCCGTCGGACGAGGAAGTGGGCCGGTTGCATGCCGGGCAGACCCTGATCGGGTTCCTCGCCCCCCGCAACCAGGACAATCAGGTCGGCGCGCTGAAGGCGGCCGGGGTGCAGGCGTTCGCGGTGGAGGCGATCCCGCGTATCTCCCGCGCCCAGGTGATGGACGCGTTGTCGTCGCAGGCGAACGTGTCCGGCTACAAGTCGGTGCTGCTCGCGGCGTCGGAGTCGACCCGGTTCTTCCCGATGCTCACCACCGCCGCCGGCACCGTCAAGCCGGCGACGGTGCTGGTGCTCGGTGTCGGTGTCGCCGGCCTGCAGGCGTTGGCGACGGCGAAGCGTCTCGGTGGCCGGGCCACCGGTTACGACGTGCGCCCGGAGGTCGCCGATCAGGTCCGCTCGGTCGGTGCCCAGTGGCTCGATCTCGGGATCGACGCCGCCGGTGAGGGCGGCTACGCCCGCGAGCTGACCGAGGCGGAGCGGGCGCAGCAGCAGCAGGCGCTCGAGGATGCGATCAAGGGCTTCGACGTGGTCATTACCACCGCCCTGGTGCCGGGCCGTCCGGCGCCCCGGTTGGTGACCGCGGCCGCGGTGGAGGGTATGAAGCCCGGCTCCGTGGTGGTCGACCTGGCCGGTGAGACCGGTGGTAACTGTGAGCTCACCGAGCCCGGTCAGACCGTGGTCAAGCACGGGGTGACGATCTGCTCGCCGCTGAACCTGCCCGCCACCATGCCCGAGCACGCGTCGGAGCTGTACTCGAAGAACATCTCCGCGTTGCTCGAGTTGATGCTCGTCGACGGGGCGCTGGCCCCCGATTTTTCGGACGAGGTCCTCGCCGCGTCCTGCGTCACCCGTGAGGAGGGTGTGTCCTAGATGTATACCGAATTGTTGGCGAACATCGCGATCCTGGTGTTGTCCGGGTTCGTGGGGTTCGCGGTGATCTCGAAGGTCCCGAACACGTTGCACACCCCGCTGATGTCGGGCACGAACGCCATCCACGGCATCGTCGTGCTGGGTGCGCTGGTTGTGCTCGGCAAGGTCGAGAACCCGCCGTGGGGTCTGCAGGTGATCCTGTTCGTCGCCCTGGTGTTCGGAACGATCAACGTGGTCGGTGGTTTCGTGGTCACCGACCGGATGTTGGCGATGTTCAAGTCCAAGCCCACCGCCCCTGTTGCTGCTGAGAAGGGTGGGGACCGGTAATGGAGTACTTGGTCAACGTGTTGTACATCGTGGCGTTCGCGATGTTCATCTACGGTCTGATGGGCCTGACCGGCCCGAAGACCGCGGTCCGCGGTAACCAGATCGCCGCGGTCGGGATGGGTGTGGCGGTGGTCGCCACCCTGATCGCGATCCGGGACACCTCCAACTGGGTGCTGATCGTCGCCGGTCTGGTGATCGGTGTGATCCTGGGGGTGCCGCCGGCGTTGCGGACGAAGATGACCGCGATGCCGCAGCTGGTGGCGTTGTTCAACGGTGTCGGTGGCGGCACGGTCGCGCTGATCGCGTACGCCGAGTTCCTGGACTCGGACGGGTTCACCGCCTTCCAACATGGTGAGTCGCCGACGGTGCACATCGTCATCGCGTCGCTGTTCGCGGCGATCATCGGGTCGATCTCGTTCTGGGGGTCGGTGATCGCGTTCCTGAAGCTGCAGGAAACCCTGCCGGGCCGGCCGATCGGCATCGGCCGGTTGCAGCAGCCGCTGAATGCGGTGCTGCTGATCGGGGCCGTCGCGTTGGCGGTGATCATCGGGGTCAAGGCGATCGAGCCGACCGGACCCACCAGCCAGTGGTGGATCGTGGGTGTGCTGGTGCTGGCGGCGGTGCTCGGGTTGATGGTGGTGCTGCCGATCGGCGGCGCCGACATGCCCGTGGTCATCTCGCTGCTGAACGCGTTGACGGGTCTGTCCGCGGCGGCCGCGGGTCTGGCTTTGAATAATCAGGCGATGATCGTGGCCGGGATGATCGTCGGTGCGTCGGGTTCGATCCTGACGAACCTGATGGCGAAGGCGATGAACCGGTCCATCCCGGCGATCGTGGCCGGCGGGTTCGGTGGCGGCGGTGTCGCGGCGGCGGTCGGGGACGGGACCGTGAAGACGGCGAAGTCCACCTCGGCGGCGGATGCGGCGATCCAGATGGCGTACGCCAATCAGGTGATCGTGGTTCCCGGGTACGGGTTGGCGGTGGCGCAGGCCCAGCACGCGGTCAAGGACATGGCCAAGATGCTCGAGTCGAAGGGCGTCGAGGTCAAGTACGCCATCCACCCGGTGGCGGGCCGGATGCCCGGGCACATGAACGTGCTGTTGGCCGAGGCCGACGTCGAGTACGACGCGATGAAGGAAATGGACGACATCAACGACGAGTTCGCCCGCACCGATGTCACCCTGGTGATCGGTGCGAACGATGTCACCAACCCCGCCGCCCGCAACGATCCGTCGTCGCCGATCCACGGGATGCCGATCCTGAATGTGGATCAGTCGAGGTCGGTGATCGTGCTGAAGCGGTCGATGAACTCCGGGTTCGCCGGCATCGACAACCCGCTGTTCTTTGCCGACACCACCTCCATGCTGTTCGGGGACGCGAAGAAGTCGGTCGCCGAGGTCACCGAGGAACTCAAGGCCCTGTAGGCCCTCCGGGCCCGTGCGCCTTTTTGGTAGCGCCAACTACCAGAAAGGCGCACGGGCGCGAAGCGCCTCAGAGGCGCAGACTGCCGCGGTGCCGGGAGAAGGCGATGGCCGCGGTGTCGGGCCGTCGCTCTTCACGCTCGGCGGCCACGGGGGAGTAGAGCATCAGGGTGGACGCCAGTGTCCACCAGATCGCCAAGATGATCAGGCCGGCCGCGAGGCCGAAGATGCCGACGGGTTCGACCAGCGCGGCGGCCCCCGCGACACCGAGGACGACGGCGAAACCCAGGCCCGCGATGACGGGCCGGAACCGCGGTGCCGACACCAGCAGCGCCGAACCGTACAGCGCGGTGACGGCGACGACGTGCCCGCTCGGCAGGAGCACCGACGGCGCATCCGATTCCCACGCCCGGACTGCGGCACTGGTGAGGTTCGCGCCGATACACAGCAGCAGTACCGCACCCATGCCGTACGAAAGTTTTCGCATCGCCGCGACGATGGCGAGGACCACGGTCGCTGCGAGCACCGTGGTGACGTCGATCGCCTGGATCACAGGTTCGGCGACGGGTCGGAGTGCCTCCGGGAGGACGAGACCCGACGATTCGGGGCGGATGAGGTAGAGCGCGCACAGTGCCACCACACCCGCCGCGGCGAAGGCGAGGCGACGAACACTGCGACGCAGCCTGCTAGTCGATTCGGTCACGCCACACAGTGTGCCAACCGACGCTGAACGATCGATGAGAGGCCGCTGTGAGGTCGGTGAACGGTCCTGTTCGTGCGGCGAACGTGTCAGGTGCGCCGGACCGCCCCCGCGAACGTGGCCGCCACCAGCACGCAGGTCAGCGGCACCACCATCGCGACGGTCAGCGGAACCACCTGGGTGATCCAGCCGATGGTGGCCGGGCCGGCGAGGAATCCGACGTACCCCAGCCCGACCACACGGGACATGTTGGTGCCCGCGGAACCCGCGCCGAGGTTGCCCGCGGCGGTGAAGATCTGCGGCACGCAGCCCGACAATCCCAGGCCGAACAGCGCCCAGCCCAGGATGGTGAGCGGGAGCAGTCCCGAGACGACGACGAGCAGCATTCCGACGGCCGCGATCAGGGTGCCGTAGCGGACGACGGCGACGGGACCGAGCGCGCCGCTCACGCGATCCGCGGTGAACCGGCCCACCGTCATCATCACCGAGAACGCTCCGAACGCGAGGGCGGCGACGGAATCGGACGTTCCGAGGTGCTCCTTGACCTGCAGGGTGCTCCAGTCGTTCGCGACCCCTTCCGACAGCATGAGGACGAAGGCGATGCCACCGAGTGCGAGGACCCGCGTGGACAGCCGGCCCTGTGCCTTCTCGGCGGGAGCGGTGTCGTGCCGAGAGCGGGGACGGTCGGCCATCAGCCACCGCGAGCCCGCGGCGACGGTGACGACCCCGACACCGCCGGCGACCAGCAGCGCCGTCACGGGTGCCCATCCGGCGGCGAGCGTCGCGGCCCCGAGCAGCGATCCTGCCACCCCGCCCACGGAGAACAGGGCGTGGAACGCCGACATGATCGGCCGCCCGTACCGCTGCTCGACTTCGACGGCCTGCGAGTTCATCGACACGTCCAGTGCGCCGTTCGCGAAGCCGAACACGAGCAGGGCGAGACCGAGTTGCCAGGCCGCGGAGGCCAGCCCGGGACCCACGGTGGCGGCCGACAGTACGAGTCCGGCGATGATCACCATCCGCCTGCTGCCGAATCGGTCGGCCAGCGGACCGCTGACCTGCATGCCGCCGATCGCACCGACCGCCAGCAGGAGCAGCAGCGAACCCAGCGTGGAGTGGCTGATACCGGTCCGATCCTCGATCGCCGGAATGTGCACGACCCACATGCCGAGCAGGAACCCGTTGATCCCGAAGATTCCGAACGTTCCCGCACGAGCCCGGCGGAGCGGCTCGTCCACTGGTGCGCGGGTGTCGACCGCGGACGCTCGGGAAGTACTCACCGACCAAACGTACCGAGGATCAGAGGTGCGCGAGCAGTGAGGCGGGATCGTGCAGCATCGCCGCGACGGACGACAGGAACCTCGACCCCTGCTCGCCGTCGACCACTCGGTGATCGAACGACACGCTCAGGGTGGTGACCCACCGCACCGCGAGATCGTCCTCGTGCACCCACGGTCGCCTGGTGACGCTGCCCAGGCACAGGACGGCCGATTCGCCGGGGTTGAGGATCGGCGTGCCCGCGTCGACACCGAACACTCCGACGTTGGTGATCGACACCGTCCCGCCGGTGAGCTGCGCGGGTTCGGCTCTGCCGCTGCGCGCGGTCGCGGTCAGTTCGGTGATCGCGCGGCACAGTTCGAGCAGACTCAGCGACTGCGCCTCCTTGATGTTCGGGACGACCAGACCGCGGGGTGTGGCCGCGGCGATGCCGAGATTGACGTAGTGCTTGGTGACGATCTCCTGGTTCTCCTCGTCCCACGACGCGTTGAGGCTGGGGTTCTCCCGCAACGCGACGATCATCGCCTTCGCCACCAGACTCAGCGGTGTCACCGACAATCCTTCGAATGCGGGGAGGTCCCGCAGGCGCTCGAGCAGTTCCACCGACCGGGTCACGTCGACGGTCACGAATTCGGTGACGTGCGGGGCGGTGAACGCGCTGCGGACAATCGCCGCCGCGGTCTGCTTCCGGATGCTGCGGATCGGGGTGCGGGTCTCGCGCTCCGACGGCTCCGGCGAGTCCGGTGTCGACGGCACCGCCTGCCCGACCGAACCCGCATGGGATTCCACGTCAGTCCGGGTGACGGCACCGGACGGCCCCGTCCCCGCGACGACGGCGAGGTCGACTCCGAGTTCACGTGCGGCGACCCGGGCTGCCGGCGAGGCGTCGGGGCGCCGACGGTCCGGGCCGGGCGTGCCGGTTTCCGGAGCGGTCACCAGCTTCCGCCGGGCCCGTTTGCTCTCGGCAGCGGCCTCGGGCCCGTATCCCACCAGAACGGGCGTGCGCGTGGGAGGTTCCTCGGTGGCCGCATCCGTCGCGATCCGGATGATCGGCGTCCCGACCGGCACGGTCGCACCGGCCGAAACCAGCAATTCCTCCACGACACCCGCGTACGGCGAAGGCAACTCGACGAGCGCCTTCGCCGTCTCGACTTCTCCGATCACCTGATTGAGTTCGATGGTCTGGCCCACCTCGACGGCCCAGGAGACCAGTTCGGCCTCCGTCAGGCCCTCACCGAGATCGGGTAGGCGGAATTCCTGCGCCAACGGACGGCTCCTCTCCTCCGATGGGTGCGATCAGGCCGCGAGGCTGCGATCGACCGCGTCGAGCAGGCGGTCGGCGTCCGGCAGATGGTGCAGTTCCAGCTTCGCCGGGGGATACGGAACGTCGAATCCGCCGACCCTCAGGACGGGCGCGTCCAGCTGGTAGAAGCACCGCTCGGAAATGCGGGCGGCGATCTCCGCGCCCAGGCCGAGGAACGTCGGCGCCTCGTGCGCGACGACGAGTCTTCCGGTCTTGCGTACCGACTCCTCGATGGTGTCGAAGTCGATCGGCGACAGGGAGCGCAGGTCGATCACCTCGAGGGAGTGCCCCTCGTCGGCGGCGATGGACGCGGCCGACAGGGCCGTCGGCACGACGGAGCCGTACGCGACGATGGTGGCGTCCGTGCCCTCCCGGGCCACCCGGGCCCGATGCAGCGGCAGGTCCGGTTCGGCGTCCACGTCGAATTCGGCCTTGTCCCAGTACCGCCGCTTCGGTTCGAAGAACACCACCGGGTCGTCCGCCGCGACGGACTGCTGGATCATGTGGAACGCGTCCGCCGGGTTGCTGGGTGTGACGACGCGCAGTCCGGCGGTGTGGGCGAAGTATGCCTCCGGCGACTCCGAATGGTGCTCGACCGCACCGATGCCGCCGCCGTACGGGATCCGGATCGTGAGGGGCGCGGTGACCCGGCCCTGTGTGCGGTAGTGAATCTTGGCCACCTGGGACACGATCTGGTCGAACGCGGGGTAGACGAAGCCGTCGAACTGGATCTCGCAGACGGGCCGGTAACCGCGCAGGGCCATGCCGAACGCGGCGCCGATGATGCCGGATTCGGCGAGTGGGGTGTCGATGACCCGGTTGTCGCCGAAATCCTTCTGCAGGGTGTCGGTGACGCGGAAGACACCGCCGAGGCGTCCGACGTCCTCACCCATGATCACGACCTTGCGGTCGTGTTCGAGGGCGCGTCGGAGGCCCGCGTTGAGTGCGGCGCCGAGCGAGAGCGTGGTGGTGGTCATGACAGTGCCTCCTCGATGCCGGCGAAGCCCGCGAGGTACGCGGCGTACTGCTCGCGTTCCTCCTCGATGAGTGGGTGGTCGGTGGAATACACGTGCTCGAACAGATCGAGCGGCTGGGGATCGGGCGCATCGATGGTCCCGGACCGCAGTCGCGCCGCGACGTCGTCGGCGGTGGCCTGCACCTCGGCGAGGAACGTGTCGTCGAGCAGGCCTTCCCGGTCGAGGAGGCGCCTCATCCGGTCGATCGGGTCGCGGGCCTTCCAGACCTCGGTCTCGGCCGCCGCCCGATACCGGGTGGGATCGTCCGACGTGGTGTGGGGGCCCATCCGGTACGTGACGGCCTCGATGAACGTCGGCCCACTGCCTTCGCGCGCCCGCTGAGTGGCTTGGCGGGTGACCGCGAGGACCGCGAGGACGTCGTTGCCGTCCACCCGGAGGGCGGGCATGCCGTAACCGGCGGCGCGCTGCGCGATGGGGACGGGACTCTGCAGGTGGACCGGTTCGCTGATCGCGAACTGGTTGTTCTGGCAGAAGAATACGACCGGCGCGTTGTAGCTCATCGAGAAGCCGAGGGCCTCGGCGAGGTCGCCCTGACTGGTGGCGCCGTCGCCGAAGTAGGCGATCGTCGCGATCTCCGCGCCGTCCAGGTGGGCGCCCATGGCGTACCCGGTGGCGTGCAGCCCCTGGGAGCCGACGACGATCGCGGGATTCGTCACGTTCACGGAACTCGGATCCCACGCGGAATGGGCGCATCCCCGCCACATGCGGGTCATCACCCCCGGGTCCACACCCCGGCAGTAGGCGACGGCGTGTTCGCGGTAGCTGATGAACGCGTAGTCGTCGGGGCGGAGGGCGCGGGCGGAGCCGACCTGTGCGGCTTCCTGCCCGAGCAGGGGAGCCCAGAGTCCCAGTTCGCCCTGGCGTTGCAGCGCGACCGCTTCGACATCGATCCGACGCGCGACCACGAGGTCTTCGTAGAGGCCGCGCAGTTGTTCGGGTCCGATGTCGCGGACCAGGCTCGTGTAGTCGGGTCTGAAGACCCGTCGGCCGTCCGGCTGGATGAGCTGGACCGGATAGGCAATCTTGTCGACCATCGGGGTCACCTCGTGTTGTCGAGTCCGTGAACCTTGTGGGTCCGTAGGAGACGGGTACTGCGGTAGGGCAAGTGTGTGTCCTACTTCACAGCATCCACGAGAACGCGAAGTGCGCAAGTGGCACCGCTGACGTCGAGCAGAATGCCCAGTTTTGGGGGTGGCAAGGGTGTCATGCTGCGTCTAATGACCAATTCGGACATCACCGACGCCAGGTTGTTGCTGCAAGGGTCCGAGAACCTCGGATCACCCCGCGAACACGAACCCGATCGAGGCGAGGACGGCCAGCATCGCGAGGTAGACCGCGGGCATTGCGACGGCCCGGGTGTCGGGGTTGCCGTAGTCACCGTGTCGGACGTGAAAGGCGATTGCGCACAAGAGGAGAATCAGCAGCGCCACCGTCGAGATCACTCCCAGGGGAGTCCAGTAGAGGCCGGCGAGAACACCGACACCGCCGGCGAGTTCCGCCACGCCGATCAGCCGGACTTGTTGCCTGCTCAGGCCCCGGGATTGCAACCCCGTCCACGCGGTTCCCTTCAGTCTCAGCTTGGGAATGCTCACGGCGACGGCACTCACGGCGAGGAGCACGCCGCACACGATGAGGAAAACTTCCACGTCGGTCCCTCCAGTTCCGGCCGAATCGGCCTCACTGTTGCCACCCTAGGGCCGCGACCTGCGGCGCGGACCGGTTCCCTCCGCATCGGGCTTCCGAGCGGTTAGCATCGAGCGCGTGAATGCTGTGGGGCTGAACGAAGATGCCGTTTCTGCGTGGATTGCCGGACTCGGTGTGGGAGCGATCGCGCCGCTGAGCTTCGAGAGGATCGGGAACGGTCAGTCGAATCTCACGTACGCGGTCAGTGACGCGGGTGGTGGTCGGTGGGTGTTGCGGCGGCCACCGCTCGGACATCTGCTCGCGTCGGCGCACGACGTGGTCCGCGAACACCGGATTCTGTCCTCTCTCCAGGGATCCGACGTTCCGGTGCCGAAGATCCTCGGGCTCACCGACGATCCGGAGGTCACGGACGCGCCGCTCGTGCTGATGAGCTATGTCGCAGGGGTGGTGATCGACAATGTCGGTGTGGCGAAGAAGCTGACACCCGAGCAGAGGAATGCCGTCGGGCTGGCGATGCCGAAGGCTCTCGCAAAGATCCATGCGGTTGATCTCAAAGATGCCGGGCTGGAGGATCTGGCCAGCCACAAGCCTTACGCGGCACGGCAGTTGAAGCGCTGGAGGGATCAGTGGGAGAAGTCCCGTACCCGTGACGTCCCGGCGATCGAGGACCTGGCGGGCATACTCGAGCGCAACATGCCGGAGCAGACCGAACTGTCGTTGGTGCACGGTGATTTTCACCTGAGCAACGTCATCACCTCGCCCGAGGAGGGTGAGGTGGTCGCGGTGGTCGACTGGGAACTGTGCACGCTGGGCGACCCCCTCGCCGACGTCGGCGCGTTGCTGGCCTACTGGCCCGAGGCGGGCGACGCGGACGCCGGACCGTTCCCCGCCTCCACTCTGGAGGGATTCCCCACCCGGGCCGAACTCGTGGAGGCCTACGTCCACCACACGAAACGCGATGTCACTCAGGTGGGGTACTGGCACGTTCTGGCGTTGTGGAAGCTGGCGATCATCGCCGAAGGCGTCCTGCGCCGGGTGATCGACGACCCCCGGAACAAGGCCGAGACCGGTGCGCCCACGGTCGCGCTGATCGACGGCATCATCGCCCGGGCGGTGGCCACGGCGGAGGCCGAGGGACTGCGCTGATCCCCCTGGTGGTGCCGGACGTTCAGACGGCGTCCGGTGTCACCAGAAGGGTTGCAGCGCTCCGGATTTCGGCAGGAATCGGCACCGGCCTGCGGGTCTTCGCGTCCACGTACACGTGCACGAAGCGGCCGAGAGCTGCGAGTTCGAGCGCGTCGTCGTTCTCGCGGAAGATCGCGAGCGCATACACGATGCTCCGGGTGCCCAGCTTCTCGATGGACAACCCCACCTGCAGACGGTCCGGGAAGGTGAGTTCGCTGACGTACTTGCAGGACGTCTCGGCGACCACACCGATGGCGGGCAGATCGCGGATGTCGGTGCCCGTCGTCGCGATCAGCCAGCCGTTGACGGCCGTGTCGAAGTACGAGTAGTACGTGACGTTGTTGACGTGCCCGTAGTGGTCGTTGTCCTCCCAGCGGGTCGGCACCGGCCACAGGGCGGGGAAGTCGGCGGCGGTCGGCAAGGCGGGGGCGTCGTCGTGTTTCACCGTGCCGACCCTAATGCCACGGATCGCCGGGACCACGCGTCGGGCAGAATCGCGTCCTATGTCTGTGCCCGACAGCGATGTGCGTTCACCCGATTCCGCGGCCCAGCCGATCAGCGCCGGAATCGTCACCGCCCTGGTGGGCTTCACCAGTTCGTTCGCGGTCGTACTCACCGGATTGACGGCGGTGGGCGCGAATTCCGCCGAGGCCGCGTCGGGACTGCTGGCGCTGTGTGTGACGCAGGCGCTCGGCATGTTGTGGATGTCGCGGCACTACCGCATGCCGATCACGCTGGCGTGGTCGACGCCGGGCGCCGCTCTCCTCGCCGGCGCGGGGACGGTGAGCGGCGGCTGGCCCGCCGCGGTCGGGGCGTTCGTCGTCGTGGGGGCGGCGGTGATTCTCACTGGGCTGTGGCCGCGGCTGGGGCGGCTCATCGCGGCCATCCCTCCGGCGTTGGCGCAGGCGATGCTCGCGGGGGTGCTGCTGCCGCTGTGCCTGGCGCCGGTACTGGCGCTGCGTGACGCACCGCTGGCCGTCGCGCCCGTGGTTCTCGTGTGGCTGGTTCTGCAGCGGTACTCGCCGCGGTGGGCGGTGCCGGCGGCGTTCGCGGCTGCCGCAGTGGTGATCGCGATCGGTCTCGCCTCCGGCAGCGACGGACTGGACACCAGCGCGCTCCTGCCGAGACTCGACGTCACGGCACCGGCGTGGACGTGGCAGGCGATGATCGGGATCGCGATCCCGCTGTACATCGTGACGATGGCGTCCCAGAACATCCCCGGGACCGCCGTCATGAATTCCTTCGGCTACCGGGTGCCGTGGCGGCCGGCCATGCTGGTGACCGGTGTCGGGACCCTGGTGGGCGCGCCCGCGGGTGGTCACGCCATCAACCTCGCCGCCATCAGCGCCGCCCTCGCCGCCGCGCCGTCCGCACATCCCGATCCCAGGAAGCGCTGGGTCGCGGCCTTCACGGCAGGCTGGGCCTACCTGGTGCTCGCCGCGTGTTCCGCAGCGGTGGCCACGCTCATCGCCGCGGCCCCCGAGGGCGTCGTGGAGGCGGTCGCCGGCCTCGCCCTCCTCGGCACCCTGGGCGGGGCACTGGCCTCCGCCCTCGACGACGTCCGCGAACGGGAAGGCGCCGTCGTCACCTTCCTGATCGCCGCGTCGGGGGTGAGCATCTTCGGCATCGGGTCCGCGTTCTGGGCGCTGGTCGCCGGATTGATCGTGCGGGTGGCGGTGAGCTCGCGGCGATAATGGGGTGATGACCACCATCGAGGTAGTGCACGGTGACATCACGACGATCGAGGTCGACGCGATCGTCAACGCCGCCAACTCCGGACTGCTCGGGGGTGGTGGAGTGGACGGCGCCATCCACCGGGCCGGCGGACCCGAGATCCTCGCCGAATGCAGGCACCTGCGGGCCACCACGTTCCAGGATGGACTCCCGGCGGGACAGGCGGTCGCGACGACGGCGGGCCGGTTGCCGGCCCGATGGGTGATTCACACCGTCGGCCCCGTGTATTCCGCTACGGACGATCGGTCGGCCACCCTGCGCAGCGCCTACATCACCAGCCTGGCGGTGGCATCCGACCTCGGTGCCCTGTCCGTTGCGTTCCCGCTGATCTCGTCCGGGGTGTACGGCTGGCCCGCGGACGACGCCGTCCGGCAGGCGGTCGGTGCCGTCCGTGAGTCGGACGCCGGAATTCCCCGGGTGCTGTTCGTGGCGTTCGACGCACGGATGGCGTCGCTGCTGCGCGGCGAGGTGGGGTGACGGCGCTGAACACCGATCTCGCGTATCTGACGGCAGGACTGGCTCTTCTGCTGGCCGCCACCGTTCCGCGCCTGTTCCAGGACCGTGCCGTCTCGGCGCCGCTGATCGTCCTGGCGGTCGGAGCGGGGGGCGGCCTGCTTCTCGGCGAGTCGGGAACGGACACCCTGTCGCCGGCACTGCATCCCGCCGTGACGGAACACCTGAGCGAAACCTGCGTCATCGTCGCCTTGATGGGCGTGGGACTGGCGATCGACAGACCACTGGGCTGGCGCACGTGGAATTCGACGTGGCGTCTGCTGCTGATCGCGATGCCTCTCGGTATCGCCGCTGTCGCGCTGCTCGGCTGGTGGGTGGCGGCATTGACCCCCGCCGTCGCGATCCTGCTCGGGGCAGTCCTCGCGCCCACCGACCCGGTTCTGGCGTCCGACGTGCAGGTCGAAGGTCCCACGTCGGGCGGCGAGTCCCATCAGGAGGACGACGAGGTCCGGTTCGCGCTCACCTCGGAGGCCGGGCTCAACGACGCTCTCGCCTTCCCGTTCGTGTATCTGGCGCTGTTCATGATCGGCAAAGGGCCGATCGAGCAGTGGATCGTGCAGTGGGCGGCCTGGGAACTGATCGGAAAGGTCGTCATCGGCGCAGCCCTGGGGTGGATTGCCGGTGATCTCTTCGGCCGCGCGGTCTTCCGCTTCCCGATCACACACATGCGCCTGGCCGAACGCAGCGAACCCATCTTCGCGCTCGCCGCCACGTTCGCCGTCTACGGACTCACCGAACTGGCCGGGGGATACGGCTTTCTCGCCGTCTTCGCCTGCGCCGTCGCCATCCGTCGGACGGAGCGGGCCCACGACTACCACGCCGAGATGCACAGCCTGATCGAACAACTGGAACACGTGCTCACCCTCGCCGTCCTGCTCCTGCTGGGGGTGGCACTCACTTCCGGTCTGCTGACCGGACTGACGTGGGGCGGGGTTCTCGTCGCGGCAGCCCTCGTGTTCGTCATCCGGCCGGTGGTGGGATGGCTTTCGCTGCTGGGCTGTGAGGAGATGTCCGGTCCCGAGCGCCGGGTCACCGCATTCTTCGGGGTTCGCGGAATCGGGTCGATCTACTATCTCGCCTACGCCGCTGCGGAAGCCGGCGTGGACGACGAGAAGTGGTTGTGGTCGACGGTGGCCTTCACCGTCGTCCTCTCCGTCCTCGTCCACGGGGTGAGTGCGACGCGGGTGATGCGCCTGCTCGATCTTCGCAGGGAAGGCGGTGCAGTCGCGGACCGATAGCGTCGCGACTGCACCGCTCGACCAGGGTGGCCTGTTCCGGCTGTTTACTCATTGCGCACGGCGGAGGTGCGCGCCGTGTCTGCCGGGTGCTCCGAGTCCTCGGCTGGGTGGACGAGGACGGGCGGCGCCGCCGAGACCACCGAGGGAGTGGGCCGGTTGCCGGCCTTGATCTCGTTGAACAGGATGTTGAGCAGCACCGCGACGATGCTGGCCGCGCTGATTCCCGAGTCGAAGACGATGTGCACCCATTCCGGGAAGGCCGAGTAGAACTCGGGCACCGCGATCGGTATCACACCGAATCCGAGGGCCACCGCGACGATCACCAAGTTGAGGTTGCCGTCGTACGACACCTTGGACAGGGTCCGGATTCCGCTCGCGGCTACCGAACCGAAGAGGACGATCCCCGCACCGCCGAGGACGGGCAGCGGCACGGAGGCCACCAGCCGGCCCAGGACGGGGAACAGTCCGAGAGCGAACAGAACCGAACCGCCGGCCGCGACAACGTATCGGCTCTTGATCCCGGTGATCGCGACGAGCCCGACGTTCTGAGCGAACGCGCTGGCCGGGAACGTGCCGAACACCGGTGCCACGGTGGTGGCGAGCATGTCGGCGCGGAGACCGTCGCCGACCCGGCGAGCATCGACCTTCGTTTCCACGATCTCGCCGACCGCGAGGATGTCGGCCGTCGTCTCGGTCATGATCACGAGGATCACCACGGTCATCGAGATGATCGCGCCGATCTGGAACAGGGGAGTGCCGAACGAGAACACCTGCGGCAGTTCGAAGATCGCGCCCTTCCCGACGGCGCCGAAGTCGGCCTTGCCGATCAGTGCGGCGAACAGGGTTCCCACGACGATGCCGATCAGGATGGACAGCCGCGACAGGGTTCCCTGGACCAGCCGGCTCACCAGCAACACGACGAACAGGCTGAATCCGGCGAGCCCGATGTTGGACATCGACCCCCAGTCCGGGGCCTTGGCGTTGCCGCCCATCGCCCAGCGCACCGCGACCGGCAGGAGGGAGATGCCGATGACCGTGATGATCGACCCGGTGACGACGGGCGGGAAGTAGCGCACGATCCTGCAGAAGAACGGGCTGATCAACAGGCCGATCACGCCGGCGACCATGATGGCTCCGAACACTGATCGCAGTCCGCCCGGACCGCTGGCCACCGCCACCATGGTGGACACCGAGGCGAAGGAAATGCCCTGCACCAGGGGAAGTTTTGCCCCGAAATAGGGGACGCCGAGGGTCTGCAGCAGTGTGGCCGCGCCACTGACGAACAATGCCGCCGACACGAGCAGCCCGATCTCGACGCCGGTCAGACCGGCGGCGCCGCCGACGATCAGGGGAGGCGCGATCACGCCGCCGTACATCGTCAGGATGTGCTGCAACCCGTAGACGTACGACTTTCCGAGCGGCAACCGCTCGTCCTCGGGTCCGGGAGTTCCGGCAACCCGGTGTCCGATCCGTTTCATCGCCGCGCTCCTAGCAGAATCCGGGAACGGAATCCCAGGCGCGGCCGGCGTCGGGAGCGTCCTCGCGCTCGACGGTCGCCTCGATCAACCCGTAGGGGCGGTCGGCCGCGAAGAACACCTCGCCGGGGTTGTCGAGTCCGAACGGTTCCAGGTCGACGAGGAAGTGGTGTTTGTTCGGCATCGAGAACTTCACCTCGGCGATCTCGGGGTGCGCCTCGAGCACCGCCGAACCCATCTGGAACAGGGACTGCTGCAGCGCGAGCGAGTGCGTCGTGGCGAACGCCTCCAGCATGACTGCCCGCACGTTCTCGAAGGTCTTGTCGAAGTCGACGTCGGTGGTGAGGTACCGCCACCGGGCACTCACCGACGTCGCGAGGATCCGGTCGGACGTTTCCTGCAGGGTGGTGTACTTGTCCTTCGGGTAGCCCCGGAACTCCGAGCCCGTCGACTTCAGCACCACCATGTTGCTGAGCCCGGACACGATCCATGTCCGGTCGCCGTCGATGGTGACCACAGTGTTTCGCCGTTCGTCGCTCGATCGGACGAAGGAATGGTCGTGGCCCTCGCCGTCGACAGTGATCCGCGCCCACGAGTACTGCTCGATCTCCCATCGGCCGCCGGTGATCCACTCGAATTCCCCGGTGAAGTGCTGACCGAGTCGCATGGCGAACGTCTCGATCGAGCCGACGCCGTCGCGGGCGAACGCGTACACCGTGTTCTTCTGGGTGTCCGTGGCCACGACGTGCGCGTTGTCGCCTTCGGTGTGCACCGCGTCGAGGTCGCCGCGCAGTTGCGACGTCACGGTGACGTCTTCGATCTCGTGTCGCTTCGTGTCCCGCGTGATCTTGACCAACCGGACTTCTGCCTTGCCGTACTGGTTCTGGCCGAGCACGATCTTGCTCATGATTAGCTCCCTCGGTAGGTCGAGTATGCGAACGGGCTGAGAAGGACTGGTACGTGGTAGTGCTGTTCGCTGTCGGTCAGGGCGAACGTGATGGTGATGTCGGGGTAGAACGCCGGACGGCCCTTCGCGGCGAAGTAGCGTCCGGTGTCGAAGACGATCCGGTAGGTGCCCGGCTCGAGTCGGGCGGGGCCCAGGGTTGTGACGCGTCCGTCGTCGTCGGTGACGGCGTCGGCCACGGTGATCCATGCGGAGTCGCGCTGGACCGTCAGCGATACCGGCACTTCCCGCGCGGGCACGCCTTCGGCCGCATCCAGCACGTGGGTGGTGACCTGGCTGACGTCGCTCATGCGTCCAGCATCCCGGCGAGACGACGTGCGGCGATGTCGCGCAGTTCCTCTGCAACAACGGCTAATTCGCCGGCCTCGTCGTTGAGAAGCCGACGGTCGAGTGCGGTGAGGATGTCGGACGTGCTCCGGCCGGCGGCGCGGACCAGGAAGACCCGTCCGAATTTGTCCTCGTAGGCACGGTTGCCGTCGGTGAGCCGTTTCCGCGCCGCCGCGTCGGACGAATCGACGTTCGACTGCTCCGAACGTGCCAGGTGCGCCTCGGCGTCGTCGCCTCCCGGGGGTTCACCGATTCGGGGATGGCGGGCGAGGGCTTGCTCGATCTCGTCCGCGGAGAGCGGGCCGGCCCCCGTCCTGGCTGCAGTGAGAAGTGAGGCGCGATCGGTGTACGGCCGGGCGGACACGAGTTCGTCTGCCCACCGGGGAATGTCCAGGCAGATCCGCGCCAGTTCCGTTGCCTCGGACTGTGAAGCCTCGTTGAATCGTTGGAGTCCTGCATCGAGATCCATGCGACCCTTCTTCCACAATGCGAAATAATGATTCCGTATAGAGAAGCGTGACAGGGGTCACAATTCATGTCAAGACCCAAAATTGAATTGATCCAGATTCGGATGCGAGTGCGATCCGTGGCGTGCTGGAGTCTCGACATGTGAAAGCTGTTGTAGAACAACAGTGTACGAACGCGGTCGCGCCGAATTGCGGGTCTCTAGTCCGCGCCGCCCGTATCGTGATCGAACAGGCGGGGAAACACGAACCACAGCGTCGCGAACATCAGCGCGGCCACCACGCCGATCACGATCGCGACCGGACCGCCCACTGCCACTTCGGCAATCAGGAGCACGGTTCCGGTCATGGCTGCGGCGAGAAATCCGACACCCCACAGTGCGAACAGGTTGGCCCTGCGCAGGATGTCGACCCGGCGGCCCTGGCGGAACAGCACCCGGTGCCAGACCGCCGGGGCGATGAGCAGGGCCGAGGACACCGTTGCCAGGAGCACCGTGACGAGATGGAGCATGCGCAGGCCGAACGGCTGCTCCGCGTACGCCTCGGTGAAGGCGACCGCGAGGAGGAAGGCGAACAGGATCTGCACGCCTGCCTGCGCGACACGGAGTTCCTGCAGCAGCTCGCTGAAGTTGCGTGCGAGCCGTTGCGCGGGTGTCTCGGCGGTGCTCACCTCACGACCGTGAGTACTCGGAGGCCCTGCGGATCTCTTCGGGGGACGGGCGCACGCCGGTGTAGAGGACGAACTGCTCCGCGGCTTGCAGTGCGATCACCTCGGCACCGGTGATGACGGTCTTGTGGCGTTCGGCCGCGGCACGGATCAGCGGCGTCGCGGCGGGCATGGCAACCACGTCGAACACGGCCTCCGCCGCGTCGATCGCGTCGAGTTCGAACGCCAGATCTTCGGCCTCGGGACCGCCCGCCATGCCGACGGGGGTGGCGTTGATCAGGAGCCCCGGCCGTGCCGCGCCGAGTTCGGGTTGCCAGTCGAATCCGTACTGCTTCGCGAGGGCGCCGCCCGTCGTCTCGTTGCGGGCGACCACGGTGACGTCGGTGAAGCCGTAGTCGCGCACGGCGGCGACCACAGCTTTGGCCATTCCGCCGCTCCCGGCCACCGCCACGGACAGCGAGTGGTGCAATGCGTTGTCGCGCAACAGGTTCGCGATGGCCTGGTAGTCGGTGTTGTAGGCGTGCAACACCCCGTCCTCGTTGACCACCGTGTTGACGGATTCGATGACCGACGCCGATTCGTGCATCACGTCGACGTACTCGATGATCCGCTCCTTGAACGGCATGGAGACACCGGCACCGCGGATCCCCAGCGCGCGGATGCCGCCGACCGCAGCCTGGAGGTCGTTGGTGGTGAACGCTTTGTAGACGAAATTGAGGCCCAGCTCGCCGTACAGATAATTGTGAAACCGGGTGCCGATGTTGCTCGGTCGGCCGGAGAGCGAGATGCAGAGAAGAGTGTCTTTGTCGAGCTGGTTCATCCGGTAAATACTAGTAGTGGGCTCCCATCCGTGCGCGTTCTCAGCTCCGAATACACGGTGACGACGACAAAGGAGCAGGGCTGCGATGACGACGACGATCGGTGACCGGCACGAGGCGGCGCGGACGCCCCGGAGACGGCGGCACCTGCTCTCCCGCGCGCTCGCCGGAGTGATCGCCGCCGGCATCGTGCTCGGGGTGGGCGAACTGCTGTCGGTGCTGATCGACCCGAACTCGTCGCCGTTCTATGCGGTCGGATCGACGACGGTGGACCGCAGTCCCGCCTGGGCTCGCGAGTTCGCGATCGACACGTTCGGAACCAACGACAAACCCGCCCTGTTCGTCGGCATGACGATCCTCATCGTGCTCCTTGCCGCGATCGCGGGCATCGTCGAGCGTCCCCGCGCCCCGTTCGGCAGCGCGATCCTGGCGGCTCTCGGGCTGGTGGGAATCTACGCCTCGACCCAGCGCCCCAGCGCCACGTGGATGTGTGCGCTGCCGACCGTGGTGGGGGTCGTCGCCGGCATCGCGGTTCTGCGGGTGCTGACGGCCGCCGCGCGGGCACCCGAGCACTCGGACGCCGAGGATTCGTGGTTGCCGCGCCGAACTTTTCTTCTGCTGACCGCGACCGCCGCCGCGACCGCCGCGGCCGCGGGAGCCGCCGGCCGGTACCTCGGGCAGCAAGCCGCGGGAGCTCTGGACAACCGCAGCGCCTTCACCGTTCCCGAGGTGACGGACCGGGCGGCCCCGATCGCTCCGGGCACCGACATCGACGTGCCGGGCGCCACCCCGTTCGTCACGTCGAACGAGGAGTTCTACCGGATCGACACCGCACTACGGGTCCCACGGTTGACGACGGACGACTGGAAACTGCGCATCCACGGCATGGTGGACCGCGAGGTCACGCTGACGTGGGACGACCTGGTCGCGAGGACGCCCGTGGAACGGGTGGTCACGCTGACGTGCGTGTCCAACGAGGTCGGCGGAAACCTCGCCGGCAACGCCACGTGGATCGGCTACCCGATCAAAGACATCCTCGACGAGGCCGGGGTGCACCCCGACGCCGACATGCTGCTGTCCACGAGTAGCGACGACTTCACGGCGGGCACCCCGGTCGAGGCCTTGCGGGACGGACGCGACGCGATCCTCGCGGTGGCGATGAACGGTGAGCCGTTGCCGTTCGAACACGGTTATCCGGTGCGGCAGGTGGTCCCCGGTCTCTACGGCTACGTGTCGGCCACCAAATGGGTGGTGGATTGGGAACTCACACGCTTCGACAAGGCGGAGGCCTACTGGACGAAGCGCGGATGGTCCGCGAAAGGTCCGATCAAGACCGCGTCCCGGATCGACGTGCCCGCATCGTTCACGCCCACCGCGCCGGGGCCGGTTCTCGTCGCCGGAACCGCCTGGGCACAGCACCGCGGCATCGAGAAGGTGGAGGTGCGGGTCGACAACGGCGAATGGCAGACCGCGACCCTCGCCCCGCAGTACACCATCGACACCTGGCGGCAATGGACCTGGGAGTGGCAGGCCACATCCGGACTGCACACCCTCCAGGTGCGGGCCACGGATCTGGACGGCAACGTTCAGGTGGAGGAGCGGACGCCGCCGATCCCGGGTGGCGCCACCGGCTGGCACACGCGTTCCTTCACCGTGTCCTGAGGCACCGTCTTCTGAGGTGCTCACGGACACCGCTCCGCCACCTCGGCGAGCGCGTCGCGGTCCGCCAGCGTCACCGGAAGCCCGTACTCCACCGCCACCGACAGGTACTTGCCCGCGTAGAAGCAGTGGTACGCCGGATTCGGCGGAAGCCAGTCCTGCGGGGTCCGGTCGCCCTTGTCCTGATTGTCCGCACCGTTGACGGCCAGCAGGTTGAACGTGACGTCGTTGGCGAACCGCAGCCGACGCTCGGGCGACCACGTCGACGCGCCCATGTCCCACGCCGCCGCCAAGGGGTAGACGTGGTCGATCTGTACGGCTTTCGCGTCGGCTCGGTCGAATTGGAGCACCTCGCCGGAATACGGATCGGCGAGGACCCCGCTCAGCACCACGCAGCCGCGGGTGCCGTCGCGGAACGCCACCGAGCGGAGATCGAGCGCGAGAACGTTGTTGCGGGTGTCGCACCCGTCGTGGCCGGCGGCGGCGTCCTGGTCGTCGGTCCAGGCCGGGCCGAAGACGCACAACTCCTTGCCGGAACACCCGCGCTGATATCCGCCGGGGTGCGGACGGGACTCGACCGTCGCGACCCGGCCGAGCAACTCCTCGATGTGTGCGCGGGGCGGACTGCCCGGTGCCGGGCCGGGGCCGCTGAGGTCGAGAAGCGACACCCCGCAACCGCAGACCGTCAGGATCGCCACCAGCCACGCGGCCACGTACAGAAGTCTCATGCGTCCCCCGGCGCTCGACCCATCTCCCCCTACCACCGGGAGTATGCACCGGGCCCCCGACACGTCAAGTGAAGGGGAGGCGCACCGCGGCGATCGACGACAGGTGCGTGCCATCGTGGCCGATCACCCAGGAACCGCCGCTCTGCCGGCATTCCGCGAGCAGATCGAGGGTGCGGAGGAGGAAGAAGATCGCCTCGCTGGGGGTGGGGGTAACCGCAAGCCTGTGTGCCTCACCGTGTTTCATCCCGTCGAGCCACACACCCGACTGTCCGTCCAGTCGAATCGTGACGATGTGCGTGGCATCGACGAAGGCGTACTTCCGTTGCTCCCACGGAGTGGTGAGCGCGTACCCCTGTTCGAGAACCTGGATCAGGATGCTCATGACCGACTCCCGAGTGTCCGGCAGCTACGTCTCTCCAGCATCTACCTCGGAACCGGTGAAAGCCAGACCTGCTAACCGAACTCGATCACGACCTTGCCGCTCGTGTGACCGGACTCGACCATCGCGAGAGCGTCACCGGCGTGCGCGAACGGGAATCGGTGAGCGACCCGCGGATCGAGGGTCCCGTCGGCCACCAGCGCGGCCAGCTCCGCGAACACCGCGGACGTTCGGCGCCGTTCCACCCCCGAGCCGCCGAGATCCCGCGCGGCGAGCGGATCGCCGGTGCTGAGGATCGCCGCCGGATCCGCGACCACCCGCGCCGCCTCGGCGAGCGCGTCACCCCCGACGAGGTCGAAGACGGCGTCGACCGGGCCGGGTATGCGTGCGGCCAGGCCGTCTCCGGACGCCACCCAGGTGGCACCGAGCGATTCGACGATCTCCCGCTTGCTCTCGCTCGCGACTCCGATCACGGTGACGTCCCACGCCGCGGCCAACTGCAGCGCCGCCACCCCCACACCGCCGCCCGCGCCGACGACGAGCAACCGGCTGCCGGGCGCCAGATCCAGGGTGGTCAGCGCGTCGTACGCGGTTCCCGCCGCGACGGGGAGCGTGGCCGCGTCGGCGAACGAGACCGGCTCGGGCTTGTGCGCCGCAGAGGCCGTGTTGACCAGGGTGTACTCGGTGTAGCCGCCGAAGCCGGTGGCGGTCGCGCCGAACACGGCATCGCCGACCGCGAAGCCGGTCACCCGGGGCCCGACATCCGCGACCACACCGGCGACCTCCCGGCCGAGAACGGCGGGAAGGGTGACGGGGACGGTGTCCTTGCGCGTTCCCGCCCGCACCTTCCAATCGGCGGGATTCACGCCGGCCGCGTGGACGGCAACCAGCAACTGTCCGGGGCCGGGGGAGGGAACGGGGACGTCGAAGAACTGCTGCGTCTCGGGGCCGCCGTACTCGCTGAAGCCGTATGCCATGCTCACGCCCACAGTCCTATCACGAACCGGGGTCGGGATTCGGGCACGACGAAGGCCCGCCGACGTGGAGTCGGCGGGCCCTCTCGTGAGAACTCAGGAGCCGAACAGGCCGCCCAGGGAACCTGTGCCTCCGCCGCCTCCGCCGCCACCCATCAACGGTCCGAGAACCTGGATGAGCTGAACGAGGACTTCCAAGATCTGTTCCATGTCCATTTTGTCTTCCTCCGATCACTGCGATCACGTACGGCAGCGATCCCGGTGAGTTACCGGCGTGGACAGCCGCCAACTCGTTCATCGGTGGAATATGGTCGAGGGTTACATGTCACGAGCAGGGATTTCACGCGCTGTCGGTCGCACCTGCTTGGATGGGTGCATGCTGCACGGCCTCTGGACACCGGGTTCGGGTCTCATGCTGTGGGCGGAGGACCGGAATCCGGCCGCCTCGGAGCCGACGGATGCGGTCGGGCGGGTGCTGGCACGGAAGTTCCGGCATCACGTGAAGGTGCCGATGCCGACGCCGTCGGGGCCGGAGATGCTCGAGTGGGCCGCGGTGGCGCTCGCACCGCCGGACGCGACGGAGTTTCTGCTGTCGGTGTCGGCCCGCGACCCCCGGGTCGCCGGGGATCTGCGCTACCTCGCCCACGTCGCCCGCGGTGTCGAGCGGTGGGCACGCGCCGGCCGGGTGGTGCCCGAGGTGCACCGCGCGGAGGGCGGCTGGTGGCCGCGCTGGCGGCTGCTCGGCGGTGAGCGGCAGCGTGCGTGGCTCACGGAGATGGCCGTCGCGATGCCGCCGGTCCAGCGTCACGGCACGACCCCCCGCGCCGTGCTCGACGACATGGTCACCGAGCTGACCGACCCCGTCGCCCGCCGTGTCCTCGAACGCCGGCATCCGGACGATTCCGCCACCGACGGGGATCATCCGCTGATCGAAGCGCTGCTGCGCGGCGACCAGTTCGACGAGGGCACCGCCCAGCTGTCGGGTTCGCTGGACGGGTGGCGCGACAGCCTCAAAGTGGACGAACCCGAACTGGTGCTGCGGCTCCTCGAGCCGGAAGACGTTGACGTGGAGGGGGACTGGGATCCGGACACGGTGCTGTGGCGACTGGAGGTCTGTCTTCGTCCGGAAGGCGAAGCGCCGGTGCCGATTCCGTTGCATCACACGGAGGCGAGTCGCCTGCAGATCGGGGTGCGCAAGCTGACGGAGGCCGTGGCCGCCTACCCGCGACTGCAGGACGTCCCCAGTGATCCCGACAGCCTGGACCTGATGTTGCCCACCGCCGTGGTCATCGACCTCGTCGGACACGGTGCGGTGGCGTTGAAGGAGAAGGGCATCAGCCTGCTGCTGCCGCGGGCGTGGAGTGTGGCGTCGCCGTCGATGCGCCTGAGGGTGAGCTCGCCGAGCACTCCGGCGAGCGCGGAGAACCGGGCCGTCGGCAAAGACCAGTTGGTGCAGTACAACTGGGAACTGGCACTCGGCGACACGGTGCTCACCGCCGCGGAGATGAATCGACTGGTCAACTCGAAGAGTGATCTCGTGCGGTTGCGCGGCGAGTGGGTGCGGGCGGATCAGGAGGTGCTCTCCCGCGCCGCGCGGTACGTGGCGGAGCGGCACGCGAGCGGCGACCGGGCCATCGTGGACCTGCTGAAGGACCTGATCGCGGACGATCTCTCCGACCTTCCCGTCGAGGAGGTCACGGCCACCGGCTGGGCGGCCGCGTTGCTGGACGGCGACACGAAGCCGCAGGATGTGCCGACCCCGGACGGGTTGGACGCGACGCTGCGCCCGTATCAGAAGCGGGGACTCGACTGGCTGGTCTTCATGAGCCGCCTCGGCCTCGGCGCCGTCCTCGCCGACGACATGGGTCTCGGCAAGACGCTGCAGTTGCTCGCACTGCTGGCACACGAGAACGCCGCGACACCCACCTTGCTGGTGTGCCCGATGTCGGTGGTCGGCAACTGGGAGCGCGAGGCGGCACGCTTCGTTCCCTCGCTGCGGGTGCTCGTCCACCACGGTCCGCAGCGGCTGAGCGGTGAGGACTTCACCGCCGCCGTGACGCAGAGCGATCTGGTGATCACCACGTACGCGCTGCTGGCCCGCGACGTCGCGCACCTGAAGGAGCAGGACTGGCGGCGTGTCGTGCTGGACGAGGCGCAGCACATCAAGAACGCGAAGACGTCCCAGGCGCGGGCGGCGCGGAGCATTCCGGCGGCGCACCGCGTCGCGCTGACGGGCACTCCGGTCGAGAACCGGCTCGACGAACTGCGCTCGATCCTCGACTTCGCGAACTCGGGCATCCTTGGCTCGGAGGCGATGTTCCGCAAGCGCTTCGTGGTGCCCATCGAGCGGGAGCAGGACGAGGCGGCCGTCGCCCGGCTCCGCGCCGTCACGTCGCCGTTCGTGCTGCGCCGCGTCAAGACCGATCCCGCGGTCATCGCCGACCTCCCGGACAAGTTCGAGATGACGGTCCGTGCCAACCTCACTGCCGAGCAGGCCGCGCTGTACCGGGCGGTGGTCGACGACATGATGGCGCAGATCAAGGACAAGAAGGGGATGAAGCGCAAGGGGGCCGTCCTCGCCGCCCTGACGAAACTCAAGCAGGTGTGCAACCACCCGGCACACTTCCTGCGCGACGGGTCGGCGGTGATGCGGCGCGGACAGCACCGCTCCGGCAAGCTGGGGCTCGTCGAAGACATCCTGGACTCGGTGGTCGCGGACGACGAGAAGGCGTTGCTGTTCACCCAGTTCCGGGAATTCGGCGACCTCGTGACCCCGTACCTCGCGGAGCGTTTCGGTACCCCCGTGCCGTTTCTGCACGGGGGCGTCTCCAAGCAGAAACGCGACGACATGGTGGCCTCGTTCCAGCGGGACGACGGGCCGCCGATCATGATGCTCTCGCTGAAGGCGGGCGGGACGGGCCTGAACCTCACCGCGGCCAATCACGTCGTTCACCTCGACCGGTGGTGGAACCCGGCGGTCGAGAACCAGGCCACGGACCGGGCGTTCCGGATCGGTCAGCGGCGGGACGTGCAGGTGCGCAAGCTCGTGTGCGTCGGCACCCTGGAGGAGCGGATCGACGCGATGATCGCCACCAAGCAGGAGCTGGCGGATCTCGCCGTCGGGACGGGCGAGAACTGGGTGACGGAAATGAGCACCGAGCAACTCGGTGAACTGCTGCGGCTCGGCGACGAGGCGGTGGGCGAATGACGAATCGGCGACCCGGGCCGTACTTCGGCCAATACGGCAAGCGTCGACCGGTGACGGGCGGGCTGGAGGCACGATCCCAGCGCGGATCGTTCGGGCGCACGTGGTGGGGCCGCGAATTCGTCGACATCATCGAGTTCGTCGCCGACAAGGGCCGGATGAGCCGCGGGCGGAGCTACGCGCGCAGCGGACAGGTGATCTCGCTCGAGATCGCCGGGGGGATGGTCACGGGAGAGGTCCAGGGCAGTCAGCTCCAGCCGTTCGTCGCCACCGTCTCGATCGATCGCCTCGACGACGCGGAGGTCGCGGAACTCGTCGCGCTGGTGCGTCGGCAACCCGGCAGTCTCGCGATGCTGGCGGGCGGCGGAGTTCCGGAGGTTCTCGGACCCCTGCTGCTGCCCGCCGGGGCGTCCGCGCTGAACTACGACTGCACCTGCCCGGACGACGGCTGGCCGTGCAAGCATGCGGCGGCGGTCGCGTACCTCACCACCGAACGCATCGACGAGAACCCGCTCGAGATCCTGACGCTGCGCGGCGTCGACCTGGACATGCTGATCGACGGCGTCGGCGGCGACTCCTCCGACGCGGACGTCGACGACTGGTTCGGTGACGAGTCCCAGCTGCCCGACCTGCCCGACGCCGACTTCCGGGCGGCGATCGACGACCTCGACCCGCTGCTGCTGCGGAAGGCGATCCGATCGGTCAGCGAGGACGAGCGCGCGGTGGACGCCGCGATCCGGGAGCTGAAAGCGCTGTACCAGCACTTCCGCTGACCGTGCGATGATGAGAACGCGGAAGTTCGCCTCGTTCCGCGACCGGGAGCTGGTCAGTCATGTTGACGGTCTACCTGCTCGGCGAACAGCGCGTATCGAACCCGGAGGATGTCAGGGTCGGCCCCATCTCGTCACGGGCGATCGCGTTGCTGGCCTACCTCGTGCTGCACGCCGGTCTCGCTCAGTCCAGGACCCGCCTCGCGGGGCTGTTCTGGCCCGAGTCGAGCGAGCAGCAGGCCCGCACCAACCTCCGGCGGGAACTGCACAATCTCCGCGGCCTCCTCGGATCGGACGGTGCGCTCGCGGCGGACGGGCCGACGCTCACGTGGACGGACTCGTCGTCGTGTCGGGTGGACGTCGACACCTTCCGCAACGAGCGGTCGGCCGCCGTCGCGGCCCTCGTCGATTCCGACCCGCGGGCATTTCTCGATCACGCCGACCGCGCGATCGACACCTATCGCGGCGAACTCATGCCCGGAACCTACGAAGACTGGGTCCTCGAGCACCGCGAGGTGCTGCGCAGGCAGTGCGTCGAACTCTGCGAGGCGACGGTGCGGGTGTTGCGGGAGTCAGGTGACGTGGAGACCGCCACGGCGTGCGCGCGCCGACGTATCCAGCTCGACCCCCTGGAGGAGGTCGGGTACCGGACTCTCATGGAACTGCAGGCCGCGTCGGGCGACCGGGCGGCGGCGATGACCACCTACCACCGATGCGCGGCCGTTCTCGAGACCGAACTCGGCGTCACGCCGAGCGCGGCGACCAGCAGGCTGTTCGACAACCTGCTGGGGGAGCACCCGAGGGTCGGTGCCGGCGCGGCTCGCCGGCCCGAACGCGTCCGGACCGCGGTGCCCGCTCTGATCGGGCGGGAGCGTGAACGCGGGGAGTTGCAACGGCGGTGGCAGCAGTCCCTCGACGGCAGGCAGGGACTGCTGCTCGTCTCGGGGGACGCGGGTGTCGGCAAGACCCGGTTGACCACCGAACTCGCGGAGATCGCTCGCGCAGACGGAGCGGTGGTGGCGACCACGAGGTGTTTCGGACTGCCGGGCCGCGTCGCGCTGGCGCCCGTCGCCGAGTGGCTGCGCAGCCCGGATTTTCGGTCCGCGATCGGGTCTCTGAATCCGTTGTGGCGGGCCGAGGTCGAACGGCTCGTCCCGAGCGCCGAGCCCGGGCCGCGACCGTCGACGTCCCGGGCGATGGTCGACGCATGGCAGCGTCACCGCTTCTTCGAGGGAACGACGCGTGCGGTGCTGTCGTCGGGCCGGCCGGTCCTGCTCGTCCTCGACGATCTGCAGTGGTGCGACGCGGAGACGACGGCCTGGCTGGCCTTCCTGCTCTCACTCGACACCCACATGCGGGTACTGGTGGCTGCGACCGCCCGCACGGACGAGGCGCGGTCGCGACACGATGTGCGGGAAGCGCTGCGGGCCCTCCGGTCGGCACGGCTGGTCACGGACGTCGAGGTGGACCCGTTGACCGCGGACGGGACCGCGGAACTGGCGCGGTCCCTCGGCGGCCGGGCGCTGGACCCGTCGGAGGAGGCGGTCCTGTACGCCGCGACCGGGGGCTACCCGCTGTACGTCGTGGAGGCCGCCAGGATGGTGCCGGGCATGAATGCGACCGGGCGGGGCGGGGCCGCCGACGACCTCGGCGAGGTGCTGCAGCGGCGGCTCGAACAGTGCTCGGAACCCGCGCGGGACGTCGCCGGCCTCGCCGCGGCGCTCGGCACGGATTTCGATCTGGACCTGCTCAGCGAGGCGAGCGACCTGAACGCAGATTCCCTCGTCCAGGCGGTGGACGAACTGTGGCGGCGGAGGATCGTCCGGCCGGCGGGCACCGGCTACGATTTCGTGCACGACCTGGTCCGGGAGGCCGCGTACCGTTCGGTCAGCCCGCCGCGACGCTGGCTCCTGCATCGGCGGCTGGCGCAGGGACTCGAACTTCTCCACACCGGCCGCACCGACGACGTGGCAGCACACCTCGCAGAGCAGTATCGGCGCGGCGGCCGCCCCGACCGCGCACTCCACTATCTGCAGCGCGCCGCCGAGGTGGCAGCCAGCGTGTTCGCGAACGCGGAGGCCCTGCGGCATTTCCGGGACTGCCTCGACCTCCTCGAGGCGATGCCGGTGGGCCGCAACCGGGACGCTCACGAGGTGGATGTGCGGCAGGGCATGTCGGCGCCGCTGACCACCCTGTACGGGTACTCCTCCACCGAGCTCGAGCAGACGCTGGACCGCACAGTGGAGCTGGGGCAGCGTCTGCGCCGGCCGAAAGTCGTGCTCGGTGCCCTGATCGGATTGTTCGCGGCACACTTCGTGCAGGGGCACACCGCGCAGGCCCACGGCATCGGCGTGCGTGCCCTCGAACTGTCCGCAGCCGATCCCGAGTTCGAGGGTCAGGCGCAGTTCGCCGTGGCGGGGGCCGCCCTCGGTCTCGGCCGGCCGAGGGATGCGATCGAACATTTCGACGTCGCGCTGCGATCGTTCTCCGACGACTATTCCTTCATCCTCGGGACCAGGCTCGAGGTGCATGCCCACGCCTGGGAGTCGCACGCGTACTGGATGATCGGTGACGAGCAGAAGGCGGCGCGGTCGTGTGCGGAGGCCCTCGCATTGGGCAGGACCTGCGGCCACCCCTACAGTCTCGCGGTGGCGTTGGGATACGCGGCGGTGCTGTATCAGATCCGCGGCGACGACGCAGCGCTCCTCGCCTCGCTCACCGAGTTGCGGGAGCTGTGCGAGCGCTACCACTTCGCCTACTACAGTCAGTGGTCGCAGATCCTCGAAGGCCGGCTCCTCGGCGGCGAACCGGGAATCGCGAAGATCCGCGAGGGGCTCGCCGAGTTGCGCCGGCAGCGGGCGTTCGCGCGTATGCCGTACTGGCTCTCACTGCTGGCGGAGGTCCAGATCGACGTCGGGTGGAGGGACGCGGCCCGCGCCACGCTCGATGCCGCCCGGATCGCCGCCGAGCAACACGACGACCGCTGGTGGTTGCCGCAGGTGCTGCGACTGCGTGCGGACGCCGGACCGTTCGCGGGCGGGGCGCCGGCGCGAACGGTGCGCGAACGCCGGATTCCTACGGTGTGAATTACCAGGTACGGCCCGTTCCGGGGCCTACCGATCCGAGGAGAAGGCTATGAGTACCACCACCACGAATTCGACGCCGTCGACGACGACACCGCCGCCCTACGCGGAACTGGCCGCATCGCTACGCGGAGAGTTGATCACCCCCGACGACGCCGGCTACGACGACGCGCGTGCGGTGTACAACGCGATGATCGACCGTCGACCCGCGGCCATCGCGCGGTGCGCCAACGCCGCGGATGTCGTCGCGTGCGTGAAGTTCGCGCGGGAGCATCACGTCGAACTCGCGGTTCGCGGCGGTGGACACAACGCGGGAGGTCTCGGCGTGTGGGACGGTGCCCTCGTGATCGATCTGTCGGGGATGCGCGGAACCACGGTGTCGCCCGCCGACCGGACCGTCCGGGTGGACGGCGGGTGCACCTGGAGCGACGTCGACCATGCGACCGTGCCGTTCGGTATGGCCACCCCGTCCGGGTTCATCGCGTCCACCGGTGTCGGCGGACTGACGCTCGGCGGCGGAATCGGCTACCTGACCCGCCGTTTCGGTCTCACCGTGGATAACCTGCTCAGCGCCGATGTCGTCCTCGCCGACGGCACGCTGGTGACGGCGAGCGAACGATCCCATCCGGACCTGTTCTGGGCGCTGCGGGGAGGCGGCGGAAACTTCGGTGTGGTCACATCGTTCCAGTTCGCGTGTCACGACATCGGCGACCACGGCACCGTCGTCGGCGGGCCGGTGCTGTACGACCTGGAAGACACGCCCGACGTGATGCGGTGGTACCGCGAACTCCTGCCGTCGCTGCCCGAGGAACTCAACGGCTGGATCGGGCTGCTGACCATTCCGCCCGCGCCGCCGTTCCCGGAGGAACTGTGGGGACGCAAGGCGTGCGGCGTCGTCTGGTGCTACACCGGCGACCCGAACAAGGCCGACGCGGTACTCGAACCGATCCGCGACTTCGGAAACCCGCTGCTGGTCGGACTCCACGAAATGCCCTTCACCGCATTGCAATCCGCCTTCGACGGACTTTACCCGGCCGGATTGCAGTGGTACTGGCGCGCCGACTTCGTTCGGGAGATCTCCGACGACGCCATCGACATCCATCTGGAGTTCGGCCGTCAGCTGCCCACCGGTCATTCGACGATGCACATGTATCCCATCGACGGCGCGGCGACGCGGGTCGCCGAGGATGCCACGGCGTTCGCGTACCGGGACGGCGGCTGGGCCGGGGTGATCGTCGGTGTCGACCCGGATCCGGCCAACGCCGACGTCATCACGGACTGGGCCAAGCGGTACTGGGAGGCCCTCCACCCGACGACCGCGGGCGGGGCGTACGTCAATTTCATGATGTCCGAGGGTGAGGACCGCGTGCGTGCCTCCTACCTCGGCAACTACGACCGGCTCGCGCAGGTGAAGGCGAAGTACGATCCGGACAACCTCTTCCATGTGAACCAGAACATCCGTCCCGCGGTCCGGTCGGAGCACTAGGCGCAGCCGTATGGATCCGGGGCAGGTGTGGGCGGCTGCATGGCCCGTCCTGATCGGCGCGGCAACGGGCCTGCTGGCCGTCTGGGTGGTGCTGGCGCTCGTGCTGTGGCGATCGAGACCCGACAGCACCCGGATCGGGGAGACGATCCGGGTGCTCCCGGACGTGCTCCGTCTCCTGCGCCGCCTCGCAGCCGATCCCGACCTGCCCCGGGGGGTGCGCGTCCGGCTCGTCCTGCTGCTGGTCTATCTCGCGGTTCCGATCGACCTGATACCCGACTTCGTCCCCGTCATCGGATACGCCGACGACGTGATCATCATCGGCATCACGCTTCGCTCGGTGATTCGCCGCGCAGGTCCGCAGGTCGTGGCTCGGCACTGGCCGGGCACCCCTGAAGGCCTCGAGGCCGTGCGCCGGGTAACGTGCCTTCCCACCTGCTCGTGACGTCCGGACCGAGAGGATCCCGCCATCAGTACCTCCCGAGACGACCTGCCCGCGTTCACGTACCCCGAGGTGGGGGCGAGCCGCGACGTTCCCTTCCCTGCGGGATATCACCATCTGACCGAGCAGAAGGTGATCGGCTCCGGGGCAGACGCATTCGCCGCAGCCGCCGCCCACCTGTGTGCCTGGGGGATGCACCGCGACGCCGGGCTGGACGTGCGGGCCGACGCTCCGACGGCCTCGCCCGGCACGGCGGTCGAACTGCGATGGGGCATCGGTCCGCTCCGGCTGACGTTCTCCTGCCGCGTCGTGTACGTCCTCGACGAACCGCATCGCAAGGGATTCGCGTACGGGACGCTGCCGGGTCACCCCGAGCGCGGCGAGGAGAGCTTCGTCGTCGAACAGCGGCCGGACGGCACCGTCCTCGCGACCATCTCGGCGTTCTCGAAACCGGATCGGTGGTTCACCCGGCTCGGCGGGCCCGCCGGCCGGGTCGTGCAGAGGGTGATGACGCGCAAATACCTCGAGGCGTTAGCCGAGGCCGCACGGTAGGCCGGAGCGCCCGGATCACGTATTCTCGTGGTTGGACCGGACCGGACGGGACCTTTGCAGCCCGACTGCCTGATCCGATGTGTCTCACCCCTGACAGAGCTGGAGCTGCCGGAATGATGCCCGTACATCTACGCGACAGCGTGATTCCGAAGCACGAGCAACTCCGTGCCATCCTGCTGCACAAGTGCACCAAGGAACTTCAGCCCGGCGACCTGATGACGAGTGAACGAAAACTGATGCAGGACTACGGCGTCAGTCGCATCACGGTTCGTGAGGCGATCGGGCAGCTCGTCAACGAGGGCCACCTCGTGCGGGTGCGTGGCAAGGGCACGTTCGTCGCGCATCGTCCGGTGCAGTCGAAACTCCACCTGGCCTCGTTCACGGAGGAGATGCGGGCGCAGGGGCACAAGCCGACGACGGTGGTGCTCCAGAGCGAGGAGGACGCGGCGCCGGAGGCCACCGCGAAGGCGCTGCGCATCGCGCCGGACACCAGCGCCTATCACGTCAAACGGCTGCGGCTGGCGGACGGCGAACCGGTCAGCGTCGACGACGGCTGGTTCAACGCCGCGCTGCTTCCCGGCCTGCTGGACCTCGACCTCACCGGCTCGATCTACCGGGCGACCGCCGACAAGTACGGCATGCCGATCGACCGGGCGGAGCAGACCGTGAGCGCCGACGGGGCGAGCCAGGAGATCGCGACCCTGCTCGGCATCAAGAAGGGCGCCCCGGTGATGTACTTCGACCGGGTGTCCTTCAGCGGTCCCACACCGGTCGAGCACACCCGCAGCTGGTACCGGTCCGATCGCTACCAACTGCAAATGGAAGTTCAGGGGGAGCGGACTCAGCGCAGCGTCTGAGCCCGGCCGCCCCTCCGTTCTACGGCGCCGTCCAGTCGAACAGGGCGTCGCCGGTGGTCACGTCGGATCCGATGGTGTCGGTGGACACCGAATCCGGCTTGGAGTCCATGACGACGATCGGGCAGATGGCGGAGTATCCGGTGCCGTCGATCTCGGTCGGATCGAATCGCACCACGGGATCACCCGCGTCGACGTCATCGCCCTCCGCTGCCAGCAGGGTGAACCCGTTGCCCTTCAGCTTCACGGTGTCGATTCCCAGGTGCACCAGCACACCGCCGCCCGCCGAGCCCAGGATGACGAACGCGTGCGGGTGCAGTTTGAGGATCTTGCCCGGGATCGGCGCGAGCACGTCGAGGGCGCCGCGGTCGCGCGCCGGTTCGATCGCGACTCCGGAACCCACCATCTGGCCGGCGAATACGGGGTCGGGCACGTCGGCCAGGGCGAGCACGCGGCCGGGCAGTGGAGCCTGCACGGACAGGCTCACAGGATGTCCTCGATGTCCTCGGCCAGCGTGTCCGCCTCGGGGCCGACGATGACCTGGACGACGCTGCCCGCCTTGAGGACGCCGTGGGCGCCTGCGGCCTTGAGCGCGGCCTCGTCGACCTTGGCGCCGTCCTTGACCTCGGTGCGCAGGCGGGTGATGCAGGCCTCGATCTCGACGATGTTGTCGGCACCGCCGAGGCCGCTGATGATTGCGTCCGCTTTGGACATCGGTTCTCCCTCGTAGTTCGTGTTCGAGCTGCAGGTGATGGTGCCGGATGGGTTAGCTGGATCACATTTGCCTGTTGACATCCTGTGCTCACCTGGTCAAACTAGCAACTGGTTATGACCGGACAGTACCCGTTGGGGGTGCTGGTCCACAATAGTTTTCCCGAAGCCGTACGACGCGCTCGCCGCCACCGGTTTCGGGACTCGCCAGACGCCGATTCGGCGACCGAAGCGCACACAGAGAAGGCCGATATGACTGTCGTAGACAGCCCGAAAAAGGAATCAGCGGTGTTTGCCGGGTTACAGCGCCTCGGACGCAGCCTGATGCTGCCGATCGCGGTACTTCCCGCGGCCGGCATCTTGCTGCGGCTCGGCCAGGACGACCTCCTCGGCCGATTCGACTCGATGCACACCGCCGCGTCCGTCATCTCCGCAGCCGGCCAGGCCGTGTTCACCTGGCTGCCCCTCATCTTCGCGGTGGGCATCGCCATCGGATGGGCCAAGAAGGCCGACGGTTCCACCGCCCTGGCCGCCGTGGTCGGATACATGGTCATCAACGGCGTGTTCGAGGCCATGTCGCCGGTCGTCCTCGAAGGCAAGACCGATCCGAACGGCGACCAGGCGCTGATCAACTACGGTGTGCTCGCAGGCATCGTGATGGGTCTGCTGTCCGCGATTCTGTGGCAGCGGTTCTACCGCACCAAACTGCCCGACTACCTCGGATTCTTCAACGGGCGCAGGCTCGTTCCCATCCTCACCGCCGTCACCGGTCTCGTCGTCGGCGTCCTGATGGCGTTTCTGTACCCGGCCTTCAACTCCGCACTGACGTGGGTGGGCGAGACCGTCGCCGAGAACTCCGTCGTCGGTGGCGGCGTCTACGGCATGGCTAACCGCCTGCTCATCCCGACCGGACTGCACCACATCCTGAACTCCACCGTGTGGTTCCTCGTCGGCGACTACCAGGACGCGAGCGGCGAACTGGTCCGCGGCGACCTCAACCGGTTCTTCGCCGGCGACCCGAGCGCAGGCATCTTCATGACCGGCTTCTTCCCGATCATGATGTTCGCCCTTCCCGCTGCCGCACTGGCGATCTGGCGCAACGCCCGGCCGTCGCAGAAGAAGGTCGTGGGTGGGATCATGCTTTCCACCGCGCTGACGGCGTTCCTCACCGGCATCACCGAGCCCCTCGAATTCGCGTTCATGTTCGTGGCTTGGCCGCTGTACCTGATCCACGCGTTCCTCACCGGCACCTCGATGGCGCTCGTCAACGCGCTCGGCATCCACGACGGATTCACGTTCTCCGCAGGCTTCTTCGACTACGTGCTCAACTTCGGCAAGGCCACCAACGCGTGGATGCTGATCCCCATCGGGCTCGGGTACGCGGTCATCTATTACGTCCTGTTCAGCTTCGTCATCAAGAAGTGGAACCTGCGCACTCCCGGTCGGGAGGACGACGCGGAAACGAACACCGACACGAACGCCGACACGAACGCCGACACTGAGAAGGCAGGTCAGTGAGCATGGCTACACGAACGGTCCTCATCGGTTCCAAGGTCGGACTGCACGCCCGTCCCGCTGCGAAGTTCACTCAGGCCGCCGCGGCGGTACCGGTCGCAGTGCAGATCGCGGTCGGCGAGTCCGCGCCGGTGGACGCAGGCAGCATGCTCGCGGTGATGACCCTCGGCGCCGAATTCGGTACCGAGGTGACGATCACCGCGGAAGGGGAGGGCAGCGAGGAGGCCCTCGACCGCCTCGCAGACTTGCTCGCCTCCGACCTCGACGCCGCCTGATGTCGACGGCTACGGAAGTTCTCGTACACGGCCTCGGGGTGAGTCCGGGGCTGGTCTGCGCACCCTGGCTCTCGTTCGGGACACCGGTCGCGACGTCGGCCGAAGACCCTGTCGGCGAATCGATCACGGCCGAGACCGCCCGTGTGCGGGACGCCCTCGCGACCGTGTCCGGCGACCTCGAAGCCCGCGCCGCCCAGGTGGACGGCGTCGCGTCCGAGATCCTGCTCGTGTCGGCGGCCATGGCCCGCGACCCGGGAATCGTGTCCGCCGCCGAGGAGAACCTTCGCGCCGGCATGCCGACGGCACACGCCGTGAGCGTCGCGTTCGACGGTTACTGCGCCACACTCGAGGCCCTCGGTGGGTACCTGGCCGAACGCGTCGCGGACCTGCGTGACCTCGGGCATCGCGCGGTCGCGGTGCTTCTGGGAGTGCCGATGCCCGGCATCCCCGATCCCGGGTACCCGTTCGTTCTCGTCGCCAGGGACCTGTCGCCCGCGGACACCGCGATGCTCGGCGGCAGCGACGTGGTCGGTCTGCTCACCGCCGAGGGCGGGCCGACGAGCCACACTGCGATCCTGGCGAAATCCCTCGGTCTGCCGGCGATCGTGAACTGCGCCGACCTCGACCGGTTGGTCGAGGGAAGACCGGTGGTGGCCGACGGGACGACCGGCGAGATCGTCGTCGACCCCGGCGACCTTCGGCAGGCAGAGGTGGCCGAGCAGGTCGCGGAGGCGCGAGCGCGGGTCGCGGCCATGAGTGGACCCGGCCGCACCCGGGACGGGGCACCCGTCGGACTGCTCGTCAACATCGGCACCGTCGACGACGCCACCCGCGCCGCCACCGCGGATTCCGAGGGCGTCGGGCTGTTCCGCACCGAATTCCTATACCTCGGCAGGCAGATCGCGCCCACCCTCGACGAACAGATCGCCACCTACACGTCGGTGCTGGAGCAGTTCGCGGGACGCAAGGTGGTGGTCCGGACCCTCGACAGCGGCTCCGACAAACCACTGCCGTTCCTCGACCTCGGCGCGGAGGAGAACCCGGCACTCGGCGTGCGGGGGCTGCGGGTCGGCACCGTCTACCCGGACGTCCTGGCCACCCAGTTGGAGGCTCTCGGCGCCGCGGCGGCCACCACCGGCGCGGACCTGTGGGTGATGGCGCCGATGGTGGCGACGGCGGAGGAGGCGGAGGGCTTCGCCGCGCTCGCCCGCTCAGCCGGTATCGCCACGGTCGGGGCGATGATCGAAATCCCCTCGGCAGCGCTGCGTGCACGCGACCTGCTCGAGCACCTCGATTTCGTCAGTATCGGGACCAACGACCTGAGCCAGTACACGTGCGCCGCGGACCGGATGGCGGGCAGTCTCGCGCCACTGCTCGACCCGTGGCAGCCCGCCGTCCTGGACCTGATCGGCCTGGTCGGCGCGGCAGGAGCGGAGGCAGGCACACCCGTCGGCGTCTGCGGGGAGGCCGCGTCCGATCCCGCGCTGGCCCCGGTGCTGGTCGGGCTGGGCGTCACCAGCCTGTCGATGGTGGCTCCGTCGCTGGGTGCCGTGCGTGCCAGTCTGGCCGCCACCGGCCTCGGCCTGTGCCGGGAGATGGCGGTCGCCGCACGCGGCGCACGGTCCCCGCAGGCCGCACGATCGGCGGTCGCCGCTCTCACATCCGGAGCGCCTCGATGATCCTGCGGGGCAAGGTCGTCGTGGAGGACGGCGTCATCGCCGACGGTGTGGTGGTCACCGACGGCGACCGAATCTCCTGGGTCGGGTCCGCCGTGCGGTACCGCGGAGAAGTGCCGCTACCGGAACCGAGTTCGTCGATACTGCTGCCGGGCCTGATCGACCTGCACTGCCACGGCGGCGCCGGCGCGGGGTTTCCCAACGCCGACGCCGACGGGGCCCGGCGGGCCGCGGACCATCACCGCGAGCACGGCACCACCGCACTGCTCGGCAGCCTCGTCTCGGCAGGGGAGCAGGACCTGCTCCGGCAGGCCGGAATCCTCGCCGAGCTGGTGGAACGCGGTGAGCTCCTCGGGATCCACCTGGAGGGTCCGTTCATTTCCGGTGCCCGGTGCGGTGCGCAGGATCCCGCGTCCGTGATCCCCGGCGATCCCGGCCTGTTCGAGAGGATCTGCGATGCCGCGCGCGGCACCGTCCGGTCGATGACGCTCGCGCCGGAGACCGCGCACTTCGGAGAACTTCTCGCCGCGATGCGCCGGCGCGACGTGCTACCGAGCCTCGGTCACACCGACACCGACGCGGCGACCACGTCCGCGAGGATCGCCGACGCCGCCGGTGGCCCACTGACCGCCACACACCTGTTCAACGCGATGCCACCACTGCACCATCGCGCGCCGGGACCGGTGGCGGCATTCCTGGCCGCGGCCGGTCGCGGCGACATCGTCGTCGAATTGATCGCGGACGGGGTGCATCTCGCGCCCGAGACCGTGTCGATGGTGTTCGACACCGTCGGGCCCGACCAGATCGTCCTCGTCAGTGACGCCATGGCCGCCGCCGGTGTGACGGACGGCGACTACCAGCTCGGGCCCCTGGACGTGCGCGTCTCGCGCGGTGTCGCCCGGCTCGCGACCACCGACGGGTCCGAGGGGGCCATCGCAGGCGGCACCGCACGGCTGCTGGACGTGGTCCGCACCGCCGTCGTCGACAGCGGTATCCGACTCGTCGACGCCGTCGCTTCCGCCACCAGGACTCCGGCCCGGCTGCTCGGCCTGGAGTCCGAACGCGGCAGCCTCGCCCCGGGCCGCCGCGCCGATATCGTCGTGACCGATCACCAACTGCGCCCCTGCGGCGTGTTCGTCGGCGGAATACCCGCCGAACGGGAAGGACTCGCATGGAAATCGTAATCCGGCAGACGCCGTCGGACGTCAGCTCGACCGTCGCGGACATCGTCGAGGGGTACGTGCGACGCGGTCCGACGACGCTGGGCCTCGCGACCGGCTCGTCCCCGCTCGGAAGCTACCGGGAACTCGCCCGCAGGCACCGTGAGTCCGGACTGGACTTCTCGGACGCGCGCGCCTTCCTGCTGGACGAGTACGTCGGACTTCCGAAAACCCATGACCAGTCGTACTTCTCGGTGATCCGCTCGGAGTTCGTCGACCACGTCAACCTCGACACCGACCGCGTGCTCAGCCCGAACGGCGAATCGCCCGACATCGCCGAGGAAGGTGCGCGGTACGACGCGGCCATCGCCGACGCGGGCGGCGTCGACGTGCAGCTTCTCGGCATCGGGACCGACGGCCACATCGGATTCAACGAGCCGGGCTCCGCGCTGACCTCACGCACCCGCGTCAAGACCCTCACCGAGCAGACCCGCCTCGACAACGCGCGGTTCTTCGACAGCGTCGACGACGTCCCACACCACGTCCTCACTCAGGGGTTGGGCACCATCAGCGAGGCCCGGCACCTGGTGATGATCGCGTTCGGCAAGGGCAAGGCCGAGGCGATCGCCGCCGCCGCGGAGGGACCGCTCTCCGCGTTCTGCCCGGCATCGGTGATGCAGCTGCACCGGCACGTCACCGTCGTGATCGACGAAGCCGCAGCGAGCAAGCTGCAACTCGCCGACTACTACCGGTATGCGCTGGAACACAAGCCTTCCTGGCAGTCGTTCTAGATGACACCCGTACTCGAACTGGCGGTCCAGGACGTCGCGGGCGCCCGGATCGCCCGACACACCGGCGCGGTGCGCGTCGAGTTGTGCACCGCACTCGGCGCGACCGGCGGGTTGACGCCGAGTATCGGCATGATCGAAGCGGTTGCGGCCCAGGGGATCGCGGTGCACCCGCTGATCCGTTGCCGGCCCGGTGGATTCGTCTACGACGCCGACGAGATCGCCGTGATGGCTCGCGACGTTCGGGCCGCGGTGGGCGCCGGCGCGTCCGGGGTGGTGCTCGGTGCGCTCACGCCCGACATGTCCGTCGACCGCGACGCTCTGCGCCGCCTGCTCGACGGCATCGACCCGTACGCGGTGGAGGTGACGTTCCATCGTGCGATGGACGTCGTCGACGACCGGGCGACCGCCGTCGATACGCTCGCGCGGTCGGGCATCATCAGGGTCCTGACCTCGGGCGGAGCGCCGCGGTGCATCGACGGCCTCGACGCCCTGTCCGGCATGGTCGCCCACGCGCACGGCCGGATCCAAGTGATGGCAGGTGGCGGGATCCGCGTCGAGGACATCGCCGCGGTCGCGGGCACCGGCGTCGACGCCGTGCATCTCTCCGCCCGCCGCACCGTCAACGACAGCGGCGGTCCGGGCGGCGGGTCCGGCGGCTACGACGCCGTCGACGAAACCCTCGCGCGGGCAGCGGCGGCGGCGCTGGGGATCTGACTTCGACGGTTCCCTGTGGCCCCCTGTCGAGATCCCTGCGAAGTCTGAATCACTCGCTAGTCCACAATGCCTGCATGGCAGCGACGGGTGACGCCCTTGGCGGCCTTGACAGCGGCGTGTCGCGGGTCGCGACCGTTCTCGATACAGCGTTGTGCCCGTCGGTCGACGGTCCCTTCATTCGGCCCCACCCCAGTACACATACGCGGGCCTTTCTGATGCGTCGACGCGGGCTATTGCCACTGGCAAGGGTTGTTGCTAGTATCGAACAGATATTCGAACAACCTTGGGGGAGGTTTGTTGTGGGGGCAGTACTTCTCGAGGAATTGCGCGCATTCACGGCGCGCCTGCAATGTGCCGAGACAACGAGTGGCGATGCGGGATTGGGCATCGAACTGCTCGATGCGATCGAGACGTTGAAGTCGGTCGGGTGTGCGGTGCAGGCGGTGATCACTGACGATGTCGCGACGAGTATCCGAGAGGACCGTAAAGCTCGGAGGCTCCCGCGATCCGAGTGGGCCCGGGGCGTCGGGTCGCAGATTGCGTTTGCGCGCAGAGAATCCCCGAACCGCGGCGGCCGGCATCTCGGATTCGCGCTGGCGCTGGTGCACGAGATGCCGCACACCCTGGCCCTGCTGCGGTCGGGTCGGTTGAACGAATGGCGCGCCACCCTGTTGGTGCGGGAGACTGCGTGCCTGTCGGCCGCGGATCGGGGCATCGTGGACCGCCGGTTGTGTTCGGACCCAAACAGTCTGATCGCACGGGCGAAGGCGTTGGCGGTGGAACTCGACGCCGCCGCGGTCGTGGCCCGGCACCGCAAGGCCGTGTCCGAACGACGGGTCACAACACGCCCCGCGCCGGATTCGATGGCGTATCTGAGTGTGCTGATGCCGGTTGAGCAGGCGGTCTGCCTGCAGGCGACCCTGGGGCGGGACGCGGACAGCCTGATCGCCACCGGGAACGGCGGTGGCCGCACCCGCAATCAGCTGATGGTGGACTTGTTGTTCGACCGGGGCACCGGAGCCGAAGTGACGTCGGGTATTCCGGTGACGGTGAACCTCGTGCTCTCCGACGAAACGTTGCTGACCGGCGGGCACGAGGCGGCGCAGCTGCAGGGTTTCGGGCCGGTGCCGGCGGGGATCGCGCGGCAACTGGTCGCCGACGCCATCGATGGAGATGCCGAGACGTCGTTGCAGCGCATCTACGCATGCCCACAGTCGGGGTCGTTGACCGCGCTGGAATCCCAATCCCGAACATTTCCGAAAAGCCTGCGAACGCTGATCGACCTGCGGGATCAGACGTGCCGCACCCCGTGGTGTGACGCCCCGATTCGACACCACGACCACATCCGCTCACACCGCGAATCCGGTGCCACCAGCGCGGAGAACGGGTCCGGGCTCTGCGAGGCCTGCAACTACGCGAAGGAAGCACCAGGCTGGACGGCCCGACCGGTGCACAACCCCGGCCGCACCCATCTCCTCGACGTCGGCACCCCGACCGGGCACCACTACCGATCAACCGCGCCACCGCTCCCGGCCGCGGCACGGCAGTCGGGAGTCGAGGCGGTACTCATCGCACAATTGCGTGCGTCTTGATCCGGCGGCCACGGGATTGGTCGTAGGGTCGTGTGCATGGCCAGCTGGAACGAGTTCGCCGAAGCTGCTCCGCGGATTGCCGCTATCTTCTCCCGTCGACATGCGGCGACCGGAAACCTCTGCATGCTCGGCACGCTTCGCTCCGACGGATTCCCGCGGATCAGCCCGGTCGAGCCGAGATTCTTCGAAAATCAGTTGTGGATCGCCGGAATGCCGAACACCACGAAGTTCCGGGATCTGGCTCGCGATCCGCGCTTCTGCCTCCACACCGCGACCGTCGACACCGAGGTGAAGGAGGGCGACGCAAAACTGTGGGGTGTCGTCGACGACGTCCAGGACAAGGCCCTGCACCAGCGTTTCGCGCAGGCGCTGTTCGACGAGACCGGGTTCGACATCCGGGGGGAGGAATTCGATCACTGCTACCGAGCCGATCTCACCGGTGGCTCGGCAGTGGAGGTCGGCGACGGCCACATGGACATCACCATCTGGAAACCGGGCGAGCCCGAGCACGTCGTGCGAAAGCACTGACTGCTCACTCCTGCCGCGACATGACACGGTCTGGACATACATGGACATCCAACTATAGGATGGGCTACATATTCGGAACTCCCTCATCATCGAGTAAGAAACGGGTTCGCACAATGGTTCAAGAGCTATCCCACTTCGTCGGCGGCAAGCGCGTCCCCGGTGCCTCCAACAAGTTCGGCGACGTCTACGACCCCAACACCGGTGAGGTGCAGGCGCGTGTGCCTCTCGCCGACAAGGCCGAGACCGAGGCGATCATCGCGAACGCGGTGGATGCTCAGCGGGAATGGGCGCTGTTCAACCCGCAGAAGCGGGCCCGCGTCCTGATGAAGTTCCTCCAGCTCGTGCAGGAGGAGATGGATTCGCTGGCGCGCCTCCTGTCGTCCGAGCACGGCAAGACGATCCCCGACGCGAAGGGCGACATCCAGCGCGGCCTCGAGGTTATCGAGTTCGCCCTCGGCGCCCCGCACCTGCTCAAGGGCGAGTACACGGAATCCGCCGGAACCGGCATCGACGTGTACTCGATGCGTCAGCCGCTCGGCGTCGTCGCCGGCATCACGCCCTTCAACTTCCCGGCCATGATCCCGCTGTGGAAGGCCGGTCCCGCGCTGGCCGCCGGCAACGCGTTCATCCTCAAGCCGTCCGAGCGCGACCCGTCGGTGCCGCTGCGTCTGGCCGAGCTGTTCCTCGAGGCCGGTCTGCCCGCAGGCGTGTTCAACGTGGTCAACGGTGACAAGGAAGTGGTGGACGTTCTGCTCACCGACGACCGCGTCAAGGCTGTCGGGTTCGTCGGCTCCACGCCCATCGCGCAGTACATCTACGAGACCGCCGCGGCCCATGGCAAGCGTGCGCAGTGCTTCGGTGGCGCGAAGAACCACGCGATCATCATGCCCGACGCCGACCTCGACGAGGTGGCCGATGCCCTTATCGGCGCAGGTTACGGCTCCGCGGGTGAGCGGTGCATGGCCATTTCCGTCGCGGTCCCGGTGGGCGAGGAGACGGCCGATGCGCTCGTTGCCAAGCTGACCGAACGGGTCGGCAAGCTCACGATCGGCCGCAGCGACGACGAGTCCGCCGACTTCGGCCCGCTGGTCAGCAAGGACGCCCTCGAGCGGGTGAACAACTACATCCAGATCGGCATCGACGAGGGTGCGGAGGCCGTGATCGACGGCCGCGGCTTCACCCTCGAGGGCCACGAGAACGGCTTCTTCGCCGGCGCGACCCTGTTCGACAAGGTCACCACCGACATGCGCGTCTACAAGGAAGAGATCTTCGGACCCGTCCTGCTCGTCGCCCGTGCCGCGGACTACGAGGAGGCACTCCGCCTGCCGACCGAGCACGAGTACGGCAACGGCGTCGCCATCTTCACCCGCGACGGCGACACCGCCCGCGACTTCACGAACCGCGTGAACGTCGGCATGGTCGGCGTCAACGTGCCGATCCCCGTGCCGATCGCGTACCACACGTTCGGCGGCTGGAAGCGCTCCGGCTTCGGCGACCTGAACCAGCACGGTCCCGACTCGTTCCGCTTCTACACCAAGACCAAGACCGTGACGCAGCGTTGGCCCTCGGGCAAGAAGGAAGAGACCAACCACTTCGTCATCCCCACCATGAACTGAACGGACCTCCATGTTCACCTTGACCGATGACGAGCGGGCGATCAGCGACACTGCCCGTGACTTCGCGGCCGAGCATCTCGCGCCGCACGCTGTGGAGTGGGATCAGGCCAAGCATTTCCCGGTGGATGTCCTGCGGAAGGCGGCGTCGCTGGGGATGGGTGGGATCTACATCCGCGAGGACGTGGGTGGGTCCGAGCTGACTCGTGTCGACGCGGCCCGCATCTTCGAGCAGCTCGCGAAGGGGTGCCCGTCGATCGCCGCCTATATCTCGATCCACAACATGGTCACCTGGATGATCGACCGGTTCGGCACCGAGGAGCAGCGGCGCGCGTGGGTGCCGGGGCTGTGTTCGATGGATCAGCTGGGCAGTTATTGCCTGACCGAGCCGGGTGCCG
>NZ_JAAXPA010000059.1 GCF_012396235.1 Rhodococcus opacus | reverse complement strand
CGTCGAGCAGAAGAACTGGGCCGTAGTACGCACCATCGTCGGCTATCTCCGCTATGACACCTCTGCAGAGTTGTTGCTGCTCAATCAGATCTGGGTTCTGCAGTCGCAGCTAACGAACTACTTCTACCCACAGCAGAAATTGGTGTCGAAGAACGTGACGGCGCGAAGGTGGCCAAGAAGTACGACATCGCCACCACTCCGCATCGGCGTACAGACCAGCACGAGGCCGTCACCGGAGAGGACAAGGCCATCCTCGCCGACACGTACTCCACCATCAACCCCGCCGCCGTCCAGCGTCAGATCCAGGCATTGACCACCGAGCTCATCGCCCTCGCCACCGTCAAGAACACACCCACGAGGAGAGCCCTCTCACGCGGGCACTTCTCGATGAGTCAACGAATCAGACTTCGCGGGCATCTTGACATGAGGCAACAGGCAGGTGAGCCCCGCGCGGCGTGTGTTTTCCCAGTTCCGGGCTATTCCTCCGAACGTCGCATGGCACGAGCGAGAGAGTCGAGCTTGCGCAGGGCGGACTCGAGCGCTGCGGACTCCTCATCGGTGAGGCACACACGGAATGCCTCATCGCGCTTTCATGCTCTGCTGGGGCGCGGTCACCATCGCGACGATGTTCATCTGGGACGAAACATCGCTCTACGTCATGCGTTTCCTGCTCGGCGTCACCGAGGCCGGCTTCTTCCCCGGTGCCCTGTTCTACCTAGCTCAGTGGTTCCCCTCGGCGCGACGAACCAGGATGACGGCTACCTTCTTCATCGGTGTGCCCATCTCCGGGATCATCGGGTCCGCGGTATCGGGTTGGATCATGAGCAGCTTCGCCGGGGTCGGGGGTCTGGCCGATTGGCAGTGGTTGTTCTGATCGAGGGAATTCCGCCGATCCTGCTCGCCGGCGCCGTGTGATTCTGCCTGGTCGACCGACCTGCAGACGCCAAGTGGCTCACCGACGAGGAAAAGGCAACGGTGGAAGCCGATCTCGCGGACGACTAGGCTCGCAAGGTAGGTGAGGGAGAAAGCTCCCAGGGCCACACTCGAGATGACGCTGGAATGTGCGGGTCAGATGGGAGCGACCCCGATTCGATGCTCACCCTTTACCGCACCGCACCGCACCGCACTCCGACTCCGCCGCACACTGCCCGCCCTGCGTGGCGACGCCTTGCGTGGCAGCCATCACCCACCGATGCCCTCGCCTTCGACGGCGGGCAGTCGTTTCGGTGTGTCGTGAACCTGTCCCGACAACCGATCGCGATCGCCCCGGACGCAACGGTCCTGCTCGCCTCCACCGATCTGACCGATACCCGCTCCCTGCCACCGGACACCACCCTCTGGCTGCGCACCAACAAATAAGACCGTCACGCGACCTCTCCGTCGAAGAACTTGGCGGACACAGACAACCCAGCACCGGACCAACGCGGAACCGCAGTGAACCCTCACCCTCGGCAACACCCATCCCCCCGACCGGCCCCATCACTGCGTGGCAGCGCCTTTCAATCTTCTGGCATACGCAGCACCTGCAGTGCGGCGAGTCTCGCGTCGATGGGGTCGGACTTGCCACGGCGCCGTGTCTGACGACGGGACACTCGACCTCGACGATGGTCCGTCCGGCACCGGTCAACGCGCGAGCCAGGCCGATTCCGTAGCGGCGGGTGCCTTCGAGTCCTACCACGACGCGGGGCCGGGGGCGTGCTCGGCGATCCACGCGAGGGCATCGGAGAAGCCGGATGCGTTGTTGGGGATGGTCAAAGTCGCGATCGTCGCGCCGTTCGGTGCAAGAGCCAAGGCGGCACCGGCCCGAGTGGAACCACCCAGCGGCTTATCTGTGACGGGTCACGTGCCCCGGTACCCGCTTCCGTGGCGTAGTCGTCGACCACCTCATCGAGAACCCAAGCCGAGTGAGCGCCGCTGCCCGGACCCGGACCCGCGCCACCGGGACGATCGGGCCACGGTTGTCCTTCGATGCGGCGGGCATGGGCATGATTGTGGCATTCCACCCCCGGTGGTGTCGCCCGCAGAGACCCCGCCGGATGGTGTGTGGAGGGAGTTCGATTGGAGAACCCGCGGATACGAAACAGAAACCACGGACGCGCGAGGACGGGTCCACGACAGCGAACTGATCGTGCTGTACCGCTTCGATGAGACGACCGTCAGCGACTCCCATCCGCTGATCCGCCGCTGCGGTTGAAGTGACAGATCTGCACCTGGATACTCATGACGCTCTCAGCGCTCGTCGAAATTGTCCAGCACGGTCAGTGCGGCCCACAATCCATCCGCCGCCAACGAGATGGCCTGCAACGCACCGGATGAGGGTTGATGCCGTTGGACTGTCTCCCTGAAGGACTCGAGGCGCGAGCGGGCATCAGGCAGAGCGGTATGCACGACGTGAAGATAGGGCTCTCGATGGTGGGCAGGGTCCCAGGTGAGTTTGTCGAATGCGGCGGAAAACGCTTCGATCAGTCCCGCTGCTTCGCACCGAAGCTGATCGGGATCTTCCAACCGATCGTCCGAGGCGGTGAGTGCCTCGACTGCGATCTCCAGCACTGACACCTGCAGCAATGTGTCGTCGAGAATCGTAGCTATCGGCTGGTACACCCGAGATCCGCCGACTCTGGCCCAACCGACGCTGCGCATGTTGCCTCGCAAGCTTTCCCGACCCTCGCTCAGCGCAGCGCCGGCGCCGGTCGACTTGTGCAGATCCCACACCCGTTGTCGCCCTCGATCACTATCGTGGCGCCCGGACCGTAGTCCGTGGGCAAGATCGGCGAGCAGGGCGGAGAGTTCCTCGGCACGTTGCAGAATCAGATCACGCGCCGTGGAGAGCCTGTCGGGAGGCAGGACGAGAGCGTTGACCGCCACACCGACCAGCACACCCACTGTGACATCGAGGACACGATGAAACACCAGAGCGGGATTTGTTGCCGTGCCGTACAGCAACACCAGCAGCGCGGTGATCGCCACCCACATTCCGTCCGGTGCCAACCACCGGCTGCGGCCGAGGATCGTACCGACTGCGACCGCACCTGCGATGGCGGCGAGTTCGGGCAAGGTTCGTGCCGCCAGCGCGGCCACAAGCACACCGAGCACTACGACCGTGACCTGACGTGCGGCAGCGGTGACCGAGCTGCGGACCGTGGTGCCGATGATGAACAGGGCGGCGTAGGGGGCGAGGAAAGCCTCGGGACTCTGCAGCACTCGATCGGCCACCCACCACGCGATAAGCACTGCCACAGTGCACTTGACGGCCGACACCAAGCCCGGCTGCTGGAGGACGCAGCGCAACCACCTACCGCAGCCGCCCGCACTTGGTCGCTTTGTCTGAATATCGGTCTGCGGAAGAAACCATCTCATGTCGAACACTCAGCAGGTCCAGAAGTCATCGGCTCGGTGTCACTCATTTCGGTTCGGTCCTGCGCGGCAGACGTGCCACTCGTGATTACGGGCGGCCTGGCAGACTCGTTTGGCGTGCGTTTCGTGCCGCGCCCGGTCCCGGCCACGCGCCCTCTCCGGGGAGAGGAACGACGACTCGACCTCCCGGCAGGACCCCACGATGCGCCACATCTCCGCGATGAGGGTCGGTGGGTCTGGTCCGCGGCGAGTCCTTGCGCCGGAGACTGGACACAATGCTCGGCGCACAACACAACCAACATAAAATCCCAATCGGTCTACTCTTGCTTGGTCAGGTGCCCAGCCAGAGCCGTCGACGGGCGACGAGCGATGTCCGATCGACCAGATCCGGCCGCAGGGGTGCCGGCGCAGCGATCTCGAGGTATGCGACCAGCTTCCGGAGAAACGCCACATTGTCCATCCCGAAATCGGCCGTGATAACCCCGGCAGAGACACTGCTATGGCGCACCACCGCAATCCGAAGGCCACCATCCGCCTCAGCGCTGTCAACTCCGTCGCTTCCGCTGCCATCGCCGCCCTGGTGGTCCCGCGCACCGGTTGCCACACAACGGGTCCGGACCCTTGGGCTGACGTAAAGTCGGTTGCCCGCTGCCGGCGGTACCGCCGGCGACAGTCACCGGGCCGATGACCATCCGGCGGCAGACACAGTGCATCGACACGGCGCTGTCATCGGGCAACGCTCTGCCCTCCGGGACAACCGGGACCCACGGCGTGGACTCCGCGAGAGCAGTTCGCTGGCCCGAGCGGTCGAGGATCGTGAAGGTCGGATCCTCGCTGCCGGCGGAGGTCTGGGGTGAGCGGGCGGCGTGGACTGCGTTGGCGACGGTGCCGAAGCAGGGCACCGCTGCACCGATGCCGATCCGGTCCAGAATCGAGCGCACATCGGCGGATGCGGCAACGGTCAGGCGGCACCGCTGCGCCGACAGATCGGTGACGGTGTGGTGCAATGCGGCGAACCCGGGGCACCCGAGAAAAGGAACATGTAGCAGGTCGACGACAACATTGTGACCGGTCAGCACCGATTCGCCGAGCGACCGGGCCGCCGGGGGGCTCGTCGATCTCGATCCGGAACTCGGTGGCCCCGGCGGCGGTGGTGTTCCATCGGCAGGTGTCCGCTAACCAGGCCTGCACCTGTTCCGGAAAGTCGACAACGGCAAGGAAATAGGTCATGAGGTTCCTCCGGGGTGGGACCGGCCCGAAAGACCCCAAAAAGAAAAAGGCCGAGAATCGTAGCCGGTGACGGACACTGTCTGCCGGGCTGTGAACTCAACCTCTGCTCCACGGTAACGCGCATCTCCCAGGAAGCAAACCCACCGCCACGCCCACCGTCGGCTTCACGGGATGATCCCACCCCCTCGAAGCCGCACACGCTAACCCCGCCAGAAGAGCCGATCGGGTCACCGAGAGTCTCGGCTGAACCCGGGGCGCAACACCCCCTTCGGTAGGCAACTCGCGTGGGGCGCACCGTCTGCGTGAGGAACCAGGTGAGAGCCCTCACTCCAGCCCAAATCTGCTCCAGGAGAAGGTCTCGCCTGGCACCGGAGGGTGTATTTGTTTCCCGGCCGGCTCCCGCGCGTCACCGGACGCTTCCCTCCCCGCCGAAGACCAGCGATTCCGGTGCCCGGGATCTCAGCCTCCGGCAAGAGGTTCGAGACCGTCGCGCCCACACCTCCCCACTATTAAAGAAACTTGACCATGCACAGCATCAACTCGGAAAGGGACCGTGTGCGTGGTGGCGGCGCTCAACAATCTCGTGGTGCGAAGCGACGATCTTCGTTCGGAACCGCGTTGGCCGCAGTTCGCGGCGGCCGCAGTCGATGTGGGGATTCTCAGTTCGATGTCCTTTCAGCTGTATACCGCCGACGGAAAGATGGTGCACTCAACCTATCTGCTTTCTCTGCGAACGCGTTCGGCTCCGAAGAGGAGGCCGCGGGCGAAGTTCTCGCCACCCACGCCGCGTGAGTGCGATCGCTCAGCAGGTGATCGACCGACGATAAGAATCGGTCACGCTCCCGAGAGGGCCAGGTTCGACCGCGCGACATACCGGTCGGCGAGGAACGTGCCGCCGATCCATCAAGGGTCAGTACACCTAGAGCCCACGGTTTACACCGTCGATACTGTCGAGGCCGGATCGAAGCACCCGGCCTCGATCCGGGCACCGCGTGGCCCCAATTTGACGAGGCCGGACGGCACCGACGCGGCCGCGAGCTTGGCTCGATAAACCCACCGCGGCCGAGGGACGCCCCTCCCCTCGCCGAAGCATGACCCCCATTTCGAAACGGCCGTCCCGCCACCCCGCCGACGACCCCTCCTCGTTGGTAACCACCGAGTAGCGGGGGTGCGACTAAGAGGAGGAGAACGAAACACCACCATCAGTTCTGGCACTCGGAGCGACCGAGTGCTAAATTGCTTTCGCACAGTGATGGAGGCTTCGCCGAGGTGGCGGACCACTTAACTGATCATGGGAGGTGTGTTGCTGTGCTGCGTTTCGATCCCTTCACCGACATCGACTCGATGACCCAGTCGTTGCTGGGCGCTCATACCGGATCGTCGCGTCGTCCGCGGTTCATGCCGATGGATCTGTACAAAGTCGACGACCACTACGTCCTGCACGCCGATCTGCCCGGTATGGACCCCGGCTCGATCGACATCGATGTCGATGCCGGGGTATTGACCCTGACCGCCCATCGAAGCCAGCCAGACGATGGTGTGCAGTGGTTGACATCGGAGCGATTCAGCGGCCGCTACCGGCGCCAGGTGTCGCTCGGAGAGAACATCGACGTCGACCGTATTTCGGCCAGTTACGACAACGGTGTTCTCAGCGTGATTCTGCCGGTCACCGAACGAGCGAAGCCGCGGCGCATCGAGATCACCCGCGGCGGCTCACCCGTTGCGTGCGGTGACCGCACCCCCATCGAAGCCTGACCCGCGCACCACGCACGCCGGTTCGGTTCAGCGGTGCACCGCCACCGCTGGACCGGACCTGGTGCAGGACAACATATCCGATCCCCACTGCATACACTCTGAGGACCTGAAAGATGACGGCCACCACGACCGGGTTCCGACACGATCCCCACAAATCCGTGCCACGCTCATCCTGGCCCAGGCCGCCCCGTCTTCTCGGTGAATACTGCACCGACCTCTCGTTCATGCTGGGCTCGCTGTCGATCGTGATGTTCTGGATGTTCAGGTTCGGCATCCTGCTCGGTGCCGGCGCCATCGCGGCCGGAATCGCCGCCTACCGGCACCCCGCCGTCGAAGGGAACGAGCCCAAGGGACTGGAAGCCCTCCTCGGCATCCTCACCGGGGCTTTCGGAATCGCCGCCGGCCTCGTCTTCCTCGCCGCGGCTCTTCCCAACCTCTGACCTGTACATGCCCGCCCCGGAGGTCGACACCCAGTGAGGCCCTGCGCTCCTGGTCGGTGGGTAAGAGTAAGCACGCGCGGTGTGTTGACCGGATTGGTAGCACCCCTCGGTGGCTGTCGCGGCTTTGAGGGGGTACCTCGAGTCCAGTCCGTGAACGCGCTGGCCCGAATTCCTTTCTGCACGTCGCGCCGAGCCGAGACTCCGCGAGTCGTCGTCGACACAAGCTCGTGGAGTCCCAGTCCGCACCCCCGCGCTCGCTCATCGTCGGGTGTGGTTCTCCCGAATTGGCACTCGCGTGTGGGGCGATTGCGATCTGGGATTACGCCCACTCCTCGTCGAGTATTTCGGTACCCAGGTCGTCGTGTCCGGAAGCGACGACGACCAGGCTCCCCGGTTCAGCCCGTAGCCGGCGGCGCCGCCGAGAATTACCGGCGCCGGTTCATCTGTCGAAGGCGAGCGGTGCACCGCTCGCGGGAATTACAGGTCCGGAAGAGTCGGCAACAAGTTCTACTCGAAGCACGAGATGGAGGTCAGATGATCAATGTGATGTTGTTGGTGATTGTGCTCGCGGCGGCAAGGGCGAGTGTCTGTGGACCTCACCGCATCGGCCGGGGTGCGGTGCGCGGCGTATGAGTAGGTGTGACGAGCGTGCGGAGCGGATCTCTGTGGCTGCGCGCGATCGGCAACTCACCATTGCCACAGCGGAATCCTTGACTGGCGGGAGAATTTCCGCCGTTCTCGGTGCCGCGCCGTCGTCGTCAGAGTGGTATCGAGGCAGCATCGTGGCCTATGCCAGCTCGGTGAAACATGGATTGCTGCAGGTTCCCGACGGCCCGGTAGTCAGCGAACCCAGTGCCCGCGCGATGGTGACATCAGTAGCCGAGTTGCTCGGCGCGGATCTCGCGGTGGCGGTCACCGGTGCCGGCGGGCCCCAATCTCAGGACGGACAACCACCGGGGACAGTGTGGTTCGGGGTCTTCGCCGACGGTTCCGCTCGCACCGAGCTGCGGCACTTCGATGGAGATCCCGGCGACGTGGTGGAGGCGACTACCGCCCATGCCCTGTTCCTGCTCGAGGACGCACTGCGCTGATAGATGCGGGCGCCCATGTGGTTTCGGTCCGGATGCCCTCTGCGTAAGACCGGATCCAGCTCCGCCGAGGCGCGGGCCTGGGATGCCGCATCGAGGCACCCGACATCCTTGCACCTGGCGAATCTGCATTCAGAATAAGTGAATTCGTCGCCGTGGACCCCGGCCGGAGCGTTCGACTTGGTTGGGACGGAAGATCCTTACCCCCGTCCGACGCGCGACCACCAATGCGCGGCACCAGCCCACCTGCATCGCAATCAGCGCGGAGGAGTGCGGCGAGCGGATCGATGTCCTACCGATGTCGGCTTTCAGCAATCCGCGCCTGCGCAAGCGCGGTCATCACCCGCTCGGTCATCTCCGGCCATGGAGGACGCCGCAAAACCGCGATCGTACCGATTACGGCCGCCGCGAAACCCGTGCAGACCCCGATCAACGCGTGCCAGCTCGCATCGACGGCAGGCGTCCAGGTAACACCCTCCGCACCGACTGTGTAGATGCCAACCGGGCGCTCAGCCCGATGACCCCAGCCTGTCCGCGACACAGTAATGATCACCATGCCGTTACTCGCCTCGTACGGCTCGCCGAAGATCAGCAATCGGACCCTCCTCGTCGGGGACCGTCAGTCTACTGCGCGAACCACGGCGATTCCCCCGATCCGTGATTCCCGCCGCCGACCGTGACGGCGTACTCGCACGGGCATTCGCCGCGTTTTAGAACCAGTCGTTCATCAAAACCAATCGTCAACCACCAGCGCCGACCAGAACCATCGAGGGCACGAGATGTGGAGTCGCCCAATGGCCCTGACCCCTCAGTGGATCATTCCTCCTCGCGGACCAGCGCCTTCCGGGCGCGCGGACGGTACCATCGACACCGCCGCGGTAGCCACCACCGCGGCCTTCGCCGACGGCGCCCTGCTCAGCCAAACCGTGATCGTCCCGACCTGGCTGCCATGGAACCAGCGGAATTCCTGCACCACTTCGCGGTCTACGGCCCCGTCACCGGAGCGGCGGTGTTCCCCTTCGACCGCGCCTCGACAGTGATGGTCGCCATCACCACTTACTCCGCCGTCGAGAGTCATCGACCCGGGCGCCGCGCCTGGACTCTGGCGACCGTAGGCATGGTCGGGACCCTGTGGGTCCTCCCGATCTACTTCGTGGACGCGAACCTCGCCATGTTCGACCCTGCTTTCCCACCCGAGGCGGTGCACACAACCCTGACCGACTGGTATCGCTGGAATTGGGTACGCGCGGGTCTGGGCCCAGCCTCGGCCGCCTCAGCATGCATCGCGCTCATCGTCGGCCGCGGCGAGAGCAGCTCCGTACCCGAGACCATCACGCCGAAGTGAGGCGAAAGGACTGGGCTTCCCGGGCAGCATCGAATACCTGTCCGGTGACGAAGCACGTCAACGTGGTACTGCCGTCGGCCCGGGGTGCAGGTCGCCGCCCACACCTCGATCGACCGACACGTCAACCGGTAATCCCTGCTCCAAGGTCTGCTCGAGAAGGTCACCGACATGGGCGTCACCGTCCTCCAGCACACTGCCGTGGAGACCGTCACTCCCGCAGGCGCGAAGTGGTCGATACAAACGCCGGACCACTCCTTGGACAACGACCACGCGGTCATCGCGCTCGGTGCCGCGACAAACGCGCTTCTCACTCCCCTGGGCATCCAGTTGCCGATCATCGGAGCACTGAGCCCGTACCAGTTTGCGACCGGCCACGCCCGACAGCCTGCCGTCCATCGGCCCGGTTCCCGGTCACCGCGGCCTCTACATTGCCGCCGGTTACTGCATGTTGGGTGTCACCTCACCCTGAAGCCTGCCACAGCTGAGGGGATCGCCGAAATGGTCACCAGCATCCGGGAATCGATGCTTCCTTTCCAGTGGGCAGGACGCATCTGATGACAGAATCAGGTGCACCACGGTTCGTTGCGGACCCTGATCCCGCCCGGGGACGCACGGACGACCGTAGGGATCGCGAGGGAGGACATATTCGAATGCGACGCGTCGTGCGGGCCTTCTGGGGACCGCGGCGGGAGCCGGTCGAAACGCTGGCAGGACAGTGGCGGCAGACGTTGGAGCACGTCACGGAACTGCTGCCGGCGGCTGCGCCACCGGCGCGAGGCGAGTGGCGGCAGGTTCACGCGTCGGGCCCGGACACCGCCTGTGCGCCGGACGAGTTGACAGCGGTACTCCTGGACGCTCAGGGCGCGGAAGCGTGGTCGGACCTGACGGGGACCGGATTGCGACTGATGCACGCGGGTGCGGACGGGTGGGCAGTGGAACTGTCCGGCGTGGCGGGTGGTGCCCCGCAGTTTCTCCTGCAATCACTGGTGATGACGGTCGATGCGCCCGACGGTGCCGTCGTCCCCGAATCCGAACTGCTCGCAACGCTTGCGTCGGTGTGGGAACCGGATTTCGGTGACGTGAGCGACGACGACATTCTCGATGCCCTCGAAGACGACGCCGGCTTCACCGTCGGCGATCCGGTCGTCGGCCGGTTCGGCTATCTGTCCGCGGCCCGCGCAGTCCTGGTGCCCGACGGCCCGGAGGCGGTCCGTCAGGACACGCTGAGCAGCGGCCGGCTTCTGCACATTGCAGCACCGGGCGACGTCGACACGGTTGTTCGCGTATACGGCCGGCTACGGGACGCCGGCGCGCTCGATCCCCTGCGACGTCCGCTCGATCGGCCGACACTGTGAGGTGCTGCGTCGCGAGCGCTGTGCACAACGCGCCCGGACACCGCAACTGCCAGTCCCCGCACCCGGTACGGACGAGACCCCAAAAAATTCTTCGGCGGCGTGTCGAGAAATCCTGACTGGCTCCGTTTCCACAATGAACGCGACCACAATGGGCCGCACCATCACCGAGGAGAACCACAATGGCCAAGTATCTTCTGCTCAAGCACTACCGCGGCGCCCCTGCTGCGGTCAAGGACGTGCCGATGGACCAGTGGACGCCGGAAGAGATCTCGGCCCACGTCCAGTACATGCAAGACTTCGCAGACCGACTCGAAGGCACCGGCGAGTTCGTCGACGGTCAAGCGCTCGCCCCCGACGGGGGGTTCGTCCGCTACGACGGCGAGGGTCGCCCACCGGTCACCGACGGCCCCTTTGCCGAGACCAAGGACCTCATCGCCGGCTGGATGATGATCGACGTCGACAGCTACGACCGCGCCATCGAGCTGGCAGGTGAGCTCTCTGCCGCACCGGGGGCGGGAGGGAAACCGATCCATGAGTGGCTCGGAGTGCGCCCGTTCCTCACTGCGCCGCCCACCCTCACTGACTGACCTCGAGATCCTCCTCCGGCCCGTACCCCGAAGGTGCTCGCGGATCCTCGGCCGCCGCGGACTCCACCTCGTGGCGGCCGAGACGGAACCGCACCCCCACAGTTCTCATAATCGTCGAGCCTCGTGGAGGCAGAAAGGTATGGCTCGCTACGCGAGTCCAGGTGCCCGATGACGGACAAGACCGACTTCAAGAAAACCCTCGCCGCCTACCAGGCCCCACGAGGCGAGTTCAGGATCGTCGATGTGCCCGACATGCAGTACCTCATGATCGACGGTCACGGCGACCCCAACACCTCACCGGCATTCAGCGACGCCGTCGAAGCGCTCTACCCCCTCGCGTACAAATTGAAGTTCGCCAGCAAGCGTGACCTCGGCCGCGACTATGTCGTTCCTCCGCTGGAGGGCTTGTGGTGGGCAGACGACATGGACTCCTTCACAACGGTGTGGGACAAGTCGCGATGGGACTGGACGATGATGATCATGACCCCGAACTGGGTCGAACACGCCATGTTCACCACCGCAGTCGAACAGGCCGGTGCCAAGAACCGCCCGATACGTCTGGACGACGTCCGACTCGAGGCGCTGAGCGAAGGGCGGTGCGTGCAGACACTGCACGCCGGCTCTTTCGACGACGAAGCAGGCGTGCTCGCACAACTGCACGACGAGTTCATCCCCGGCAACAGACTGTGTGTGTCCGGCAAGCACCACGAGATCTACCTCAACGACTTCCGCAGGATCACGCCCGAGAAGCAACGCACGATCCTCAGGCAACCAATCACCACCGGTGCCGCCTCCGGCACCTGACAACCATGGCGACCCGTGCGCTGGGGCCAGGTAGCAGCATGTGTGGCGGGAACGTCGGCGTCGACAGCTTTGAGCTGCATGCTCAGCTCGGTCAGTGCAGCAACCCCGAAGCGAGCAGCCCCGTCCGCAACGCCTCGTACTCGCCGTCGTCGAGGGCAAGTAGCGGGGACCGCACAGTTCTGTTCTGCAGCACTCCGAGCAACTGCAGTGCTCCCTTGACCGTCGTCGCGCCGTAATTGGGGACACCCATGACCGCATGCAACGCCGGCTGCAGGCGGGCATTGATCTCCCGTGCGGTTTCCACATCCCCCGACAAGAAGGCGTCAATCATCGTGCGGATCTCGTCGCCTGCCACGTGACCGAGAACAGAGACAACCCCGCACGCCCCATACGCCAGGAAACCCAGAGTGAGGCTGTCGTCTCCCGAGTAGACCGCATAGCCCAATTCGCGCAACATGATCGCCTGAGTGGGATCTCCGGCGGCATCCTTCACCGCCACCACGGACGGCCACTCCGCCATCGTCTCGAACGTCGACGGCGCCAGCTTGGTACCGGCCCGGCCGGGAATGTCGTAGACCATGACTGGAGCATCGACTGCCTCCACGACGTACCGAAAGTGCTGCAGTACACCCCCCTGGCTCGGTTTGTTGTAATACGGCGTCACGAGCAGCAACCCGTCAGCTCCGAGCATGACAGCCTGCCTCGCCAATTCGAGTGTGTGCCGCGTGTCATTCGTTCCCACCCCGGCAACGATCTTCGCGCGGTCGCCCACCGCATCCTTGACCACTCGCAAGATCCGACCGTCCTCGGCGGTGGTAGTCGTGGCCGCCTCACCGGTCGTCCCCGAGACGACAAGCCCGTCGTGCCCATGATCGACCAGATGTACGGCGATCCGAGCAGTCGCCTCCTCATCGATCTCGCCATCCACGGTGAACGCCGTAGCCATCGCTGTGAGAACGCGCCCGAACGGAGCCACCGGCGCTGACGAATCGGTCATCGCCCTAGTGTATGCGCGACGAACCGGCGACAACCCTGACCAGACATCCCCCGGTCACTCGCCGGGAGAGGTTCGGCTTTCGAGCAGCTCAGCAAGCTCGGCGATGGTGATCTCGACGGTACCGAACAGGGGATCACCATCCATGGCGGCACGGGCGACTGCCCGGCCGAGACGTTCTGTGAGGTCGGCATGCAGCTGATCGGTCATAACACATCAGTCTCCAGGAAAACCCGCGCTGTGTGACCCCATTCCTGCCTCCCGCGGGCCGTCCCGATTCCAGCACCATCGGGTATCTCCGAATTGTACAGAGCCAATGAGACATTGACGCCGCCAGCACGTCTATCGCGGCTGCGCAGACCGACGGCGGTCAGTCGACTACACCGGAGTCCACCATTTCGATGAGACCGCCAAAACAATGCCCATCGGTCGGTTTCTGCTGCAAGAGTCGCCACGGGCGAAGACACGCTGGCAGACCCGTACTCGGCGCCCCTGACGAAGGTCCCTCGATCAACCGCCTGTGGCCGCACTCCGTGAAGCGAGATCGCCCATCGCACGGTTGAGGTCCGCACACGCCGGGTACCCACCGGTCATGACCACCGAGCACCTGCCGCGCCATTGCTCTCCGCGGACGGAGGATTACCCCACCGTTCGAATAGTCGCGGCCCGCGAAGCCCAGCTGATGCGGACGCTGGGTCGGGCAGTGACCATCCTCTCGGCCGCTGGCGTGCCGTTCGCGGTCGGCGGGGACTGCGCCGTCTACGCCCGCGGCGGACCGCCAGCCGAGCACCAGGTGACCATCATCGCCTCGGACGAACACCTGACCGAGGCACGGACCGCGTTGGCTGCGGGTGGGATGCGGTCCATCGCTTCCTCCCGCCTCGGGTCACGGCAGGTCGTCGGCGGTGATCTCCGGGTCACCCTGCTGTATCCGGCCGGTACCACCGGGACCGGGGAGGGACTCCTCGCACGGGCCGAGACGATGCGGATCGGGCAGATCTGGGCGCCTGTCCTCAGCGGAACCGATCTGATGATCGACAAACTCCGTCGTCTCGGTTCGCATCGGTGTGATTTCGTGCCGATGCTGCCGGTCGCCCGCGCTTTGCGCGAGCAGGTCGACTGGCCCACCGTGGCGGGGGCCACTGCCGACCTCCCCTGTGCCCGAGCATTTTTGGGGCTGCTCGACGACCTGGCGGTCACAGGGTCGCTGGAGGGGCGGCCCTGACCCACAAAGGCCAGGACCCTGCCCCGCACCAGTGTTCGACCCGTGCACAGGGCGGATTCAATCGGTCGTCGCAACACCTGGCTGTTGCAGTGAGCGTAGCTGGTCGGCGAAGACCTCGGCGGGGGTTCGCCAGTCGTGGATCTTGCGGGGCCGGTTATTGATCGCCAGGACGACGGC
>NZ_JAAXPA010000058.1 GCF_012396235.1 Rhodococcus opacus | reverse complement strand
GCACATCGACGCCCGAATCGCGCAGGCTCAGCGAGTGCGCGTGGCCCTGGCTTCCGTAACCGATCACAGCGACCTTGCGGCCCTGGATGATCGACAGATCGGCATCGTCGTCGTAGAACATCTCGACCGTCAAATTTCCTTCATTGGTGAGCACGTTGCTGCTTTCTCTTCTTCATATCTGGTGGATCGGTTCGATGGTCAGGCCTCGCGCGTGGACCTTGTGGGCCTGCACGCTGCCGCTAACTGAATTGCCGTGCCGTGCTGCGGGTGTGACGTACGGCTGGTGCTGCTGATCGGAGGTTCCGCGTCAGACGCTGAGCATTCCGGCCGCCATGAATCCGCCGTCGACGGGAACGACGTGGCCGTTGACATAAGCCGCGTCGTCCGAGGCGAGGAAGCTGACGGCGGCGGCGATCTCGTCCGGTTGGCCGTACCGCTGAGCCGGCACCAGCTGGTTGTAGGCCGCGCGGGTCGCGGCGGTGTGGACCGCCTGGGCCTGCGGCGTTTCAATCGGACCGGGAGCGACGGCATTGGCGGTGATGCCGTGGGGCGCCAGCTCGATCGCCATCTGGCGGGTCAGTCCGATGAGGCCTGCTTTGGTGGTTCCGTAGGCGGTGCGACCCGCGCCGGCACGCATACCGCTGATCGAGGCGATGTTGATGATGCGTCCCCATCGCTGTTCGAGCATCAGTCGCGCAGCATGCTGACCGCAGCGGAACGCGCCGGTGAGATTGACGTTCAGGCTCGCCTGCCAGTAGTCGTCCGGGCAATCGACGAACGAGTGGATCTTGGCGAACCCGGCGTTGTTGACCAGGATGTCGCAGCGCCCATACGTTTCGGAGACCCACTTGAACGCCGTCTCGATCGAGGCCCGGTCACCGACGTCCATCGCCAGAGCGTCCGCACTCATTCCGCGGTCCTTCATATCGGCTGCGAGAGCGCTGGCACTCTCCTGATTCAGGTCGGTGAGAACCACATGTCGACCTGCCTGACCGAGCCGCTCTGCGATGGCGGCACCGATCCCGGCGCCCGCACCGGTGACCAGTGCAACGCGTTTGTCCTTCATCTCTGTCTCCTCGGATTGTGATGTGGTGGGGGAGTGTCGGTGGGCCCTGCCGTGTCGGGTCCCCGGTGAGGTCAACGGTCGGTTGTGACCGGCGCGGGTTCCAGGTCGGCATCGGTGTGCCGCCCGGACAGTTCTGCATCACCGTTGGCGCCGGTGCGGCGGGAGTCGAGAATCTTCACGATCAGGGCGGCGATGATGACCCAGACCCCGATGATCCAGAATCCGGATGCGGTGTTGCCGGCGGTGGCGACGAGGCCGATGAGAAGCGGGCCGACCAGACCGCCGAAGTTGCCGCACAGGTTGACGAAACCGACCGAGGCCCCGGCCTGGTTGCGGGGAACGATCTGCATGACCCAGGTCCACCAGAGTGCGAGGGCGGCGTAGATGGATCCGGCGGCGACCACGAGCATCGCGAAACTGAAGACCGCTCCGAGGTGCACGAAATGCTGGACAATCATGGCCGTGCCACTGATGGCGATGGGCAGTGCGATGAACGAGCCGAGTGAGCGGCCACTGGCGACGGCGCGCTTGGTGACCAGATACAGCGCGGCGGTTCCGACGAGGAACGGGATGGCGGTCAACAGTCCGACGAGGAACGAGCCCTGCCCGGTGAGGTCTCCGATGACGGTGGGCAGCCAGAGGGTCAGTGCGTAGATGCCCATGACCCAGAAGAAGTAGATCAACGCCAGCAACCACACCACCGGCCGCATGAACACCTGCAGCAGGGTCGATTCGTCGGTGGTCTCCACGGTGCGGGTGGCGATGATGTAGTCGCGTTCCTCCGCGCTCAGCCGCGGGTGGTTTTCCGGCTTCTCCGTGGCCGAGAAGTGCAGCCAGATCGCGACGAGGATGGCGGGAACGGCTTGGATGACGAACATCGCGCGCCAGCTGGTGACCTCGATCAGCCACCCGGACAGCGGTGCCATCACCGCCGAGGACAGCGGCACGGTGTACATCGTCAACGCGACGGCGATGCCGCGTTCATGGGAGGGGAACCAGCTGATGAACATGACGGCGAAGGCGGGGAAGATGGCGCCCTCGGCGAGCCCGAGGACGATGCGCGCGGCCATCAGAACCGGCAGGTTGTGGACGACACCGGTCACGGCCGCGGACAGCCCGATGATCACCATGCACGCCACGATGATGTTCTTGGCGTGCCCCTTGCCCGCCCAGGCGCCGGCGGGCAATCCACTGAGCACATAACCCCAGAAGAAGGCCGAGAACACCAGGCCCATCGCCGCCGCGCTCAACTGCAGCTCGCTCGCCATGTGGGGGGAGGCGACACTGATGTTGGTTCGGTCCATGAAGCAGATGAAATAGGTCACGAACAGCGGGATACCGATGCGTGCCCACCGAACCTGTCGGATATCGATTCGCGGTGGCCGTGCGGCCGCGGGCATGGGAGTCATTGCGGGTCCTGTCTTTCATCGGGCAAGGGGCGGAAGAAGTGCTGGCGGGTTCTGCACCGCCCTCCTTCCCCAGGAGGCCAACGGCGTGATCTGAGTCACGCTGTGGTGTGACTGTGTTCCCTTCCGGCGTGCGACGTCAAGCAGAGCGTCAAAGGCCCAGGAAATTGGTCCATATTATGGAATTGTTGACCGAGATCCAGCTCACGTTTTACTGTCGTTTGCAGACCAGCGGGCCGACAACCCACTCCAATCTCGTATGACGTGCACTGAGGGAGATTTCACAATGCGGAACGATTCCATCGATTCGGTGTCGGCTCGCGCGGGCCGGGACGCCCTTCCGGGTTCGCAGAGTGTGCGTCGCGCTCTCGATCTGCTGTCGATGGTGGCGGGCTGGGATCGTGTCGGCGGGCTGTCCCTGGCGGAGTTGGCCTCGGAGAGCGGGCTCAGTAAGCCGACGGTGCACCGATTGCTGTCGGAGTTGGTGAGCACCGGCTATCTCGAGCAGGCCGACGACCGGCGGTACTTGCTCGGGCCGGAGGCGTACACCGTCGGAAATGCCGCCGAACGGCGGCACGGACTGCAGCAGCAGGCCCTGTCCTCGGTGGTGCGGCTCGCGCAGGTGTCCGAGGACGCGGCCTTCATCTCGGTGCGGCGCGGCACTCACTCGGTGTGTGTACATCGCGAGGAGGGAACGTGGCCGATCCGCAGTCACGTCCTGCAGGCCGGCGACCGGTACCCGCTCGGCGTCGGAGCGCACGGCATGGCCCTGCTCGCTGCTCTGCCTCCACAGGTCGCCTCCAGTGTGATGGCGGCCAATGCGCCCGAACTCGCCCAGCGGTATCCCGAGCTGACCCCCAACCGGCTGCTCGAGCAAGCCGAGCGCACCCGCCGGCGCGGCGGCATCGCGGTCAACGAGGGCATGGTCGTACCCGAATCTTGGGCGATCGGGATCGCCGTCCTCGACTCCCACGGCGAACCCGCACTCGCGCTGAGCATCGCGGCCATCAGCTCCCGGATGGGACCGGACCGACAAGCGCGTCTGGCGATCCTGCTCAAGGAGGAAGCCGCCCGGCTCGCCCCCACCCTGCGCACCGAATCATCAGCCCTCTAATGACAACCACCGCGGCCACCTGCCCTGTCGCCGCGACACCGATATCGGAGAAAACATGACTTCTCGCACTTCCATCACCGGGTGGGGACACTCGAAATTCGGCAGACTGAACGAACCCGACGTCACCGCCCTGATCGGTTCCGTCGTTCCCGAAGCTCTCACCCACGCTCAGGTGGAGCCCAGTGAAGTCGACGGCATCTTCGTCGGCGTCTACAACAACGGCTTCTCCGACCAGGACTTCCAGGCGTCCCTGGTGTCCCTGTCGACGCCGGAGTTCCAGCACACTCCCGCGATGCGCGTCGAGAATGCCTGTGGCACAGGAAGTGCGGCGGTCTACGCCGCATGCGACTTCATCGACTCCGGCCGCGGCGACGTCGCGTTGGTCATCGGCGCCGAGAAGATGACCGCAGTCGACACCCCCCGCGCCGGCGAAATCCTGCTCTCCGGCTGCTACCGGCCCGAAGAATCGAACGTCACAGGCGGATTCGCCGGTGTCTTCGCCGGAATCGCCCGCGCCTACGCCGAACGCTACGGAGATCCGAGCGCGGCAATGGCCGCCATCGCCGCAAAGAATCACCACAACGGCATGAGCAACCCGTACGCCCAGCTGCACAAGGACCTCAGCTTCGACTTCTGCAACACGGTCTCCGACAAGAACCCCTATGTGGCGGAGCCGTTGCGGCGCACGGACTGCTCCCTGCTCTCCGACGGCGCAGTGGCTCTGGTCATCACCAGCGCCGATCGAGCGAAGGCCGCGCCGCGCCGGGTGGCGTTCCGCGCCCGCGCCCACGCCAACGACTTCCTCCCGCTCTCGCGGCGTGACCCGATCGAGTTCGCCGGCGCCCGCCTGGCATGGAATCGGGCACTCGAGCAGGCGGCGACCTCGACCGTCGACCTCGATTTCATCGAAACCCATGACTGCTTCACCATCGCCGAACTGATCCAGTACGAAGTGTTCGGGCTGGCAGAACGTGGCCGCGGCCATGAGGTGGTCGACGAGGGACTTGCCCTGCCCGACGGCAAGCTGCCCATCAACCGGTCCGGCGGTCTGAAAGCCAAGGGCCATCCGATCGGGGCCACCGGTGTGTCGATGCACGCGATCGCGGCCATGCAGCTCACCGCCGAAGCCGGCACCTTCCAACTCCCCACCGCAGACCTCGGAGGCGTATTCAACATGGGTGGTACCGCCGTCACCAACTACGCCTCCATCCTGGAGAGGTGGTGACCAGCATGTCCGCCCTCGCGACCACCACCGCACCGCAGCGCACCACCAATCTGGCCACCCTGCTCACCCAGGCCGCCGCCCGGCTCTCGGACCGGCCCGCCGTCATCCGTAGGGACGACACCTGGACGTGGGCGCAGCTCAACGAGCGTGTCAGCGCCCTGGCCGCCGCGATGCGCGGTCACGGACTCACCGCCGGATCGGTGGTGCTGCTCCACAGCCCCAACTGCATGGACACGCTCACCGTCTTGTTCGCCACCTGGCGGCTCGGGGCGGTCATTGTCCCCACCAACTGCAAGCTGGTGCCCGACGACGTCGCCCCCCTCGCCGACCTCGTCGCACCGGACCTGGTGATCTGCCACGACACCTGCGCCCCCCACGCCGCAGCGTTGAACCGATACGAAACCTGGGCGATCGGCGACGACCGCGAGGCCGCCCAGTTCGGCAGCGCCCACGTCGCGGAACTGATCGACAAGCACCTCCCCGACGCGGTCAGCGTCGACGCACCGGTCCATGTCGGAACTCCGGCCTGGTACTTCTTCACCTCAGGGACCAGCGGGCGACCCAAAGCCGCGGTGCTCACCCACGATCAGATGGCGTTCGTGGTCACCAACCACCTGTGCGATCTGATGCCGCAGCTCACCGACCGCGACGCCACCCTCGTGCTGGCCCCGCTCTCGCACGGCGCCGGGGTGCACGCCCTGACCCATGTCGCCCGCGGAGCGGCGATCGTGCTGACGGGCAGCGACTCCCTCGACGCCGGTGAGGCATGGCAGCTGATCGAGCGGCACGCCGTCTCGACCATGTTCACCGTCCCGACCATCCTCAACAAGCTGGTCCAGGCCGCCGACGGTCACGATCCCGCACGCAGCAGCCTGCGCTACGTCGTCTATGCGGGCGCCCCGATGTCCTCACGGGACCAGCGGATCGCTCTCGATGTCCTCGGCAAGGTGCTGGTTCAGTACTACGGCCTGTGTGAAGTCACCGGCAACATCACCGTCCTGCCGCCCGAACTGCACGGCACGACACCCGAACCGGACGGCATCGGCACCGCGGGCTATGCCCGCACCGGCATGACGATCAGCATCCAGGACGACGGCGGCCGCGAACTGGCCGCCGGTGAGCGGGGCGAGATCTGCGTGTGCGGGCCGGCCGTATTCGCCGGATACCTCGACAACCCCGAGGCGAACCGGAAAGCTTTCCGCGACGGCTGGTTCCGCACCGGTGACCTCGGCTACCTCGACGGGTCCGGACTGCTGTACATCACCGGGCGGGCCTCGGACATGTTCATCTCCGGTGGCTCCAACATCGACCCCCGGGAAGTGGAAGAAAAGCTGCTCAAGCATCCGGACGTGGTCGCCGCCGGTGTCGTCGGCGCCCCCGACCCCACCTGGGGAGAGGTCGGCTACGCCCTGTGCGTGCTGCGGCCGGGATCGACCCTGACCACCGACGAGCTGCTCACCTGGTGCCGATCGAACATGGCCCGTTACAAGGTGCCCAAGCGGATCGAATTCGCACCCACCCTGCCCACCTCCGGATACGGAAAGGTCACCACCACCCTGCTGAAGAACGAATTCTTCCAGTTGGGGCTGTGGCCGAGCGAGGTCGGCTCGTGACCGTCCCCGACATCTCCCTGCTCCCCGGGGTGCCGCGACTCGAGCACCCGGGCCCACCGGCATCCCAGCGTGTGGACGCCTATCCGGCGACTCTCCACCACATCGACACCGAACTCCCCGCGGGTCAGGCGCTGCTCCCGGCCCTGCACGACGCGGTGTTCGCACGCGGATTCACCAGCGCCTTCGGTGAATTGCGCGGAGGGACGTTCGAAGCCTTCGACTACTACATCCCCTCGATCTGCCACGCCGGTACCAGCGTGGCGACCTTCAGCGAACCCCGGCGGGGCCAGGGCCCCGCGGCCTTCGTCCGGGGCGGAGTGACCATCGGAAAGCGTGACGGCGAGATCTTCGCGCACTGCCACGCCCAATTCGTCGGTGCCGACGGGGTCATGCGTGCCGGGCACCTGATACCGGATTCGGTGCTCCTCGGCGCCGGTGTCCTGGCCGATCTCTACGCCACCGACGACGTCGCCATGACGGTGACCCCGGACCCGGAGATCAACTTCCCGGTGTTCCAACCACAACCGGCGCAGAACCACACCACGACACACGAGGGCGGGCTGCGCTCGGTGGTGGCCCGGATCCTCCCCAACGTCGACATCGTCGCCGCCGTCGAGGACCTCGCCGAAACCCACGGGTTCGACAACGCGGTCGTGCGCGGAAAGATCGGCTCCTTCATCGGCGCCACCCTCACCCAGGGCACACAGATCATCACCGCACCCGGACCGGCCACCGAAGTGATGTACCTCGACGGGTCGATCACCCGAGACAGCGACGGCCGGGCACGGGCCGAGCTGTCCTGCGCCGCCGTCGCGATCGACGGAAACGTGTACACCGGGTCGCTGGTACGCGGCCACAACCCGGTCGCGATGACGTTCGAACTAGCCCTCTCCGAACCAGTTAGGACCCCACAGTGACCGACGATCTCGGCCTCACCGCCCCGCCGAAGAGCACCCCTGCTGCCTCGCTCGACGGGAAGATCGCCCTCGTGTTCGGTGCGGGCACCGCTCCCGACGGGTGGAGTAACGGCGGTGCCATCGCCCTGACCTATGCCCGCGCCGGCGCCACCGTCATCTGCGGCGACATCGACATCGCGGCAGCGACCCGCACCGCGGACTGCATCACCGCGGACGGCGGCGACGCCACCGCACTCCAGGTCGACATCACGACCGAAGACTCCGTGGCTGCCGCCGTCTCCACCGTGATCGACCGGTATCACCGTGTCGACATCGTGCACAACAATGTCGGCGTCACACAGATGGGAAGCCCTGTCGACCTCACCACCGAGCAATGGCGACGCGCCCTCGACATCAACCTCACCGGAGTCTTCCACTCCCTCAAATACGTGCTGCCGCATATGCGCACGGCCAAATCCGGGTCGATCATCAACACCTCGTCCCTGGCCGCGATACGGCACACCGGACTGCCCTACAGCTCGTACTACGCCACCAAGGCCGCGGTCAACCACCTGACCGCCACCTCCGCGGTCGACGAAGCGCCGCACGGCATCCGCATCAACGCCATCATGCCCGGCGTCATCGACAGCCCACTGATCTACCGCCAGATCGCCGGCCAGTACGCCAGCGTCGAGGACATGGTCGCCGCCCGCAATGCGGTCGCCCCCATCGGCCGGATGGGCACCGTCTGGGAGATCGCCAACGCCGCCCGCTTCCTCGCCAGCGACGACGCCAGCTACATCACCGGAGTCTGCCTGGCCGTGGACGGCGGACTCGGATCGCGGTGCATGGCATGACCGGCACCCTGCATTCCACCGCTCCGTCCACCGCCGTGCTCGCTGCCCTCCCGGCGGCCTGCACCACCACCGACCCCGCCGTCCTCGACGCCTACTCCCGCGATCAAGCAAGCTGGGCACCCCACGGCACCCCCGTGGCGTTGGTCCGACCCACCACCGCGGACGAGGTACAGCAGACCGTCCGCGCCTGCTACGACCACCACGTGCCCGTCGTCGCCCGCGGCGCCGGCACCGGCCTGGCCGGGGCGGCGAACGCCGTCGACGGTGCCGTCGTCATCTCCTTCGAGAAGATGAACCGCATCAAGAAGATCGACACCCTCGAACGCTATGCCGTGGTCGAGCCGGGCGTCGTCAACGACGACCTGCGCGCCGCCTGCGCCGCCGAAGGGCTCTGGTACCCGCCCGATCCCGCCAGTTCCCACTGGTCCACCCTCGGCGGCAACGTCGCCACCAACGCCGGCGGGCTGTGCTGCGTCAAATACGGCGTCACCCGTGACTACGTGCTCGCCCTCGACATCGTCACCGGAACCGGGGAGCGGACCCAGGTCGGCCGCAGGACGGCCAAGGGCGTCGCCGGATACGACCTGGTCGGATTGCTCACCGGATCCGAGGGCACCCTCGCCCTGGCCACCGAGATCACCGTGCGTCTGCGCCCCCTCCAGACGCCGCCAACCACCATCATCGGTTCCTTCGACTCCACCGTCGATGCCGGCAACGCGGTCCGCGCCGTTGCCCGCGCCGGGCTCACCCCCGCCGCACTCGAACTCATGGACCGCCACTGCCTCGAGGCCATCGACCGATGGAAGCGGATGGACCTGTCCACCGACGCGAACGTCCTTCTCCTCGCCCGCACCGACACCCTGGGGGACAGCGGCATCGAGGAAGCCGACGCCATCGTGCAATGCTTCACCGACTCCGGCGCCACCTGGGCGACGCGCTCGAGCGACCCGGACGAAGCCGAGGCGCTGTTCGCCGCCCGCAAACTGGCCTACCCCGCGGTCGAACGACTTGGAAACGTCCTCACCGAAGATGTGTGCGTCCCCAAAGACCAACTGCCGGCCATGCTCGCCGCAGTGGAGGAGATCGCCCACCGTAACGACACCTACGTCGCGACGATCGCCCACGCCGGCGACGGCAACCTCCACCCCCTCATCGTCACCACCCCCGGCGATGCCGACCAGGAAACCCGTGCGCGCCGCGCGTTCGAGGAAATCATGGACGTCGCACTCGACCTCGGCGGCACCATCACCGGTGAGCACGGCATCGGCACCCTCAAAATGGCCGGACTCGCGCGGGAACTGCCCACCGCGGTACAGCAGATGCAGACCGCCATCAAGAACGCCCTCGATCCGCGCGGCATCCTCAATCCTGGAAAGGTCTTGCAGTGACAGCCTTCATCAGCATCAACGGGCACGAGCCGACCGTCGCGGCGACCGCATGGGTGGCACCGAACGCCACTCTCATCGGCGATACACACATCGGCGACGAATCCGGTGTCTGGTACAACGCAGTGGTCCGCGCCGACGCGGACCGCATCACCATCGGGGCGCGGACCAACATCCAGGACGGGTGCGTCCTCCACGCTGATCCGGGAAGTCCCTTGACCATCGGCTCCGGGGTGTCCGTCGGACACAACGCGGTGCTGCACGGCTGCACGGTCGACGACGACGTTCTGATCGGCATGGGTGCGATCGTCATGAACAACGCCAGAATCGGTAGCGGGACCATCATCGCCGCCGGTGCCCTGGTATCCGAGGGCGTTGTCATCGAACCGAACTCTCTGGTGGCAGGCATTCCGGGCAAGGTTCGGCGCCGCTGCACCGAAGGCGAGCTCGACCAGGTGCGCCGCAATGCCGACAACTACGTTAAGCGATTGACGCACTACCGCTGAACCGGTGCACGCGGACCGGCCGCTCTCCGCGGGCAGCGGGCCGGTACGCGCCACCTCTCCGTCGTCGAACCGATCCGGGGGAGGGGCGCTGACCGGCACGAACCCGGTAGATCCGTCCGGTGACATTCCCATGCTGGGCGCCAAGCGGAGCGAATACAACTCCGCGAGTAGGGAACGGAGTGAGAGGCGGGCCACCCCGCTCCGTCCCGAATTGTCGAGATTCGATCCTTTTTCGACACCGCCTCTGACCGGCGGATTCGGCACGTCGGAGGCGTCGAAAACCTGTGTCGAGAAACTATGTCGAAAACCCTAGCCCACTGCACTTTTCGACAAGCTGATGGCTGTGACTCACGGCGATAAGTGGCATTGATTTCGCGGCTTTATATGGCGTTGCCTGCCGGACTCGCGGAGCCGCCGTTGGTCGTGTGAATTGGGATTGGGCTTGCAGGACGAACGGACGGAATCGGGGCCACCTCCGTTCGCTGCGGCGGCGACAGAATGTGCGAGGGGCATCTTCCTGGTCGACGGCAAACTGTCGGTGAGCGCCGGCGTCGTGGAAGGAGAGATGGTTCGGGCGGTGAACCTTCTTGGTTGGCGCGCCATTGGCCGTGAAGCAGATACGCACAGCTGAGAGTTCGGCGAATTCAGTTGATGCCCTTCGCCCACCATCCGGATGGCGGGGATGCCGCAAGCTCCCAGCGGGGCGCGTAGTGCTCGAGGAATATCTGCCCCACCAGTTCCCCGCGGCTGCGCACCCCGGTCTTGTCGAAGATCGACTTCATGTGGTCTTGAATTGTGTAGACGGATAACGACATTGCGTGCGCCATCTCCCTTGTCGATCGCCCTTGGATGCACAGCGCAGTGAGATGGCATTCGCGTTGGGACAGTCCGTAGGCCATGGCAATGACGGGCGCGATCTCATGCGGCGTCGCGGGTTGGATGATGACGGCGGTGCGTCCGTCTTCGACGCCGGAAAGCCTGGTCCCGTACAGCAACAGCCAGGCGCCGGATCGCGTGCGTACTCGCGAGCGCGCGGCAAGTTCCAGCGGATCGGTGCCCGGTTCGATCGCCCGCGCCCGGGCCGCGATGGCCTGCACGACCTTCGATTCGAACGGCGTCGACGGCGCCGGGACCTCGACAATTTCGTCGATCCAGCGTTCCGCGGCGGGTGAGACCGATTCCGGGTTGCCCGCGGCGTCGAAGACCACCACGCCGGGGCCGTAGTCCACGGTCGTCACGGCGGCCTCGACCTCGTGGAGCATCGAACGTCGCAGACCGGTCGCGAGCGCGGGCGCCAGCGCGGCGATTGCGCGGACGTGCTCGGCGGTGTACCACGGCGCGCCCGCATCGCGCAGGAATGCCGCTGCACCCCAATAGACCCCGTCCGACACCAGGGAGACCCGCAGCTCGTCGCCGATTCCGTACGCCTCGTGCGAACGGTGCCGTGCACTGCGGGACAAATCTCCGTGGGTATCCAGACTAAGTGCACCCGCCAGGCGGCCACTGTGCGCAAGAAACGCCCACTTGTCGACGTCCTCGACCTCGTATTCGTAGTGCGCCAACCAGGATCCGGAGCACCCAACGTTCCGGTTGACGCTGCCGGTGAACAGGATGGTGCCCGGGTCGACGGTGTGCCAGCAGCAGCGGTCATGTGGGATCACCGCGCGCAGGGCCTCGCTCATTCGCGCGCTGTACCCCACCCAGTCCAGCTGGTCGGCGGCGGCACGCGAGATTAGATCGCGGACGCGTGGCAGCAAGCTCTGTGCCATGTCCGAAGTGTATCGCAGCAGGTTAGGGCTGCCTACCCCAGAAATCTGGGTGAATTCCCCAGGATTCAGGGATATGACGCAGAACCGACAACGACGACGCTGGTTTCATGACGATGACAGCCCATACCTCCGCCGAAACCGACCACGACCTGCCTAACCCGGAGCCGATCATGCAGCTGGCGTCCGGGTTCATGGCCGCCAAACACCTCTTCGCCGCCAGCGAACTCGGTTTGTTCGAGGCGTTGGGCGAGGGCCCCACCGACCTGCATGGCCTGGCCGCCCGCACCGGGCTTACTGCCCGAGCCACCCGGATCAGCGCCGACGCCATGATCGCGCTGGGTATGCTCGAACGCCGCGGCGAACAGTATGTCAATACCGAGACGGCGGCCGCGTTCCTCGCCGGCGGATCGCCCGCCGACCTGCGTCCGCTGCTGCGGTTCTGGGACAAGATCAGCTTCCCGGCGTGGGAAGACCTGGCCGGCGCACTCGCCCGCGGGCCGAAACGCCAGATCTTCGACCTCGACGCCGCCCTGCAACCCATCGCCTCGATCGGTGTCGAGGCGTTTTCGGCCGGCCCCTCGCTCGCCCTGCCGGACACGGTCGATCTGTCCGGCAGTCATCGACTCCTCGACATCGGCGGCGGCACCGGCTCCTGGTCCATCGCGGTGGCGCGCCACTGCCCGCAACTGAGCGCGACCGTGTTCGAGCTGCCGGCGGTTGCCCAGACCGCGCAGGACCGCATCGCGTCGGTCGGGCTGGAGGGGCGAATCGACGTATGCGCCGGCGACGCGATGGCCGACCCGCTGCCCGCCGGATATGACGCCTTCCTGGTCGCGAACCTGGTGCATTACTGGTCGCCGGAGCAGAATCGTGCGCTGCTACAACGCATTCGCGACGTCGCCGCACCCGGCGCCACGCTGCTGATTGCCGACTTCTGGACCGACCCCACCCACACCCAGCCGGTCGCGGCCGCCCTGATGGCGGGCGAATTCGCGGTCCACCTCGAACACGGCGACGTCTACAGCGCCGGAGAAGGCATCGCCTGGCTGCAGGACACTGGCTGGCGCTACCACGACCATCGCTCGCTCACCGGCCCGATGAGCGTCATTGTCGCCGAAACCGCATGAAACAAGACAACACCCAAGGAGCACACGATGAGCGAGCATCAAGTCGCAATCGTCGGTGCCGGCACCTCCGGGGTCGCGGCGGCGGTGGCCCTCGCCGACCGTGGCATCAACCCGTTGCTGATCGACCGAGCCGACCAAGTCGGTTCGTCGTGGCACTCTCGTTATGACCGGCTGCGACTGAACACCGGCAGGCAGTTCTCCCACCTGCCGAACCGCCCCTACCCCAAGGGCACACCGACCTTTCCCACGCGGGAACAGGTGATCGAGCATCTCGAGCGGCACGCACGTGCGGACGGGATCGAGCTGCGCCTGGGCTGCCCGGTGGAACGGCTCGACCTAACGGACGGGCACTGGCGGTTGACCACCGCTGCCGGTTCGGTCGACGCTGCCGAGGTGGTGGTCGCGACCGGCTTCGATCATGAGCCCTTCGTCCCGGACTGGCCCGGACGCGGGGACTGGCGGGGTGCACTGGTTCATTCCTCGCAGTACCGGAATCCCTCGCAGTACAACGGGAAACGGGTCCTCGTGGTGGGAGCGGGCTGCTCGGGCATGGAAATTGCCTACGACCTCGCCACCGGAGGCGCGGCAAAGGTCTGGCTTTCGGCTCGCACGCCGCCGAACATCATGCTCCGCCAGGGACCTGGTGGCATGCCGGGAGACTTCATCGCGACGCCGCTCTACCATGCCCCGGTCCCTATCGCGGACGCAATCGCTCGGTTCGGCCGGGAGAGGAGCATCGGCGACCTGCGCGAGTTCGGATTACCGATCCCCGACGAGGGCATCTTCGCCCGCAGCGCCCGCCTCGGCGTGGCACCGGCGATCGTCGACAAGGAGCTCATCGCCGCGATCCGAGACAGGTCCATCGAGGTCGTTCGCGGAGTCGAGTCACTCGACGCGGACAGCGTGTGGCTGGTGGACGGTGTGCGAATCGATCCGGAGGCGATGGTCTGCGCGACGGGGTTCCGCCAGGAACTCGAAAAGCTGGTCGGGCACCTCGGCGTACTGGACGAGCGAGGTTGGCCGCACGCCACCGGTGAAAAGCCGGCCGCCGAGAGGTTGCGTTTCATCGGGTTCGTGCCCAGGCCGTCGCAGATCGGGTTCGCGGCGAAGCAGGCTCGCCGCGCGGCCCGAGCGATCGCGCGGGAACTGCGGTGAGCGTCGGCGGTAGGATTCTCCCGCCCTGCCCCGGCGCTGGCTACGCACGGGTCTCCAGCGCAGACCAGAACCCTGACCACCGCACCGAGTACCACCTGCGGCGGCAAAACCTCGCCAGCCTCCCCGTGCTGTGTGACGTGCGCAGCCGTGTCTGGGCGCTGGGAACGGCCCAATCCTGAACGGCACCCTGGCCGCATATGCGACATCCCCGAACCTTGGGTAAGGCTCGGGGATGTCGCCGTCGGGGCTAAAACCCGCCGCAATACACCGGGGAGGGTTTCTCGGGCGTAGAACACTCCGGGGTGTAGTTGTAGCCCGGATTCACGGGGTCCGTCGCGCCATAGGTTCCGGGATCTGTCCCGCCGTAGGTGGTGCCGGGGTCCGTCCCGCCGTAGGTGGTGCCGGGGTCCGTCCCGCCGTAGGTGGTGCCGGGGTCCGTCCCGCCGTAGGTGGTGCCGGGGTCCGTCCCGCCGTAGGTGGTGCCGGGGTCCGTCCCGCCGTAGGTGGTGC
>NZ_JAAXPA010000057.1 GCF_012396235.1 Rhodococcus opacus | reverse complement strand
TCGTGTACACGGCGTTCTGTGTCGACGTGTTCTCCCGCCGGATCCTCGGGTGGCAGGTGATGACATCCAAGACCACCGTGTTGGTCACCGGAGTGCTCGAGCAGGCGTTGTTCACCCGCAGGAGAGCCGACATCCGTTTCACCTCAACGGGTTTGGTGCATCACAGCGATGCGGGGAGCCAGGGCGGATTCAATCGGTCGTCGCAACACCTGGCTGTTGCAGTGAGCGTAGCTGCTCGGCGAAGACCTCGGCCGGGGTTCGCCAGTCGTGGATCTTGCGTGGCCGGTTGTTGATCGCCAGGGCGACGGCTTCGAGGTCCTCGGCGGACCACCTGGACAGATCGGTGCCCTTCGGGAAGTACTGGCGCAGCAGGCCGTTCGTGTTCTCGTTCGTCGGTCGTTGCCAGGGCGAGTGCGGGTCGGCGAAGAACACTCTCGTGCCGGTATCGAGGGCGAACTGGGCATGACCGGAGAGTTCCTTCCCGCGGTCCCAGGTGAGGGTCTTGCGGAGCTGCTCGGGGAGGGTGGTCATCGATGTCGTCAGCGCGGCGTTCATCGCGACGGCGCCGTAGCCGCCGAGGGAAGGACCGTTCTTCACGGGTGGCTTGTCGCCCCAGCCCTCCAGCCGAGGCAGGTGCACGAGAATCGTGGATCGGCTGCTGCGCTCGACGAGCGTGCCGATTGCGGACCGGCCGGTCCCGATGATCAGGTCCCCCTCCCAGTGCCCCGGGACGGCGCGATCGGCGGCTTCGGCGGGGCGTTCGCTGAGCACGACGTCCTCGGTGACATGCCCTTGCGGCTTGTTCTGCGACCGCGCTCGGGGAACCCGCAGCGCCCGCCCGGTGCGCAGGCACGCGACCAACTCCCGTTTGAGCGCGCCACGGCCCTCGATGAACAACGATTGGTAGATCGCCTCGTGGCTGATGCGCATGGACTCATCATCAGGGAAGTCGATCCTGAGCCGGTGCGAGATCTGTTCCGGGCTCCACGCCGTCGCCCATGGCCTGTCCTGCCGATGCGGCTTGTTCAGCCCCTTCCACGCGGGCGTCTCAGGCCCACGGACGATCGTGCCGTCGGGTCGGCGGACGCTGCCGGAGAGCCGCTCCTGCACGTACTTTCGCAACCCGTCGTTGCCCACGAGCTTCGCCGTCTTCGGGCGCTTCGCGGCCTGTTGCGCTTTCCACTGCGCCACCAGGGCCCGGTAGACCGGCTTGCCGCCCCGGGTCGCCGCGTTGCGGCGCAGTTCGCGTGAGATCGTTCCCGGGTCACGTCCGATCCTGCGGGCGATGTCGCGCACGCCAACATCCTGGGCGCGTAACAGTGCGATCTCCTCACGCTCGGCGAACGACAGGTAGCGGCCCGTGGGCTCGTCCAGGCTGATCGGCGGCATGCCGCCAGCGTGACGGAACCAACGGCACCCGACCGGCCATGACACGCCGACGGCCTCCGCGGCCTCGACCGTCGTCACTCCCGATGCGATCCGCCGCCAGAAGTCCCGCTGCACCGCGCGAGAGGGCTCCGGCCGGCCCGGTGACCGCATCGGAGGTCGCAATGCCCTGTCCGCCGCCCACTGCCGCCTGGCACCCACCGGCGCCGCAGGCATCTGCTTGTTGCCCCATCCCATCGCACACCTCCGTGATCGAGGTGTTGCATCGACCGGTTGAGCCCGCCCAGTATACGTCGCTGGCGTTCACCGAGGCATTGATCGCTTCGGGGATCGCCGGGTCGATCGGCAGCGTCGGGGACGCCCTCGACAACGGGTTGATGGAATCGACGATCGGTCTCTACAAAACCGAATTGATCGACCGTGCCGCGTCGTGGAGCGGTCGGGCCGAGGTGGAGAGGGAAACCGCCGAGTGGGTGCGGTGGTTCAATGCGGACCGGTTGCACTCGTCGATCGACTATCTCTCGCCGATCTGGTACGAGACCCGCTATCGTGAACAGCGTCCCCCGGCTGCCTCAACCCCCGAGGTGGCCTGAACCGGAGTCTCCACTCGATCCAGGGCGATTCAGTCCACTGCCTAGTTCGGCTGTGCTGGTGATGCTTCCAGGCGCTGCTTGAGCGTGGCCAGGTTGCGTGGCATCTCCTTGCGGGCCTGTGGGCGCACGGCGAGGGGCACGAGAAGCTTTCCGATCCCGTGGCCTTCGAAGTCGACCGCGATTGTCACCTGTGAGCGGTGTGCGGAGTCGAGCGGATCGACCGTCACATCTACGACCGCCCGGATCGGGCCGTCGACCCCGTGCACACCCCACGTTCGGGGTGGGTCGATGTGCGTGAGTTCGGCGGTCACCGAACGTTCGGCGAACCCGATGCGGCGGGTGGTGCGGCATTTCTCGCCGACCTGCGGGGTCCCATCACCGTCCATGTGGCCGCCGACGACACCCGTCTGCCACTCGACAAAGCGGGTCGGGTCGGTGACGTAGGCGAACACCTGCGCCGGTGGGCGGTCGACGTCGATTCTGGTCGTGATCGGCGCCATCAGGACTGCTCCTTCTCAACGACATCGATGTAGCGCTGCAGGTAGAGCGGCCACCCGGCGTCGTGTCCGACACCGTCGCGGACCGCTTCCCAACCCTCGCCGTGACGCTGCAGGTTGCGGTGCTCGAGCTCGACCCGGGTGCGATCGTCGGATTCGGCGATGAACCGGACCTCCACCTCGCTGGTCTTGTCCGGGTCGGTCTCGATCTGCCAGTGCCCGTTGATGTCCCAGCTGAACACCACCCGGTTCGGCGGCTCATAGGCCAGCACCCGCGCCCACCGGGATTGCGTGCCGTCCACACCGCGGTCGTAGATGTGGCCGCCCACCCTCGGTTCGAACACGGTCTCGGCGATCGGGACCGCCAGGATGTTGTGCTCACGCGGCTTGATGGCATCGAATCGCTCGACGAACAGCGCGAACGCGCGCTCGAGCCCTGCGTTCACCACGATCTGCTGCTGCACCGGTTCGGCGTGTGTCTGTGTCATGACCTCTCCTGCGGGTTGTTCGACCGCGTCCTTGTAGGCGGTCAGGGCCTGCGCCCAGAACCGGTCGAGCTGCGTGCGCAGCACGCTGATCCCGGCCGGGTCGAGGTGATAGATGCGGCGGGTGCCGACGGCCCGGTCGCTAACCAGCCCGGCGTCCTTGAGCACCTTCAGGTGTTGCGAAACCGCCGGTCGGCTGATCGGCAGCTCGCGGGCGAGTTCACCGACCGCGCACGGACCCTCGGCCAGACGCTCGAGGATCGTGCGCCTCATGCGATCGGCGAGCGCACCCCATTCGTCTCCAGCTTGGTAAGTATCTACGAACGGTAAGTCTTCGCTTACGGAGCATAGTTGTCAAGAGATGTCCCCAACCCCCACCCCTCCGGAAATCGCCCTTCTGCTGGACTGACGCCGCGCCGGCCCGGCCATCACCACAGCGCCACAGCGGGGCCCACAGCCCGCAGCCTCAGAAGAAGCCCAACAACACGCTTACTATGACGCCCAGCGAAATTTGCAGCCCTTTCCCGGGTGGTCACCTCCTGGTCGAGCACCGGAGACCGGGCCTGTGACGCGAAATGCGCGCCGACGTAGGCGTCGTCGCCTAGATACGACGGGCGGCCGTAGCACCGGTTCAGCGCCGCGACCGCCGCAGCGTCCGAGTCCGTCGCAAGGGTGGTCGGCAGCCGCAATGTCATACCCCGCACCCTCACCCCCAGGTGCTGGCGCCCGGGAACCGAGCCGAAATGGTCGCTACGCGCCGGGCCCGGAATCAGGGGCGGTGGCGGCCGCGGCGCGGCCCGTCGGCTGTCTCCGGCAGAAGCATGCGCGCCTTCTCCGCCAGGTCCGGCAGGCCGAGCGCATCGAGCCACTCACCGTAGGCCCGCGCCGGGGCGGCCAGAGCAAGTTCCTCCTCCACCAGCACCACCGGGCTGGTGGGGTACGCGACGCGGGCCACGATCTTGCCGAGCGGCGGCGTGGTTGCTGCGCCGGTTATGGCATCTCCCCCATTGTCTGAGCTGACTGACGTGGTGTGGACAGTATCGCGTTGCGGGCGTGACCCTTCGGCCGTCACGGGGACGTGTCATCTGCCAGTTCAATTGTAGGAATTCGCGGTGACCGATGCGCACACCTGAAGGCGAGTGCACCACCACTGGCTTCTTCGACGGCATTAACCGCTGGAGGACTGCGAACCCGCCGCTCGGCCCCCGGAGTTCGCGCCGCGGCGCGTCTGCAGCTCGGCCACTTCAGGCGCCCGCACCAGGCTCGCTGGTGGGAGGCTCTGGCACTGACAATGCTCCCAGCCGCAGTATTCGCGGCGGCACTCGTCACCGGCGCGCTCGATGACGTCCTCATGGTCCTGCTCATGGCGATCGCACTCATGCTGGTCGGGATATTCGTGTACGCCGTCTACGGTCTGGCACTGGCGACTCGATCCCGCGCCTACCCCGTCACCCGGTGGCGGCACCGGTTTCGGGTGATGTGGCTGACGAACCCCGCCAGCACAGTCGGGGCGGCGCTCACCGTCTACGTCCGCCGGGGCGGCGCAGTGACCTTCCACAACCACTTCCGATGGCCCGCAATCACACCCCAGCGGCCGCCGGCCGGCCGCCGGCTACGGCTCGAACTACTGACCATTGCCGCCGAGGCCGGCCAACTCGTCATTACCTTCACGACAGATGAACGCATCGCCACCACGTACAACAGGGACGGGTGGCGGGCACCCACCCCCGCCGAACGTCACGAGTACACGATCCCGACAACCACGAAACAAAACTGCGAGCTCACGCGCTGGGATCTGCTGTTCGATCCCCACGACGAAAAATGCGCAGCCACCCTCACAGCTGCACGAGCCGAACTCGCTACCTGAGAGACGGCAGCTGTCGGTGGCTATGCGCCGCGGCGGGCGCGGGCGCCCTCAACCACGAACCGCTGAAGCACCCAGGTACCGCCCACACGGGTGGCCGGCAGCACCTTGCCCTTGATGGCCTTCAGCACGCCCTGCCGGGTCATCCCCAGCCCGTCGGCGGCCTACTGCACCGACACCAGCGGCGGGAGGTCCATCGCGTCGGTGAGGCGGTCGAAATCGGCGGAGGTCAGCACCCGCAGCGACCGCAACGACCACGGGTAGGTCCCCAGAACTGCCAGGGCCGTCGAGGTGGCCTGCCGCACCGATTCGGCGGGGATGGTGAACACGACCTCGGCGTGGCCGAGTTCCGAGCGCGCGGCCCCGCCGCTGTACTCCGCGATCGGGCCGAGCAGCGCGTCGACGTTCTCCTCGCCGAACGTCGCGTCCAGCTCGGCGACGAGGTTGTACGACGCCGTCATCGGCCAGTCGGAGCCGCACCCCCTCACGTCGCGCTGGAGCGGACCGCGGGGTCCGGGTCCGGGGCCTGGCGTTTCCCGTCACCCGCCGCCACCGCGGGCGAACTGGTAGACAGACCAGGTGTGGTGGAACGCTCAGATCAGGAGGCCCCGATGCCGCGACCATCATCGTGGGTGAGTACGACGGCGTCCACCCTCGGTGAGGAGCTGGCACGCATCGGTTTGACCGTCCCCACCGACCGACTCGAAGACCTGCTCACCGAACGAGTCGCCGCCGTGGCAGAGCAGATGCGCATCACCGAACGCACCGCCCGCCGGTACTTCGACCACGACACCCTGCGCACCCTCGCCCGTGAACTGGCCCTGAGCATCAAAGACGAGGCACCCGGCGCCGACCTGCTGACACTGCCCCGCACCATCGCCATGCCCCTGCCCACCCTCGGTGCGACAATCGCCGCCCTCGTCGAAGTCGCCGCCCTCACCGGCGCCGACAAGGATCCCCACGAGCCGGCACCGGCGATGGCACTGATCTCCACGCTCGGCGTCCTGATCCGAGACCACGACGGCGACCTCCCCACCGTCCGGGTGCCGCAGCCGCTCGTCGCGCGCGCGGTCCGGCTCATCGAGAACACCGCCGCCCTCGTACACCACGGCTGCCCACTGCCACCGGATGTCGCCGAGGACGTCCGACCCCACCTGCAGAAGGCACTGCGCGACGACGCCGCCCGGCTCCGGGCACTGATCCCCGACACCGGCCGACGGTCCAGCTCGGGTCTCTGGGCGGTCCCCGACGACCCACCATGACCACCGTGGCAGTCTCGGGGTGCATTCGTGTCGCAGAAACGATCACATGGGAGACGAGTCGAGCCACCGCACAACTAGGCAATCGACAGACTACGGAGATCGACGCAAGCACAGAGAGCGGCGTTTACTGGTGCTTGGCTTACGACCCCATGGAGTCGGGCGTTCCCCTCGACGTCGGGTTTGTCCGTGGCGGTCACATCGGTCCCGCGGCCACCGAGAAGTGGAAGTTCCCCGCACCCACGGACCGCTCGAGGGTCCGAATGACAGCAGCCGGATTGTCGTAGGGCCCGTTGAGGTAGAACGGCTGACCGTCCCTCCCGAACTCGATCCGCCCCGGCCCGTCCCACTCACCCAGGAACGCGGCGGCATCACCATCGAACGCGTCCGCAGGCTCGAAACCGAGCCCACGCGCATACGCCGCCGCCCCCAGGATCAGTTCACGGCCGAGTTCGATCGGAATCTCCACCGCAGGACGGTCGAACGCCGCGTAGTACCTGCGGACGGCGGTGGGGATCCTGCCCGCGTCCATGGTTTCGGGGTCACGGGTGTTCTTCACCCCCAGGCAGTGCACGTCGGCCAGGTAGCCCCGCAGCGTCGCCCGACCACGCCGTCCCTCTCGTGCCACCAACACCTGCGCGAAGCCTTCGGCCTCACCGGCGGGAGCATCCAGTTCCGCCCACTCCGGATGACCCTCGAGGCCCAGCCCGACACTCCAGCCACAATTGACCCAGCACCCCAGCACCCGCCCCAATCCTCGGGACGCGTCGGCCTCGGCAGCGATTCGTCGCACCAACGGCGCCACCACCGACGGCCGCACGCCCAGAGCACGCGCGATCACCTTCGGCGGGACACCCCGCTCCCAACGCCGCCGCACCTGCTCGACCAACTCCACATCGTCCATGGCATCCCATTCTGCTTCACCGATCGGGAAGCTTCCGCGTCTGCAACTATCCGCTCGTGCCGCTGATTGAACGATCACCGCACCCCACCGAGCAGCCAGGACCACACCCCCGCATCACGCACGCAGGCCACGGCAGCATCTCCACCATGCCGCTGATACCGCCGTGCCGGTTCCCGGCGGTCCAGGTCCTGCCTGCTCCCGTAGTCCCGATCATGACCGGATCGGGGCCGGATCAGGAACCGGACGGGCACGCCGCTGGGGGCGTGCCGGGGCCCACGCCCGCCAGAACGGCCTTGAGCGCCTCCGCCTCGTCGGGACCAGGATCGCCCGCGCCGCACCGACGAACTCTGCGATCGAGACCACGTCCGTGACCAATCGAGCGGCAGTCGACAGAGACGCCTCGCTGTCGTGCATTACCTTGCTGCGGAAGAGCTCTCGACTTCAGCTCATGAACCAGAAGCAGCAACGCATCGGAAACCACCAGCTCGAAGCGATCCGCCTGCTCACCTTATGCCGAGGTAGTGATTATCCCGAGCCCACGCCGTCCCGGACACGATCTGCGCAGCTCGGACAGCATCGCCAGGGATGAGGCACTCGACATAATTCGCCGGTCGGTTCGATGCTTTTCTTCGCCGAAGCGTCCGCTTCGGCGAAGGAGGTAATCGAGATGACTATGCCGAAGCGAGTGCGGGTGAACGGCCCGCTGGAACCGTACGCGGATGGTTTCCGTTCGGAGATGCAGCGACGTGGGTATGCGCCCTGGTCGGTGGTATTCGCCCTACAAGCGATGGCGGGTTTGAGTCGGTGGTTGGTAGCTCGCGGATTGGACATGGCCGGATTGACGGCTGACGAGCTGGACCTGTTCGTGCGGCAATGGCGCACGAGCGGCCCGAGGCGGCGGCGGGCGCCGAGGGGGCTGCCGGTGCTGGTGAGCTATCTGCGTGTGCAGCACGCGATTCCCGACCTGGTGCCACCACCTTCCGAGGATCGGGTCGACGTCCTCCTGGACGAGTACGCAACGTTCCTGACCGACGAGCGTGGCCTCGCCGAAGGAACCGTCCGGTACTACCGGAGCACCGCGAAACGGTTCCTGATCTCGGTACCAGCGAGTACGTACGATGCCGCGCTCCCGCAGGTGACGGCATCGGCGATCCGGTCCTTCGTGATCGCCGTGTCCGCCCGGCGCAGCACCGGATCGGTGAAGAACACGGTGACCGCATTACGGGCACTGCTGCGGTTCCTCCACGTGCGCGGCTATCTGGACGATCCGTTGGCCGACGCGGTACCCGCCGTCGCGGGCTGGCGGCATCGGCCGCTGCCACCGATCGTCGGTGCCGGCGACGTCGCGCGGTTGCTGGGCAGCTGTGATCGTCGCACTGCCACCGGCCGTCGCGACCACGCGATACTGCTGCTGTTGACACGGCTGGGGTTGCGGACCGGCGAGGTCGCAGCGCTCACCGTTGATGACGTCGATTGGCGGACGGGTGAAATCCAGCTGCGCGGCAAAGGGAATCGCTACGAGCGGCTACCGCTGCCAAATGATGTGGGGCAGGCTATCGCGGACTACTGCCGCCGAGGCCGTCGCCGCGACGGCGACCGCGGCCTGTTCCTACACGCAAGGGCCCCTTACCGTGCGCTGTCGTCGAGCGCCGTGGGGCACATAGTGACCCGCGCGTGTGAGCGGGCCGGTCTGCCCCGTGTCGGGGCGCACCGTCTGCGACACGCAGCCGCCGACGCGCTACGTCGAGCCGGTGCTCCCTTGTTCGAGATCGGGCAGGTCCTTCGCCATGCCTCCCCGGTTACCACCGCAGGCTACGGCTCGATCAGCGCCGCCGAACTGTCCGCCGTGATCATGCCCTGGTCAGGAGGTGCGTGATGACCACGATCCGCTCCGCGATCGACGAGTACCTCACACTCCGTCGGGCCCTGGGGTTCAAGTTGGCCAAGCATGATCGGCTGCTGAACGATTTCGCCGACCATCTCGACAGCATCGGCGCCTCCACGATCACCATCGAGGTTGCAGTGGAATGGGCGACCAGACCGGCCGCCGCGCAACCGGTTCAGTGGAGCGCGCGGCTGTGCGCGGTACGGGGATTCGCCCGATACCTGCATGCCGTCGACCCTGCCGTCGAGGTCCCACCCGCCGATCTGCTGCCGCATCGTCACCGCCGACCCACCCCGTATCTGTTCACGCCCCCGGACATCGCGGCCCTACTCGCGGCCACCGACGTGATCCGGTCGCCGCTACGCGCCACGACCTACCACGCACTGTTCGGGCTGCTCGCCGCCACCGGCATCCGGGTGGGAGAAGCGATCCGCCTCGACGACGCCGACCTCGACCTCGACCTCGGACTACTCACCGTTCACGACACCAAAGTCGGCAAGTCCCGGCGGCTCCCATTGCACGCCACAACAATCGTTGCACTCGACGAATATCGCCACGAGCGGGACCGGCTGGCGCCGCGACCGAAATCGGAGAGCTTGTTCGTCTCCACGGCCGGAACGCGGCTCATCTACCACAACGTCAACACCACATTCCGAACCCTAGTGACCACCGCCGGGATCGGCGCGCCGGCCCGACCACGGATCCACGGCCTGAGGCATTCGTTCGCGGTCGCGACCCTCCTGCGCTGGTACCGCGACGGCGGCGGCGTGCAGGCCCGGCTACCGTTGTTGTCGGCCTACCTCGGCCACAGCCACCCAAGTTCCACGTACTGGTACCTCCAAGCCGCGCCCGAGTTGCTGGCGTTGGCCGCCGAGCGCCTGGACCAACCCCGGGAGGTGCTGTGATGAGCGCACTCGCCCCACTCGTCGAAGCGTTCTTCACCGAACGACTGCTCACCCAACTGCACGCCAGCCCCTGCACCGTCGCCGCCTATCGGGACACGCTGCGGCTGCTGCTCGGCTTCGTTCACGAGCGCACCGGAAAACCGCCTGCCCAGCTCGACATCGACGACCTCGACGCCGAGCTGGTCAGCAAGTTCCTGACGCATCTGGAACAGCAGCGGCACAACAGTATCCGTACTCGTAACGCCCGCCTGGCCGCCATTCGGTCGCTGTTCCGGTACGCGGCGCTGCGGCACCCCGAACATGCCGGACTGATCGCGCGGGTGCTCGCCATACCAGCCAAACGCCACGAGCGCGGCATCGTCGCCTTCCTCACCCCGACCGAAACCGACGCCGTCCTCGCCGCACCCGACAGGTCGACCTGGTACGGACGACGTGACCACGCCCTGCTCACCTTCACCATGCAGACCGGGCTCCGGGTCGGCGAACTCGTCGCGCTCACCGGCGCCGACATGCGGCTCGGCACCGGCGCCTATGTGCAGGTGCAAGGCAAAGGCCGCAAGAGGCGGACCACCCCGCTCACCCCGCAGACGATCGCGGTACTACGGGCCTGGCTGCGCGAATACGCCGGCGAACCCGACGACCCGCTATTCCCGACCCGGCGCGGCCGCCACCTCAGCATCGACGCGGTCGAATGGCTCGTCGCCAAACACGCCACTACTGCCGCAGAGTCCTGTAAATCGTTGCGTAGCAAAAATATCACGCCCCACACATTGCGGCACACCGCGGCGATGCGGCTGCTCCAAGGCGGTGTGGACACCTCGGTGATCGCGTTGTACCTCGGCCACGAGAGCCCCCGGTCGACGCAGCCTTACTTGCACGCCGACCTCGCACTCAAACAACAAGCCCTCGACCGAACCACCCCACCGAACACCAAACCCGGACGATACCGACCACCCGACAAGCTGCTCGCCTTCCTCGAAGACCTGTAATTATGTCGAGTGCCTCATCTCTGGCGATGCCGTCCGAGCTGCGCAGATCGTGTCCGGGACGGCGTGGGCTCGGGATAATCACTACCTCGGCATAAGGTCAGCTATTCCGAATTCTTATCTGGGGTAATGAGCGTGAGTTTGCGTGTTTACGCAGGTAGATCGTTTGCGTACGCGTCTGCAAGAGGAGCGTCAGGGTGCCTTGGTGTCGTGGGGGGCTCGCTGGGCGCCGAGGCGGCGACGTAGTTCGAGATTCTCGCCGTGTGCGGCCTCGAGCGCTTGTGTGAGCGCGCTGATCTCGTCACGGTGACGCCGTTTGAGTTCGGTGAGCTGGGCGGTGAGGGTGCGGACGACGCTGCTCGGAGTTCCGTCTCGGGTCGGGGCCGCTGCTGCCGGTGGCGGAGTGTTCTGATGTTGGGACCGAAATTGTTGGACGCGTTGGCGGATCGGTCCACCAGGTCGTAGACGGACTCCGGTCGCCACGGCGCGAACCGCGGTTCCCGGTCGAGGTTGACGAACACGCAGGTGCCGTCGAAGTCGTCGGTCGCCAGGTCGGCGCCGACCTCGCACAACCGCCAGACGTACTCGCCGTAGAGGCGGTCCAGCTCGTCGGAGACATACACCCGCCGGTAGCCGCTCTTGGCCCGCACCCCGTGCGGGTGGTCTCGGGCGGCGACCTCGACGTACGGGGTGTCACCGCACCCGGTGTGCCAATCGCGATGCTGCAACCCGAGCGCCTCACCCAGCCGAACGCCCGTCTCCGCCAACAACATCCACAGCAGCCGGTTGCGCACCGACCCACGCCACTCCCGCGTGTCGGGATCCCAACTCGCGCACGCCTCACAGATCCACTCGATCTGCCCGGGCGTCAAGATCGGTGGCGCCGCCCGGCCCGGGCGGCGCACCCGGATCACCGCCTGGCGACGACCCTTGCGCCGCGCGACGTGCTCGAGCAGCGGCTTATACCGGCCGCCGCCGCGATGGGTGATCCGATGCAGGTCCCGGCCGACGTCCACGCCGTTGAGCACGTGATAGTCGTAGCAGGACAGCACCGCACCCAGCCGCGCGGAGATCGTCGACTCGGCGAATCGGGCACCACGGCGCTCGATCGACACCACCCCCGGCTCGTCCCCGACGCGCAACCACGTCAGAAACGCACCGAAGTTCTCCAACGTCACCGCATCCCAGACCAGCCCGAACAGCTCCAGGAACTGCCACCACAACGCCAACGCCCGCGCATAGGACTTCACCGTATTCGGCGACACCTGCTGGGCCCGAAGATATTCCAGATACTCCTCCGCCGGGACCACCGGGCGATGATCCGAGCCGAGCACCGTCCAGGTGTGGCCCCCGCCCTCGGGCAGAACCAGCCGCTGCACCCGACAACACGCCCCGACCGTTCCTGTGATCGTCGTCACACCCCGCAGCGTAACCACCCCGGATAGAACGTCCGCGACAGACACGCCGACCGTCGCACAGAACTCTCACCATTCGTTGCGGACGGTGGTCACGGAACCCCAGATAGGAATTCGGAATAGCTGACCAACCACGAGATGGACTCTTCGTTCCCCGTTCGCGGTCGTGCTGGTCGGCCAACCTACCCTGCGGCACCGCCTCCGCCTCGGTGTGCTCGCCGCGCTGGACCAGCGCATCGCCGTGCGCTACACGTTCGCCCGGATGAGCGCAGCCGACACCGCCGACTACATCCGTCACCACTGTCGCATCGCCGGCCGCGACGACACCCTGTTCTCCAACGACCTGTTCTCCAACCACGCGATCGGGCTCATCCGTGGGCGCCTCACGCGGACACCCGCGCGCGGTGAACATCCTCGCATTGCACGCGCTTACCGCCGCCTTCGCCGCCGACCACGCCATCGTCGACGAGAAGGCCGCCCGCATCGCCATCAGCGAGATCGCCGCGGACTGAACCCGACCCCCATCAACCCGACCACCACCGCGTCAACCTGACGACCACCCCGTCACCACGCCCACCACGGCCCCGCTCACCGCCCCCGAGCGGGGCCGTTCTCGCACCGCATCGTCGTCAACCTCAATGACGCCGTCGTCGTCACCTTCAACGACGCGCAACACCTTCGGGCCTCCACCTCACACAACAGCATATATTCGTACTGATATAACCTGGGGAGGTGGACCGAGGTGACGAGAAACCGATCCGATAGGTGGGTAGCGCACTCGACGACCTGCGCGATCTGCCCGCCGCCGCACAGGACGATCTCGGCTACCAACTCGGCCGGGCCCAACAGGGGCTCGATCCGGACGACTGGAAACCGATGAAGGATGTCGGGCCCGGATGCCGCGAGATCCGGGTCCGCACTCCGGACGGCGCCTTCCGAACGTTCTACGTCGCCCAGTTCGGCGAGGCGATCTACGTGCTGCACTGCTTCCACAAAAAGACACAGAAGACCTCGAACGCAGACATCGACCTCGGCCGACGCCGCTACAAGGCAGCCCAGGCGTACGCACAGGAGAGATCATGACCGACAAAGACATCACCGAAACCACCTCCGTGTGGGAGGCGATCAGTGACACCCCCGGCGAGGCCTACAACCGGCAGTTGCGCGCCGACCTGATGACCGCGATACGCGCACAGATCGACCGTTTCGGCTGGTCCCAGGCCGTGGCCGCCGACAACCTCGGCGTCACCCAACCGCGGATCTCGGACCTGCACCGCGGCAAACTGAGCAAGTTCTCCCTCGACGCCCTGGTCAACCTCGGCAGCAAGGTCGGCGTCCACCTCGACGTCCACATCGACACCGACCGCACCCTCACCGGCCACTGACCACGGCACGCCGCCAGGACCACTCGGTCCGTGAGGCTCGGACACGACCGACGATCACCTTCGCAAAGTCGCGGAGACCGGCGGTGCTGCCGGTGAGGATAACGATGAGGACGGCGGTGACCAGGCAGGCCGTCACGAAGAAGACGAAGCAGGCGGCAATCACCAAGGCGATCGAGACGAGAATTTCGGGTTGGGCCATGTGAACCCCTTTCTGTTGGCGGACACGCGACGACAGCGACCGTTGTGGTGCTGCCCAATGAGTGATCTCCAACAGAGGGACAGGCCCTCACCCCACCGCAGGTGGGATACCCAAATCATCGCTTGGACCTGGCACTTCCGTCAATAGCCTCGGACCCCGACGACCACGACCACGGTGGCAGGGTTCGCGGCGACCTCCTACGTCCAGGCTTGGTCCGGTGGGGCTTCGTCCCGATCAGCCACGGCCGTCGTCGAATTTCTCGGGGCCGGCGAGCTGGTTCCGGGCGCGACCGAGTGCCACGTCCTTGTCAGCGTCGTAGGTGAACACGCGGTCCTTCTCGCGACCAGCGATGGCCTTGGACGCACACAGGTCGACGGGATCGAGACGAAAAGCCCGTCCGCCCGTATTCCGATCCGTCCTCGACCTTCACTGCGACCAACCGGTTGTCCCACTGCCTCGGCAGCACCACTACGTCCTTGTGGATCCCCTCGACGTACACGCCGAAAGACTCATGAAACGGTGAGCCTTCACCAAACCGTCCGTTGAGGATGAGGATCTTCTCCACCACTGCCGGCGACGCCGGAGCATCGATGCCGCTCCGCGGAAACACATCGACCTCACGCGACAAAGTCGCGTACTCCGGCAACACTCGTTCGTCGTAGGTCCCGAGAATCGACTGGGAGCCGAAGACAATCACCTGAACCTCGTCGAAGTTCGCGCAGGCTGCCTTGATGACCTGCTCGAGCTCCTCGCGGTTCACTTCAGGACGACGTCACGCAGATCATCGAGGACCTTCATTCGTTCATCCTCGGTCAGCAGTACGTGCAGCGGGGACAGGTTGCGCATCTCGTTCCCGGTCTCGTCGTCCGACTCGACGATCCGACGAAGGGTCTCGACGTCGTTGTCCTCGACGATTCGTTCCCACCGATCCAGGAAGTCGGTGAAGTACGGGCTGCGACTGACATGCTCGCGGACACTCTGGAGACTGCGGCGTACGCGGACGGTGTCGAGGGGCAGATGCTCGCGCTCGACCTTGTTCAGGATGGCGGTCTGCATGAGCTTCTGTCGGGTGACCTTCATGTTGACGACGGTCATCTCTCGCTCCCTCATTGCTCAGGCCAACTACCGCTGCGGTCGGTGCCACAGTGTAGGGGTCCGGCCACCGTTTACGCAGGTCACCCCACGCTCACGCAGCGACGACCCGACCCCCATCCGCCCAAACGAACACGGGCTCACAGCACCATCCGCGCTACCGCGATCACCCCCGATAGCGTCACCTGTCGGACGAGGGCAGCCACTCCCCAACCGCTCCGAAATTCCCAGAGAAAAAGTGCGGACTCGGACATAAATGCCCGACACTCCCCGAGAGCGTCCACCTTCGACGGCCGCGGTCCGGTGGCCCTGGGCGAGCCACCCGCGTTGCCCGGTGACTCGGCGATGGTGATCACCGAGCATGCACATCCAACCCACCACTCGTACGCTCACAAAACACCGGGGCCTCCTCACACTTGCCGGAAAGGCCGAGCGCATAAACGACGCTCGGTAACCCATGAGGTTGCGTGAGCGAGGTCCCGACCAGCAACTACTCCAGTCTGCGAGTAGTCACCACATACGGTCTAAGCATGGGCGGTCATCCGATTGATGACCGGTTGGACACTTCCGATAGAAATGCGGTGTCGAGTTGGGGCCATGCCGACGGGTTGCGCTCTTTGTCCGTCAGTAGGTTCCTTGCGAGTGCGGGCATCTGTGGTCCGCCTTCAATGAGAAACTGTTTGAGCCCAAGTTCGGCGGATTTGCTCACCGCAGGTGCAACGACTTCCTTGGCTGAATCGACTCGCCCCGCCGCGAAAAGGCAGGAAGCGAGCAGCATTTGGGCTTGGAGATGCGCTCTATGCCGTTCGTGCGGGATTCGCTGCGCGTGTGCCGTCGCGCGGGTACACGCGAGAGCCACCTGTTGCGGGGATCCGTCGTGAAGCAGTAGACGTATCGAGGAGTCTTCTCGAAGTTCCTCGGTGATCACGACGATGCCATCGTGTTGCGGGGTGTGCTCGAGAGATTCGGCATCGGCGGATTCGCTGCGGGTTCGCACGGCGAAACTGCCGGAGGCATCGACAAGGCCACACCGAATTCGTTCGTTCTCGATCCGCGCTGCAAGGCGCGGGAGTGAAAGCGTCGCGGAAATTCCGGCTCCCTCGTCGAGGCGTCGTGCGGCGGCGTCGATGTCGCCGCGTAGCGCCTTTATCCGTGCCCCGGTTCCGTAGGTGATCAGCATGATGTCCA
>NZ_JAAXPA010000056.1 GCF_012396235.1 Rhodococcus opacus | reverse complement strand
ACCCGGCGACCCCGCCGAACACCCCCTCGCCGAAGACGCACTGCAAGCCCTCTACAGCCTGCGATGAACCTGAATCGTTAAGCCGAAGAATCCGACAGAAACAGGCAACTGACCAGACCCGCCCCCCGATTCCTCGGCTTAACAAAAACCTCGGCATAATCGCTGTTAAGCGGAATTCGGTTTAACAGCGACCGCGGAACGCAGTACACCGCAGCAGCTTTCTTCGATGTATGCCGCCGTCATGGGATCCAGCAGAGTCGGGGACGGGTCGGGTCAAGTTACGATAATGCTCTCGCCGAGTCGTTCTTCCAAGGACTCAAGAGGGAGTGGCTGCACGGACGGAGTTGGACGTCGAAGTCGCAGGCACGGCTGGAGCTGTTCGAGTGGCTCTCGTACTTCAATCGACGTCGCCGTCACTCCGCCCTCGGATACCTCACCCCGGTGGAGTTCGAACAACGACTGATCGCGTCGTCTACGCTGTCAGTCGCCGCATGAAATCCGGTGTCCACCTTCAAGGGGCAACCTCACCGTCTGGTTCAATCAGTTCTAGGACGAACATCGTCGGCATCGCGTACGACCTTCCAGGGTTCCGGGGCGCTAGCAACCTGCGACCAGCAACTGCTCAACGACCTAACCTTTTCGACGGACGCCCGCACGTCTTGTCGATACGACTTCTAGAGCACAGCAGCTGACGGTAACCGCGCTTCGTCCGCTGTTACCGAAGTCGGCCGAGGAGGCAAAACGGGCTGAGTCCCGTTCTGCGGTCACCAGGGTCCGTTTTGGCCTACGTTATACCGGCACGCCGGAGATCGGCGCTCCTCGGCGAACCTGTGGCCGGTGAATCAGCCTCAATCCGGTCGGTTTAGATGTCCGCTTGGCTCCGCCGGGCCGGCTGCGGCTACGGATCGACCGGAACAAAGGCATCCGCGCTGTGGTGCGTGGGCCGCCAACCCACGAAGGCCTGTCTCAGAAACGTCCGACACCCACAACGCGGGCGCCGGCCCTTTGAGGGTCACCTGGATTGATCGAAGCGCTGGCGATCGGCATCGTGGCGTACTCGGAAAGCTGTCGAACCGAACCTTGTCGTCTGGACATCGATCTGGCCGTGGCGACCGGATGCAGCCGGATCGCGATTCGGATCTTGTTGCGATCGGAGGCGGCGCTGTGGTCGGTGTAGCGGCGGCGGATGGCGCGTCGCCGGGCCCGGCGCAGCACACTCCATTGTGCGTAGGGTCTGATCAGTGACAACTGTTGTGACGGCAGGGTTTCGAGCACTGTGTCGAGCCACCGTTCGAGCCGTCCGAGGGGTTCGAGCCGTCCGAGGGTTCGAGCCGGTCGGGCAGAATTTCGATGTGGACCAGGACGGCGCGTAGGTAGTGCAGGGCCGCGTTCTGACGCGCAGGCGCCGTCGTGTCAGTAGGGTTCGAGTCGTGTTCTTGGCCAGCCGGGAGATCCGACGTGCACCCGTGCGCTTCGGTCTGCTCGCCGGGGCGATCGGCCTGCTCATGTTCCTGGTGTTCTTCCAGCAGACGTTGGCGTCCTCGCTGCTCAACAGCTTCACCGGTGCCCTGCAGAACCAGTCCGGCACCGTCCTGGTCTACAGCTCCGAAGCTCGCAATAGCCTCGAAGCGAGCGTGCTGAGCCCTGAGATCGCTGCCAAGGTGGCCGCCGTGCCCGGCGTGGGCCAGCTCGGATCGCTGGGTGAGGCGACGATGACCTTGCTGGCCAAAGGCCAGCAGATCGACGTGGCCGTGATCGGAGCCGAAGCAGGCAAGCCGGGCCAGCCCACGAAACTGATCAGTGGCCGACTGGCCACCGCGCCCGGCGAGGGGGTAGCCAGCTCCGAGGCCAGAAGCTTCGCCCTGGGCGACACGGTGACCACCGCCGCCGGGGGGTCGCCAGTCACCATCGTCGGGCTGACCGGGCAGAGTCAATTCAACGTGCAGCCGACCCTGTTCGTCACCTTCGACACGTTCACCGCTCTGCGCAAGGCGGCGAACCCCGACGCGACCATGGTGTTGCCCTCGGCGGTGGCGGTGATCCCGTCGTCGGGCGTCGGCCCGAAGGCGCTCGCCGCGTCCATCAACGCCACGGTGCCGCAGGTGACCGCGCTGTCGCGCAGCGACGCGGTGGCCAATGCGCCGGGCGTCTCATCGACGCAGGGGTCGTTCGCCATCGTGCTGGCGCTCGCTGTCGTAGTAGTCGCCCTCGTGACCGGATTCTTTTTCCTGATCCTGACCGTTCAGAAGACTGCAGCCCTGACGCTGCTGCGAGCGGTGGGGCACCGGCGAGCTATCTGGTGCGCGGCCTCATCCAGCAGGTCGTCCTGGTGCTGGGCGTGGCGCTGCTGGTCGCCGTGGGGTTGCTCGTGACGGCCACCGCGGTGGCCAACACCGGCCTCCCGCTGGCCATCGATCCGCGCGCGCTCGTCATCAGCACGGTCGTGGTGGTGGGCCTGTCGCTGCTGGGGGTGGCCGTCTCGGTATGGCGTGTGCTGCGCATCGATCCGTTTCAAGCCGTTGGCCGCCCCGGGGTCGGGGGCATCGAATGAAGGTGGCGCTTCTGGAGCTACGACGCCGGCCCTGGCGGTTTGCGCCCGCGGTCGTCGCTCTGGTGCTCCTCACCGCGCTGCTGCTGACTCTGGGAGGCTTGCTGGACGGCCTCTACAACGGATTCACCGGGGCGCTGCGGGCCCAGCCGGGTGCGCTTGTGTCCTACGCCGCCGACGCCAAGCTGTCGGTGCTCCGCTCGCGGATCGACGCTGCGACGACAGCCCAAGTCGAGCGCGTGCCGGGTGTCGAGCAGGTCGGCGGCTTCGGGACCGTCCTCCTCGGGGCCAAAGTACCCGGCCAGTCCACGGAGGCCAGCGTGGCGCTCTTCGGCTATCAGCGCGCGCCGCGCGGTGTTCCCGCGCCGCCGGAGGAGATTGGCCAGGTCTACGCGGACACCAGCCTGACGGCCTACGGCGTGAAGACGGGCGACACGTTGCTGCTCGGGCCCAAGCGGTACCCGGTGTCGGTCGTGGGTTGGGTGTCCGACACCAACTTCGTGCTCCAGGGCGGCTTGTGGGGCACCGTCGACACGTGGCGCGAGGCGCTCGGCTCGGCCCGCCCTGACCAGGTGCTGGCGCCCGGTACCTACCAGGTGCTGACGGTCTCGACCGCTGCCGGCGCCGACCCCACCCGAGTGGCGGCCGCCATCGACGCCGCCACCGGCGGAAAGACACAGACGGTGACGCGCTCGTTCGCCGTCGACTCGCTGCCGGGGATCAAGCAGCAGCGGTCGACATTCAACGCCATCATCGACACCACGTTCTTCGTGGCGGCGCTGGTGGTAGCGCTCTTCTTCGTCCTGCTCACCATCGAACGCCTCGGGATGTACGCCGTGTTCAAGGCCATAGGCGCATCGAGCGGCCAGCTCTTCGGGCAGGTGGTCCTGCAGGCCGTCGTGATCACGGTCGTGTCCTTCGTGCTGGGCGCCCTGCTGGCCTTAGCCGTAGCCAGTGTGATCCCGCCGCAGGTGCCGCTGCAACTCAGCGCGGGCCGGGCAATCGAGGTCGTTGTGGGTCTGGTCGTCATGTCGACCCTCGGCTCTGCGATCTCCCTGCGCCGCGTCGTCCGTATCGATCCCGCAACTGCTATCAGCTGAGGCCAGGAAAGCTATGACCGCACTGAAACTCAAGAACGTCCGCAAGGTCTATCGGTCGGGCGACGCCGAGATCGTCGCGGTGGACGATGCCTCTCTCGAGGTGGGCGACGCGGAGATCGTTGCACTGGTCGGACCCTCGGGCTCGGGCAAAACAACGCTGCTGTCCATCTCCGGGGGGCTGCTGTCGCCGTCGGACGGCCGGGTGGTGGTTGCCGGAGACGACATTAGCGAATATGACCCAAAGCGGCTCACCAGATTTCGGCGCGAGAATGTCGGCTTCGTGTTCCAGAGCGTGAACCTGGTGCCCTTCCTCACCGCCCGCGAGAACCTGCTTGTGGTGGCCGACTTCGGCCGGCGTGACAAGAAGAAGTCGGCAGCTCGCGCCGATGAGTTGCTCGGCGAGTTGGGACTGAACAAACGCGCGGCCAACCTGCCCGCCGAACTCTCCGGCGGGGAGCGTCAGCGGGTGGCGGTGGCCCGGGCGTTCATGAACGAACCCGACCTGGTGCTCATCGACGAGCCGACGTCGGCGCTCGACACCAAGCTGGGGGAACAAGTCATGGAGCTCATCGTGACCGAGGTCCGCGCCCGCGACACCGCCGCGGTCATCGTCACCCACGACCCGAGGATGACCCTCTTCGCCGATCGCACCCTCAATATCATCGACGGGGTCCTCGGTGATGCCGCAATTTCGTGACGTGGACGTTGGGCCAGAGATGGCGCCTGAAAAGCTCATTACTACAATTTCTGTCCGAACGTGTTCCCAGCGCCGCCAGCAGTGCCTGAAACCTTTCGACCCGACTTCCCGAACGAGTCGATCGTGCACGGATCGCGTCGATCATCGAAGCGCAGCTGGTGGAGACTTCGTTTGCAGCCAGATTCACCTTCAAAGCGTGATCGCAGCAAAGCCGCGCGTGTGGTCGTTGCCGCGCGCGGGCGGATGGTCGTGGCCTTCGGGGCGCGCCGTGCCCACGGCAGGCGACGCGGCGCTGAAGGTGGCTCGGACGAACTACCTCGCCGGCGCTGCCGGCACGTCGAATCTTCTTGCGCGCTCATCGACGTGCGGGACCATCGCGAACGGAGGCGACGACCGTGCCCGAATCCAGTGACTACCTCGTGGTCGCTCTCCTCGTCCTGGCCAGCGTCCCAACCGCGTATCGGTATCCGCGTCAGCTGCGGGCCTATCACCGCGAGATGCAACGCAGAGACATCCAACGCAACGGCTAGCGCTGCGGAACGCCCCGATCTGTGCGATCACCGGGGTCCGCTTCAGATACGGCCCCAACCGACCGACTACCCCCGCCCAGCGAACAGGCCTTGACCGCCATCAGCTTTCGGAGATGCCAGTTGTATCCAAGTCGTGGATGTGGCGTTCTGGGCATGGTGGTTCTCCTTGTGGTCAGTCGGGCTGGAATGCCCGGTCCAGCGCGCGGCGCAACGCCTTGTTTTTGTGCTCACTGCCCCTCACCGCTCCGTCATACGGTGCAGGTGTCTCAGCCTTCGATGTCCCAGTAACGGTCATTTCTGGGGCACCTCCGATCCGAGCACCGGCCCTCCCTCTCGCTGCGACCGCGCGGAGTAGAACGGGAAGATGGGAAGGCAGGCAGCCGTCGTGCTCTACGTGCTCGCGCTGGTAGCCGTCGTGGTCGGCGTGGACGTCCTGGTCTTCAGGCACCACTTCTGGGAGCGGCTGCTGGTGAACGTCGGCATCGTCCTGGTGTTCGCGGCGTTCTATTTGAGGTTCCTGAAGGGTTCATGAGCGCAGCCCGCCGCAATTACAACCCGAAGTAGCGCACACCTATCCAGGGCAGATAAACCGGTGCACCGTTAGCCCTCATTGGGCCAGGCCGAACGAGGCTATAGCCCCGGCTCCCTCATCGTCACGCTCGCCGTCGCGGCGATCTGGTCGATCTTCCAATGACGCGTGACGTCCTCGACGAGGGATCGCGAACGCGAGCGGTTCGCCTGACTCCGCCCTACTAGGAGCTCTTGAAGAGAGAGTTCTTCGTCGAGGAAGCCGGCACGACCTCCAGCCGCTGTAGCTCAGCACCGGCACCGGTGACGTCACCGTCAGCTTGGTCGAGTATTTGCAGGCCTTTCTCAACTGCGCGCCAGTCCGCTGACAGATCGAAATATCCCAGGAGATCAACGACCTCGGCGACCCACCGTTTCGCGCCGCGTCTGTCACGTCGCAGCTGGGCGTAGTAGGTCACCATGGCGTCGCTCACCGACTTCTTGCGCTGCCCCCACTTCTCGCCCTTCCGGGCCGCCTCACTGGCCAGTTGCCACAGCTGTGCAACGTCGACGTGCCGATCCAGCACCGGTTCCCTCACACCTGGCACAGTAGCGATCCAACAGGACAGGTGATAGCGACCCTGCTGCATTTAGCCCGAATGCACCGATTCGCTGATCCAGTCGGGGTGAGTTTCGGTGTGCAGCAATGGTCGGTATGTGGGCATGGTTGAGCATCCGACCTCTCGTGTCGGGTTGTTCCACTTGCTCTTTCGCGTCGAGGGCGGGCAGGTGTCGCGGACGTTAGACGATGATCGGGTGATTGGGACCGAACGTTCTGTCGAACAGTGTGTTCCACGCTGTTTCCCACGGCCAGTCGGTCGGCAGGTGCAGCGTCAACCGTCGGGCCGAAGACGCGATTCGCGCGGGGACCGAGGCGATGGTGCGCCGGAGGGTGCCAGTGGTCGCTTTCGTCAGCTTCGGGTCAGCCGTGAGGGTGCCGGCAGCGCGGGTGAGATTGAACGCCATCACCGCGCAGACCAGCCAGGCGGCGTTCGCCGAAAACGAGTTCGACGGCAGATGCGCGAGAGCAGAGTTCTTCAGATCCGCATGCACCTGCTCGATGACGGCGTGCTGACGGTGAGTCTTGTCGGCGGCGACGGTACCGACCTCGTCGGGGTCGGTGGTGGTGAAGAACGCGTGGAACCGCCAGATGTCGAACAACGTGCCCTGTCCCTCGTCCTTGGGTGGTCGCAGGTCGGGGATACGCCGCACGACCAACCGTCCCGCAACGTGGTGTGCCTTCTTCTGGGACGCGAGCGCGGTGAACGGGATCTCGGCGACCTCCGCCCGCGAGATCCAGGTGTCGGTGCCCTCGTCGTAGAGGGCGTCGGTGTACTGGATCGGCGTCCACGAGGACTCGTCGTCGCCGATGGAGGCGATCGCACGTTTGATGGTGGAGGTCAGGCGCACGGTCACCGACACATCGGCGCCGGCGCGAATCGCGGCACCAATGGTGGGGTGGCCGTAGAACGCCGAATCGCACCTAATCAGGGGTTTCGACGCACCGTCCCCGCTCGCCCCGCCGGTCTGCGAACGCAGCCGGTCGACGGTGGCCAGCGAATCGGAGACCATGCGGGCGGCGCCGCGCGGGGAGCCGCAGGCTCCTCGGCGCAGGCGTTGGGTGAGGATCACTGGCCTGCGCCAATGCCATCACCGGGATCAGTCCCGCGGTCGACACGAGATTCGGGTCGTCGAACCTCGCCGCCGCGACGGGTCGGGTGTGAGATAGTTGCATCTACGAGATGCCCTTCGTCGTGGCCGAATTGTTTCTGTGAGAAGTTCAATTCTTCCACTACGACAGGGCATTTCGCCGTTACGACCCACCCACGGACTCATCCGGATCGGTGCATCCAGGTTTAGCCGATCCCACACGGTTCGCTGCCGCGATCGGTGTCTGGTTGCGTCCATGAAGATGGTGTACGGACCGGATCCGAATCTGACCGGCGTGTCGTAGCCCAATGAAGGCGGCCATCGCGTGACTCTTCGAGAGACCGACCAAAGTCACTCGATGAAGGACCACGCGATGACCACTGCCCACAGCGAACCCGTTGTCACTTTCAGAAGTTGACTGCACGCCGAACAGGGCTTCTTATGGGCGGTGCACAGATCTTCTGACACCAGATCGGTCCGAAGAGACCTGCATAATGGTTCACACTCCGCATCCCGGGCTTCGTCGGGATCCCGTCCTCCCGCCGAATCGTTGGCCACAATCAGCGGGTGGAGCCATCTTCGAGTGGCTCGACGGTTCGCACTACCCTCCGGGGTCACCGGCATGTCCCGCCCCAGGTCTCGAGCAGGGTGATCTGTTTGGACTTGGCGGTGTAGCAGGTGCCGTCCGGGGCGGCCGCGGGTCAGGCCTTGGCTGCTGCGGCGGCACTCTGCGCCGCGAGCTTCGCGAGGCCTGACGCGTATATCCGCCTCCCGACGAACAGTGCCACGATCGCCGGCAGGTACACCAGCGGGGCCAGTTGCAGTGCACCGAGCAGGCCGCGATGGTCCGCGAGGATGCCGATGACGAACGGTCCGGTGGCCAGTCCCAGGATGTTGTTGGCGACGGTGAGGCTGCCGAGGGCGGAGGCCCGCACCGACTGGTGCGTCAGGCTGGCCACCATCGCCGCGGTGGGACCGGAGGAGCCGGCGGAGAAGAAGGCGCCGATGCCGATCAGGGTCAGCTGCGCCGCACCGGTCTCCAATTGCAGTCCGACGCCGAGGGCGGCCAGCGAGATGACGCAGAACGCGATGGCGCTGGACCACTTCCCGGCCGGGTTGCGGCGGCTGACGCGGTCGGTGATCATGCCGCACACCACCATGCCGGTGCCGATCAGCAGCACGAAGACCGAGGCGATCACGCCGGCCCTGTCCGGAGCCATGCCGTAGTAGCGGTTGAAGAAGCTGGGGGTCCAGGCGAGCAGCACGGCGGAGGCGAAAATCTGCAGTCCGCCGCCGAGGTACGCGCACCAGACGGCAGGGTTGGTGAACAGCGTCGAGACCGGGACCCGGATCGGGCGGCTGTCGGGGCGAGCGACCGGCGCGGCGTCCTGGTCGACCGCGTGCGCGGCCAGCCGACGTTCGGTGACCACGGCCCGGAACATGGCGACGAGGATCAGGCCGAGCACCGCCATCGCCGCGAACGACCACCGCCAGCTCAGGTGCACAGCGATGACTCCGCCGAGCGAGACGCCGACGACCGAACCGAACGAGCCGCCGGCCATGAACGCACCGCTGAGAGTGGAGTGGACGCGGGGCGCGAAAACGCTGAGCATCACCGCGATACCGACGCTGCCGTAGGCGGCCTCGCCGACCCCGACGAGGAAGCGGGCGGCGAGCAGCTGCTCGTAGTTGGCCGCCACCGCGCAGAACAGGGTGGCGATGCTCCAGAGCACCGCCATCAGGATCAGCGACCGCACCCGGCCCCAACGGTCGGCGAGCAGCGACAGCGGGAAGGTGAGCAGGCCGACCATCAGGGCGACGATGCTCGTGAGCGAGGCCAGCTGGGAATCGGACAGGGCCCATTCGGCTTTCAGGAACGGGAAGACTGCGCTGAGCACCTGGCGGGACATGTAGTCGGATAGCAGCAAGCCGAAGGTGAGCGCGAACACGAGCCACGGGTAGATCCGGCGGCCGGTCGCGGGTCGCTCGGCGGCGGTCCCGGTGAACTGGGGGTCGACGGCGGGTTCGGCCGGCTGATCGGTGGTGGTGGACAGTCCCATTGGGGCTCCTGGGGGGCGACTGGACCGAAGTGGGGTGATGGTGCGGACGTCGGGGATCAGGGTGCAGTGCGCGGCGCGGCGATCTGGCGACGTTCGTGAGCGTCGAGTTCCTCTTCGAGGATGGGGACGCCGAGGTTGCAGGCATGGATACCCAGGACGCTGACCATCTGCAGAACGGTGAGGATCTCCTCGCGGGAGACACCGAGTTCGAGGGCCATCCGGATGTGCCGTCGCACGCCGGGTGCGTACATGTGGGTGGCGGCGGCGTCGATCGCGATGCTGAGGAGTTCGACGAACTCGGGAGTGAGGACCCCGCGTCGGGCCGGGGTGGCGTTCATCGCCATGAATTGCTCGGTCCACTCCGGATCCCAGTCGGACAGGGTGTTCCACAGGGGGTTCCAGTTTCCGTCACGACGCATGGCGTCGAGGGTCGGCGTGGGGATCGGGTCGGGGTTCATCGGCACGCGGCACTCGTTTCACAGAGAAGGGGCAAATGGGGCGTGATGCAGGCTGTCCTTCACAGCGAATGTGGTGTGCATCACGTTAGCTCCGGCGCGCTCGGGGTAGTTAACCCTCCGGGACGTCATTCTGTACATTTCGGGACAGGCTTCCGAGTGACCGGACCGTTCAGGTTCTCGGCGGCCGTGAACCGTTCGTTCACACACCGGCCCGGGCGATCGGTCAGCCCTCCGAGCGTTTGCGCCATTCGCGCGGGCTCATGCCGAACTGCTGATGGAACCAGCGGGAGAAGCTACTGGGTGCGGAGAACGCCAGCATCTCGGAGATCTCGGTGAACGTGTGGCGCCGGCCCGTCACCATGCGCCGGGCGAGTTCGGCGCGGGTCGCGTCGACGACCCCGGTGAAGGTCAGGTTCGACTTGGCCAGGTGTCGGTGTACGGTGCGCCGGTCCACTCCGAGGCTCCGGGCTACCTGCTCGACCGAGCAGCGGCCGGTCGGCAGCAGGAGTTCGACGAGTTCACGGACCCGGATCGTGAGGGTGGGCTCCTCCGGCGCCGCCAGGTCATCGAGAAACTGCTGCGTGTAGTTGCGCAGCAGCGGATCGGAGAGTCGGTTCACCTGATCAAGATCGCTTGTGTAGGTGACGATCCCGGAGTAGTCGCCGCCGAAGGTCAGGGGTGCGTCGAAGATGCGGCGGTGGGTGCTGTCGTCGTCGGGTCGTCCGTGTTCGAAACACACCGACACGGGCTGCCATCGGTCCCCGAGAAGGTAATGCAGCAGTTGGTGGGTCACGGCGGTGGCGAGCTCGACGGACTGGCGAACGGGCATCGGTTCGCCGGGTTCGACGTGGAGCGCGATGGCGGAGAGACCGTCGCGTTCGGTTACCCGGATGTGTAGGGACTCGTTGTAGGTGTGCTGGTAGCGGATCAGCATCCGCAGCGCGCTGCGGGCATCCAGTTCCTCGCGGATGCTCACGCTGAGCGGGCCGAGGGTCGACAGGCGCCGACGTTCGGCGAGTCTGAGGGCGAAGTCCTGGCGACCGGAAGCGGCGGCCGAGAGTTCGAGGAGGCGAGCAACGGCGGCGGCCGGCACCCAGCGGTCCTGGATCTCGAGGCCCGCCGGGTCGAGGTCGACGCTGCGCAGTAACTGGACCGGGTCGATCGACAGCGAGCGTCCCAGCTCGACGTATCCGGTCAGTGCGGCGTAACGCGCCAGGGGCTTTGACACCGTGATTCCTCTCCGGCCGCTGCGAGACCGGGGATGTCCCTAACGGTTAATAAATATGTCCCGCAAGGGTAAGTGTGTTGGGGGTCTCCTGACTACTGTCGTGTTAGTGACGTCACAAAGATAACGGCAAGCGCCGGCAGCGCTACAGGCCTTCTGCCCCTTCCCCACATCCGTTCGACCCACCGAGAAACGGAGTCTCACAATGCATTTCCACGACGACGCGCTCTTCCCCGAAAACCAGGAGAAGCTGGTCATCACCGCCGCTCCGTACGGCCCGGAGTGGGAGCCGGACGACTTCCGCGAGGACCTGCCGCTGACGATGGACGAGCACGTCCAGAAGGCGGTGGACTGCTACGAGGCCGGCGCCACCGTCCTGCACATCCACGTGCGCGAACTCGACGGCAAGGGCTCCAAGCGGCTCTCGAAGTTCAACGAGCTCCTCGCCGGGCTGCGCGAGGCGGTGCCGGAGATGATCCTGCAGGTCGGCGGCTCCATTTCGTTCGCGCCCGAAGGTGAGGGCGCCGATGCGAAGTGGCTCTCCGACGATACCCGGCACATGCTGGCCGACCTCGACCCCGCCCCGGACCAGGTCACGATCGCCATCAACACCAGCCAGATGAACATCATGGAGTTGATGACCGCCGACGACATCGCCGGCACGTCGCTCGCGCGTCCGGAGCTCATGGAGACCTACCGGGAGATGACGGTGCCCGCCGGCCCGACGTGGGTCGAGGAGCACCTGCGCCGGCTGCAGGCCAAGGGCATTCAGCCGCACTTCCAGCTGTCGAGCATCCCCCAGCTCGAGACCGTGGAACGGCTGATCCGCCGCGGCGTGTACACCGGCCCACTGAATCTAACGTGGGTCGGCATCGGTGGCGGCTTCGACGGCCCGAACCCGTACAACATCATGAACTTCATCCAGCGGGTCCCGGACGGTGCGTGCCTGACGCTCGAGACCCTGATGCGCAGCGTGCTGCCGGTCAACGCGATGGCGATCGCGATGGGCCTGCACACCCGCTGCGGCAACGAAGACACCATCTGGGGCCGCAAGGGCGAGAAATTCACCTCGGTCCAGCAGATCCAGCAGCTGGTCCGGATCGCCGGCGAACTCGGCCGCGAGGTTGCCACCGGCAAGGAGGCCCGCGAGATCTACCGGATCGGCGAAACCTACCGTGACGCGGACGAGACCCTTGCCAAGCTGGGCTTTGCGCCGAACCGCAAGCCCGGTCAGGTCGGCTTCACCCGGCACGCCTGACCTGAACCGCTGACCGAGGTCGGGGTCCGACGTGAACGTCGGGGCCCCGCCGGTCATTCTGTGAGAGAACATCTTTGGTAGAGCGATGAACAGCAACGGCGGACCGACCGTGGTCATCGCGCCCGGCCTGCGTGACCACGTCGCCGAGCACTCGCAGACTCTGCTCGCCGATCGACTCGACAGGGTGCGCGTCGTTCCGCCGCTCGCGCACGACAAGCTGAGGCCGGCGGCCCGGATCGCCGCTCTCGACGCGGTCTTCGCCCAGGTCGAGGGGCCAGGTGGTCCTGTTGCGCACAGCGCCGGTGTCCTGATCGCCGTGCACCTGCGAACACCACGAGCAGGCCGGAGACCGGAGTATGTACCAAATATCCTGTCAGGCAGTCATGATCGAAGTTCCGATAATAGACCTTATCCAATCCACCGCCCCGGTACTGCATCAGATGACCGATCCGGCCCCCACGATTGGTTCCTTGGTGGGTGGCTGCGTTTCCGAGGGAATGATCGCGATGGCCAACCGCATAGTCGGACCATTTGCATTTGTGCGGTTTGCCGGCACGACCAGCTCTCCGCAGCGAGCGTTGGCCAGCAGTGGCACCGGTTCCGGTGTCTTCGCGCAGGGCCCCTCGACAAACTGCGCCGGCGGATGGTCCACGGTGGTCGGCGGCGAGCTGGACGGCGAACTCGAACATGCCCCGCTGGCGAGAACCACAGCAAAAGCCAGGACTGTGAACTGATTCAAAATTTCGCATTGCGCCACCGGCTTCCCCGGGGTAGATCGGCTATTCACTGCAGGTGCCGGTAGAGCCGTCCGTGGTTGCTGAACCAGGCGACATTCCCATCGGACCCCCGAACGAAGTTGGATCGGGTGCCGGTGGGTTTGAGGTCGGGGCCAAGGTCGAGCCCATAGTCGGTCCTGTAAAGCGCAAGACCGAGATTCGGGACTGTCTGCTCATCCGGCAGGTAGATGCCATCCGGGGCGTCGCTCATGTTGCCGACGAGCTGGCCATCTTTGCCGCGGAAGTTGATCACGACGGTCCCCAGGGTGCCCGATTGATCGATGTCGTCAGTGGCATACGCCCCCTCGTAGGGCGCCAACTCGGCCGTGCTCAACTTCTGGGGCGTCGCGGGCAGGTTGCTGATTCCGGCGAAGCGGCGAAGCGACCAGTCCTCGGCGAACAGTTCGTTGAGCAGTTTCCCTCCACCCTCGGAATTGGTGAGCACGGTCATGGCGAAGTCACGGCTGGGCACCATGAAGAACCCGGATCGTTGACCCGCCCAGGTCCCGCCATGTTGGACGATCGTCCTCCGCGGACGGCCGCAGCATCCATGACACTCCCATGCCGGTGAGTTCGACCTGAAGCGTGCCGCCGACGCCTGGATTGGAACGCATGGCGATGAGCGAGTCTTTGCTCATCAACCGATCTCCCTTGGGTGTAGTGCCGTCGCCGAGGTGGAAGCGCGCGTAGCGCACCTGATCCCGCACGCTGGAAATCAACGATCCGGTCGGGTTGCAACTGCGCGAGAAGAACCAGAAACCCGGATCCACAACGGCTTTTCCGTCGTCGACGTTGTGTGAGGCGGCGATATTCCGGCCGATTATCTGGTCCGAGAAGAAGTGGGTGTGACTTAACTCGAGCGGGTCCAGCAGCATCTTCTGGACGGCGTCCTCGTAGACCGATCCGGTCACGACCTCGACAATCCGCCCCGCCACAACCAGCCCCGCATTGTTGTAAGCGAAGACCGTGCCCGGCGGGGTCTTTTGTGGGAGCCGGGTCATCGACGCCACAAACTTGGTTATCGCGTCGTCGCCTCGACCGAAGTCCTGGAGATCGTCACCGAGCCAACCCGACGTGTGGTTGAGCAGTTGTCGCACCGTCGCCGTGGCGCTGGCTTCTGGATCGGCGACCGCGAAATCGGGCAGATACTGGCGTATCGGTGCCTCCAGATCGACCTTGCCCTCGTCGACGAGGCGTATCACGGTCGTTCCGGTGAACGTCTTCGTCGTGGAGCCGATCCGGAACAGGGTGTCGCCGTCCACCGGTGTCGGGTGGTCGACATTGGTGACCCCGTACCCCTTGATGTACTCCTCACCGTCGGCAATGACGCCAACCGCAACCCCGGGGATCGCGTAGTCCTTCATCGCCTTGTCGATCTTGGCGTCGAGCTCGTTGAACGCTTCCGTCGCGTTCGTCGGGACGCTCGTAGCTGTGGTGGTCGACTCCTTCGACGAACATGCCGGCAATACGAGCACCGCCAACCCGGCGACCGCCCCGCCAAGCACCGCCCGGCGCGACAACTCAGGGCCACCGACGGCGAACACCTCGGTCGTCATCAGCGTGGCGGGAGAATGTCGTATGCCGGCAGTTGCGTCGTGTCCGTGCAGGATGTGTCCGGCTTCTCCGGATTGTCGAAAAACGACGCGATTATCTCGGCTCCGCACGGTGGCTCTGCATACACACCGTGTGCAGCTCCGGGCACTACCGCGACTATGGATTGCGAGAGATCCTTCGCGATGTAGTCGCCCCACACCGCTCCGGTCTGCCCGTCGTAGGTTCCCGACAGCACAAGCGAAGGGATGTCACTCACGGTGATGTCTCGGATCGAGTCAGGGGCCTTCGGCACGTCCCACACTTCGCAGGCGTCGCGCAGGAACGGCAGCTGCGGCGCTTGGGCCCGAACGGACTCCGGCAGTTCAGGGAATTCCTTTTCCGCCTGTTGCATTGACTGCTCGACGGTCTCGAACGGGATCCATTCACGACACCATATGCTCAGGGTGAGGCCCCAATGGAGGGCGCCCCTCTCCGGATGCCCCCAAACCTCGGCCCAACGCGACGCAATGGGCTGCGCATTCCCGTTTGCGAGCTCATCGACCGTTGATGGGAACTCTTTCGGTAGATGGGTAGCCACGGGGACAAACCAGTTCAGCAGCATTCCGCCGTCGACGACAACCTTCGTGTCTCCTACACCCTCAACGTTGACCGTCGTGGTGATGGGCTTCGCTTCAAGCTCGTTGACCAGCCGGATGAACGTTGCCCCCAGGTCGGGATAGCGCTCTTTGCATGCTGGCTGGTCCTCGCACGCCTTGACCATGTTGTCGAATGCTTGGCGAGCGCTGGCCCAGGTCCACCCCAGGGCACCAGCCGATGGAGGCGTCACTCCGTCGAATACGATCGACTCGATAGCGTCGGCGTCTTGACGCATGTAGATCAGCGCAAGGTCGGTGCCGTACGAGTGGGAGAACACATTCCACTTCTCGAGGCCGAGTGCCATGCGTAAATCAATCAGGTCATAGGTGCTCTCGGTCGAATTGAACGCCGAGAGGTCAACGGTGGGAGCCAGGCGGTCGTGGCACTCCTTTACCGCTTCTACGTACGCATCCCGTGTGGACTCAGCGTTCCACGCCATTCCGATCCGTTGGGCGAAGAACTCGAAAATCTCCGGGCAGGGCAACGGCGAGCTGGACGTCACGTTGCCGCGCTGTCCCATCAGGATCAGATCGCGATCACGGTTCAGCGGGACGTCCGGGTTGATCGGGGGATCCGTGACTCCATCCTGACCGGGCCCGCCCATGAGAAAGACGATCGGAGTCTTTGTCGGCGGCTGCGTTTCCGACGGTACGATCGCTACTGCCAAGCGCAAGGTTCCGCTGTCTTCTTTGGTGCGGTTCACCGGTACCAACAATTCCCCGCAGCGAGCATTCTCCAGCAGTGGGACCGGATTCGGCGTCTTCGCGCACGGACCTTCGACAGACTCCGCCGGCGGATGAGCCACAGTCGTCGGTGGTGAACTGGACGGATCGGAATTGTTGCTACACGCTGAGCTGACGAGAATCGAGACAAACGCAATCGCCGTTATCTGGTTCACAAACCGCATGTCGACCACCCTGAATGGCGACCGCCCGAACCTTGTGATCGGGCTCGGCCGAGTATTTACCCAGATAAATCCTGGCACACCCCATAGCAATACCGGAAGTTTGAGAACCGATGAAATCCGGCGATCCTTATGCAGACGCTCGGTGATGAATCGAATCGTGCGGTCGGCCAGCTCGGTTGAGAACGCATTCTTAGGCGGCGCGAGATCACCGCCGCAAAACGAGATAGTCGGTGCGATAGATTCCCCGATTGGCGTCAGGGACGGGCCAGTTGCCCGCTGTGGTCATGATGAAAGGAAGCCCGTCCAGCACATCACAACAGTGCCGTCCATTGATTCTCCTCTGGGGCGGTAGCACCAGAAAAGCACCAGGTGTTGCGAAAGTCAACAGGTCGCGTTGACTCATCCAAAATGCCCGCGTAAGCCCCTTCGTTGCCTCACGTGAGAACGCCCGCGTAGCGGCGTGTCGATCACGTCGGTGTGGTGGTCGAGGGTAGGGCCGGAGGATGGGACTGACCAT
>NZ_JAAXPA010000055.1 GCF_012396235.1 Rhodococcus opacus | reverse complement strand
TACCGACGATCACGTGAAGCGACTGCCCGCCGGCCTCGCTGATGATCGCTGGCAGAGGGATCGGCGCGGTGTTGTTCGCCTCATCGAGAACGAAGGTGACGTGAGGTCGCTTCGGTTCCACTCCTTGTTCCTCGGCGGCGTGCCGCTCGTAAGTTGCGTAGCGAATCTCCTCCAGGAGTCCAGCCAGCAGCGGGGCGTATTCCTTTTGCCGGTCGGGGCTTGCCGTGATGTACAGAGTGTCCGCGGTTCGAACGAACTCGCGCGGGTCGAAATTGGGGTTCGCGCCAAGCTCACGGGCAGAGACGCTCCCGTAGATACGGACCAGGCGTGCCAAGGTGGATTTGATCGAACCGCGTTCCTTATCGGGGATCGCGAGGAGTCCGGAGAGTTGGCCTACGGCGATCTTCGCGCCCTGGTCACCATTGCTGGAAGCGAAGATCAGTTCGCCTTCCACTTCCTGCTGAACTTCTTGGGAGTCGGGGTTCTGCGCCCAGTCTGCGACGGTGGCGATGGGGTGATTGCCGAGCACAGCAGCGTAAAGCAGCACTTCGAGCCAGTCCCGGGCGCGCTCGACAAAGTGGTTGTCGTCGCCCTTCATTGCGGGCTCGGCCAAGCGGTTGGCCGAGATTCGCGCATCGTCCCAGCTCCGGATGGATACCAGTGGGGACCATCGAGCCTGCAGAACACCAGGGGGAGTGCTTTCGCCACCGCCCGGATCAAAGTGCCAGACGCGGCCGATAGCCGCGCGGGCCATCGCTGTGGCCATGAGCAGTTCCAGCTTGATCGACGTCACGACCGCGGCCCAGGGTGCAATCAGGATCGAGGGAATCATGATGCCCGAGCTCTTCCCGCTGCCAGGGGGGCCGATGACCAGCATGCCGCCGCGTGGGTTCGCAGCCAGGTAGTTCCCGGTGTCGTCCCACCCAATGTGTCCCCCGCCGGGCTTTCCCCATGCTCGCTCAGCGACGGTCGCGAGCGCGACAACTGGAGACTCGGCGGCCAAGATTTCCCCTCGTTCGGAGATCGGGGCTCGGCGGCCACCTAGGCGGGGTAATGAGAACGACCGACCGGCGAGAAGGCGGCTGACGGCGTAGCCAACGGCGTAACCGATCATCGGGTACGTCGCCAGGAACGTGACCACCCCGACCGAAATCCAGCGGTGGCAGGCGAATCCGACTCCACTGCGTTGCTCTTTCACCCCGAGCAGCACTGCGAGCACGCACACCGCTATCACAACCGTGTCGAACCCTCCGATGATGCGAAGGGCGATAAACACCGGCGAGAACAGAGCAAACGCGATCCAGTGCCCGCCGCCGCGTCTGATCGGCAGGACACCTCCTGTCGCCTGCGGCCCCCACGATTTACTCATCTCTCGCGCCCCTCCTGCTCGTTTGTTCGGCTGGTGTTCTGTCGGCGCTCAGCGGCACGGCGCGCGGCCTCTGCCTTCGCCTGCTCGCGAGTGAGAGGGCCTGCCGGTTTCGGCCGGCCCTCGGCACCTGGCTTGGTCAGGTCTTCACGGATCTGCGGCCGTGCTCGCTCAGCCGAGCGGCGGGCCGCTTCCGCGCGAGCCTCTTCCCGCGTCATTCCGACGCGGCCCGCGGCCTGCTCGCCTCGCCCAGCGGCCAGCTCGGTAAGTCGGTGCTGTGTCTTGCTCCAACTGAAATCCCCGCCGATCTGCGAGCCCTTGAACCAAACCGGCTCCTTTGGGGCCCCCCGTTCCCCCTTCGGGCTCGCCACGTGATCATCGAGACCGTAGCTGTACCCACTGACGCGGCCGGTCGTCTTGGAAACGTTGGCGCGATACCGCACGCCCTGAACCCCTAGGTGCTCCTCGTACGACTCCCGGGTGCCGTCACTTGCACGTTCCGCCGCACGCAACTTCTCGCGCAGCTGCTCTCGCTCCGGAGTCACCTTTCGACGCTCTCCGCTCTCCCGCTCACCCTTGGAAACCTGCGGCCGACTTCGGTCGTACTTGAGGCTGGCGTCTTGGAGGCCGTGTGCACGCTCGATATGACGGCTCGCTGCCTGCGCCCTGGCGTAGTCGTGACCGACCTTGGCAACCTTCCCGTCCCACTGCACTCGGCTGACAGTGATGTGGATGTGGTCATCGGCATGCCGAGTCGCTTCCCACGGGCACCCGGTGAGCCCCATCCGTTCGATGTACTCGTTCGCAACTTGCTTCCACTCGTGATCAGTCAGTGCTCGATCGTTCTCCGCAACGCGCAACGAAGTGCGATGCAATGGCTTGCTGATGTCGCCTCGAACGGTCTTCGTATGACTGTCGATCACTCGTGCACGTTCGCGCCATGTCCGGCCCGGTACATTTCCCGCAACCTTGTGCGCGTTCGTGTGCTCATCACGTCGCCCAGGACCGTGATCGTAGGCAAGCGCTCCATAGGCGGAAGTCCCCTTGCTGATGCGCGGAATCATGAGCGCCTGCCAAGCGCGTGATAGCGGCGCAACAGGTCCGCAACGCGGGCGTGCACGTCCGCAATCTCGTCGTGCAACGCGGCGTCGTATTGCTCCGCCAGGTCGGACAACTGCGCAACGTTTGTGATCGCTCCCGCAAGTTGCCGTCGAACCTCATCTAGACCTTCCGGAACCGTCAGAGCCGGACGCGGCAACGGATACCCCAAGAGTGCCGCAACGGTGTGCCGAGTCCATGACGAGACTCGCGCAAAACCGCTGCGCCTTGCGGCGTCATTCCAACGCGCAAACTCGTCATCACTGAGTCGCACATTGACCAACTTCTCCCGCAACGCCTTCGTGTCGGGCTGCGTCGGAAAATGCGTCTCCACCGACGGCAACAAGCGTTCTGATTCATCCGCAACAGCGCGTGCAGTCTGAAGCGAATCCGCAACGACACGACCGAGCCTGTTGCTGCCTTTCGCACGTTCGTTCAGAGCGCCACACAGTGCCGTGAACTTCTCGACCTCGTTGCGCGCAACATCGGACAGTTCAGCGCTACTCGACGCAACGACGGAGGGACGGTCTAGCGAGTCGTTCACAACCTCACGGCACCAGTGCGCGAGCGAGCTCCACGGCGAAGCGTCGAGCGCACGCGTCCACGCCATGTGCTCGTCCACCTCCAACCGAACTGCCACTACCCGTCCTCTCACGTTCGATCACTCTCCGTCCCGTTCTGTGCATCCGTCGCGGTGCAGCGTATAGCTGCACTCGGACGATGCACCTCGCGCGCTTTCGGGCCTTGCGACCTGGTGCCGCCAGGCACCGTCGCAGGCACGAACGCGCCACCGACGGCGGCGGAGCGGCGTCGGAACCCCCGAACTGAGCGTAGCGAATTCGGGGCGAGTTGCCCATGAGCGTAGCGGTGGGCATATCTCGCTGCTGCAAGACTTCGCCGCCTCGCACGCCTTTCGCGGGTGGCGGGTCGCAGCGCGGGGACTGCCTCCGGCTCGAGTGCGCCCAGCGCGCTCGGACGGTGGCCGGCCCCGCGTGTCACGCTTGCGTGACACTGCGCCGCCAGGCGCACGCCGCGCGCAAGCGCGTGTGGTTGACGGGGTGGTGTGCGCTCGCGTGCCGTCAGGCGCGCGGTGCACACCGACACGGCAACCGCACACCGGCCGCGACAGCGGTCGCATTCACGGCTCGCGCCTACACTCCGAACCATGACCGATAACCCGCCAACAACGCCCACCGAAGCCGACATCGAAGCGCTTGCCAACAATCAAGTGCAACGCCGCATCGAAACCGGCAAGAAGGTTGCCGCAACGCTGGCAGAACTGACTTCGGCACGCGCCACTGTCGCCACGTTGGAAGCCAAGTACAAAGACGAGTACAGCTCTGCGCTCGACAGCTCCTGGACGGCGAAAGAACTCGCCAGCATCGGCATCGAACCAATCAAGCCAAAGCGCGCCAGAAGGGCAGCCAAGTCGACCGGCCGAGGTCGTCAAACTCGCAAGCCCACCGAGGCATGAGTCGAATGCAACAGAATCCCCGGAACACTGCCGACGTCAAGATTCTCGCCAGCCTGAACAGAAGACTCGCCAAATGACGGACCTCGACCAGCAACTCCGCGAGATCCGGGAGGAACTGACCCTCTTGTCCCGTCGGGTCCAGAGGGTGGCGGAAGCTGCGGACGAGATCGACCGCACGGACGTCGTCGATGGTCTCTCAGACGTCCAACTCGCCCTCAACGATGCAGCGGAAGCGTTCGAGGCAATGCGCGAACGCTGACTACCTCCACACCCCGTTGAGAGTAGTGCTGCCGCGCCACCGCTACGCGCTGGCTTGCCAACTATCCAGCCGGGAGATCCAACCCGGGTCGGCGGCAGTTAGTGCCCTCGGAATGTCTCCACGACGTGCACGACCTGCGCACCGACATAGGCCAGCTGCGTGGCGATCGCGACCACCGACCCTGTCCCCTCCCACAAAGCTCGAAGCCGTTCCCTCCAAGTGCGGCGGCGATTCTCCGGCTCGTTCGGCTCGCGCTCATTCATCGGGTCTCCCATCGTTTCGGACACACACCTCTCAGTGCTTGTTGTTGATCCGAGAGGGGAAAACCATTGCCCGAGGCGGCGCGGATCATCTCCAGGCAGGCATCAATGTCAGAAGGGATCAAGAGGACCGTGGACGTCAGAGAGCCAGATTGGCGGTTATATGGCTTCGGTGTGTCGTACTTCAATAAGAGAGGCGAGGGTGCCGGGGCATCGAAAAGATCGGGATACCTGATATGGCTTCGGTGTGTCGTACCTAAATAATTGATCTTGTGGTGCAGGGTGTGCCACATGGAATCTTCGGGGGCGGAACTACTCACTGACGATCGATGGGCGGCGGACGTGCTGCTGCCGCATCGGCCGTACGCGACGAACCATCTCGACCGGGGCCAGTACCGCATGAGTCGCGACGACGCCCTGGCGATGCGCTACGTCGAACACTCACCGCATGCACTCCTGGGATCCATCGTCATCGACTGCGACCACCCAGACGCCGCTATTCGCGCGTTCGAGCAGCCCAGCGACCACCCTGCTCCCTCCTGGGTCGCACAAACCATCAGGGGACCGCATGCGGGACGTGCACACCTCGGCTGGTGGCTCGCCGCCCCTGTCTGCCGCACCGATTCGGCTCGACTGCAACCGCTCCGATTCGCTCAACGCATCGAAGCAGGGCTGAGAACGTCTGTCGACGGAGATTTCTCGTACGGGGGACAACTCACCAAGAACCCCATTCACCCCGACTGGGAAACGCGCTACGGGCCAGCACAGCCGTACGAACTCCGCGACCTGGCCACCATCCACACACCTCGGCAGATGCCCCGCCGGCCCGACCGTGCCGCAGGCCTCGGCCGCAACGTCACCATGTTCGACACCGCCCGCAAATGGGCCTATCCGCAGTGGTGGCGCCACCGCGACGGCACCGGCCGCGACTGGGAAAGGCTCGTGCTGCAACGCTGCCACGCGATCAACACCGAATTCCCTGAACCGCTCCCGTTCATCGAGGTCCGCGCCACAGCTCAATCCATCGCCCGTTGGATTTGGCGCAACTTCTCCGAAGAGCAATACCGAGCGCTCCAAGCCCACCGCGGCCGCAAAGGTGGCCTTGCGAGTGGCAAAGTGATGACACCGGCCAAGCGTGAGGCGAACCGCCTACGGCGAACCAAGGTCGATCGGGCCGAAGCGTTGGAGGTACTGCTGTGAGCGCTGAAACACCAGCACGACGCAAAATGACGGCACGCGAGGGCGCACAGCGACTCGGTGTCTCACCTCGAACAATCCAACGGCTCGTTGCTGAGCCTCGCGCGGATTTCGAAGCTCGAGCACAAGAACGACGTCAACGCGCGGTCGAGTTGCGGGAGCAGGGCCTGAAGTACCGCGAGATAGCCGAGGAAATGGGCTGTTCTGTCGGCACGGTGGGCACGCTGCTACACCATGCGCGGAAGTCGGGCACGAGTGATCAGAGGCAAGCCAGCGCGTAGCGATGGCGCGGCAGCACATCGTTCCCTAGGTTGTCCACGCGCTTCCAACCGAACGACCTACCGGCGACCGCGTGGGCATCAATTCTCGCCGCGCACACAGTCGCCGGTTAGCTTTGTAGAAAGTTAGAAACCTTCATTTAACTGCTGGGACTGCCCGGTCACACAATGACGTCCGCGAGTACCGCTGTCGCGTCGTTCAGGTGCAGCTGGGCGTCCGACATGGGCTGCCGCGGCACCGCTGCGCGCTGCCTTGCCACCGAAACGGTGCAACCAGCCGGGCCCCTTTCAGGCGTATTCGGTTCTCACCCCTACAACAAGCACATGGGACCGGCGGCGAAAGTGCGCGCCCTGTTCGGAACTACTTCCGATCACTGAGCCCCGAACGGACCCAGTGATTAAGAGTCACTTGCTCTACCAACGGCCCCGTTGCGGGCGGGTTGCGCACCCGTGAGCTGCGAAAACCGTATCAGTTGCGGCAACGGTTGCGGGTCCGTTGCGGCTAGAGGCCGGCGCATTGGCCCCGCGACAAACCGTCCGTCCGCGGTACGGAGACAGTCGGCGTCACGCGCGCGAGCGGAAACACGCCGTGAAAACACGCCGTACTCAACCGCACCGCGACTGCACACAAAATGTGGATAACTAACAGTCACTGCAGGTCAGTGCGATTTCCGACTCGTGTCGGTCACCGTTCCGCTTTCAAGTTCGTCCTCGAGGGCATACCGTTCGTCTCGCTGCTGGTGGTCCTTCCGTAGGAGGAACTACCGGCAGTTCTGCACCTCCCGTACCGAGCGAGATCGCGGCTCCCCCATACGGACAGCTCCGCCCCGGAGCCGTCTCGACGAGGGAGGGAGGTATGAAAGTGGTCGAGAGACGTCGTAAGACGAGGAAGAGCCCCATCAACTGGGTTCAGGTGGTTGCCGCCGCCTGTTCAGTCGCTAGGGCCCTTGCAGTCCTCATCGAACTGGTCATCAATCACTCGATGTAGCCAGAGGCCGGGTTTTCCATTGCGAGGGAGGCCCGGCTTTCTGGTGTTCCAACCTGGTCAGAATTGACGCCAGAGGCGTCAGTGGTGACCGACAGAGGTGACGGTACGTCATTTTAGAAACTTCCAAAAGACAGAGCAGGGATGGACTGGAGTGCTCTGTAGGGGTCAGGAGATGACTCTGCGCCCCCGCCCAAGACGCACGAACGCCCCCGACCCGGGGTAACAGGGCGGGGGCGTTCACGAGTCCGGGCTACATGGCGGCGACCAGGCCGATAAACCGCAGGTCGACGGCGATGCTGTCGTCGGTGACGTATCCGTCGGGGTCGAGCAGGGATCGGCCGAGGTTCTGGCCGACGACATCGAGGGTGTTGGCCTGCAACCGGGACAGTTCGGTCACGTGCAGCGGGGGCAGGATGGGGGTGGTCACTGAGTGAGTGCCTTTCTCTCGGTGGTCAGGGCGGGTTGGTGTCGCAAGCACCGGCCCGCCCGTCTGCTGCGTTTGCGCAGGTCTATGGGGGGTGTCGAGCTAGTGCACGACGCCAGGGGTGGCCCGCAGACGAGCGGGCAGGCCGGGTACGTCGCCGACGTACCGGGCACCGGGGATCACGGCCAGGGCTGCCAGGTACAACGTGACCTCGTCGGGGGTGCCCTGCTGCCACGGACCGGCCGGGACCAGCGGAAACCCGAAGTCCGGGGCGGTGAGCACCGCGGTGGTCTCGGGGTCGGCCACCCAATCGAGCGGGTCGCGGTGGTTGAGCCAGCGATACGGCGGCCCACCTGGGCCGTAGACCGTCCAGTCGCTCACTCGATCACCTGCCCCGCAGCCGTGAGCCGAGCCCGAAGGCCCCGTCGAGAACGTCATATGCCGTGTTCAGCGCCCGTGTCGTGTCAAAGAGTCGGTCGATGGTCTCGGTGACCGCGACGGCACCGTTCATCGCCGGTCCGAGCTCGTCGACGTCAACCTGCTCGGGGTCGAGGTCGCCGTACTGCTCGGTCAACTCCCGAACTCGACGCATCAGGGCGAGCAGGTCGTCGCGGGCGTTCCCAACCTGCTCGTTCAGGTCGGCCGGTGCGTTCAGATCGGTCATGCGATCACTCCCTCGGTCTTGAAACTGGCGGGCATGTCGTGGACGCGGCCCGCGTTCCAGCACTGGGCGAGCAGCATCTCGCGGGTGTAGAGCTCGGCGGGCAGGTACGGGTTACGTGCGCCGATGGTGCGGGACTGTGCGACGTCGAGCTCGTACGCGGACCGGTAAGCGTTCACGCCGTCACCTGCGCATCGTCGGCGAGGTAGCGGTAGACGGTGGCCCGGGAGACGCCGAGGGACCTGCCCACCTCGGCGGCCGAGAGGCCCTGTGCGCGCAGCTCACGGGCGCGCGCGGCGTCGGACGTGTCGAGCTTCTTGGGGCGGCCGGTGTGCTTGCCCCGGGCCGCTGCGGCCTCACGAGCGGCGGCGGCCCGCTCTGCTTTGAGGTCGACCTCGAACTCGGCGAGCATCGAGAACATGGTGATCATGAGGCGGCCGGTGGCCGTGGATGGGTCGAGGATGCCTTGCTGTTTCGCGTGCACGACGATGCCGTCGTCGGCGAGCTCCTTGACGGTGGCGATCACCTCGAGGGTGGATCGGCCGAGGCGGTCGAGGTTCTCGACGGCCAGGGTGTCACCGCGGCGCAGGTGAGAACGGCAGTCCTCCCAGCCGGGGCGGGCCATGGTGCGGCCGGTCACCTTGTCGGTGAATACGCGGGTGGCGCTCATGCCGGCGAGTGCGTCGAGCTGGCGGTCGAGGTTCTGGCGCGAGGTCGATACGCGGGCGTAGCCGATGATTTCGCTCATGCCGTTACCGTCTCATAAGTCGGCACCCTTCGCAATGAGACACGCCGCGCCGCCAATTTCAATGAGACGGACTTTCGAGACGAGTCGACCAGGGGCAACGCGCGCCGTCTCGGCGCCGAAGTGTCTCACCGGCGACCGTCTCAAAGCTTTGATTCCCTCTGGGTCCGATCACTTGTCGCGCACTGTGGCACTAGCTGATCACTTGCTTGGTGGACAACGGGTTCTCTCCGCGTGTCGGTCAGGTGGTCGTCGTTGTGGCGGCCATGATTGACAAGGGAGATGACGACGATGCGAGCTTTTCCGGTGCAGATGCCCTCTGGCACGCGGTACTGGACGGTGATCGACGAGGACCTGCTGGTCATGTCGGTGGCGGATGCATATCTGCGGTATGTGAGGTTCGGGCGTGATGGGGCCGAGTCCACGACCAAGTCGTATGCGGGCGCAGTGGCGTTGTATCTGTCGTGGTGCGCGGCCACGGGGCAGGACTGGCGGGCCGCGGCGGGGAAGATGCCGTCGTTCGTGCTGTGGCTTCGCCACTCCCCGTCTCAGCCAGAAGGGGCAACGGCCGGCGAGGCGGGCACCATCATGGTGCGTGGACCGAGGCGGATCAACTGCGTGCTCGCGGGGGTGCGGGGGTTCCTGGCCTTCGCGGTGGATCACGGCCACACTCCGAGAGGGGTGCTTGGTCAACTGTACGAGCTTGCCGATAGCCAGGACCTGCCGGCGGAGGCGCGCGGCGAGGACGGCGCCTGGAGGCTGCGGATGAGGGCCCGGCACCGGGTTCCGATTGTCAGGCAACGGCCCGGCCGGGCCAGCGATGAGGACGTCCTCCTGCTGTTGCGGGCGTGTCTATCGGCGCGTGACCGGCTGCTGGTGCTACTGCTCGCGCGGGCAGGTCTGCGTCGCGGCGAGGTGGTTGGACTGCGGCGCGAGGACGTCCACTTCCTGCTCGACTCATCGGCTTTGGGCTGCAGCTTCCCCGGATCGCACCTGCACGTGGTGCGGCGTCAGAACACCAACGGCGCGTGGGCGAAGTCGCGGCACTCGCGGATCGTGCCGGTGGATTCCCTTGTGGTGCAGGCCCACGACCAGTATGTCGCCGAGCGGGCCACGAAGGCCACGGCGTGGGAGAGCGACTTCGTGTTCGTGAACCTGTTCCGTGCGCCAATCGGCGCGCCGATGACTCCCGGTGCGGTCAATGCACTGCTGGCGGCGGCCTCCCGCCGCGCGGGTCTGGATCGGGCGGTGCACCCCCATGCGCTGCGGCATGGGTTCGCCAGCAACGTCCTCGATGCCGGCGGGAGCATCGACGAGGTCCAAGAGCTCCTCGGGCATGCCTCGATCAGCTCGAGCCAGGTGTATGTCCACCCCGCACCGGAGCGGTTGCGGGCCGCGGTCGAGCGGGTAGGCCGGGCTGTCAGCCGCGGCGACACCGAGGACGTGACCAGGTGAGCGCGGCGCCGGCTGGTGCGCTGGCCGCCTCGACACACGAGGACGAGCTGGAAGCCGAACAGGCCAAGGACATCTGGGCGATGTCCGTATTTGGCCACCACGGACGGTTGGACTTCACCGCGATCAGCCAATCCTGGCTGCGTGAAGGTACGAAGCGGTGGGCGATACAAGACCTGATACGCCGTCGAGGCGACGGAGTCACCACAGTGCTGAGAGCTCACGTCGCGGCCTTGGCCGGGCTCTCGGAGAGCCTACGCATCCATCGCAGCGACCACGGCCTGATCATCGGCGCGCTCGGCCGCCACGACATCGAGATGTTCTTGCAGCGACTCGCCTACCTGGAGCACTGCGACGAGATCAGCGCCTTGTCCCGATCCCTGAGCTGCCGGAAGGTTCATCACGCGCTACGCCAGATGCGACTACTCGGCCTGACCCGGGCCGGCGACCCACTCGGCGGGCTGCCCGACGACTTCGGGCTCCGCCGCGAGGACATTCCCCGGCGCCCGGACCGGCAAGCCTCACACCGGGCGTTGCCGCCCGAGATCCTCGCCCAGCTCTTGCGATGCCCTGCCGCTGCTGCGCACGCGCACCTCCAAGGTGTTGGCCGTTGCGATCGAGCTGCTCATCGACACCGGCCGCCGACCCAGCGAGATCCTGAACTTGCCCTGGGACTGCCTGGGCCACGACCACGACGACAACTACGTGCTGGTCTACGACGATCTCAAGAACAACAGACCCCGCCGACGGCTGCCGATCACCGAGACGACCGCCAAGTTGATCAGCGCCCAACAGCATGCAACCCGGGAACGATTTCCCGACGGTAACCCGACGGAGCTGGTTCTGCTGCCCGCATCAGACCAGAACGGCCGACGTGCGATGGCCCGACACCAGATCGGCCGAACCCACCGCGACTGGCTCGAGGCGTTGCCGACCCCCATCCGGCGCTCCGACGGCAGCAGCTACGACCTGACCACGATCACGCCCTACTCCTATCGGCACACCTACGCGCAACGGCACGCCGACGCCGGCGTCGCGCTCGATGTGCTCGCCGAGCTGATGGGCCACGAGCTGTTGAGCTCGACGCAGGCCTACTACCAGGTCGGCGAGAAACGCCGCCGAGCCGCCGTCGACCGGCTGGCCAACCACCGGTTCGACCGTTACGGCAACCACATCTGGCGCGACGCCCAGGCTTTGCTCGACGACGAGCACGCTCGGCACGCGCTCGGCCAAGTCTCGGTACCCTACGGCACCTGCCGCGAACCCTCGAACGTCCAAGCTGGGGGTGGCGCCTGCCCATTCCGGTTCCGTTGCGTCGGCTGCGACCACTTCCACACCGATCCCTCCCATCTGCCCGAGGTGAAGGCATACCTGCATGACCTACTCCGTGACCGCGAACGCGTGCTGGCCGCCACCGATCTCGAAAACTGGGCCAAGACAGAAGCTTTGCCCTCCGAGGTGGAAATCCGCCGAGTTAAAGACCTCGTGCACCGAGTCGAAGAACATCTCGAACAGCTCACCCCCGTCGAGCAAGCCGACATCGCCACGGCCATCTCAGCGGTGCGGCGCACCCGCCAGGTGACCGGCCTGGGCATGCCCAGCATCAACCGCCAGCCCGATCTCGGCAAGCCACTGGAGAGACCGTGAACGCCAACACCAACGCCATCGCCGCCGCCCGGCAGGCCCACAGCACCAGATGCCGACAACGCGTCCTCACCGCGCTCGAGCAGGCTGCCCATTCGGGTGACGAGATCACCGTCTCCGCGATCGCCCGCCGCGCCCGGGTGGACCGCAGCTTCCTCTACCGCCACCGCGACCTGCACGCCGCGGTGCTCGTCAAAGCCGCCGAACCAGCCACCGCCAGCACCGGCGGTCCGAGTGCCAGCCGACCGTCGCTCATCGCCGACCTGGCCAACGCCCACGACCGCATCACCCGTCTGTCTCGCGAAAACACCCAACTCCGCCAACGCCTGTCCGAGCACCTCGGCGAGCAGGCGTGGCGAGAGTCCGGCCTCTGTCCTCCCGACGACATCGACCGGCTCCAACGCCGCGTCACCGAGCTCGAACAACACACTGCAGAACAACGCCGTCAACTCGCAGAACGCGACGACGAACTCGACGCGACACGGGCCACCAACCGCGAGCTGATGACCCGACTCAACCGGCCACACCCCGACGGGGCGTAACCACTAGACCCACACCTGTGGCCCACGCTAGAGTCTCGCCCGACGACGCTTGACATGCACAAACGAGGCGTGCTCCCGGTCCACAGTCGCGTCGGACCCCGAGAGAACCTTGGCAATGAGACAAGACCGGGTGGTCTCATCGGGGCAATCCGCCAGATCCGATGCGAAGAAAGCGAGTCGGTAAAGTTAACTTTCTAACAAGTTATAAAGCTAACTCTGACAGCATGTTTAGTCGTTGAGCCATTGCCACAGCGCCTCGTACACCGCATCTTGAATTCTGATTCCTCGTTGGGCGCATGCGGTCTTGACCATGCGCTGCATGTCGGGGGGTAGCCGGGTCGCGAACGCTGTCACCGCCGCGTCCTTGGACAATTTCGGCGGCGCGGCGGCGACCTGACGGGCGAGCTGCGGCGTGAACGGGTGCGGCTTCGAATGCGCCGCGTCCTTGTCCGGCGCGGCGGCGCGGGCAACGCCGAACGCTGATGGCTTCTTGGTCGTGGTCACGGCCGCGCTCCTCCCAGTACGCGGTCCAACGCTGCGTCGAACGCGCTCGTCACCTCCGACACGAGCGGCCGGACCTCGTGAATGGGCCTTCGGTCTCCGACGGCTTCCGCGACCGCTGCCCTCTGCGGGACCACCTCGGGCAGAACGAGATCACCCAGCGCCTCGCGGATCTCAGCGCTGCGATGGGCAGCTTCACGGGCCTGTGCGGGCACGCGCCCTATGAGGACACCGGCCACGGTCAAACTCGGGTTGTAGTACCGCTGGATCGTCTCGATTGCCTGCAGAATCTTCGACACGCCCCGGCTGGCCATGAACGATGGCTCGGTGGCCACAAGAGCACTGTCGGCGGCAATGAGGGCGTTCGACACCAACTTGCCGATGCTCGGCGGGCAGTCGATCAGGATCAGTGGGAACTGCTGCCGCAGTTCCTCGCTGTCGAGCGCCACCCGTAGACGCTGCTCGACCCCGAGGCCGGCTACCGCGTCGATATCGGAAAGGTCCAGGTCACCCGGAATTATGCTCACGTGATCCCACTTCGACGCCTGGACCACCTCAGCCGCGCCCCCTGGGAACTCGCCCGCGAGCAAGTCTGCGGCTGTCTGCCCGTCTGTGGGGTAGTCGATACCCAGCGCCTCGGACGCGTTGCACTGGGGATCGAGGTCGATCACCAGAGTGTCGATGCCGCGCACGCTGGCAGCTGATGCGAGGCCGAGAACGGTCGTCGTCTTGCCTGATCCGCCCTTCTGATTCACCACTGCTGTAGTCGTCATAAGGCTGGAACCTAACATTCTAAATTGTTAGATTGTGGGACCTTACTGGGCGTTTCGAGGTCTATTGATGCCCGACATCTCTACCGATCAACGCGTCCGGAGGAAGAGGAAGCGGGTGATGCGAATCAAGGCGCAAATCTAACATTCTTGAATGTTAGATTTGCGCCTTGACGTGCAATTACTAACGTTCGGGCGGGATTTCAGCCAGCTCGGACTGCTTCTAATCCGGGACGCCCCCGGTCAACGCCAGTTTGACGAGCCCTTTGTCATAGGCATCTACGCGGCCGCGTGACCACCAGCGCACGGTGACGTCTTTCCCATCGCTTCCCTGCTCGACGGTTTTACGAGAATACGGCCCATAGAGTTTCGACAGCATGTCGCGATCATCCGCGCCGACCTTCGCCGCAAGTTCTTGTTCGGAAATCTCATGGTGATGTAGTGGATCAGGCCAATCCTGAAGTCCCGCTCTACGGTTGAGGTCCTCATAGAGCCTGACCAGATCACCGGCGGGCTCTCCCACTTCATGGTGCCCGCGCAGACGTTCGATGAGAAAGGGCAGGACAGGAATAAGTGCCCTTTCCTCTACGCGGTTGATCCAGTCCACATCCCAGCCAAGAGTTCCGTCAGGGCTCACGGTCGGCTCGCCGAACAGCTGCTCGGCTCCCTCTGCCGTGTATCCCTGGTCGTATAGGTCCTCTGTGGTGATCCAGTTCGCCCGGGACGCTTCATCCATCAATGTCTTTCCTCTCTCGCGATTTGCAGTAGTGGCTCGGCCTTTAGAACAGAATTTCCATGGCTCCTCGTTCGTGGATTCCCCGCCGTACGGCCCGGAGCCTTAGTTCCTTGGCTTTGTCAGGGATGTCCACAGGTGTGTCGGGGTTGAGGATCAGTGGGCCGATAACGGTCTTCCAGGGCGTAATGAGCACCTCGTAGTCCGACGGGTCCAAGAGGTCTCTGATCCCCACAGCCCACGCAGCTCCTCGCGCTGCGCACCAGGTCGACTGAGCATCGCCTCGAAGGTCAGACAAGCTGTGGCGGCGGCCGGTCGTTTTGAGGAGCTCACGCGCCCGGGTGCATACAGGTTCCCAGTCGTCGCTTCTGAGCGAGTCCATCCGATCCTGCTCAGCTTCGCTCAGTGCATCCCGCAGCACGTAAGCCATCATCATCGACAGCCACGTCGGGCCGAGAAGACGTTCCACGTCGGGTTCGGTGATGGAGAAGTCGCGGAGGACTCCTACTACCTCGTCTTGCTGCCGGCCGGGTGCCTTGCACCAGTCCTCCGCGAGGTTTCGATCCCGCAGTACTTCCCGCACGATGTAGAAGTCTGCTGGCCAGTGAGAGGAGCGAACAAGCGCTGGGACCATAGTCAGACGACCGTTACTCGGCCGCACTTTCGACGAGGGTATCCAGCCGAGCTCTTCCAGAAGGATTGCCGCCCGGTGTGCGCAACCTTCGATCAGTTCGTACGCATACTGCTTAGTCGAATCGTCGATGGCGTATGCACGGGGAATATCCGATTCACGAGCCACATCATTGACAGAGAGAATCCCTGAATCTGTGGTGCCCGTTCTAGTTGCAGTCAAATGTACTCAATTCGTGAGTTATCAAGCCCAGCTCTACCGCATTCTTTCTTCGCTACGAGCCTGCCTGACTCTCGCGAACGACGCACCGGGGGGGGTGATTGAGAATTCCGCGGCCGGATGGGGAGGGGCGCAGGTCAGCGCACTCAAAGGCAAGAGAAGAATGCTCCGGTGGGGACCGGGCGAGTACCCGTCGCCCGGTCCCCACCTCGCGGTACTAGCGCGTGGACACACGACTGTTCTCGGGCCATAGCTTGTTGAACGCCTCGACCACAAGCTCGGGATCCCGCACAAGGCGCACATACGTACTCCGCACGTCGCCAGCATTCATGATCGAGCACACCGGCTGTACCCCTTCAGTCCATGTGAGCACTGGAACCAGTGCGCCGAACTCTGCGGCCGACAGCGCTGCGTCGAGGTCGACGCGGAGTTCCTGTTCACTCAGTACCCGGTCCCCACCTCCGTCCTGCGCCAGTAGATTCCGGCACCGGTCCCCGTAGAAACCGGCGGTGGCGTAGCTGTCGCCGGGATCGACCGAATCGACCCCGACCGGCATCAGCGCTACAGGAATCACCCATGTTCGTGGATCCGATATGGCTGTCTTCTCTTGCACTGCAATCGGATCCGAGTGGGCCTTGGAGTCGGGCAGGAGCCAGACTCCGGTGGCGCCCACAACGATCCCGGCCGCGGCCGCGATGCTGGCAATGATGGAAGCGGGCTTCCAGGTGGCGATAGAGCGCATATTTCGTTGCCTCTCATTGTTTCTTCTGTGGATCCCCGGCCTTGGCGGACGGGAAGATTGGGTCAGGCTTCGACCTGGCTTGATGCGGGTGTTTGCCCCTGCGGATCATCGATCGACATCATCTGCGCTCCGTAGTGGGCGGCGTCCTCCTGGACCACCTGCCATACAGGGTCGGAGTGATGCATTCCCAGGTTGACCAGCCACCACTCCGCGCCTTCAAAGAGCAGCGCGCGGCCAGGCGGAAGCTTTGCAATGTCGCCCTGGTGCAGGACCTTCTGCCTGGTCATCGAATAGTTCGGGTTCCGTTGACGGAGAGGGAAGTTGTACGGGCCGAGGAAGGTGGTGGACTCGCTGTAGCTGGCCATCATGCGGTCGTATTCGCCGGATGCGTTGCTGAGCGCATCGAGCGTGTACGGCTCGACCACCCCGTTGAGCACGACCTTCGTCGGAAACAAGGTCAGGAACCCGTCGGCATCCTTGCCCCATCGCGACCGTGCCCGCGATAGGTCCTGGATACCGACGATCACGTGAAGCGACTGCCCGCCGGCCTCGCTGATGATCGCTGGCAGAGGGATCGGCGCGGTGTTGTTCGCCTCATCGAGAACGAAGGTGACGTGAGGTCGCTTCGGTTCCACTCCTTG
>NZ_JAAXPA010000054.1 GCF_012396235.1 Rhodococcus opacus | reverse complement strand
AAAAGGAGGAATCAACGGTGCGACTATCTCCCACAACACATCCGGAACCAACCTCAGTGACAACTCATCTACCACGCGTCACATTATGTCCCACACATCACTTCATCCACATGAGACACGCTCTCAGCCGGCACCGGCCGTGCGCAAGCTCATCCAGGCTTTACGCGAGGTCAGCGCGGACTGGTCACGCGACCACCTGATCACCAGGTAACTGATCGCGCCATCGCCAGGGGATCATGCAGTCGCTTCTCGCCCTGATCTCACCCTTCGCCCTGCGATTCCACGACCCACGCCGCGATCTGCGCGCGTGAATTGAATCCCAGCTTCGTCAGGAGATGTTCCACGTGCCCCTGTGCGGTGCGGGGCGAGATCACCAGCCGAGCGGCGATCTCCTTGTTGGTCAGCCCCTCGGCGATGAGGGTGGCAACCTCACGCTCCCGCTTCGTCGGTGCAGGCGACGGACCGGCGGACGTCGGAGAGGGCGAAATCTGCTCGCCCAGCGCGTAGGCGACGGCCGCGTCGAAACCGAGCGCCGTGCCCCTTCTGCGGGCCGCGGTGAAGGCCTGCTCACTCATCGCCTCTCGGGTCCGGCGTTCGCACTCGTCCTGGTACACGCTCAGGCCGGGCACCAACACCGTCGAACTGCCCACCGACCGGGTGAACTCGTCTGCGGCGCCCAGCAATACGACCGCGCGTTCCATGTCCTGTTCCTCGGCGGCTATCCATGCGAGTGCCTGCAGACACACACTGGCATTGAGTCGATCGTTCACCCGACGCTCGACCTGAAGCGCCTGCCCGAGGAGCTGGACCGCTCGTGCTCTCTCCCCGAGCCGCCACACCGCGACGGCCAGCGCCCACAGCGAATACGACCGATACACCGATTCGCCCTGCGCCTCGGTGATCGCGAGGACGCGCTCATGACATTCGATGGCTCGCTCCGTGTCGTTCACGAGGTCGTGCGTCATGCCGAGACCCACGACTGCAGCCACCTCGTAAAGGTCGTTGCGTGCAGTGAACCCTCGGACGGCCTTCTCGAGATGTACGCGGGCGTCGGGAAGGCGCCCCGCGAACAGTGCCGCGTATCCGAACGCGTGGTCGGCGTGCACACGCACCAGCGGGTCGGTTGTCTGAGCGGCGACCGCCTGCGCTTCCTTCGCGAGCGCGTCCGACACGGGAATGTCGCCCTGCACTCCGGCCAGCACACTGGCGGCGTAGAGCGCCTTGACCCGATCGCCGGTAGGCTCGGCCGGTTGTCGAGCCAGGAGGCGACCGAGCCATCGCCGACCCTCGCTGAGCAATCCCCTGGAAAGCCAGAACGGGTACAGTGCGGCAGCGATCCGCAGTCCCGTTGCGGGACTGTCGGACACGCAGAAATCCAGCGCCTCGCGGATATTCGGTTGTTCCCGACCCAGTCTGGAGATCAACGCGAGCTGCCGGGAACTGATCCATTCGGTTTCCGCCTCGACCGCCAGCCACTCACACCAGTCGCGGTGCCGACGGCGAAGCGCGATGTAGTCGCCGCTCTCCTGCGCCTTTTCCCGCCCGTAGGCGCGGACGGTCTCGAGCATTCGGAACCGCACCGCGGAACCCGACTCTTCTCTCGTCAGGATCGACTTGTCGACGAGGAACGTCACGGTGTCGAGGAGGTCGTCTACGTCGTCACCATCGCAGACCTGTTCCGCGGCCTCGAGTTCGAAACTGCCCGCGAACACCGAGAGCTGCGCCCACATCCGTTGTTCCGCAGGAGTGCACAGGTCATAGCTCCAGTCGATGCACATCCGCAACGTCTGCTGCCGCGAGGGCGCGTCCCTGCTGCCGCGAGTGAGCAGCAGGTAGCGGTCGGTGAGGCGCTGCAGGATCTGGTCGGGCGTCATCGCGCGAAGCCGGGCCGCCGCCAGTTCGATCGGTAGCGGCAGCCCGTCCAGCCGCTGACAGATTCGGGCGATGGTGACCTTGTTCTCCTCGGTCAGCTCGAATCCCGGGACTACGGCGGCGCCGCGTTCCGCGAAGAGAGTGACCGCATCGTTGCGGGGCAGTCCTTTCGGCAGGTGGTCGGGATCAGGGACGGGCAGCGGGGGAATCAGAAGCGCTGTTTCCCCGCCGATTCCGAGCGGTTCGCGACTCGTCGCGAGAATTCGCAGCCGAGGGCACACGCGGAGCAGGATCTCGGCAAGTTTCGCGGCCGCGGCCACCACCTGCTCGCAGTTGTCCAGCACGAGCAACACTTCACGCCGGGTAAGGAACTCGACGAGCACCTCGTGTGAAGGTCGGGCAGACTGGTCGCGCAACCCCAGTGCGGCCGCCACGACCCCCGAAAACAGCGAATCATCCAGCAACTCAGCCAGTTCCACCAGCGTCACACCGTCGGAGAAGTTTCGTTGTGCCTTGGCGGCTGCGCGTAGAGCAAGCCGGGTCTTTCCCACCCCGCCGATTCCGGTCAACGTCACCAGCCGCGACGTCGACAACAAGTTCGTCGCCTGGGCCAGTTCCGTGCGGCGGTCGACGAAACTGGTCAGCTCCAGCGGAAGTCCACCCGTTCGGCCCGAATCCGCCGGTGACCACGACGGCCGGACTGACGCTCCGCCCTGCACCGCGGCCGGTTCGGTGTGCATTGCCATCTCGTCGACCGGGAAGCCGTGATGCAGTTGGGACTCGCGCAGTTGCCGACCCAGTTCCACAGCGGAGGGGCGAGCGCCGGCCTCGGAGGACATGGCACGTTCGATGACAGCGCTGACCCCCTCGGAAATGCCGTGTTCGCGCGGGTTCGGAACCGGCTCGGACGTGATCCTCAGGAACTGTGCCACCAATTGCTCACCGCTTCGCCGTTCGAACGCCGCATGACCGGTGAAAGCAGCGAACAGGGTGGCGCCGAGGCCGTACACATCGGCGGCCGGACTCGGGGACTCACCGGCGACCACCTCGGGGGCGGTGAACGCCGGCGAACCCGTCACGACGCCGGCCGTGGTTTCGAACCCACCGGCGATGTGAGCGATGCCGAAATCCGTCAGCGCAGGCTCGCCGTAGTCGGTGATCAGGATGTTCCCGGGCTTGACGTCGCGGTGCAGGATCCCGAGGCGGTGCGCGGCCGCCAGCGCGCCGGCCATCTTCACCCCGAGTCGCAACGCTTCGTCCAGCGGGAGCGGTCCGCGACGCCGGATCCGCTCGTCGAGCGACCCCTCAGCGTGGTACGGCATCACGATGAAGGGCCGGCCGTTGCCGGTGACATCGGCGTGGAGAACATTGACGATATTGGGGTGACCGGTCAGCCGGCCGGCCGCACGCTGCTCACGCAGGAACCGTGCCCGGTTCTCCTCGTCGAGGTCTGCGGTGAGGACCTTGACCGCCACGGTGCGGTCGAGCGCAGCCTGCGTGCACCGGTACACGACGCCGAAACCGCCGCGGCCGATCTCCTGGGCATCCTCGAATCCGGCCGCCGCCAACTCCGCCGTGACCGAACCGGACACGTCGCGTTGCGTCGCGAACGGATCGACGTCCGTCATCGACTACATCGATTCATCCCGCTCGAGGCACTGCCGACGAATGCCACACTGCTCACCTCTCGACGATGTACCCCAGGATATCGCCGCGCCGCACCGCTGCGAAGTCGACGAGAATGGTGAACACGGGGTTGGCTGGACAGCCGAAGGCGAACCGGGTGGCTCGGAATGAGCCACCCGGTTCGCTCTCAGCTCGTGCGCTGGCGCACACGTCACGGTCGTTATCGAAGCGACCGCAAGCCCGCGCGGACCTCGTTTACCAAATGCTGGGGCTGCTCCCAGGCGGCGAAGTGCCCGCCCTTGTCGAGCTTGTTGAAGTGGATGAGGTTGGGGTAGGCCTTCTCTGCCCAACTGCGCGGTGCCTGATAGAGCTCGTCGGGAAAGACACTCACGGCAACCGGGATGGAGACGCTACCGGCGGCGAAGAACGGGGCCTTGTTCTCCCAGTAGAGACGAGCCGCTGACAACGCCGTGTTCGTCAGCCAGAACAGGGTGATGTTGTCGAGTACATCGTCTCGCGTCAGGCCTTCGGGCTGTCCCGCGAAGACCCGCGAGATCAGCGCCAAACTCGCCGGGTCGTGGTCGATCATGAAGGCGGCCAGACCGACGGGCGAATCCGCCAATCCGATCAGTGTCTCCGGCCGCGATCCCATCTCCACGGCGTAGCCGATGTGCTGATAGAAGAATGCCAGCTGGTCGCACGCAGCCTGTTCGTCGTCGGACAGATCGGCGGGCACGGGATGCCCGGTGAGGAGCGCCTGGTCGATCTCGGGTGGAACCACCTTGGCCATGTTGGTGTGGATGCCGAGCAGTTCCGGCGGTGCCTGCACCGCCATCGCCTCTGTCACGATTGCACCCCAGTCCCCGCCTTGTGCCACGTACCGGTTGTACCCGAGGCGCTTCATCAGCTCCACCCAGGCACGTGCGATGCGGTCGGGGCCCCAGCCGGTCGTCGTGGGCTTGCCCGAGAAGCCGTAGCCGGGCATCGACGGAATCACCAGATGGAAAGCATCCGACGCGTCACCACCATGGGCGGTGGGATTGGTCAGGGGGTCGATGATCTTGAGCTGCTCGACGATCGAACCGGGCCACCCATGTGTGACGATGAGCGGCAACGCATCCTCGTGCTTCGAGCGGACGTGAATGAAATGGATGTCCAACCCGTCGATCTCAGTGATGTACTGCGGCAGAGCATTCAGCTTCGCCTCAACCTTGCGCCAGTCGTATTCCGAGGCCCAGTACTGCGCCAGTGCCTTGCTCGTCGCGAGCGGTGTGCCCTGCGAATGATCTGCGACGGTTTCCGTTTCGGGCCACCGGGTGGTCTCGATGCGCGCACGCAGTGCCTCGAGTTCGGAGTCGGGGAACTGGACTGTGAACGGCCGGATGGTGACGTCGGTTGTGAAAGACATGTACGTTTCCTTGCTGTGTTGGTTGTTGGTCGAGAAGGGTTTTCGTTGGATTGGCGCCTCTGACGGGCCGGGGAGCGATGACGTTGGTTCGGCCCTCAGGGGAGCGTTCGACGGTGCGACCGTCTACCTCGGGGTGCTGCTTTCCCAGCCGTCGAGGATCTCGTTGCCGATGGTGATTTCGGCGCGGCGGTCCTGCCTCTGGTCGCGTTGACGGTCGTGCCGGCGCTGCTGCATGGTGTTGTCGTGATCGCGGGGGATGTCGTGGCTGGCGACGGCGGCAAGGGGGATGGGCGCCGGTGTGCTGGTGGATGCGGCCGCGACGCCGGCGGGGATGATGGCGAGTGCGGCGGCGGCGACTCCGACGGTGGCGAACCGCTTCCAGGAGGTGCTGGTGGTGTGTGCCTTGGTCTGGTGTTGGTGTGTGCTGTTCATGCCGATAAGACTCGCAATTGCGCGGCGAGTGGGACGGCGAAGATCTACGTGCTTCACTACCCGCATTTCCTACGCAGGTACCCGCGTGGACCAGCGAAGCCCTCGCTGAGTTCAGCCCGGGTCCGCACCCAACGCAGCGGGGGCACTGCCCGAACTACGGATTTCGGGACTCGATGCTCTCCTCGCGGGCGATCCAGGCGGCAAGCTGCGCGCGGGATCGGTGTCCGGTCTTCGTGAGGATGCGATCTACATGTCCTTCGGCGGTACGGGGCGAGATAACCAACCTTTCCGCGATCTCCTTGTTCGTCAGTCCCTCGGCCACCAGCTTTCCCACTTCTTTCTCACGAGGTGTGAGTTTCACCTTCGCTGCAGGAGTGGCCGCCGCTGCGGGCTGGGACGTGCGCTTTTGCAGCGCGAATTCGATCGACGCGAGGTGTTCGAGGCGTTCACCGGCCCGGAATTCTTTCTCGAACGCAGAGTCACCCACCAGCTGGCGGGTGCGTTGTTCGTAACGAGTCCGTGTGCGGATCAGCGTGTCGTTTCCGAAAAGTGGGGAGCTTCCCATCTCGCCGCACAGGGTGCGCCCGATACCGAGCAGGCGGGCGGATCGGACGGGGTTTGCTTCCTCGATCGCGATCCACGCCAGAATTTCGGTGCATGTACTCACACCCAACCAGTCACTCAGTGACTGCTTCAGTTCGAGCGATTCTTTCAACGAGTCCGAAGCTTGCGGGTACTTGCGCTGGGTCCACAGGGCAAGTCCGCGGGCCCACAGCGCCCATGACGTCGAGAAGTGCTCCTTCAGCGACTTACCTGAGGCGATGGTTTCGTCCGCCCAGGCAAGGGATTGTTCCAGGTTCCCGGACAGGCAGTGCACTAACGCGAGCTGAGCGCCGCCCAGCAGTGTCAGGGAATTGACCTCCCCTGACTCTGCGTGAAGTGCCATGCCGGCAGTGAGGTTCTCCAGTGCGACGTCGAGATTTCCGTTTCCGAGCATCTCCGCCGCGCCCCGGAACTGAACTGCAAACGCCTGGGCGGTTCGATCACCGATCGCTTCCGCGACGGCGCTGCATTCCAGTAAATACTGCTTGGAGGTCGGGTTGTCGCCCTGAACCATGGCGTTCCACGCGATCACCCAGAGCGCTTTCGCCCTCTCGCTGCTCGGATCCTGGTCGGTCTCCAAGGCTCGGGTCAGCCAGTACCGCCCGTCGCGCAGCAGGCCACTCGCGTTCCAGAAGAACCACAGTGCACCCGCCATCCGGAGACCGGTTCGGGCCTCCCCGGGGGTGGACAAGCAGTACTCCAGCGCCGCCCGCAGATTCGCCCGCTCGTGCCGGAGACGACGGTTCCATACCAGCTGCCCTGACCCCAGTGACTGGCTCTCGCTGAGTTCGGCCAAATGCAGGAAATAGTCTCGATGATTCCTGCGCCACGCATTCGCGTCGCCGTGCTCGGCAAGTTTCTCGGCCGCGTAGTCCTTGATGCTTTCCAACAGTTTGTATCGGACTGTGGATCCGGATTGAACGGTGGAAATGACCGATTTTTCGACAAGACTGGAAATCAGGTCAAACGCGTCCGAAACGATGTTCGGATCGGTGCACACGCTCTCGACCGCATCGAAATCGAATCCGCCCGCGAAGACGGACAGCCGCGCCCACAGGACTTGTTCCTCCGGCGAGCACAGATTGAAGCTCCAATCGATGGCGCCACGCAGCGTTTGATGCCGCACCGGTCCGCCGCGGTTTCCTCGCGTCAGAATTTCGAAGAGTGCGCCCTCGCGCGACAGGACGCGGTCGAGGGGTAGGGACCTGATCCGGACCGCTGCGAGTTCGATAGCCAAAGGGATGCCGTCCAGCCGCTGGCACAGGCGGGCAACCTCCAGGCGGCTCTCATCGTCGAGGGTGTATCCGGGGACGACGGCTGCAGCGCGTTGCTCGAAAAGATCGACCGCCTCGGAATGAAAGCTCTTGGCGTTCTGTCCGTCGGCGAGTTGAGCTTCCTCGGGGACCGGCATGGGGGGTACCTCGAACACGGCCTCACCCAGCACACCGAGAGGCTCCCGACTGGTTGCCAGGATCTCCACACGGTCCGACCGCCGAACAATGTCGGCCGCGACGCTTCCGCTCGCCTCGATCAAGTGCTCGCAGTTGTCCAAGACGATCAGTGCATGTCTTCCACCGAGGAATTCGAACAGGTAGTGACTACCGTCCGCAGTCATTCCGTCTCGGATGTCGAGCGCCTCGGTAATCGCGCTGACGACAAGTTCTGGAGTGGAGATCGCGGCGAGATCCACAAACCAGACGCCGTCGGTGTAGGTTCTGCGCACTTCCGAGGCGACGCGGCATGCCAGCCGGGTTTTCCCCACCCCACCAAATCCGGTGAGGGTCACTATCCGAGAATCCGACAGACGCGCCTTGACGGCGGCTACTTCATTGCGGCGTCCGACGAAACTTGTCACTTCGCGAAAGAAGTCGTGTGCATGGGAGACGAGTTGGTGAGGCGGCGGCACCCTCACGTTCTCCTGTGGCTGCACGGCTCCCGCTTCGGCGTGCAGTGCCATCTCGTCGACGGGAAACCCATGGAGACGTTGGGATGCTCGGAGTTGCTGACCAAGTTCCGTAGCGGAGGGGCGGTCCTCCGGGGTGCCGGTCATGGCACGTTCGATGATCGCGCTGACGTCCTCGGGAACACCGTGCTTCCGTGGGTCCGGACCAGGCTCGGCGGCGATCCTCAGGAATTGGGCCACCACCTGCTCCCCGCTGCGGCGTTCAAAGGCGGCGTGACCGGTCATCGCAGCGAACAACGTGGCACCGAGGCCGTACACGTCGGCGGCAGCACTCGGGGGTTGGCCGGTCACCACCTCGGGGGCGGTGAACGCCGGCGAACCCGTCACGACGCCGGCGGTGGTTTCGAATCCGCCGGCGATACGGGCGATGCCGAAATCTGACAGCGCTGGCTCGCCGTAATCGCTGAGCAGGATGTTCCCGGGCTTGACGTCGCGGTGAAGGATCCCGAGGCGGTGGGCAGTCTCGAGGGCGCCGGCCATTTTCACCCCGAGTCGCAGGGCTTCATCCAGTGGGAGTGGGCCGTGGCGGCGGATCCGCGCGTCGAGGGAGTCCTGGGCGTGGTACGGCATGACGATATACGGCCGACCGTTGTCGGTGACGCCGACGTGGAGGACATTGACGACATTGGGGTGTCCGGTCAGCCGGCCCGCCGCGCGCTGCTCGCGGACGAATCGTTCCCGGTTCTGCTCGTCGAGGTCTGCGGTGAGGACCTTGATTGCCACCGTGCGGTCGAGCGCCGCCTGGGTGCAGCGGTAGACGACGCCGAAACCGCCGCGGCCGATCTCGTGTGCGTCCTCGAATCCGGCGGCTGCCAGATCGGCCGTGACCGAACCCGACGCGTCGCGTTGCGTCGCGAAGGGATCGATGTCAGTCATCGACTGGATCGATTCTTCCGGTCCGAGCCACTGTCGAAGAAGTGCACCACCGCTGGCCTCTCGAGGAGATACCCAAGGATATCGCCGACGGCCCCCATCCGATGCCCGACCTACGACCCACGTAGGCAGAGTGTTTTCTGGTTGCGCCCCTGGACGATGATGTTACGCACAACCAAACACCCGCCCAGTCGTTCCCGGCGCCGTGCGCTCTCGGGCGCGTCCGGCGGGATCGCCCGGGTGACGGATGATCTTCGCAGGTCAGACTGCCGCGGGCAGCGTCGTCACGCGGGCGAAACTTTTCCTGCCCGAAGCGAGTAGCCCCGCACGTCGGCGGGTACCCCGCATCCACGCTGCCCCGGGATCGACGGCCCCGAGTGGCAGCCAGGTCCCCTGACCGGTCCCCCTCGGCCGGGAGACCGTCCGCCGCTCGTGTCCGGGGACGCCCCCCCCTCTTCCTCGGACACGAGCGGCTCGTCGTGCGCCTGCACGTGCGGTTAGTCGCGAGGTCTCCGGCGCCGTTCTCGGCCCGCGAAGCCGCAGAATACTGTAATCGTTCACACGACCCGCCGAAGCCGAAACGCGGTTGTCATTTTCTGCGCACCTTGCACATCGAATCGGCTCTCGCATAGTCACTTTGACGTTGACGACACATCAAAGGAAGGCGAGGATCATGCGACAACCGGGCTGCGGTGCCCCGCGTCGTGACCCGACAACGGTCATGACTCGGCCGTCCTCACCCGCACACTTCCGAGGTACTCGCCGCAAGTAGTTCGATACAAGGAGTCGCACGTGGGCGCTGCGCAGATCGTGTTCTTAGTCGGCCTTGCTTCTCTGATCGTGGCCATGGCACTACGCAAGAACGTCATGATCCCCGCGGTACTCGCGACATTTGCCACGGCACTTGCGTACAGCGGCAGCGTCCCGAATGCCATCATGTCGGTGTTCCGGGCCACCATCACTTCCGGCACCGCGCTGTTCGAGATCTTCATCGTCATCGCGGCGGTGACCTCGATGCTCGCGGCGATGCGAGCGATCGGTTCCGATGAGGTGATGGTCCGCCCCGTCAGTCGGTGGATGGTCAATGGTCGCGTCGCGTACATCGTGCTGTTCGTCTTCACCTATTTTCTCTCGCTGTTCTTCTGGCCGACCCCGGCACTGGCCCTGATCGGTGCGGTCCTGCTTCCCGCCGCGATCAAGGTGGGTCTGCCACCGCTCGGAGCTGCGGTGGTTCTCGCGATCTCCGGCCAGGGGATGTCGATCGCCTCCGACTACGTGATCGGTCTTGCGCCGTCGATTTCCGCGAGCGGCGCGGGCGTTCCCGCCGACGACATCGCCGATCGTGCCCTGGTGATCTCATTGATCGTCGGTATCACTGCGGCGGTGCTCGCCTACTTTCTGACCGTCCGCCGCAGGATGCGTACGGACGGGGTTCCGGGCACCGACCCGATCGGTGGAACCGGGCATCCCCCCGGCGGTGTCGGTGGCACACCCGCCGGCCCGGCTGCCGGTTTCGCGCCGAGCCCGGAAGTCGCGGTCTCACCCACCGCCACGGACGTGCTCGACGAGGAACTGCCCGGGTTCGAGGACGACGGAACGAGAATCACCGATCGCCCGACTCTGACCCGTACGTGGGCGATCGGCGTGCCTGCCGCGTTCGTCGCCGTCCTGGTCTACATGTTGGTCGGTCGTTTCACCGATCTCGTCCCCTGGGAGGACGGCGCGGGCGCGTCTCTGGTGGGAGGCACGGCAATCATCCTGATGGCCCTCGTGACCGTCACCTCACGACGCTCCGATGCGCTCGAATTCTGCGCCACCCACTTCATCGATGGTCTGTCGTACGCATTCAAGGCGATGGGCATCATCCTTCCCGTCGCAGGTTTCGTGTACATCGGAATTCCCGACTATTCGGGCGCCATTCTCGGACTCGACGACGACACCACCGGTCCGGCCTTCCTCTTCGACACCGTCGAACGGGTGCAGCCGTACATCCCCGACAACGGCGTCTTCGTCGCGCTCAGCATGCTCTTCATCGGTATGGCGGTCGGTCTCGACGGTTCGGGGTGGGCGGGCTTACCCCTCACCGGCGGATTGGCTGCCGCGCTGGCACCGCAGTCCGGAATGGACACCGCGACCTTGGCTGCCATCGCCCAGAACGGCGCCACATGGACGGGCGGGGGAACTCTCGTGATCTGGTCGTCGCTGGTGGTGGTCGCCGGATTCTGCCGGATACCGGTTGCCGAACTGGTCCGCCATCTCGTCGTCCCGGTGATGGCCGGACTGCTGCTGGCTACCGGAGCCGCCGTCGTCATCTGGTAGCGGCTCAACGCCGAACAAGATTTCCGCACAACCCTGACAGGGAAGGACACCACGAAATGAGCTCGGTCCCGTTCCGCTACGACCCCGCCCGGTGCGCACTGATCGTCATCGACATGCAGAACGATTTCTGCTCTCCCGACGGGTCGCTGGCACAGAAGGGCTTCGACGTGACCGCCCCGGTGGCGATGGCACCGCGCCTGGACCACCTCGTCGCGTCCGCGCGCACGGCCGGGGTCCGGGTGATCTTCGTACGTACCCTGCACGACGAAACCACCGATACACCCCAGTGGCTCGGCCGCATCGGCGAGGGGCCGGACGCGGCACGCACCGGAATTACCTGCCGCACAGGAACACCCGGGGCAGGCTATTACGCCGTCGCTCCGCAGGACGGCGACGTGGTGATCACGAAGAACCGGTTCAGCGCCTTCGTCGGCACCAACCTCGACCTCACCCTGCGTTCCCTCGGCATCGATTCCCTGCTCTTCACGGGGGTCGCCACCGAGGTGTGTGTCGAGTCGAGTCTGCGTAGCGCGCTGTTTCACGAATACTGGGTTTCGCTCGTCGAAGACTGCGCCGCCACCTACAGCCGAACAGCCCACGACGCTTCGGTGTCCGTCGTCGCACAGAACTTCGGCACCGTGATCACGGCCGAGAAGCTCGAGACGTTTTGGACTGCAGGATTGTGAAAGGCTTCAGCCGGCGACGGGTGCGGCAAGCGAGGTCGGCCAGCGATCAGCTGTGACTGTGCAGTGGTGTACCCGCGAGAGCGAGGTGTGCCTCGCCGAGCGCTTCTGCCTGGGTGGGGTGCGCGTGCACGAGGGTGGCGACTTCGTCGGGGTACGCGCCCCAGTTGACGATCAGTTGCGCCTCGCCGATGAGTTCGCCCACGCGCTCGCCGACCATGTGGATTCCGACGACCGGTCCCGCCGTGGCTCCGGCACGCACCAGTTTGACGCCGCCGCTGGTTCCGAGGATCTGACTCTTGCCGTTGCCGGCGAGGTCGTACACGACGGTGGCGACGTCTCCGTGCCGCTCGCGGGCCTGGTCTTCGGTGAGCCCGACCGACGCGACCTCCGGGTTGGAGTACGTCACCCGGGGGATGCCGCTGTCCTCGACCGGTGCCGGGCTCAGGCCGGCGATCGTTTCCGCGACGAAGATGCCCTGCTGGAATCCGCGATGCGCGAGTTGCGGACCGGCCACGATGTCGCCGACCGCGTACACGTCCGGCTGCGAGGTGCGCAGGGAGTCGTCGACCGCGACGAAACCGCGGGGGTCGAGTGCGACGCTGTTCTCGGTGAGTCCGATGTCGGCGGTCCGGGGTCCGCGGCCGACCGCGACGAGCAGCAGGTCCGCCTCGATCGTGTCGCCCGACTCCACCGTGACGCTGACCGTGCTCTCGTCCTGGACCGCCTTCGCGAATCGGGTGCCGGTCATGATGGTGATGCCGCGTGTGCGGAGGGCCCGGGTGAGTTGCTTCGAGGACCACTCGTCTTCGGCGGCGACGAGCCGGGGCAGCGCTTCGACGATGGTGACGGCGGCACCCAACGATGCCCAGATGCTGGCGAATTCGACCCCGATGACACCGCCGCCGAGTACGACGACGCGCTTCGGAAGTTCGGGAAACGTCAGTGCCTCGTCGCTCGTGAGGATGCGGCCGCCGATCTCGAGTCCGGGCAGGCTCCGGACCTGCGAGCCGGTCGCGAGCACCAGCGACGTGCCGGTGATCGTGCGATCGCCGACGTGCACGGTGCGGCCTCCGCCGTAGCGGCCGGTTCCGTGCACCACCTCGATCTTGTGGCCGCGAACCAGCCCCTGCAGGCCCTTGTACAGGCGTTCGACCGTCGCGTTCTTGTAGGCGTGGACACCGCCGAGGTCGATCCCGTCGAGCGTCGCACCGATACCGAGGGCCGACGCGTGCGTGACGGTGTCGGCGACCTCGGCGGCGTGCACGAGCGCCTTGGTGGGGATGCACCCTCGGTGCAGGCAGGTGCCGCCGACCTTGTCCTCTTCGATCAGGGTGACGGTCTTACCCAGTTGCGCGGCGCGGAAGGCACATGCGTACCCGCCGGATCCACCGCCGAGAATCAGGACGTCCGGTTGGTCGGACATGGGGAACTCCCTCGGTCGGGCACGCCATGGGACGTGCCGGAAAGGTCGAAATGAACAGGACTTCAGCTGAGCGCGATCAACGTCAACGGGTCCGACAGGATCTGACCGATGGCCGCGAGGAATCTCGATCCCTGCTCACCGTCGACCAGTCGATGGTCGAACGACAGGCTCAGTGTGGTGACCGACCGCAACGCGATCTCGCCCTGGTGTTCCCACGGCTGCCTGCGGATCGCCCCGAAGCACAGGATCGCCGCCTCGCCGGGGTTGAGGATGGGCGTACCCGCGTCGACACCGAAGACGCCGACATTGGTGATCGTGATCGTGCCGTCGGCGAGATCGGCGGGTCCGGTCTTGCCCTCCTTCGCCGTGTTCGTCAGATCCGACAGGGCGATCGCGAGGTCGCGCAGACCGAGGGTGTGTGCGTTCTTGATGTTCGGCACCATCAGCCCGCGCGGGGTGGCGGCCGCGATGCCGAGGTTCACGGAGCGTTTGAGGACGATCTCCTGGGAGTCCTCGTCCCAGGACGAATTCAGGGTCGGGTTGGTGCGCAGAGCCATGAGCAATGCCTTGGCCACCAACGTCAGCGGTGTCAGGCGCACGTCGGTGAAGTGCTTCGTTTCGCGTAGCTGTGCCAGCAGGTCGATCGTCGGGGTGACATCTACCGTGACGAACTCGGTGACATGCGGGGCGGTGAATGCGCTTCGGACCATCGCTGCGGCAGTGTGCTTGCGGACGCCCTTGATCGGGATGCGTTCCTCGTCGGCGTCCGGCGGGACCGTCGCCGCCGACCTCGTCACCGGGGTGGCGGTGCGGTGGCGTTCGAGGTCGTCCCTGGTGACTTCACCGTGCACCCCGGTTGCGTCGACCTCGCTGAGGTCGACTCCGTGTTGCTTCGCGGCGAACCGCACCGGCGGAGAGGCCAACGGACGCGACGTGCCCGGCGCCGCGGTGTCGTCGAGTCGGGTTCCCGCCGCCGGACGCCGTTGCCGGCGCCGGCTCGAGGAGTCTTCGGCCACGCCGTACCCGACGAGGACCGGGGTCCGCTCTGCCGGGGCCGCAGCAGCGGTCGACTCGGGCGCGTCCGCCGGGTCCTCGCCGGCGACCGCTACGTCGATGAAGGGGCTGCCGACGTCGACGGTCGTCCCCTCCTCGGCGTGCAACGCGACCACCGTTCCGGCGTAGGGCGAGGGCAACTCCACCGACGCCTTCGCCGTTTCGACCTCGGCGATGACCTGGTTGAGCGTCACGGTGTCGCCGACCTTCACCAGCCAGGTCAGCAGTTCGGCGTCGGTGAGGCCCTCGCCGAGGTCGGGCAGCAGGAATGTCTTGACAGTGGGCATGGCGAACTCCTGGTCCTACGCGGTGAAGGTGCGGTCGACGGCGTCGAGGATGCGGTCGACGTCCGGCAGGAAATGCTCTTCGAGTTTCGCCGGCGGATACGGGACGGTGAAGCCGCCGACGCGGGCCACCGGTGCTTCGAGGTGATAGAAGCAGCGCTCGCTGATGCGGGCCGCGATTTCGGCACCGATCCCGAGGAACACAGGCGCCTCGTGGGTGATCACCAGGCGTCCGGTGCGCTGCACGGACGCGGCGACGGTGTCGACGTCGAGCGGGGAAATGGACCGCAGATCGATCACCTCGATCGACCTACCCTCGCCCGCAGCGACTTTCGCGGCCTGCAGTGCAGTTGTCACGAGCGGCCCGTACGCGACGACGGTGGCGTCGGTGCCCGGTACGACCACGCGGGCCTTGTGCAGTGGACTCGCCTCGGCCACCGGGTCGATCTGCCCCTTCTCCCAGTACCGACGCTTGGGTTCGAAGAACAGCACCGGATCGTCCGACGCGATGGCCTGCTGAATCATCGTGTGCGCATCGGCGGCGGTGCTGCAGGTGACGACGCGAAGACCCGCGGTCGCGGCGAAGTACCCCTCCGGCGACTCGGAGTGATGCTCGATCGCACCGATGCCACCGCCGTACGGGACGCGGATGGTGATCGGCATCTTGACGTTGCCGCTCGTGCGGTAGTGCAGTTTGGCTACCTGCGAGACGATCTGGTCGAAGCCGGGGTAGATGAACCCGTCGAACTGGATCTCGCACACCGGTCGGTAACCGCGCATCGCGAGACCGACTGCGGTGCCGATGATCCCGGATTCGGCGAGCGGCGTGTCGATGACGCGGTTGGGACCGAAGTCCTTCTGCAGTCCGTCGGTGATGCGGAAGACACCGCCGAGTTTGCCGATGTCCTCCCCCATGAGCACGACCTTCGGGTCGTTCTCGAGGGCGCGGCGCAGGCCGGCGTTGAGGGCCTTGCCGAGCGGAAGCGTGGTCGGGGCGGCCGCGGAGATGACTGTGCTCATGCGTCGGTTCCTTCGAAACTGTCGAGGTAGGCGGCGAACTGGCGGCGTTCTTCGTCGACGAGGGGATGGGGTTCGGCGTACACGTTGTCGAACAAGGACATCGGCTCGGGTTCGACGGTCTCGAGGCATCCGCGGCGCAACGCCGCGGCGGTGCCGTCGGCGCGCTGATGCACGGCGGCGAGGTAGTCGTCGTCGATCGCGCCCGCCGACTCGAGGAGGGCGCGGATGCGGTCGAGGGGGTCCTTGCGTTTCCATTCCTCGTCGAGCGCAGCGGGGCGGTACCGGGACGGGTCGTCGGACGTGGTGTGCGGGCCCATCCGGTAGGTGACCGCCTCGATCAGGGTGGGTCCGCTGCCTTCCCGTGCCCGTTCGAGCGCGGCCCGGGTCACGGCGATCACGGCGAGGAGGTCGTTGCCGTCGACGCGCACGCTGGGAACACCGAAGCCCCGGCCCCGCGCGGCGATACTCACCCGCGATTGCAGGCTGACCGGTTCGGAGATTGCCCACTGGTTGTTCTGGCAGAAGAACACCACGGGGGCATTGAAGCTCGCGGCGAACCCGAAGGCCTCGGAGATGTCGCCCTGACTGGTGGCGCCGTCGCCGAAGTAGGTGATCGCGGCGCCGTCGGAGCCGTCGAACTGCATGCCCATCGCATACCCGGTGGCGTGCAGTGCCTGCGCGCCGACGATGATCGCGGGGGTCGTCATGTTGTACTCGAACGGGTTCCAGCCCGAGTGCGTCGACCCTCGCCAGAACCTGAGCATGTGGGTGGGATCGACGTCACGGCAGTACGCGACTCCGTGTTCGCGGTAGCTGGCGAAGACGAAGTCGTCCGGACGGAGGGCGCGCGCCGATCCGACCTGCGCCGCTTCCTGCCCCAGCAGCGGAGCCCACAGTCCCAGTTCGCCCTGACGCTGCAGCGCGGTCGCCTCCGCGTCGATGCGCCGCACCACGACCAGGTCTTCGTACAGCGCGCGTACCGACGTGATGTCGACATCGTCGACGTACCGGGAGTAGTCCGGATGATCCACTCGCGCAACGTTTTCAGTCACCAGCTGCACCACATCGTCATTGTCGAACACGAAAACCTCCGAAAGTGATGTACCGGGAGAGCTCGCCGCCCGCGAGTGACCGGGTCGATCAGAATGTTGTATTCACACAATCATCAGGATTCATCATGCGCAAGTGATGTTGAGCAGATTAAGCAGAATGCGCAAAGATGACGTCTCGACCTCTGGCATACTGCGCTACATGACGAGACTCGATCGGACCGATGCCCGCCTGCTGCTCGCGCTGTGCGACGCCCCTCGCGCCACCGGGGTGCAATTGGCCTCCCAGCTGGGGATGGCACGTAATACCGTGCAAGCAAGGATGTCTCGCTGGGAGGAGCAACGAGTGCTCGCACCCGTCGACCGCTGCGTGTCACCCCGCGATCTGGGGTACCCCCTGCAGGCGTTCGTCACCGCGGTGGTCGACCAGCATCGCCTCGAGGATGTCATCGAGCACCTGCGGGACATCGCCGAGGTCGTGGAGGTCGTCGGCATCTCCGGAGCGGCGGACCTGCACATCGGCGTGGTCGCCGTCGATGCCGACGATCTGTATCGGGTCGCCGGCCTCATCCTCGCCGTGCCCGGGATCGAGCGCACCACGGTGTCCGTGGCGATGCGCGACGCCATCCCCTACCGAACCCGGCCGCTGCTGGAGCGGATCGCCGAGGAGCAATGACGAAGGCGCTGCCGTCGACCGCCCGGCAGCGCCTGTTCTCGGATCAGTGGTGTGCGGCGACGACCTCCCCGCCGACGTCTTCGGCACTGCGAGTGGGACTTACCCGCGATCTGAGCACGAGTACCAGCACCACGGCGACGAGCATGACCGCCCCTACGACCCACAGGCCTGCGCGTGAATTACCGGTGGCATCGAACAGCCAACCCGTGACGTACGGGGCCCCGAAGCCGCTCATGTTGCCCACCGAGTTGACGACCGCGATACCTGCTGCGGCACCCGCGCCGGTGAGGAACGTGCTGGGCAGGTACCAGAACACCGGCAGGGCACAGAACACACCGACCGCGTTGACGGTCACCGCGATCATCGTCGTGAGCGGCGACTGCATGGGCGGGCTCAACCGGTCGATGCAACACCTCGATCACGGAGGTGTGCAATGGGATACAGCAACAAGCAGATGTCTCAGGCGCCGGTGGGTGCCAGGCGGCAGTGGGCGGCGGACAGGGCATTGCGA
>NZ_JAAXPA010000053.1 GCF_012396235.1 Rhodococcus opacus | reverse complement strand
TCCGGTACGTCAGCCCGTACTCGAGCTTCGGGATGACGGTGTCGCCCACCCACGGTTCCGGGTCGCGGACCATCGATTCGGTCAACGACCAGAACAGGTTCCGCCAGCCGATGACCTCACCGACGCGAGTCTGCACCCCACGGAACCCGCCCGCCCCGGTGGCGTCGAGGGCCTTCATCAGCAGCCCGGCGATGAAGTCCAGTTTCACCGCCAGGCGGGTGCAACCCTGCAGGGTGAAACGCGGCAGGAACCCGGACTGCGGGAAGAACGCGTTGATCTTGTCCACGTCGCCGTACATGAACACGTTCTCCCACGGCACCAGCACCTTGTCGAAGACGAAGATGGTGTCGTTCTCGTCCATCCGCGACGAGAGCGGGTAGTCGAACGGGGAGCCCATCACCGCGGCCTGCTGGGTGTAGGAGGTGCGGCAGATCAGCTTCACCCCCGGCGCGTCCATCGGGACGGTGCAGATCAGCGCGAATTGCTTCTTCTTGATCGGCAGACCGTAGTGGGCGATGAAGTTGTAGTTGGTGATCGCCGAGCCGGTGGCCACCACCTTGGCGCCGGAGACGATCAGGCCGGCGTCGGTCTCCTTCTCCACCTTCATGAACACGTCACCGACCTCGTCGGGCGGGAGCTGCCGGTCCACCGGCGGGTTGATGATCGCGTGGTTCCAGTACAGGACCTTCTCCTGCGATTCCTTGTACCAGCGTTCGGCGTTGTCCTGGAACGGCGAATACAGCTCCTTGTTCGCGTGCAGGGTGCCGAGGAACGACGCCTTGTAGTCGGGACTACGGCCCATCCAGCCGTACGTCATCCGCGCCCAGGTGGCGATCGCGTCACGATCCTTCAGCAGATCGTCGGAGTTCTTCGGCGCCCGGAAGAACGGCATCGTCACACCCCCGCTGCCGGTGTCCGTCGGTGTGGTCAGGGTGTCGACGTGCTCACCGGTATGCATCGCGTCGTAGAGGCGGGCGGTCATCCGGATCGGGTTACGGAACGCCGGATGCGTGGTGACATCCTTGACACGCTCGCCGTGCAGGTAGATCTCGCGGTCGTCGCGCAGCGACTCGATGTACTCGTCACCCGTCATCGGACGGGTGGCGAAGTTCGCGGTCCGGTTCGCTTCACAGTCGGCGGCGACATTGACCTTCGTGCGGTCGACGGCGCTCTCGGGGGCAGCTTCGGTGGTGGTCATGGTGTTCCCTTTCGGTCAGGATTACGAGGCAGCCTGGGCGAGCTGCAGGTGGAGCGGAGTAAACGACGCGGCGGCGTCGAACCATCCGCTGTGGGGGTCGTCGAGGCAGCCGTTCCACGCCGTGGTGCCCGAGGTGGCACCGAGATCGTGGAAGGTGCTGCGGTAGAACAGCAGTGGGTCCTTTGTCGCGTCGACGGAGGCGTCGACGATCTCGCCGATGAAGATGATGTGGTCGCCGCCGTCGTAGGACGCCCAGGGTGAGCACGTGAGCGTGGCGGCGTTGCCGGACAGTGCGGGAGCGATGCCCGCGGAGTCCCACACCGGTTCCGTCCGTTGCGGTTTGCCCGCGAAGTGCATGGCCGTGTCGAGCTGATCGGCGGCCAGAATGTTCACCGCGAACGGCGCATCGCCGAGGTAGCTGCATGCCTTCGACTTCCGGGTCAACGTCACCTGGCACAGCCGCGGCTCGATCGAGACGGCGGTGAAGGCGGTGACGGTCGCGCCGTGCGGCTCGCCGGCGGCATTGGCGCACGTGATCACGGTGACGCCACTGGCGAACTGGCCGAAAATGTTACGCAGAGTGCGCTGGTCCATTTCTCCTGACCGCCTTTCTGCACGATTCGTGCGGTAACCCCCGCGAATGGGGACCAGCACAACGTATGACGGGCATCACAGTCCGTCGATCCGCATTGCGAAGGCGCGATCCGGAACACGAAACGGGTTCGCCGGACGGGGGTCGCCGGCACTTGCAGTGACGTGAGTCACAGGCGATGCTAAGGTCGGGAGTTGCCCATGCGCGGTCGTGGCGCGAGGTGAGAGGTCGGACGTACGCATGCGAGGACAGCTGGAAGGTCCCGGTTTCACCGACTGGGACGAGGTTCACGAGGTGGTCGCGGACGCGTACTTCCCTCACGAGCTGCGTCCGCTGTCGCGGGACACCGCGGCGCGGTCTTCGCTGGAGTCCTCGCAGATGGGCGCGTCCAGGCTCGCCCGGATCGGTTTCGGGGCTCCCGTGTCGATCGAGTCCGACCATCCCGGTGCGTACGGCATCAACATCCCCCTGGCCGGCCGCATCGTCTCCGTCACCGGCGGCACGGAAGTGACCTCGACGCCGGGTCTGGCCACCATCTGCCCGCCCGACACCCGCACCGTCATCACCAACTGGAGCAGTTCCTGCGAGATCATCGGATTCAAGGTGGACCGGGATTACCTGCAGCGCGAAATGGACCGCGTGCTCGCACGGCCCGGGCAGGAGTTGCCGCGGCAACTCGACCTGCGCACCGGAGCCGGCGCCGACTGGCTCAGGTTCGTCCGTTCCGTCGCCGACCAGGCGGTGCGCGAGAGCGTTCTCCTGCACAGTGATCAGGTGTCGCAACAACTGTGCGGAGCGTTGACCACCGCGCTCGTGCTCACCGCGATGCCGGACGACGACGCAGGTGCCGCGGGAATCCGGCCGCGCATCGTCAAGCGGGTCATCGACGCGATCCAGCAGGACCCGGCCCGCCCGTGGAGCGCGGGGGAGATGGCCGAACTCGTCGGCGTGAGCGTCCGGCGGATGCAGCAGGGGTTCCGCGAATATGTGGGCATGACGCCGATGGAGTACCTCGTCGACGTGCGCCTCGAGCGTGTTCACGCCGACCTCACCGGAAGCAGCTCCTGCGCAACCGTTTCCGAAGTCGCGACACGCTGGGGGATCATGCACACCGGCAGATTCGCCGCCGCCTACCGCCGCAAGTACGGCGTGACGCCGTCCGAGTCACTGCGCGATCGCGGGCTCTGATCGGTCCGGTGGGGAGGCGAGTTCCGCCCCCGAAACTTGTCGGACCCCGCGGTAGTATTCGCACATGAGTATTGCTTATCTGCTTAAGTGGACTGATTGATTAGAACTCACCGAAAGTGTTGCTGGACACTGAATCAGCGTCCTCAGATTCGATATGGTGGCTGGCTGCGGTGCCACCGATGAGCTCGGCGAGCGGATGGGGATCGGTGTTGACGCTCTGCTGCAGCAGCCGGTAGAAGAGCATCCCGCGAGCCTTTGGCCTGCGTCGATTTAATCGGAAGGCGAACTCGTCCAGATAGTACTGCAGGTGTTCGCGTTCGACGCGGTAGTGGTGGGTGCCGGCATTCCATCGTTTGAGCAGCGACGCGATGCGATGCGGCCCCGGAAGGGTGACGTGGCCCGGTTCCGGCGAGCTGTACCCGGATGTGTACTCGTGGGTGAATCCCTCGTCGGCCAGTACGCGGAACATCCGGGCGCCGTCCGTCCGGATCAGAGAGCCGGGTTCGACGGTGGTGCGGGCGAAGTCGACAACCTGTTTGGAGCCAGGAGCGTCTGCGACCCCAAGGCGCACCCGTCCCAGAACAAGCCTTCTATTCACTTGTGTTCCAAGCCTTTCCACGGAAATCATGACGGGAACTTTGTCCGTTGACGCTCCCTGTTTGCCGGTGGCTCTGCCTCCGACGAAGGACTCGTCGACCTCGACGACACCGAACAGAAGGTCGCGGTCGGGACGCACCATCGCTCGCCGCAACTTGTGCAGCCACGCCCACGCGGTCTCGTACGAGCCCAGACCGAGCATGTCGTGCAAGTTCTGAGCGGAGGCTCCATTCTTCTGCGACGTCACCAGCCAGATCGCAGCGAACCACGTGCTCAACGGCGTGTGAGTCCGGTGAAAGATCGTCCCGGCGGTCACCGAGGTCTTCCGCCCGCAGTCGGTGCATTTCCAGTGCCGTGTCGATGTTCGCCATGCCTTGTCGCCGCCGCACACCGGACATCGAAATCCCTCCGGCCAACGCAAATCCGCTAGATATTCCGCGCACGACGCGTCGTCGGGAAACCATTCCCGAAACTCCTGATACGTACGCGGGTAGTCCACGCCACCCACCGGGCCCTCAGCTGCGAAATCCACTTGACCAGCATAGGTCCACTTAAGCAGATAAGCAGTACATGAGTTCGACTGGGGGGGTCGGTGGGTATCCGGGTGGCGGAGCATCTGTCGATGCTCGCTGCCGCGGTGGACGGGTTGCTCGATGCCGGGTTGGCCGAGTTGTCGGACAGTGAGCTCGTCGAGGTGATGCGCGGGGTGGAGCAGTCCCTTCGCCGCGCGGAGACGGTCTCGCATCGATTGGTGGTGGAGAGCGTGGAACGCTCGGCCCCGGCGAGTCTGGGGTATACCTCGCCGAGAAAGCTCCTGATCGACGTGCTCCGGATCTCGGGCGCGGACGCGTCCGCCCGTGTCGCCGCTGCCCGTGAACTGGGGGTGTGGCACACCCTAGCCGGCGATCCGATGCCACCGGTGTTGCCCGAAACCGCTGCGGCACAGGCCGACGGTGACATCGGCACGGATCATGTGCGGGCGATCACCAAGGCGATGCGCAAGATTCCCCACGCCGTCGGCAACGAGGCGGTGGCCGGCGCCGAGGCAGTGCTGGCCACGTTGGCGAGAAGCGGTACCCCGGAGGATGTCGAGCAGGCCGGGCACCGGCTGCTGGCATATCTGAATCCGGACGGAAGTCTCGGCGACGACCGCGACCGGAAACGCCGACGGGGCATTTCGATCGGCCGGCAGGACACCGACCCGGACACCCTGGTCGTCGACGAGGAGGCTACCGCGCTGACACGGGCACGGCTGCGCCAGGACCGCCTCGAACGCGGCAAACCGTACAGCGAGTTCGGCAAGGAATTCGTCACGCCCGAACCCCCGAAGGATCTGCTGTACTACGGGTCGTGGGGCGATGACACCGACAAGCTCACCGCCACCTACTTCACCGTCAACGGTCCCGAGCGGGTCGAGTCCACGGTTGAGGACATGCCGATCATCATGATGCCCGACGCCCGAGACCTCAAGGTCGCCGCGCTCGAGCAGCGTGTCCGCGAGCTCGAGGACAAGCACGGCGAACAGGTCAACCGCAAGTCCTGACCTGCAACCAACCACCCACACCGCGTGGCCCGAGCCCGGGTCCTCACCGTCCATGGCTCGGGCCGCGCACCCCACGCCCCTCCCTCGGGGCGGACCACCCTTTCATTCCAGGAGATGTCATGACAGTCGACTTCGATTCGGTCCTGTCCGCACCGCGGTCCGGTCGCGACCGCGCGGTGATCATCGACCACCACGAGTACGCACAATCGGTGTTCCTCCGGGGCCAGCCCGTGCCCTGGACGGACCCCGTCGCGTACGCGAACTTCATCGGACAGGCGCAGGGGCTGTTGAACCCCGATGTGACATTGCTCGACCTCGGACGGTTCTACAGCTCCAGACTCACCGCGAACAATGCCCTGCGCGAGGCAATGTCAACGCGAACCAGGATCGGCTACGCACTCAAGACCCTGCTCGCCGACCCGGGGACGGCCAAGCAGGCGTCGGAACTCGCATCAGTGTTGGCGCAGACATCCAAAGCGCCCCTGGTCCTGCAGATTCCAGAACCGACCGTCTGGCTGGCATCGACGCACGAGGGTAGTGGCGCGGGATCGGCCGAAGACATCGATGTCGACGACGCGGAGAACATGTCGATCTACGTCGCCGACTGGCTACGCGGTCTGGCAGCCCTCCCCGTATCGGCACTCCTGCTCGACACACGCTGGACGGGATCCGTGCTGCCGGACGTGCCACTTCCGACCTATTCGCCGATGCTCAATGTCACCGACCACTATCGGTGGCCCTGGGTCAACGCAGCGCCACCGCCATCTCGATTCTGAACGGGCCCGAAGGTGCCGTGGTGCCGGAGCAGTTCTGGCTCAGCGAGGGATCGCGGGTGGAGGATGCGAAGTTCTATCTCGCCGAGATACCCGCCGGCGCGGTACCCGAAACGGTGTTGACCCAACTGGCGACCCTCGGAACAGGAGCCTGAGCATGGAGAAGGTAGTGCCGTCGGCACGCGATGCCGTCGCCGACATCACAGACGGTTCCACTCTGGCGGTGGGTGGTTTCGGGTTGTGTGGGATTCCGGACGCGTTGATCGCGGCGATCGGTGCGGGAGGGGCCACGAATCTGGAGGTGTTCTCCAACAACTGCGGCGTCGACGACTACGGGCTGGGGATCTTGCTGTCGGCGGGCCGGATCCGGCGGGTCACCGCCTCGTACGTCGGGGAGAACCAGGAATTCGCCCGGCAGTACCTGGCCGGGGAACTCGAGGTGGAACTGACCCCGCAGGGCACGTTGGCCGAACGCCTGCGGGCCGGTGGGGCTGGTATCCCGGCGTTCTTCACCCCGGCGGGGGTGGGGACCCCGATCAGCGACGGTGGTCTGCCGTGGCGGTACGGGTCCGACGGTTCGGTGGCATGTCCCCTCCGAGGTAGACCCGGGAATTCGCCGGTCGGACATATGCCCTCGAAGAGTCCATCACCGCCGACTTCGCCCTGGTGCACGCCGAGATCGGGGACACCGAGGGAAATTTGGTGTTCAACAAGACAGCGATGAACTTCAACCCTCTGGCCGCGATGGCAGGGCGGGTGTGCATCGCCCAGGTCGAGAAGCTCGTAGAGCCGGGTGAGATCGATCCGGCGCAGGTGCACCTGCCGGGTGTGTTCGTTCAACGCCTGCTATGCACCGGCCCGCAGGACAAGCGGATCGAGAAGCGCACGGTCACGGAGGTGGCGTCATGAGTTGGACTCGTCATCAGATGGCCGAGCGGGCGGCGGCGGAGCTGAAGCCGGGGGAATACGTGAATCTGGGGATCGGGTTGCCGACCCTGATCCCGAACTATCTCCCCGAGGGGGTGAAGGTCGTTCTGCACTCGGAGAACGGGATCCTGGGAACGGGACCATACCCCACCGACGATCAGGTCGATGCCGACCTGATCAACGCGGGTAAGGAAACGGTCACGGTCAACGCGGGCGCGGCGTTCTTCGACTCGGCGGTCTCGTTCGGCATGATCCGCGGTGGACACATCGATGCCGCGGTCCTCGGTGGCATGCAGGTCTCCCGAACAGGGGACCTCGCCAACTGGATGGTGCCGGGCAAGATGGTCAAGGGCATGGGCGGCGCCATGGATCTGGTGCACGGTGCCCGGCGCGTCATCGTGGTCATGGAACACACCGACCGCGATGGCGGCGCCAAGATCGTCGACACGTGCACGCTGCCGCTCACCGGGCAGGGTGTCGTGCAGCGGATCATCACCAACCTCGCGGTCATCGACGTCGAGGGCGGGAAGTTGATCCTGCGCGAAACAGCACCCGGAGTCACCCCCGAGCAGGTGCAGAACGCGACAGACACCGCCCTCGTCGTCGACCCCACCTTCGCTACCGACGACTCCGGGAACATCGATGCCTGAGTCCACCAGTTCTGGGATTGTTGCCGTCCCCCGACGGGTCGTCTCCTTGGATCGTTGAAGGACTTCTCGGGCTCCGATCCGGGTGGATCGCGATCCGCCGCGAGCGGGTCCGGATACCGGGAACGGAAAGGCCCGCCCCGCGCATGCTGCGTCCGATGTCCCCGACCGAGTCGATGTTCTTGCTCGGCGAGTCCCGTGGGCATCCGATGCACGTCGGGGGCCTGACCGTGTTCGCACCATCGGAGGGCGCCGAGTCGGCGGATGTGAGGGCGATGTTCGAGGACGCGGTCGCCCGCGGCGAGGTGGCACCCCAGTTCCGCAGGCGGGCCCGGCGATCGGTGACCACCCTCGGGCAGTGGGGCTGGGACATCGACACCGACGTCGACCTCGGTCACCACGTCCGCTACGACACCCTGCCGCACCCCGGCGGGAAGACCGACCTGCTGCCATTGTTGCTGCTACAACGCCCTGCGGAATCCGGCGTGACTCTGCGCGATGTGGATTGTCGCGATGCAATGGCTCCTCTACTTTCCCTTGATCAGCGCTGTATTCATGGAAGGTAGGCGCGTGATGGAGACAATGACGCTGACCCGACGTCGCGGGTCTGACGGTAGCTTGAAATCTGTTTCTACTGCACTGGAGTTGCTCGACTGTTTCGAGTCGACAGGCGAGCTTGGGGTGACTGACCTTGCCAGGCGACTAGGAGTGGCCAAGAGCACCACACACCGGTTACTGACCACATTGAGTGGCAGCGGTCTGATCGAACAGAACCCCGAGACGGGCCTGTACCGGTTGGGCCTTCACTTGCTCGAGCTGGGTCAGCTGGCCAAGAGGAGACTCCGTCTACGTACGGCCGCGCTGCCACTTCTAGAGGAGTTGCGACAACGGACTGGCCACACCGTCCACTTAGCTGTGCCCGAAGGGCCGGACGTGCTCTATGTGGAGCGGCTGGTGTCGCTGAGCGGAGTCCAACTGTTCGAGGACCTCCCTCACCGGTTACCCGCCCACTGCACCAGCGCAGGCAAGGTGATCGCCGCGTTCAACCCCGACTTTGCCCGACTTCGTGATACCGCGGGATTTCCAGCTCGTACGTCCCAGACGATTCGCACCAGCGCCGACTGGCAAAAAACACTGAATGTGGTTCGCGGCCAGGGTATCGCGTTCACCCGGGATGAAGCCTCCATGGGCATTACCTCCGTTGCCGCGCCAGTCCGCGACCATACGGGACGAGCCCGTGCCGCAATCGCGATCATCGGAGCTACCCGCGAGTTCGCGCACAGCGCCGAGCGGCCCGCTCGCTTGGTCGTCCTCGCCAGCTCCAAACTCGGACAAACCCTCTGCCTCTGAGAGTGACGATGTACGTCTGTCTGTGCCTGGGGGTCACGACCCGCACCGTGACCGAGGCCGTAGCCGATGGCGCGGCAACCAGCAAGCAAGTCCGCGCAGCCTGCGGCGCCGGGTCGGGATGCAACCGGTGCTGGCCCACCATCCGCGCGATCATCGCGGCGGCGGATGGAAACCGCGCTCAAATCGACCCATCCGGAGGGACCCGAGTCGATACGAGTTGAGTTATGCGCCCGAGGTCATCTACGGGGGTCTGTGCCCCGACTGCTCGACATCACACACTTCGCGGTGACACACGTGATCACAGCCCGATTCACCCACCCCGGAGGAACGCCGTGACCGAGGACGGCCCGCCCGTACCGGACGAACACCCCCATTGCAGAGGCCAAGGCGGAGCACGGTTGCCCCGTGGTGTCCGGTCGCTGCACGCACCCCACCGAAGGTGAGGGAAACCGCACCCCACCGAAGGTGAGGGAAACCGTGACTGGTGGCCGAACCAGCTCAACCTGAAGATCCTCCAGAAGAACCCCGCCGTGGCCAATCCCATGGGTGAAGGGTTCGACTACGCCGCCGAGTTCGAGACCGTCGATCTGGATGTCCTGAAGAGGGACATCGAGGAAGTGATGACGACCTCGCAGGAGTGGTGGCCCGCCGACTACGGCCACTACGGACCGCTCTTCATCCGGATGGCGTGGCACGCCGCAGCCACGTACCGCATCAGGGGCGGTCGCGGCGGTGCGGGGGCCGGGATGGCGGTTCGCGCCTCTCAACAGCTGGCCCGACAACGCGAGCCTCGACAAGGCCCGCCAGTTGCTGTGGCCGGTCAAGCAGAAGTAACGCCAATAAGGTCTCGTGGGCCGATCTGATCGTCTTCGCCGGCAACTGTGCACTGGAGTCGATGGGCCTCGAAACCTTCGGCTTCGGCGGCGGCCGGGTGGACCAGTGGGAGCCCGAAGAGGACGTCTACTGGGGCCCGGAAACCACGTGGCTCGGCGACGAGCGCCACACCGGCGAGCGGGACCTCCAGAATCCGCTGGCCGCGGTCCAGATGGGCCTGATCTACGTGAACCCGGAGGGGCCCAACGGCAACCCGGACCCGCTCGCGGCAGCGACGGACATCCGCGAGACCAACCGATCCACCGAATCGCTGAACCTGACAGTGAAAAACCCAAACGAGTTGCCCCCGGCTATCGCACCTTTCGGAACTACCGGCCGCGGCTTCTTCTCAACCACAGCCGAATCCGCAACAACCACCTGATTCACCATCAGAATCCGCCAACCCAGCGTTGTGGCGTAGAGCCGGGAATCTCACTCCGTCGCAAATAGTTCGAGCTGAATATTGTCTGGATCACGAAACACCAAAACCGAATAGTGGAACGGATCACTCATCTCGGTGATCGCGGATCGCGCAACACCGAGCTGATCGAGCCAATCCGCCCAAGCATTCAACTCCTCGCGACTTGCAACCGAGAGAGCGATGTGATCCAGCCCAGTCCGGCGTTCATCGAAGCTTTCACCGCTGTTGTCAGCGTGATGATGCAAACCGAACGCAAGATTCGACCTCGGATCGGTCAGGAGCACCGCATACCCTGAACCCTCACTGCCGTAATGCGGAAACTCCGTGGGGACCCGTTCGAGGCCGAATACTCGCTGGTACCACTCGACGCTTGCTTCTATATCGGTCACCGTCGGAGAGAAATGATGCACACCCAGTATCGCTGGATTTCGCTTGGAAGTGTTCGACTTTTCGTCGGCGAGAACGTGATCTTCACTAGTTGTCATCTCTACCTCACTTTACATAGAACAGCCCTGTTGACCCGTCCCGACCGGACCGACGAGCGACGGCCCATCTTTCACCAATCATCCGGTGGCCCTGCATCGTTGAACCGCCACTCGTCTGAGATACCATGACGATATTGCTGCGAGGGCCCCAGTGGGGACAGTTCCATTCATTTTGAAAAGTTCAAGATTCCTGTTCCGACTCTCACCAGATGAGATCCACGAGGCCGTCCCCATCCGTCCGCCCCGCCGTAACAGCCTGACCGAGGACTTCAACTTTCCTTCCGCTCATGCAGCTGATCGGTCCCGAAGCGAGCGCGTCGAATCTGGCGGGGCAGGTTACCGCTGGGCGCGTCAACCTGCCCCGCGGCGACTTCTTCGCAAATCCTCGGCCAAATTACTTGAATCCACGCCTCGTGAAGTGCGCGCTTGTCGCATATTCCCGAGCGGGTTTAGCCTGGATCCGTGGAGACTACGCAGGCCGTAACGGCGTGTGAATGACGAAAGCGCCTCCCGTAGTGAGACAATCAAGATTCTCACATCACGATCGTCCACATACGGAAGGGCACTTTCGGTGCAATCATCGCACACGTTCACGGCTGGGTCCGCGGTGTTCGACGAATACAATCTCGTGTCGGCGGCCGGGCTGGTCCCGGTCCTCGAACTCGCCGAACAGGCCGGCCTGTCGGAGCTGATCGACGGCCATGTCGACCTCGCCTCCACGCGGGTGGCCTCGGGTGCCGCGAACCCGGTGGGGAAACTGACCTCGATCATCGCCGGCGGCTAGCTCGGCCTCGAGCCGCACGGCCTGTTCGGATATCACCGCGCCGGCTCGGGTGCCCAGCGCCGCATCGATCGCGTCGGCGATCTGGGTGGCCGCGATGATCGCCTGGGGCAGCTTCGTGGTGACGACCGCCTCGAGCGCCATCTTGTTTGCCAAGTGGTGCTCCGAATCGTCTACCCACGCCGCCAGTAGGGCGTCCAGCCACCGGCGGTGGTCGGCGAACCAGTCCGAGGGGTGTTGCGCCAGCAGGCTGTAGGCACCTGCCTCCAACACGGCGGCTTCGTCCAGGTACCGGTAGAGCACCGGATAGATCAGACGGTCGAGCAGATCAAGAGCGAACATCGACTTCGCCCAGTCACGCTCGACGAGCAACTCCTCCACGTAACGGCGAAGCCCTTGCAGCGCAGGAGACTCCAACCACATGAGCTTGGCCTCAACCAGGACATCGTCGGTCCTGTCTCCGAGCGCCATCCCGATCCGGCTGAGCATCTGCGCAAGCCCGATCCGATCGAATGACGCGTAGGACAGACACTGGGAAACCGTTGCCCCGTAAGCGAACCGCGCCCCCTCAACGAGCACGAGCTGGGCTCCGGACTCGTAATGCCGCAGCGGCACGATGATTGATCCGAGCACCGCACGCCACGCCTGTGGTAACCGCTCCAACAGATTACGCTGCTCGACATAGTCCAGCGTCTTGCCGAACGAGTCGTGCAGCTGCGCACGCGCGCTGACATAGGGCGCGTAGTAATACTGCCGGGGATCGATAAAGGTGTCCGGTGCGCTCAGCCGCAGCGCGGTATACCCCTCGTCGTAGAGTTCATGCTCGGGGTCCCAGAATGGCCGATAGTGGAAGTTCTCCCTCGGCTGAACCCCGATCGTCCCTTCCTCGTACCGCGTCGCCGGCCGGTCGCCATTGCGCTCGATCAGTGCCTGAAACGTGTGGCGTCTCGGCTCGATGACCTGTTGCCGAAGTTCGTACTGCACGATTGTGCCTCCCTTGCGTCGCAACAAACTGTGGGTCACTCACGCGACGCATCCCACCGATGTTCCACATGGCGGAACACCCGCAGACGGGAGCAACCTCGCGCGGCCATGGTGAGAGCTCGACCGAACAGGAACGCGGAGGTAGTCGATGACACCGTTCATGCTGCGGATCAAGTCCCTGATCACCGGAGATCACGACGGATGGGGCGAGCCCGAACTGCGGTGCAGCGTGGCGCGCACGGTCGGCGAGGGCACGCACGAACAGGTGGAGCTGCGGTCCCTAGCCGAGCAGTTGATATGCGAGGCCAACGCGGTACTCACCGAGTTCACCGGTTCGAGAATCAGTCTCGAAGATCATGGTGGAATTCGCGATCTAGCGTTCTCGCTGCGTTACGGCGACCGCTGGGCACGCGTGGTCACCAGTTTCGACGATCACGTCGCATTCAGCCAGCTGCTCGCACCGGGCGAGAGCGACACGATGCGTGAACTCGCCGGCCCGGAGGCTCTGGAAGAGCTGATCGGCACACTCGTCGCCACCAGGCCGACGGAAAGCGTCCGAGCGTGAACGAGGTGAACGAGGAGATCGGCCGCACGATCGACGTCGACGGCATCGCGACGAACTACCATGACAGCGGCGAAGGTTACCCCGTGCTGCTCGTGCACGGATCAGGCCCCGGAGTGTCGGCGTGGGCGAACTGGCGGCTGACCATTCCCGCGCTAGCCAAGCAGTTCCGCGTGCTCGCACCAGACGTCCTGGGATTCGGCTACACCGACAGGCCGCGCGGGATCCGGTACGACACCACGAACTGGTCGAGACATCTCATCGGATTCCTCGACGCCCTGAAAGTCGAACGGATCGCGGTGGTGGGCAACAGTTTCGGCGGAGGACTTGCGCTGCGCCTGGCCATCGAGCATCCCGACCGAGTGCATAAGCTGGTGCTGATGGGAAGCGTGGGCGTGCGATTCCCCATCACCCCTGCACTGGATGCGGTGTGGGGCTATAGACCGTCGGTGGCGCGGATGCGCTCGCTCCTGGACGTGTTCGCCCACGATCGGCGTCTGGTCAGTGACGAGCTCGCCGAACTGCGCTACCAGGCGTCAGCTCGACCTGGCGTGCAAGAGGCGTATGCCGCCATGTTCCCCGCACCCCGCCAGCGTGCCCTGGACGCGCTCAGCCTGTCGGAGGAACGCATCCGCACGATTGGTCACGAGACCCTCGTCATTCACGGCCGCGACGACGAAGTCATCCCGTTGTCGGCATCCGAGCGGCTCGAACGACTCATCGACCGTGCTCAATTGCACGTGTTCGGCCACTGCGGCCATTGGGTCCAGATCGAGCACTCGGACCGATTCAATCGTCTCGTCGCAGAATTCCTCTCGGAACCGTTGCCATCCGGTTTCGAACCGAATATCCAACCACAGTGAGGTAGCAACTATGACTTCCGTGCTCATCGCCGTAACCGGCGTCGACTACTGGACTCTCGCCGACGGCACCAAACACCCATGCGGATACTGGCCGGAGGAGCTGGCCGCACCGCACAAAGTCTTCACCGAAGCCGGCCTCGACATCACGATCGCCACCCCGGGCGGGATAGTGCCGACCGCCGACCAAGCGGGATACACACCGGAGATGAACGGCGGTAGCGCCGCGGCCGGGCAGAAGATCGCCGACTACATCGGATCGATCGCCGATCAGCTGGCCGCCCCTGCGGTCCTGGAGGACATCGACCCCGCCGACTTCGATTTCGTGTTCGTGCCGGGCGGGCACGGGCCAATGGAGGACCTCGCCGTGTCGGAACCCTTCGGGCATATCGTGCGGCGCTTCACCGACGCCGGCAAGCCGGTCGGCGCGGTGTGCCACGGACCGGCAGCACTGTTTCCAGCCAAGGCCGACGACGGATCGTGGCTCTTCTCCGGCCGCAGGCTGACCGCGTTCAGCAACGTCGAAGAGGGCCAGGTCGGGTATGCCGCACGTGCCGCGTGGCTGCTCGAGGACCGCCTCAAGTCCGAGGGCGGTATCTACAGCGCAGCCGACCAGCCATGGGGAGAACTGGTCGTCGTCGACGGCAACCTCTACACCGGCCAGAACCCGGCCTCCTCAGAGCCACTAGCGCGTCGGCTGGTCGCCGACACCACGAGCTGACCCGCTCACCCGCGGCAGCGGAGCATCAAGGAGGTGGTGCGGTACGGGTGGTCTGCGAACGGTGAATTCCAACGATCGATGCAACATGCGTGCGAGATACGCGCCGACTCGTCACCGGCGCAGTGCATCGCTCTTCGAGCCCAGCGCCGACATGACCGACGTGATATGCCGGTCCAACGGCATGCGACGCTCACCGCTGGAGGCTTACCTCGGTGACCCGCCGGTAGTGTTACCGCGTCAGTGATGGGAATTCTTTTGATGCCGACTTGCGGAGTGTCTCCGAGGGCGCCTCGCCGAACTTGTTGCGATAGGCCACAGCAAAGCGACCAAGGTGCGCGAATCCCCATCGGTACGCAGTATCTGAAACAGACGTCCACAACGCCGGGTTGCTGAGATCCGCGCGCACACGCTGAAGGCGGACCTCACGCAAATAGCAGGTCGGGGATACACCGACGTAGCGCTGGAAACCGTCCTGCAGCGTGCGGGCGCTGACCCCTATCGCGCGAGAGAGATCCGACATCGACCATGGTTGGTCCGGCTGCTGTTCGAGCAGGTCGATCGCCTGCTTCACCGCACGCGGCCGAGCGGGTCCGTGTGTGCTGCGTAGCAGCTCGGAGTAGTTGTGGCCCTGGCCGACCAGTAAGCCGGTCATCACCAGTTCTTCGACCCGTGCGACCAGCAGCGGCTCATGACCCGTCTCTGCGTCGCGTTCCATCTCAGCTTGCAACAGCCTGACACTGTCAACCCAGGTGCGCAGTGACGGGGAGGTCAGATCCATGCTGAAGTCGAAGCACAGCGGCGCCTTGATCTCGCGGCACAGCAAACCTTCGAGCTGTCGTTCCAGGGCGTGGCGCTCGATGCGTACGAAAATCATGCTGTAGTCGGGGCTGAGCGCGATCATCGCGGGGTCCTCCGCCCGATACGCCACGCCGAGGGACGGCATCGACGGAGCGGTCTCGTGCTTGCCCCGCTGAGCTTCCGCCTTTCCGGTGAGCGGCAGCGTGAAGAAGTACAGCGCTTCGGTCGTCGGCGCCTCCAGCGTGATAGGAGATTCATACCTCAGATACGCCAGAGTCGTGCTGCCGAGCTTGGCCGCGTTCATACGGGCATCCGAAGAAACTGCACCGAAGGCCTTGACCTTGTGCGGAACGAGTAGACGCCCACCGACATCGCGGATCACATCGAGGTCACCGGTACGGAACTGAGCGCAATGTGTAAGGGGTTCCCGTAACACGTAGAAAAATCACCTCCGAGGTAACTTCTGGGGTTCTCCCCGCGCGTGAGCGCGTTGCCATTGACGCGCGCGGAAACACCGGCATACGCCAGTGTGTTGTGACTCGCGTCACGTGATTATATGTCAGATGCGGTACCGGTTCGAGCAGATCCGTTCCGCTGAACGGTCCGCGGACCGGCGATTCCTCGGCGTGCCGGCTGCCATGGCGATGACCCTCGCAGCGGTCCTCACCGCGTTCGCCGTCCTCGGCGCCGCCAAGCTGGCCCTCATTGTCCCGCGCGGAAGCCCGCGGGACAATGATGGGCGGCGGGAACTGGCGGGCGGGCACGGGCCCAGAGAGGGCGATCATGAGCGTGTGTCCCGGTCGGTTTGCGACAGAAGCTCCCTTCTCCCCACACCACCATCCACCCGAACAGCAGGCCGAGGCCGGCCGCAAGGTGCCGCCGCCAGGTGGACCCGCTTACCGTCGCGGACCTCTGATACTGCACGGCGCCGTGCATGTATCGGGCTCCTCGGTTTCCGCGTCGGGCGCCGGAGGTGTTCGCGTGGTGGTTGCACGGTGTCGGCGACCCAGGGCCGCCCCGCGTGCCGGCCCGGGTGCGGCGCTCCTTTCCGTTCCCGACGGGGTGGCGGCCGGCCGAGTCGGTGCGAGTGTGCCTGGATACCGGCCGGGTATCGCGTCGGCATGGGGATTGACGTCGGCGGCTGTGCATACCACGGAGGCGGGATTGGTCGGGTGCCACCGCAACACGAGGATCGTCAGGGTGTCCCGGACCCGAGCAGGGAGTCGAGGCATCAAGGATGAAACACTTATCGCACTGAAGCACGAGGAACTCGACCACGGTCTGTCTATCCCGGCCGAGGCCACTACCAAGGCGTGCGCCTGAGCCGACCGGATCGACCCCGCCTGCGCCGGCCGGCGCCGAATCAACGTGGCAAGGAGGGTCGTGCACCAGCTGCTGCACTGGCCGGCAAGCCGGGGGCCAGATCAGTGGGGGAGGACCTCGTAGCCGTCGAGCGGCACTTCGATGGCTTGTTCGATGCGGTCGGTGTAGGGGTGTCGCAACTGCCCGGTTCGATGGACGAGAACGCCGCCACCAGGATCGTCGCGATTGCTGCGGCATCCGGGCGTCCCGGCGGCACTGCTCATCCATGCCGCCTCGGCGGACCAGCGCCGAGGAGGGGGTGATCGACGCACTGGCGGGAACGGTAGAGCTCCATGCGCTGCGCTCGGCCTGCCTCGACAAGGAATGCCGACCAGTTCCCCAATCCGACGCCTCACACCAGCCCGGATCCGCCTGAATCAGGTCCTGATGGGCCGTTCGAGCCGGATATCGCGGAGACCAGCTCTCGGGCAGGACCCTCACCGCGCTCGAGTCGATCGAGCGAGACACCATCGTCCAGGGCATTATGTGACGCCGCCGGCAGCCGCGTGCAGGCCGCGGCAAGCCTCGGGATCGCACGTTCGTCGCTGTACCGCAAGCTGTGCGGCATCGAAGTCGACGGGCGGTTCGACGCTGTGGCCGGGATGACCAGCGCTATGCGGCAGGCGCCGACGCATCGCACCCGTCGACGACCACCCAGGCCACCTCGGTCATCGTGAGCATGTCCCGAATCGGGCCGCCCACCTACAACGTGTCGACGACACGTCGCCCACCGATAGCGGGCCCGCCCGCCACGTGAGGGACCGGCACGAGAATCTCCGCGGGCAGCGCGCTGCGACTTCCCTCGTGCGCAGTAGTTCCTCCTCGGCAGCCCGCAAGGGCATGTCCTGCGCCCCGGGCAGGTCACCCGGATCGTCGTCGCCGACGGATTGGCCGATGTGCTGTTCTACTTCGCCTCGAATTTCGCCAAGAAGCTTCGGAGCCGACAAGCACGGTGAGCAGAGCATCTTCTCCACCATCGGGCTGGTACCCGTCTACTGTTCGGCGTCCTGGTCACCTACGCGCTGCCCATCCTCGGATGGCATGCCTCGACAACTTCCAGAACGCCGCCAGGTCGCGCGTCGCCGCCGGCGACTGACAACCCGCCGCTCTGGATACCCCCTTGCGCTGCGGCCCGCGACGGCCGGCACGGCCACGTCGAGTCTGCGTGGCGATGAACCCGACAGCGACGCGGTGTGTCCGGCGTCACAATGACTGTAGACTTCACTATTGTGACCGAACCAGTGCCGCCGACTCGGCGGCACAGGCCGGCATGACTGAGAAGCGGAAGACCTCCGTTCCCGCCACGAATCGAACCGCCCATGTCCGAGGCCAAGCCCGAAGACACTCAGCGGGACCAGGGTCCCGATGCAGTCGGTGCCGAACTCGAGGCCGAGGGGTTCGAGGAGGCGCACGAGATCGGCCGCGGCGGATTCGGCACCGTATACCGATGTTGGGAACGATCACTCGACCGAGTCGTGGCGGTCAAGGTTCTCTCTGCGGACCTCGATGCCGAAAGCCGCGCGCGATTCGTCC
>NZ_JAAXPA010000052.1 GCF_012396235.1 Rhodococcus opacus | reverse complement strand
ACCACGCGTCGAAACCGACACGCTCGCCACCAACCCAGATCGACCGGGCCCACAGAGGCGGCGCCCACGACGACGGTCCTGGACGCCGCCTCGCCCTGCGTCCTTGACAAACCGGCGTACATATTAGATCGCTGACGTGGCAAGGTTGCAGGTGATGTCGAGAATTCCTTCTACCGTCCGACTGACTGGATGGACGATCGGAGTACCCACACACGCAAGGGTCTGTAACGCCTCGCGAAGGTGCTCCGTTCCACGAACCCGGAACAGCTGACGCGCCTCGAGCGCGGTACCGATGGCGTTGGTGCCCGCGCTCTCCTCGGAGAAGCTGAAGCCGGGCGCTACGTGTGCGCGATCGAGCCGCGCTAGTGTCCTGAGTCTTTAATTCTGGCGCAGTAGTGTGCGATGGAGTCGAGGATCTGGTCGGCTGTCTTGACCCAGACGTAAGGCCTGGGGTTGTCGTTCCAGGTCTCGATCCATGCTCGGATGTCTTTGTTGAGCTGTTGGACCGAGGTATGCGTGGAGCGTTGGAGCTTCTTGGTGGTCAGTTCGGCGAACCATCGTTCGACGAGGTTCATCCACGATGAGTTGGTCGGTGTGAAGTGGATGACGAAGCGTGGGTGCGCGAGAAGCCATCGTTTGACCGCGGGAGTCTTGTGCGTCGATGCATTGTCCATCACGAGGTGGACATCGAGATCGTCGGGAACCTCTGCGTCGACCTTGCGGAGAAATGCGATGAATTCTTGTGCGCGGTGGCGTGAATGGAGTCATCCGATCACCTTCCCCGAGGCGATGTCGAGAGAGGCGTACAGGCTCGAGGTGCCATTGCGGACGTAGTCGTGACTGGCGCGTTGCGGGGTGGTGGGAAGCATCGGGAATATCGGTTGGGTCCGGTCCAGTGCTTGGATCTGAGTTTTTTCGTCGACGCAGAGCACCAGAGCCCGCTCGGGCGGGTTCATGTACAGGCCGACGACGTCACGGACTTTCTCCGTGAACAGTGGATCCTTCGACAGTTTCCATGAGTCCTGTTTGTGCGGGGCCAAACCGAACGCGCGCCACACCCTCGAGACCGTCGACTGCGAGATATCGAGATGCTCGGCCATCGATCGTGTGGACCAGTGTGTGGCGTTCTTCGGTGTCGTTTCGAGGGTCGAGGTAATCAGATCCTTGATCTTGTCGTCGTCGATTGTCCGCGGGCGGCCGGGGCGTGGTTCGTCGAGCAACCCGTCGCATCGGTCCTCGACGAACCTGTCGCGCCACCGCCGCACCGTGCCTCGGTTCAACCCCAGCCTCTGCGCCACTTCGGTATTCGATCCACCATCAGCAGCAGCGAGAATGATTCGCGACCGTACCGCCAAACCCGCAGCGGTCGTGCGTCGCCGCGCCCACCCCTCGAGTTCTGCGCGTTCGGTCTCGGTCAGCACAACGTCCGCCGGTCGCGGACCACGAGTTGCCATGACCAACCCAGGCAACCGATCGCTTATTTATGACTCAGGACACTAGTAGTACTTTGTTAGCTCGGCGTGTCGGCTCGAGTTTTCGCGACTTTCTCGAGAGCATGCGGGCATGGATACGGCCGCTCTCGACCGTGTCGGGGAACAGTTGGATACGTTTGTCGGTGAGGTGTTCTCGTCGCTGGCGCGCAAGGATCAGCGCGAGAAGGCGGGACTGTATTCCCGGGGGTTGATGCTCGACGGCCGGCGGAAGTCGATGCAGCCGATGGCGCAGCGGTTGCAGGTCGATCACCAACAGTTGCAGCAGTTCGTGACCACTTCGCCGTGGGATGTCACACCTGTGCGGAAAACACTGTCGCGCCGGGCGTGTGGTCTGATCGACCCGGATGCCTGGGTCATCGATGACACCGGGTTCATCAAGGACGGACCCGCTTCGCCGGGCGTGGCCCGCCAGTACTCGGGCACCCTCGGCAAGGTCGGCAACTGTCAGATCGCGGTCAGCGTGCACGCGGCCACCGATGCGGCGTCCGCCCCGCTGGACTGGCGGCTGTTTCTGCCCGAGAGCTGGGACGATCGGTCGACCGCCGACCCCGAGACGGTCGCGGCGATCACCGCCCGTCGGCGACGGTCCGCGATCCCCGACACCGAGCACCACCGCCCCAAATGGCAGATGGCGATCGAGATGATCGACGAGCTGACCGAGTGGGGCCGGATCCCGCCGGTTGTGGTCGCAGACGCCGGATACGGCGACACCACCGCCTTCCGGCTGGCGCTGACCGAGCGGGGCATCGACTACGTCGTCGCCGTCAAGGGCGCGACCAGCGCCCATCCCGGCGACGCGGTCCCGGAGACCGCGGCCTACACCGGCCGCCTGCGCCCGTCGACGCCCCGTTACGGCCCGCACACGACCTGCAAGGACCTCGTCCTCGCTGCCGGACGCAAGTCCCTGCGCACCGTGACCTGGCGCCGCGGCAGCAAGACCGACCCCACCAATCCGACCGCGTCGATGCGCTCGCGGTTCGCCGTGTTGCGGGTCCGTCCGGCGAACCGCGACATCCCCCGCGCCGAGGACGGCACCCTGCCCGCGGTGTGGTTGCTCGCCGAGTGGCCGACCGGCGCCGGCGAGCCGACCGACTACTGGCTCTCCACCCTTCCCGCCGACACCCCGCTGCCCGAGCTGGTACGGCTGGCGAAGATCCGCTGGCGCGTCGAGCACGACTACCGGGAGCTGAAAACTGGTCTCGGACTGGATCATTTCGAGGGCCGATCCTGGCTCGGCTGGCACCACCACGCCACCCGCATCTTGCCCTTCCCGGCCTTCTCCACCGGAGTCCCCGGAATTCCCGTCCGGGGTGGCATCGGTCAACCAGTCGGGTCACCCGCTTGCGATTGGCTATTGCGCGGCGGTCTTCGGAGCAAACCTGCGCAGTCCCCATGAATTGAAACAAAGCAGATACCATAGAGACCAAAGCACAAGTAAATCGATGAAACCCAGCGCGTTTCCGGCCATGGTCGGGCTGATATAAGGCTCGTGTAGCATTGTCGATGCCAGACCAAAATAATAACCTATGTACGTCACGACTGCGAGTCCGAAGGTTATGATCAGGCGGACGAAATATTTGAGAGCGAGCGGTGATTCCGACCCGTTCGGATAATTGGAAAACGCATTAGGCCACGCAATGGCCCACAACACCCAGCAGACACCGATCTGCGCAGGCATCGACGCCATCGATTCGCCGAGTATCAATACGTTCCCCTCCCCGACGATGAACTCCACCAGTTCGCGCAAACCTACGTAGATCAACCCGCCTAGGAGGAAGTTCCCGAAGGCTGCGGCAGCCGCGGTTCGACCGGGCGATCCGGCCAAACGCCACGGCCAATTGTCGGTGAGATTGCCGGTGAGCACGATGGAAACAATGCAGGAGTAGAAGTATCCGATTGATGGTTCAAGTCCTATCAGAGGATCGGGTCCCTCCACGAGCAGGTTGGGCAGTGCGACGACCGAGTAAAGCACCGTTGTGGGTACGATCAGTGCAGCGATTTCCGCCCAACCTTTCCATGGTTGTAACACTCGATCGTCAGTCCAGGGCCAATGGTTCCAATTGACGACACTCATCACATAAAGAACAAAGGCATAGAGCACCCACTGCGATCCGGTGGAGTAGCCGGCCCCGCCCGGACGTTCGGCCGAGAAACTCGGCGCAATTTCTGCCAGCGGCACCGCAAGCACGGCCGTGATTGCTATGGCGACCACTACGGTAAGTGTGAGAAGAACGGCGCCACGAGCGGGTTGTTTCAGCGAGTCGAAGCCATGGAATTGCAGGCTGAAACCAACGAAGACGACGACGATGATGGTCCAGAACAACCCGCTCGTGAACGGCTCAGGATAAATTGTCCAACCGATCACATTGGTGACCGGGTCAACCAACAGCCACCACGACGCGAGCGTTAATGTGAGAATAACTGCCACGTTGGCGATTCCGAATGCAATCCACGGTGCGTGCCGAATTCGGGTATTCGACGATGTTGTCGACACTTGTAGTTCGTCGGTCATAGGACACCTGTTCGTTCAGGCCGGGCGAAAGGATTGCGTCGCGACCGGCGAAGACATGAAGTGGGACAGTCTAATTCCGGGAAATTCGTGAACTGCAGCGTCCTGCGTCGAACCGCTCGGAATCGGCCACAAAAGGGAAGGAGAACGCGGGGAAGTTCAGGGCGGTATAGTGAATCAGAGCTGTGTCGCAGTTTTACTGCACGAAATAGCACGGGGTGGCCGATCATTGGCCGATCGACCACCCCGTTCCACTACTCAAGGAGTCAGTGTTCGTGAGCGATACTTTGCGAAGGTCTTCGCTGTTGAGAAGGTCACCGTAATCCTGGTTGACGTCTTCTAGAGTTAGCGCCTGTTGATGGATTACACCTACATCGCTGTGCCCCGTTAAACGTTGCGGATCCGGTAGGGCAGCAGGCCACCCCCGTCGACCACCGTGTCTGTGCCCGTCACGTAGCGGCTAGCGTCGTCCGCGAGATACAAAACGGCGTTGGTGATGTCCTTGATCTCGATCCACGGGATTCGGAAGGCGTGGTTGTTGAGCATGGTGTGCTCCACCTCTTCGCGGGTGGCGCCTTCCTTGCCCCCGAAGAGGTCGTACATCGCCTGGTTGGCCACCATCGGGGTATCCGCCGTCGACGGGTTCACCGTGTTGACCCTGATTCCGAAGGGCGCCAGCTCGACGGCCAGGCTCCGCATGAGCCCTGTTACACCGTGCTTGGAAGCGTTGTAGTGACCGACTCCGGGAAGGGCCGCCAGACCGCAGATGGAGCTCGTAAGGATGATCGATCCGCCCCGGTTCTGTTTGATCATCGTGGGAACAACGGCCTTGAGCGTCTTCCAGGCTCCGGTGAGATTGATGTCGATCATCTCGGTCCACGTTTTTTCGTCGAGTTCCCAAAGCGCCCCGACAGTGAGAATGCCAGCGTTGGCGCAGACGATGTCCAGGCCACCCAGCTCATCCACGGCTTCCGCCACAATCGACTGCATCGCGGACAGGTCGCGAATGTCGGCCCGGTACGCGAGGCAGCGCTGGCCAACGCTCTCGATCTCCTTGACGGTCTGATCCAGATCGCTGTCGGTCGCCAAGGGGTAGGCAACCGTGTCGAGGTCCTGACAGCGGTCGATGGCGACGATGTTGGCCCCCTCCTCCGCCATCCGTAGTGCGTGTGCACGGCCCTGCCCACGTGCCGCACCCGCGATTAGGGCTACCTTACCGTCGAATCGACCCATGTCAGCTCCTTTGAACGTACGGTTAATGTCCCTGGGACGCTACCGACGACAGATGGACACTTCCTGTCCCATTTTCGGACGCCATCGGGGATCCGAATCGGACTGTCCGCGAGGTCCTTCCGCCCATGTCGATGCGTCGTGTGCCTGCCCTCCCGCCGGTCGGCGACCGCACCGTCGCGGTCGCCGACCGGCGAGGGGCCAATGAAGGAACGCGAACCAGCAATCGTGTACCGGGCTACGGCGACCATGTCCCATAATCGGACACTGTGGGATAGCTTCACACCAGACATACTGACGACTGAGTGACCGCCGTCACATGTGCTGGAGCGTTGGAGGAGTTGGAAGTGTCCACTGAAAGCATCGTGATGTCAGGGCAGCGGGCGGCAGCGTTCGCCGGCGACAGGGATGTCGTTCGTCGTTACCAGTTTGAGCGCGACGCGATGATCGACCGGGGAAAGCGCGACGCGATGATCGACCGGGGAATGAGCCCTGGGAGCGTGCGCGAGGACATCCAGATGTCGTGGAGGCGGTCGTTGATGTCCGGTGTGGAGCCGGGCACCCCACAGACTCCTCGGAATACGAGTGTCGACTCTACGAGCAGGCTATTGGCCGTCGCCCGTCCCACGCTCGAGCGGATCCGGGAAGGCCTCATCGATACTGACTTCAGTTTGCTTTTACTCGATCGAAACGGGTGGGTGCTGGACAGACAAGCGGGTTCGAAGAAGATGGCGAGTCGGCTGGATGAGAACTTAACGGTGCCTGGCTACTCGCTGGCCGAGCAGTTCACTGGCACTAACGGGCCCGGTACCGCGCTAGAACTCGGCCGTCCGATTCAGATCTCAGGACCCGAGCACTTCGCAGACCGCTATCAGGACCTGACGTGCGCGGCCGTTCCGATCTTTCATCCCATCACCGGGCGCCTTGAGGGCGCGGTGAACTTGACGTGTCCATTTTCGCAGACCAGCGCCCTCATGCTGCCTTTTGTGGCGAACGCCGCAGCCGAAATACAGCGTAGTCTCGCCTCTCAGCTGGCCGATCGTGAGCGGCTGTTTCTACACGAGTTCATGGCCGCTTGCCAAAGGACCGCTGATCCGGTGGTGGCACTGAGCGAAAGCGTGCTCATGGCCAATCCAGCAGCCGCTCGTCTCTTTGACAGTGTGGATCAGACCATGCTTTGGGAACGCGCCGCGTCGATCGCCGGGTCGAAGGAAGCCACAGAGATCTGGGAGTGGCAGACGTCTGTCGGCGAGGCTTTGCAGATGCACTGCCGACCCGTTCTCGACGGCACCCACTTGCTCGGTGCGATCATCCACGGTAAACCGCTCAATCCTGTGGGCAAACGAGACCGAAGCCTTGAAGCCGCCACTTCTTTCGTGTCGCCCGGAGTGGTCTTGGGTCGAAGCCGCGCAATGGCTGAAGTCGGCCGGTTGGCGGCAAGCATCGCCGACCACAGAACCTCCTGCCTCGTCCTTGGCGAGGCTGGTTCCGGCAAGCTGACAATGGCGCGTGGAATAGCGAAGCTTATATGCGGACGTCCCGAACCGGTGGTGTTGGATGCTGCTGTAGCACACCTCGTCGGGCCAGTGAAGTGGCTCCGCTCCGTCGTGGCCGCACTCGAAAATCCCGGCGGGGCCACTATCCTCGCTCACGTCGACGCGCTCGATGAGAGGACAGCCCGCACCCTCGCTGCCTGCATAGACGCGCACGACAACTCATGGGTGCTCGCGACCAGTGCGTCAGCAGATGCTGAACCGGCAAGTGGGCTCGAGGCTCTCCTCGGACGGTTGAGAGTGGTCCAGCTCGATATCCCGGCTCTACGCTCAAGACCCGAGGATCTCTCCGCCTTGGTGTCAGCATTTCTGGACCTTTACGGCAGGCCCGGCCAGAAGTTCGGGGCCGGGGCATTGCAGACGATTGGACGGTTGGAATGGCTTGGCAATGTGAGGGAACTTGAAAACGTGGTCAAGTGGACCACGCAGTCGACATCGGCAACGAACATTGACTCGAGTGATCTGCCTGCCGCGGTTCTTCGCAAATCCTCGTCCCGTCATCTGACTCCTGTCGAGCAGGCAGAGCTCGACACGATCGTGCAAGCAGTAAAGGACGCCAGAGGTAACAAGGTCGAGGCGGCCAGGCAGTTGGGGTTGGCGCGGTCCACTCTCTACCGGAAGCTGCGCAGCTACGGCATTGACGTCAAACACACGATTTTGTAAGCAGTCTGGATTGTGCAGCACCAATCGTGGTTTGTTGGCAACCCGTGATGTGGTCATCGTCGACGCACAGCGTCCCCCTGAAAATTGCGGATGCTGCGGGCGATCGGCGTCCCATCAACGACTGACCGGACGATGGGTGACTCCAGGGCTACAACGCCAGCGACGTGATCCTCGTGGCTCCCCACGACGTAGTGATGGGGTCGTCGGCGTCATCGAGTTCACGAGGTTTTCGCGGTCGCCGCTCTTGCCAACTGTGACACCCCCGGCGATCCACGCCGCACGGCCGAGATACTGCAGCGCATCCGGCACGTGCATAGTTTCTGAGGTCGACACCAGGAGCGGGTAGGACTTGTTGCCGCGTTCGACGCCGATCGTTGTCCCCAGCGGCGCCACCAGGACCGGTATGAAAGACTCCCGAGTCATTCGGCTGCGCTGCGTAATTCGGGATTCTTCGCGACGATCTCGTAGAGCGCCTCGGTGATGGCCTTCACCCGCGCGAGTCGCGTCAACTCTCGCGGCACGACGAGCCAGTAGGTTCGGTGAGCGACGAACTCGCCGGGCAGCACGGCGACCAGGTCGTCGTCCAGCGCGCCGATGTAGCTCGGCAGCGGTGCGATCCCCACGCCGTGCTTCACCGCCTGATAATGCCCGGCGATGTTATTGGTCTGGATGTGCGCACGACTGTCGGGAAGCAGCCGATCGAGAATGCGGAGGGGTTCGACGTCAAGGAAGGCGTCGACATACCAGATGAGCGTGTGCCCGTGTAGGTCGTCGAGCGAGGCGATGGCGTCATGCGTGTCGAGGTACTGCCGCGAGGCGTAGAGACACAGGTCGTAATCGGCGAGCTTGCGCACGACCACCGACCGCGGCGACGGGCGCTCGAGCGTGACGGCGATGTCGAAGTCACGGCCCGTCAGTACGTCGTGGGTGGTGGACGTGAGCAGTTCGGTGAACAGGTCCGGGTGCTCGGCTCGCACCGAGCCTAGACCGGGCACTACCACGAACGCGCCGAACCCGTCGGGCGTGAGGACCCGGACGGTTCCGTTCAGGGCGCCCGCCGATGCCGACGAGGTCGCGTCTAGGGCGGCAAGCAGTGTCGATTCGACCGACTCAGCGTAGGGAACCAGCCGCCGTCCGGCTTCGGTGAGCTGCCAGCCCGATGCGCCACGGTCAAAGAGCCGGATTCCGGTGTCCTTTTCGAGGCGGGATATTTTCCGTGAGACGGTGGTTTGATCGACGCCGAGGCGTTTCGCCGCGTCCGCGAGCCGACCGGTCCGCGACAACTCGAGCAGGAATCGCATGTTGTCCGCGGTAATCATCACTACACCCTCTCTGCAATTTTGCATTTGCGAATGCCATTTTAGTCGTTGACGCGGGTAATGATGCGCACGCAGACTCGATGGCACCCCCACCTTCTCAGGAGTGAATCGCGATGTCCGTCATCTCGCATTGGATCAACAACAAGTCCTACCCCGGCACCAGCGGCAACACCGCACCGGTCACCAATCCGGCGACCGGTGCCGTCACCGGTCAGGTCGCCCTGGCCAGCGTCGAGGACGCCCGCGCCGTCATCGACGCCGCCGCCGCCGCGTTCCCCGCCTGGCGCGACACCTCCCTCGCCAAGCGCACCCAGGTGATCTTCACATTCCGGGAACTGCTCAACGCCCGCAAAGGCGAGTTGGCCGAGATCATCACCGCCGAGCACGGCAAGGTCGTCTCCGACGCACTCGGTGAGGTCTCCCGCGGCCAGGAAGTCGTCGAATTCGCCTGCGGCATCGCGCACCTGCTCAAGGGTGGGATGACCGAAAACGCGTCCACGAACATCGACGTCGCCTCGATCCGCCAGCCCGTCGGTCCGGTCGGGATCATCTCCCCGTTCAACTTCCCCGCCATGGTCCCGATGTGGTTCTTCCCCATCGCCATCGCCGCCGGCAACACCGTCGTCCTCAAACCGTCCGAGAAGGACCCGACCGCCGCGATCTGGATGGCCGAACTCTGGGCCGAAGCCGGCCTGCCCGCCGGGGTGTTCAACGTCCTGCAGGGCGACAAGACCGCCGTCGACGAACTCCTCACCCACCCCGCCATCAAGGCCATCAGCTTCGTCGGCTCCACCCCCATCGCCCAGTACGTGTACGCCACCGGCACCGCCCACGGCAAGCGCGTCCAGGCATTGGGTGGGGCGAAGAACCACGCCATCGTCCTCCCGGACGCCGACCTCGACCTCGCCGCCGACGCCATGGTCAACGCCGGCTTCGGGTCCGCCGGCGAACGCTGCATGGCCATCAGCGCCCTGGTCGCGGTCGGCGACATCGCCGACGAACTCGTCGCCAAGATCAAAGACCGCACCGACACCCTCAAGATCGGCGACGGCACCCTCGATTCCGACATGGGCCCACTGGTGACCAAGGTGCACCGCGACAAGGTCGCCTCCTACATCGACGCCGGCGAGAAGGACGGCGCGACGATTGTCGTGGACGGCCGGCAGGTGCAGGCAAATGGCGGCACGGACGGGTTCTGGCTCGGCCCGACCCTGATCGACCACGTCACCACCGACATGTCCGTCTACACCGACGAGATCTTCGGACCCGTCCTCTCCGTCATCCGCGTCGAGTCCTACGACGAGGCCCTGGAATTGGTGAACTCCAGCCCGTTCGGCAACGGCACCGCCATCTTCACCAACGACGGCGGCGCCGCCCGACGGTTCCAGAACGAGGTCGAGGTCGGCATGGTCGGCATCAACGTCCCCATCCCGGTTCCGACCGCGTATTACTCCTTCGGCGGCTGGAAGAACTCCCTCTTCGGCGACACCCACGCCCACGGCACCGAGGGCGTGCACTTCTTCACCCGCGGCAAGGTGGTCACCACCCGCTGGCTCGACCCCAGCCACGGCGGCCTCAACCTCGGCTTCCCCCAGAACAACTGAGGACTCTCAACATGAGCACACAGATCGCACTCCCACGATTCGCCCGCATCGGCGCTGGCGCCGTCGACGAAATCGGCGCGGTGATAGATCAACTGGGCCTGCACCGGCCGGTCCTGGTCACCGACAAGTATCTGGTGTCGACCGGCGTCGCCGACCGTATCCTGGATATCCTCCGCGTCGCGGGCAAGGACCCGCTTCTGTTCGACGGCACTGTCCCCGACCCAACCACTGACTCCCTCGTGGAAGGACTCCGCGCAGTCAACGAGCACGACGCGGACTCGGTCATCGGGTTCGGCGGCGGCAGCCCGATGGACACCGCGAAGGCCCTGGCCGTCCTGTCCGCCAAGGGCGGACGGATGCGAGACTACAAGGCGCCGCACGTGTACACCGGTCCGGCATTGCCGATCATCGCCATCCCGACGACAGCGGGAAGTGGCTCGGAGGCCACGCAGTTCACCGTCATCAGCGACAGCGCCTCCGACGAGAAGATGCTGTGCCCTGGGTTGTCGTTCTTGCCGATCGCCGCGATCATTGACTTCGAACTCACGACGTCGATGCCGCCGAGGCTGACAGCGGACACTGGTGTTGATGCACTCACCCACGCGATCGAGGCCTACGTGAGCCGTAAGGCAAACCCGTTCTCCGACGGCCTCGCTCTCGCGGCGATCCACACCATCGGCAAGAACATCCGAAGGGCGTACGCGGACGGGGAGGACCGAGTGGCGCGGGAGGCGATGATGATCGCCTCCACCCAGGCTGGCATGGCGTTCTCCAACGCCAGCGTCGCGCTCGTCCACGGCATGAGCAGGCCGATTGGTGCCCACTTCCATGTCGCCCACGGACTGTCGAACGCCATGCTGCTGCCCGCGATTACCCGATTCTCGGTGCGGGGCGCCGAAAGTCGCTACGCCGACTGTGCGCGAGCGTACGGGGTGGTATCAGAGTCTGCGACCGACAACGTCGCTACGCAGTTCCTCGTCGATGCCCTTACCGAGCTATGCCACGACCTGAAGGTCCCCACCCCGCTCGCCTACGGCATCGACCGCAACAAATGGGACGACCTGATCCCGCTGATGGCGCGCCAAGCACTCGAATCCGGATCGCCCGGCAACAACCCCGTCGTGCCCACCGCCAGCGAGATTGAGACGTTGTACGCCGAGGTCTTCGAGTAGAGATCTTCTGCTCGATAACGCGGTTCGAGTACTGAGGGCAAAGACTGGACGTTACCGTCCGCACCGCAATGCAAGCGGACGGCAAGGTCAGCCAGCACGTCTCCGAGGCCGACTCGGTATCCCCGGCATCGACAAGGACGGCGAGCAGGCCGACGAGGAACTGAGGTCCTCGATGTCCTCAAAGATGTCGTGACCTCTTCCCCGGGAAGCGTGCTCCGCGGCAAACAACATCCGTCGTTTCGCTGCCGATCGGTGATCGATCGGCTTAGCGTGAGCGTTGTCCGTGGCCACCGTGGACTAGAGCCTGAGGAGGAGCGATGACTGCGAAGTTCGAGCTGTTCAAGGACATCGCCGGCCAGTTCCGGTTTCACCTGAAGGCAGCGAACGGCGAAATCATCGCGGCCAGCCAGGGTTACACCTCGAAAGCGGCAGCCCAGAACGGGATTGACTCGATAAGGGCCAATGCGGCAACAGCCCCGACTGAAGACTTGACCTGACACCCCCCAGAAAGTTCGGCGACCGGCATGGGAGGCAGTTTTGCGGGCTGGGTCTTCAACCCGCAGAACCTGGATCGGATTTATCAACCAATCGATTACCGACCCTAGTCCCACTTTCCCCGCATAAGCCGACCGCTGTGAACTGCCTGTCGCAGTGTGAGTTCGAACCGCCGAGGACAATCAGGAACGAGCACTGGACATCACGCGCTGCGCCGTGCCAGGCGCCCGGCAACCAAACCGGAGACAGCCCCGAGGACCCCGCTGAGTATCAGACCTGCGGCGAGAAGGCCTGGAGTGGACCCCAATTCTGCGAGGAGCCACCTTACCGACTGCTGTCCGGGGTCTGTCACCGCTACCGATCTCCGAGAGGCTCGTATATGCCGTCGTTCTCGCCCGCAGTGTCCGGAACGCGCACCCGGCGGTCGTCCGCCCTCGCGATCAGTGCCACGTCGTTCGCGTTCCTCGTCACGATGATGGGACCGACACTACCCACCGCGCTGTACTCCATCTATGCGCAGGAGCTGGCGTTCAGCGCCCTCACTGTCACGATCCTGTTCGCCGTGTACGCGGTTGGGGTCGTGGCCGCGCTCGCCCTGTTCGGGCGGCTGTCCGACGACGTCGGCAGGCGCCCGGTGCTGTTCATTGCGGTCGCCCTCGCCGCGGTGAGTGCCGTGCTGTTCCTGTTGCCGTCGACGCTTCCGGTGTTCGTGGTTGCCCGGGTGATCTCCGGGCTGTCGGCGGGGCTCATGACCGGCACGGGCACGGCCGCGATGATCGATCTGTTCCCACCCGACCGCAAGGCGGTCGGCGGAATGCTCGCGGTCGCGGTGAACACCGGCGGCCTGGGATTGGGCACGCTCAGCGCGGGGGTGATCGCCGACATCACGTCGAGTCCGCTGACCATTCCCTATGTGGTGAATCTCGTGCTCGCCGTTCTTGCGGGCGCCGGGCTGTGGATCTTCGCGCCCGCACCGGCAACCCGTCCGGCGTGGCGCATCCGACCTCGCCGCTTGCAGGTTCCCGCGTCGATCCGCGGCGCGTTCGTCACCGCGGTGCTCGCCGCCGGAACCGCGTTCGCGGTGACCGGTGTGCTGACCGCGGTGTCGGGGTTGTTCCTGACGGAATATCTGGGGTCGACCAGCCACACGATGGCCGGTTTCGTCGTGTTCCTGACCTTCTTGTTCATGGCGTTCGGCCAGCTTCTGGCCCGCCGGCTGACCACAGCCACCGCGATGCTCGCCGGGTGCCTCGCGTTGATCCCCGCAGCCGGACTGCTGGCGCTCGCGCTGGCGAACATGGTGCTCGCGCTCCTGCTCGCGTCATCTGTGGTACTCGGTGTCGCCGGGGGTCTGTGCCTCAATGCGTCGATAGCCACCACCGTCGAACGGGTCGAGCAACAGTTCCGCGGCGGGGTGTCGTCGGCGTTCTTCGTGGGGATCTACGTGATGCTGGCCGTCCCCGCGGTCGGTGTCGGCGTGCTCGCCCGCTTCTCCGACCTCGGCACCGCGGGGTTCGTCTTCAGCGGCCTGGTGGCCGCGCTGGGCGCCGGGGTGGCCGTCGCCCAACTCGTCGCGCGTAGACGAGCCTGAGTGGCGTCAGCCCCGTGGTCCAGTGATCAGCGGAATGGTAATCACCCGGACGCATCGTCGTGGTGGTGGTGACGGCGGCAGTGTCGGCTCCGGGACGACAGACGACAGACGACGGAGTCGCGATCCGCGATCCGCGATCCGCGATCCGCGATCCGCGAGGACCCTTCTGTATGGTCGACCGGCAGCCGTTGGAACTTGCTCGTCGACGAAGGTGCGTGTGCGGGGAGCGTCAGGCGGACAGGTCCGGTGGAGACCCCAGGCTCATGCATCCCCGAGGGCCGGCGGACGCGATGCTGACGCTGCTTACGGGCGTACGCGTGGGGTGCTCCCCTCTTACGTGGCCACTTCACCACGTGCTCGCGCCGGCGCCAGCGCGGAAGATCGGCGGCGGCTGCAGCAGCTACTGGTCTGAACTGGTGCAGCCTCGACCGCTCCGATGCTCCGGACCATCGGAGTGTCGACCGGTCGAATACCCCAGCTGCGCCGCACCAACGCGAGCACCGGAGTGCAGATCCGGCGGGGCATCGGCCGGCCCCGCAGATGCGACGGGCACCTCCTATGGCCGACGCGTCCTGACGGCCCGCTTTCTCGAGCCGCGGCGGTGGCCGCGGGACGCACACTGCGTGATTCGGGGCAGCACATCGCCTGGATGGGTCGAACCGATCACACCAGACAGGGGTGATGTCCCTTTTGTCCGTTGTTCACCGCGGTGAACAAACCGTACCTGACGCCGGTTTTGAGGAGACGCGCTTGTCCCAGCTCAGTGCATCTGATGCCGACTCAACAGATCTGATGCGGCCGACGGTCGATCTGATGCCTGACTCGGTGAATCTGATGCGGGGTCCCCTGGTCGCGGTCGACGTCCTCGTGCGTCGGGAACTCAGGCCACGTGCAATCGGTCGGGCGGCACGCCAAAAATTTTCACGCGCATCAGATTCAGTGAGGCGAAGTCGAACATTGCGGCTCAGACAATCTGACGCACCGCAGGTCGGCGGCATCAGATTCACTGAGTCAGGACAGGCCCTTTCGACCAGGTGCGCCGCCCGCCCCCGTGTCCCGGTGACCAGTTATGGTCGGGTTCCCGGGGAGCTGAGGGGGTAGGACATGACTTCGACCACGACCGATGTGTCGACACTGTTGATGATCGACTCGGCGTCTGCGCGGGATCGGGACGACGCCTTCTCGGTCATCCCGCTCGCTGGTGGCCGCGGGTGGGCGGTCGAGGTTCACATCGCCGGTGTCGCCGACGTCGTGGAATTGGGGTCGGTCGCCGACGAGCAGGCGTTCCTGCGAGCGGAGACGCGGTACCTGCGCAGCCGCACCATTCCGATGCTCGGCGACTTGGCGGAGCAGGCCGCTACCCTCACTGCCGAATCCGGGCGGACCAGCCTGCGGGTCACCGGCACCATCACCACCGATGGCCGACTGGTCGGCGTCGCCGTCGGCCGCGGGCAGATCCCCTCGGGAAGATGCGTGGCCGTCGATCACGCCGAGGTGCCCGGCATCCTGACCGACCCGGCCCATCCGCTGCACCTCCCACTGGCCGCAGCGGATGCGGCCGCGCAGGTCCTGCTGACCGCCCGCCGCGACGGAGGAGCGCTGGCGTTCTACGACCTCACCCGCGGCTGGGCGAGCAATGAGGACGGGGCCATCGTCGCGATCGCCGCCGAACTGCGGACCGTCGCGTACGTCATCGTGCAGGAGATGATGATCGCCACCAACGAGGCGGTGGCGCTCTGGTGTGTGGAGCAGGGGTTGCCGATCCTGTTTCGCAATCACCGGCCCAACCCGGTCGCCGGCAGCACCGACGAGCTGATGCACGAGATCGCCGCCGCGGCCGGGGACCCGGACCTGTTCGCGAAACTGCGTGGGCGGCTGCTGTCGACGTTGCGGGCCGCGACTTATGATCCGACGGTCCACGGGCATTATGGTCTTCGGCTGAGCGCTTACAGCCATGTCACGTCCCCGCTGCGGCGGGTGGCGGACCTGATCAATCAGCGGATCATCTTCGCCCACCTCGACTCCTCCCCGGCCCCCTACACCCCGGATCAGTTGGCCGCCCTGGGCGCGGACCTGAACCGGCGCACCCGCGCCGCCCGGGAAGCGAAGAAGAACCACTTCAAACACGCCGACCAACGCATCGTCGCCGAGCAGGCCACCGCCGATCTCAGTGCACTGGACAGTCGACGATTCCACAAGGTCCTCAAAGCCGAAGCCGCCGCACCACTTCGGGCCGAACTCGCCGCCGAACTCGCCCGCCGAGTCGAGGCCGACCTGCTGACCGCCCCGGACGTCGCAGTCCTGATCGACGCCGCCGACCCCACCTGGCTTCCCATCCAACTCCGCGTCCTGGACACCCTCGCCGACACCCATCCCGAGATGGGCCCCAGCGTGGCGTCGGTGTGGCGGCAATCCCACCCCGACCAACCTCCCACCGACCTCGAGATCCGGCGGAACGGCGCAGACCACAACCCACTGTTCGCCGTCCGCGCCACCCACCGAGGCATTCACGGGCCGTGGGCCACCTCGACGGCGAAGAAGCCGGCCGAACAGGCCGCCCTCTGGGCGGCAATGCGTGCACAGCTGACCGAAACCGACAATCCCGACACGGACCCGGACTGGCCCACCACCCAGCCATCCCTGCAGCCCTCTTCCCGGCCCACATCCGAAGAACCCGACCCCGCGGCCCCTGAGGCCCCGCACCGGACGACCACCCCGGCCGCACTGAACCTGGAGGGGGCCAAGAAGTCCAAGGCACTGTCGAACCCCATCGCCTGGTTGATGAGTCTGGCCCAGAACAACGATCAGGACCCGCCCGTGTGGGAGTTTCACACTGAAGGCCCCGCGCACGCACCCGGTTCACCGCCACCGCACACCTCGCCGGCCACTGCGCCACCGCTACCGCGACTACGAAGACTTCGGCGAAAACCGCATCGGCCACCACACTCATCGAGGCCCTCTTCACGCAGCTCTGAAGACCATGAATGTCCGTTTTGCCCGTTGTTCACCGTGGTGAACAACGGGCAAAACGGACACGCTTGAGATGCTCCAGATGATCTTCACATCATTTCGCCGCCCGGCCGCGTGTCAGACCTGAGACGACCGCCTAGTGCAGTACCGCGCTCTCCGTCCGAAGTAGCCCACACGAGTGGGTGAAGCAAACGGAAAGGGTCCCATGACCATTCATGTCCTTCTCAATCAGAAGGGTGGCGTCGGGAAGAGTACCGTCGCCGTCAATCTCGCCGCCGTCACCGCCGACGTTCTCAATCAGGACGACGACCCCGAGGCCACCTCACCGGTCGCCGCGGTCTCGGTGGACCCGCAGGGCTCGGCGATCTGGTGGGCCGACCGCCTCGACAATCTGCCCTTTCACGTCGTCCAAGCTCACGACGACCTCACCGGGCTCCGTCAGCTGGGTCAGCTGCCCGGCATCCGCCACGTGTACGTCGACACCCCCGGCTGGATCGACCTCAACGCCGCCGACGACACCTCCGACCCCCTCGGTCGCGGACCGGCCGCCGACGCGCTACGGACGGTCCTCGAGGTCGCCGATCACGTCATCGTGCCGATGGAGACCGAACCACTCTCCTTCGACCCGACCGCCCGCACGATCCGAAAGATCCTCGAGCCCCGCGGCATTCCGTACACCGTGGTGATCAACAACTGGGATCCCCGCGACGGCAAGTCCGACCTCGAGGAGACAAAGGACTTCGTCCGCGCAAACAAGTGGCCACTCGCCAAGACCGTCATCCGGCACTACAAACTGCACGCCCGGGCCAGCGCCGACGGCCTGGTCGTCACCGAATACCCCGCCAACCGGGTGGCACTGCAGGCCCGCGAGGACTTCTACCGGCTCGCCCTGGAACTGCGGATCGACGGTGGTCGGTGATGGCACGCGGCACCCGCACCAACCTCGCAACCCTCGCCGGCGTCGTCGGCGACAACTCCCCCGTCGACCGACCGGCCACCGGCGGGACACCGACCAACGTGCCACTCAGCGAGCTGGCACCGAACCCGCGCAACCCGCGCGATGACCTCGGCGACCTCAGCGACCTGGTCTCCATCACCGGCACCCAACTCCAACCCGCCCTGGTGATCACCCGGGACGCCTACCTGCGGCTGTATCCGGAAGACGAAACCACGATCGGGCTCGCCCGATGGGTGGTGATCAACGGGTGCCGGCGGCTGGCCGCCGCCGAAAACTACGGCCGCCCCAACCTCGACATCGTCGTCAAGGACGAGGTCGCCAAGGACCGGGAGACCCTACTCGCCGCGGCGGTCATCGAGAACGTCGGCCGCCGCGACTTCGACGTCATCGAAGAGGCCAAGGCCGTCGAACTCCTGATCAACGAGTGCAGAACCGTCGACAAGGCGGCACTCAAGCTCAACAAGTCCAAGGCCTGGATCTCCTACCGCCGATCCCTGCTCAAACTCGCCCCCGAACTGCAGACCGCACTCCGCAAGGGCGAACTCGCCGTCCGCACCGCCCGCACACTCGCACAGGTCCCGCCCGAAGCCCAAGTCCAGGCCTGGGCTGCCGAACAGCAGCGGGAACACAAGAAGAAGCCCGAGCCAGATCCCACACCTGAATCCGACAACACATTGCCCGCAAGGACTCCCGTCACCGCCGCGAAGGTCACGCGCACCTTCCGCCGCCTGGAGGCCGACCCAGCCACCCTCGCCGACGCCCTGGTCGACTACCTCGACGCCGACGGACTGCGAACACTCATCCAGGCACTCACCGATCGACCCTGATTCGAACCTTCCGTGGCTGTTCACTGCAGTGAACAGCCCCGGAAGGTTAGACGATATGAGGGGCTGGGCTGAGGCCCCACGCACATGTGAACGTGGGTTGCCGACAGGAAACGGGTCCTGGCCGGTAGAGCCACAAGATGTGGGAGGCCCCAGCGATGAATCAGCGTACGAGC
>NZ_JAAXPA010000051.1 GCF_012396235.1 Rhodococcus opacus | reverse complement strand
CCTGCCTGAACTCGCCCGACCTCGTCGAGGGCATCCGGGCGCAGGTCGTGGACAAGGACCGCAACCCGCAGTGGTCGCCCGCCACCATCGAGGAGGTCGACCCGGCGCAGGTCGACGCGTTCTTCGCACCACTCGGCGACCTCGAACTCGGGCTCACCCCACCCACCACCACCGGAGAAGACCAGTGACCGACTACGACACCATCCTCCTCGACCGCAAAGGCCGGGTCGGGATCATCACCCTCAACCGCCCGAAAGCACTCAACGCGTTGAACACCCAGCTTCTACGCGAAATCGTCTCCGCCGTCGAAGAACTCGACTCCGACAGCGATGTCGGCGCCATCCTCGTCACCGGCTCCGACCGCGCGTTCGCCGCCGGCGCCGATATCAAGGAAATGCACACCAAGTCGTACATGGACGTCTACCTGGACGACTTCTTCTCCATCGGCGACCGCATCGCCGCCGCACGCACACCCATCATCGCCGCAGTGGCGGGATACGCCCTCGGCGGCGGCTGCGAGTTGGCGATGATGTGCGACATCCTCCTCGCCGCCGATACCGCCAAGTTCGGTCAGCCCGAGATCAAACTCGGCGTCATCCCCGGCATCGGCGGCTCACAACGACTCACCCGCGCAATCGGCAAGGCGAAGGCCATGGAACTGTGCCTGACCGGCCGCACCATGGACGCCGAGGAAGCCGAACGCGCCGGACTCGTGTCCCGCATCGTCCCTGCCGCCGACCTGTTCGACGAAGCACTGCAGACCGCCACCACCGTCGCCGAGATGTCACTGCCCGTCGCGATGATGGCGAAGGAAGCAGTCAACCGGGCATTCGAGACCACCCCCACCGAAGGGATCCGCTTCGAACGGCGGGTCTTCCACTCCACCTTCGCCACCGAGGACCAGAAGGAAGGCATGGCCGCGTTCGTGGAGAAGCGCACGCCGGAGTTCACACACCGCTAGACCCCGACGTTCGCCCCGCACCGGGCTCCGGTGCGGGGCGATGGTCGAAATACCGGTGTCACACCAACCAGCTTCACCGAATTCGGTCTAGTTCCGCTCCTGCGTGGAAGTAAACTCGGCAACGTGAAGGCGCCCATCGCCGACCTCGAGGACTTCGCCGCACTGGAACCATTCTTTCGGATCATCGAACAGGGCCTGGACGGACTCGACGAGCCCGGACACTTCTTCGACCTCCTCGCAGAAGACATCACCGTCGACTACGTGATCGCCGTTCCCGGGTACCCGCGGCACATCGAGGGCCGTTCCGCAGTCGCCGAGCTATACCGCCCCTACGGCACCACCATCGTTCTCGACCGCTGCTTCGATCTGACCGTCCACCACGACACGACCACCGGAGTCGTGGTGCTCGAGTACGCCTCCGAAGGCCACGCGGTGGGCATCGATACGCCAACAGATACATCTCCGTACTCACACTCCGCGACGGCGAAATCGCGCACTGGCGGGACCACCTCGACCCCACCGCTGTATTCGACGCCCTCGGCTGGCCATCACACTGACCGCCCGCCCGGGCACCTTCAGACACCCCCACCGCATCCCCATCTGGCCACCGCTCCCGAACTCGACCTGAGCTGAGCTGAATTCGTCGGACTGATCGCGCGAGCCGTGGCCGGTCCAGGCGGGTTATAGCCAGGACGTCGTCCTCACGTCATCGCTGCAGCACCAGATCGAGTTGGGCCGCGAGGCTTTCGCCCCGCCCGCGTGGTCGACATGGATGTTCTGCGGTCACCCCGGCGCGGCGCAGCGCATCGACCTGATGGTCAAGGTTCTGGTCTGCGCTGGACCAGTGAACGACACCGCAAGCGTCGAGGCTCGAGCAGGGCTCACGACGGTTTCAGGGCGTATCTGGCGATCACGTCGGGCAACCAGTCGGGTTCGCCGAAGTGCAGACCGTAGCGCTCGGCAAGTGCGGCGATCTGGGTGACATCCGGTCCACCGGCGGCGATCAGTTCGGACATTTCCAGGAAGCAATGTTCGAAGCCGGCCGGACTGATGATCTCGATCATGCGCGCCGGGACGGTGCCGGCGTTCCACATGGCGTGCATCTCACCCCGGGGCTTTGTGATGTATCCGCCGGATTCGAGAACGGCCTCCCGGTCGCCGGAGCGGAATCCGATCACACCCTGAGTAACTATCGAGAATTCGTCCTCCCGCGTATGCAGATGCGGCGGCACCAGCGCACCGACCGGGAACGGGTGCTCGACGACCGACAACACCCCACCGGTGTCACGGCCCCAGAGCTTGAACTCGACCCCAATCGGGCCCAGGTCACCGGTCTGCCCGGTCCCCGGCGGCACGACGACCAGCGGTGGGGGATCGGTTGCGCTCACGCTTCTCACCTACTCACCGACGTTGACCGATCGGGTCACAAGTTCTCTGCTCAACTTTCCGCCGTCGGCGCGGGCATTGTCAACGTTCTCGCGGGCATAGCCGATCGATGATCTTGGCTCCTCGATCGATGCGCAGCGATGAAGAATCCGAAGTGGCCATGGCGACCAGTCCCCAGGCTTCGCGGCGGCGAATCCCAAACGCGTACACCGATTTGAGAAGAGCGGCGTCCCCATCGCCGCGGTCGCACCGTTGCGGTGGTGCGCGGATCTGCTCGACCCGTGCATCGGCCGGGTCGAACAGGGCCTGGATCTCGTCGTAGGTCAACGGCCGCCGACTCGGATCACCCTCGTGTTTCGTGACTCCGAATCCGTCAAACCCAGTCACAATGAGTGGCGTGAACATTCCCGACATCCGCCCCGCAATCGTCCACACGGGAGTACGGATACTGATGGGCCGCACCAAACTCCGCACCGCCGAGGACACACGCCGCGACATCCACGCGACATCGTTGCGGCCGGCATCGTTCAACCCGCCACCATCTCCACTCCTGCCCGGGGTGCGGCTCTCCGCCGACCGCACGCGCGGGTTTCCCGTCTTCACCATCGAACCGGACAGCGGGCGATACGGAAAGACTGTGATCGACTTCCACGGTGGTGCCTATGTCCGCGAAATAGTGTCCTTCCACTGGCTGTTCGCGCGAACCATTACCGCTGCGGCATCGGTCCGGCTTCTGCTGCCGATCTACCCCCTCGCCCCGCACCGGACCGCCGCCCGCACCGTCGCCGATGCCGCCGACATCGTCGAATCGGCAATCTCCACCCAAGGCGCCGACAACGTTGCGGTGATCGGCGATTCCGCCGGAGGCGGTATCGCGCTCGCCGCGGCACAAGAACTCAAACGTAGGGGCGCACCACAGCCATCGCGGCTGATCCTTCTCTCCCCCTGGCTGGACGTCACCATGAGTGACCCCGCCCAAGCCACCATCGAGAAGCGCGACATCCTCCTCGCGCGCGGAGGACTGAAAGAAGCCGGCCGACTCTACGCCGGCGACCTCGAGGTTACCGACTGGCGCGTCAGCCCCCTCTTCGGCGACCTCACCGGCCTCGCGCCCATGAGCGTCTACACCGGTACCCACGACATCCTCGTCACCGACTCCCGCGCCCTCACTCAGCGAGCACGCGATGCCGGCGCTACAGTCGATTACACCGAGGAAATCGGGATGCAGCACGACTACGCCCTCTTCCCCCTGATCCGCCAAGCACACACCGCCCGCGAAGACATCGCCCGCATACTTCGGGCGTAGCCACCGGCGGCTACACGCTCCCCGATGGGTACGCGCTCAGCCGCAGACCGCCCGAGGCGCTAACGGTGGTGTTGGCGTTTGGTGTGCTCGGAGTTTCCGCGAACCTCGCCTTTCACGGTGCCCACACAGGTTCTCGGCGCCGAAGCGGTGGAGTGCGCCGACCCGGTCTGGGTACGCGTCACGGCGAGGCCGAATCCGACGACTGACCGCTGGGCTCGGGGACTATCCCGGACAAACACCCACGTCGAGCGGTGCCTGCGAGGGACCGACGTCTGGTGATGCCGATGTCTGGGAGTGAGGCGGCCGCCGATGGCCGAGTTCGATCCACCGACCACTCAGCGTCCTCCCCGTCCCGCGATCACCACGGAGCTGGCCGCGGACGGATTCGAGGACGCCCGGGAAACCGGGCGTGGCGGGTTCGGCATCGTCTATCGCTGCCGTCAACCATCCCTGGACCGCACCGTCGCGGTGAAAGTGCTCACCGAGGACCTCGACAGCGACACCCGGTCCACGGTTTGGACGAGATCACTGCGCAACTCGAGGACGCCACCGCCATCACCGTTCTCCTCGGTCAACGGTCGGCGGAGACGACCGCGGCCGCCTGCACCTGGGCCGGGGATTGGGTACACAGGATCGAAGGCCGAGGACGGCACCGGTGACTACTGCATGCCAATCGACTGCTCGTCAGCTGCCTCGCGGCCGCAGGCCGAAACGACGAAGCGAAACAGGTGCTGGCGTCGATCGCGGCGCAGTGCGCGGATCGCGACATGATCCGGTACCTCCTCGACGGAGGACCGTATATCGTGTCGACCCTGCGCGGCCTCCGCGACGATCAACTGCACGGGCTGTGGCGGCCGGAGTGGACGCCGGTCCCGAGCGCCCTTCTCGACGCGCTGTCAGCGACCAAGGGCCCGACCCTCATCTGAGGGCGCTGAGCCGCGACCTCACGGCGTCGAACTCCGCGGTGATATCGGGGATCACTGGCAGACGGTGTCGAATCGACGGACGCGGTGTTCCTGAGACCTCGGTTGTCTCAGGTGGAGGCGGGAGCCGACGACTGTGTCCGCAGCCAGCGGGCGGCGTGGTGGCGGTAACTGTCGATTCCTTTATATGTGGCGATGTCGGCGGGAAGTTCGGTGATGATGTCGGCGAGTTGCTCGGCCCACGCGGGGATGGTGGCGATGTCCGACAGTGGCGCCATGTAGGTGTGGATGTTGAAGACGAGTGCTCCGGTGAGGGGCAGGCGGATGAGGTGTTCGAGTTCGATGCGCAGTTGCACGCGTCCGTAGTCTCCGTCGGCGATGAGATTCGGAATGTCGTCTTCCCATTCGGGCCGGGTTTCGAGGCTGGTGTCGCGGTGCGGTGAGCCGACGGCGGAGAAGGTCCAGTTGGCGCGGCGGAAGATGCGGTCGGTGGTGAGATGACGCATGAACTGCTGCGCACGGCTGGTGATGCCGCCGCTGGTCAGCCCGGGTACGGGGCGGTGAATTTCGTTGAAGTTCATCCCGACGCCGAACTTGATCGACCAGTCGGCGGCGAAGGTGACGATGGCCGCGTCGAACCAGAGTTGGTCGTGGCGCTCGGTGAGCAGGAGGATGTCGTCAGGCACCTGGCAACCGATGAAGGTCAGCGGGTCCTCCGGCAGCGTGGCCAGATCACCCATTTCGAAGTGCTGGTCGATGTCGAGCAATGCGTTGCGCCAGTGGTAGCGGTTGCCCTGGCCGGTCAGCTGCATGGTCTCCGGGTAGGAGTCGGCCATCTGCCGCATGAGATAGAGCATGACGTCCCAACACGCAGGGATCATGTGCGGCAAAATCTGCACTCGCCCTGGATCTTTCGCCAGGATCTCCCGTTTGAGCTGCATCATCGGCACGTATTCGAGTCCGAGGTCGACGACGTGTCGGCCCCAACCCCCGGCGAGGGTGGGGGTATATCGGGGTGCAGGCTCGACATTGACCGCGTAGCGGAAGGTTTCGTCCCCTGCCGGGAAAGGCCAGGGCAAACAGGTCAGGTCGCTTGTGAGCAGTTCGGTCACGGTACTTCGCTCCAGAGTCGGGACGGAATGGAAGTGCAGGGGTGATCTCCAGTCGGTCGTCAGGCAACCGATGCCAGATACATCGCACGATGCGAGGAGGTGTGCGGGCGCACGAGGAGGTCGCGGGCGCAGCCCGAGCACTCAATGGTGTGGTCTGGGCGCGCGAGGGCCCGGGTGGCGGTGTCGCAGTGCGGGCAGAAGACGTTGATCACGTCCACGTGTGAGATGTGGATGAACAATTCGCACGGCAGAATTCCTGCGGCCCGCGCTACCGCAACGGCCCTCATCACCTCGGCCTCCGCCCCGGAAATCATGATGCGGACCCCGACTGTGCTGGCGTCGATCAGGTCCTCGACACCCGCACCGTCGGGCAGGCTGTACAACGCCACTGCCTGGTGGGCGGAGGCGAGATCCCGCGCCCACTTGTCGACCTTGGCGGTGGTGCCGGGGGCATCACCGATCGCGATCAGGAGGTACTGCCGGCCGGATAGGTCCATGCTGGCCGCGGTAACGCCGACCTGCGCGGTGTTGCTGTCGGAGTCGTCGATGCTTGTCATGACATTCCCTCTGGTGTCTGATGCCGCGGAGGTCATAGGTCCAGCTCCAGATCCGCGCCAACGGCCCGGGACACGCACGGCATCATCACGTCACCGGTGGACTTCTCCTCATCGGTGAGATAGAGGTCGCGGTGCTCGATCTGACCGCCGCGCACCGGGAGCTTGCATTCGCCGCACACGCCCTGCCGGCACAGATTCGGCACGTCGAAGCCGCTGTCCAGCAGCGCGTCGAGCAAGCTGGTCTCGGGTCCGACCGTCACGGCGGTACCGGTGCGGCCCAGCGTCGCAGTGAAGGGTTCACCCCCGGCGGAGATGCCGGAGGAGAACGGCTCCGAGTGCACACGCTGGAGCGGCCAGCCCTGGGCGAGTGCAGCTTCGGTGACGGCGTCGATCATTGGCGTCGGCCCGCAGGTGTAGAGGTGGGTGCCGATCGGCTGGCGGGTCAAAGTTGGTGTCACGTGGTCCCAGAACTGTTCCGGGGTTTCCACCATCGTCAACCGGTCCCCGCACAGTTCCATCAGGTCGTCGACGTGTGCGCCGAAGCCGGAGCGGAAGGAATAGATCACCTCGAACGAGCGACGCCACTGCACCGCCGCACGCACGTGCGACAGAATGGGGGTGACCCCGATGCCGCCGGCGACGAGGACGTGGTGGCGTGCGTTCGGAACCGGAGCGAACGCACTGCGCGGACGGGACGCGGTCACCTGCTCGCCGACGGCGAGGTTGTGCACCCACCGCGACCCTCCGGCACCGGCCCGGTCCAGTCGAACAGAGATCGAGTAGTGGTCCGGTTCGATCGCCGGGCCGGTCAGGGAGTAGGAATTGCGTGTACCCGGCTTCCAGGTGACCGCGATGTGACTGCCCGGGGTGAAGGACGGCAACGGTCCGCCACCGACTGGCGCCAGGACGACCTGACAGATGTCCTCACACAGCATCGTGGTGTCGGCAACGACGACGGAAAGGTCGCTCGCTGCCCCGGCGCTGGTTGTCGCGGCCTCGACTACTTCGGTCACGTGAGGTCCTCCGAATCTGCTCGACAGCCAAGATAGGCATGGTGACGGAGGGAGAAGTGGTGGTAGACGGTCAGCGTTTCTCGGCAACCGCCACAACGGAATTCGCTGTCGATCACGTCGGCCCCGAGCGCGTGTGCAGGAACTCGCACGCCAGCACCCACGGCCGCCACCGGGTGACAGGAGGCCGAGGTCTCGACGTCACCATCGCGTTGTAGCGACGCGGTCGTCCAGCGACGCACGCTGGTTGTCATGCTCACTGCCATCGCTGATCACGGTGCGAAGGAGCGGTGACCGACGTAGAACGCCAACGCACCCTCAGGGGTGCTGAATCGGATCCGCGATCCCTTCGGGAAGAAAATCGCGTCCTTCGCCTTGGCGACCTCCTTCTGTCCGGTGTCGAGGTTCTCGAGAACGAACTCGCCCTCGAGCACAACCTTCATTTCGTCGTACTCGTAGAGGTAGTCAAGGGGATCGTCGGTGCGCCGGAGTTCGAAGTAGCCGGCCGACATCTCGGACCCGTCCGGGTTTGCGTACACGTCATCGATGAAGCCTTCGGTGCCCGGGTATTCCGCAACCGGCATCTGCGGCAGAGACTTCCAGAAATCTGCGGTGACGCGGAACGGTGCGACAGTCTGTCCGATCGCACTCGAATCGGCAACGGTCATTGGGGTCCTCCTGGGATGGGATTGCGCGATCGGTAGTCGATCACCATGTGATGAAACTGAAGATAATGCCAGGAAACCATGGCGTGGGTTACGTGCCCGTAAACACGCGTGACAAGGAGGTTTATTTGTAGGAAGCGCGCGCAAGTTCGCACGGGCCTATGCCAATTCGCCGATTGCGACTCGCGACCGTCGTCACCGTTTCGTGACCGTGACCGCGTACGCACGGGTCGATCGCGGGCACCGGGCGAGTCCCGAACGACGGCACACAGCGCGGCGGACGGGGCATCGCCGCAGGTGACAGCACATACTGGTAGTAACGGACCTGGTTGCGGCCGCGATATAGGTCAGCTAAGCCGAAAACATCCGACCCCAGGGGCCATCTTCTTGATTGCCGTCGGGAGGTGTGAACAAGTGGATACCACGAACAGGAGCGACGCGACCGCTCGCAGTCGTCCCCATGCCTTCCCACTGACGTGCGCGCAGCGCGGAATCTGGCTGGCCCAGCGCCTCGCTCCCGACGTCCCGACGTGCATTGCGCAGTACGTCGAGGTGCACGGCGCCCTGGACCTCGCCGTCCTCGACGACGCGTCGGTGACCGCCGGCCGCGAGTTCCAGTCGGCGTTCCTCCGGGTGTTCGAGATCGACGGGGAGCCGTTCCAGACCGTCGACCCGACCATCGGCCTGTCGACCGGATTTGTCGACCTCGGTGGCGAGGACGATCCCACTGCGGCCGCTCACGCGTGGATGACGCGGGATTACACCGCGCCGCTCGATCCCACCCGGGACCGGCTGGCGACGTCGACGGTGTTACGAGTCGGTAACGATCACTACTTGTGGTACAGCAGAATTCACCATATCGCGCTGGACGGGTACGGGGCGATGACGCTCGTGAACCGGATCGCCGCGCTGTACACCGCGCGTATGGAGGCCCGGACGCCGGAACCCGCCGGTGCCGCAGATCTGCGCACCCTTCACCGCCTCGACGAGGCGTACCGGTCGTCGACGCGCTACGAGTCCGATCGCGCCTACTGGCGGGAGCACCTCACCGGCCGCCGTTCGAACTCGAGCCTGTCCCCGACGGCGGCACCCGCCGTCGCGGAAAGCATCCTCGAGACGGCCACCTTGTCTGTGTCCGCGACGGAGCGACTCGACAGTTCCGGCCAACGGATCGGTGTGCCGCCGGCGACCGTCGTGATCGCCACCTTCGGCGCGTATCTGGCCCGCATGACCGGACGGGACGACGTGCTCGTCGAACTCCCGGTGTCGGGCCGCACGACCGTGCTGCTGCAGCGATCGGGCGGGATGCTCGTCGGACTCGCTCCATTGCAGGTTTCCACCGCACCCGACGACACGGTGGCCACTCTCATCCGCCGGGTCCACCACGAAATTCTGGGCGCTCTCCGTCATCAGCGATTCACCCTGGAGGATATCCGGCGCGATGCCGACGCGGCGGACTCGCTGTCCGGGCCGCTGGTCAACGTCATGCTCTTCCGCCCCCGGATCCGGTTCGGACCGCTCACCGGAGACTTTCACGTGGTCACCTCGGGGCCGGTGGAGGATCTGCTGGTCAATGTGTACCGCACCGCCGCTGCCGGGCGGATGGTCGTCGAGTTCCGCGGGAACCCCCACCGCTACTCCCGGGACGAACTGGCTCGTCACCATCGGTCCTTCGTGAGCCTCCTCGAGGAGTTCCTCGCGGCAGATCCCGGCGATCCCGTGGCAGGGGTGCACGCGGAGACCGCACACGAAGGTTTGCGGAGTCGCAGGCGCACAGCAGATCTGGACTACTGGCGGACGATGCTCGCCGATCTTCCACACGACACGCCTCTTGCCCGCGACTACACCCGCCGCGAAGGTACCGTCGACGGCCGGCGCGAGCACGTCGAGGCGCACGTGACCGCGGAACTGCATCACCGGATCGAGACCCTCGGACGGGACTGCCCGTTCGCCGCGTACACCGTCACGCATGCGGCGCTCGGGGCACTGCTCGCTCATCTCGGCGGGATCCGCGACGTCGTCCTCGGGACACCCGCGGGCTCGGGCGGGTGGCCCCTGCTTCTGCGTATCCGGGTCGACGGCACCGAATCGTTCACCGAGCTCGTCGAGCGCGCGCGTACGGCCGAACTCGGCGCGTTCACACACGCCGACGTGACCTTCGACGAGGTCGCCGCGGCACTCGGGTTTCCGGCACCCTCCCGCGGCCGGCACCCGTTCCAGGTCGGGTTCGACGTGCAGACCATCGACCACTCGCGCGAGCCGGATGGGCGGTCCGACGAGGGCCCCGACCTCTGGGTCCACATCGTCGAACACCCCGATCGTGCCGGGCTCGACCTCCGGCTGACCTTCGCGCGGGAGTTCTTCGAGCCGTCGACGATCCAGGGATTCGTCGACCGTCTGGTCCGAGTGTTCGCCCAGGTCACGGCACATCCCGACATCCCGGTCGCCGATCTCGACCTGTTGAGTTCCGCCGAACGGCGCCGGCTCGTGCCCGCGCGCGGTGATCCGGGAGTTCCGCCGCGCACGCTGCCGGACCTGCTGACGGACGCGGCACACCGTGACCCGGACGCGATCGCCGTCGTCGACGCTGCCGGCGGTGCCGACCGTTCCGGCATCGCGTACCGTCGACTGGACGACGACTCCACCCGGCTCGCCCGACTGCTCCTCTCCCGGGGCGCCGGCCCGGAAACCGTGGTCGCCCTGGCTCTCCCGAGATCCGCGGATTTCGTCCGCGCCGTGTGGGCGGTCGCGAAGTCGGGGGCCGCCTTCCTGCCCGTCGATCCCGGATACCCCGAAGCCCGCATCGCGCACCTGCTCACCGATTCCGCGGCGACTCTCGGGGTCACGGTCGGTCGCCACCGGGACCCCCTGCCCGGCGACGTCGAGTGGATCGAACTCGACGACCGCGACGTCGAGGGCGCTCTGTCCGACCGGATCACCACACCGGTCGCCGACGCCGACCGCCCCCGACCGCTGCGGTCGGACCATCCGGCCTATCTCATCTACACCTCGGGATCGACCGGCGCCCCCAAAGGGGTGGTCGTGACCCACCGCGGGATCGCGAATCTGATTGCCGCACAGAGTGAAGGACTCGACGTGCCGCCGACCGGGCGGGTGGCCCAGTTCGCGTCGTCGAGCTTCGACGCCTCCCTGTTCGAACTGCTCGCGGCTTTCGGATCCGGAGCGCGCGTGGTGATCGTCCCGCCCGAAGTGGTCGGGGGCGTGGAACTGGAGCGAGTACTCACCGAGCATCGGGTGACCCACGCCGTACTCACGCCGACCACCCTCGCCACGCTCGATCCCCTTGGCGTGCCGACCCTGTCGCATCTCACCGTCGCCGGCGAAGCCTGCCCGCCAGAAGTCGCGTCGACATGGGCGAGGGGGCGCCGCCTCCTCAACGCCTACGGGCCCACCGAGGCGACGATCATGTCGACCCTCAGCACACCGCTCGTGCCGGATGAGCCGGTCACCGTCGGTGCGCCGGTGTGCGGGTTCGAGGTCGTCGTGCTCGACGACCGGCTACACCCGGTTCCGCCGGGCACCGTCGGCGAGCTGTACCTCGCCGGCCCAGGCCTTGCGCGCGGGTACCGAGACCGTGCCGGACTCGATGCCGTCCGTTTCGTGGCCGCCCCCTTCGGCTCACCGGGGACGCGAATGTACCGGACCGGCGATCTGGTGCGATGGCGCGGCCGGCACGAAGAGGACACACCCGCCGCCCTCGACCTCGTCTACGTCGGGCGCAGCGATTTCCAGGTAAAGGTCCGCGGGTTCCGCATCGAACTCGGGGAGATCGAGGCAGTCCTGAGTGCCGATCCCAATGTGACGTACGCCGTCGCGACGGCCGCGACCGACCCGCACACGGGAGATGCCGCGGTGATCGCCTACATTCACCCGGCCGAGGGGTGGCGCGTCGATGCCGAGGAAGTGCGCCGTCGGCTGGCGCGCACGCTGCCCGCGCACATGCTCCCGGCCGCGGTCGTCGCCCTCGACGTCATTCCGCGTACCCCGAGCGGCAAGCTGGACCGTGCCGCGCTCCCCGCGCCGACGTTCGAACCGCGGAGCGGCACCGGCCACCGGCCGCGCACGCCGACGGAAGACACGGTGGCGTCGGTGTTCGAGACCGTGCTCGGTGTCACCGGCGTCGGTGTGGACGACGACTACGTCGATCTCGGCGGAGGTTCCCTGGCGGCGACCCGGGTGGTGGCACGGCTGAATTCCGCCCTGGGAACGTCGCTGGACGTCCGTGATCTCTTCGAGCATCCGACGGTCGCCGCACTCGCCGGTGTTGTCGACAGCCGACGCGGTGGCGGCTCCGGGCGGCCTCCACTCCGCCGGTTCCCGCGTCCCGCCAGGATTGCGCTCTCCCCGGCCCAGGAACGCATGTGGTTCGTCAACCAGTACGACCCACACTCCCCCGCCTACGACATTCCGCTGATCGTCCGGCTCACCGGGCACCTCGACGTCGTCGCCCTCGCCGCAGCGATCGGCGACGTCGTCGAACGGCACGAGTCGCTTCGCACGGTGTACCCGTCCTCGGACGACGGACCACATCAGGTGATCCTGCCCGCCGAGCGGGCGCTGCCCCGGGTCGAGATCGTGCAGGTCGACGGTCCGTCCGACCTCGACGAGCACGTCGCCCGGGCCGCGGCCGCACCGTTCGACGTCACCGTCGACGGGCCGCTGCGCGCGTCTCTGTTCGCGATGAGCGACACCGACCACGTACTGGCGCTGGTGATCCATCACATCGCGGCCGACGGTGCGTCGGCCGGTCCGCTGGCCCGTGACCTCTCCGCCGCCTATCGAGCTCGGGTCGGCGGACGCGCCCCGGCCTGGGAACCGCCGGCCGTGCAGTACGTCGACTACGCCTTGTGGCAACACGCCTTGCTGGGTCAGCCCACCGATCCCGACAGCCTCACGTCGCGGCAACTCGACTATTGGAGTGAGTCGCTCCGTGGATCGCCGCCCCTTCTCGCGCTGCCGACCGACCGTCCCCGCCCGCAGCGGCTGTCCCTGCACGGCGGCCGCGTGGACTTCCACCTGCCTCCGGACCTGCACGCCGGCATGCGGGCACTGTCCCGAACCTGCACGTCGACACTCTTCATGACGTGTCACGCGGCGCTGGCCGTCGTGCTCGCCAGACTCGCCGGCACCGACGATGTGAGCATCGGCACCCCGGTTGCGGGCCGCGGGGAGCCCGCACTCGACGACGTGGTGGGCATGTTCGTCAACACCCTCGTGCTGCGCACCCGCATCGATCCCGCGGCGGGCTTCGCGGACACCGTACGCACCGTGCGGGATGTCGACCTGGGCGCATTCGCACACGCCGACTATCCGTTCGAGAAACTGGTGGACTCCCTCGAACCCGAACGCACGGACAGCCGTTCACCGTTGTTCCAGGTTCTCCTCGAGTTCCAGCACATCCTTCCGGCCGGACACGAGGCGCGTGAGCTCGACCTGCCCGGTCTGCACGTCTCGGCCGTCGCCTACGATCCGAAGATCTGTAAGTTCGACCTGCAGGTGTGGCTCAGTGAACGCGTCGATGACGACGGGGCGCCGCAGGGAATCGACGGCGGAATCGTGTACGCCACCGATCTGTTCGACGAAGCGACCGTGCGTGGAATTGCCGACCGACTCGTCCGCGTCCTGGGCGTCGTGACCACCGAGCCGGACGCCGTGGTCGGGAACATCGATCTGCTCTCCGACGGGGAACGCGACATCGCCCTCCGTTCGTGGGCCGCCCCGGACGAACCGCACCCCGGGACGACTCTGCCCGAGGAGTTTGCGCGTATGGCGGCCAGGAAACCGAACGCCGTCGCGCTGTCGTTCGCGGGTGACACGCTGTCGTACGGTGAGCTCGCCGAACGGGTGAACCGAATCGCCCGGCTTCTCGTCGAGCTCGGAGTGGAACCGGAACGCCTCGTCGCCGTGGCGATTCCCCGCTCCGTGGACTACGTCGCCGTCACACTGGGCGTACTCGCGGCAGGAGGTGTATGCCTCCCGCTCGATCCCGGATGGGCGTCGCCCACGCGACTCTCCCGGCTGATCACCGAGGTCCATGCCGCCGTCCTCGTGACGACGTCCGCTCTGGCGGAACGGCTTCCCCACGGTCACCTGCGCACCCTCGTCCTCGACGCGCCGGGCACCGTCGCCGCCCTCGCAGGCAGGTCGGGTCTCCCGCTGGCCGCCGTCGACGGTGGCGCCGGCCCCACCCCCGACGCGGCCGCGTACGTCCTGCTCACGCGCGGATCGACGACGTCGCCGAAACCGGTGTCGGTGAGTCACCGCGCAGTACTCTCCGCACTGGCGCGTCCCGCGCACGCCGTCACGACCGAGGATGTCTGGGCAATGGTCCCGGCCTTCGCGGCCGGCGTCACCGTCCTGACTCCGTGGAGCGCATTCCTCCACGGAGGCCGGCTCGAGGTGGTCGACGACACCACCGCCTCGTCACCGGCCGCCCTCGCCGACCTGCTGTACCGCCGCGGCGTGACCATGCTCTCCCAGAGTCCGGCCGCGTACGAGTACCTTTCCCGCGCAGGGGAATCCGCGCCGGGGGCGGACGAACGTCGATCGGTCCTGCTCACCGGTGACCCCGTCGACGCCGCGGTCGTGGCTGCCCCCGGAGTCGTTGCCGTGTACGCGTCCGTCGAGACCGTATGGTTCGCCGTTGCCGGGGATCGTGCACCGGAATCCGGTGCCGACCGGATGGAGTACCGGCCCGGGCGGGGACGCAGATTCGCGGTTCTCGACGACCGCCTTCAGCCTGTCCCGCCCGGCGTCGTCGGCGAGTTGTACGTCGGTGGCCCCGCACTGGCTCGTGGCTACCACGGCCGGGCCGCCGCGACGAGCACCCACTTCGTGGCGAGTCCCTTCGGCCCGCCCGGCGGACGCATGCTCCGCACCGGCGACGCCGCTCGCCTCACGCCGACCGGAAACCTGAACATTCTCTGGCGCCGCGACTTCCAGGCCGCACTGCGCGGCTACCGCATGCCGCTCGGCGACATCGATGCCGTCCTCACCGCGCATCCGCACGTTGCGAACGCAGTCACCGTCGACCACACCCCGCGCTCCGGAAAGCCCGCGCTCGTGTCGTATGTCGTGCCGGCCGACGGAGCCGCGCCGGCCATCTCCGACGTCCGCGCCCACGCCGCCATGATCCTGCCTCCGCCCTGGGTCCCGGGCACGGTCGTCGTCCTCGACCGGCTGCCCGTCACGGAGACCGGGAACGTCGACCTCGATGCCCTTCCCGTTCCCGAGGAACTGCGGCACTCGCCCGTCTACCGTGCCCCCGCCACTCCGGCCGAGGAGACGGTGTCGAGGGTGATCGGGCAGGTTCTCGGTGTCGGTGGCGTCGGTGTCGACGACAACTTCTTCGAACTGGGTGGCACGTCGCTCGACGCGGCGAAGGTGGTCGCCCGAATCGATTCGGCGTTCGGAACCCGGATCGGAATCCGCTCCCTGTTCGAGGCGCCCACGGTACGCGGACTGGCCGCCGTCCTCGACGCGAGCGATGTACACCCGGATCGACCCGCCCTGGGACCCCGGGTGCATACCGAACCTGCACCGGTGTCGTTCGCGCAGCAGCGGATGTGGTTCGTCAATCAGTTCGACGTGACGTCGCCCGTCTACAACGTTCCGATGGTGGTCCGGCTCACCGGACTCCTCGACGTCACCGCGCTGCGCGCTGCCCTTCTCGACGTTCTCGTCCGGCACGAACCGTTGCGGACCCTCTATCCCTTGACCGACACCGGACCGGTGCAGGTCGTCGTCCCCGCCGAGAGTGTTTCGGTCGATCTGGCGCCGTCCCCGGTGGCCGACGCAGCGCATGTCTCCGGCCTCGTCGAGGAGGCCGTCGCCGAGGGGTTCGACGTGACCGTCCGTCCGCCGATTCGCGTCCGACTGTGGCAACTCGACGAAAGCCACCACGTCCTGGCTGTCGTCGTGCACCACATCGTCGCCGACGGGTCCTCGCTGGCTCCCCTGGCCCGCGACCTCTCCACCGCATACACCGCGCGCCGCGCCGGCCGTGCCCCCGCGTGGGACCCGTTGCCCGTGCAGTTCTCGGATTTCACGGTGTGGCAGCGGGAGATCCTCGGGTCCGTCACCAACCCGGCGTCCCCGGTGGCACGGCAACTCGACTTCTGGCGGACGGCGCTCGCGGATCTTCCCGAACGGTTGGAGTTGCCGCTGGATCGGCCGCGCCCCGCCACCGCCTCGTACCGGGCCGCAGCGGTTCCGTTCGTGATGCCCGCGACGACGCATCGCCGACTCGTCGACTTCGCCCGAGCCCACGACACGACGACATTCGTCGTCATCCACGCGGCCCTGGCCGTGTTGCTGTCCCGGCTCGCCGCCACCACGGACGTCGTCGTCGGGTCGCCGACCGCCGGCCGCGGCGAACAGGAACTCGACCCCCTCGTCGGCATGTTCGTCGGCACACTCGTTCTGCGCACGACAATCGATCCCGCGGCCCCGTTCGGTGACGTCCTGGCGGCGGTGCGGGACGCAGACCTGGCGGCCTTCGCGCACGCCGACATTCCGTTCGAAACCCTCGTGGACGAACTCCACCCACCGCGTTCGGCGGGGAGCCATCCGTTGTTCCAGGTGATGCTGACGTTCCAGAACATCGAGCCGCCACGCCTCGCACTGCCCGGCCTCGAGGTAGTTGTCGCGGACCTCGACCCCCGGGTGTCGCCATTCGACCTGAATGTGGTGTTGCACGAACAACCGGCCGAGGACGATTCGGGGTCAGGGATCAGCGGGCAGATCGTCTATGCCACCGACCTGTTCGACGCCGACACGATCAGTGCATTCGCCGGCCGGCTCCTTCGGGTGATCACCGCGGGCCTGACCGACCCCGACGCCGTGGTCGGCGACATCGACATCCTCGACGACGCCGAGCGCGGGCTCGTCCTCGACCGCTGGAACGCCACGGCCCACGACCTTCCGGCCGCGACGATCGTGGACCTGTTCGAGGCACGGGTGGCGACGACACCCGACGCGCCTGCCGTCCGCTGTGAGGCTCGAACCCTCACCTACGCCGAACTCGACACCTGGTCGACGCGGCTGGCGCGCTCCTTCCTCGTCCGCGGGATCGGCGCCGAATCTGTCGTGGCCCTGGTGATCCCGCGCTCCTTCGAGATGCTCGCGGCGATGTATGCGGTGGTCAAGTCCGGTGCGGCGGTGCTCGCCCTCGATCCCGGCCACCCCGCCGACCGCATCGAATCGCTGATTCAATCCTCGTCGGCTGCTCTCGTCGTCACCACCGCCGACGCCGATCCACCCGTTCCGACCGGGGTTCCGGTGGCGCGGTTCGACGACGTCGACCTCTCGGCCCGAGACACCGCACCGGTCACCGACGTGGACCGCGGCGCACCGCTGCGCCCCGACAACCTGGCCTACGTGGTTTACACGTCCGGCTCGACCGGCACGCCCAAAGGGGTGGCGGTATCCCACGCGGCGATCGCGAACCAGCTGGCCTGGTCGCAGGCACTGCTGCCACTGCGCGAGGGTGACCGGACGGTACAGAAGGCGCCGATCGCGTTCGACGTCGCCATCTGGGAGTGCTTCGCGGCTCTGTGCTCGGGAAGCGTCCTGGTTCTCCTGCCCCCGGAACGGCAGCTCGACCTCGACTACCTGTCCGGCCTCCTCGACGACATGCAGATCACGCTGGTGGAGTTCGTGCCCTCCCTGCTCGACGTGTTCGTCAACGATCACCGGCACGCCTTCCCCGGGTCGATGCGACGGGTCCTGACCGGGGGTGAGGCGATCACTGCACGGACGGCGAGCAGCGTGCTCGCGCAGGGCGTCCGTCTCGGCAACATGTACGGTCCCGCAGAGGCGGCCGTGACAGCGACGTACCAGGACATCGCGACCGACCACGCCGACACAACGGCGCCCATCGGGACGCCGGTGTGGAACACACAAGTCTACGTCGTCGACGATCGTCTGCACCCCGTCGTCCCCGGGGTGACCGGCGAAATGTACCTCGGCGGTGCCCAGTTGGCCCGGGGATATCTCGGCAGGCCCGCGCTCACCGCCGGCCGGTTCGTCGCGAATCCGTTCGGCGCCCCCGGCTCCCGCATGTACCGAACCGGAGACCTGGCCCGCTGGAACGCCGACGGGCGGCTGGAGTACCACGGCCGCACCGACTTCCAGGTACAGCTGCACGGCTACCGCGTCGAGCCCGGCGAGGTCGAGTCCGTCCTCCTACGTCACCCCGCGGTCGCGCAGGCCGTCGTCGTGCTGCGGGCCGATCGAAACGGCGCAGACCACCTCGTCGGGTATGTCGTACCGGTCCCCGGCACCGAAGTGGCGGAGCAGGAACTGATCGACCACACAAGGTCCCTTCTCCCCTCGCACATGGTTCCGTCCGCAGTGATCCCCCTGTCCACGCTGCCGCTCACGTCCCACGGAAAGATCGACCGGAACGCGCTCCCGGCTCTCGACTTCACGACCCGCGCCGCGGAATTCCGCGCTGCCGGAACAGCTGTCGAGGACGCGCTGGTGTCGCTGGTCGGCGACGTGCTCGGCCTCGAGTCCGTAGGCGTCGACGACTCCTTCTTCGCGCTCGGTGGCGACAGCATCATGGCCATCCAGTTGGTGGCTCGCGCGAAGACCGCCGGACTCGCACTCACTCCTCGGGATGTGTTCGAGCACAGGACGATCGCCCGGCTCGCGCGCGTGATCTCGACACGACCGGAGCCGGGGGCGGCCCTCTCCGAGCTTCCCGGCGGCGGGATCGGCTCCTTCCCGCTGCCACCGGCCGCGCGGTGGTTGCTCGAACGCGGCGGCAACCTCGACACGTACTGCCAAGCGGTTCTGCTCACCGCACCACCCGACCTGGACACCGACACCCTCACCGCCACCGTGCAGACGGTCCTCGACCACCACGACATGCTCCGTGCCCGCCTCCGGCGCGGCACAACGGACGAAGACACGGCGTTGGAGGTCCTGGCCGCCGACCAGGCTCCACGGGTCGAGTCGCTGATCCGCCGGGTCGCACTCGATGATGCGGCCGACCTGAGGGGCCGGGCCGAGGTCGAGTCCCGTGCTGCCGCGGCACGTTTGGATCCCGAGAACGGGATCATGCTCCAACTCGTCTGGCTCGACCCCCGCACCCAACCCGGACACCTCCTCATCACCATCCACCACCTCGCCACCGACGGCGTCTCCTGGCGCATCCTCATCCCCGACCTCGCCACCGCCCACCACGCCCACACCACCGGCACCACCCCCACACTCCCACCCGTCACCACCACCGCACGCCGCTACGCCCACGCCCTCACCGACACCACCACCCACCGCACCCACGAACTCCCCCACTGGCGCAACATCCTCACCACCCCCGACCCCCCACTCGGCACCAGACCCCTCGACCCCACCCACGACACCGAAAACACCACCACCCACACCACCATCGAACTCCCACCCCACACCACCCACACCCTCCTCACCACCCTCCCCACCA
>NZ_JAAXPA010000050.1 GCF_012396235.1 Rhodococcus opacus | reverse complement strand
CTGCACCGGCGACCAACGCTCCCAAGCCCGGCCGCCCCACCCCGGCTGCCCCGGCTCCGGCCGCACCCGCAGCCCCGGCCGCCCCGGCTGCCAGTGCCCCCGCGGCTCCGTCCACGGGCGCCAAGCCCGGCGGACCCCGTCCCGGCCCGAAGCCCCCGCGTGTCGGTAACAACCCGTACTCCTCGGCTCCCGCCGAGCGTCCGGCTCCCCGCCCCGCTCCCGGCGCACCGCGTCCGGGTGCACCCCGTCCGGCTCCCGGTCAGGGTGGACCTCGTCCGGCTCCCGGTCAGGGCGGACCCCGTCCGGCTCCCGGTCAGGGCGGACCCCGTCCGGCACCGGGCCAGGGCGGTCCCCGTCCGGCTCCCGGTCAGGGCGGACCCCGTCCCAGCCCCGGCTCGATGCCTCCTCGCCCGAACCCGGGCGCGATGCCCGCTCGTTCGGCACGTCCCGCCCCCGGCGGTCGTCCCGGCCGTCCCGGCGGAGCCCCCGGCGGTCGTCCCGGTGGCGGCGGCGGTGGATACCGCGGTGGCGGAGCTCCCGGTGCCGGCGCAGGTGCGCCCGGTGGCGGAGCACCCGCAGGTGGTTTCCGCGGTCGTCCCGGTGGCGGTGGACGCCCCGGTCAGCGCGGTGCGGCAGCAGGTGCGTTCGGCCGCCCCGGTGGTGCCCCGCGTCGTGGTCGCAAGTCGAAGCGTCAGAAGCGCCAGGAATACGATTCGATGCAGGCGCCCGCCGTCGGCGGCGTGCGGTTGCCCCGTGGCAACGGCGAGACCATTCGCCTCGCCCGCGGTGCATCCCTGTCGGACTTCGCGGAGAAGATCGACGCGAACCCCGCAGCGTTGGTGCAGGCACTGTTCAACCTCGGCGAGATGGTGACGGCGACCCAGTCGGTCAACGACGAGACGCTGGAACTGCTCGGCGGCGAGATGAACTACGTCGTCCAGGTCGTCAGCCCGGAGGACGAGGACCGCGAGCTGCTCGACAGCTTCGACCTCACCTACGGCGAAGACGAAGGTGGCGAAGAGGACCTCGAGTCCCGTCCGCCGGTGGTCACCGTCATGGGCCACGTCGACCACGGTAAGACCCGACTGCTCGACACGATCCGTAAGGCCAACGTCCGCGAGGGCGAGGCCGGCGGCATCACGCAGCACATCGGTGCCTACCAGGTGCTGACCGAGCTCGACGGCAACGAGCGTCTCGTGACGTTCATCGACACCCCCGGTCACGAGGCCTTCACGGCCATGCGTGCCCGTGGTGCCAAGGCCACCGACCTCGCGATCCTGGTCGTCGCCGCCGACGACGGCGTCATGCCGCAGACGGTGGAAGCGATCAACCACGCCCAGGCGGCCGACGTGCCGATCGTGGTCGCGGTGAACAAGATCGACAAGGAAGGCGCGAACCCGGACAAGATCCGGCAGCAGCTCACCGAGTACGGACTGGTCGCCGAGGAATACGGCGGAGACACCATGTTCGTCGACATCTCGGCGAAGCAGGGCACCAACATCGACGCACTGCTCGAAGCCGTGCTGTTGACAGCGGACGCTGCCCTGGACCTGCGGGCCAACCCGGACATGGACGCTCAGGGTGTCGCCATCGAGGCGCACCTCGACCGCGGACGCGGCCCCGTCGCGACCGTGCTCATCCAGCGCGGAACGCTGCGGGTCGGCGACTCGATCGTGGCCGGCGACGCATACGGACGTGTGCGCCGCATGGTCGACGAGCACGGCGACGACGTGCTCGAGGCCCTGCCTTCGCGTCCCGTCCAGGTGGTCGGCTTCACGTCGGTCCCCGGTGCAGGCGACAACCTGCTCGTGGTCGACGAGGACCGCATCGCCCGTCAGATCGCCGACCGGCGCAATGCGCGTAAGCGCAACGCACTGGCCGCGAAGAGCCGCAAGCGCATCAGCCTCGAGGACCTGGATTCGGCTCTCAAGGAGACGTCGCAGCTCAACCTCATCCTCAAGGGCGACAACTCGGGAACCGTGGAGGCCTTGGAAGAGGCCCTGCACGGCATCGAGATCGACGACGAGGTGCAGTTGCGGGTCATCGACCGTGGTGTCGGTGGCGTCACCGAGACCAACGTCAACCTGGCCGCTGCGTCGAACGCGATCATCATCGGGTTCAACGTCCGCGCCGAGGGCAAGGCGACCGAGTTGGCGAACCGCGAGGGCGTCGACATCCGGTACTACTCGGTGATCTACCAGGCCATCGACGAGGTCGAGAAGGCTCTCAAGGGCATGCTCAAGCCGATCTACGAAGAGGTCGAGCTGGGCAAGGCGGAGATCCGCGCGATGTTCCGTTCGTCCAAGGTCGGCAACATTGCCGGTTGCCTCGTCACCTCGGGTACCATCCGTCGCAATGCGAAGGCCCGGCTGCTGCGTGACAACACGGTTGTCGCCGAGACCGTCACCATCTCCTCGCTGAAGCGGGAGAAGGAGGACGCTGTCGAGGTACGCGAGGGTTACGAGTGCGGTTTGACGCTCACCTACTCCGACATCAAGGTCGGTGACGTCATCGAGGCCTACGAGCTTCGGGAAAAGCCGCGCGACTAGTCGCCATCCGTTTGGGGTGACGCAGCAGCGTCATCCGGCGTGCGCTTCTCCGGCCGACTCGATCGGCCGGGGGAGCGCACGTCTCCCCGAAGGAGGAAAGTTTGTACGTCGGTGCGCTCGAGCTCGACATCTTGCTCGGTGACGTGCGATCTCTGAAAGAGAAGCGTGCAATGGTCAAACCGGTTCTGGCGGAACTGCGACGCTACGGCGTCTCGGCTGCGGAGACCGGAGAACAGGATCGGTATCGCCGGTCGATGCTCGGCGTCACGATGGCGAGTTCGGCGGTCGATCATGTACACGAGGTACTCGACACGTGCGAACGGCACGTCGCCGAGCTGCCGGAACTGCAACTCCTTGCGGTCCGGCGAAGGATTTTCGGCCCCGAGGACTGACTCGGAGTGCCCTGCCCGCCCCGCCGCATCTGCGGCCCGGCGTGCAGAATGAACTACAGCTACACACGCAACTTCACAACTTATCCAGCGGCCAGGGAGAGGAGTCTGATTGTCATGGTGGATCCCGCCCGGGCACGCAAACTCGCCAAGCGCATCGGCACGATCGTCGCGACAGCGATCGACCACGAAATCAAGGACCCTCGCCTGGCGTTCGTCACGATCACCGATACCAAGGTGACGGCCGACCTCCACGACGCCACCGTGTACTACACCGTGATGGGTGCCGACCTCGAGTCCGAACCCGACCTCGTCTCCGCAGCCGCAGGGCTCGAGAAGGCGAAGGGCGTTCTGCGCTCGAAGGTGGGTGCAGGCACCGGAGTCCGGTTCACGCCGACGCTCACGTTCGTCGCGGACACGGTCCCCGACACGGCACGGCACATGGAGGAACTCCTCGCCCGCGCTCGCGCCGCCGACGACGAGGTCGCGCGTGTCGCGGCCGGTGCGTCCCCGGCCGGCGACCCCGACCCGTACAAGGAGCCCCGAGCCGAGGACGCGGACGACGCCGACGTCGACGAGCCCTCCGGTTCCCGCCAGGCGGACTGACACGAACCGATATGACCCATACTCAGGAGACGTCCCTGTCTGATCTCGATCGTCACGAGGTGTTCCTGCCGCAGGCGGTCGCTGTTCTCGAGAACGCGACGTCGGTGACGGTTCTGTGTCACGTCCAACCCGATGCCGACACGATCGGCAGTGGGCTCGCCCTGGCGTTGGTGCTCGAGCGCAAGGGAATTCCGGTGCAGGTCGCGTTCGGCGCACCCGACGAACTGCCGGAGTCGATGCGTGAACTGCCCGGCACCCACCTGCTGGTACCTGCGGATCAGGTGCGCCGCAACGTCGATCTGCTCGTGACCGTCGACTGCGGCAGCGCCGGGCGGCTCGGGAAGCTCGCCGACCGGCTCGCGCACGCGGGGGAGACCCTCGTCATCGACCACCACCGGTCCAACACCCGCTTCGGTCGCATGAACCTGATCGACGAGTCCGCGGAGTCGACGACCGCGGTCGTGGCGCAGATGTTCGACCTGTGGGGTGTGGACATCGACGCCGACCTCGCGCACTGCCTGTATGCGGGACTCGTGACCGACACCGGTTCGTTCCGCTGGGTGCAGCCCGGCACCCACACGCTCGCCGAGAGGCTGCTCGCCACCGGAATCGACGGGGCGCGCATCGCGCGGCGCCTGCTCGACACCCACCCGTTCGGCTGGTTGCCCATGCTGTCCTCGGTGCTCGGGTCGGCGACCCTCGTCCCCGACGCAGCGGGAGGGCGTGGACTGGTCTACGCCGTCATCCGACAGGCCTACGTCGGAGACCTCCGCTCGGAGGAGATCGAAAGCGTCATCGACATCGTCCGGACGACGTCCGAGGCCGAGGTCGCCGCAGTCCTCAAGGAGGCCGTGGACGGCACCTGGTCGGTATCGCTGCGATCGAAGTCCGACGTGGACGTGTCGGTCGTCGCCGGATATCTCGGCGGCGGCGGTCATCGGTTCGCCGCCGGCTACACGGCCGAGAACTCTGCGGACGAGATCGTGACCTCGCTCGTCGAATCACTCGGCTGAGGTCCGAATTCGTTGGCTGAAGTCTCGGAAGTCACGGGCGACGCGACCGCCCGGACGGTGTTCGGGCTGGCGTTGCCCGCGCTGGGCGTCCTCGCTGCCGAACCGATCTATCTGCTCTTCGACATCGCCGTCGTCGGTCGGCTGGGCGCTTTGGCGCTCGCGGGCCTCGCCGTCGGCGGTCTCATCCTCGCCCAGGTCAGCACGCAGCTGACATTCCTGTCCTACGGCACGACGGCGCGTGCGTCCCGCATGCACGGGGCCGGCGACGAGCGCGGCGCGGTCCGGGAGGGCGTGCAGGCCACGTGGCTGGCGCTGGGGATCGGCGCGCTCGTGATCGCGCTGGCCCACCTGTTCGCGCGGCCGGTCACCTCGGCGATCGCGGGCGGCTCCGACATCGCGGCGGCCGCCGAGAGCTGGCTGCGGATCGCGGTGTTCGGGGCCCCGCTGATCCTCGTCGCGATGGCGGGCAACGGGTGGATGCGTGGTGTGCAGAACACGGTGCGACCGCTGCGGTTCGTGATCGCCGGTCTCGTCGTGTCGGCCGTGGCCTGCCCGGTTCTGGTGCACGGATTGTGGGGTGCGCCGCGCCTGGAACTCGAGGGATCGGCGGTCGCGAACGTGATCGGGCAGGCGGTCTCCGCGAGCCTGTTCATCGGAGCGCTGGTGGTCGAGCGGGTGCCGTTGCGCCCGCGGTGGCACGTCATGCGCGCCCAGATGGTGCTCGGCCGGGACCTGATCCTGCGGAGCCTGGCCTTCCAGGCGTGCTTCCTCTCGGCCGCCGCCGTCGCGTCCCGGTTCGGCGCCGCCGCGGTCGCCGCCCACCAGGTGGTGCTGCAGCTGTGGAACCTCGTCGCCCTCACCCTCGACTCCCTGGCGATCGCCGCACAGGCGCTGGTCGGTGCCGCGCTGGGCGCCGGACACGCCAAGGGCGCCACGCGGCTGTCGTGGCGCATCACCCGATGGTCGACGATCTTCGCGACAGGGCTCGCCCTGATCTTCGCCCTCGGCCACGGGGTGATCCCCGAGCTGTTCACCTCCGACCAGGCCGTGCTCGACGAGATGGCGGTGGCCTGGTGGTTCTTCGTCGCGATCATGCCGGTCGCCGGAGTGGTGTTCGCCCTCGACGGGGTACTGCTCGGTGCCGGCGACGTCGCCTTCCTCCGGAATGCCACGCTGTCCTGCGCGTTGGTCGGATTCCTGCCACTGATCTGGCTGTCGATGCTGCACGACTGGGGCCTGGCGGGAATCTGGACGGGACTCACGGTGTTCATAATTCTTCGGATGCTCGCGGTCGTGTGGCGCGTCGGAACGGGCCGCTGGGCAGTGGTCGGGGCCGACCTGCAGACACGGCACGGATCGGACAGCGATCCCGCGGCGGAACACGATCGGAAAGGTGGTTGACGTGGCACCCAAGCTGATGGCGGTGAGCGACGTCCATGTGGGGCACCGGGGCAACCGCCCGATCACCGAGGACATCTATCCCGACTCGCCCGAAGACTGGCTGATCGTCGCGGGCGACGTCTCGGAGAAGACCGACGACATCCGGTGGGCGCTGAAACTCCTGCGCAGTCGTTTCGCCGAGGTCATCTGGGTTCCCGGCAACCACGAACTGTGGACGACGGCGAAGGATCCGGTGCAGATCCACGGCGCCGCCCGCTACGACTACCTGGTCACCCTGTGCCGCGAGATCGGCGTCATCACCCCCGAGGACCCGTTCCCGGTGTGGGAGGCCGAGGACGGCCCGATCACCCTGGTCCCGATGTTCCTGCTGTACGACTACACGTTCCTCCCCGACGGCGCCACCACCAAGGAGGAAGGTCTCGCGATCGCGCGCGAGAAGAACGTGGTGGCCACGGACGAGTTCCTGCTGTCGAGTGAACCGTACGGAACCCGGGATGCCTGGTGTCGCAACCGCGTCGAGACGACGAAGGCCCGGTTGGACGCCCTGCCCGCCGGAACCCGCACCGTCCTGATCAACCACTTCCCGTTGGTGCGTCAACCGACGCAGGTGCTGTGGTACCCGGAGTTCTCCTTGTGGTGCGGCACCGAACTGACCGCGGACTGGCACACCCGGTACAACGCCGTCTGCGCCGTGTACGGGCATCTGCACATTCCGCGGACCACCTACTACGACGGGGTGCGGTTCGAAGAGGTGTCGCTGGGCTACCCGCGGGAGTGGCAGCGGCGGGGACTCCCGGACCGCCTCCTGCGGCAGATCCTCCCGGTGCCGGAGTACCCGCCGGGAACCCTGAACAAGTGGGGAGGCCACTTCAAGGTCACTCCCGAACAGGAAGCCGAAGTGGAGAAGATGCGGGCGAGGGGGGCCCTGTGATCGAGAGAATTCTGCCTGCCGGAGTGGTGTCGTCGGAACTGTTCGAGGATCCGCCCGGCCTGCGTCCGCACCCGCAGGAGGAGGCGCTGATCGGCAGGGCCGTGGAGAAGCGCCGCCGCGAATTCACCACCGCACGGCACTGCGCCCGCCTGGCGATGACGAAGCTGGGCGTGGACCAGGCCCCTGTTCTGCGGGGCGACAAGGGTTCCCCCGTGTGGCCGCGCGGCGTGGTCGGGAGCCTCACCCACTGCGACGGTTACCGCGGCGCGGTGCTCGGCTACGCCATGCAGGTGCGGTCCGTGGGGATCGACGCCGAACCGCACGAGGCGCTGCCCGACGGTGTGCTGGACGCGGTGAGCCTGCCCGCCGAACGCGACTGGCTCTCGGGCACGGCGGACTCCGGGCAGTGGCGCTCCGCCACCGGCGGTCCGGTGCACCGGGACAGGCTGCTGTTCTGTGCCAAGGAGGCTACGTACAAGGCGTGGTTCCCGCTCACCGCCCGGTGGCTCGGGTTCGAGGACGCGCACATCACGTTCGAGGCGTCCGGAGACGGCACCGGCACGTTCCATTCGGATCTCCTGATCTCGGGCGAGACCGTCGACGGTCCACCGCTGGCGTCGTTCGACGGACGGTGGATGGTGTCCGACGGCCTGATCATCACCGCGATTGCGGTGCACTGATTTCGGTGCGGTGACGACGGCTGGCAGAATCGGGCCTCGTGTCTGCACGTGAAAAGCCTTCTTCCGGTCTCGTCGGCGCCGGACTGCTCATCGTCGACAAGGACGCGGGCGTCACCAGCCACGACGTGGTGGCCCGGTGCCGGAAGCTGCTCGGCACCCGGAAGGTCGGGCACGCGGGCACTCTCGACCCGATGGCCACCGGGGTGCTGGTGCTCGGGGTGGAGCGGGCGACGAAGCTGCTGGGGCTCCTCGCGCTGACCACCAAGGCGTACACGGCCACGATCCGGCTGGGTCAGGCCACCACCACCGACGACGCCGAGGGTGAGGTCGTCGCGTCGGCCGATGCGTCCGGCGTGACGGACGAGGAGATCGCCGCGCAGGTGCACACCCTCACCGGAGACATCCAGCAGATCCCGTCGAGCGTCAGCGCCATCAAGGTCGACGGCCGGCGGGCGCACGCACTGATCCGTGCGGGCGAGGAGTTCGAACTCGCTCCCCGGTCGGTCACGGTGTCTCGGTTCGAGGTCGTCGCGAGGCGAACCGAGGGCACGTTCGTCGACCTCGACGTCGAGGTGGAGTGTTCCTCCGGCACCTATGTCCGGGCGCTCGCGCGTGATCTGGGGATCGCGCTGATCGGCGTCGGCGGGCATCTCACCTCGCTGCGACGGACCCGGGTGGGACCGTTCACGCTCGAGCACGCGCGCACGCTGGAGCAGCTTGCCGAGGAGCCGGGGGTCAGCCTCGACATCGACGCCGCTGCGCAGACCGCGTTCCCGCACCGGCAGATCGACGCGGCCGAGGCCGAATCCATCAGTCAGGGCCGGTGGCTCGAGCCGATCGGAATCAAGGGTGTCTACGCCGCCATCGATCCGAGCGGGCACACGATCGCGCTGCTCCAGGAACGTGGACGGCGGGCCAGCTCGGTGATGGTGGTCCGCCCCGCGACCCTGAGATAGCGGTTCACACCAGCCAGATGGCCTGGGCTGCGGGGTTTCCGAGCTCGATGGAGTCGTCGTGGGCGCCGAGCCGGATCGACACGGTTCCGGCGTAGTCGCGTCGCTCCAGCACTGTGACCGTGACGTCCAGTGCCACACCGACCGAGTCGAAGTACCGCAGCATCGCCGGATCGGAGTCCGAGATCCGGGCGATGCGCCCGCTCTCGCCGTTGACGAAGTCGCTGAGCTGTCGTGCCGGGGGAGTGGGCACCGAGCCGTCGACCGCGGGAATCGGATCGCCGTGCGGATCGCGTTCGGGATGGCCGAGCTTGGCGTCCATCCGGGAGATCATCAGATCCGAGACGGCGTGTTCGAGTACCTCCGCCTCGTCGTGCACCTCGTCCCAGCCGTACCCCAGTTCGTGCACCAGATACGTCTCGATGAGGCGGTGCCTGCGGACCATTCCGACGGCGGCGACGCGCCCCGCCTCGGTGAGGGCGATCGACCCGTACCGGGCGTGATCGACGAGACCCTGGTCGGACAGTTTCCGGATGGCCTCCGACACGGTGGACGCCGACACCCCGATCTTCTCGGAGAGCAATTTCGTGGACACCCGCTCCTGCGACCACTCCTGAACGGTCCAGATGACCTTGAGGTAGTCCTGCGCCACTGCCGAGAGAGCCCCGGTCTCGGAGGTCGAATCCTCGGTCACGCTCTGGTCATTCTTGTTCACGGCCACGCCAACGAGCTTAGGCAAGTCTTACCGGCGAGACACATCGACACACCTGATCCGCCGCCGGGGGACGGCCCGGGCGACCGCGAACCGCGAGGTCGTGGCGCTTCCCCGGCGCGCGGGGCGGCCGGACACCCGGTCCGGAGATGAACATCGGCGCGCGGCACCGTAGGCTGCCACTCGTGCTGAGATGGCGTGGTCTCGACGAGGTTCCTGCCGACTGGGGTCGTTGTGTTCTCACGATCGGCGTATTCGATGGCGTGCACCGAGGTCACGCCCAACTGATCAGTCGAGCGGTGGCGGCTGCCCGCACGCGTGGAATACCCAGCGTGCTCATGACTTTCGATCCTCATCCGATGGAAGTGGTTCGTCCGGGCAGTCATCCCGCCCAGCTCACGACGCTCGCCCGCAGGGCGGAGCTCGCGGAGGAGCTGGGCATCGACGTGTTCTGCGTCATGCCGTTCACCGCCGAATTCATGAAGCTGACGCCGGAGCGGTACGCCCACGAGATCCTCGTGGAGCGCCTGCACGTGGCGGATGTCGTCGTCGGAGAGAACTTCACGTTCGGCAAGAAGGCTGCGGGCAACGTCGACCTGCTGCGTCAGATCGGCGAGCGGTTCGGGTTCGCGGTCGACGGTGTGACGTTGCTCGCCGAGCACGCGGTCACATTCTCGTCCACCTACATCCGTTCGTGCGTGGACGCCGGCGACATGGCCGCCGCGACGGAGGCCCTCGGCCGCCCGCACCGCGTGGAGGGTGTCGTCGTCCACGGCGACGGGCGTGGACGGCAGCTCGGCTATCCGACCGCGAACGTCGCGCCGCCCATGTATGCCGCGATTCCCGCGGACGGCGTGTACGCCGCCTGGTTCACCGTGCTCGGACACGGGGTCGACCTGGGCACGGTCACCTCCGGCGAGCGGTACATGGCCGCCGTCTCGGTGGGCACCAATCCCACGTTCTCCGGGCGGACGCGCACCGTGGAGGCCTTCGTCCTGGACCGGGAAGCCGACCTGTACGGCCAGCACGTGGCCGTCGATCTGGTGGAGCGCCTCCGCGGGATGGAAAAATTCGATTCGGTCGACGACCTGATCGTCGCGATGGGCAAGGACGCCGAGCGTGCGCGTGCGATCCTGGCGGCGTCGGAGGACGTGCGGTAAAGCCGTCCCATTTCAGCTGGTAAAGTAGACCGCTGGCGTGCGCTGCGGTTCGCGGCGGCCGCGCCGAGTTTCGATCCTTGCACGCGAACGTCATCACCAGGAGTGAACCAGTGGCATTGACCACCGAAGAGAAGAAGCAGGTTCTGAGCGAGTACGGCCTGCACGAGACCGACACCGGTTCGCCGGAGGCGCAGGTGGCCATGCTCACCAAGCGCATCGTCGATCTCACCGAACACCTCAAGATGCACAAGCACGACCACCACTCCCGCCGCGGCCTCCTGCTGCTGGTCGGACGCCGTCGTCGTCTGCTCAAGTACGTCCAGAAGGTCGACATCGAGCGTTACCGCTCGCTGATCGAGCGTCTCGGTCTGCGTCGCTGAGTTTCGCACACAGCGGTCATTTCGATCGCAAATCACTCCGGTAGCCGGCCGGGCCTTGCTTAGACTGGGCCTCGCTGGCTATCGGCGTTAGCTGCCGAGGGCAGCACTACCGTATGCACCCGAGAATGTGGTGTCGGTCTTCGGTAGTGGTCTTCCGGACACGGTCCGGGGGACTTCGATCGACGGCCGCCTCCGCACAGCGACATCCCGAGAACTCGAGAGGGGGATGTCCCTCAGGTGCGCAGTTCTCGCCAGGAGGGTGAGAACGCCCCCGCGGGTACGGCGAAGACGAGAGGGAAGTGAAAAGAAGAGATGACAGAGAATTCCGCAGTAGAGGTCGATGAGGGCGTGTTCGAATCCACCGCCGTGATCGACAACGGGTCCTTCGGAACCCGCACCATTCGTTTCGAGACCGGTCGCCTCGCGCAGCAGGCCGCCGGCGCCGTCGTCGCCTACCTGGACGACGAGACGATGCTGCTGTCCGCGACGAGCGCCAGCAAGCACCCCAAGGAGCACTTCGACTTCTTCCCGCTGACGGTGGACGTCGAGGAGCGCATGTACGCGGCGGGCCGTATCCCCGGCTCGTTCTTCCGTCGTGAGGGCCGTCCCTCCACTGACGCGATCCTGACCTGCCGCCTGATCGACCGCCCGCTGCGCCCGTCGTTCGTCGACGGTCTGCGCAACGAGATCCAGGTCGTCGTCACGGTGATGAGCCTGAACCCGCAGGACCTGTACGACGTGGTCGCGATCAACGCCGCGTCCGCCTCCACCCAGATCGCGGGACTGCCGTTCTCCGGACCCGTCGGCGGTGTGCGCGTCGCGCTCATCACGTCGGACGACAACAAGGCCGGCCAGTGGGTTGCATTCCCCACCGTCGAGCAGCTCGAGAACGCCGTCTTCGACATGGTCGTCGCGGGCCGCATCGTCTCCGGTAGCGGTGACGACGCCGACGTCGCGATCATGATGGTCGAGGCCGAGGCCACCGACAACGTGATCTCCCTGATCGACGGTGGCGCACAGGCTCCCACCGAGGCGATCGTGGCCGAGGGCCTCGAGGCCGCCAAGCCGTTCATCGCCCGCCTCTGCACCGCGCAGCAGCAGCTCGCGGCCAAGGCGTCCAAGCCGACCGGTGACTTCCCCGTCTTCCCGGCGTACCAGGACGACGTGTTCGCAGCCGTCGAGGCCGCCGCTGCGGAGAAGCTCAGCGCGGCACTGACCATCGCGGGCAAGCAGGAGCGCGACGACAAGACCGACGAGGTCAAGGTCGAGGTCCTCGAGCAGGTTGCCCCGAATTTCGAGGGTCGCGAGAAGGAACTGGGCGCGGCGTTCCGCTCGCTGACGAAGAAGCTGGTCCGTCAGCGCATTCTGCGCGACCAGTTCCGCATCGACGGCCGTGGCATCACGGACATCCGTTCGCTGTCGGCCGAGGTCGCCATCGTTCCGCGTGCACACGGTTCCGCTCTGTTCGAGCGCGGCGAGACCCAGATCCTGGGTGTCACCACCCTCGACATGGTGAAGATGGCGCAGCAGGTCGATTCGCTCGGACCCGAGACGACCAAGCGGTACATGCACCACTACAACTTCCCGCCGTACTCCACCGGTGAGACGGGACGCGTCGGTTCGCCGAAGCGCCGCGAGATCGGTCACGGCGCGCTGGCGGAGCGGGCACTCATGCCCGTGCTGCCCAGCGTCGAGGAATTCCCGTACGCCATCCGCCAGGTCTCGGAAGCTCTCAGCTCCAACGGCTCCACCTCGATGGGCTCCGTGTGCGCGTCGACGCTCGCACTGCTCAACGCCGGCGTGCCGCTGAAGGCTCCGGTCGCCGGTATCGCCATGGGCCTCGTCTCCGACCAGGTCGACGGTGAGACCCGTTACGTCGCGCTCACCGACATCCTCGGTGCCGAGGACGCGTTCGGCGACATGGACTTCAAGGTCGCGGGCACGAAGGACTTCGTCACGGCCCTGCAGCTCGACACGAAGCTCGACGGCATCCCGTCGAAGGTCCTCGCCGGCGCGCTGTCGCAGGCCAAGGACGCGCGTGCGACGATCCTCGAGGTCATGGCCGAGGCCATCGACACCCCCGACGAGATGAGCCCGTTCGCCCCGCGCGTCACGGCCATCAAGGTCCCGGTCGACAAGATCGGTGAGGTCATCGGCCCCAAGGGCAAGATGATCAACTCCATCACCGAGCAGACCGGCGCCAACATCTCCATCGAAGATGACGGCACCGTGTTCGTCGGTGCGACGGACGGCCCGTCCGCGCAGGCCGCGATCGACATGATCAACGCCATTGCCAACCCGCAGCTGCCGAAGGTCGGCGAGCGCTTCCTGGGCACGGTCGTCAAGACCACCGCCTTCGGTGCGTTCGTGTCGCTCCTCCCCGGCCGCGACGGATTGGTGCACATCTCGAAGCTGGGCAGCGGTAAGCGCATTGCCAAGGTCGAGGACGTCGTGAGCGTCGGCTCGAAGTTGCGTGTCGAGATCGCCGACATCGACAACCGTGGCAAGATCTCGCTGATCCCCGTCGAAGAAGACGGCGCCGCGGCTCCGGCCGAGCAGAGCGAAGAGGCGGCTGCCGAGAAGTAGTCTTCTCCCGGTCATCACGCCGGCGGCCCCGCACGGATCTCGTGCGGGGCCGTCGGCGTCTTCCTGTCCGGTGCCGGTGCGCGTGTCAGGAGGTCGGTGCCGCGGTGAACCGTCCGACATACCGACGCTGCCACGGTGTCTCGACCGCGTGACGGTGGTAGTGCTGCCGGACGTACGCGACGGCGTCCCGCGCCGGGATCCCGTCGAGCACGGCAATGCAGGCGAGGGCTGTGCCGGTCCGGCCGCGACCGCCCCCGCACGCCACCTCCACCCGCTCCGTCGCGGCGCGGCGCCACACCTCACCGAGCGCATCGAGGGTGTCGTCGCGGTCCCGCGGCAACGCGAAATCGGGCCAGCGGACCCACCGCGAGTCCCACTGCACCGGCGGCGGCATTCGCCCCAGCAGGTATACGGCGAAATCGGGGAGGGGACCCTCGGGGAGCGGTCGCCTCAGCCCCCGGCCGCGGACCAGGCGCCCGGACGGCAGGCGGAGGACTCCAGGCGCGTCGGCGTCCCAGGTATCGAACATGGCGCCCACTTTATTGCGAAGCCGTTCGGAAGACCCGATCTTCGAGGACCGGGACTGCGGTGCTCCGGTCCACCTCGGCGGCGATTGCGACGTCCTGCGGGTATCCCGAGGCACGCAACTCCCGTCCCGACGCACACGCCGCGAGGGACTGCGGGAGGGTCTGCGCGACGCCCTGCCAGGCGATCATGGCCGCCAGAGCTTCCGGCGAAGAGTCTGCGCCCCACCCAGGTCGCCGACAGGGCGGACAGCACGGCGCCCGCGCCCCACAGATCCTCGATCGCCGGCCGGAGTTCGCCGCCCGGCCATTTCTCCCCGGCGGCGATCACCGACACCACCGACGTCGACGTGCAGTGCCGGGCGATCCAGTCTGCAACAGCGGTCGCATTCCGTAGGGACGCCCCGATGCACACGCCGGTTCCGGTGCCGAGCTCGAAGCTGATGGTCGATCCGTTCGGCGAGGGAAGCACCAACCTGCGCGGCGCCGCGGTCCGTCGAATCGTATTCGGCGACAAGCTGATCTGTCCGTTCGTCACCCGGCTGCGTCCGACGGCTTTCGCCCCCGGCAGGCCCCAGTCGAAACGGAGGCCGTAATCGTGTTGGAGATGTTCGCGGTTCACGGGGTCTCCCCGCTCTCCGTGGAGGTGAGCGTTATGAGGGCAGCGATAACCGTGGTGACCGCGACGCTCGGGGGACCGGGTAGGCGCGCGGCACCGATGTCGCGGAAGGCTCGGGGATCGTCGAGGCGAATCTGCGCGCACCCGGGTGGGGGAGTATCCGTGGCCGGCACGATGCCCACGCCCAAGCCGGATGCGACCAGGCCGTGCACGGTGTGCACGTCCTCTCCTTCGAACGCGATCGTGGGTAGGGCACCGGCTCGGGCGAACAGGTCGTCGAGCGATCCCCGGAGCCCGTAGCCCGGCTTGAGAGTGACGATCGGCTCGGAGGCGAGGTCACGGATCGTCGTCGAGGTCGATGCGGCCCGCGGGTGCTCGGAGGGCACCAGGACGACGAGCGGCTGTTCGAACAGCGGCGTGACCGTCAGGCCCTCGGGCGGTGGGGTGAGACGAGAGGCGAGCGCGATGTCGGCCTCACGGTTGAGGAGGGTGTCCAGGCACGTGCGGCGCGCTCCCTGGCTGAGGACGAACCGGATCGTCGGATCCGTCGCGCGGACGGTGCGAATCAACTCGGGCACGAGGTGCTCGCCGAGCGACATCTGAAAGGCGACGCGAACGGTGGCCCGCGCCTGTCGGTCTTCGGACTGCACGGCGTCGAGGCCGTCCACCACCGCTTCGAGTGCGCGTTGCGCGTAGGGCACCAGTGTCCGCCCGGCATCGGTCAGGCGCACGCCGCGGCCGTCCGGTTCCAGGAGTGGGATGTCGAGTTGCCTTTCGAGTCGGCGGACTATCCGGCTGACCGTGGGCTGCGGCATCCCGAGCATCGCGGCAGCGACAGTGACGTGTTCGACTTCGCCGAGCGCGACGAGCACGGGTAGATGCGGCAACAGCGCCTTGACGGACTCGCTATTCATAACTCAACTGTATGAGTCCGTGGATTGATCTGCATTGGATTCATCAGTTCTTCGGATCTACCGTCGACTTCATGTCGGCCACCCACCTCACGGAGCAGGACACCCGCGCAGCGGCTGCCCTGCAGAACACGCCGCCGACGGGAAATCCGGACCGCAGACTCTCGGCGGCCCTGTGGTGTGCCGGCGTGGCGACCTTTGCCCTGATGTACGCGCCTCAAGGTCTCCTCACGCAAATCGGGCACGACGCCTCCGTGAGCCCGGCTCAGGCTTCACTCCTGGTCTCCGCAGCCACGCTCGGGCTGGCGTTGTCGGTTCTGCCGTGGGCCCGGTTCTCGGATCGAGTGGGGCGCCCCACCGCGATGCGGTACGCGGCGGCAACCGCGGGACTGCTCGCCGTGGCCGTCCCCTGGCTCCCGACGTTCGACGCGCTGGTGGCGGGACGATTCTTCCAAGGCGTGGCGCTCGGTGGACTACCAGCGCTCGCGATGACACTGCTCCACGAGGTCGCGGTGCCGGCCCGGACCACAGCATTGGCCGGTTCCTACGTGGCAGCAACATCTTTGGGTGGTTTGAGTGGTCGCCTTCTGGTCGTCCCGGTCGCCGATCACCTCGGATGGCGCCCGGCACTGGCGATCCTCGGCGTCGGTCTGGCGATCCTGATGACCATCCTGATCGTGCTGCTACCCACCGGGCGGGGCCGGCGAGCGCTCGTCCCGTCCGCAGGGATCCTTGCCATCCACCTGCGGGATACCCGCCTGCTGGCATTGTTCGGCATCGGCGCGCTACTCGTCGGTGGCATGGTAGCCGTCTTCAACTACCTCCCCTTCCGCCTCGAGGCCGCTCCGTACCACCTCGCGCCGACAGTGGTGTCGCTGATCTTTCTCGCCTACCTGGCGGGCACGGCGGGTTCTCGCGCCGCCGGCTGGATGGTGGGCCAGCTCGGTCACCGAACCGTGCTCATGCTGGCCTGCACCTTCATGGCAGGCGGGACGGTGCTCAGCGTCGCCGGACCGCTGGTCCTGATCCTCCTCGGCGTGGCCGCGATCACCGCCGGGCTCTTCGTCGGCCATGCCGTCGCATCCGGCATGGTCGGCGCCCACGCGAAAACGGGTCGCGCACAGGCAACGGCGCTGTACAACGTCTCGTACTACGCCGGATCCAGCCTGTTCGGCTGGGTCGGAGGAATCGCCTGGGCGAGCGGACAATGGCTCTACGTGGCCGTCCTGGTCCTCGTGCTGACGGCGCTGGCCCTCGTCCTCGCGCTCCTCCCATCGACAACCGCACGTCGCGTCGTCGCCGTCGAGTCCTGCTGAAGCGGGAGTTGGGATCTGTCCGGCAGGCCGGAGCCCGTGTCCGGGTGGGGGCCTGCTGTAATGGGGACAGGACAGAGGGGAGGGTCTGATGAGTGGAATGTTCCTACTCGGTGCGGTGTTGGCCGGCAGTGGAGGTGTTCTGGGGTTGGCAGTCGCACTGTTCGGAGGTGCGGAACCAAGCCGCCTTCGCCTATGTGCGTTGGACGGCCACACCGAAGCCTGTGATGCGCCTCGGGCTTGACCCGAGAGTCGGTCGGGTCGTCGGCCGTCTGGCGCGAAATGCGTGAAGATCAGCTGCGACGGCGGGCAATGTGCAGGACCGCGCCGAAGTGCCGCCGGATGCGGTGATCGGGCCGCTCGGCGATTCGGCGACGAATCTCGCTGTAGAGCCGTTCCCGTTGCCACTTCGCCATGGCGATGTGACCGGAGAAGGTGTCGAGAAGGTCGAGGTAGCCGTCCACGTCGTAGCTGACTTCCCAGTCGAAGTGACGGACCACGACATTGTCGAAGAGTCCGCACTCCCACATTTCGGCCCGATGATCGGCGAGTTCACCCGGGCGCGGCCACGTCGCGGCATCTGGGAGACCTTCGCCGATCTCCTCGTAGACGGGTTGAATGTCACGAAAGATCGGGTCCCCACCTTCCGGGAACACGTGTTGTGCACCCCAGAAAGCCAGATGTCCTTCGGGTCGAATGAGGCTGGCCGCCTTGATGTATCGCGTCGAGGGATCGATCCAGTGCCAGGAGGTTGCCGCGAACACGAGGTCGTAGGTCACGCCTGGCGCAGGCCTCCATTGCTCGAAATCGGCGCAGACCACCTCGGCGTGAGGGAACGGCGCTACATTCTCACGCGCGATCGCTGCCAGGTCATGCCCGAGTTCGACCGACGTGATGGTGAAGCCCCGCCGCGCGAGCTCGACGGTGGCCTTGCCCGTACCTCCTCCGATCTCCAGTAGCGAGTCACCTAGGCGCAGTCGGGACGTGAGGACGAGTTCGTCGTAGAGCGCTGACGGATAGCCGGGCCGTGCGGCGTGGTACTTCCCGGCGGCCAACTCGAAGGTGCTCCGAAGCGTACGGCGATCCGTTGTCATGATTCGATCATCTCTGCTCCTCTGCAGATCGATCCAGTTCTATCGGCGATTCGTGGGCCTATCGCACCGTCTACCAGCGCTTTGACGCGCTAACCATCAGTGACAGCGAACCCGCACAGAGAGGAAGATCAAACAGACCGGTCTCCAGTCTTCTGGCCCTACATCGCCTGAGGAGCGTGACGAGGTCGGTCGAATCCGATCCAGCCACCACCAAAGGGATGATCACCATGCCGGTTGTCGAGCAGTCCGTCGTCATTGCCCGTCCTGCGTCGGAAGTGTGGAGTTTTGTCACCGTTGCGGAGAACTGGCCGTCGTGGGAGGCGTCCACCGTTGAATGCGAGCAGCTCACCGACGGGGAACTCGGGGTGGGCACCCGGTGGCGCGGGGTAACCCGCATTCTGGGTAGGCGGCTCGACTGGGTCACCGAATTCGTCGAGTACGAGCCGTTGAAGGTGGCTGCGTCCAGGTCGGTGGAGAGCAAGATCGCCTTCACCGCGACGACAAGGCTCGAGGAAGTCGACGGCGGCACCCTGTTCACCTATCGGACCGACAGCGAAAGTGGCCTCGGAGGAATCTTCGGCAAGCTGGCTGACCCGATAGTCGCGAAGGCGTACTCACGCACGGTGCGAGCAAGCCTGGACAACCTCGCAGACCTGCTCACCATCGACAGCTGACCATGCGGGTCGGCTCTCATTCGGTCGTTCCTCGAGCAGCGATGAGTTTCCGTGTCTCGACGAGTCGTACCTTGCATACGATGTGGCCGACCGAAGGAGCGAGCTGTGGAAGATGTCTGGTCGATGGTGCACGCGGAGCGTGCGGCGCTGATCGACGACCTCGGGAATCTCGACGCCGCGCGGTGGGACGAGCCCTCGCTCTGTGGCGAGTGGACCGTGCACGACGTGGTCGCACACCTGGTCGACACGGCTCGGACGACGCGCCTCGGTTTCATGCTCGGCCTCGCCCGGGCGCGATTCGACTTCGACCGCCAGAACGCACGCGGCGTGGAACGCGAGCGTGGCGCCTCACCGCAGGAGACATTGGAGCGGCTTCGTCGGGCGGCGTCGCGCACGTCGACGCCTCCGGCACCCCTCGACAGCAGGCTCGTCGAGGAGATCGTCCACGGTGAGGACATCCGTCGGCCCTTGGGACTCACCCGCTCCTACCCGGCGGAGGCCGTCGACAGATCGCTCCGCCTCCAGACGCGCACCCCGGCGTCCTTCGGCGGCGCCAAAGAGCTTGTGTCCCGTGTCCGGCTGACGGCAGCGGACGCCGACGTGTCGATCGGCGACGGCCCCGAGGTGAGCGGCACCGCCCTTTCGCTTCTCCTGGCCGTCTCCGGTCGGAGAGTGGCGCTCGACGACCTCGACGGACCGGGCGTGGAGATCCTCGCGGCGGCGATCTGACGATCCACCGTCCGGAAACCGGGCGACGGTCCACTGGCGGGCGTGATCTGGGCTCCGTATCCCGGGACCTGATCGGGGACCCGGTGACGTCGTCGTAGCAAGCCGGTCCGCGATTGTCGAGCAGGCGCGGCTCGTGTCGCCGGCCTGGATCGGCGGAGCCGTGTCGCCCTCGGGAACGATCAGCGACACATAGCGTTCGCCGAATAGCGTCTCGGGCAGCAACCGCGCCGTCGCGGTGGACGGAATCAGCTGCGCCTTGTCCGGCTGGATCGCGAGATGGCGATTTCATGCGTTCGTTGCACCATCGAGTAGTTCGTTTGACACAGGGAGGCGCCGCTAACTGACAGCGTCGACGAGGTAGGTGTTGAGAACTCGTGCAATGTCCGCCAACGCTCGCGGCGTGGTCATACGAATATGCGTGGCATCGATGGGATAATAGTCGATTGAACCAGTTATATATGGTTGCCAGCAACTTTCGGCAACCTCCTGGGTCATCTCGCCAGCTGCGGCGGCGAAGAAAAGCATGTCTCCGTCGAACACGGCGGGGTGGTAGTCGGCGACCAACCGTGGCGCGTCATTGAAGGATTCGACGATCCGCTTCACGTGTGATGGCTGGAGAAACTCGAATGCTCCGGTTCGCAGATGAATCAGTTCGGTCGCTTGTTCAGCCGACATGGTTTCCCCCGCGGCATCGAAGTCTTCGGCACCGAATCCAAACAGATCGGCTAGCTCGACCAGGATGTCTTCAACAGTGAATTCCTGGTTTGCAGTCGATTCCGCTTCGCGGAACCGGCTGTCCAGTATCGCCAGCGTCGAGACCTGCTTCCCGAGAAGGCGAAGTCGTGTGGCTACGGCGTGGGCAATAACTCCGCCCAAGGACCAGCCGAGCAGGTGATATGGCCCATCTGGTTGCACGGCCTGGATCTCCCGGACGTAGTGCTCCGCCAACTGTTCGATCGAACGGGGATGCGGGTCGTCTTCGACGAGTTCGGGGGATTGCAGCCCGTAGATTCGCCGTCTCGGTTCGGTGTATCGAGCCAAACCTGCGTAGCACCAGGCCAATCCGCTAGCCGGGTGTATGCAAAAGATCGGGTCGGAATCTCCAGCTGATGTGATCGGGAACAGGACATCGAATGCCGAAGGTCCGGTCGGCACAATAGGTGTCGACCCGTCGGAGACCGCCTCGACTCTACTGGCGATCGCTTCCACCGTGGCGCCAGTGAAGAGCCATGCCACTTGCATCTCGACGTCGAGAGCCTCTCGCAGCCGCGCACTGACCTGGATGGCGAGCAGCGAGTTGCCGCCCAGGGTGAAGAAGTCGTCGTCGAGTCCGATTCGGTCGTGGCCGAGGACGTCGGTGAAGACGTCGGCGATGGTGTTTTCGGTGGGGGTGACCGGTGGTCGGAATTGCCGGTTCAACGGTGCTGGTGCGGGGAGTGCTCGCCGGTCGATCTTGCCGTTGGTGGTCAGGGGTAGTGCGTCGAGGATGGTGATGGGGGTGGGCACCATGTAGTCGGGGAGGTGGTCGGCGGCGAAGGTGTGGATCGTGGTGGGGTCGAGGGGGGTGTGGTTGCGGGGGACGACGTAGCCGACGAGTCGGTCGCCGGTGTGGTGGTCGTGGTGGACT
>NZ_JAAXPA010000005.1 GCF_012396235.1 Rhodococcus opacus | reverse complement strand
GCTTCTCCCCGGCCCGCTCGAGCATCCGCAACATCAGATACCGGGCACGGGTCGGTCCGGACCGGTCCAACAGTCCGTCGAACGATTCCAACCACTCCGTGGTCTCGTCCGGGTCGATATCCGGCAGGTAAGACGCAACACCCTCACGGATGACGCGAACCGAGCCGGCGCGGCCGGTGTCTACGGAGGTCGTGGTCTGTTCGAGCAAAGGGATACTCCATCGTTGCGGGCGCGGGATAGGGCGCCGTAGTGGCCGTCCGGGGTGAGGACGAAGCTGTACAACTCACTGCACAGGTGACTACCGCGGTTTCGCGAGCGGCCATCCCGTGATCTGCTTGGGACGCGGGGGCGCGTAGGTGCGCACCTTCGAAGTCGAGAGACCCAACCCTACAAGAGATTCCGCTAACTTGACAGCCGCACTGACGCCGTCGACCACCGGAACGCCGGTGCGATCCCGGATTCGGTCGTCGAGGCCGGCCATTCCACCGCAACCGAGGCAGATCACCTCGGCCTTGTCTTCGCGCACAGCAGCTTCGGCCTCGTCGACGATCGCCTCGATCGTGCGCTCGGGGTCGGATTCCAGCGCGAGGACGGGCAGACCGCTCGCGCGTACACTCGCGCACTTGACGTCGAGGCCCGCGAGCCGGAGCCGGTCTTCGATGAGCGGTACGGTGCGGTCGAGCGTGGTGACCACGGAGTACTTGTGCCCCAGCATCATTGCGATACTTGCGGACGCCTCGGTGATGTCGACGACGGGTACGTCGAGCAACTCCTGCAGGCCTTCCCGGCCGTGTTCGCCGTATCCGGCCTGGATCACCGCGTCGTACGGTTCCGGGTACGACCGCACCCGGTCCATCACCGCGATCGCGGCGAGGTAGCTCTCGAAGTTTCCTTCCACGGATTCTGCACCGATCTCCGGTGTGAGCCCGACGATCTCGGTACCGGGTGCCGCGGCGGCCTCGGCCTGTTTGGCGATGGCGTCCGTGATGGACGTGGTGGTGTTGACGTTGACGACGAGAATGCGCATCGAAAGCTCCTGTCAGTGGTCGCCGTGGCCGCTGTCCACGGCGATGGACTCGCCGGACACGTCCACGTACTGCCGGGTGCGGTCGCCGACGACCGCGTAGATTGCTGCCGCCAGGCCGGCGCCGATGAACCAGGAGAACGGGGCGACGAGATGGAAGGCGGGGACGATCGCGAACAGGGTGCTGACGAGGGCGGCGGGAACGAGGGCATAGATCGCCCGCAGGTTGAATCCCTTGCGGTAGTAGTAGGGTCCGGTCGGGCTGTCCGAGTAGAGGGCGGGTACGTCGACCTTCGTGCGGCGGATGAACCAGTAGTCGACGAAGATGATGCCGAACAGCGGGCCGAGGACGGCGCCGAGGCCGCCGAGGAAGTAGTTGATCACCACGGGGCTGTCGTAGAGGTTCCAGGGCAGCAGGACCACGCCGATGCAGGCGCTGATGATGCCGGCCTTGCGGAAGCTGATCTTCTCGGGTGCGAGGTTCGACAGCACGTACGACGGTGCGACGAAGTTCGCCATGACGTTGACGGCCATCGTCACGATCACGAGGGCGAGGCAGGCCAGCGACAGGAACAGGGTGTTCGGGATCGCCGCGACGATGTCGGTGGGGCTGTCGATGATGGTGCCGTCGATCTGGAACTGGGCGCCGCACAGAATGAACGCGATGACGGCGAACGCGAGGACGTTGACGAACAGTCCCCAGAAGTTGCCGCGCACTACGGCGGTCTTCGACGGGGAGCGCCGCGAGAAGTCGCAGAAGTTGAGGATCAGGGTGCCGTAGATCGACATCCAGAGGGCCGCGCCTGCGAAGACCTGCCGCCACATCTCCCCGCCCGAGGCGGGCTGATCGGACGTCCACGCGATGGAGAAGTCGGTGCGGAACAGCATCCACAGGGCGAGCGAGCCGACCGTGACCAGGATCAGCGGGCCGGCCAGGCTCTCGAATCGGCGCACGGCCTCCATCCCGTAGACGAGGACGACGATCTGGATCGCCCAGATCCCGATGAAGCAGATCCATCCGAGGCTGGAGAGTCCGAGGATCGAGTTCTGGTCGAAGCGGTCGAGCGACGGCGCCACGGCGACGAGGAAGATCCGGAAGACTATCGACGCGAGGTAGGTCTGGATTCCGAACCAGACGATCGCGATGACCGCGCGGACGATGGCGGGAATCTGGGCGCCGCGGATTCCGAAACTGATCCGGCTCACCACGGGGAAGGGCACGCCCGTCTTCTGTCCCATGAAGCCGGCGTAGGTCATCGCGACGCAGACGATGACCGCTCCGATCATGAGCGACAGGATCATGTGGCCGCCACCCAGTCCGAGCGCGAACAGGCCGATGGCGAACGAGTAGTTCGCGATGTTGTGGACGTCGTTGGTCCACAACGTGAAGATGCTGTAGCTACCCCAGCGGCGACCCGAGGCCTTCGTGGGTGCCAGGTCCAGGTTGTAGAGTGTGGTACTCGTCTTGGTCGCTGTCGGCGTCGGCGTCGGCGTCGGCGTCGCGACGGTAGCGGTGTGCCGCGAGACTGTGTCGTCTATGAGCATGTGCCTGTCCTTGCGTGGCGGCGAACGAACTTCCGTATCACGGAAAGCTTGTTCCATTGTCCCTCCAAGTGTGAGCCAGGCAACAGTGACCGGTCAATGATTTCCGCAGGATATATCTTGGTTCCGTACCACCCGGAACACGACAAACCCGCTGTAGCACTGGATCTTTCGGATCCAGCCCCATGCAAGGGTGCGGCGGCGTCAGGCCAGACCGCGGCTGAGCAGCCGGCCCCGGGGGGCCTCGTCGAGGTCGATCCGCTTGCCGGCCAGCCAGGTACTGCGCACGACGCCGGCGAGGGCACGCCGGTCGTAGGCGGAGACGGGATTCTTGTGCTGCAGGGCGGCCGCGTCGACGACGAACGCCTCCTCGGGCGCGAACACGGCGAAATCCGCCGCATACCCCAGCGCGATGTGCCCTTTCGTGTTCAGCCCGACCTGTTCGGCGGGGTTCTCCGCCATCCACCGGACCACGTCGTTCAGGCTGTGCCCGCGACGTTTGGCCTCCGACCACACCGCGGACAGTGACACCTGCAGCGAGGCGATGCCGCCCCACGCCACACCGAAGTCGCCGATGTCGAATCTCTTGAGGTCGACCGTGCACGGGGAGTGATCGGTGACGACGCAGTCGATCACGCCGTCGGCCAGTCCCTGCCACAGCAGCTCACGGTTCCCGGCCTCGCGGATCGGCGGGCAGCACTTGAATTGCGTTGCTCCCGAGGGAATCTCCTCCGAGACGAACGACAGATAGTGCGGGCACGTCTCCACGGTGAGCTTCACGCCGTCCTTGCGTGCCGACGCGATCATCGGCAACGCGTCGGAGCTCGACAGGTGCAGAATGTGCACCCGGCACCCGGTCCACCGCGCCAGCTCGATAACCTCCGCGATGGCGAGATTCTCGGCGCCCCGAGGCCGCGAGTCGAGGAAGTCCGCATAGTTCTCGCCGCCGGGTGACGTCGCGCGGTCGATGGCGTGCGCATCTTCCGCGTGCACGATCATCATCGCCCCGAACCCGGCGATCTCCTTCAGCGCCAGTTCGAGCTCGGCCGGATCCAGCGGCGGAAACTCGTCGACGCCGGAGTGCAGAAGGAAGCACTTGAACCCGAACACGCCCGCGTCGTGCAGTGCCCGCAGGTCCGGGACGTTGCCGGGCACTGCGCCGCCCCAGAACCCGACGTCGACGTACGCCTGATCGGCGGCGACCCGGCGTTTCACGTCCAGTGCCAGGGCGTCGACGGTCGGTGGGATGCTGTTGAGCGGCATGTCGACGATCGTGGTCACTCCACCGGCGGCTGCGGCCCGGGTCGCGCTCGCGAACCCCTCCCACTCGGTGCGGCCCGGTTCATTGACGTGCACGTGCGTGTCCACGAGACCGGGGATCAGCACCTCGTCGTCGCCCAGCTCGACCACCACCTCGGCGTCGAGCTGAGCGCCGATCGGTTCGATGACGACGATCCGGCCGTCCCGCACACCCACGCAGCGGGCGACCTCTCCCGCCGCGGTGATCACCCGCGGGGCACGGAACAGCAGGTCGAGCCGGTCAGACATCGTCTTCACGACCTGCGCCGGCGACGCCGCGCACCGCCGCCGCCACGGCCGGGGCGACTGCGGCATCGAACACGCTCGGCACGATGTACGTGGGGTTGAGTTCCGACGGAGACACCGAATCGGAGATCGCGCGGGCGGCCGCGATGAGCATGTCGTCGGTGATCTCGACGGCGTGCGCGTCGAGCAGGCCCCGGAACACGCCCGGGAACGCGAGCACGTTGTTGATCTGGTTCGGGAAGTCCGACCGGCCGGTCGCGACGACCGCCGCGTGCCTGCCGGCCGCGACCGGGTCGACCTCGGGCACCGGGTTGGCCAGTGCGAACACGACCGACCGCTCCGCCATCGTCTCGATGTCGCTGCCGGTCAGGATGTCCGGGGCAGAGACACCGATGAACACGTCCGCGCCGACCAGTGCGTCCCGCAGCGATCCGGACCGCGCTTCCGGGTTGGTGTTGTTCGCGATCCAGGAACGGAACGAGTCGGACGTGTCGTCCGGCGAGAGGATTCCGTTCCGCCCGCACGCCACGATGTTCGTCGCACCCTGCGCGACCAGCAGTCGGATGATCGCGTGTCCGGCGGCGCCGACACCCGAGACCACGATCTTCACCGTGTCGAGGCTCTTCTCGACCACCCGCAGGGCGTTGGTCAGTGCGGCGAGAACCACGATGGCGGTGCCGTGCTGATCGTCGTGGAACACCGGGATGTCCAGCATCTCGCGGAGCCGTGCCTCGATCTCGAAGCAGCGCGGGGCGGAGATGTCCTCGAGGTTGATTCCGCCGTACACCGGAGCGAGGGCCCGGACGATCTCGACGATCGCGTCCGTGTCCTGGGTGTCCAGGCAGACCGGCCACGCGTCGACGTCCGCGAACTGCTTGAACAGGGCCGCCTTGCCCTCCATCACGGGTATCGACGCGGCGGCGCCGATGTTGCCCAAACCCAGCACGGCCGAGCCGTCGGTGACGACCGCGACGGTGTTGCGCTTGATCGTCAGCCGCCGCACGTCCTCGGGGTTCTCCGCGATCGCGGTGCAGACCCGGGCGACGCCGGGTGTGTACGCGCGGGACAGGTCGTCGCGGTGCTTGAGCGGAACCTTCGGCACCACTTCGAGTTTCCCGCCGAGATGGAGCAGGAACGTGCGGTCACTGACCTTGCCGACCACGACGCCGGGCACGTCGGCGATCGCGGACGCGATCTGCTCGGCATGTTCGACGTCGGAGGCGTCGCACGTCACGTCGATGACCATGTGGTCGGGGTGGCTCTCCACCACGTCCAGCGCGGTCATGGCGCCCTTCACGGAGGCCACCGCCCCCGCGAGAGTCGAGGTGGTGCCTGCGCCGACCGGGGCCGTGACGCGAACGGTGATGGAGTAACCGGGACTGGGATTGGGCATGCGTGTTTCCTCGGGTTCGTCAGGTAGGGGCTCGGACTAGCGCGGCGCCTGGTCGGCGACGAGCGCTTGATGGCTCTGGGGAAGGGCTTCCCACCAGGTGCGGCGCGTCTCCGACAGCGCGGTCGCGTCGAGGTCGCCGAACAGCCGCAGCCGGGACAGGCCGCCGTCGGGGTAGACGTCGAGTCGCAGGTGCGTCGCCGCATCGGTGGCGTCCAGAACGAAGCGGTGCCTCGTGTCGGGCTGCACGGCTGTGCGGGACAGCAGTTCGGTCCATGCGCTCTCGTCCGCGATGTCGGCGGTCCGCGCGTCGGCGGTGCTCAGCCGCACCCAGCCGGGCGCATTCCCCACGTAGTAGCTGGTGTCGATCTCGACGTGCCGGGGAATGCCGGCCGCGGCCAGCGAGAACACCGCGAAGTCGTTTCCGCCGCCGCGGCGCCGGGAGTTCTCCCAGCCCTCCCCCATGTTCCGCGCCCGCCCGGGAAGGATGATGTTCGCGGGCGACGCGTAGAACGCGTCGGAGCAGCCGACGAGGCGTCCGCCGTTCTCCGCGGCCAGCAGGTCCACCGTCCCGTCGAGGAACCGGGGGTCGGGCACGACCTCACCGTGCACACGCAACCGCGCGACGCCGCCGTCGGGGTAGATCGACAGCCGCACGTGTGTCCACCGGTGCCGGTCGGCGACGGCGTAGGCGTTCGCGGCATCACCCTCGGCCGGGGACTTCTCGACGATGGTCTGCCAATCCGCCTTCATGACCTCCTCGATGGACGGGTAGCCCTCGATCGACGCCGCCTCGATGGAGATGAAGGGCGGGTAGTTGCCCTTGAAGTGCGCGGTGTCCACGACGATCCCGTGGATGACGCCCGCGGCCCCGAGTCGGACGATCGCGTAGTCGTGGCCGTCGTCGCGGCGGCGGCGGGTCTCCCACCCGTCGTACACCTTGCCCTTGTGCCCGAAATCGGACGGGTCGAAGAACGGCGCCTCCGCCTTGATGAGGTTCTCACGCTGGGCGAACAGTTCGTCGTTGGCCGCGGATACGCTTCCGCCGAGGGCGCGTGAGGCGAGGTCGGGTAGTGCGGTGAAGTCGGGTGACGTCATGATTCTCCTCGTGTGCTGAGTGGTGCGAGTTCGGCAGTCGATGCCGCGATCGTGCAGCCGATCCGGCGCAGTAGTTCCGCCGCATCCCTAATCGATCGATGAAGGTCCGGTTCCAGGTCCGCGAGCGCGTATGCCGCGGAAATACCGGCGCTGTGCAATTGAATGTCGCTGAGCAGGTTTCGGCCACATACGGCGAGGACGGGGATTCCGGCCCTGCGCGCCTCGGTCGCGACGCCGATCGGCGCCTTGCCGTGGAGGCTCTGCTCGTCGAGTGACCCCTCACCGGTGATGACGAGGTCCGCCCCCGCGAGTCTTCCGGGAAAGTCGACGAGCCCGAGGACCGTGTCGATGCCGGGCCGGGTGTCGGCCCCCAGCACCGAGATCGCGCCGAACGCCGCGCCTCCCGCAGCGCCCGCCCCCGCGACCCGGCTGTCGTCGCGGCCGGTCGCGGCGCGCACGACCTGCGCCCACCGGGTCATGGCGTCCTCGAGCACGACCAGTTCTTCTGCGGCCGCGCCTTTCTGGCTTGCGTACACGGCGGTGGCCCCGGTCGGGCCGAGGAGCGGATTGTCGACGTCGCAGGCGAGCCGGAAGTGCGCCGCACGCGCCGCCGGGTGGAGACCGGTCAGGTCGACCCGGGCGGCCCGGCGCAGCGCCGCTCCCCCCCGCGCGACCTCGTTGCCGTCGGCGTCGAGGACTCGCACGCCGAGGGCCTGTAACAAGCCGGCACCGCCGTCGGTTGACGCGCTGCCCCCGAGACCGACGGTGATCTCGCGAGCTCCCCCCTCCAGCGCGTGCCTGACGACGGTGCCGAGTCCGAATGTACTGGCACCCAAGGGGTCCGCCACACCGTCCGGGAGCAGCACCAAGCCCACGGCCGAAGCCAGTTCGACGACAGCGGTCGAGCCGCGCACCGCGTAGGACGAGGTGACGGGCCGACCCGTCGGCCCTGTGGTGGCCACCGTGACCGGAGACCACCCTGCGGCGACGGCCGCAGCGACGGTGCCGTCGCCGCCGTCCGCGACCGGGACACGATCGATCACCCAGGACGGATCACCGGCCAGGAGTCCGTCGGCGAGGGCGTCCGCCACTTCCGCGGCCGTGAGAGACCCCTTGAACTTGTCGGGTGCGACCAGTACACGTGTCACGGTGCCCCCTAGTCCAGCAGCATGAGGGCTGTGGGAGCGTGCTCCCAGCTCTCCGCCAGATCCTCGAACTCGGCGACGTTGTCGAGTTCGGTTCCCATCGCGATGTTGGTGACCCGCTCGAGGAAGACCTCGACCACCACCGGCACCTTGTGCTCACCGGCGAGCTCACGGGCCTTCTCGAGGGCGCCGGCGATCTCGCCGGGCTCGGTGACCCGAAGCGCCTTGCAGCCCAGCCCCTCGGCGACCTTGACGTGATCGACGCCGTACCCCTTCGGGACCGCGGGCAGCACGTCGTGTTCGGTTGCTTCCTGGGTGTTGATGTTGTCGAAGCCCAGCTGCACGCAGAAGTCCATGTCGAAGGCGCGCTGCGCCTGACGGATCAGTCCCAGGTAGGAGTTGTTCACCACGACATGGATGTACGGCAGGTTGAACTGGGCGCCCACCGCCAGTTCCTCGATCATGAACTGGAAGTCGTAGTCACCGGACAGCGCCACGACGGGCGTCTCCGGCTCCGCGGCAACCACTCCGAGGGCGGCGGGGATGGTCCAGCCCAGCGGCCCGGCCTGCCCGCAGTTGATCCAGTTACGCGCCTTGTAGACGTGCAGGAACTGGCCGCCGGCGATCTGCGAGAGCCCGATCGTACTGACGTACCGGGTGTTGCGCCCGAAGACGCGGTTCATCTCCTCGTACACCCGCTGCGGTTTGACCGGGACGTCGTCGAAGTGGGTCTTGCGCTGCATGGTCCGCTTCCGGGTGGCACAGTCCTCGACCCAGGTGCTGCGGTCCGCGAGGGTTCCGGCGGCCTTCCGCTCCTTCGCGACGGCGACGAACAGTTCGAGCGCCGCCTTGGCGTCGGACACGATCCCGTAGTCCGGTGCGAACACGCGCCCGATCTGGGTGGGTTCGATGTCGACGTGAACGAACTTGCGCCCCTTGCGGTAGGTGTCGAGACCGCCCGTGTGCCGGTTGGCCCAGCGGTTGCCGATGCCGAGGACGAAGTCCGACGCCAGCATGGTGGCGTTGCCGTACCGGTGGGCGGTCTGCAGACCGACCATGCCCGCGGCGAGGCGGTGGTCGTCCGGGATGGTTCCCCAGCCCATCAGCGTCGGCACCACCGGAACGTCCAGCAGTTCCGCCAGTTCCACGAGCAGATCCGCGGCGTCGGCGTTGATGATGCCGCCCCCGGCGACGATCAGCGGGCGGTCGGCGGCCCCCAGCATGTCGAGGGCCTTCTCCGCCTGCGCCCGGGTCGCGGCCGGCTTGTACACGGGCAGCGGCTGGTAGGTGTCCGGGTCGAAGTCGATCTCCGCCAGTTGCACGTCGATCGGCAGGTCGATGAGAACAGGTCCGGGCCTGCCGGACCGCATCAGGTGAAATGCCTGCGCGAACGCTCCCGGAACCTGGGCGGGCTCGAGCACCGTCATCGCCATCTTCGTGACCGGCCCCGCGATCGCGGCGATGTCGACGGCCTGGAAGTCTTCCTTGTGCAGACGCGCGACCGGGGCCTGCCCGGTGATCGCGAGGATCGGGATCGAGTCCGCCATCGCCGAGTACAGACCGGTGATCATGTCGGTCCCGGCCGGCCCCGACGTCCCGATGCAGACGCCGATGTTCCCGGCCTTGGCGCGGGTGAATCCCTCGGCCATGTGGGATGCGCCCTCGACGTGGCGGGCGAGGACGTGCTTGATCCCACCGTGGTCGCGCATTGCTGCGTAGAACGGGTTGATCGCCGCACCGGGGAGGCCGAAGGCCTGGGTGGCACCTTCGAGTTCCAGAATCTTGACCGCTGCATCAGCGGCGCGCATACGAGGCATATCAGTTCTCCATCGAGGATTACGAGTTGAGGCGGGTCACTGGGAGGGGCGGCCGGACAGCCGCTCCACTCCGCGCAGCAGACCCGAATGATCCAGGCCACCATCACCGTTCGCACGGGCGGAGGCCATCAGCTGGGCGACGACGGCGCCGAGGGGTGTCACGACGCCGGCCTCACGGGCAGCGCTGGTCACGATGCCGAGATCCTTGTGGTGCAGGTCGATACGGAATCCGGGTTCGAACGACCGGTCCAGCATCTTCTGCGCCTTCTGGTTCAGGACGGCCGATCCGGCGAGCCCGCCGCCGAGTACCTCCACCGCGGCCGCGGTGTCGACACCGTAGGCCTCGAGGAAGATGATCGCCTCGGCGAGCAGCTGAATGTTGCCGGCGACGATCAGCTGGTTCGCTGCCTTCACCGTCTGCCCGGATCCGTTCGGGCCCACGTGGACCACCGTCTTCCCGACGACGTCGAGGATCGGCCTGGCCGACTCGAAGTCTTCCGAGGCGCCGCCGACCATGATCGACAGTGCGGCGTTGACCGCCCCGGCCTCGCCACCCGATACCGGGGCGTCGATCAGCCGGAATCCACGCTCGGCCGCCTGCGCGGCGAGTGCGGTGGTGACGTCGGGCCGGATGCTGGAGAAGTCGATGATCAGAGCGCCTGCCGGGGCGTGCTCGAAGACTCCGTCCTCACCGGCGAGTACGGCCTGCACGTCGGGCGAGTCGGGGACCATCACGGCCACGACGTCGGCGCCGGCGACTGCCTTGGCGATGGAGTCCGCTGCGGTGCCGCCGGCTTCGACGAGTGCCGCGGTGCGCTCGGGCGAGCGGTTGTATCCGACCACCCGGTGGCCGGCCTTGGCGAGATGAACGGCCATGGGGCTACCCATGATTCCGAGTCCGATGAATGCGATAGTGCTCACGAGTCTCCTCGATTCCGTCGAAAGTGGTGTGTGTCAGTGGGCGGCGCGGGACGCGCGCTGTTCGCGGGGCAACCAGTCGAAGGTGTCCGGCCGGGTGGACTTGTATTCGAGCCCGACATATCCGCGGTAGCCGTGTCCGGCGAGCCTCTTCAGGTAGCCGTCGATGTCGAGCGTTCCGGTGCCGGGTTCTCCGCGTCCCGGAGCATCCGCGATCTGGACGTGCCCGATGCGGTCGGCGTACGCGTCGATCGCGGCGCCGACGTCGTCGCCGTTGACCTCGAGGTGGTAGAGGTCCGCGAGGAGCCGGAGCGAGTCGACACCGTGCTCGGCCTTCACCCGGTCGATCACGGCGATCGCCTCGGCCGCGCTCTTCAACGGGTACGCCGGCGTGCCGCTGACCGGTTCGACGAGCACGACCGCACCGATGCGGTCCGCCGCCTTGCCCGCCTGGGCGAGGTTCTCGGCGGCCGTGTCGTCCTGAATCTTCGGATCCGTGCCGTCGATACGATTACCGTGCAGGGCGTTGAAAGCTTTGGTGCCCAGTCGTTCTCCGATTCCGATGGTGATGTCGATGTTGTCGCGGAACGCCGAGACCTGCGCCGGGTCGGACAGCAGTCCGCGGTCCCCCGCCGGCATGTCGCCCGCCGCGAAGTTCAACCCGGTGAGCTGCACTCCGGCGTTCCCGATCGCGGCCACGAACGCGTCGACGTCGCTGTCCCGCGGTACGGCGGTGTCGAAGGGCCACCAGAATTCGACGGCGTCGAACCCGGCGTCGCGGGCAGCCTGCGGGCGCTGCAGGAGTGGCACGTCGGTGAGCAGGATCGAGCAGTTCAAAGTGTAGGCCAAGGCATCCATCGGTTGTTCTTTCACTTTCCGGGTGTTCAGGAGACTGTGGTGTTGTCGGGCTCGGGCAGGCCGCGATAGCGTCGCCAGCCGCCGTGATCGGTGATCTCGGTGAGCTCGCCGGCTCTGCTCTCGAGGAGGCCCGGTCGCAGACCTACCGCCAGAACCGAACGGCCGTCGGACAGTTCGATCACGGTGAGCTCGAGTTCCTCGGGCTCCTCGGGGAGGAAGTCGGTGCGAATGTCGCCGATCGGCACGTCGTAGAGCTCGCCCTCGATCGAGGCTCCCCCGGCCTCCGCCAGCAGTAGCGCGGGGAATTCGTCACGTACGGAGAAGAATCGGTACTTCGGTGCGGTCCGGACCGTGCCGAGGAACGTGTGCGCGGACACGTTGTGATGCAGGTTTCCGCCACGCATCGCTCCCCCGTTGCAGAACAATTCGGCCATCGTGTCAGCTCCTTCTTCCGTGGGCAGGTGTCGCCGGTTCGGGCTTGCCTGCCAGTTCGATCGCTACCTGAAGCAGCGCTTCGCGTAGTCGTTTGGTGTTGGCGTCGAGTTCTTCGCGCACCAGGTCCTGGGTGACCGGCCACGGGGTGTCGCTGATGACGTCGTGATCGGTGACCAGGGCGATGCAGGTGTAGGACATGCCCAGTTCACGGGCCAGCGCCGCCTCCGGGTACGGGGTCATGCTGATCAGGTCCCATCCCTGGGCCGCGTACCAGCGTGATTCGGCGCGGGTCGAGTATCGGGGACCGCGGATCGCCACCATCACGCCGCCGTCGTTGACCACCCATCCGCTCCTGCGGAGCGTCGAGACCGCCGCCTGGCGTCCGCGGACGCAGAACGGCTCCGCGAAGGACACGTGGACGTCGTCGTCGTGGAAGGTGTCGTCGGTGCGGCAGGTGCGGTCGACGAGCTGGTCGGGCACGACGACCGAGCCGACGCCGATCGCCGGTCGCAGCGAGCCGGACGGGGTGGGCGCGAGGATCGTGCGCACGCCCAGGCTGTGCAGGGCCCAAATGTTCGCGCGAGCATTGATGCGGTGGGGCGGGATGTCGCGGTGCCGTCCGGTGCGGGTCAGGTAGGCGAGCCGGCGGCCCCCTGACGACCCGAGGACGATGCTGTCCGACGTCGGACCGTACGGGGTGTCGACCCGAACCTGCTCGGCGTCGTCGAGGAGTCCGTAGTAACCCCAGGTGCCGAGCACTGCGACGGTGGGCTGGGTGTCAGGCATGGTGGTTCACCGTTCCTTCCGAGGCCCCGTTCGTGGTCAGCGCTTCGCGCCTCTCGATCGCCGGCCGTGCCGGGCCGTCCTGGAGGTGTTCGTGCCCCGGGTGCGGGTGGATGGTGACGTCGTCCGGGTCGTCGGGTGTGACCTTCCCGTCGAGAACCGCTCGCATCTTGTCCTTGTCGAGCATGCCCTCCCAGTTCGCGACCACGAACGTGGCGAGGCAGTTACCGAGCAGGTTCGTGAATACGCGCATGGAGTCCATGAGCCGGTCGGCGCCGAGCAGCAACGCGACGGCGGCCACGGGGAACGCGCCGATCGCGGCAGCGGTCGCGGACAGGGCGACGAAGGCCGACCCCGGCACACCCGCCATACCTTTGGAGCTGAGAATGAGGATGCCCATGATCGCGAGCTGCTCGCCGAAGCCGAGGTCCACCCCGACCGCCTGCGCCAGGAACATCATCGCCAGCGACAGGTAGATCGCGGCTCCGTCGAGGTTGAACGAGTAGCCGGTAGGGATCACCAGACCGACGACGGCGCGGTCACATCCCGCGTTGTCCAACTTCTTGATGATGCGGGGCATGACCGCCTCGGACGATCCGGTGCCCAGGGCGAGCATGAATTCTTCGCGGCAGTACTTGATGAACTTCCACGCGTTCACTCCGGTGATCAGCTTGACCACGATCGACAGGACGACGATGAAGACCAGTGCAGCGCCGTAGCACGCCAGGATGAGTACTCCGAAGGACTTCAGCGAGCCGGCGCCGTAGTTGCCGACGGTGAAGGCCATCGCACCGAACGCACCGAGCGGTGCCAGGTACATGATGTAGCCGACGATGCGGAAGATGACGTGCAGCGTCTGGTCGATCACATCCATCAGGATCGGCGGAGCCGATTCGCTGAAGGACGCGAGCGCGACACCGAACAGGATCGCGAACAGCAGCACCTGCAGCAGGTTGTTCTGTGCGAACGCATCGAACACGCTGGTCGGGATGATGTGCATGACGAACTCGACGCCACCCGGCAGGTGGCCGCCCTGCGTCTTCTCGTCCAGGGCGCTGGTGTCCAGCGTGGCCGGGTCGATGTTGAGCCCGCTACCCGGCTTGACGAGGTTTCCGACGAGCAGGCCGAGCCCGAGCGCGAAGGTCGTCGCGGCCGTGAACCAGAGCAGCGCCTTGCCGCCGATCTTTCCGAGCGCTTTCATGCTGCCGACTTTGGCGATGCCGGTGACGATCACCAGGAAGATCAGCGGGGACACGACCATTTTGATCAGCTTGATGAAGCCCTCACCCAGCGGCGCCAGGTGATGGGAGAACTCCGGAAACAGGATTCCGGTGGCGATGCCCAGGGCAATTCCGATCAGGACCTGGACGAAAAGTGATCTGTACCAACGCTGCTTTGTGGGTTTCGCAGCGATTTCGACTTCAGACACGGGGCCCTCCCTCGGGGCTTGGTGTTTTCCATATTATGGAAGTTGTATTTCGTATCTCGATATAGTGAACGCCGTCACACCGAGGTTTGTCAACCGATGTAGCGAAGGAATCGTCGCGATCCGCCGCGCCCGCGCTATCGTCATACGGAGCGCCCTTTCCGTCTGACGGAAAGAATGTGGGGGCTCTCGGGCAGTCAGAGGATGGAGACAGACATGACGAACGGTCAGAGTCCGGCCGGCGGCGTGCAGTCGGTCGAGCGCGCATTCGACATACTCGAGATCATGGCGAGCGCCGGCGGGTCCATCGGGGTCAGCGAACTCGCCGACCTGGCCGGACTCCCCCTCCCGACCATCCACCGGCTCATCCGCACACTGATGAACCGCGGATACGTGCGGCAGCTACCGACCCGGCGGTACGCGCTCGGGCCCAAGCTCATTCGCCTCGGCGAGAGCGCCACCCAGCTGATCGGCGCTTGGTCACGGCCGCACCTGTCCGAACTGGTGCGAGGCACCGGCGAGACCGCGAACATGGCCGTCCTCGACGGCACCATGGCCGTCTACGTCGCACAGGTGCCGTCCGAGCACGCGATGCGCATGTTCACCGAGGTCGGCCGACGCGTCTACCCGCACTGCACCGGCGTCGGCAAGGCCATCCTCATGCAACTCTCGAATGACGCCGTGCGCTCACTGGTCGGCCGGACCGGCATGACGACGTACACCGAGAACTCCCTGACCGACCCCGACATGCTGATCGCCGATCTCGAATTGAGCAGAAACCGCGGGTTCGCGATCGACGAGGGCGAGCAGGAGATCGGTGTCCGCTGCTTCTCGGTGCCGGTGCCGAACGCTCCGACCCCCACTGCCATCTCCGTCTCCGGCCCCGCGGCCCGGGTCACCCTCGAGTCGGCCGACCACATCGTGCCGCTACTCAAGCGCGTGGCAAAGGAACTCGGCACCGAGTTCGACAAAAACGCCGCGCTCTGAAGCCGGACGACCCATCAACAAAGGTTGACGGATCCGGATCATCAACTTAAGTTGATAGTGTGAGTGACGATCCGAACCCGGCGACCGCTTTCGCTGCCGTCGTCGCGCTGCGGCGTCAGGCCGATCAGCTCGAGCGTGACGCCGTCGCACACGCACTGTCCGCCGGCTGGACCTGGGCGGACATCGGTCAGGCTCTCGGCGTCTCGGGTCAGGCGGCGCACAAACGCCTCGGCCCCGGACGATCCTCCGACACGAAGACGAGGGGCACACGATGAAGTTCACCCGGGCATGGCGCGACATGCGGACGATGAAGACGCTGTTCTCCGAAACGGAGGCCGAAGCCGACCGGCTGGGCGACCGGGAGCCGGGCCTCGAGCACCTGCTGCTCGCCTCGTTCGCGCTGCCGGACGGTACGGCACGCCGGGTGTTCGAGCATCTCGGATCGAACCGGGACGCACTGCGCGAGGAGGTCATTCGCGTACACGGGGAAGCCCTCGCGGCGGCAGGCATGACGGACGCGCGCGTCGCCACCAGCGCACTGAGCCGCCCCCGCACCGGGCCACTGCGGCTGACCGAACCGGCCCAGGCCGCGTTCCGAAATGCGGTGGCGCTCGCGAAGTCGGAACGGCGACCGATCGTCGGAGCCGACATCGTCGCAGCCGTCGCCACCATCACGCACGGCACCGCGGCGCGGGCACTGGAATCGCTGGGGCTCGTCCGGTCCGACGTCGTCGACGCCGCCCGGGCCGAACCGGCATCGTGAGCGGACGGCCCAGGCCCGGTGTTCGCCGCCTGCGCGGATAGGCTCGACACGTGGTTCTTCCCAGCTCGACTTCTGTGTCCCCTGCAGATGTTCTCGGTTCCATGCGGGACGTCATCGACGGTCCGCTGCCCGACATCGCCGTCCGCTTCTCCAAGTTCCTCGCCGACATCTGGCCGCACACCGCGCTGGTGATCTTCACCCGGGAATGCACGGGACGCCCCCGCAAGGTCAGCGGCGATCCGTCGGTGGTCGAACGCGTCACCATCGCCGAACTGGAGGCGTTGCGCACCCGCCTGACGGAAGGCACCCCGTTCGACGACCAGACCGTGATTGCCGGCGTGAAGCGGAAGGTGTGGGCGCTGCTGGACGCGACGGACACCCTTCTCCTCGTTCTCCCGAAGCCGCGGCAACGCATTCGTGAGGTCCCGCTGGTGGCCGGCGCCTTCGGCGTCGTCGCCGTGTCGATCCGGCATCAGGTGGCGCAGGCGAGCCCCGCGTACCTGGCGGAGTCACGGGCGGCGTCGAGCGAACGGGCCAGGACCATCGTGGAGCTGACGGACCTGCACGCGGCGACGCTCGAATCGATCCTGTCGACGCTGCGATCCAAGGACCTCGACGACCGCCGGTCGCGGATCACGGCGAGCGAGACGGCGTCCGCGGCGCTGGTGACCCTGCGTTCCGCGGGCGAGTCCGACCGCAACCTCGCGGAAGAAGCCGTCACCACCGCGTTCGCCCGGCTGCAGGGCGAACTGCGGCCGCTGCTCCAGCACCGGCCCGTGCGCGTCGACTACGTCGATCCGCCGGTGGACGGTCGCGCGCTGCCCGGCGAGGTCGCGAGCGCGGCGCGGGCCGTCGTGCGGAGCGCCGTCCTGGCGTTCGCGGCGCAGGCCGCCCTGGAGCGAATCCGCATCGCCTGGGACTGCGACGGCGCGAACCTCCTCGTCGAGGTCCGCGACGACGGCGACGGTGGTCTCGACACCGACGCGCTGGTGCGGCAACTCTCCGGCCGGGTGCACACACTCGGTGGCCGGATAGACGTCGAGTCGGTCGACGGGTGGGGCTCCCGGGTGGCCGTCGCGATCCCACTCGACCTACCGATGGCGCGACCGGACGAACAGCAACTCGGCGACCTCAACCCCCGCGAACTCGAGGTCCTGGGTCACCTCGCGACGGGAAAGCGGAACAAGGCGATCGCCGACAGTCTCGGTATCAGCGAGAGCACGGTCAAATTCCATGTCGCGGGTGTGCTGAAGAAGCTCGGGGTGGCGTCCCGAGGCGAGGCGGGCGCGATCGCCCTCGAGGCCGGCATCCGCGCCGACACCACCGGCAGGCACGCATGAGCGTCGAGGCGCTGCCGATCCGGTACTGACCCCCGCACGTGAGTGGCAAAGTGTGCGTGCGCACGATTTGCCACTCACGTCAGGTGATGCGGTCCGGGTGGGTGTAGATGTTCATGGTGGTGCCGCGGAGGAATCCGATGAGGGTGAGCCCGGTGTCGTGGGCGAGGTCGATCGCCAGCGAGGAGGGGGCGGACACGGCGGCGAGGACCGGGATCCCGGCCATCACCGCCTTCTGCGCCAGCTCGAACGACGCCCGGCCGGACACCAGCAGGATGCTGCCCCGCAGCGGGATCCGGTTCTGTTCGGTGGCCCAGCCGATCAGCTTGTCGACGGCGTTGTGCCGCCCCACATCCTCCTTGATCGCGAGCAGTTCCCCGGTCCGGGTGAACAATCCGGCCGCGTGCAAGCCCCCGGTGGTCTCGAACACCTTCTGTGCGGCCCGCAACCGGTCGGGCAACTCCGAGATCGTCGCGGCCGGCACCCGCACCGTGTCGGTGGCCGGGGAGTGCTTCGTCCGCTGCCGGATCGCGTCCAGCGACGCCTTCCCACACACCCCGCACGAGGAGGTGGTGTAGAAGTTGCGTTCGATTCCGGTGTCGGGCAGAAACACCCCGGCCGCGAGATCGACGTCGAGGACGTTGTAGGTGTTGACACCGTTGTCGTCGACGCTGTTGCAGTAGCGGATCGACGCGATGTCCGCGCGGTCGGCGATGATGCCCTCGGTCAGCAGGAAACCCTGCGCCAGTTCGACATCGGAACCGGGGGTGCGCATGGTGACCGCCAGCGGTGTCCCGTTCACCCGGATCTCGAGCGGCTCCTCCACCACCACGGTGTCCGGTCGGGTGGACTGCCGGGTGTCGGTGATCCGGGTGACCGGGGTCCGGGTGGTCACACGCCCCATCAGGGCCGCCGTTCGAGGCGGATGGTGATCGCCTTCGACACCGGGGTGTTCGATGTGCGGGCCACGTGATCGAGCGGGATCAGCGGATTCGTCTCCGGGTAGTAGGCGGCGACGTTCCCCCGCGGCGTCGGGTAGGGCACCAGCCGGAAATCATCGGCGCGGCGCTCCTGCACCGTCCCGTCGGGGGTGGTCCATTCGGAGATCAGGTCCACCCGGTCGCCGTCGGTGTACCCGAGGGCGGCGATGTCCTCGGCGGCGATGAACAGCACCCGGCGGCCGCCCTTGACGCCGCGGTAGCGGTCGTCGAGGCCGTAGATGGTGGTGTTGTACTGATCGTGGGAGCGCATCGTCTGCAGGATCAGCTTTCCCTGCGGGACGGGAAGCCAGTGCAGATCGTTGACGACGAAGTTGGCCTTGCCCGTGTCGGTGACGAACCGGCGTTCGTCCCGCGGTGGGTGCGGCAGTCCGAATCCGTCCGGCCCGCGGACTTTGGTGTTGAAGTCCTCGAACCCGGGAATGACCCGGGCGATGGAATCGCGGATGCGGTCGTAGTCGGCGGCGAAATCCGCCCAGGGCACTGAGTGGTCGGGTCCGAACAGGGCCTGCGCGAGCCCGCAGACGATGGCGACCTCGCTGCGCAGATGGTCGCCGGCGGGTGTGAGGCTGCCGCGGGACAGGTGCACCATCGACATCGAGTCCTCGACCGTGACCTGCTGTTTCTTCCCGGACTGCACGTCCTTGTCGGTGCGGCCGAGCGAGGGCAGGATCAGCGCGGTCCGCCCGGTGACCAGGTGGGAGCGGTTCAGTTTCGTCGACACCTGCACCGTCAGCGCACAGCCCCGCAGCGCGGCCTCGGTGGTGTCGGTGTCCGGGGTCGCCGAGACGAAGTTGCCGCCCATTCCGATGAACACCGACGCCGTCCCGTCCCGCATCGCCCGAATCGAGTCGACCGCGTCGAGGCCGTGCTCGCGCGGTGACCGGATACCGAATTCGGCGTCGAGCGCGGCCAGGAACGATTCGGGCATCTTCTCCCAGATGCCCATCGTCCGGTCGCCTTGGACGTTGGAGTGCCCGCGGACCGGGCACACCCCGGCCCCGGGTTTGCCGATCATCCCGCGCATCAGCAGCAGGGCGACGGCGTCCTGGATGGTCGCGACCCCGTGGGTCTGCTGGGTCAGGCCCATCGCCCAGCAGATGATGGTCTTTGTCGAGGCGATCAACGCCTCCGCGGTCTGCTGGATCTGGGCCAGGGTCAGTCCGGTGGCGGCGATGACGGTGTCCATGTCCACGCTCCGGCGGAGGTGGGCGGCGTAGTCGTCGAACCCGGCGCAGTGCTCGCGCAGGAAGTCGTGGTCGAGGACGGTGCCCGGGGCGGCGTCCTCGGCGTCGAGGACCAGTTTCGCCAGTCCCTGGAACAGGGCCTGGTCGCCGCCGATCCGGATCTGCAGGTACTCGTCCGCGATCTGCACACCGTCGCCGACCACCCCGTGCACCTTCTGCGGGTCCTTGAACCGCAACAGTCCGGCCTCGGGCAGCGGGTTGATCGCGATCACCTTCGCCCCGTTGGCCTTCGCCTTCTCCAGGGTCGAGAGCATCCGCGGGTGGTTGGTGCCGGGGTTCTGCCCGGCGATCAGGATCAGGTCGGCGTTCTCGAGGTCGGGAACCGACACCGACCCCTTCCCGATCCCGATCGTCTCCACCAACGCACTGCCCGACGATTCGTGGCACATGTTCGAGCAGTCCGGCAGGTTGTTCGTCCCGAACGCCCGGATCATCAACTGGTACACGAACGCCGCCTCATTGCTGGTGCGGCCGGACGTGTAGAACACCGCCTCGTGCGGTGACGTCAACGCCCGCAGCTCGCCGGCGATCATCGCGAACGCCGCGTCCCAGCCGATCGGCTCGTAATGCGAGGCCCCCGGCAGAAGCACCATCGGATGCGTCAACCGGCCCTGCTGACCCAACCAGAACTCGGTCCGACCCAGCAGATCCGACACCGAATGCGCGGCGAAGAACTCCGGCGTCACCGTTCGGGTGGTCGCCTCCTCCGCGACCGCCTTCGCCCCGTTCTCACAGAACTCCGCATGCTTGCGGTGCCCCGGAGTCTCCGGCCACGCACACCCCGGACAGTCGAACCCCTCCCGCTGGTTCAACTTCATCAACGTCCGGGCCGTGCGCACCGGACCCATCTGCTCGAGCCCACGACGCAACGACACCAACACCGCAGGAACACCTGCCGCATAGGATTTCTCGTGCGTGACGACGACATCGTCCTCGTCGAAGGTGTACCTGTCGGTGGTGTCGGTCATGGAGTCAGTTTCCTCGTGCAATCCATTCGGCGAGGTGCGGGGCCTCGGTGCCGATCGTGGTTCCGTCACCGTGACCGGTGTGGACGAGTGTTTCTTCGGGAAGAGCGAACAGCCGGTCCCGGATCGACCCGATGATGGTCGGGAAATCCGAGTACGACCGGCCCGTGGCGCCGGGGCCACCCGAGAACAGGGTGTCACCGGAGAACAGTGCCCCGGCCTCGGGCAGGTACAGGCACACCGACCCGGGCGAGTGACCCGGTGAGTGGATCACCTGGATCTCGGTGCCCGCGATCGCGATCCGCTGTTCGTCCTCGAGCTGCCAGTACTTGGCGTCGGGGTGGCTCATCTTCCACAGCACATCGTCCCCGGGGTGCAGCAACACCGGGGCGTGCAGACGCTCGGCCAGTTCGGGGGCGACGGTGACATGGTCGTTGTGACCGTGGGTGCAGATCACGGCGTTCACGTGCCGGCCTCCGACCGCGTCGATGATCGGCTGCGCGGCGTGGGCGGCGTCGACGATCACGACGTCGGTGTCGTCACCGATCAGCCAGATGTTGTTGTCGACGTTCCACTCTCCGCCGTCGAGGGCGAACGTTCCCTCGGTGACGACCCGCTCGATCCGCAGCGCCCCGCTCACAGGACGACCACCGAACGCAGCACCTCACCGGCGTGCATGCGGTGGAATGCCGCCTCCACCTCGTCGATCTTGATGCGCTCGGTGACGAACTTCTCCAGCGGCAGCCGTCCCTGCTGGTACAGGTCGACGAGCATCGGGAAGTCACGCTCGGGCAGGCAGTCGCCGTACCACGAGGACTTCAGGGATCCGCCGCGGGAGAAGAAGTCGATCAGCGGCATCTCGAGGGTCATGTCGGGGGTCGGGACACCGACCAGCACGACGGTGCCGGCGAGGTCGCGGGCGTAGAACGCCTGCTTCCACGTCTCGGGGCGGCCGACCGCATCGATCACGACGTCGGCGCCGAAACCGCCGGTGAGTTCCTGGACGGCCTCGACGGCGTCCACCTGGCCGCCGTTGATCGTGTGCGTCGCGCCCAGGTCCTTCGCCCATTCGAGCTTCTTGTCGTCCCGGTCGATCGCGATGATCTTCACGGCACCTGCCAGGCGGGCGCCCATGATCGCGGCGTCGCCGACACCACCGCAGCCGATGACGGCGACGGTGTCACCGCGGGAGACGTTGCCGGTGTTCACGGCGGCACCGAGGCCGGCCATCACGCCGCAGCCGAGCAGTCCGACGACTGCCGGGTCGGCGGAGGGATCCACCTTGGTGCACTGTCCGGCGTGGACGAGCGTCTTGTCGGCGAACGCGCCGATCCCCAGGGCGGGCGTGAGTTCGGTGCCGTCCTCGAGCGTCATCTTCTGCGCAGCGTTGTGTGTGTCGAAGCAGTACTGCGGGCGACCACGCTTACAGGCGCGGCACTGACCGCAGACGGCGCGCCAGTTCAGGACGACGAAATCACCGACCGCCACCGACGTCACACCCTCACCGACACTCTCGACGATCCCCGACGCCTCGTGGCCGAGCAGGAACGGGAACTCGTCGTTGATCCCGCCGTCGCGATAGGTGAGGTCCGTGTGGCACACACCGCACGCCGCGATATCGACCACCACCTCACCCGGACCGGGATCCGGAATGTTGACGGTCGCGATCTCGACGGGGGCACCCTTGGAGCGGGCGATGACGCCTCGTACCTGCTGCGGCATTGGACTCATTCCTTCGGTCGATCAGTCATAGCGGGATCGATGCATGGCCATATATGCACCTCTCCCGAGACCCTACGTTCTGGAACATCACGGAGGGACTGATCGAAGTGAGAGGTTGACCTAGCCGGAATGCCAGCCGCTCGCGGCGGTATTGCGATAGAGGTCATGGCGGGAAACTGACGGTTGACACGTCGCGGTATATACAGGACTATACATCTCGAAGAGTGAGGCACACCACATCGATCACGGAGTTCTGATGACCCGGAGAGATTCCAGCTCGACCGAGGAACCGCACCCGCCCCTTCCGGTGGTGCTCGACGGCGCCCAGCTCACCGTCGACCAACTCACGGCGCTCGCCCGGGAGCCCATCGTGATCGAGCCCGACCCCGCAGCGCTCGACCACACACGCCGTTCGTGGGAGACAGCCGTGCGCATCGCCGAACGGCAGCCCATCTACGGACGCACCACGGGCGTCGGGGGCAACCGGGACACCTCCGTCTCCGACGGCGTCGACCAGGACCTTCGACTTCTCCGCAGCCACGCCACCGGCTCGGGCCCCTCACTGCCGGATCACGTCGTCCGAGCCGCCATGATCATTCGCGTCAATCAGATTCTCAACGGCGGATCCGGTCTGCACCCCGACATCGTGACCGCGCTGATCGCTGCCGTCGCGGCGGACGAACAGCCCACCGTGCACGCTCGCGGGGCGATAGGCACCGGCGACCTCAGCGCGTTCTCCGAGATCGCGCTCGGGTTGATGGGCGAGGCACCTCTGCGGGACGGTCGATTCGTCAGCCGGTGGACCGCACACCAGGGTGACGCACTCCCGCTGATCTCGACCAACGCGATGACGGTCGCGCTCGCGGCCTCGGCCACCGACAGCGTCGCGAACTGGCTGGAGCACTCCCTGATCGTCGGTGTGCTGTCGCTGTTGGCGACGCGCAGTTCCGTCGAGCCGTTCGCGGCACGGGTGCAGGCTGCCCGCAGGCACCTCGGCCAGGAGGAGGTGGCCGGCCGGGTCCGGGAACTCCTCGCGGGCCACCGCTTACAGGCTGCCCGCGTGCAGGATTCCTACGGGTTCCGCGCCCTGCCGCAGATCCTCGGGGCGACCTGGCAGGCGCTGCAGCGGTTGCGAGGCACGCTCGCGATCGAGATGAACTCGTCCTCCGAGAACCCCCTCATCTCCGTCGAGGACGACGCCGTGTTCCACAACGGGAACTTCCACGGAATGCCGATCGCCCTCGCCGTGGACGAGGCGAAACTCGCGCTGTCGAGCGCAGCGCTGTTGTCGCAGTGCAGGCTTGCCAATCTCTCGGATCCGGTGGTCACCGGACTCCGGCCGTTCCTGGCCGACGGTCCGGCCGGCAGCAGCGGCACCATGCTGCTGGAGTACACGACGTCCGCGGCCATCGCCGAGATCCGGATGGCCGCGGCGCCGGGGTCTCTCGGACACACCGTGATCTCCCGCGGAACCGAGGACCACGCGAGCTTCGCCTCGCAGGCCGCCACCCAGCTCACCGACATCCTCGCCCAGTCCCGCATCGTGCTCGCGTGCGAACTGATCTCGGCGGTACGCGCCCTCGGCCAACAGAACCACGAACTCGACACCACAACCGAACTCGGCGCGTACCTGGACCGGGCGCGCAGGTGCCTGGACCCGCGGACGACCGACCGTCCTCTGAGCGACGACCTGAAAGCAGCGGTGAAGTTTCTGGAACAGATGCCGAATCCGGAGAAAGACGTTACTCGGTAAAGCAATCCCACGAGACCGAACTTCCGAGTGTGTCACCACTCGGATTACACGAAAGTAGCACGCGAATGATCACATTCGACAAAGTCACCAAGGCGTACCCGGACGGCACGACAGCGGTGAACGAACTGGACCTCGAGTGCCCGAGCGGGAAGATCACAGCACTCGTCGGGCCGTCGGGATGCGGCAAGACTACGTCGCTTCGCATGATCAACAGACTGATCGAACCGACGTCCGGAACCATCTCCCTCGACGGCGAATCCACGGCGGACATGGATCCCGCGCTGTTGCGCAGGCGGATCGGGTACGTCATCCAGCATGCCGGACTGTTCCCGCACCGCACCATCGTGGACAACGTCGCGACGATGCCGAAATTGCTGGGAAAGACGAAGAAGGAGGCCCGAACCCGGGCGATGGAGCTGCTCGAGACGGTCGGTCTCGCGGCGAACTTCGCGGACCGGTATCCCTGGCAGCTCTCGGGTGGCCAGCAGCAGCGAGTGGGCGTCGCGCGCGCCCTCGCCGCGGACCCGGCCTTCATGCTGATGGACGAACCCTTCAGCGCTGTCGACCCGGTGGTCCGGAGCCAGCTCCAGGACGAATTCCTGAGACTGCAGAAGGACATCGGCAAGACGATCATCATCGTCACGCACGACATCGACGAGGCACTCAAGCTCGGCGATCAGGTCGTCGTGTTGCGAACCGGCGGGATCCTGGCCCAGTCGGCGACGCCACTGGAGTTGCTGACCGAACCCGCCGACGAGTTCGTCGCCGACTTCGTCGGACGCGACCGCGGCTACCGTTCGCTGGGTTTCTCGAACCTCGACGGCCGCGTGGAGACGGTCGCCGAACCCGTTGCTCGTCTGGGTGATTCGTCATCCGACGCCCGCACGCGGACCACGGACGACTGGTTACTCGTCGTCGACCCGGCGAACAAGCCGATCGGCTGGGTGCAACCGGCGACGGTCGTCGACCGCATTCGCCCGGACGACGTGAATCTCAGTGGCACGGTCGCCGATGCGCACGGGACGATGCGGGCCCTGCTCGACGCCGCCCTGTCCGCACCCAGCAAACGCGGTGTCGTCGTCGACGGCGACGGTGTGCTCGTGGGAACCGTGACGGCACACGCGGCGGTGGCGGCGATCGAGTCGGCGGATCTCGTGGCCGCGGAGGCGATGGCCCGATGAACATCGAATGGCTCGGCCGCCAGTCCGATCGCATCGCCGAACTGGTCGGCTGGCACATCCTGCTCTCGCTCGTGCCGCTCGTCGTCGGCGTGATCGTCGCGTTGCCGATCGGCTGGCTGGCGCATCGCAGTCGCCGGATCAACCCCTATGTGGTGGGCACGGCCGGCCTGCTCTACACGATCCCGTCGCTGGCACTGTTCGTCCTGCTCCCGCCGATCCTCGGAACGAAGATCCTCGATCCGATGAACATCGTCGTCGCGCTGACGATCTACACCGTCGCCCTGCTCGTCCGCGTCATCGCCGACGCCCTGGATTCGGTGCCGCAGGAGACGGTGCTCGCCGCCACGGCGATGGGCTACCGGCCCTACCAGACTCTGCTGAAAGTCCAGCTGCCGGTGGGCGTTCCCGTCATCTGCGCCGGACTGCGCGTCGCGGTCGTGTCGAACGTCAGCCTCGTTTCTCTCGCCGCGCTGCTCGGGATCCCGCAGATCGGGTCACTGTTCACCCAGGGCTTCCAGTTGCGTTTCTACACACCCATCATCACCGGTATCGCGCTGTGCCTGCTGCTGGCGCTTGTTCTCGACCTGCTCATCGTGCTCGCCAATCGGTTACTCACACCGTGGACCCCGAAGGTGGTCGCATCATGATCGACTTTCTGCTCGACGGTGCTCATTGGACCGGGCCCGAAGGCATTCCCGCTCTCCTCCTCCAGCACCTGATGTACACGTTCCTCGCCCTGTTCGCGGCGGCGCTGATCGCGGTTCCGCTCGGTCTGTACATCGGGCACACCGGTCGCGGCGCGGTCGTCGTCGCGGGCCTGGCCAACTCGCTGCGCGCCCTTCCCACCATCGGCTTGCTGATCCTGCTGGTGCTCGTCCTCGCGCCGTCGTTCTCGACCAAGCTGGCCTACCTGATTCCGAGCCTGATCGTGCTGGTCTTGTTGGCCATCCCGCCGATTCTCACCAACACGTACGCGGGCATTCGCTCGGTCGACCCGGCCGCCGTGGACGCTGCGCGGGGCATGGGGTTCCGGTCGATGCGGATCCTCACCGAGGTGGAGATGCCGTGCGCGCTGCCGCTGATGCTGTCAGGTGTGCGCAGCGCCGTGCTGCAGATCGTCTCGACCGCGACCGTCGCCGCCTACATCTCGCTGGGCGGACTGGGACGTCTCCTCATCGACGGCAAGGCGCAGAGCGACTACGCGCAGATGGCCGCCGGAGCGGTCCTCGTGTCGCTCCTCGCGCTCGCATTCGACCTGGCGATCGGATTCCTCACGGTTCGGGTCGTCTCACCCGGTCTGACGCGACGCGTCCGGAGCGGCGCGACGAAGCGATCCGGTTCCGACGACACCGCAGTCGCGGCCCGACCCACATCCGCTCCCGAGCCCTCGCTGATCTGAAGGACATCATCATGAAGAAGGCATTGATCGTCGCGCTGACCGGCGCCACCCTGATGTCGTTGACGGCATGCGGGATCGGCAAGGACCCGTTGGCGTCCGACGACGGCGGAAGCAGTGACGGCGCCATCGTCGTCGGCTCCGCGGACTTCCCCGAAAGCCAGCTGATCGCGACGATCTACGCGGAGGCGCTGCGCGCGAACGGCATCGACGTCACCGAGAAGCTCAACATCGGGAGCCGGGAGGTGTACGTCCCGGCCATCCGGGACGGCTCCATCGACCTGCTGCCCGAATACTCGGGTGCGTTGCTCCAATACCTCGACAGCGCCACCACCGCGACCGCCTCGGACGAGGTGACCGCGGAGATCAAGGCCAAGCTGCCCGCCGGGCTCGTCGCACTGGAACCGTCCCCTGCCGAGGACAAGGACGTTCTCGCGGTGCGGCAGGAGACCGCGGACGAGTACTCGCTCGAGACGATCGAGGACCTCGTGCCCCACGCCGACGAACTGACCCTCGGCGGCCCGCCCGAGTGGAAGACCCGGGAGAACGGCGTCGCAGGCCTGAGGGACAAGTACGGCCTGACGTTCAAGGAGTTCCTGGCACTGGACGCGGGCGGTCCCCTGACGCTCAACGCTCTGCTGAGCGGTCAGATCGAAGTGGCGGACGTGTTCAGCACCGACCCGGCGATGCGTTCGGAGAACCTCGTGGCACTCGAGGACACCAAGCACCTGTTCCTGGCGGAGAACATCACCCCGATCATCAACGAGAACAAGGCAGGCGACGACGTCCGCGGCGTCCTGGCCGACGTGTCGGCCGCATTGACGACCGAGGATCTCATCGAGATGAACCAGCGGGTGGCCGACCTCGAGGACATGGGCGACATCGCCCGGGAATGGCTGGAGGACAAGGGGCTGGCGTCCTGATCACGCCCCGGGCGGGCACGTCAGCTCAGCGCATCGAACGTCGCCGTCGCATATTGGGCGGTCCGGTCGGAGCCGAGAAGTCCCGGACCCATCTTGTTCATCACGTACGTCATGGTCATCCGTCGTTCGGTGTCGACGACGACCTGCGAGCCGCCCCAGCCACCCCAGAAGCAGATGCGGCCCTCGGGGACGAACGGCACGGACACGGGCGTCGGCAGTCCGTAACCGATGCCGAATCGAATCGGTTGCCCGAGAGCCAGATCCACACCGTTCGACTGCTCGTCGAAGATCAGGGAGATGGTGTCCGGCGACAGCAGACGGACGCCGTCGAGCTCGCCCCCGCAGGCCACGACGGACTGGATCCGGGCGAGCGACCGGGCGTTGCCCTGGCCACCGGCCGCACCGTTCTCCGCCTTGCGCCACTCGTCGGACCACGACGCGGACGCGTCCGGTCCGGGGCCGGTGAACGTCCTGACGATGACACTGGCGGGGTCGAGGGAGGCCAGGTCGATCGGCAGCGGAGGCGGCGGGACCACGTTCGACACCCGGCCGAACTCCGACGGGTCCAGTCCGATGTGGAAGTCGGCACCCAGCGGTCCGGCGATCTCCTCCGCGACGAAACGGCCGAGCGTGCGCCCGTCGATTCGGCGGACGACCTCGCCGATCAAATGGCCGTAGTTCAGCGCGTGATATCCGGACGCCGTGCCCGGCTCCCACCACGGCGACTGTGCGGCAAGTCGTTTCGTCGACCCGGCGAGGTCGAACGTGTCCTCGACCGTGATCGGCTGATCCCATCCCGAGACACCCGACGTGTGCGAGAGGAGATGGCGGACCTCGACGCGTTCCTTGCCTGCCGCGGCGAATTCCGGCCAATACTTCGCGACGGGCGCGTAGACATCCAGCAGTCCGCGATCGACGAGCATCAGTGCGGCGAGCGCGGTGACCGTCTTGGTGCACGACCACACGTTGGTGATGGTGTCGCGCTCCCATTCGGTGGCGTGATCGGTGTCGGACCATCCGCCCCACATGTCGACCACCGGATCTCCGTCGAGGGTCACGACGATCGACGCGCCGAGTTCCTCACCGGAGTCGAGATTGTCCTTCAGGGCCTCCTGCAACGCCGTGAAGCGCTTGTCGCACACTCCTCCGAGCTTGGTCACCTGCGGTTCCTCTCCACCAGCCGATGCAATTGATCTTGACATCGGGTTCAATTGAGGGTTCCAGTGTGAGCCCGCTCCTCGTGTGATGTCAATCACTCGTTCGTGACGACTCGCGTCCGGACGGGGCCCGACCTCAGCCGGTCACGGGCAGCATCAGCGCCTGACCCGGATCACCCGAGGCGATGGTGACCTGGTGCGGCACGAGACTTCCACGGAAGCTCGGGTCTCCCCCGGATACCACGAGGCGTACGCGGTGGCCCTCATCGAAGCGGTGGACGATGGCCGGCATCGTGACGCGGACGGGCTCACCGGGTGCCACGATGCGCACCGGCGCGACCTGTCCGTTGATCAGCGTTTCCGTGCCGTCGGGAGCCACGTCGTACAGCTTCGCGAAGACCACGACCGAATCCTCGACACCGGCGACCGCGGGTGCGGCCGTGACGCGGACGTCGAGCGTCGGGGCTCCGACCACGTCCACCGGGGCGCCGAGGATGACGGACGACCATTCGGCCTGGGTGCCGGGGACCACGCCCTGCGGGACCTGATTCTCCGGCCGGGTGTCCGGCGCTTCCCGGTCGGTGGGGAGGCCGACCGGCAGCGTGTTCAGCGTCTGTGCACCGGGAACGATGCCGTCGAGGCGGTCGGTGAGTGCGCCGTCGCCGGAGAGGTAGAGCGAATAGTCCTGGCCCACCGAGACATCCGAGGATTCGGCGTACGCGGGTGCGGCGTTGCCGGTGTAGTCGACCCAGTTGCGGAAGTAGCTGAACACCGGCCCGGTGTCGACCTCGCTGTCCTTCAGATAGTGGTCGAACCAGTCGACCATCCGGCCCGTCTCGTACTGGGTGTCGGGGTTCGGATTCTTCATGCTGATCTCCCCCTCGGCGGGAGTGAGATCGGAATGACCCCAGCTGTGCCAGATCATCTTCACGTCGTTGCCCTGCGCCTGCAGGGTCTCGAACGTGGCCGTCGATTCGTTGAGGTCGAACAGGGTGTCCTGCTGTCCCTGCATGATCAACACCGGGATCTTCACCCGGTCCGCGTACGACACCACGGACGACTGGCGCAGGAACTCGACGGACCCCGGGTCCGGGTAGCCCTGCACCGCGGACTGCGCCAGTGCGGGGCACGCGGGGTCGGCGAAATTGGGGCAACCGAAGGCCCGCGCGGGGTCCTGCGCGTAGCCCTCCGCCCGGGGGTTGGTCGCGCCGATGGCCCCGAACATGAGCGACCACACCACCTTCGACGCCCCGGGAATCGACGTGCTGACCCCGGTCGTCTGGTCGGTGCCGTTGGGCGCGAGCGAGTAGCTGAGGTCGTTCCAGGTGATCATCGGGATGATCGTGTCGATCCGGGGGTCCACCGAGGCCGCGGCGAACTGCACGGCCCCACCGTAGGAGCCGCCGACCATGCCGACCCGCGGATCGTGCGCCTCGGCGGCGCCGTGGTGCGCGGTCGCGTCCTGCACCACGTAGTCGAGACCGGGGACGGGGACGGTGTGCGCGGTATCGACGAACGCCATCCCGTCGCGTCCACCGAGGAAGCTCACCAGTTCACTCGCCGCTCGCCCGTCGTGCTCGGGATTGTCCATGTGGATCTTGCAGCCGGAACCGCCGAAGCCCAGCCCGGAGTACGCGAGCACCGCGTAACCGCGGGACGCGAGGAACGAGGCGATACCGGCCTGGTCATTCTTGGAACCGCCGAAGCCGTTGGTGGTGAGGACGGCGGGCACCCGATTCGACGCCGACGCCGAATCGGGCTTGTACACGTCGCCGATCACGTCGCACGGCTCGTCTCGGTTCGGTCCGACGAGAACCTGGAAATGGAGCGTGGTCTTCGTGAAACCGAGCGGATCGGCTGTCGCCGGAGCCGCCGCCGCGATCGGTGTCAGTACCGCGGCCGCCGCCGTCACCACCGCCAGAGTCGATCTACGCGCCCTGTGTTTCACAGCCCACCCGCCGTCCGTCACTCCGCCCCGAGCACCTCTGACGAGCGTAAACGCTCTGGACGCACGACCAACTCAGGCTGCCGGTGTGTCGCGGGCATCGGTGTGGACCGCGGCTCGCAGACTCGCGCAGGTCGTCTGGCACACGGCTGCGCCCCTCGTGCGGTTTATATGTGAGCTGTGGTAGTGACCAAGCGCGCCGAAACGTCCCTGTTGACCGACCAGGTCTACGAGACGATCCGACGGCTCGAGGAAGCCGGTCTGGCCGAGCGTGTCCCCCACAAGGGCGCGGTCGTGAAAGGCCTGACCCTGGCCGAACTGGTGCATGTCTACGACGTCCGCCGGTTGCTCGAGGTGGAGGCCCACGATTGGGCGCCCAGCAGATCGGCCCCGCCGACGTCGACCGGATGCAGACCGAGTACGAACTCATGCGGGCCGCCATCGCCGAACGGCGGGTGGTGGCGCTTCTCGATCACGACGAGGCACTGTTGACCATTCTCTACGAGGCGGCAGCGAACCCCGTGCTCGTCGATTCCATCCGTTCCCTGTGGCAGCACTGCCGCGCCTACAAGATCGTCGGCGCGCAGGGCACCCTGGACACGGCGGGAGACGACTCGTTGTGGAGGTACCAGGAACGTCTCGTCGAGGCCGCCCGCAAGGGTGACGCCGACGCCGCGGTCGCCGTCAACAATGAATCGTTGATCGATGACGTCGCGGATCAGGATTCAACTCGCCGCTCAACAGGATGCCGGTTAGCGCCAGCGACAACGGATCTCACCGATCATCGAGAGCGCAGGAGGACACACCGACCCTGGGAAAATGTTCGCCTGGGCCGGTGCCACGGCGAGCTGGCCCATGCGAACCGACCCCGGCGGAAGCCGCGGCCTCGACGACTACTTCACGCGGGACTTCACCCGCAACATCGGCGCCGAGTTCATGGGCCGCAACAAATTCGGCCCGCAGCGCGGTCCCTGGCACGACCACGGCTGGCGCGGCTGGTGGGGTGACGAGCCTCCGTTCCACACTCCGGTGTTCGTGTTGACCCACCACACCCGTCCGTCGTTCACCCTCGGCGACACCACGTTCCACTTCGTCGACGCCGATCCCGCAACGGTCCTCGATCAGGCGCGGGATGCGGCCCAGGGCAAGGACGTCCGGCCACAATCTGTTCTGGCGAAAGTCGCACTAGACCACGAACGGTCCGGCGACCACGCCGGTGCCGGTTCGATCAGGGCACCTTCGGCGGGTTGTCAGGGAAGAGGAGTGCACCGATCTCCTTGCCGATCGGCACAGTGTTATTGGCGTTGGCATTGGCCGTCGGTCCGAGCGTGGCGTAGACGACGATCGTGGTCTTCGACTCCGTTTCGTAGAGGGCGATGCCGTTGTAGCCCCCGAATGCCGGGTTCATGAGCAGCCAACTGCCCAGGTGAACGGTTCCGAATGCGAAGTACTTGTCCGCAGTCAGCGGGCCCAGCCCGGCGGTCTTGTCCGCCATCATCTCCGTGAACGCCGTGTCGGACAGGAGTTCGCCGGTGCCGAGCGCACGAACCCACCGCGCGACTTCGGCCACCGTCGAGTTCATGTTGCCGCTGTTGAGGAACGCCGTGGGATTCCAGAACGTGGAGTCCTCGAAGACGCCACGTTCGTTGGTATAGCCGTGCAGGATCGGTTCACTCATCTGGGGTGTCAGCACCACGCTGCTCGCGTCCATCCCCAGCGGCGTGAAGATCCGCTCCTTCAGGAGGTCGCCCAACGGCTTTCCCGCCGCCTTCTCGAGTACCACACCGAGCAGGCACAGGTCGCTGTGCGCGTAGGCAAAGCTGGTTCCCGGTTCGAACAGCGGCGGGCGGGCGTTCGCCAAGTCGAAGATCTCCTGAGACGTAAAGCCTTTGATCGGATTTGCGTAGAAGATCTTCAGGAAATCGGGGTTGGTCACGTAGTCCGAAATGCCGGTGGTGCTGTTGGCGAGCATCCGCGGGGTGATCTTGTCGGCTCGCGGAAAGTCGGGCACCCACTTGGCGATCGGCTCGTCCAGGCTCAGCGTTCCGGCCTCGCCCAGCTGCAGCAGAATTGTCGACAGCATCGGTTCCATCGGCTGGCCGACTCGCAATTGCATGTCACGCGTCGCGGGAACGCCGAGCGGAGACTCCCCCACCGCCCCGGCGGCGATCTCCTCGTCGCCGCGCCACACGCCGAATACGGCGCCGCTGAGATCGAGCTCCGTCAGCTTGTCGCGAACGATAGCGACGATCTTGTCGGCGTTGGGATCATCGGTGTGCGCGACGTCGGGACCGTTTTCCGCTGATTGCTGTTCGCCGCTGCGACCGTCCGATCCGCACGAAACGGTGGCGAGGGCAAGAACGATGCTGAGCGCGGTGGCCGTTCGACGCAGCCGGCTACGAGTCGACAAGCTCATGGGGTCGATCCCTTCGTACGCAGAGGTCGAGTGGGAGTCGCTGCTCACTGGGATTCTAGGCGCAGACCGTCGTTGCCCAGGGAGGTTCCGGCCGTTATCCGATCGGCTGGTCGAGCGGCAACAACCAGCACTTTTCATCCCAGAACGGCCAGGTGATGCCATGTGGCACCACATTTGAGCCACTTAACCCTTGTGGTGATGCCATTGTTGTGCCACGATGGCACCATGGATTTGACACCGTATGTGAGCAACCTCGGACGTGAATTCGCCACCCTCGCCGAAGCCGGCGGTGACGAATCCCGTGCGTTGGTCGAGCGCCTGACCGGGTCGCTCGAGTCTGCGATCCGGATGACGTTGCTGGACGCACTGTCCGCCGCCACGGACGAGATCACCCAAGATCTGGCCCCGGGATCGGTGGAGCTGCGCCTGCGCGGACGCGACCCGAACTTCGTCGTGACCGCACGGCCCGCCGAGCCGATCGAGGAAGCGGCCGAGGACGATGCGGCACCGGCCGACGGCGGCACACCGATCGCCGAGGACGGCCCGACCGCGCGGATCAACGTGCGCCTCCCCGAACAGCTCAAGGCCGCGGTCGAGGAGGCCGCAGCCAACGAGGGCCGCTCGGTCAACGCCTGGCTGGTCCGCGCGGCCTCGACCGCGCTGCAGCAACCGGACCGCGTCCAGCACGCCCAGCAGCGCGGCAAACAGACCAAGCAGAGCCTCACCGGCTGGGTGCGCTAGCCACACCGCCCACCACCACACCACGTCCCCGACCTGCGGGGATGTTTCACCAACTCATCCCGAGGGGACAGCTATGCCCAATTTCGATACACCCGAACCGATTTCCGTCACGCTCGAACTCGGCGTCGGCAATGTGCGGATCACCGCGAGCGACCGCACCGACACCACCGTCGACGTGCGCCCGAGCGACGAATCCGATGAGTCGGACGTGCAGGCCGCCCAGCGGGTCCGCGTCGACTACGCGAACGGCGTGCTCCAGGTCATGGGACCGAAAGCGCGCGTACTCGACTTCTCCCGCAAGTCCAGGTCGGTGGAGGTGTCCATCGACCTGCCCAGCGGTTCGCAGGTTTCCGGCGAGGTGCAGGTAGGAGACCTCAGCGGCACGGGCCGGCTCGGGCAGTGCCGGTTCAAGACCTCCACCGGGAACGTCCGGCTCGAGCAGACCGGTCCGTTGCGTGTGGACACCGCGGCCGGTCACGTCACCGCGGACGGCGTCGCGGGCAACGCCGAGATCCGCACCGGCTCCGGGAAGGTCCGCATCGGCGAGATCGAAGGCTCCGCAATCGTCAAGAACTCCAACGGTGACACCGCGATCGCCGCGGTCACCGGCGACGTCCATGTGCGCTCGGCGAACGGCGACATCTCCGTCGACCGGGCCGGCGCGAGTGTCGAGTCGAAGACGTCCAACGGCAGCATTCGCCTCGGCGAAGTGGCCCGCGGTTCGGTCGAGCTCGGGACCGCGATGGGCGACCTGGAGATCGGCATCGCCGAGGGCACCGCCGCCTGGCTCGAGGTGAACACCAAGTTCGGGCAGGTACGCAACCTGCTGGACAACACCACCCGGCCCGAGGCGTCCGACGAGACCGTCGAGGTCCGCGCGCACACCTCTTTCGGCGGCATCACGATCCGTCGTTCCTGATCCACTTCTGGACCTCGAGAAAGGGAAACCATGACCACCAGGCAATCTCAGCCGGCCATCGCGGTGACCGGGTTGCGCAAGTCGTTCGGCGACCACGTCGTGCTCGACGGCATCGATCTGACCGTCCCGCAGGGAACGGTCTTCTCCCTGCTCGGCGCGAACGGCGCCGGGAAGACCACCACGGTCAACATCCTGTCCACCTTGATCAGCGCCGACGCCGGTGACGCCCGCGTCGCCGGCCACGACCTCACCCGCGAATCCGACGCGGTGCGCGCCGCAATCGGTGTCACCGGCCAGTTCTCCGCGGTGGACAACCTGCTCACCGGCAGGGAGAACCTGCTGCTGATGGCGGATCTGCACCACCTCGCCCGCAGCGACGGCCGGCGGCGCGTCGCCCAGCTGCTCGAACAGTTCGACCTGGTCGATGCGGCCTCGAAGCCGGTCTCGACATACTCCGGAGGCATGCGGCGGCGGCTCGACCTCGCGATGACCCTGGTCGGCAGCCCGCGCGTGATCTTCCTCGACGAGCCGACCACCGGCCTGGACCCACGCAGCCGCCGGGCCATGTGGCAGATCGTCCGGGACCTGGTGGCAACCGGCGTCACCATCTTCCTGACCACCCAGTACCTGGAGGAGGCCGACGAACTGTCCGACCGGATCGCGGTCCTCGACCACGGCCGCCTGGTCGCCGAGGGAACCGCGGACGAGCTCAAGCGCCGCATCCCCGGGAGCCACGTCCGCCTGCAGTTCGCCGACCCGCGCGGCCTCGAAGCGGCCGAGCGGGTCCTCGACCAGGTCGCGCGCGACCCCGACGCGCTCGCCCTCCGTGTGCCCAGCGACGGCAGCCTCCGCTCGCTCAAGACTCTGATCGACCGGCTCGACGACGAGGCCATCGAGGTCGACGAGCTGTCCGTGCACACCCCCGATCTCGACGACGTCTTCCTCGCCCTCACCGGCAACCCCCACAACGAGAAGGTGACCTCATGAGCGCCCCCGCCCCCACTCTCGCCGGGCCGGCCCCGGCGGACCTCCGGTTCCACCCGCTGCGCGACTCGGCAACGATGCTGCGCCGCAACCTCAATCACATGCTGCGGTACCCGTCGATGACCGTGACTCTCGTCGGAATGCCGGTCGTCTTCCTGCTGCTGTTCGTCTACGTGTTCGGCGGCACGTTGGGCGCAGGGCTCGGCGGGGTGTCCGGCGGGCGCGCCGAGTACGTCAACTACGTCGTGCCCGCGATCATCCTGATGACCGTGACGGCCGCGGTGCAAGGGACAGCGATCTCGGTCGCGATGGACATGACCGAGGGCATCATCGCCCGGTTCCGCACCATGCACATCGCCCGCGTCTCGGTGCTGACCGGACACGTGCTGGGCAGCGTGATCCAGGCGATGCTCAGCGTCGCGATCGTGATCGGCGTGGCGCTGCTGGTCGGCTTCCGGCCCACCGCGGGGGTGGGCGCGTGGCTGGCCACCGCCGGGTTCCTGGTGGTGGTGACGTTCGCGCTCGTCTGGCTCTCCGTCGCGCTCGGCCAGGTGAGCAAGACCGTCGAGGCCGCGAGCAATGTGGGTATGCCGCTGGTCCTGCTGCCCTTCCTCGGCAGCGGGTTCGTCCCCACCGACTCCATGCCTGCCGGGCTGCGCTGGTTCGCCGAGTACCAGCCGTTCACCCCGATCATCGAAACCCTGCGCGGCCTGCTCATGGGTACCCCGATCGGGAACAACGCATGGATCGCGCTCGGCTGGTGCGCCCTCATCACCCTCGGCGGATACCTCTGGTCGAAAAAGCTCTTCAACCGCGAGTACTCGCGGTAGCGGCACGGCCCCGAGCCAAACCGGTCTGCAGCACCGCCGTCGACAGACCAACCGTCACGAAAGGAAATCCGATGAGTAGAACGGTCGCCATCCCGTACGGCCTCCCGATGGAGCGCGATGCGGGACCCTTCGACCCGCCCCAGCAGATCACCCGGCTGCGCGAGTCTCGCCCGGTCAGTCCCATGATCTTCCCCGACGGTCACGAGGGCTGGCTCGTCACCGGCTACGACGCGGTCCGCCGGCTCATGGCCGACACCCGGTTCAGCTCCCGCCAGGACATCGGTATTCTCCACGTGCCGTACGAGACTCCCGGCATGCCCGTCGCCACCGAGCCGTCGCCGCAGGTGCCGGGCCTGTTCATCGCCATGGACCCGCCGGACCACACCCGGCTGCGGCGCACACTCACCGGCGCCTTCACCGTCAAACGCATGAAGCAGCTCGAAGACCACATCATCGACGTGGCCGAGCGGCAGCTGGACGAGATGGCGCGCCTGACCCCGCCGGTCGACCTGGTCAAAGAGTTCGCGCTGCCGGTGCCCTCGCTGGTGATCTGCGAACTGCTCGGTGTCCCCTACGCGGACCGGGACACCTTCCAGGTCAACTCCGCCAAGTTCCTGATCAAGGACCAGCCGCTCGACGAGAAGATGGGCGCGTACATCGCACTGACCACGTACCTTTCCGAACTGGTCACGCGCAAACGCGCCGCCCCCGGCGACGACATCCTGTCCGATCTGGCCCGCGACGACGACCTCACCATCGAGGAGCTGACCGGTGCCGCCTTCCTGTTGCTGCTCGCCGGCCACGAGACCACCGCCAACATGCTGGCGCTGGGCACCTTCGCGCTCCTGGAGAACCCCGAGCAGCTGGCGGAACTACGCGCCGACCCGGACCTGCTCCCCGACGCCGTCGAGGAACTCCTGCGCTACCTGTCCGTTGCCGACATCTTCTATCGCTACGCCACCGAGGACATCGAACTCGGCGGTGAAACGATCCGGAAGGGATCGACGGTAGTCGTCTCGTTGCTGGCCGCCAACCGCGACCCCCAGCGCTTCGACAACCCCGACACCCTCGACATCCGCCGCAAGGCCCGCGGTCACCTGTCCCTCGGCCACGGCGTCCATCTGTGCCTGGGCCAGCAGCTGGCCCGCGTCGAGATGCGCGCCGGCTTCGAGGGATTGCTGCGCCGCTTTCCGACCCTGGAGCTCGCCGTCCCCGCCGGCGACGTGAAACTCAGGACCGACATGAACATCTACGGCGTCCACGAACTGCCGGTCACCTGGACGGAAACGGCCCGGTAGAACCGTCGGCCGAGCGCGTCAGCCGATCCAACCAGTCACCGAACAGGGCGGCGAGCAGTTCTGGCCGCTCGTGCATCAGCGCATGGCCGACGTCGTCGACGACTGCCAGGGTGGCGTGCGGGTAGCGCTCGAGCAATTCGGCCGCGTCCGCGTACCCGACGATCGAATCACGACGGCCGGCCACGATCAACGTCGGCCCGGAGAACGCGCTCGACCCGACGTCGACCGTCCACCCGGCGAAGATACGTCCGAGCGCATCCTCGTCGACGAGCGTCGTACCCGGCACCACCTGGTCGCGGTAGCGGCGCGCAGTGGACGGCGTGCGCACGACGAAGTACTCGTCGAACCCCGCCCACTGTGCACGTTCGAGTTCGTCGTAGGCATCGGCGTCCTGGCGAACCACGGCGTGGTCGGGCACGTGTCGTGACTGCTCGGTGACCGGGCACATCAACGCCAGGCCGAGCACCGTGTCCGGTCGCTGTGCGGCCACCCCACGTGCCAGATAGGCGCCGTAGGAATGTCCGACCAGCAACACCGGGCCCACGCCCAGGCTGTGGATGAAGTCGCCGAGCAGCGTCACCACATCGTCGTTGCTGGTCAGCCCGTCGGTTGTCGAGAGGCCCATCCCCGGCAGGTCCGGATAGATCCGCCGGTAGCCCGTGCCGGGAACGATGGCCTCGATCGCTGCCTCGATCTCACGATGATCCACACCGGCGCCGTGCAGAGCCACGAGCGGCACGCCGCCGCCGTGCTCGACGTAATGGACCAGGGCTTCGTCGATCCGGCGCTCCATGTCAACACCTTAACGATCCACGCCGACCACACGAGCCGCGCTCAACCAATTGCCCGGTCCCCCGTCGACAACTGAAATATGCTGCGTGAGGTGGACATTGTCGATGCTCATCATCATTTCATCAACCTGCCCGACCTCGAGTACCCGTGGATCGACAGTCGCCCACCCGCGCTCACCGCCTTGCTCCCGAACTACTACGACGCTGCGCACCGGTACCTGCCGCACGACTATCGGGCACAGGTCGAGGGGGCGCCCGTCACGGCCTCCGTCGCGTGCGAATTCGGTGCAGCAGACAGTGTCGCGGAGGCCGTCTGGATTCAGCACTGCGCCGACCGTGTCGGTGTTCCGAACGCCTTCATCGCGGCCGTTCAGCTCGATTCAGACGATCGCGCAAGCGTTCTCGCGCGATATCGGGATCTCCCCGTGGTCCGGGCGGTGCGCCAGCCGCTGTACTGGGCGGCCGACCCGATCAAGCGCCTGGGTGCGCGCGGCGACTACCTGTCGGACCCGGCCTGGTTGCGTGGATTCGAGCAGGTCGCCGATGCGGGGCTGGTGTGGGATCTGCTCGTATACGACGAGCAGCTACCCGCCACTCACGAGCTCATCGCCGCGTTTCCCGAGACCACCTTCGTGCTGGAGGCGGTCGGGTGGCCGGTCGACCTCACTGCCGAGGGCTTCTCCCGTTGGGAAGAACGCCTCACTGCGGTGAGTCGGTTTCCGAATGTCGTCCTCAAGTTGCAGGGAATCGCCCTCATTTTCGGAACATCCCTGGAGGGGATCGGTCAGTGGATCCGGACGGCGCTCAGCATCTTCGGCGCCGGGCGATGTATGTTCGCCTCTCATTACCCGATCGACCATCTGCTGTGGGATACCGAAACCATGGTGTCCACCGTCCAGGCAGCCCTCGGCGACTTGTCGTCGACAGAACAAGCGCACTTCTTCGGCGAAACCGCACGACGGGTGTATCGCCTGCCCGCCGGTGACGCCTAATATGAGGGAGATCGGAGTACCTGCAGTTTCGACGCCGCCAATCCAGTTTCGGGTTCCGGTCCACACTGTGAGGAGTCCACGTGACGCGAGAGGGAAGTATCCGGGTCGGCGACCGGACCATCACGTATCTCGAAGCCGGTGACCCGGGCGGGCCACTCGTGCTGCACAACCACGGGGGACCCTCGAGCCGACTGGAGGCCGAACTGTTCGACCCGTATGCGAAGGCCAACGGACTGAGATTCGTGTGCGCGGACCGGCCCGGCATGGGCGGGTCAGACCTTCAGCCGGGCCGCACCTTCGAAGGCTGGACCGATGACCTCCTGCTGCTGGCCGACTCCTTCGGCGAACAGCGATTCGCGGTAACCGGCTGGTCCGAGGGTGGACCGTGGGCCCTGGCGGCCGCCGCGTATCTGGACCCCGCACGCCTGGTCGATGTCGCGTGCATCGCCGGTGGCAATTACGGAACGTTCGGATCGAACTGGGCCGCGAAGTATCTCAGTAGCGTCGACGCGCTGGGCGGCCGCCTGGCGCTTCACTTCCATCCCGGCTTCACACTCATGTACGACGTGCTCGGTATCAGTGCCACACATTTCGCGGATCGCTACGCGAAGGCGATCACACAGTCGGCGTGCACCGCGGATCGGGAGGTGCTGGCTGACGAGAAGGTCCTCGACGCGTTTCTGAGGGCAGGACGCGAATGCTTTCGACATGGCGCGGACGGACTCGTCGCCGACGCCACGATGCTCTACAAGGCCTGGCCGTTCGACATGACGAAAGTGACGCGCCCCGTACACTTCTGGCAGGGAAGCGCCGACACCCTGGTGCCTGAGATCATCAACAAGACAGTAGCGGACAAGACCCCGGGCGCCGTCTGGCACCCGATCAGTGGTGGTGGTCATTTCATTGCCGTCAGTCACGCGGACGACATGCTCGCGTTGGTAGCGAATCATCTTGCGCCAGCCGAACACTGACGCTCTTCGTCAGGCCGGGACGTCTCGGGCGTCGAACCGAGTCTGGTAGAACAGCACCGTCACGGCGATCACCGCTTCGAGTGCGGCCGTCGCGAGCGCCGCCACCATCGGCGTCGACATCGAATGACCCATCGGAGCCGGCGCCGCCGCATGCATCGCGTGCCCGTGGTGGCCGCCGCCACCGGAACCGGGACTCATCACGGTGACGTGCAACGCGATCATGCCGACGTTCATCAGCGCGACGAGACCCCAATCCCGGTGCGAACCACGCATCCACAGGTGCCGTGCGCAGTACAGGCATCCGAAGATCATCGCAACGGTCACCACGGCGACCAGCGGCGACGACGTCGCATGCTCACCGAGCGACGCGGCGTGGAGCCCGGCCGCAGCGACCGCGAGGGCCGCGGCCGCCCGCCGCAACCAGTGGCTGGTGCGGCGGGCGATCGAAGAAAAGACGGCGGACACGACTTCTAGCCTTCGCAGCAGTGCTTCGCGGTGCTCGCCGGCACGTCGAGCGCGGGGTTGCGGTCGAAGAATCCGACCGGCTTCAGCGTGAACCCGGCATAGTCGACCGGCATGACCGGCCAATCCTCGGGCCGCGGGAAGTGCGTCAGCCCGAACGTGTGCCACAGCACCAGGTCTTGCCCCTCGATGTCCCGGTTGCCCGCCACGAACGTCGGCAGACCGGCCTGGCCCGGGTGCTGGTTGACGAAGTCGCCTGCGGGATAACGCTCGGACTCGTCGTATTGCGTGACCCACAGGTGTTTGGTCGCGAACGCGGCACGGGAGGCAATCGAACTCGACGGGTCGGCCAGGAGCACCGGCTGACCTTCGGGGTGCAGCGCGTACCCGACATCCTGCCCCAGCCGGTTCTGCTTGGTGGGATTGGTTATGTGCCAGACCCGGGCCTTGAGGTTGTCGGCGGTGCGTTGCCCCTCGGATTCGGTGGTCAGCTTGGTTTTCTGGCAGCGGAAGGCATTGCCCCACGGGTTCTCCGGGCCCATGGGGACGGGCACGGCATCCACTTCCTCGACGGTGTTCACATTGCCGTCGACGGCCATGTCGAGCCGGGCGGAGAAGAGGTGCTGGTGGAACGGGGCGCCGAGGCCGGGCGCCATCTGTGTGGAGAATCCGTCGGCACCGCGGTAGGCGGAGGTGAAGACGATTCCGGTGGCCTTTGCCTCGAGTTCGATGGTGCCGTCGAGGTAGAGGTACCAGTAGAACCCGTAGTCGTAGTTACCGATGGTGAGGAAGAACGAGATGACGAGGCGGCGCGAGCGGCGGGTCTCGGTCATGCCGTTGAACATGTCCGTGTGCTTCCACAGGACGCCGTAATCCTCCTCGTGGAGACAGATCGCGTTCTTCATGACGCGCGGGTCACCGGACTCGTCAGCGATCGTGACGTCGAAGTACTGGATCTCACCGAGACAGTCGCAGCCGAGTTCGAGCGAGTTGGTGTACCGGCCGAACAGGTACTCGCCCTGGTCGAAGTAGTTCTGCCAGTATCGAACCGGGGACGGATCGGCGTAGGGAACCACCATCTCGGCGATCGAGGCACGATAGATCACGGGACGTTCCACTCCCCCGTCGTCGAACGAGAGCTGGTGCAGCGTCAGGCCCTCGCGCACATCGAAACCGAAGCGGAACTTCCAGTCGGCCCAGGTGATCTCGTTGCCGTCGACGGAGAAGCTGGCACCTTCGGGTTGAGTGATCTCGATGGGTTTGAGGTCGGTGCGGGTGGGTGTGGCGTGCGGTTCGGCGTTCCATTCGCCGCGCTCGGCTGGGACGGGAAGCTCGATCTCGTCGACCACCTTCACGACGCGACGCTCGGTGAGGTCGACGTAGGCCACGACCCCGTCGATCGGGTGCGCCCACGGCAGGTCCGCCTTGTCCTCCTGGTGGAAGGCGAGGACGCGGACGATGCGGTGCCCGACCTCGTCCTCGTGGCCGAACACGCCGGCCGACAGGGGAACCGCCCGGACCTTCGACGGTTCGATGCCGCGCTTGGCCATCGCCGCGAGCCAGTCGGAGCTGCCGAGCAGGAACGCTTCGATGTCCTCGAACTCCTCGTCGAGGATCGGCACGTGGCCGTCGGTGGCGGAATCGACGGTGGCCCTGCTGATCACGCGGTTCTCCGTCACCGACACGACGAGGTCGGTGCCGATGCCGGTGGAGCGATCGAGCAGCAGGATCCGGGCGCGCCGCTCGATCGGGTCGCCCGGCGTGAACGCGAGGACCGTGGACTTGTGCGGCTCGGCGAGTGCGACGAAGACGAAGCGCACGTGCTCGCCGATCAGTCCCTCGTCGGTGAGGAGTGCTTTCGCCGACCGGATCTCGTCCGCCGACAACGGAGTGAGCGGATGGTCCGGGGCGGCGGAACCGATGGCGGCCGGGGTCTCGGTGGTGGCGGTACTCATCGTGCGATCTCCTTGTCGATGATGGTGTCGTTCGTGTCGTGCTGCGGTAGAGCGGTGTCGTGGCGTGCGGCGTGGGGTCGGAGCACGGCGACGGCCGCTCCACCGGCGAACGTTCCTATGAGCAGAACCCCGATGACGGCGGCGAGAGTGCTGGACCCGCCGACGAGAAGGGGAAGGTTGGCGACGGTCATGATCAGAAGCCCGGCCAGGCCGACGAGCCCGAGCAGTGGTGCGATCACGGTGTTCCACACCCGCCGGTCCACCCGGGTCCGGCCGAAGTAGACGAGGACGGCGACGGAGGTCAGGGTCATCAGTGCGACGATGCCGACCGAGGACACACCGGCGAACCACGCGAACACCTCGGTCACCGGATCGAGTCCGGCAACAGCGGACGCGACGATCAGGACGAGAGCGGACGCCGTCTGCACAACCGACGCGATGTACGGCGACGCGTGCTTGACGTGCGAGCGACCGCATCCCGCCGGCAGGGCCGCGCTGTTCCCGAGGGAGAAGATGTACCGGGAGAGCACGTTGTGGAAGGACAGCAGGGCGGCGAACAGGCTCGTGATCAGGAAGATCTGGACGAGGTCGCCGGCGATCGCACCCACGTAGCGGGTGGCGGTCTCGGTGATCATCCCTTCCGGATTCTCGGTCGCGACGGCCACGGCACCCTCGTCGCCCCACGCGCTGACCATCGCCCAGCTCGACAGTGCGTAGAAGCCGCCGATCACCAGCAACGCCAGGTAGGTGGCCCGGGGAATGGTGCGGCCCGGGTCGCGGGCCTCGTCCCGGAAGACGGCGGTGGCCTCGAAGCCGATGTACCCGGCGATGGCGAAGATCAGTGCGATGCCGGGTGCTCCGGAGAAGAACTCGGCGGGGTGGAACGCCGCCGTCGAGAATCCCTCGTCGCCGCCGCCCCGGACGATGACGGCGGCGTCGACGACGAGGACGATCCCGACCTCGCAGACGAGCAGTACGCCGAGCACCTTGCCGGACAGGTCGATGTGCCGGTATCCGAGGATCGCGACCACGGCCGTCACGGCCAGGGCCCACACGTACCAGGGAAGTTCGGGGCCGCCGTGAGCGGTGACGAAATCGTTGACGGCGGCTCCGATGTATCCGTACACCGCGCCCTGGACTGCCGTGTAGGACAGCAACGCGAGGAATGCGGAGCCGAGACCGGCATGCCGGCCCAGGCCCTGCGTGATATAGGTGTAGAACGCGCCGGCGCCGGGGAGGTGCTTGGCCATCGCCGTGAATCCGACGGCGAAGAACAGCAGTACCACCGTGCAGACGATGTAGGACGCGGGGTAGGCGGCGCCGTTGCCCGCTGCGATGCCCAGAGGGACGGTTCCGGCGATCACGGTCAACGGGGCCGCCGCTGCGACGACCATGAACACGATGGCACCCGGACCGAGGGTGCCTGCCAGTCTGCGAGGGGTGCCGTCGCTGACCGCACTCGAGTGCGTGGGGGCGTTGGTTGTCATGGTTTCCTTCGACTTTCACGAGGAGAGGGTCTGCGTGGATGCTCCGCGGTGAGCTCTGGGACGAGCATGCGACTGCGGGTTGTCGGCGCAGTTGCCGAAGCGTCACAGTCCGTCGACAGCAAATGAGAACGCACGCAGGACGATTCTCATTCGGGTCCGGTCGAGGTATCTAGAGGGCGATGTTGACGGACTTGCTCTGGGTGTACTCGGCGATGGCACCTTCACCGAGTTCGCGTCCCCAACCGGACTGCTTGTAGCCGCCGAACGGAAGCGCCGTGTCGAAGGCATTGTGGCAGTTCACCCACACCGTGCCCGCCTTGATCTCGGCGGCCACCTCGTGGGCGCGGGACACGTCCCGGGTCCACACGCTGGCGGCGAGGCCGTAGGGGGTGTCGTTGGCGGCCGCGCGGACGCCGTCTTCCCGGTTGAACGGCACCGCCACCGCGACCGGGCCGAAGATCTCCTCCTGGTACACGCTGAAGTCACGGTTCACGTCGACCAGCAGGGTGGGCTCCACGTAGAAGCCGGTGTCGCCGTGCCGCTGCCCACCGGAGAGCGCGCGGGCACCGTCGGCGAGTCCGGCGTCGATGTATCCGGTGACCTTGCCCAACTGCTCCTCGGAGATCAGCGGGCCGATGTCGTTGGTGGGGTCGAGTCCGGGTCCGATCTTCTGCGCCTTCGCGAAATCAGCGACACCGGACGTGAATTCGTCGAAGATCCGGTCTTCGACGAGCAGACGCGTTCCGGCCGTGCAGGCCTGGCCGTGGTTGAACAGGAACCCGCCGGCGACGCCCGGGATCGCAGCCTCGAGGTCGGCGTCGGAGAAGATCACCTGCGGGCTCTTGCCACCGAGTTCGAGGGACACCTTCTTCAGGTTCCCCGACGCGGCATTGACGATCTTCTTTCCGACCTCGGTCGAACCGGTGAACGCGACCTTGTCGACGTCGTCGTGACTCGACAGCGCCGCGCCGATGTCGCCGAAACCGGTGAGCACGTTGAACACGCCGTCGGGGACGCCGGCCTCGGCGATCACCTCGGCGAGGAGCAGCGCGGTGAGCGGTGTCTGCTCGGCAGGCTTGAGGATCATGGTGTTCGAGCAGGTCAGCGCGGGTGCCACCTTGAACGCGGCCATCACCAGCGGGAAGTTCCACGGGATGATCTGTGCGCACACACCGACCGGTTCACGGGTGGTGAACGCGTGGAATCGGGCTCCGGGCGCCCACGGCACCGACACGGGGATGGTGCGGCCTTCGATCTTGGTGGCCCAGCCGGCGTAGTAGAAGAAGATCTCCGCCGCCCACGTCACGTCGACGGCCTTCGCCACCGCCACGGACTTGCCGTTGTCGATCGACTCGAGCTGCGCGAACTGATCGGCCCGGGCCAGAATCCCCTCGCCGATCTTCCAGAGGATCCGCTGACGTTCCGCGGGGGTGAGCGAGCGCCACGGCCCGGACTCGAAGGCCCGCCGGGCCGCCGCTACCGCCCGGTCCACGTCTTCGATTCCGGCGTGCGGCACCGTCGTGATCACCTGTCCGGTGGCGGGATCGACCGTCTCGAACGTCCTGCCCGACGCGGAGTCCACCCATCGGCCGTCGACGAACATGCGCTTCGGCGACGAAACGAAGTCGACGACCCGGGGGTCGAGTCCGGCGGGGGTGTGAACGACTGCAGTCATCATGTCCTCTTCGATGGAGTGAATGAATCTGTGAATGAATCCGGCTTCTGCAGAACACTTTTGGCGGAATATTTCGCCTCGTCGTGCTGCGGCCTGAACCCACGATAAACCCCGAATGTGTCGCCGGTCACTACTAAATCCGGATGGGAATCAGCGACTGCGGCATTCTCATTCGACTTTTCCGGCCACGACGGCGCCGATTCTCATTCCGGCTTTTCGGGTCGGTGCAGCTGATCCGCCGTGTGCGCCGGCGCAGGCTCCGGAATCGGGAACGCATTCTCCGGCCATTCTCATTCGAGGTGATCGAAAATTAATTCCGATCGGCGCATCGCGCTCGTCTCCTGCGCTAGCGTGCAACTCATGCAGCCCCGGGTTGATCACTCGCGCGGGGCCGGCCGGAGAGTGTGGAGAGCAGGTGCGTGGTGTCCGGTACACCGAGAATCAGAAGTAGATCACCGGTCGCCGGTCTCGAGCGGGCGCGTCTGAGTTTCGTCCAGGTGCTCGGGCAGTCCGTTTCCGCGGTCGCACCGTCGGCCGTGATGGTCACGCTGCCTGCTCTCGTCATACCCGACGCGGGCCGGGCGACCATTGCGGTGTTCGTCGCGGCGGCGATTCTGATGACGGCGGTCGGCTACTGCATCGGACAATTCGCCACCCGGATGGTGGCCGTCAGCGGTCTCTACAGCTACATCGTGAAGGGACTCGGGGCGGTGCCCGGCTTCGGCGGGGGCTGGTCGCTGCTCGTCGGTTACGCGGCCGCGGCCATGGCGAGCACGCTCGGTGCCGCGAGTTACCTCGCCGCGCTGCTCGGCCGAGTCGGGCTTCCGGCGGGGTCGCCCCTCATCGCGGTCCTCGCGGCGATCGTCGGACTGCTGGCCCTTCTCCTCATGGTCCGGGGCGTGCAATTGTCGGCGCGGATCATGCTCGCCATCGAGGTCTTCGCGATCGTGGCCGCCTCCGCCGCGCTGGTGGTCGCGTTCGTGCAATCGGTCCGCGAGGGCGCGACCCCGGCCGCGGGCGGCGCGAAGTCAGGATCCGCGGTCGGGTTCGCCGTACTGCTCGCGATCACGTCGTTCGTCGGATTCGAGAGCGCGGGCACGGTGGCGCGGGAGGCCCGCAACCCGTTCGTCGCCGTCCCGCGCGCCATCCGGTGGACCCCCATCGCGCTGGGCGTTCTGTACGTGTTCGCGGCCGCCCTGCAGTTGCCGGAGCCGGTGCGGCAGGGAGTCGACTCGCTACCGATCGTCCTCACGTTGCCCGACTCGTCCGGCGCAGGTTCGTCGGCGCTGTCGATCGTCATGGAACTCGGCATCACCGCCTCCTGGTTCGCGTGCGTCCTCGGTTCGACGACGGCGCTGTCGCGCACCCTGTTCGCGATGGGCCGCGAAGGGGTGGTTCCGAGTGTGTTCGGCCGGACGCACCACCGGTTCCACACTCCGCATGTGGCGTTGACGGCCGCGATGCCGGTCGTCGTCGCGGTGCCCGTCCTTTGTCTGTTCGTCAGCGGTTCGAGCCGCGACGTCCTGATCGGACTCCTCGCCGTGTCCGCCCACGGCTACGTCCTGGCGTACGTCCTGTTGTGCGTCGCGACGCCGGCGTTCCTCCGGCGGATCGGCGAACTCACTCGACTTCCCGTGCTCGTCGGCGTGCTGACGGCGACCGCGATGGTGGCACTGGTCGGGTGGGCGGCGTTCTCGCGGACGTATGTCGCGGGCGCGGCGACCGCCGTCTACGTGCTTCTGATGCTTGTCGGCGCCGCGGTCTTCGCGATCCGCGCGCGGCGATCCCCCGGAATCGGAGAACGGATGGGTGTGTACGACGAGGCCGTGGCCGAAGACCTGCTCGGCCGGTACCGACCGTGGGAGGTCCGCCGGTGAGCGCCGACGACAGAGCCCTGTCGGGGCGTCAGCCCAAGGCCGTCACCAGCGCCCTGCGGGTGCTCGAGGAGGTGGCCCGGGCCGGCTCGGGTGTCACAGCGAAAGACATCGCGGCCCGCCTGTCGATGCCGTCGGCGACCACGTATCGACTGCTCAACATTCTCGTCGGCGAAGGCTATGTGGTGCGGCTCCCCGATCTGTCCGGGTTCGCGCTGGGCCAGAAGATCGGGATCCTCGTCGACGCCGCCGTCGTGCCCACCGTGTGTGCGGCGGCGCGTGAGGTTCTCGCCGAACTGCGACTGTCGGTGCGCTTCGGGGTCCACCTGTTCTTCTACACCAACGTCGCCGTCCGCACGGCCGACGCGGACCCCGAATACCCGCCGCCGGAGGACGAGTCGTTTCTCAACCAGCACCTCTACGCGTGTGCGGTCGGCAAGCTCCTTCTCGCGGAGAAGTCGGAACTCGAATCCGTGATTCCCCGTTGGGAGCCACGGGCGCTGACGGCCCGCACCATCGTCGTAAGGAGCGAGCTGCTCGCGAATCTGGACCTGATCCGGAGCCAGGGCTTCGCCACCCAACTCGCGGAACTCCAGGACGCGTCGGCCTGCGTGGCCGTTCCCGTCCGGTCCGGAACGGGCGCCCTCGTCGGCAGTCTGGCACTGTCGGGACATGTCGATCACGAACACCTCATGCTGCGCCACGTCCCGTCGCTGCGGGAGCATGCGGAGCGGCTGGCACCGCTGATGGCGTAGCGCTACGGCGTCCGCGACTGGCGGGCGAGCCGGCGGTCGTAGTCGGCGCGCCCGACGGGGTCGACGGCAGTGAGCGCCCGCCGGTCGTCGATCAGACGGCGGCCGAGATCGAGGAGACGCTCCGGGACCACGGCGTCGATCAGATCCCACCCGGCGAGGTACCGGGGCACGGCGGTTTCGGCGCGACGATGGTCCAGCGTCCGGACGATGGCGTCCGCGACGTCTTCCGGGTCGACGGTCGGCATCCCGCCGCCCAGCGGCACACCCGACGACAGTCCGGTGCGCACCGCGCTGGGAAGTACGGTGCTCACACTGACGCCGGCGGGAGCGAACTCCGCCCGGACGGAGGCGGAGAGCCCCACCGCCCCGAACTTGCTGGCGTTGTAGACGGCCATGCCGGGCACGGGCAGCTTGCCGGCCATGGAGCGCCGTCCAGGTCGATCACGGGATAGTTCCGGCCGCCGAAGATGCTCATATTTCGGAGACTAGTAGTATCTGAGTTACGTCGGTAGGCCGAATTTTCCTCCGAGTCCGTCGAAGCCAGGCGATATCCGGTGCGCGGAAATAAGATGAGTGATGACGAAAAACGCGCCGGCCCGACACCATCCGGTCGTCCTCGAAGCCCTCCCGTGAAGTCGACTCTGTCGTCGATCCTCGTCGGGTGCGTGGTGGCGCTCGCACTCCCGTGGGCGCATCTCGCGGTGGCCGACGCCGCGCCCGACTCCGCCATCCGGTATGTCGCGTTGGGTGATTCGCGAGCCACCGGGTCGCTACACGATCCGTTGTCGATCCGAGACGGGTGCTTCCGCACAGCCGACGCGTACCCGCAGATCGTCGCCGACACCCTGCGCGCGGAATCGTACGTCAGCAGGGCGTGCGCGGCAGCAAAGACCGAAAACATCACGGAAAAAACACAATTCACCATCACCGGACCTCAACCACCGCAGATCGGGGCACTCCGGCCGGACACGACGCTCGTCACCGTCAGCATCGGGGGAAACGACATCGCGTGGTCGTCGTTGGTGGAGCCCTGCTACACGCTCGCCCCGGGGCTCGACGCGAACTGTCGCTCCGACGCCACCACCGCCCAGCGCATGAACGACGCTCTCACCGTGCTCGGCCCGAAGGTGTCCACCACCCTGGCTGCGATCACCGAGAAGGCCCCCGCTGCGACCGTGCTCCTGGTGGGGCACGGCGGCATCTTCGGCGACCGCGGTTGCTGGCCCTACATCCCCACCAGCGATGCCGACGCCGCCTTCGTGGTGCAGTTCTTCGTGAGAATGAACAGCGCTCTCGCCGACGCGGCACGGAGTAACGGCGCGTACTTCGTCGACGTGGCCGCCGCCGCGGTAGGGCACGATGCATGCGCCGGATCCGATCTCCGGTGGTTCGAAGGCCTCGTCCCCCGATCGTTCACGATGCCCCTGCACCCCACGCACGAAGGGCTGAGGGCAATGGCGGCACTCGTCGTCGCGACCCGTCCATGATCGGCCTGGTTGCGCCATTCCCTACGTCGTCAATTCGACCGACGACGCCGGAGCGAAGTTCCTCGACCAACCGGGGTTGACACTGATCCCGTTCGCCACGGCACAACCTGTCAGCAACATCCCCGGGCGTGCCCAGATCAGCACTGAACTACTCGCCGACACCGATGCCGATCTCATCCTGGCAACGAGTTCCAACGGCGCATTGGAGAGTCTGGAACAGCAGCCGGCATTCCAATCGCTCGGCGCCGTCGAACGCGGCGCATACGTGCCGCTGGCACCGACGCTGGCGCAGTCCATCGCCTTCCCCTCACCGCCCAGCCTCGATTGGGCACTGGGACAGGTGGTTCCACTCCTCGACTCCGCCGTGCAACGTTAACGACCGCGGAAGCCACTCCCGACACACTCGTCAATCCATCCGTAAACACGTCGATGCACCGCCGCACTACTGGACATCCGACCCAGTGGCGCAGGCGTGTGGTCGTCCGGTATATCTTTAAACAGGCCGTCCGGTTTGTTAACGGGAACGCTCGTAACCGATACCGGCGCTCACACGAAGAACATCGATATCTGTTTCCCGACACGTGGTTCTGTTCCACGCGCCGGGAACGGAAGGACCGCAGTGCTGTTGGCAGAAACGTCACGAACACCGGCCCCCGCGGCCGCGCCCCACCCCGAGGATTGGCGCGAGCTGGCCTCATGCCGCGGAGTCGCATCGTCGGTGTTCTTCTCCCCCGACGGCGAACGCGGTCATGCCCGCGCCCGTCGCGAAGCGAACGCCCAGCAGATCTGCCAGGACTGTCCCGTACTCGCCCAGTGCCGCGACCACGCCCTGGCCGAGGACGAACCGTACGGAATCTGGGGCGGGATGACCGAAGCCGACCGCCGACGGCACGCCCGCCGACTCCGTTCCGGCAGCCGCCGCTGACCGGCGCCTATTCCCCGCGGATCACCGTGCCTCCAGCTTGTCGATGTCGGCGAGGACTTTCTTGTGCCAGGCGATCTCGGTCTGGATGCGCATCTTGGCGTGGGCGACGATGAGATCGTCGGCAGTACTCTGGTCGGGCCATCGGCGATCGAGCTGGTGATCGAACTGCAGCTCGCGTGCCGCGAGGACGGCGATGCGGTCCTCGACGTAGCCGCGGAGCACCTCCCGGTCGAGATCTGCGCTCACAGCCAGGGCGAGGTCGACGGGGTCCGGTTTGAGTTCGAACTCGGTGAACGCCTCGTCGCGGAGCGCTCGGAGTTCCCTGGTTCCTTCCGCCGTGATCTCGTACACGGTTCTGGCGGGCAATGCTCCGTCCCGCTCTGTCCGCAACGGGCGGATCAGACCCTCGTCTTCGAGCCGATGCAACGCACCGTAGAGCGACCCGGGTTTCACCTGTGACCACAATTCGGCTCGATCCAGACGCGCGTCGCGTGCCGGAGACACCAGACTGACCACACCAGCGGTGACGGTCACCGCGTTCGACAGCGAACTCGCCGCCTTCGTCGACGACCTCTACGAGACCAACACCGCAGCTCACGGAGCCGGCCTGGCCGCCAACCAAGTCGGAGACCCGAGGGCGATCTTCGTGTACGACCTGGTCGAGGACACCCGGCGACATCGAGGGCACGTCATCAATCCGATGCTCGAGACTTCGCCGCTGCCCGAGACCATGCCCGACCCGGACGAACTCGAAGGATGCCTCTCCGTTCCGGGCGAGCGTTACCCTACGGGCCGAGCCGACTGGGCGAGGGTGGTCGGCGTGGACATCGACAACAACCCGATCTCCGTCGAGGGCACCGGTTATCTGGCCCGCTGCCTGCAGCACGAAACCGATCATCTCGCCGGGCATCTCTACCTCGACCGGCTCGTCGGACGCAATCACCGCGCCGCGCGCAAGATGATCAAACGGCGTCAGTGGACCGACCCCGGCAATACGTGGGTACCCGGAGCGGACCGTGACCCGTTCGGTTGGTGAGAGGCATGACGTCGGTTCCCTGCTCGGTGTAATAGATCTCGGTGCCATCAGCAGTGGCGACGTACGGCATGACTAATGCTCCTCGTGTGGGTGGTCGGTGACGGGTCGAAGTACTCGGGTCAGACGGCGGCGTCGACCGGATCGGTCCGCGCCACGGACGGGAGGTGCGCATCAATCGAACGACGATGCAGCCAAGTCGAATACATTGCCGAGCACCGCATCGCTCATCGCAGTGAAGCGTTGCGGTCGGCGTGATACATTTGGGTTCACGGATTGCGCTCGGGGCGAAGGTGATTCGCTTGATCGCCGGGACGTTCCTGCCCTTTTCTTCCATTCGGCTGTGCCCGCTCTCGGGCACAGCCGATCAGGGGTGGAGCACCCGAAACCGACGTCCGCGGCTAGAACCCACCGTGTCCACCGAAGCCGCCGAAGTGGCCGAAGTGCCCGAAACCTCCGAAGCCGCCGAACCCCCCGTGGAAGGGCCCGACATCCTGTCGTCCGGGTCCGAACGGCCCCGTCGCTCCCGGCCAGCCCCAGGGGAAACCGGAATCCGGGAGGTCCGTCACGGGCCCCGCATCCGGCACGACACGAGCAGCGGGTGTAACCACATCGGGTACTGTTGCGGCGGAAGCAGTTCCGGCACCGAGAGCGAGCAGGGGTGCGATTGCCGCCGCGGCGACCGCCGTGCGGATTGCGAACTTGTTCATTGTCCTCACCTTCATTTTCTTTCTGTGCTGCGCCGACTTGTGCGGTGCTTGCGATGGGTTGATGATCGAACGACCATTGATATAAATCGTCGCGGAAACGGAACCCCGCGTCGTCACTGCCAGCAGGAGCTTGCGGATGCAACCAGCCGCAATCTCGGTCTTCCAGGTAGCTGCAATGCCATGATTGTTCGTTGTGTGCGAGACGGCGTCATGGCGTGTCGGGCCGGGCGCCGATGAAGTATTCTCGAAGTCGGTCACTTTCACGGTGATCGGGCGCTTTTCTCATGGACGGGGAAACTCGGGGTCGACGATGGCCGAATTCCATCCTCCGGCGACGCGGTCCGATCCGCTCGGGGCGATTGCGGTAGAGCTGGCCGCGGCCGGCTTCGACGATGCCCACGAAGTCGGACGCGGCGGTTTCGGAGCGGTCTACTGCTGCTGGCAGCGCTCGCTCGAACGCACTGTTGCCATCAAGGTGCTGACTGCCGCTGCCGCGCTCGACTCGGACAATCTCGACCGGTTCCTCCGCGAGCAGCACGCCATGGGCAAACTGTCCGGGCATCCCAATATCGTCAGCATCTTCCAGAGCGGTACCACGGAATCGGGCATGCCCTACATCGTGATGCAGTACCACCCACGCAACTCCCTCGACGCACTGATCCGCGAGGCAGGCCCTCTGAGCTGGCAGGACTGTCTGCATATCGGGGTCAAGATCGCCGGGGCGCTCGAGACGGCACACCGGCGAGGCACCCTCCACCGCGACATCAAGCCCGCGAACATCCTGCTCACCGAGTACGCGGAGCCTCAACTGACCGACTTCGGCATCGCACGAATCGCGGGTGGCTTCGAGACCGCCACCGGCCTCATCTCCGGTTCCCCCGCGTTCACCGCACCCGAGGTACTCCAGGGACAGACCCCCACACCGGCGTCGGATCTCTACAGCCTCGGCGCCACGCTCCTGTGTGCGCTCAACGGTCACGCGGGCATCGAACGCCCCCGAGCCGAGCAGACGGCCACCCAGGTGCCGCAGACCCCCGACGGAACGATGTCCAATGCGACGCAGACCGACATTCCCGCCGACGTGCGCTCCGCCATCAACCATGTGATGGCGGGCAACATCGAGGATCGTCCCGCGAGCGCCGCCGAGTTCGGGGAGGAGTTGCGGCGGATTCAGCGCCGCCACGGCCTGACCGTCGACGACATGGCGGTGCCCACCGACCTCGGCGACCCCCACGACCGCGACCATCCGCAATCGGCTCGGGCCCGGGCAAGCTCGGAGAGCAGGCCGGTGACGACACGTCTGCGGGTGATCCTGGCCGAAGACGACGTCCTGCTCCGCGAGGGGTTGGCGAGCCTGCTCACGCGCTCCGGCTTCGACGTGCTGGAACAGGCCGGCGACGCAACCACACTCCTCGAACTGGTCCGTGAGCGAGCCCCCGACCTGGTGATGGTCGATATCCGAATGCCCCCGACCCACACCACCGAAGGGCTCGACGCGGCCCGGGCGATCCGCGACGAATTCCCCGAAGTCGGCATCCTGGTCCTGTCCGCGCACGCCGACGTCGAACACGCGATGGAGCTACTCGCCAGCGGCCGCGGAATCGGCTACCTACTCAAGAGCCGCATCACCGACGTGGACGATTTCATCGACACCCTCCAGCGCATCGCCGCGGGGGCCTCCGTCGTCGACCCCGCGCTGGTTCAGGAGTTGGTCTCCGCCCGCAGGCGCAACGACCCGCTCGCCGCACTCAGCGCGCGGGAGCGGGAGGTACTGGCCCTCATGGCGGAGGGACGTTCCAACGCCGGCATCGCCCGCCGACTCTGGGTCACCGAGGGCACCGTCGAGAAACACGTACGCAGCATCCTCACCAAACTGAACCTCCCCGAGACCGGCGACGATCACCGTCGAGTTCTCGCGGTCGTCACCTTCCTCGAGGCCCGCTGACCGGAGCCACCGGCTCCCCTTCGGTTCCGTCACCGGCACCGAGCAGATCCCGGATCGCCTCGGACGACAGCTCGGACTTCGACACGAAACCCACCGCGGGGCTCCCGGCGATCAAGTCCGCCAGGTCCTGCTCGGCGTGGGTGGAAATCAAGATCACCGCAGCCGGGAACGCGTCCTCGTCGAGCCGCTCCGCGAGTTCGAATCCACTCTCCGCGCCGAGTTCGACGTCGACCAGGATGACATCGGGCTGCAACTCCGCGGCCGACCGGACCGCGTCGGCGGTGTTCGACGCAATGCCGACCACCGTGATGCCCTGCCGCTCGAGCAGTCGCCGAGCAGTATCCGAAAAACGTGGGCTGTCATCGACGATCAGGCACCGTAGACGACCGAATTGCAACACCATGTCTTCCATGGTTGACCTGATACTCCCGGGTACGCATTCCCGCTAGCAGGTAAATCCCGTTCGGTCACTCGTCGGCGACCGGGATGGTGATGTCCAGCATGGTCCCGTGACCGGGGGGACTCGTGATCAGCATGTGGCCGCCAAGGGCCTCCACACGGTCCTGTAGTCCGATGAGGCCGGAGCCCGCACCGGACGAGGCGCCGCCGACGCCGTCGTCCCCGATCACCAGGTGCAGAGTGCCGTCCTCCGCCCGCAGGGACACATCCACCTCGGAGGCGTGGGCGTGTTTGGCGGCGTTGGTGAGCGCCTCGGCGACCACATAGTAGGCGGCTACCTCGACCGATTCGGAGAACCGGCCCTCGATCGCGACGTCGAGAGCAACGGGGACTGCGGAACGACGAGCCAGCGTCCGCACCGCCGATCCCAGCCCGCCCTTCGACAGGATCGCCGGATGGATCCCGTGCGAGAGTTCCCGCAGATCCTCCGACACACCCGTGAGCCCCGAGGCGATGGCCGACAACTGCTCGCGCACGTCCCCCCACTCGGCCGGCACCGACGCCTCCGCCATCCGCACCTCCAGTCCCAGCGACACCAGCCGCTGCTGGGCCCCGTCGTGCAGGTCACGTTCCAGGCGACGCCGGGCCTCGTCGGTTGCCGTGATGATCCTGGCCCGCGAGGCGATCAGTTCGGCACGGGTCGCCGCATTGGCGATCGCGGTCGCGACGAGATCGGCGAAGTCACCGAGTCGGACCTCGGTGTCCGCGGGCAGCGGCTCGGTGCGCCGCGATCCGACGATCGCCGCGCCCCACACCCGTTTGTCCACGACGATCGGGACTCCCACGATCGACCCGAAGCCCTCGGCACGAATGCGGGTAGCAACTGCCCCACCGACATCTTCGTGGTTGTCGATCCTGGCGCCGTGGCCGGTGCGCAAGACGATCGCCCCGACGTCGTCGCCCTCCGTCGAGATCCTGTCTCCGGTGACGGGCATCCGAGTTTCCCCCGGCTCGTATCGAACGGCGACCAACGTCCCTGTGCCGTCTCCCTCGTAGCGAAGCAACACGGCGTCGACCACATGCAGCCAGAGCGCGAGTTCTTCGGCCACCGCCGTGAACACCTCCGAGGGGCTCACCCCACGCGCCGTCAACGTCGCCACCCGACGTAGTGCGGCTTGGTGTTCGGCGAGGATCGCGAGCTCGTCCCGGCTCGCCTCCGCCTCCCGGCGGCGCAGAACCGCTTCCGCGGTACGCAATCTGGCCTGGCCCGCCATGAGGTTGGCCACCAGAGCGACCGGCAGGAAGACCACGATGGCCACCCAGTCGCCGGCTTTGGCCGGAAGCAGGGTCCCCGCCACCTGAAGGTGAAAGTAGACGTAGACGAACGCGCTCACCAGAGTCGTCATTACCGACAGCGCAAATCCCCACCGAGCCGAGACCACCAGAACTCCGAGCAGGAACACCGCACCGAATGCATTTTGCGGCGCTACCTTGTCCAGCTGATGCACCACAACGGTTTCCACGGTGATCACGGTGGCGGCGACCACGATCCCCAACCACAACGGCGGGGTCGTCGGACGCACCAGCAGCGATATCAGACGCGCAGGCATCTGGTGCGCGTCCGCGTCGAAAGCCGCCCAGGGGGCCTCCGCGCCGCGCCGCGACAGGGCTCCATGTGACCGCCGTGACCACTTTCGCGTCATCGTGCATGCTCGGATCAGTCGTGGAGTACTCGGACAGACCTCGATGAGCATCATATCGAGCTGCCGGTCCGGTCTCATCCGACCGAGTTCCCGTCACTCGGCTGACACCCGCCGATGTCGCTACGCTGGGCACAGGCCGATGCAGTAAACCTTGGGAGGAAGCGGTGGTAGCCGTACAGATACAGGTGGGTGATCTGGTGCAGGCGTCCGGTCACGCCGGTCCCTGGCTGGTGGTCGAGCTCAGCAAGGGCATGGCCTCGCTGCAGCATCCCGACGGCCATCGGCTCTCGGTCCGGACGACGGCCCTGTCCGTGGTGCACAAGGCGACGAGCCCGGCCGGCGAGGTCGAACCGGCCGACCGCGAACAGCCGGGAGAGGCCCCCACCCTCTTCGACTAGTCGACGATCGTGGTGACGATCGACGTGGCAGCCGGGGTCCGCGGGGTCGAGCCGAACCCGAATCGGACGGGCGGATCCACCGGCTGCAGCGCGCCGAGGTCCCGGCCGCGCCAGGATGCGGACATTCCCACCACCCGCCGCTGATCGACGGCGCCGTAGTACTCTCGGCGCCCGTTGCCTGCGGTGCCGCGGGTACGCACACCACAGAGAACGACACGGGCGATCGGGTCGCTGACCACACAGAACCACGGTGCACTCGCGAGCGCCCGCGGGATCAGGTTCAGCAATCGTCCGAGCGTGGTGCGGGCGCCGAGCTCGAAACTCACGCGCAGGTCCCCGCCCTCGACGGTCCGGCTGCCGCCGGACCGCGAGCACCGGACGGACGCGATCACGGTCTCGTCGAAGACGTACGTCGCGGTGACGAAGTCGCGGACCACCTCCGACGGGGCGAGCAGCACGCGGTGACCGTCCGCGAGTTCGACCATGACATCCGTGAACTCACCGAGCGGTGATCGCGACCAGTGTCCGACGACGATGCGCACGCCCGAGCCGGTGCCCAGGCCCGTGATCTCCCCGTCGAACCGCCATCTGGTCATTTGGTCAGCGTATGCGCGGTCACTCCGTCAGGTGTCGGTACTTCGCGCCGCTCCGGTCCGACAGCACGGTGCGGAGAATGAATCGTGTTTGCGCCGTGATGTATTGGTCCACCGTGTAGCGGGACGCGAAATGCCAGTGCTTGAGCGCCCACCCGTGCGCGAGCATCATCATGTCGAACGTCGTCAGATCGACGTCGAGATCGCTCGCGATGCCCGCGGCGATCGCGGCGTCGAGGGCGTCGTGGAGCGGCTTGGACGTCGCCACCTCGAGTTCCTTGATCCGCTCACGCCCGTCCTGGTCGAGCGTCCGGCTCTCCCGATACGTCAGCACGACGGCATCCAGATTCTCGTCGACGATCTCGACATAGCGCCGGAACCCGGCCACCAGCCGCTCGACGGGGTCGGTTCCCGCTGCGTCCATCGCGGGCTCGAGCTGATCGCGGAAGGCGTCGAGGATGTCGACGATCGTGGCGAGGAGGATGTCCTCCTTGCCGCCGAAGTATTTGTAGATCAGCCCGACGCTCACCTGTGCCTCGTCGGCCAGCGCCTGCATGGACATCTGGTGGAAGCCGGTCCGCTGCATCACCGTGACCGCGGCGTCGAGCACCTGACGTCGCCGCGAGCTGACACGGACGGCGCGGACGGCTTCGTCGAGTGGAAGGGCGGACGTGTCCTTCGCCATGACAGATGACCTCTCCTTGCTGGCAGAACCTGCGGTGAACGAGTATTCACAGTATCCCGCGCGGGGCCGGAACCGCAGTCCGGCCCGCGTCAGATCCCGAGATCCTTCGCGACGATGGTCTTCATGATCTCGGTGGTACCGCCGTAGATCGTCTGGATCCGAGCGTCCACGAACGCACGCGCCACCGCATATTCACGCATGTATCCGTACCCGCCGTGCAGTTGCAGGCACCGGTCGGCCACGCGAACCTGCAGTTCGGTGGTCCACCACTTGAGCCGCGCCGCACGGGCCGGGGTCAGTTCTCCGCGGACGTGCTGCCGGATGCAGTCGTCGAGATAGGTCCGGGCCAGATCGAGTTCCGTGGCCAGCTCCGCGAGAACGAACTGGGTGTTCTGGAGACCGGCGATCGGCTTTCCGAAGGCGCTGCGTTCCTTCACATATTCCAGGGTCTGCTCGAGCACTCCCTCGGCGGCCGCGACCGCGCCGACGGACAGCGAGAGGCGTTCCTGCGGCAGATTGTGGACGAGTTGATAGAAACCCTGCCCCTCCTCGCCGAGGAGGTTGGCCACCGGCACGCGCATGTCGGCGAACGTCAGCTCGCTCGTGTCCTGGGCGTGCAGCCCGATCTTCTCCAGATTGCGGCCCCGGGAGAATCCCGGCGTGCCGGATTCGACGACGAGCAGCGACAGCCCCTTGTGCTTGTCTGCCGACATGCGCACGGCGACGACGAAGAGCGTGCCGTTCTGACCGTTGGAGATGAACGTCTTGCTGCCGTTCACCACGTAATGGTCGCCGTCGCGCACTGCCGTGGTGCGGATCCCGGTGAGGTCACTGCCGGTGCCCGGCTCCGTCATCGCGATGCCGAGAATCGTCTCACCGGTGACGGTTCCGGGAAGCCAGCGCGCCTTCTGCTCCTCGGTCGTCATGTCCGTCAGGTACGGCAGCACGACGTCGTTCTGCAGAGAGAATGCGATGCCCGCGGCGGCGGCACCCGCCCGATTGACCTCGTCGACGACGATCGCGTTGTAGCGGAAGTCCTCGACGCCGGGGCCGCCGTAGGCTTCGGGAACCGGGAAGCCGAGCAGCCCCTGCTTACCCGCGTCGGTGAACAGTGCCGGGTCGAGGCAGCTTTCGCTCTCCCACTGCTCGTGCCTCGGGACGATCCGCTCGCGCACGAAGCTGCGGACACTGTCCCGGAACTGGTGGTGCTCGGACTCGAATTCGATGGTCATCACGGTGTCCTTTACGAGCCGGTGGTGTGGGATCCGCGGGCACTCGGAACGACGAACGCCCCGCTCTCGAACTCCCGGCGCGCGGTGCCGGTGGCCTTGTAGTGCACCTTCTTTCCCGTCGCCGACACGGGGAGTGACTCCACGAAACGGTAGGCCCGGGGGCGCTTGAACTGCGAGAGCATCGGGTGTCTGCGGCAGAAGTCGTCCAGATCGTCCGCGGACGGGACCGGTGCGGTGGTGACGACGTAGGCGACGACGATCTGCCCCCACTTGTCGTCGGGAACCCCGACCACCAGCGAATCCGTGACCGACGGGTGCCCGCCCAGTGCTTCCTCGATCTGCACGGGGTGCACGTTCTCGCCGCCGGACAGGAGCATGTCGTCCTTGCGGCCGACGATCGTCACGAACTCCTCGTCGTCCCACGTGGCCAGATCACCGATGTGGAGCCAGCCGTTCCGGAACTTCCGTTTCTCCTGCTCCGGGGCATCGAAGTAGGCGTTGGCGCCTTTCGGTGAGCGGACGATGACCTCACCGATCTCGGTTCCGTCCTTGGCGACCGTCTCGTGAGCGTCGGCGAGGCGGTCGTCGAACAGCCGGACCACGGCGACGTCGTCGTCGATGCAGGCCCGCCCGGCGGTCCCGGCCATCTCCGGCAGATCGATGGGCCGGAGGAAGGTGTTCCAGAACCCTTCGGTGCTGCCGTACCCGTTGAAGATGCGAGGATTCAGCACCTTCTGATAGTGCAGTGCCGCTTCCCGTTCGAGTGGCGCACCCATCGTCACGATGCCGTTGAGGGTCGACAGGTCCCGGGGCTTCTCCTCCTGTGCGCGAGCGAGCACCGCCAGGTTGGTCGGGGCACCGATCAGGAACGTCAGCCCGTATTCCTCGACGTAGTCGAGGGTGACCTCGGCGTCGAAGCTGCGCTGCGCCACCAGCGAGGCACCGAGATAGAACGTGGGATTCGGCCCGGCACAGTACAGCCCGCCGCGGTGGAACCACGGAGTCATGTTCAGTGTCTTGTCTTCCGCTGTCAGCGGGAAGTGCATGATCACGTCGTGGGCGCTGAAGATCTCGATCATGCTGTTCAGCGGAACACCCTTGGGCATGCCGGTGGTTCCGGACGTGAACAGCCGTGTGGTTTCGTCCCACACCGTGCGACTCACGTCCGGCGGTGAGGCCGACTCGGCCACAAGTTCGTCGAAGCGAATCACCTCGAAACCGTTTCCCGGCAGTGGTTCTCCGGGTCCGACGGCAACGACGAGCGCGGGCTTGTGTGTGGAGCGCGACAAGGCATCCCGCACCATCTCGCCGATCTCGGTGTCGTAGACGAACACCATGGGGCGGTTCGCGTCGAGGATGACCGCCGTCTCCCCGGACGCGAGCCGGAAGTTCATCGGCGCTCCGACCGCGCCGCAGGCCTGCCCGGCCAGGTACAGCTGGGCGAATTCGGAACCGTTGAACAACTGGTAGGCCACGACATCGCCTGGTGCGACGCCGGCGCGGGCAAGCCCGGTGGCGAGCCGGTCGACGCGATCGCCGAGTTCGGCGTACGTCCAGCTCTCGCCGGTCGACGGGGACTGCATCGCGAGTCGATCGGCGTACCGGTGGGTGTTGCGCCGGAAGCCGTTCAGATAGGTGAAATCGTGCTCGAAGTACTGACGATAGGCGTGGGCGTCGTATGTGTACGTCATGATGAGTCCTCCGTCTCGGTGCCGGTCAGCCGGCCATGGTGAGGCCACCGCTGACGCTGATCACCTGGCCCGTGATGAACGACGCGGATTCGGACGCGAAGAACAGGACCGGCGCCGCCACTTCCTCCGGGCGGGCGAGCCGCCGGAACGGAATGGCCTTCACCAGAGACTCTTTGAGCTTCTCCGGCTGCGCCTGGAACAGCGGGGTGTCGGTCGGGCCCGGGCACACGCAGTTGACGTTGATCCCGTACCGGGCCATCTCACGGGCGAGCGACTTCGACAGCGCGATCACACCCCCCTTCGCACCGGCGTAGATGCTCTCCCCCGCACTGCCGACACGGCCCGCATCGCTCGCGAGATTGATGACGCGCCCGCCGTTACCCGCCTCCACCATGCCGGGAAGGAATGCACTGCACATGTGCACGGGCCCGAGATAGTTGATGGCGACGACCTTCTCGGCGAATTCGGTAGTGGCATTGAGGAACTGATCGGTGCGGTCCCACCCCGCCGCGTTGACGAGGACGTTCGCGACGCCTACCTCGGCCGTCACCCGGTCGCGCAGGGCGTCGACCTGCGCCCGGTCGGCGACGTCGACGGTCATCGGAATGAGCCGGTCGGGCCGTTCGGCTGCCGTCTTCTCCGCGGCCTGCGGGTCGAGGTCGGCGACGACCACCGTGTCGCCGTGCTCGGCGAGCGCGAGGGCGATGGCCCGGCCGATGCCGGATCCTGCGCCGGTGACCACTGCGATGTTGTTGCTCATGCTTTTTCCCACTTCCCGTGCTGTCGGACTCAGGCGTTCACGAATTTGTTGAAATCGGGCTTGCGCTTCTCCGCGAACGCCGCCGCCCCCTCGAGGCCCTCCGGTGAGTGCGTGAACAGGTCCAGCGCGGACATCGCGAGGTTGCTCAGTCCGGCCTGGTGATCGGTGTCGGCGTTGAACGACTGCTTCAGGAAACGCAGGGTGGTGGGGCTCTTCTCGGCGATCTCCGCGGCGACGGCCTTGGCCTCGTCGAGCAGTCGGTCGGCGGGGACCACCCAGTTGACCAGGCCCCAGCGTTCGGCGGTGACCGCGTCGTACTGGCGGCAGAGGTACCAGATTTCCCGGGCGCGTTTCTCGCCGACGACTCGCGCCAGGAAGGCGGACCCGAAGCCCGCGTCGAAGGAGCCGACGCGGGGACCTGCCTGGCCGAACTTCGCGGTCTCGGAGGCGATGGTGAGGTCGCAGAGAACGTGGAGGACGTGGCCGCCGCCGACAGCGATGCCGTTCACCGCGGCGATGACGGGCTTGGGGACGTCGCGTATCAGCTTGTGCAGGTTGCCGATTTCGAACATTCCACTCTCGGTCGGGCCGTAGTCGCCGGTCTCCGCGCGCTGCTTGACGTCGCCTCCGGTGCAGAACGCCTTCTCCCCCGCACCGGTGAGGATGATCGCCTGCACCGCGTCGTCGGCCCACGCCGAGCGGAAGGCCTTGATCAGCTCCTCGACGGTCTTGCCACGAAAGGCGTTGTAGCGCGCGGGGCGGTTGATCGTCACGACCGCAGCCGGGCCGTCGACCTCGTAGGTGATGTCTTCGTAGTCGGTCACGGTGATTCCTCTCTCGGGAGTCTGCAATGAGCTGGTGTTCACAATTTGTGAAGCGTCATTCTCTGTGAATGAACGTATATTCACATCATGGAGTGTGTCAAGGGTCACCCGGCGCTCGGTGGTGCTAGAGGAAGGCGCCGACCCCGGTCTCCGCTCGTCCGATCAGCAGCTTCTGGATCTGACTGGTGCCCTCGTAGAGCGTCATCACCCGCGCGTCGCGCATGTATTTGGCGACGGGATATTCGTCGACGTACCCGTACCCACCGAAGATCTGTACTGCGTTGTTGGCGGCGCGAACCGCGGCCTCACTACAGAAGTACTTCGCCTTCGACGCGGCCGTCCCGAACGGTTCACCGCGCTCGATCAGGTCGGCGGCCCGCCAGGTGAGCAACCGCCCCGCGTCGGCGTCGACGGACATGTCGGCGATCAGGTCCTGCACGAGTTGGAACGAGGCGAGCGGACGGTCGAACTGCGTGCGCTCGCGGGAATAGGCGACGGCGGCCTCGAGGCAGCCCTGGATGATTCCGACGCAACCCGCGCCCACCGACACGCGACCCTTGTCCAGCGAGTGCATCGCGATGGAGAAACCCTGCCCCTCGGATCCGAGCAGGCAACTCGCGGGGACGCGGACGTCCGTGAAGGACAACTCGGCCGTCGCCTGCCCGCGCAGTCCGAGCTTTCCGCGGATCTCGCGCGATTCGAATCCCGGGGTGTCCGTCGGAACCAGAAAGGCCGAAACCCCTTTGGGCCCAGGGCCTCCGGTGCGCGCGAACACCAGGCACAGTTTCGCCCACGTGCCGTTGGTGATGAAGATCTTGGACCCGTTGATGACGTAGTCGTCGCCGCTGCGTACCGCCTTGGTCTTCAGATTGCCCGGGTCGGAACCGTTGTCCGGCTCGGTGAGCCCGAAGCAGGCGAGCGCCTCACCGGACGCGATGCGGGGCAGCCATTCGTGCTTCTGATCCTCGGTGCCGTGCGAGAGGATGACCTTGCCCACCAGCCCCATCGACACCGACACGATGCCCCGGACCGCGGAGTCCGCCCGGCCGAGTTCCTCCATGCCGAGGCAGTACGTGATGTAGTCGCCGCCGAGACCGCCGTACTCCTCCGGAATGGTCATGCCGAAGAAGCCGATGTCGGCGAGCTTCTCGACGATCGCGGTGTCCACCGATTCGGCGCGGTCCCACGCGGCGCGGTGCGGCACGACCTCCTTGTTCACGAAGTCGCGGGCCAGCTGCCGGAACTCCTTCTGCTCCTCGGTCAGTGTCAGGTCCATGGATGCTCCTCGATGCCGCGTTGAATACACGATCACTTTTCGTGAGTTATCACTCACTTGAAGTGAAGCTATATTCACTCCCGGGTGTCGTCAACCCCCGAGCACTGGCCCGGTGCCGCGTCGGCTGAGTAGGCTCGACTCATGCCGGTCACCTGGTCGGACGGGGTCGATGACGTCATCCGTGGCGATCTGACCTGCGGGTTCGCGTACATCACACCCGCAGGCGGGGCGGTGGTGACGGCGGTGGCACCCCTCGGGCTGAGCGACCGCGAGCGGGGAACGGTCGGCTTCACCACCTCGCTGGGGTTCGGCCGCAAGCTCGAACGCATCAAGGGTGAACCCCGGGTGGCGCTCGCCTACCACGCCCGCGAGCACGGGATCGGCGACGGTACCAATAAGCGCTACGTGCTCGTGCAGGGAGACGCGACGTTCGACCCCACCCCCGACCCGGAACTGCTCGAGGACATCGGCCGGCGCTCGACCCCCTACACGGGCGAGCCACGCCGCGGCGCGTTCTGGGACCGGTGGCTCAGCGCGTACTACGCCGACCGGGTACCGGTGACCGTGACGGTGACACGGGTCGTCGCCTGGCCCGATCTGCACCTGACCGGCCGGCCCGAGGTGTTCGGCGCACCGCTGCCCGCCGTCGACCCGGAACCCCAGACTCCACCGAAGAGGGGCACCGGCCCACGGGTGGATGCGGCCAAAACCGGTGGGCGCGCGGCGAAGCTGTCGCACCGGTTGCTCGCCTACCGTCAGGCGGACGGCTATCCGGTCGTCGTTCCGGTCGACGTCGTTTCTGCGAGCAGCGAGGGCGTGCGTCTGACGGTGCCCGCCGGCGCGCCGCAGGGCGGCCGCCGCGCCGGGCTGCTCGCCCACGCCTACCGCGCCAAGCTCGTCGGCCTCGAGTCGCGTCAGAACACCGGTTGGATCGAGGTCACGGGCACCGAGGCGCTGTATGCGCCCCATACCCAGGCCGGGTTCGCGGCGCCGCCGAACAAGACCCTCCTGCTCCTCGCCAACGGGTTTGTCGCCCGGCGGGGGCTGGCGAAGGCCCGCAAGGAGGGCCGGACCCAGGCCATGGGCGGCTGATTCACCCGTCGCACGTGGTTCACCGCCGCCGGGTTACTCGCGGTATTCTCACCTCAACCGAACCTTCGGTCGGCTCCCGTGGATGACGGCGCACCGATGCGGTGGAGTTCTGCACCTGGAAGGATTGCGCGCATGACTACGGCACGCCCCGCACGGAAGACCGGATCGCCCGGACGTCCCGGCTACGACCTCGACTCGCTGCTCGCTGTCGCAGTCAAGGTCTTCAACGACAAGGGTTACGACGGCACCAGCATGGAGGTACTGGCCCAGCGCCTGGGAATCACGAAGTCGTCGATCTATCACCACGTGTCCGGGAAGTCGGAGCTGCTCGAGCTGGCATTGTCGCGCGCGCTCAACGCCCTCTTCGCGGTCACCACCGAGGAGAAGGCGACGAGCGGCCGGTACATCGACCGTCTCGAGTATCTCGTCCGCCGCAGTGTCGAGGTCCTCGCCGCCGAGCTTCCCTACGTGACGCTCCTGCTGCGCGTTCGCGGCAACACCGCGGTGGAGCGTCGCGCACTCGCCCGCCGCCGCGAGTTCGACGCGTTCGTCAGCGACCTCGTCGTCGCGGCGGCGGAAGAGGGAGACCTGCGGCCCGGCATCGATCCCGCGCTCACCAGCCGGCTCGTGTTCGGCACGGTCAACTCACTGATCGAGTGGTACCGCCCGCGCACCGGCGGGACCGTCGCGGACCTGGCGGACGCCGTCGTCGAGCTGACGTTCGACGGGCTGCGCCGCACCTGATCACCGCGGCGACCGGCGTCAGCCGCCGTCGCCCGGGGACGAACCGGAATCCGCTCCGCACCGCCGCGCCGAACGTCGTTGGGACGGAAGCTCTGTGGTGGTCATGACGACCTCCTGATGCCGCTCGATGCGGCACGTGGTGCATTCGGGATGACCGTTGACGTCTGGTGTGGATCCCCGATCGTTACCGGGATCGATGAGACGATGACGGCATGACCGACAGCGAGAACCCACGTGGAGCGCCGCGCAAATGGCGTGGCCGGGAGCCGGCCGACCGTCGCGCGGCGAGGCGTGCGGCACTGATCGAGGCCGGCCTGCAGATCATGGGAACCGAGGGAACGGCAGCGACGACGATGCGCGCGACCTGCCGTCAGGCCGGCCTCACCGAGCGCTACTTCTACGAGAGTTTCGACAATCGCGAGGCGCTGCTCGTCGCACTCCTCGACCACGTCGTCCTGGGCGCGAGGGACACCCTGCTCAGGGCTCTCGAGACGGGTCCCGACGATCCGGGCGAACTCGTCCGCCACGTCGTGAAGGCGTTCACCGGCTACATCGCCCAGGACCGGCGGCGGGGACGCATCATGTTCGTCGAGTCGCAATCGGTGCCGGAATTGGCCCAGCGCGGCGACCAACTCGTCACCGAGTTCACCACTCCCATGACGGCGGCACTGACAATGCTGGGTGTCGACGGCGCACCCCGCGACGCCGTCAACACCCAGCTGAACGCGATTGCCCTGTTCGGGGCGATCGCCTTTCTGTACCAGCGCTGGCTCACCGGCAGCCCGAAGATCTCGCAGAAGCGGATCGTCGAGCACATCGCACTCACCATCGAGGCTCATGCGCCGGTGAACAGCACCCCCTAGACGTGCGCGGCGCGAACCAGCGGTCGCCGCATCGCTTCCAGGCCCGCGACGACCGCCACGGCGATCACCACGTGCATGACCGAGAGCGCGATGGTGCTGGCGGTGTCGAAGTCGGCCTGAATGGTCAGGGCGATCGTCGCGAGCGGCAGCAGGGCGCCGATCACTTCGGCCGGACGGATGACGGCCACCCATTTCAGCGAGATCAGCGCGGCCAGTGTCATTCCGATCAGTATCGGAACGACCGTCAGGATGACGACACCGCCGGGCGCCACACTGCTGGTCTTGCCGGCATCCGTCATCTCGAACGAACCGCCGGCAGCCAATCCCAGCAGCCAGATCACCAGGTTGGGGACGAGCGCGCCGATCGTAGTCGCGGCGATCGCCCACGGACGGCTCAGTTCGAGCTCCATCGGGTTGATCCGTGAGGTCGAGGTTGCAGAAATCGTGGTTCCGGTGCTGGACATGTTCGTTTCTCCCTGTCGAGTGGCTCGAAGTGCTACTGACCGATCCTGCAACCTCAACCATTGTTTGGGTCAAGGCCTGAAATCGAGGTCTTGTCGGTGAGACCTGAACGGGTAGACCCGGGGGGAACGCAAAACTCATCGCGGGCGGCCCCGGTCGGCCATCTGGGGAAAGATGGTCACCATGAACTCTGCCCCCACGACACCTCCCCGACCGCGGGGGCTCCGCAACCCCCTCCGCATACTCGCGCGCTGGCTCGGCACCCGCGAATGGGTGATGCGGATGGCGCCGATCATCATCTGGCTGGAGTCGCACCTGCGCGCGTGGACCGGCAACCGGGTGAGCCTGATCGGTATCGCCGGACTGCAGTCCGTGCAGGTGACGGTCCCGGGACGCAAGAGCGGCACCCCGCGCACGACGGCCCTTCTGTGCATTCCGTACGGGGACGGGTACATCGTCACCGGCTCGAATTGGGGACGTCCCGAGCATCCGACGTGGTCGGTCAATCTGCGTGCGGCCGACGAAGCCCAGGTGAAGGCCGGGTCGCACGAATCCCGGATGAGCGTCCGGATGATTACCGGGGACGAACGCGAGAATCTCTGGAAACTGGTGGTCGACTACTGGCCCGGCTACCTCATGGAGCATCGACGGTCCGGCGGGCGTGAGTTCCGGCTGTTCGTGCTCGAGCCCACCCGCTCGGCTACAGAGAGTCGCGAATCCTGAAGACCGGCTCCACGAAGCGTTCGACGGCGCGACGCTCGGCGGCCGAATCGCCCAACGGCCAGGTCAACAGCGACAGGACGACGCGCACGATCCACCCCGCCGCCTCCTCGTCGGGCGCGATGCGGGTGAGCGAGATTGCCACCCGGCCGAGTTCGGGTGCGCGGGCCAGGTACTCGTCCGTACTTCTCGACCGTGACCCGGTGAACCACCGCGCCAGTGTCGGCTCCGCGCGGATCGCGGTCACCGACGCAAGAATCGCCTCGACGATCCGCTCCGAGTTCTCGAACGATTCCAGCGACTGCTCGACGTGGGCCGCCACGGCTCCGGCGGCGCGGGACATCACGGCGTCGACGAGAGCCCGCTTGCCCCCGACGTAGCGATAGAGCGTGGCGCGCGAGCATCCTGCCCGCGCGGCGACTTCGTCCACACCCACGCCGTCGATGCCCTGCTCGCGGATGAGGTCGGCCGCGGCGGCGTGAATCCGCCCGACGGCGAGCGCCCGCCGGTTGCCGCCGGTCAACCAATCCGCGTGTTCCACCCGCTCCACCGTTCGAAACGTCATTGCCACTGTGTCTCAGCATGAGACGGATCTCCCAAGAATTCTAGAACATGTTCTCCACTTTGACTTCGTGATCAGCGACGATGTTTCCAGATCCACTCGCGCTGAGACACCGGCAAAATTGCTGTTGGCCCCCGGTGTCGCAGTCCGCAGACCACTCTTGACAGCATCGTCCTTCGACGCGAACTGTGGTGATCTATAACAGGTTCCCGCCAACAAGGAGGCCCCGATGGCCCACACGCCGACCCTCGGAATCGACATCTTCGATCCCGTCCATCTCGACGAACCGAACGAGCTCTACCGGACACTCCGCGAGCACTCCCCCGTCCACCGGGTCGCCGGAACCGACTTCTTTCTGGTGTCCACGTGGGATCTCGTGACCGAGGCGGCAAACCGCACCGAGGTCTTCTCGTCGAATCTCACCGGTGTGCTGGTGCAGCAACCGGCGGGGCCGCCCGCGACGTTCGACATGGACGGCGGCGGTCAGGCCGTGCACGTGCTGGCCACCGCCGACGACCCGGCGCACCTGCACCATCGCAAGCTCGTGCTGCCGGCGCTCGGCCGCCGCATCCGCGCGCTGGCCCCGGCCGTGGACTCGCTCGTCGACACGCTGTGGGACGAGGGAATGCGGGACGGGCAGATCGACTGGGCGTCCGCGATGGCGGACCGGCTGCCGCTGGCGATGGTCGCGCATCTCATCGGCCTGCCCGAGTCGGACGTACCCCAGCTACTGACGTGGGCCTACGACAGCACGGAGCTGCTCGGCGGGGTCGTCGCCGCGGACCGCCTCGGTCCCCTCGTCACCTCCGCGGCGGAACTGGCCGGCTATCTGCGGTCCGAACTCGTGCGGGCGAGGTCGGACCCACGCGCCGACCTTCTGGGCGTCCTCGCCCACGCGTGCAATGCAGGCGAACTCTCCGAGGACGTGGCGACGCTCGTCCTGGTCCAGCTGGTCGGCGCGGGCGGCGAATCGACCGCGGGGCTGATCGGGGGCGCCGCACGCCTCCTCGCCACGCGCCCCGGACTGCAGACCCGGCTCCGGCAGCAACCCGCCCTCGTCGACGCGTTCCTCGACGAGGCGCTCCGTCTCGAGTCTCCGTTCCGGGGGCATCACCGGCACGTGGTTGCCGACACCACGCTGGGCGGCGTCGATCTGCCCGCCGGTAGCCACCTGCTCCTGCTGTGGGGTGCGGCCAACCGGGATCCGGCCGTGTTCGAGCGTCCGGACGAGATAATGCTCGACCGGCCGCACATCCGTTCGCATCTCGCATTCGGCAAGGGCGTCCACTTCTGTGTCGGATCGGCGCTCGCCCGCATGGAAGCGCTCGCCGCGACCACCGCACTGCTCGCGCGCACCAGCCGCTTCGCCCTCGCCGCCGACTCCGAGCCACGTTGGGTCCCCAGCTTGTTCGTGCGGCGCCACAGCGCGCTCCCGCTCCGACTCGAGGTGACACCCAGAGATTGACATTGACGTCAACATCAACACATACTGTGACCGTGACCACAAGTGAGGCTCAGGAGCGGGCGCGGTCGGCGCGGAAAGACAACGACGGTCCCCGCCGCCGCGAACTCCTCCGCGCCGCGAGCGCATGCTTCGCCGAACTCGGCTACGACCGGACGACCGTCGAGGTGATCACCACCCGGGCCGAAGTGTCGCGGGCAACGTTCTACGCCTACTTCTCGTCGAAGGACGAGGTGTTCCACGCCGTCGCCGCCGACGTGTGCGAGGAATTCCTCGAGTCGCAGCACGTGGAAGGACCGGCGAGCGAGGACCTGCGAGAGGTGCTGCGCACCACCACGAAAGCGTTCGTGGAAGCCGTGTACACCAACGGACGCGTCCTCGAACTGATCAGGCACCGGGCCCGGCTCGACCCCGAGGTCGGCCGAAGCTGGACCGCCGTGCAGACCCGGCTCATCCGCCGCTACACCCGGTTCATCGAGCGCATCGTCGCCACGTGCGACGTCACGCCGTGCGCGCCGCCCGCCCGCATCGCGCAGACCCTCGCCGACGCCCAGCTCGCGGGTGCCGCCCGGCTGGTCGACGCGACGGCCCGTGAACAGCGCCGGTACACCGCCGACCTGACCGCCATCTCCGAAAGACTCATCGGCTTCGCCTGACAACGACAATCCGCACAGAATCGGGAGTTCGGTATGCCCACTTCGCCTTCGAGTGACCCCGCGGCCCTGGAATCGGCCCTCGCCGAGATACGCGAACTCCAGGACGCCGCGTGGCCACCGCAGGTACCGCGGACAGTCGAGTACCCGATCGAGGGCCGCACCGTGATCGACTACCTGCGGCACTGGGCGACGGCACGACCGCAGACTGTCGCGATCGACTTCTACGGTCGTGCGATCACCTACGCCGAACTCGACGAACTGTCCGACCGCTTCGCCGGCTGGCTCCTGCAGCGGGGCGTGTCCGCCGGCGACCGCGTCGGCGTCCATCTCACCAACTGTCCGCAGTTCCATGTCGCCATGCTCGGGATCCTGAAGATCGGCGCCGTCCACGTCCCGATCAACCCGTTGTTCCGGGAGCACGAACTCGCGTACGAACTCGACGACGCCGGCGTGGAGATCCTGCTGACGCAGGATTCGTTCGCGGCCATGGTCGAATCCGTGCGCGGCCAGACGGCGCTGCGGCACGTCGCGATCACCGCCTTGTCGGACCTGCTGCCGGCCGAACCCGGCGTCACACCGCCGTTCCCCGCCGCCTCCGTAACCACCGACTGGGCGGAGATCATGGACTCTTCACGTGCCCAGCGGATTCCGATGGACCCCGACGCGTTGGCGGCACTGAACTACACCGGTGGTACCACCGGGATGCCGAAGGGCTGCGAACACACGCAGGCGCACATGGTCTACACCGCCGCCACCGCGACACTGGCCGGCGGCAGGCAGGTGGGCGAGGCTCCCCCCGTGGTCCTCGGGTTCCTGCCCATCTTCTGGATCGCCGGCGAGGACTTCGGCATCCTGTACCCGCTGATCAACGGCGGCACCGTCGTGCTCCTCAACCGCTGGGACCCGGAGGCCGCGGCGACGCTCGTCGACAGTCGTGGGGTGACGTCGATGGTCGGGACGGTCGACAACTATGTGGAACTGATGGATCTGCCCGGCTTCACCGACCGAGACTTCTCCACCCTGGACAACGCGATGGCCGTGTCGTTCGTGCTCAAGCTCGACCCCGCGATTCGCGGCCGCTGGCGCGACGCCACCGGACACGTGCTGCGGGAGGCCAGCTACGGGATGACGGAAACGCACACCGCCGACACCATCACGCTCGGTTTCCAGACCGACGACGAAGACCTGCTCAGCGAACCCGTGTTCTGCGGACTTCCGGTTCCGGGCACCGACGTGCTTATCGTCGACGAGGCCGGGGCGCCCGTGCCGGTGGGGCAACCCGGACAGATCATCGTGCGCAGTCCGTCGCTGCTCACCGGTTACTACGGCAAACCCGATGCCACCACTGCTGCGCTCCGCGACGGATGGCTCCAGACCGGCGACGTGGGCAAGCTGAACGGCAAAGGCGCACTGCACTATCTGGCGCGCAACAAGGAAATGATCAAGACCAACGGGATGAGCGTGTTCCCGTCCGAGGTGGAGGCACTGCTCATGCTGCACCCCGACATCCAGTCGGCCGCCGTGGTCCCGAAGCCCGATCCGGGCAAGGGCCAGGTGCCGTTCGCGTTCGTCCAACTCCTGCCCGACCGTCAGATCTCGGGTGAGGAACTGCGGGAGTGGGCCGCCCGGAACATGGCCACCTACAAAGTCCCTACCGTCGAGGTGCTCGACGCCCTACCCATGACGGCGACCGGGAAGGTCCGCAAGGCCGACCTGTTCGCTCTGGCCGAGGAGTACAAGTGACCCTGCTGGTCGCCAATCGTGGCGAGATCGCGCTCCGCATCATCCGCACCGCCGAGGAGATGTCGGTCGACACGGTCGCCGTCTACGCGGAGGACGACGCGGACAGCCCCCACGTGCGCGCGGCAACCGAAGCGGTCGCGCTCCGCGGGTCCGGCCCGTCCGCCTACCTGGACGCTCGCGCCATTCTCGACGCGGCAGCGGAGTTCGGTGCCACGGCAGTGCATCCCGGATACGGATTCCTCAGCGAGAACGCCGATTTCGCACGCGCCTGCGCCGAGGCGGGACTGTCCTTCGTGGGTCCGAGCCCCGAAGTGCTCGACATCTTCGGCGACAAGTCGTCGGCACGCGAGGCCGCCGTGGCCGCGAAGGTGCCGGTGCTCGCCGCGACCAACGGTCCCACCGACCTGGACGGCATCCGCGCGTTCTTCACGGAACACCCGGGCGGCATCATGATCAAGGCGCTCGCGGGCGGCGGCGGTCGCGGCATCCGTGCCGTCCGCAGCGCGGACCGTATCGACGAGGAGTACCGGCTGTGCGCGTCCGAGGCGCAGCTCGGGTTCGGCAACCCCGCGCTGTTCGCCGAGTCCCTTCTCGACGGCGCCCGGCACATCGAGGTGCAGGTGGTGGCGGCACCGCACGCGGGCGTGACGCGGGCCCTGGCCGTCGGCGACCGCGACTGCAGCGTGCAGCGCCGCCACCAGAAACTCGTCGAGATCGCCCCCGCGCAGGGGCTCGACCCGGGACTGCGCAGCGAACTGCACGAGGCCGCGGCCCGGCTGTGCGCCAGTGTCGGGTACCGGGGACTCGCCACCGTCGAATTCCTGGTGTCCCGGGACGGCTTCGTGTTCCTGGAGGTCAATCCCCGAATCCAGGTGGAGCACACGGTCACCGAAGAGGTGACGGGGATCGACCTCGTCGCCGTGCAGATCGCCATCGCCCGGGGAGCCGACTACGGGGAGCTGTCACTGCCGGACGGCGTCAGCGCCGTGGGGCTCGACGCGTCGGGCACACCCACTGCTGCGCGCGGAATCGCCGTCCAGGCCCGGGTGAACATGGAGACGATGCGCCCCGACGGTCAGGCCGTCCCCGCCGCGGGCACCCTGTCCGTCTTCTCGCCGCCGACGGGGCGGGGTGTGCGCGTGGACACCTACGGGCGACCCGGACTGTCACCGAGTCCGCGGTACGACTCGCTCCTCGCGAAGGTGATCGTGCATTCGCGGGGCCCGTCCTTCTCCGCCGCGGTGCGCAAGGCCGATGCGGCGCTCGCCGAGTTCGTCGTCGAGGGCGTCCCCACCAATATCGGCTTCCTCCGGGCGATTCTGGCGGACCCCGGCTTCGCCGACGGCGTCGTCGGCACCGACCATCTCGCCGAGCGGATGAGTGCGCTCGTCGACGCCGCCCACGTGCACCAGCCGGCGGAGGTGGCGTCGGAAACACTCGAGTTGCGGGCGGGCGAGGACGTGCTGCGCGCCCACATGGCCGGGACCGTCGTAGAGGCGGCCGGAGAAGGTGCGACCGTGGAGTCGGGTGCCCAGCTCGTGGTGCTCGAGGCCATGAAGATGCAGCACGTGATCGCCGCGCCCGCCGGTGCGGTAGTCGAGCGGAATCTGGTGGCGCCCGGGCAGACCGTCAACGCCGGCGACCCGCTGGTCGTGATCCGCCGCACGGGATCGGAGGCCGGTGACGTCGCCGACAGCGCAACCGATCTGGATCGTGAGCGCGCGGACCTGGCGGAGATCCGGCAGCGACACGAGGTGACCCTCGACGCCGCCCGGCCCGCCGCGATCGCGAAGCGCACGAAGCTCGGGCGGCGCAGCGCACGCGCCAACATCGACGATCTGGTCGACCCCGGCAGCTTCGTCGAATACGGACCTCTCGTCCTGGCCGCGCAGCGTAGCCGCCGCTCCGAGCAGGACCTGATCGAGAACACCCCCGCCGACGGGCTCGTCGCCGGGCTCGCCACCGTCAACGGTGACGTGTTCGGTTCGCGCGACGCCCAGGCGGTCGTGCTGTCGTACGACTACACGGTGCTCGCCGGGACCCAGGGCATGCGTAACCACGCGAAGACCGACCGGGTGATCGAACTGGCCGGCCGCAAGCAGGTCCCGGTCGTCCTGTTCGCCGAGGGTGGCGGCGGACGGCCCGGCGACACCGACGCCGGCCCGGCAGCAGGATTGGACCTGAACACCTTCCGGTCGCTGGCGGCGTTGAACGGGAAGGTTCCGCTGGTGTCGGTGGTCTCCGGCCGCTGCTTCGCGGGCAACGCCGCCCTCGCCGGAGTCTGCGACGTCCTCATCGCCACCCCCGACGCGAACATCGGCATGGGTGGCCCGGCGATGGTGGAGGGCGGTGGACTGGGTGTGTACCGGCCGGAGGACATCGGGCCCGTCGACGTGCAGCGGCGCAACGGCGTCATCGATCTGCTCGCCCGGGACGAGGTGCACGCCGTCGAACTGGCCAAGAAGTACCTGTCGTACTTCCAGGGCGCGCTCCCCGAGTGGGAAGCCCCCGACGAGCGGCTCGCGCGCCACGTCGTCCCGGAGAACCGGTTGCGCGCCTATGACGTTCGTAGTGCCGTGGAATCCATCGCCGATGTGGGCTCGGTCCTCGAACTACGCCGCGACCACGGCGTCGGCATCGTCACCGCGCTGATCCGGGTGGAGGGTGCGCCGTACGGGCTGGTCGCGAACAGCAGCCACCACCTCGGCGGCGCGATCGACGCGGTCGCGGCGGACAAGATGGCCCACTTCCTGGAGCTGTGCGAATCGTTCGGCTTGCCCGTCGTCTCACTGTGTGACACACCGGGATTCATGGTCGGACCCGATTCGGAGAAGGAGGCCACGGTTCGCCGCTTCGGCAATCTGTTTGTCGCGGGCGCGCGGATGACCGTGCCGTACGGAACGATCATCCTGCGCAAGGGGTACGGCCTCGGCGCGATGGCCATGGCGGGCGGCTCCTTCCACGCGTCCGAGTTCACGGTCGCGTGGCCGACCGGCGAGATCGGGGCCATGGGACTGGAAGGCGCGGTGCGGCTCGGATTCCGGAAGGAACTCGAGGCCATCGACGACCCCGCCGAGCGCGACACCGCGTTCGCGCAACTCGTCGACGCCGCCTACCAGCACGGGAAGGCACTCAACGCGGCGACGATCTTCGAACTCGACGACGTGATCGATCCGGCCGACTCCCGTGCCTGGATCGTGCGCCTCCGGCGCCCGTGAGTACTTGTTAACCGCGGGACGTTAATAAGTACTCACGGGGCGACGCCCACCACGGCCCGGCCCGAGTAGGTGCCGGCCCGCACCTGGTCGATCACCGAGACGACGTCCGCGATCGGAACGTCGTGGGTGATCGACTCGAGCCGGGACGGCGCGAGGTCGGACGCGAGACGGCCCCACAGCCGGCGCCGCTGCTCGATCGGGTACTGCACCGAGTCGATGCCGAGCAGGCTGACACCGCGCAGGATGAACGGCAGGACCGTGGTCTCCAACTTCGGTCCGCCGGTCAGCCCACTCGCCGCGACCGCACCGCCGTACTCGATGGTGCTGAGCACGTGCGCGAGGGTGGCGCCGCCGACGCAGTCGACCGCCGCAGCCCACTGCGCCTTGCCGAGCGGACGCGGTTTCGTGTCGGGCTCCGGGAGGCGGCCGATCACCGTGCTCGCGCCCAGTTCGGTGAGCAGTTCCGCCTTCTCCGGCTTTCCGCTCGACGCGACCACCTCGAAACCCGCCGCCGACAGCAGGTCGACGGCGACGGTGCCGACGCCGCCACTCGCACCGGTCACGAGCACCGGACCGTTGCCCGGCTCGACCCCACGGGACAGCAGCGCCTCCACGCTCATCGCGGCCGTGAAACCGGCGGTACCGATCGCGGCAGCGGTGCGGGTGGACATGCCGTCGAGTTTCACCACCCAGTCGGCCGGGACGCGGGCGAACTGCGCGTACCCACCGTGACGGGCGGTGCCGATGTCGTAACCGTGCGCGATGACCGTGTCACCGACGGAGAACTCCGGGGACTGCGACTCGACGACGGTGCCCGCCACGTCGATACCGGGCACGATGGGGTACTCGCGGACCACTCCACCCTTCGGTGTGAGCGCCAGTGCGTCCTTGAAGTTCACGCTGGAGTACTCGACCTGGATCGTGACCTCGCCCTGCGGCAGGAACGACTCGGCGACCGTCTCCTGGGAGAGGCCGATGGCGCCCTCGTTCTCGCGAGCGATCCAGGCGGTGAATTCCTTCATCAGCTTGCTCTCCTGACCTCGGGGGTGCGTCGAGACCATCATGCGACAGCCGTGCCCCGCAGACGAGGCCGGGGCGACGTTCCCCGGATCAGAACCGCAGGAGCACCTTGCTCGACGAGGACGCATCCCTGGCCGACGCGAACGCGGTGAGCGCATCGGCGACGTCGTACTCGGCCGTGACGATCGGATCCACCACCAGCGAGCCCTCGGCGAGGGCGGCCACCACCTCGTCGATCTCGTCGTTGAACCGGAACGAGCCGACCAGATCCAGTTCCCGGGTGATCGCGATCGACATGGGTACCGGCTGATCCCCCGAGGGAAGCAGACCGACCATCACGACCCGGCCGCCGCGGGCCGTGCCGTGGATTGCCGATGCCAGACCGCGATGGTTGCCGGAGCATTCGATGGTGACGTCCGCTTCCACCGCCGCGACTGCGTCGGTATCGGTGGCGGTGAGTGTCGCGTCCGCACCCACGGCGCGCGCGATCCTCAGCGGGTATTCGTGCATGTCCACTGCCGTGATCTTCCCGGCGCCCGCTCGCTTCAGCACCGCCACGACGAGCGCGCCGATGGGTCCGGCACCGATGACGAGGACCGACCGGTCCTTCACCTCCCCTGCCCGCGCGACCGCGTGCCACGCCACGCTCGCCGGCTCGGCCAGTGACGCCAGACGAAGATCGAGGCCGTCGGGAAGAACCCGGAGCATGCGGGTCGGGACGGCGACGTGGCTGACGAACAACCCGTCCGCGTGCGGGAAGTGCGCCGCACTACCCAGGTACGTGCATCCGGGGGAAATATTGGGGCGATCGGCTGGATACTTCGCGCTGTCGCCGCCGGGGGTCGCGGGATGGATGGTGACGGGGGTGCCGGCGCCGGGACCGCTTCCGTCCGTCGCGCCGATCAGGACGGTGCCCGACGCCTCGTGTCCGAGCCGCATCGGTGCGCGAAGGATCGACTCGCCGGCGGCGCCGTGCTGCCAGTAGTGCAGATCGGATCCGCAGATCCCGCCGTAGGCGATGCGGATCACCGCTTCGTCCGGCTTCGGTGCGGCGATCGGCACCTCCTCCACGCGCAGGTCCTGCGCGCCGTGGGTGACGACCGCCTGCGCGTGCGTCGGAATCTCGGTGGCGTGTGAAGCGGTGGTCGGGCTGGTGTTCATGCGTGGAGTCCAGTTCTGTCGGAGATCGGAGCTGGTCATCTGGTGACGGGTTCCGTTGTGGTGAGGAGGCCGAGTTCGTCCCGGCGTGGCATGCCCTCCCAGTCGCCGGACACGGTGCACGCGAACGCCCCGACCGTCACAGCGGTTCGCAGGCGGTCGGCGGGTGCCTCACCGGCCAGTCGTTCCGCGAGGTAGCCGGCGACGAAACCGTCTCCGGCCCCGACGGAGTCGACCACGCTCACCGGCACCGCGGGCAGGGAGTACGTCTCTCCGTCGACCATCGCGAGGCATCCCTGGTCGCCCAGTTTCAGGATGCTCTCGCGTGGTCCGAGGTCGCGGATGCGGGCGACGAGTTCGGCGGGAGTGCCGTCGCCCACCGCGATGGCGGCCTCGTCCTCACCTGCGAAGACGATGTCCGACAATCCGATCAGCTCACGGAAGACGGGGCCCGCGTCGTCCGGCGACCACAGCGCGCGGCGATAGTTGAGATCGAATGACACCGGAATGCCCAGTGCGCGTGCCCGTTCGACGCAGTGCAGGGTGGTCTTCCTGGCGGTGTCGGACAGGGCGGGGGTGATGCCGGTGACGTGCAGCAGGGACGCCGACTCGAGGCGGTCGTCCGCGATGTCCGACATCGTGAGCCGTGACCCCGCGCTGCCGGTCCGGTAGTACCAGACGCGGGTGGCGGTGGCGGTTCGCCGCTCCTTCACCATCAGTCCGGTCGGAGCGTCCGGATCGCGGATGACGTCGGCGGTGATTCCCTCGGCCCGGAGTTCCCGTTCGATCAGGTCGCCCAGGCTGTCCTGGCCGACGCGCCCGATCCAGGTGACGTCGACGCCGAGTCGCCGCAAGGCGATCGCGAAGTTCGATTCGGCGCCGCCGATTCCCAGATGCAGTGTCGATGTGTGGGCGAGGACACCGGTGTCCACCGCCCTGGTGAGGGCCATCGTCTCGCCGAACGTCAGCACCGTCATCACGCGACCTCCAGTTCGGCGACGACGTCGGTGAGGCGCCGGCATCGTTCGGCCAGCTGCCCGAGGTCGCCTCCGCGGAGTGCGTCCCCGATCAACGGTCCGCCGAGGCTGACCGCCGCCGCTCCGGCCGCGAACCACGCGGGGACGTCGTCGATGCCCACCCCACCCGAGGGGACGACCTGGATGTCGGGGAAGGGCCCGCGCAGGTGCCCGATGTACTCCGGCCCGACCACCGACGCCGGGAACACCTTCACGGCAGTGGCACCCGCGTTCCATCCGTTCCACAGCTCGGTCGGGGTGAATCCGCCCGGGTAGATCGGAACTCCGGCACGCACGGCCGTGGCGATGACGTCGAGGTTGGTCGTCGGCGTCACGAGGAAGTCGGCTCCCACGTCGAGGGCGGCGCGGGCCTGCTCGACGGTGGTGACCGTCCCGACCCCGATCTCGACGCCGTCGGGTGCGGCGCGCCGGATGCTGCTCAGGGACTCGAGGGTTCCCGGCGTGCTCATCGTCAGCTCGACGGCGCGCACGCCGTTCTCGGCGAGGACGTTCACCACCGGGGCGTACCGGTTGGCGTCCGCGGCACGCAGCACCGCGATGACGGAAGACGTCATGCCGCCGTCACCTCACGGTCGGTGGCGTTGGCGGCCAGCGTGAGGTCGCGGTCGCGGGTTTCCGGTGCCATCGCCGAGGCGATCAGAACGGTCACGGCCATCAGGATCATGTAGACGGCCACGGGGATCCACGAGCCGGAGAACGCCGTGACGAGCGCCGCACAGATCAGCGGTGCGACACCGCCGCCGAAGATCGAGGCGAATTCGCGGCCGAGTGTGACGCCGGCGTAGCGGTAGCGGGAGCCGAAGATCTCCGGGAAGTAGCTCATGGTGACGCCGACGGCGCCCTGGCAGGCCAGGATGAAGCCGACGATCATCGCCATCGTGATCAGCAGATGCGAGCCGGTGTTCAGGGCCAGGAAGGTCGGCACCGGCAGGATGATCAGGGCGATCACGATCGAGATGTACACCGGCTTGCGGCCCACCCGATCGGACAGGCGGCCGAACCCGTAGGCCGCGATGCCGCCGCAGATGGCCCCGACCAGCAGCACCTTGGGAATGAACGTGGGGTCGACGTGCACGTCGTTCTTGAGGTACGAGGCCATGAACACCTGGTACGTGTACGACTGCGCGCTGATGCCGATGGTCATGAACATGACGATGAACAGCGGCTTCTTGCCGTTCGCGAAGATCTCCTTCACCGGCGTCTTCGGAACCTGGTGCTGCTCCTTGAGTTCCTGGAACACCGGGCTCTCGTTGAGCTTGCGACGAATGACGAACGCGGCGACCGTGACGAACAGACTGCTGATGAACACGAGACGCCAGCCCCAGGACATGAGCTGCTCTTCGGGCAGGAGCTGCGCGGCGATCCACGCGACTGCGCCGAGCGCCGTGCCCAGTGCGGCTCCCGTCATCACCAGGGCGGCGAGCCTACCTCGCCTGCCTATCTGCGCCGTCTCCGTCAGAAGGGTTGCACCGCCGGACTGTTCGGCTCCCGCTCCGAAACCCTGGAAGAATCGGCATGCGACGAGGAGAGCAGGTGCGAGCAGCCCGACCTGACTGTAGGTGGGCAGCAGGCCGATACCCAGTGTCGCGCCGCCCATCAGCATCAGCGTCGCGACGAGCACCCACTTGCGGCCGAGACGCTCTCCGTACCGCGAGAAGAACAGGCCGCCGAGCGGCCGGGCGAGAAACCCGACGGCGTAGGCGCTGAAGCTCGCGAGGATGCCCGCCGCCGGCGAGATGTTCGGGAAGAACAGGGTGTTGAATATCAGCGCCGAAGCGGTGCCGTAGATGACGAAGTCGTACTGCTCGAGCGTGGTGCCGATGAGCCCCGCCCACGCCGCCCGGCGGACCGCGGACGGGTCTGCCTGGGGTGTACCGCCACCGCGGCCGGGAGTTTTCGGGTTCACCGTGGGGTCGAGTGTAGTGTCCATGGATTCCTCCATTGGTGGTTCCCGGAGTGTCCGGGCAGGGTTGAGGGAGTCAGATGGTCGCGCTGGACTGCAGCGACGTGGTAGTCCCGAGGTCCGGGACCGGGTCGGATGCTTCGCCTGCCGCAGCTACCGGCCCGTGACGGACGATGATGTCGACGAAGTCGGCGATCCGCGCGACGAAGTCGGTGTGCGAAGCGAGAGTGCTGGGAAACAGACCTCCGTCGAGGAAGACGGAGCGAACGAATTCTGTAGTGGAAGCGGCGTTGTCGGCCATTCCTGCCAGGCGCGGTCGAGCGGGGTCGGTCATGGATCGTGCGTGGGGGCCGGGATCGAACCCGGGCGGCGGGGCGATGCAGCAGAGGTATGCCGCCACCGTCAGAGAAAGGTACTGCGGGACGGTACCGCGGCCGAGGTGTTCGAGCGCGGGAATCGGGATGCGCTGCGTCAGTTTGACCGATCCGTCGGAGCCGACCTGCGAGGTGCGATGTCCCAGAGCGGTATTGGACCAACGCGAGAACAGCTGCCGGATGTAGTCGTCCGTGTCCACCGATTCGGGAACGGTGACCGTCGGCAGGTACTCGTCGCAGAGGATCCGGCGCGCTGCGTCCTCGACGAACGGCTGCGCCACGGACTCGGGGATGGTGGCGCGCCCGTCGAGTGCGCCGAGGTAGGCGATGAGCGAATGCGTCCCGTTGAGCAGTCGGACCTTCATCAGCTCGTACGGCTCGACGTCGTCGGTGAACAGCGCGCCACCGTGCTCCCAGGCGGGACGCCCGGCGGCGAACCGCTCCTCCATGACCCACATCGTGAACGGCTCCGCGGGGACGGCGATCGTGTCGCGCACGCCGAGGTGTGCCAGCGCCGCCTCGTTGTAGCGGTCCGAACCGGACGGCACGATCCGGTCCACCATCGAGTTGGGGAACGTCACGGACGAGTTCATCCAGGACAGCAGGTCGTCGCGGAGAGGCGGCGCGAAGGTGCCGACGAACTCGCGTACGAGCCTTTCGGTCTGGCGCCCGTTGGACAGCAGGTTGTCGCAGCTGAGGATCGTGACCGGGGCGGCGTGCGTGCTCGCCCGCAGGGCCAGTCCGCGGGCGATCTGCCCGATCGTGGTGCGGGGCGTCCGCATTTGGGCGAGGTCGCGGCGAACGACATCGGAGTCGAGGTCGAGGGAACCGGTCTCGGGTGAGACCGTGTACCCGTGTTCGGTCACCGTGATCGTGACGATCTTCGTCGCCGGGTCCGCGATCGCACGGACGACCGACTCCGGGTCCTGCTCGGCCACCAGCGTTCCGGTGTGTGAACCCGGGACGCTCACACGAGAACCGTCCGGCGAGATCTCGACGACGCTGTACAGGAGGTCCTGCGCGTTCATCGCATCGGCGACGGTGCTCGAGCGGCTCGCCACACCGAGAATGCCCCACGGTCCGGGTTCGCGTTCCATCGCGAGCGCGGTGTACACCGCCTGGTGTGCGCGGTGGAAGTTGCCGAGGCCCAGGTGCACGATCCCGGCGCCTTCCGGTACCCGCCGGTGGATCAGTGCCGCAGCGGGAACGTTTCGGCGCGAGAGTGTCGGTTCGGACATGCTCGTCACCAATCCGTCATGGAGCCGTCGCGGCGCCGGGCGACCGGGAGGTAGGCCTGCTCGTACGGATATTGCTCCGCGAGTTCCTCGTTCATGCTCACTCCGATGCCCGGAACGTCGCCGGGGGTGAGGTGCCCGTCCGAGAACGACCACTCGTGGGGGAAGACCTCGCTGACGAGCGGGTCGTAGCCCATGTACTCCTGGATTCCGAAGTTCGGCGTCGCAAGCCCGAGGTGCAGGCTCGCGCCCAGGGAGATCGGCGAGACGTCCGACGGGCCGTGCGGTCCGCCGCGAATCTGATACACCTCGGCGAGCGCGAAGATCTTGCGGACGTGGCTGATTCCGCCCGCGTGGACGATGGCCACCCGGATGAAGTCGATCAGCTGCTCGGTGATCAGGTGCTGGCAGTCCCAGATCGTGTTGAAGACCTCCCCGATCGCCAGGGGTGTGGTGGTGTGGTTGCGCACCAGACGCAGCGCGTCCTGGTTCTCGGCGGGCGTGACGTCCTCGAGCCAGAACAGGTCCACGTGTTCGACCGACTTCCCCAGCCGCGCAGCCTGCTGCGGGGTGAGCCGATGGTGGGCGTCGTGCAGCAATTTGAGGTCGGGGCCGACGTGTTCACGGACCGCTTCGAGGATCCGGGGTGCATGGTTGAGGTAGGCATCGGTGTCCCATACTTCCTCGACCGGGAGTGCGCCGCGGCTTGCGGGCTCGTATCCGGCGGCGCCCTGGTGCACGCCGTACACCGAATCCAGGCCGGGAACCCCGGACTGCACTCGAATCGCCTGGAAGCCCTTCGCGCGCTTGGCGTCGACGGAGTCGAGTAGCGCGGGCGCGTCCCACCCGGTCGCGTGGGTGTAGGAGAGCACCCGGTCGCGGACGGCGCCGCCGAGCAGCTGGTAGACGGGCTGGCCGAGGGTCTTGCCCTTGATGTCCCAGAGTGCGACGTCCACGGCTCCGATCGCGGCCATCGTGACGGGCCCGCGCCGCCAGTACACGCCGCGGTAGAGGTACTGCCAGGTGTCCTCGATCCGCGCCGGGTCGCGCCCGATCAGCAAGGGCGCGACATGGTCCCGGAGATACGACGCGACGGACAGTTCACGGCCGTTGAGCGTGGCGTCACCGTAGCCGACGACGCCGTCGGCCGTGGTGATCTTGAGGGTGACGAAGTTGCGGGTGGGGCTGCAGATCAGCACGTCCGCGGAGATGATCTTGTCGGTCATGCTCGTGATCCTTTCGAGCCGACGGCGGGTGCGACGACGTTGCGCAGTTGCTCACCGCGAGCGAGTCGAGTGATGTTGTCGGCGATGTCGTCGACGCGGCCGACGAAAGTCTGTTGTGAGACTCCGGAAGAATGCGGTGTCATCAGGATGTTGGGGAGTTCGGAGAACGGCAGAGCGCTGGGTGTCCCTCGACCGTCGGGTCCGGGATAGTCGTACCAGACGTCGATGGCCGCACCGGCGATGGTCGACGAGGACAGTGCGTCGAACAGGGCCTGCTCCTGGACGAGAGGTCCGCGGCCCACATTCACCAGCACACCGTCGCTACCGAGTGCGCGCAATTCGTCGGCGCCGATCATGCCCCGCGTACGGTCGTCGAGCGGTGCGGACACCACGACGACATCGGATTCGACGAGGAGACGCCCGAGTTGGGACACGTCGGCCGCCCAGTCCAGTCCCGCACTCGGCGCGTCGACGTTGCCACGACCGGTCACGGCCGCTCCTGTCGCGCCGAATGCTCGGAACAGATTCCACGTGGCGTGGCCGATGTGGCCGAACCCCACGAAGCCCACTCGCGCGCCCTGCAGCGAATTCGACTGCGTAAGACGGTCGTCGTAGACCGAGGTGGCCCAGACGCCCTGCCGGAGTGCCTTGTCCTGCGCGACGAAGCCGCGTCGAAGCATCACCGCGGCCGCCACGACGTATTCCGCGATCGACTTCTCGTGATGGAAGGTGTTCGCCACCAGCACGTCCTGCGCCAGGGCATCGAAGGTGATGTTGTCCGTGCCGGCACCGGCGACGTGGACGAGGCGCAGCCTCTCGGCAGCCGACGCCATGGACGGTGTGAACTTTCCCCCGACATAGACGTCGGCGTCGCGCAGATCCTCGATCAGGGCGGCCTCGTCGAAGCCGCCGTGCCAGGACAGCCGCGATTCGGACGGAACTGCGGCCTCGAGCCGGGATCGGTGCGGAATCAGGTTGCTGTCGGCAACAACGATTTTCATCTAGCGGCTCTCTTTTCCGGGGCGAAACACCCGATCGTGCGCCGGTCCGGCCGAAGCCCGGACGACCAGTTGAGTGGGGAGGTGGATTTCTCGGATATCGGAGTCCGGCTCGTTCGCGCGCTGGAACACCAGGTCCAGACTCAGCACTCCGGCTCGTGCCATCGGCACATTGATGCTCGTGAGCGCGGGGCTGGCGAGTTCGGCCAGCGGCGAGTCGTCGATGCCGACGACGCTCAGGTCCGCCGGCACCGAGAAGCCCATTGCGCGGACGCCGTTCATCACTCCGATGGCCATCGGATCGTTGTGTGTGATCACGGCGCTCGCGCCCGTCGCGATCACGCTCGCCGCTGCGGCATGACCGCCCGCGAGGGTTTCCTGCTGCCAGCCGAGTAGACTCAGCTGCACATCCCTGGCCTTGCAGAATTCCTCGACCGCGGCGACACGACGCTGGTTCGACCAGGACTGCGGCGAGCCCTGGACGTAGGCGAGGTGCTCGTGCCCGAGGGCGACGAGGTAGTCGATGGCCTGGCGAATTCCGTCTTCGGAATCCGCCACGATGCAATCGCATTCGGGTGACGAGCGGTTGACGAGCACCAGGGGGGTGTCGCCGGCGAGCTGCACGATGTCCGATGCGGGCAGCCGCGGAGCGCAGACCACGAGTGCGTCGACGCGACCCTGCAACTCGCCGAGAACCTCACGCTCACGGTCGGCGCTGCCGTCGGTGTCGGTGAGGAGCACCGTCTGGCGCCGGTGCCACCCCTGAGCCTGCGCCGCCTTCACGAAGCTCGCGAACACCGTGTGTCCGATGTCGGGCACCACGACCGCGACGGTGGTGGCGGTGGGGCGCACGACGTCGGTGCGGGTCGGTGACGCCGCCCGGTAGCCGATCTCGTCGGCGACCGCGATGATCCGCGCGAGCGTGTCCGGTCCGATCCGGTCCGGGGCACTGAACGCCCGTGACGCGGTGGACAGGGATACCCCTGCGCGTTGTGCGACCTCGGTCAAGGTGGGTGCCACGGTGCTACCGCCTCGCTGTTCGTTGTGACTGCCGACACACACTATCCACCGGCTTGCGCAAAGTTGTCAATAGTTGCGCAAGGCTTGCAGCAAACCTGCGCGTCGTGCGTGTTCACACGTCCAGGAGTGACAACTGCCGATCGGATTCGAACAACGCGGCCCGGTCGAACGTCGACGTCGAGGCCAGGAGTTCGTCCGCGCCGGTGCGCGCGGCGAGGGCCTCGACCGCGACCCTTACCTGCTCGACGGTGCCGTGGATCGACGACGCGATCGAGGCGTCGACCTGTTCGCGCAGCCGCGGCGTCCACGCCCGACCCCGGATGTCCGCGACCGATTCGAGCGGCGGGAACTCGCCGGTCCGGCTCGACTGCGCCAGCGCCCACGCCTCCGGAAGCAGCAGTTCACGGGCTCGATCTTCGTCCTCGGCGATCATGACCTCGAGCGAGACGATCACGTACGGGGACGGATTCCCGGCGGACGGGATGAAGCTGTCGCGGTACCGGTCGAGTTCCGGGACGCGGGCGCCCGGCGCTCCGAGGATCGGCCCACCGACCACCACCGGCAGACCCGCTTTCGCGGCGAAGTCGAGCCCGCGCCGGGTAGCGAGAACGAACATCGGCGGTGGACTCGTCACGTGAGGCCGGGCCGTCACGGCGCCCTTGCCCTCGAGGTAGCTCCGCACCTCGTCGAGGTCGCCGGCGAACGTGTCGGGGGCGTTGCGGTCGCGGCGCAGCGCCTCGCGTACCGGCTTCGTGAATCCCAGCGACCGTCCGACGCCCAGGTCGATCCGGCCCGGGTACATCGCCTCCAGCATCAGGAACTGCTCGGCCACCACGAGAGGCTGATGATTCGGCAGCATCACACCACCCGAGCCCAGCCGGATCCGGGCGGTGCGGGCGCCGAGGGCAGCGAGCAGCACCGGCGGCGACCCACTCGCGATGCCCGGCACGGCGTGATGCTCGGCCACCCAGAACCGATGGAACCCCAGATGCTCGGCATGCACCGCACGCTCGATCGTCCCGGTCAGCGCGGCAGAGTCGGGCGCACCCCGGCGCGTGCGGGACCGGTCCAGAATCGACAGCTTCACCCCCGGGGCAACGGTCCGCCGGCCGACGGTATTTCCTCACCCCGCACTCGGTGGACGAGTGTGCCCGCTTCGCTGACATACTGACCGCCGCAGGATCCACGATCGCCGGGAGGTCAATGGTGAGCAGCACAGGGACTATGTCGTACTCGCTGGACGTCACGTCGCGGTCCGCAGCGCAGATGCGGGAGTGTGCAGAGTTCTTCAGTGAGCCCGAGCTGGCCCACCTGCCCACGGCCCGCCTCGCGGACGCACTGGAGTCGCTGGCGGAGACGGGCCGCTACGAGCACACCGTGGAGGAACTGGAAGTCGGCTCGCAGCTGGCCTGGCGCAACCACGCCCGGTGCGTCGGTCGCAAGCACTGGCGCACGCTGAAGCTGATCGACGCCCGGCACGTCACCACCGCGGACGAGATTGCGGAGGCGTGCTGGGAGCACCTGCGGGTCGCGACGAACGGCGGCGCGCTGCGCTCGGTCATCACGGTCGGTCCGCTGCCGCTTTCCGACGGTCGCGAGTACAAGATCGTCAGCCCGCAACTGATCCGGTACGCGGGCTACCGCCACGCGGACGGGACGGTGACCGGGGACCCCGCGCAGGTCGGCATCACCGAGGCGGTGACGAAGATGGGGTGGCGGGGCGCAGGCACGCCGTTCGACGTGCTGCCGCTGCTGGTCAGCACCCCCGACGAGACGCTGCGCTGGTACGAGATTCCATCCGAGCTGGTGCTCGAGGTCCAGATCGAGCACCCCGACTACGCCTGGTTCGCCGATCTCGGTCTCAAATGGCATGCCGTTCCCGCCGTGTCGAACATGAGTTTCTCGGTCGGCGGGCTGACCTACCCGCTCGCCCCGTTCAGCGGGTGGTACGTGAGCACCGAGGTCGGGGCCCGCAACCTCAGCGACCAGGATCGGTACGACATGCTGCCCGCCATCGCCGAACGGCTGTGCCTGGACACGACGTCGGAGCGGACGCTGTGGCGCGACCGCGCACTGGTCGAACTGAACCGCGCCGTGATCCACAGTTACCGGCAGGCCGGTGTGCACATGGTCGATCATCACACCGTCGCCAAGCAGTTCATCAGCCACGTCGAACGAGAAGAGTCACTCGGCCGGAAGTGCCCCACCGACTGGTCGTGGATCAACCCGCCGATGTCGGCGGCGCTGACGCCCACCTTCCACCGGCTCTACGACGCACCCGACATGGACATCCGCCCTAACTTTCTCCCGGCCGCCACTGCATCAGGATGTCCAATCGGCGGCGGGAGCCTGTAGGACGTCGGCTATCAACTCCCGCAACCAATCGACGCCCGGCGACGGGAGAGCCCGCCGCACGGTAAAGAGCGACACCTCGACGTTCGGTATCTCGACAGGTAGCGCGAACGTGCGGACGGGCGAGGACCGGGTGAACAGTTCCGCGACCCGGCTCGGCACCACGGCGAGGTGCCGGGTCTGCGCCACCAGTTCCGGCAGCACCGCGAAGTGCGGTACCCGCACGGCGATGTCACGGCGACGCCCCATCCTCGCGAGGGCTTGATCAGCGTCCACGTGCCCGGCGGCGGCGTCGACGACGATGTGCCGTTCGGCAAGGAAATCGTCCAGTCCGGGTTCGACTCCGATCCGCGGATGCCCGAGTGCGCACAGTCCGAGATAGCCTTCCCGAAACAGGGGGTCGCGGCGCAGATCCGGCGCGTCGATGCGCGGGGTGCAGATGACGGCGTCAGCACGACCCTGACGCAATTCCTCTGCAGCACTGGCAAAATCGAGCGGCGTTACTTGCACGGCGCAGCCGGGAGCGCGGGTTTCCAGCGCCGCGAGCACTCCGGGGAGCAGTGAAATCTCCCCAAGATCGGTGGCGCAGATCCGAAAGGTTCGGTCCGACGTCTCGGCGTCGAATTGACCGACACCGGAGACGGTCTCGTCGATGACCTCCAGCGCCTGATGCAATTGCGGGTACATACTCGCCGCCAGAACCGTGGGCGCCAAGCCGTCCGACGACCGGATGAAGAGGTCGTCGTTGAACTGCCGCCGCAGTCGGCGGAGCGAATGGCTCACCGACGGCTGCGTGATGAACAGCAGCTCCGCCGTACGGGTGACGCTCCGCGTTTCATACAGCAGCACGAAGGTCCTGATGAGGTTGAGGTCCACGTCGGCCATACCGATAATATAGATCCTGTCTATGTGCTGATCGACAGTATTCATTGGACCTATAGGACGCGGCTCCCTACCGTGGTTCACGTCACACCGCGAGGACCATGCGAAGAAATGGAGAACACCTGATGGCCGACGTCAGCGAAGCGACCTATGACCTACTGCGGGCGCATGGCCTGACCACGATCTTCGGCAACCCCGGATCGAACGAGCTCCCCTTCCTCGCCGGGATGCCCGACGACTTCCGCTACATCCTGGGTCTGCACGAAGGCGCCGTCCTGGCCATGGCCGACGGGTACGCCCAGGCCCGCGGCGGCGCGGCCTTCGTCAATCTGCACGCCGCCGCGGGCACCGGCAACGCGATGGGCGCGCTCACGAACTCGGTCTACTCCCACAGCCCGTTGATCATCACCGCCGGGCAACAAGTCCGCTCGACCATCGGCCAGGAGGTGATGCTCGCCAACGTGGACGCGCAGTCGCTGCCGAAACCCCTGGTCAAGTGGTCCTGCGAGCCGGCGTGCGCGCAGGACGTGCCGCGGTCGATCAGCCAGGCCATCCACATCGCGAACCTGCCCGCGAAGGGTCCGGTCTATGTGTCGGTGCCGTACGACGACTGGGCGCAGGAAGCACCCGCCGAGACAAAGCACCTCCTCACCCGCGCCACAACCACTGCCGGTTCCCTCAGTGCGGATCAACTCGCCACCCTCGTCGACGCCCTCGACCGCGCCGAGAACCCGGTCCTCGTACTCGGACCGGAAGTCGATGCCGAGTACGCCAATGACGACGCGGTCCGTCTCGCGGACGCACTCGGCGCCCCCGTCTGGATCGCGCCGTCCCCGTCACGATGCCCGTTCCCCACCCGCCACCGCAGCTTCCGCGGGGTCCTGCCAGCCGCCGTCCAGGGCATCACCGACGCACTGGTCGGGCACGACCTGATCCTCGTCGCGGGAGCACCCGTGTTCCGGTACCACCAGTTCGTCCCCGGCGAGTACCTGCCCGACGGCGCCCGGCTCATCCACCTCACCAGCGATCCCGGCGAGGCCGCCCGCGCCCCGATGGGTGACGCACTGGTCGGCGGTGTGCGGGATGCGTTGTCCCGCCTCGCCGACAGCGTGACGCCGGGCCGCCGCCCGGTCCTGCCGCCGCTGCCCGACATCCCACAGGCCAGGACGTCGTCCGAGCGCGTGCATCCGGAGGAGCTGTTCGAACTGTTGCGCGGCACTGCGCCGGACGACGCCGTGTACGTCAAGGAGTCGACGTCCACCACCGGCGCGTTCTGGTCGCAGGTCGACGTCTCCCGCCAAGGCAGCTACTTCTTCCCCGCATCGGGCGGGCTTGGATTCGGACTGCCCGCCGCAGTCGGTGCCCAGCTGGCGAATCCGGACCGTCAGGTGATCGGCCTGATCGGAGACGGCTCGGCCAACTACGGCATCACCGCCCTGTGGACGGCCGCGCAGTACGACATTCCGGTGATCATCGTCATCCTCAAGAACGGGACCTACGGCGCACTGCGCTGGTTCTCGACGGTGCTGGGGTCCGGCGAGACCCCCGGCATGGACGTTCCCGGGATCGACTTCACCGCCATCGCTGCGGGGTACGGCGTGACGGCCACCGCGGTACGGACCGGCGACGACTTCGTCCGCGCCTTCAAGACCGCCCTCGGCAGCGGAAAGCCTGCCGTGATCGAGGTCGAGACCGACCTCACCGAGCCGTGATAGCCCCACTCGTTCCCACGGCAGCAACGCTGCCCCGCATCGGGAGTATGCCCTTGTCTCAGAACCCGCTGTCCCAGAACCCGCTGTCCCAGAACACAGTTACCTCGATCATCTCCAACGCCCGACTGCGGCCGTTCCATTATGGTGTCGTAGCCCTGTGCTCACTGCTGATGATCATCGACGGATACGACATGGTCTCGTACGGCACCGTGATCGTCCATCTGATGGACGAGTGGAACATGGACCCGGTCACCGCCGGCACCCTCGGATCCGCGGCGCTCGTCGGCATGCTGATCGGCGGACTGTTCGTCGCCCCGCTCGCCGATCGGTACGGCCGCCGTCCGCTCATGCTCATCTGCGTGACGGTGGCGAGCGTGGCGTCGTTCAGCTGCGCCTTCGCCGGCGCCCCGGCGCAACTCGGCATTCTCCGCCTCGTCGTCGGTGTGTCGCTCGGCGCGCTCGTACCCAACTTCACGGCACTGATCGCCGAGCTCGCCCCACGCACGTCGAAGGCACTGCTCGTCACGTTCGTGTCGTCGTTCTACTCCGTCGGTGGCATCGCCGCCGCGGTCTTCGCAATCAACGTGGAGCCGCTCTGGACGTGGCGCGGTGTGTTCTACGTCGCCGGTCTGCCGCTCCTGTTGTTACCCGTTCTGCTGAGGTACCTGCCGGAGTCGCCGGAGTTCCTCGCCATCAACGGTCGTCAGGACAAGCTGGAGGCTGTGCTGTCCAAGGTCGACCCGGGTCGCGACCTGAGCGACGTCGTGGCCACGCCACGTCCGGAAGCTCGGAAGGCGCCCGTCGCGCAGCTCTTTACCAACGGAAACGCCCTGAACAGCTTCCTGATTTGGGTCTTCTTCGCGATGTGCATGTTGTTGAGTTACGGGCTCAACACGTGGCTACCGAAACTGATGCAGACCGCCGGCTACGCTTTGAGTTCCGCGCTGTGGACCCTGGTGGTGCTGAATCTCGGGGGCATCGCCGGCGCGATCTTCGGCGGCTGGCTGGCCGACCGCTGGTCCTACCGCAACACCCTGATCACGTATTTCTCCCTGGCATCCCTGTCGCTGGTGGGACTGTCCTTCGACCCGGCCGCCGCACTGCTCAACGTGCTGCTGTTCGTCGCCGGTGCGGCGACCATCGGCGCGCTCGCCATCATCCACGCGTTCGCCGTCGAGTTCTACCCGACCGAGGTACGGTCGACGGGCGTCGGGTGGGCTGCGGGCATGGGACGGATCGGTGCGATCGGTGGCCCCACCCTCGGCGGCGCGCTCCTCGCTCTTCATCTACCGTTCCAGCAGAACTTTCTCGCCGTCGCCGTCCCGGGAGTCGTCGGCGCGGTCGCGGTGGCAATCGTCGCCAAGCGGAAGTTCCGCTCGCCCCGCACCGAATCCGCGGCACCGTCACCCGCACTCGCGTCCTGACCGACCTCACCGAAAGAAGGATCGACCATGAGCCTGCTCGACATCGACTGGGAGAAGAAGGTCTTCACCGGCAGCTGGACCGCCGCCGAAGGCGCGTTCTCCGAGGTCGTGGAGCCCGCGACGGGCAGCACCCTCGGTCACGTCGGCACCGCGACCGCCGCCGACGTCGCCGCGGCCTGCACCAAGGCCGCCGAGGTCCAGCGCCGCTGGGAGAAAATGCCTTTCGAGGATCGGGCCGCGATCCTGCGCCGCGCCGGTCGGCTCTTCGAGGAGCACGCCTCCGAGATCGAGACGTGGATCGTCCGGGAGGCCGGATCGATTCGCGCGAAAGCGAGCCTCGAGACGCACGTCGCAGCGCAGGAATGCTACGAGGCGTCGGCGTTGCCTTCGCATCCCAAGGGTGAGGTGTTCCCGTCCGCCGACGGACGTCTGAGTTTCAGCCGTCGGATCGCGGCGGGTGTCGTCGGCGTGATCGCTCCGTTCAACTTCCCCCTGATCCTCTCGATCCGCGCAGTGGCACCCGCACTGGCACTGGGCAACTCGGTGGTTCTGAAACCCGACACCCGGACCGCGGTGTGCGGCGGTGTGGTGCTGGCGGCCGTGTTCGCGGCCGCCGGGGTACCGGACGGCGTCTTCCAGATGCTGCCCGGCGGCGCCGATGCCGGTGCCGCCCTCGTCACCGACCGGCACACCCGCGTCATCGCGTTCACCGGCTCCACGTCGGCGGGACGGAAGGTCGGCCAGACCGCGGCGGCGCACCTCACGCGGGCACACCTCGAACTCGGCGGCAACAACGCCCTCATCGTCCTTCCCGACGCCGACGTCACCAAGGCTGCGTCGGCCGGAGCCTGGGGCGCATACCTCCACCAGGGCCAGATCTGCATGGCCGCAGGCAGGCACCTGGTCCACGAATCGGTTGCCGACGAATACGTGGCGGTGCTCGCCGAGAAGGCGCGAGCGCTCCCCGTCGGCGACCCGTACACCAGTGAGGTGGCACTCGGCCCCATCATCGACGCGGTGCAGCGCGACAGCATCCACCGACTCGTGACCGAGAGCGTCTCGGCCGGAGTGACCCTCGTCGAGGGCGGCACCCACGACGGGCTGTTCTACCGCCCGACCGTCCTCGACCACGTGCAGCGCGACACCCCCGCGTTCTGCCAGGAAGTGTTCGGCCCCGTCGCTCCCGTGCTGCGCTACTCGACGATCGACGAGGCCGTCGAGATCGCGCGCGACACCGAGTACGGATTGTCGCTGAGCGTCCTCGGCTCGGATGCGATGGCGGCCTGGGAAGTTGCGCGGCAGATTCCCACCGGGCTCGTGCACATCAACGACCAGACCGTCGGCGACCACGCCCACATCCCGTTCGGCGGAATGGGATCCTCCGGAAACGGCGGACGAGTCGGCGGCGCCGCAGCGAACCTCGAGGCGTTCACCGAACTCCAGTGGGCCACCATCCAGGGGCCGATTCAGCAGTACCCGTTCTGATCGGACAGGCTGACACCCTGCCCTACTCAGCCGCGGTAGGGCGGGGCCACGCCCCAACCCCAGTGCGGGACGGGTGCGTGCTCGATCACCTCGGCACCGGGGCTCGAGTTCTGCAGCGCGAGTCTGGTCCCCCACTCGACGTATGCCATGAATGCGGAACGGAATTCGGGATCCGACGGGAGGCCGGCGTCGTCGGCGGCGAGGCTCATCGTCGACGCGAAGCGGTGCCGCTGCTCCGGGCTGATGGCGAGGCCGATGTGGTGGCGCAACATTCGTTCGTAACCGCCCAGCTGTTCGCTGTAGCCCGGCGGGCCGCCGAACACCTCGCACCACCAGAGAGTCACGTTGCGCCGATGCTCCTCGTGCACGCCGCCGGGGAACATCGGCGACAGCAGTTCGTCGCCCTCCACCCGGTCGTAGAAGGCGTCCATCAGCCGCCGGAACGACGGCTCACCGCCCGCCCACTCGTACAGGGACGGTGTTTCCTGATCACTCATGGGAGCTCCCGATCTCCGTCGTCTGTCCATTACAATACACACCAGTATTGGATTGAAAAGAGGATCGAGCATGAGTGTGGCCGGGCGCAGTCGCGACACCGATATCGACACCCGGGTTCTGAAAGTGGCGGGCAGGCAGTTGTCCTGCGCCGGCTACGACGCGATGTCGCTCGCCGCGATCGCCGCGGAGGCAGGCACCACCCGGCAGGCGCTGTACCGGCGGTGGGCGTCGAAGTCGGAGCTCGCCGCGGCAGTCGTGGCGCAGTTGGCCGACGAACAGTCGGGGAGGGCGTCGGCCGATCCGTTCGGGGATCTGGTCCGCGAGCTGACCGACTTCCGGCGCGGGGTGTCGCGGAGCGGCCGGTTGTCGCTCGTCGGCACGATGCTGCAGGACACGATGGACGCCGACGTCCGCGCGCAGTACCGCGCCCGGGTGGTGGCGCCGCGCCGCCGCCGCATCCGCGCCATCCTGGACCGCGCCGCCGAACTGGAGCTGATCGACGCGGACGCCGATCTCGACGTCGCCGTCACCATGACCACCGGCAGTTGGTACGGCCGGGCGCTGGCCGGTGATCGCCCACCCGCCGACTGGCCTGCCCGGACCGCGACACTGATCTGGCGGGCCGTCGGCGGGGTGCCGCCGACCTGACGCGGCTGCTACGCCGTCGACGCGCTCGTCGACCGCCGGTCTCCCATGTTCCGTGACATCAGGACGCCGATGAGGAGGAGAACGCCCGCGACGGCGATGAACCAGCCCGTGCGGTGCAGTCCGTCGTCGCCGATGACGTGACCGGCGGTGGTCTGCAGCACGACGGCCGACAGGTTCGCTCCGATGTACTGCACGGTGCGGTACATCCCGATCGCCGTGCCGACTTCCTCGACGGACGTGACCGAGCTGATCAGATTCTGATTACCGATATTGTTGAATCCATTGGGAATCCCCAGCACCGCGGCCACCAGGAGTAGCACGACGATCGGGGCCGTACTGCTCTCCACCGACGCCAGGAGCAGTCCTCCCACCAGGAGCGCACACGTTCCGACCGTGAGCGTTCGGCGCACCCCGTGTCGCCGATACGTACGTGACGCGAACAGCGTGGAGCCGATGCCGACGACGGCGACGGGCAGCATCGTCAGACCGGCTTCGGTGGCGCTCATTCCGCGGGAATACTGCAGCCACTGCGGGATTCCGAAGAAGATGCAGTAGAACGCCGTGTACGTGAGGAGGGTGCGGGAGAGTGTGGCGCTGAGCGCACGGTTCCGGGCCAGGGCCCGAACGTCGATGAACGGTTCGTCCGCACGACGTTCCCAGTGGACGAACAGGGCGAACACCAGCGCCCACACCGGGATCAGCCACCAGACGGGATCGGTGGTGAGCGACAGCAGGAACAGCATCGTCGACGAGACGAGCCCGAGGAACAGCAGGACCCCGGCCACGTCGAGCGCGTGCAGCAGTTGCCGACCGCTGACCGAGATGCCGCCGACGAAGCCGACCTTCGCGAATTTCGTGACCGCCACCGCGCTGAACGCGACGATCGGCAGGTTGATCCACATGATCGACTGCCAGCCGAACGCCCCGACGAGCAGTCCGCCGAGCGTCGGGCCCAGTGCCACGACAGCCTGGCTGCAGATCGCGAGGGTCGTGATCGCGGTGCGCGGCTGCGCGCCGTGTCGGTCCGCGTACCCGCGAATCATCGTCATCGCATTGGGATACTGTGTGGCGGTTCCGATTCCGACGAGGATGCGGGAGAAAATGAGCCAGCCGACGCTGGGGGCGAGCAGACCGGCGATCGAGCCCAGCGCCACCAGGGCGAGGCCCCCGAGGTAGACCTTCCGGGCTCCGAGCAGCGCGCCGAGCTTGCCTGCCATCGGAGCGGTGACGGCCGTGGCGATGTAGAGCCCCGAGATCACCCATGCGATCCCGGACGAGGAGCCGAACTGGGCGGCGATGCCGACGATCGCCACCGCGATCATCGACGAGTTCAGCGGTTGAAGGATGCTCCCGGTGGCGACGGAGCCGCTGACCCGGAACGGTACGGACGGGGACTTCTGCGCGAGGCCGGTATCGGCGACGGTCGCGCTCACGAGTTCATCAGTGACTCCTGCGGCGCCGGCTCGGGAGTTCCGGCGAGCCGACGAAGTAGCCGTCCGGCGATGAAGAGGAGGTCACGTTCGGCGTCGGTGCATTCGGCGGCCAGCGCGGCCGTCAGCCACTCGCTACGCCGCGACCGGTCGTCGACGAGCGTCTGCAATCCCAGCGCGGTGACCGCGACGATGCTCGCGCGCGCATCGTGGGGGTCCACGGTCCGGGAGACCATTCCGGACTCCTCGAGGATCGAGACGGTCCGCGCGATGGACTGCGGCGCGACCTGCTCGAGATCGGCGAGAGCGCGTGCGCTCATCGGACCTTCCCGGTCGAGGTGCGCGAGGGCTTGGAGTTGCGAGGGGGTGAGCAGGTGCCCGGAGCGCTGGGTTCGGATACGTCGGTTGAACAGAACGACGTCCTCGCGGAACTGATCGACCATCTGGTCCATGGCGGCCTCCCTCTCACAGTCAGATTCATTAGCCAGTCTAGCTGTTCTATTTACAGCCTTCAATAGATCGATTAACGCTGTAAACAGACGATTCAGTCACAATTTTTCATCAGCACTGCTGTCTAATGCCTTGAGGGGAGACCCCGCGACCTCGAATTTCTGCAGGTGGGGCGGGCGCAGCGAGCGTCTCACAGGAAAGTCCGAGGCGATCGCTGGCAGTATGAGGACGGCGAGCGCTGATCCAGATCCGAAAGAAGGTGGTCGTGACTCTTCGCACACGGACAGCCGGCATTGTCGCGGTGGTGGCCCTGACGTTCCTGGCCACGGCGTGCACCATCGGAGACACCGGCACGTCGGAACCCCCGACAACGTCACAGTCCGCGCCCGCCTCGATTGTCGTCCCCGCTGCCGACGGGGCGCCGATCAATCCGACCACCCCGATCGTGGTCACCGCGACAGGCGGCAAGCTGACCGCCGTGACCGTCACGAATCGCGCGGAGCAGAACACCCCGGTCGCCGGAAATCTCACGCCCGACGGCACGAACTGGACGAGCAGCCAACCACTCGGCTACGGCTCCACGTACACAGTCGTCGCGGACGCGGTCAACCCCGACGGCGCCCCGATCGAACAGACCTTCACCGTCACGACGTTGACGCCCGGCACCACCGCGTACGCGAACGTCGTCCCGGCACCCGAGGTCGTCGCCGACACCGGCATCGGCGTCGGCCAGCCGATGGTCTTCCAGTTCACCGCACCGGTCGTGAACAAGGCCGAGGTGCAGCAGCGACTGCACGTGACGACGACACCGCCGCAACCCGGCGCCTGGTATTGGACCGACGACCAGAACGCGCACTATCGAGCGGCGGGATACTGGGCGCCCGGCACCAAGATCCACATCGAGGCCGACGTGTACGGCGTCGATCTGGGCGACGGGGCCTTCGGCGCCGAGAACAACTCCGCCGACTACACCGTGCACGACTCGTGGGTGGCCAAGGCGGACGGCGCGAGCAAAATGCTCACCGTCTTCCACAACGGCGTCCAGGAGAACGCGATGCCGATGAGTCTCGGCACCCCCGACCACCCCTCGCACGAGGGTCCGCACGTGATCTCCGACAAGCAGCAGAGCATCATCATGGACTCCTGCACGTACGGGGTGTGCGCCGGCGATCCCGACTACTACCGCGAAAAGGTCGATCTCAACCTGCGGATCTCCAACGACGGCGAGTTCGTCCATTCGGCGCCGTGGTCGGTGGGTGATCAGGGCAGCAGCAACGTCTCCCACGGCTGCGTCAACCTGGCACCCGCCAACGCCCAGTGGATGTTCGACCATTTCGGTATCGGCGACGTCGTCGAGATCACCAACTCGGGCGGGCCGCTCCTGCCCGTGTGGGACACGTACGGTGACTGGGAGGTCCCGTGGGATCAGTGGCAGGCAGGTAACGCAACGGGATAGGAGGTGCTCGTGAGTTCACCATCCGCGGAATGTGTCGCACAGTTGAAGGCGGTTCTCCCGCACCGGGTTCATCTGCCGGACACCGACGACTACCGCACCGCGCTGGGCAGAGTGTTCTTTCCCGATGCCGCGAGACGCCGTCCGTCCTGCGTCGTCGAACCGGCGTCCGTGGAGGAGGTCTCCACCGTCATGAGGGTCGCGCACCGGACGGGCGGCACCGTCACCGTCCGCGGCGGCGGGCTGAGTTCCAACTGCGTCGCCGACGATGCCGTCATGCTCGACCTGTCGGCGCACCTGAACACGGCCCGACCCGAGGACGACCGGGTGGTCGTCGCCGGCGGCGCCACCGTGGGAACCATGCTGGACGCCCTCGCACCCACCGGCCGGGTGGTGCCGGTGGGGATCGTGGGCCACGCCGGATTCGGACTCGTCACCCGCGGCGGCGTCGGATACCTCACGCGCAGTCTGGGATTGACGATCGATCAGCTCGTCGAGGCCGAACTGGTGCTTCCGTCCGGTGAGGTCGTCCACCTGTCCGATGCCAGCACCGGCGACGAGGCGGACCTGTGGTGGGCGGTCCGGGGTTGTGCACCGTGCTTCGGCGTCGTGACGTCGGCAGTGCTGCGCACACACCCGGTGGGTCCGGTGTGGGTCGACCGGATGGTGCTCGGACTCGAAGCGCTCGCCACCTACTTCCTTGTCGCACCGACGCTTCCGCGGGACACGACGATGGGCGCGGTACTCGGTTACAGCGCACTGTCTCCCGACGAGCCCGTCCTCTTCGTGTACACCGCGTGCGCGAGCGGGGACGAGTCCGACATCGACCGCGCCCGATCCGCCGCCACCACGGTCGCCGACGTGTCGGGCAAGGTGCTGTACCGATCCGAGATGTCCGGTACGTACCTCACCGGGTTACCCGAATTCGCGCCACCCGGCCCCGACGGCGAAGAACCGGAACCGATCCGGCTGCCCGAACCGGGCGAGCGCCGTGGGTCGTTCTTCGGGAAGGCCGTCTTCACCGGACCGACCCTCGACTCCGAACTCGCGGAGGCTCTGGCCACCCAGATCCGTGGGGCGCCGACACGGGAATGTCGTATCGACTTCCAGCACACCGGCGGTGCCCTCGCCGACGTCGGTGACGGCGACACCGCGTTCTGGGGCCGAAGCGGCGAGTGGAACATCCCGCTCAACGCCGTCTGGTCCGACCCCTACGACGGAGCCGCCTGCCTGTCGTGGGCGGGCGGCACCCTCGACGCGCTCGCACCCCACACGATCGGCATCTACAGCGTCGAAGTCCGGCCCGGCTTCCCCGAGACCGGCGCCGAGATCGACGCAGCCTACGGTGGAAACCTTCGCCGACTGCGCCAACTGCGGCAGAGGCACGATCCGATGGGGGTGCTGACGCACTATCCGCTCTAGCCGTGCTCACTACTCGGCCAAATCATGCTACTTTTCGAATGGTACGACCGAAAGGGTAGCTGTGGACGCCGTAGTGTTGCGAGAGTTCGGGGAGCCGGACGTCTTGAAAGTGGAGTCGGTCCCCGATCCCGTCGCGAGCGCCGGCTGGGTCACCGTCCGACTGAAGGCCGCCGCGCTCAACTGGCACGACGTGCTCGTCCGCCAGGGCAAGTACTCGTCGCCACTGCCACACGTCCCCGGCGCCGACGGCGCGGGTACTCGCGCGGACACGGGCGAGGCGGTCCTTGTCCTGCCGTCGTTGTGGTGGGGTGACCGAGAGGCCGCCCCGGGGCCACGGTGGGAAATTCTCGGAGACCACCACCGCGGCACCTACGCCGAGTTGGTACGGGTTCCCGAGGATTGCATAGCCCCGAAGCCCCGCGGCCTCACTTGGGAGCAGGCCGCCGCGCTGCCACTCGTCGGACTCACGACCTACCGCGCCTTGTTCACGCGCGGCCGCCTCCGCGCCGGCGAGAACCTCCTCGTCCTCGGCGCGGGCGGCGGCGTCGCGACGATGGCAGTGATGCTGGCCTCCGCGGTGGGCGCGAACGTCACCGTCACGTCGTCGTCGATCTCCAAGATCGCACAGGCGCAGGAACTGGGTGCGGCGAACGGCGTGCTGTACGACGACCCCGGCTGGCCGGAAGCCTCGCGCCGGCTCTCTTCCGACGGGCGGGGATTCGACCTCGTCCTGGATTCGGTGGGAACCTGGTCGCAGTCCATCGCGGCCCTGTGTCCGGGCGGCCGTGTGGTCGTGCTCGGTGCGTCGCGGAGCGAACTCGCCACCCTCGACGTTCGCCAGTTCTACTTCGGCCAGTACGAGCTGATCGGGACCACGATGGGTAGCCCGGGGGACTTCGCGGGCCTACTGACACTGTTGGACACCGAAACCGTCCCGCCCGTACCCATCAGTGCGGTGTTCCCGCTCGCGGAGGCAGCGGCCGCGCACCAATACCTCGAACAGGGCAGCGGGTTCGGCAAGGTCGTCCTGTCGCACGGCTGACACGTGTCCCACTACCGAACGGGAACGATCGTTATCATTATTTCGCCCAGCCCTTGCCACCGTCGGGGTTAGAAGTTTATGGTCAGTCCATTCGCATGAGAGGAGATCAGCGTGTCGATCAGAGTGGGATTGTCGGTCACGGACGCACTCCTCGTCCCGAAACCCGCGGATCGGCGGCTTCTGCTCGATTCCGCGGCAGAGGCGGGGCTCGATCACATCACCGTCGGTGACCACATCAGCTTTCACGGCGGGACCGGGTTCGACGGCATGGTCTCGGCCACATCCGTCCTGTCCAGCCACGACACCCTGTCGGTGGTCATCGGCGTCTACCTACTCGGCCTGCGCCATCCGATGCTCGCTGCCCGCCAGATCGCGACGCTCTCGCAGTTCGCTCCCGGCCGACTGGTCCTCGGTGCCGGGGTGGGTGGAGAGGACCGCTCCGAGATCTCGAACAGCGGGGTCGACCCCAGCACCCGCGGCCGTCGCCTCGACGAGACCCTCGAGGTGCTGCGCGCCGTCCTCACCGGCGAAGAGGTGACCCATCACGGTGAGTTCTTCACCCTCGACCGGGCACGTATCCTGCCGGCGCCGCAGCCGGCGGTGCCGATCCTCATCGGCGGCCGCGGCGAATCCGCCATTCGCCGCACCGCCCGCTACGGCGACGGCTGGCTCGGAATCTTCTGCACACCGCGACGTTTCGCCGAGACTCGCACCGCGATCCTCGAGGCCGCCGCGCGGGAAAATCGTGCACCCGACTCGTTCGGCGTCAACGTATGGTGCGGGCTCGACAAGGATTCCACTGTCGCGGACCGACTCGTCGGCGAGAAGATGCAGGCGCTGTATCAATTGCCGCGCGACAAATTCCGCCATCTGGCACCCGCCGGAACACCCGAGCAGGTGGCCGAGTGGCTGAACTCGTTCGTCGAGGCAGGCGCCGACAACATCACCCTGGTGCCGGCCACCACGTCGATGGAGTCGGCCATCGAGCATGCGGCGTCCGTCCGTGCGCTGCTACTCGAGCATCACCGCTGACCGGTGATGTCCACCTCCGACGAGCGCGCCGGCCGTAAGCACCTGCCGCTCAGCGTGTTTGACGAGCTGCTCGACGACGCGGCGGTGGCCGTCGACTGCCTGTCCGCGATCGTCCGGGTCTGTGCGGAGGCCACCGGCAAAGCAGTCACCCTGTTCGACCGCCAGGGGAACGTCGTCGCGTCCACCCGGCCCGATGCCGGCAGGCAGACCACGTTCCCACCACTGCGCGACATCGTGCGCGGGCACACGACGACCCCGACCAGCGCGGACCCCGTGCTGTTGCCAGCCGAACTCGGCACCGGGTTGTCGCGGCGCAAGATCCTCAGCGCGATCGTCGAACGCGGCGAACACCTCGGATGGCTCGTCGTCGACGAACAACCCACGCCGTTCCACGCCACGGACGAGTACGTGGCCCTGCGCTGCGCCCGCCGCATCGGAGCGCAGTTCCTCACCCAGCGTCGCATCACCCGGGTCGCCTGGAATGCACGGTCCGCCCTGGCCCGCCAACTCGTTCGCGGCTCCGGCGCCTGGGCCGATCTCGCGGCCGGTGCCGAATACCTCGGCGTGAACGTCCACGCCCGCCGCGCCCTGGTGTACATCCGCGAATCCGAGGGAGCACCCGCGGATCTCGACCGCTCCCTCGCCGAGCACACCGAGCGGGCTCTTGGTCTGGAGGTGCTGTCGACTCGCGGTTCCGAGGGAATCCTCCTGCTCATCGAGGCACCCGATCACGTCGCATCCCCGACCGTCGTCCGGCGCATCACCGCGAACCTCGAGACGGCGGCCACCGAACTGAGCCCCACCGGCGGACTGATCGCCGGAGTGTCGTCGGTGTACGAATCCGATTCGTTCGCCCGTGCCTACCGGGAGGCACGGGAAGTCGTGCGCTGCATAGACCGTTTCACCCACGGAACGGGGCATCGCGTGCTCGCCGTCGACGATCTGGGACCGGCCCGCCTCTTCCTGGCGAACGGTGAGGTCTCGGCCATCCGGCACTTCATCGACGACATGCTCGGCCCCCTCCTGGACGACGCAGCTGCGTCGACCGAACTGATTCGCACACTGGCCGTCTGGTTCGAGCAGAACCGCGGCATGCGCCGCACCGCCACCCGGCTGGGCGTGCACGAGAACACGGTGCGCCTCCGGTTGTCGCGAGTGCACACTCTCACCGGCCTCGACGTCACCGGCGAGGCGTCCCATCAACTGAGCATCCACACCGCGCTTCTCGTCCTCCGACTTCGCGACCATCCGGCCTTCCACATCGAAAGCCGCTGTGCCGAAGCAGAGGACGACGACCTCGAGCGCGCCGACACATTGCCCGACGAACGGAGATCCGCATGACCGACCCGCGCCGCCGCAAGGCACTGGTGACCGGTGCCGCACGTGAGGGCGGTATCGGCAAGGCCATCGTCACCCGGCTGGAAGCCGACGGGATGGAGGTGGTCACGCTCGACCGCGCGCCCGGATGCACGTACCAGGCCGACATGTCCACCGACGAACTGCCGCCCCTCGACGACATCGACGTCTACGTGGCCAATGCGGGTCTGACGACGATGTTCGGTGCCGCACACAGTCTGTCGATCGACAAGTGGCGGAAGGATCTCGATGTCAACCTCACCGGGACCTTCCGAGTGCTTCAGCAGTGCCTGCCGGGGATGCGCGGACGGCAGTATGGCCGCGTGGTCGTGATCTCCAGTACCGCAGGCACGCAGGGCATGCCGGCCCAGGTGTCCTACAGCACCACGAAGGCGGGCCTGCTCGGTCTGGTGAAGACCGTTGCGGCCGAGAACGTCGCCCTCGGCATCACCGCCAACGCCGTCCTGCCCGGGATGACAGCCAGTTCCGGCATCCTGTCGATGCCACAGGACATCCAGGACGCGTGGCTCGCGTCGATGCCCAACGGATTCGTCGACCCGGCCGACATTGCGGATGCCGTCGCGTTCTTCGCCTCCCCCACCGCTCGCAGCGTCACCGGCCAGTTCCTCACCGTCGACGCGGGCGACGGTCTCAACACCCGCACGGTCACCTCCTCGATGGCGCAGCACCGATAGCGTTCGCGCGCGCTCAGTTCACCAGCACGCCGCCGTCGACGGGCAAGCTCACCCCGGTCAGATACGCGGACGCGTCGCTCGCCAGGAACACCACCACCGCGGCGATGTCCGCGGGATCACCGATGCGTCCGAGGGGTATCCGCGCGTCGATGATCTTGCGCTTGTAGTTCTCGGTGTAGTGCGCGGTCGCCTCGGACGGAAAGACACCCGGCAGAATGGCATTCACCCAGATTCCGCTCGGTCCGAGTTGCGCGGCGAGGTCGCGGGTCAGCCCGAGGACGGCGGCCTTGCTCGCGCTGTACGCGGCGGCGGGCATCTTCGCAGTCGTGAGCGCCATGACGCTGGAGACGTTCACGATCGAACTGCCGCGGCCCATCACCCGCGCGCATGCCTGAATCATCCAGTAGGAGCCGTGCACGTTCACGTCGACGACGGACCGGAAGTGGTCGGGTGGATCCTCCGTCACGTGGTGGTACTCACCGCCAGTGCCTGCGTTGTTGACGAGGACGTCCACCCGCCCGAACGCCTCGACGGCGGCTTCGACGAGGCGATCACACTGGTCCACCTGCGTCACGTCGGTCTCCACCGCCACCACGCGGGGGTTGTACTTCCGCACCTGCTCCGCGGTCGCGGCCAGTTTGTCGCCACGCCGGGCCCCGAGGACGACGTCGGCACCCGCTCGAGCCAGCGCGAGCGCGTATGCCACGCCGAGACCGGACGACGCCCCGGTCACCACCGCGACCTTGCCGTGCAACGAGAACCGCTCCAGCCCAGCATCGTTCCGGGACCGATATCCGCTGATCGATGTCATAGGCAAGCTCTATCACGCACCGGAGATCACCCGAAGCAACCACCGAGGGGCCACTGTGGATTTCTTCAGCGACGGTCGTGCGCGTGTTTGCGGTACCGGCCGACCGGCCCGATCGTGGAGACGTGACGGAATTCGACGTGAACACGCTGACCACACGCGCGACGGCGGCCGCGGGTCGCCGATGGCCGGGAGCCGTGGTGTCCGCGCCGTCGGCGCTGCCGGGTGGGGTGTCGAGCCTGACCTACCGGGCCACCCTCACGCGGCCGGAGCGGCCAGACACAGCGGTCGTCCTCAAGATGGCACCGCCCGGCCTCGAGCCGGTCCGCAACCGCGACGTGCTCCGGCAGGCGCGGATCATCGGACTTCTCGGCGCTGCCTCCGGCGTCCGCGTCCCCACGATCCTCTTCGAGGAGAACGGGACACCCGAACGCCCACCCCTCTTCGCGATGTCCCTCGTCGACGGGCAGTCCTACGAACCGCTGCTCGACGTCGTCGACTCACCGCCCGAACCCGACACCGTCGCCTCCCGCGCCCGCGCGGCCGCCGGGATGCTCGCCCGGATGCAGAACCTCGACCCCGTCGCGCTGGGTGTCGGGAACGAGCCGGTCGTCCCGGTCCCGGAGGAACTCGCCCGCTGGGCGCGTCTACTCGACACCGTCGACGACGACATCGTGCCTCGCCACGCCGAATTGCATGCAGCGCTGGCGGACCGGATCCCGGCACCGGTCGCCCCCACTCTGCTGCACGGCGACTACCGGCTTGCGAACATGCTGTTCGCCGGCGAAGACCTCGCCGCGATCATCGACTGGGAGATCTGGTCGGTCGGCGATCCCCGCACCGATCTGGCGTGGTTGCTGATGCACACCGACCCGGTGCACCGGTTCCGGCGGTCCCGTCCGGCCGCCGATGTCGCGGCCGGCGCCGGGATGCCGTCCCCCGGCGAACTCCTGGCCGCCTACCGCGCCGAGCGTGACATTCCGGTTGCCGACCTGGACTGGTTCCTGGCCTACTGCCACTACAAGACGGTGTCGACGATGTCGGTGTTCGTCAAGCGCAACCGGAGGCGGTCCGACCCGGACCCCGCCCTGGTCGTCGCCGCGGAAAGCCTCGCCGAGGTCGTCGAACGAGGGCTGGCCGTCCTCGGCGCCCCGGCGGTTCGCTGAGTCTGTGTCGTCAGGCCGGCGGCACCACCTCGACGACGACCTTGCCGAGCGCGGCCCGGTCGTCCAGCGCGCACAGTGCGGCCGCCGCCTGTTCGAGCGGGAACGTCGCGCCGACATACGGTCGTATCCGCCCGTCGGCGGCCAGTGATTCGACGGCGTCCCGGACCATCCGTAATGTCCCGGGATACTCGGTTTCCATGTTGTCCATGGTGATTCCCGTGACGGTGAGGTTGCGGTGGAGCAGTCGGTTGACCTTGACGGTGGGGATAGAGCCACCGGTGAATCCGACGACGACGAGCCTGCCGCCCTGGCGCAGGGCGCGGAGCGAGTCGGTGAACCGGTCGCCGCCCACCGGATCGATCACCACGTGCACACCGCGCCCGTCGGTGAGACCGCGCACCTCGTCGAGCCACGGCCCGTCCGACCGCACCACCGCATGCGCTCCACACTGGCGCGCGACCCCTTCCTTCCGGTCGCTGGAGACCACGGCGATCGCCTTCACCCCGAACGTCACTGCGAGATCGAGGGCCGCGGTGCCCACCCCTCCCGCGGCGCCGTGGACGAGTACGTATTCGACCGGCTGAACCTGCGCCCGGTGGAGTGCGTACCAGGCCGTCGAGTAATTCATGTAGAGCGCCGCACCTTCGACGAACGACATCGACGCCGGAATCTTCACCGTGTACTCGGGCAGTGCCAGCGCACGGTCGGCGAGGGCACCGTGCCAGACGATTCCCCCGACCCGGTCGCCCGGTCGGAAGTCCGCCCCTTCCGGCGCCTCGACGACGACACCTGCGTACTCGCTGCCACACACGTACGGAGTCGGCACACCGTTCTGGTACTTACCCCAGCTCTGCAACGGGTCGATGAACGACAACCCGGCGGCGTGCACGTCGACGAGCAGTCGCTGTCCCTCCGCCCGGGGGTGGGACCCGTGCGGTTCTGGTATCTCCACCAGCGTCGCGGCCTGCGGACCGGTGAGCTCTTCGACGACGACAGCACGCATGGACGTCTCTCCTTCTGCTTCAGTGGAAGTAGGCCACGACCGCGTCCGCGACGCAGGCTGCCTTGTCGTGACCCTCGATCTGGAAGGTCTGCCGGATCGTGAACCGGTATCCGCCCTCGATCGGCCGCGCGTCGAGCAGTCGCGCCGTCATGCGGATCCGGGAACCGACCCGGGCGGGGCCCAGGAAGCGCACCGTGTCGAACCCGTAGTTGAGCCCCAGCGAGTGCCCGGTCATCTCGAAGATCTCGTAGAGGAACTTCGGCCCGAGGGACAGCGTGAACAACCCGTGGGCGATCGTGCCGCCGAATCCGGCCTCCCGGCCTCGCTCGGGGTCGAGGTGGATGCGCTCGAAGTCGTCGGTATCCCGAGCGAATGCCGTGATGCGGTCCTGCGTCACGTCGTACCACTCCGTCGCGCCCAGGTCGGCGCCGACCCTCGCGACCAACTCGTCGATCCCGTTCAGCTTCAGCATGACCGCATGCAACCACGGCGGCCGCGGTGTCGACACGACGTGCCGGTCCGGGCACTGGAGAAATCAACAGTGCATCGCGGCGACGTCGTGGCCGAGTGCCCAGGCGCTCCCTACCGTCCGACACATCGGATCCCGAACCGGAGGACGCCTTATGGACTGGACCATTCCCGACGACGTGCAGCAGTTCGTCACCGACCTCGACGCGTTCATCGATCGCGAGATCGCGCCGCTCGAGGCCAAGCACCCGCAGTTCTTCGACCATCGACGCGAGTACGCCCGCACGGACTGGGAACGGGACGGGTTCCCGAAACAGGAATGGCGCGAACTGCTGCTCGAGGCCCGACGTCGATCCGACGCCGCCGGATTCTTCCGGTTCCCGTTGCCGCAGGCCCTCGGCGGGAACGACGGCAGCAACCTCGCGATGGCCGTCGTCCGCGAATACCTTCTCACCAGGGGTTCCGGTCTGCACTTCCCGCACGCCGACGAGGCGTCGGTGGTCGCGAACCTGCCGCTCGCCCTCGTGCTGCACGAGTACGGCACCGACGAGCAGCGGGAGCAGTACCTCGAACCGTTGATCCGCGGAGACCTCGAGATCGCGTTCGGCCTCACCGAGCCCGGACACGGTAGCGACGCCAACTACCTGGAAACGACCGCCCGACGGGACGGGGACGACTGGATCATCAACGGGGCGAAGCGCTTCAACAGCCTCGTCGACTGCTCTGAGGTCGACCTCGTGTTCGCCCGCACGTCCGGGCAGGCAGGCGAGGCGGACGGGATCACCGCGTTCTTGGTACCAACGAACGCACCGGGCTTCTCTGTTCCGTTCAACCACTGGACGTTCAACATGCCCAGCGACCACTCGGAGGTTCATCTCGACGACGTGCGGGTCCCGGTGGGTGCCGTGGTCGGGGAGGTCGGGCGCGGTCTCGACTGCGCGCAGCTGTTCGTCCACGAGAACCGGATCCGGCAGGCGGCGTCGTCGCTCGGTGCCGCGCAGTACTGCATCGACGAGAGCGTGAGGTACGCGCAGGAACGCGTCGTCTTCGGGAAACTGCTGCACGAGCATCAGGGCATCCAGTGGCAATTGGTGGAACTCCAGACCGATGCGGAACTGATCCGCAACACGATCTACAAGACCGCGGCGATGATGGACGAGCTCGGGAAGACGGCCGTCACCGACAAGGTCGCGATGGTGAACCTGCGTAGCAACCAGCTCGCCTGCCGGGCGGCCGACCGCGCGATCCAGATCCACGGCGGCGTCGGATACTCCCGTCACAAGCAGTTCGAGCACATCTACCGCCACCACCGTCGCTACCGCATCACCGAGGGCACGGACGAGCTGCAGCTGCGACGCATCGCGAGCAGGATGTTCGACTTCTCGTCCCCCCGCTAGTTCCGTTTTGGACTGTCCTTTACTTTGGACTGTCCATATGGTGTTATTTGTGACGGAGACCACTGACCATGGGATCCCCTGCGCGGCATCGCCGCCCCCGACTACCGATATCAATCGACAGGAGCTTCCATGAGCGCAGTCGGCACGACTGGGTTGCAGGCGCCCACGCGGCATCTGAACCGCTGGTGGTATGTGGTGACAGGCTTTCTGACTCTGTTGTTCGGCACGACCGCGGTGAACGTCTTGTTCAACATCCTGGGCAAGCCGATGACCGCGGAATTCGGCTGGGAACGAAGCGTCATCAGCAACGGTCTGTCCATCGAGACGGTGCTGGTGGGTATCAGCATCGTCATCCTGGGCTTTCTCATCGACCGGTACGGTCCCAAGATCCCGTCGGTTCCGATGTCGCTGGCGTTCGGAATCGGCCTGATGCTGATGGCCACCCTGCCGAACAACCAACTCGTCTTCTACCTGCTCTGCGTGGTGATCGGTGCCGGAGCGGGCGCCGTGAACCCGGTGGCGCACTCGACCGTGGTGAGCGCGTGGTTCCAGGACCGTCGCGGCATGGCGCTGGGCATCCTCATGGCCGGCCTCGGCTCGTGCGGGGTACTCATGCCGTATCTGGCCAACTGGATGCTCAGCATCGGCGGATGGCGCCTGGCGTTCCTGGTCATCGGCGCACTGTGCACGGTCATCCCGGCCGCGGTCTACGCCTTCGTCACCCGAATGCCCGCCGAACACGAAGCCGAGCGCAAGGCCGCACGTCTGGAAGGCCGGATGGCCGGGGAATCGCTGCTCACCGTGGCGAGGAAGTACCGGCAGTTCTGGTTGCTGTCCGTCGCCATCTTCCTGGTGTCCTCGGCGACGTTCGGCTTGATGTCCCAGGTGGTGCCCATGACCACGGACAAGGGCATCAGCCAGGGCACCGCCGTCTCGATCCTGTCTGTTCTGAGCCTGGCGTCGATCGCCGCGCGACTGTTGGTGGGCTACCTGCTGGACCGGTTCTACGCCCCCGCCATCGGCTCGATCATCTTCGCACTGTGCGGGGTCGGGGTCTTCTTCATGATCACGTCGTCGCAGACCGGCCTTCTGTTCGTCGGCGCGGCCCTGATCGGCCTGGGCCTGGGGTCCGAGGGTGATCTCGCCGCCTACATGGTGAGCCGATACTTCCCCAAGCACTCCTACGGCCGGGTGCTGGGATTCATCTACTTCCTCTACGCGCAAGGGTCGGCGTTCGGCATCTTCCTGCTCGGACAGGTCTACAGCGCCACCGGTTCCTACAGTGCCGGCGCGCTGCCGATCATCGCGCTGGTCGGAATCGCCATCGCCTGCCTGCTGATGATGGGCTCCTACCGCTTCACCCTGGACCATCGCGAGATCGGCGCCGACAATGTCAGCGTCGAAGAAAAGGAGCACGTATGACTGGCGGATTTCACGACGCCTTGGTGACTCGCGCCACCGAGGACATGCCGGAGAAGTTCTTCGACCGGTTCATGTTCAACCTTCACCCGGACGGGCGTACCGCGCCGTCGGTGATCCTCGGCGCCGGGGTCTACCCGCCCCGCAACGTCGTGGACGGCTTCGTCGTCCTGACCACGGAGTCCGAGCAGCGCAACCTCCGCTACTCCACCGAACACTCCGAGACCGACGGCGCCTCCGTCGGACCACTGAGGTGGGAGACGGTCGACGACAATTCAACCTGGCGAATCCAGCTGGGCGAGAACAAGACCGGACTTGAACTGGATCTTCTGTGGCACGCCCGTGCACCGTATTGGCTCGGGTCGGTGGATGTGGAGAACACCGACGGAAACGTCACCTCGTTCGACCACCTGTTCCAGCCCGGCCGGTACGAGGGCACACTCGCCCTCGACGGAACCACCACCGACGTCGCGGGCTGGTACGGACTGCGGGACCGTTCCCGCGGGGTACGCACCATGTCCGGCGGGCAGGGCCTGCACATCTGGTACCAGGCGCAGTTCCCGGACCGCACGTTCGGATTTCTGCTCGTCGAGGACCGTCGAGGTGGCCGAATTCTGCTGGAAGGCGCCGTCATGCACGACGACGGCGGACTCGACGACATCACCGACGTCCGGCACGACCTGTTGTTCACCTCGGGCAACGACCTCGTCAGCGGCGCAGTGGAGGTGGTAACTGCCGGCGGTGCGACCTACCGCGTCGACGCGGACGCCTCCGCAGGCGGCGGCTATATGGCAGGCGGCGGCTATGGCGGACACCACGGCAAGGTTCGTGGCCGCGACCACGAAGAGTTCGACGTCTATCCCCTCGACGGAACCGTGGGCCCGAAGACTCTCGACTCCGCCCTCACCGACCGTTGCTGCACGTTCGGGTGGAACGGCCAGACCGGGTACGGGATTTTCGAATTCGCGCTGTCGCGGTCATCCTCTTACACGTACCGCCCCAGCCTCGCACCATAATCCGAAGTAGTACTGCCTCTGCACCTATCGGTAGGTGCAGAGGCAGTACTACTTACGGAAAGCGTCCAGGCCCTCGGTCGCCATCCGCACCATGTGATCGGCCAGCCCTGCGGTGCGGGTCACCTTGGCGGGCCAGTACGCGATCGAGAAGATCATGCCCAGGCAGGACTGGGTTGCCACCGAAACCTCCGCCGGCGACGCGGCGGGGATCGACCGCGTCACCGCGGCCTCCCACCCCTGGACGTACTGCTTGCGCCGGCGGTTGATCGCCTTCCGCCACGGATCGACCAGCGACCGGTCCTCCCGCTGGCTGACGTTCACGAGATGGCGGTGCCGGGCAGCGTAGAGAGCGTGGTGGCGGATCATCCGCTGGAGATCGAGATCCGCGTCCTCGTGCACCGGTTCGGTGGCGCCGATCAACTCGTCCATCGCCTCGTCGAACAGGGTGGCCAGAATCTCGTCCTTGCCGGAGAAATGGCGGTAGATGGCAGGACCGCTCAGACCGGCGCGGGAGCCCAATTCATCGACACTCGTTCCGTGAAAGCCTTTTTCGTAGAACAGCTCTGCGGCGGTGTCGAGGATCTTCCTGTTCCGGTCCACAGTTGCATTCTAGCACTCGCTGTTAACGATCGTTATTATGGACCGATGACGTCACCAGCCGGAATCCCCTCATACCACCAGGTGGTTGCACTACCCCGCGAGTGCGGGCCCGTGCTCGTTCCGTCCGCCTACGAGGACGAGAACGGCCACATGAACATCCGCCACTATTTCGATCTCGAGGCGCAGGCGATCGCGGAAGTGTTCGATCGGATGGGCATAACCGACGACTACCGCACCACCCGTGACCAGGGATTCTTCACCGCGGAGCATCACATCCGCTACCACGCGGAAGTCCACGTCGGCGATCGCGTGTCGGTGCACGCGCGGATCGTGGAACGCTCCGACAAAGTCGTCCACGCCATGGCCTTCCTCGTCGACGACACCACCGAGCGCCTCGCCAGCACACTCGAGGTCACCGCGACCCACGTCGACCTCACCAGTCGCCGGGTCGTGTCCTTCGCGGACGACGTCGCCGACGCCGTCGACCGGGAACTCGCCCGCACCGACGTCGACTGGCCCGCCCCCGTCTGCGGTGCGATGGGCATCCGCGCTAGGGCCGCGCGCTGACGGCGTCGGACTGACGGCTCCCACCATCCATTGACGCTCACCTTCTCGGTTCCCGCACTCGCTGCCGAGGCCCAGAAGGTGCGCGTGTGCGGAAAAGTAGTGCCGGATGCCGTCACCGCGGCCCGTGTCATGCGGCGTCGGACGACCTCAAGTCACGAATGCGAGACTCGATTCCCGCTGCGGTTCTGCGCATCTGGCTGACCAGTCCCGACTCCAGGCTCGCATGAAACCTGGTTGTCGGCATCGCCACGACCAGAGCGCCGAGAGCCACACCCTCGCCGTTACGCAGGCAGACCGCGACGGAGGACAAGCCGACCTCGACCGTGTCGACCGCTGTCGCGTAACCCTTCTCGGCCACCGCTCGCAGTTCCCTCTGCAGCTGAGCGAACTCCGCCGGCGACAGCCGGGCGGCCGAGAGCGCATGGTCGGACCGATAGAGATCGGCGAGTGCAGTGTCGTCGAGTTGCGCGAGCAGCACCCGGCCGCCGGCCGACGTTCGTGCAGGCGGGACGTGCCCCTGACGATTACCGACCCGGAGCAGCCGCTCCGACTCGACGGCTCCGATCACTCGCGACTCGACCCCGGTCCGCACGACCAGATTCACGGTCTCCCCTGTCAGAGAAGACAGTTCGTGCATCGAGTCGAGGCAGGCGTCGCGGAATGTCCGGGTCCAGGACGAACCGGTGGGCCCGACTCCCATCGACGGCCCTGGTAGGTACCGCCGTGATTCGTCCTGGACGACGAAGCCGTGGTAGACCAACATGGCCAGCAGTCGGTGGGCAGTCGATTCGGCCACGCCAATCTCTTCGGCGGCGTCCTTCAACCGGAGGCTGCCGTGGTCGCGGACTGCGTTCAGCAGCAGAAGCGCATTGTGCACGGACTCGATCATGTAAGTCGGCTTACTGATCGGCCTCGTCCTCATACCGGGATGATAGTCCGACTTCGCAGCATCCGAAAAGGGTCTCCAGCACGCCGCACCCGAGGTTCCGGCGGGTCGCTCAGACGCAGACAAGTCCGCGTGTCTCGGCCTGGAATCGCCCGAACTTCCGATTCAACTCGGACAGGTGCCGAGTACTCATGACGACCCCGTAGCCCTCCCGGCCCGCGCAGGTCCAGCGCATCAGGGCGTTGTGCACCATCGCGGTCGGCGCCGCGATCCAGGGCGCCCCGATGTGGGGCGTGGCCTGGAGTCGGAACTTCTTCCCGCGCACATCGGTGACCGTCATGTCGATGCCGGTACACACCATTCCGAGGTGCGTGCTGGTCATCTCCAGTTCGTCGGTGAGGCCGTAGACCTCGCCGTCGTCCAACACGTATCCGTGCGAGAGCTGGAAAGCGTTCGGGTTTGCCGCCTCGGGATTCCAGGGACAGATCATGTGGAAGGCGAGGTCTTCACCGAAGGTCGCCGACACGATGTGGTTCGGCTTTCCGGCCTTCATGGGGTCACGCGGTCCCCAACTCCGATCCATCCGCTCGATGGAATCCACGATGTACTCGCGGCCGCGAACGATCATCCTCCCGGTCGCACGCCCGGTGGCATCGCCGTGCCCGACGGACTTGTGCGCACCGACCTCCAGGTCGGCGTGGATGTCCGGGGCCGCGCCGGCCTGCGGGCTGTGCTTCGGATCGTGAATGTCGAACGGGTCCATGAGATTCACCCAGTCGACGTGGATCTCGGTGCCGTCGTCGGCGACGTAGTCGATGCGGAACTTGCGCGGTGCGTCCACCGCATCGATCGACAGTCCGATCGGCGAATCGATCCGCGTGAAGGATGCCGGCGCAGGGAGATGCGGATTCTCGTTGTAGTGCAGCAGTTCCGCGCGGGTGTCGGTGAGCGAACCGCAGACCATGACCTGGTTCCACATCACCCCGAGACTGGGACGCACGTTGGTGTAGATCAAGGTGTAGAGATTCGCTTCCGGAATCACAATCGGGAACAGGATCGTCTCGACCCACAGATGGTCGGCCTCAGGGGGGTTCTGGTACTCGAAATTCTTGGCGTCGAATGCCATTGTTCTCATTCCTCAGTTCTGAGTGGTTGGTCTAGTGGGCTCGGGATCGTGCAAGCGTGCGCGCCGCGAAGATGCCGGCGATCACGGTGAGTGCGACGACGGCCATCGCATAGAAGGCCGGGACAGTCGCTCCACCGAGCCCGGCGAGGGCGGCAAGGATGATGGGGGTGGGACCGGCGAAGAGGGTCGTCGACATCTGCCAGCCGAGAGACAGGCCCGTGTACCGGGTGTCGGTCCCGAACATCTCGGTCAGCAGGGGTGTCACTGCGGCGATGTTCGCGGCCACCACGGGGGTCACGACCACCATCGCGGCGACCGCGAGCGCGAGTACACCGCTCGAGAGCATCACGAGGGACGGGTAGATCAGTACGATCAACGTGGCCGACGAGACGAGGAGTTGCGGTATCCGTCCCACTCGATCGGACATCCGCGCAAAGGGAAGCACTGCAACGCAATACGCCACCAGTCCGACGAACGTGATCAACTGGGCGTCGGCGGCGGAGAAATCCGTGAACTCCTTCAGCGCGGACGGCATGTAGATGAAGTACAGGGCCATCATGCACGAGTTGGTCGCCGCGATACCGATGCCAATGAGAACCGAGCGGTAGTCCCGTCTCAGCGTCGTGAGCAGCGGCGACTTCTGCACGCGCCCCTCCCGGGAAAGAGCGGTGAATGCCGGGGTCTCCTCGAGCCGGAAGCGGATGTACAGACCGATCAGCCCCAGTGGCAGCGACAGCAGCAGCGGCAACCGCCACCCCCACGACGACATCGACTCGGGCGACAGAGTCCGGGTGAGCACCATCGCCGTTCCCGATCCGAACAACATCGCCCCGCCGACGGTCAGCGAGATGAATCCGACGAAGAACCCACGCCGCGAAGGCGGCGCGAACTCGGCGATGAGTGATGTCGCTCCACCGTATTCGCCGCCCGCGGAGATTCCCTGCACGAGTCGAAGCGTCATCAGGAGAATCGGTGCGGCGACACCGATCTGGTAGTACGTGGGCAGCAGCCCGATGCCCGCCGTGGCGAGGGTCATGAGAATGATGACGACGGAGAGGACAGTCCGCCTGCCGTACTTGTCCCCCAACGGCGCGAAGATCACCGCACCGAGGGGGCGTGCCACGAAGCTGGCGGCAAAGGCACCGAAGGTCACCAGCAGGCTGACGAACGAGTTCCCGGTGGGGAAAAAGGCTTGCGCGATGTAGGTCGCCACGTAGCCGTAGATGACGAAATCGTAGTACTCGACAAAGGTTCCGAAACTGGCGGCGGAGATCGCGCGCCGACGCACGGCTGTCGAGACCGTACTGTCGGGGGCGGTGGTGATCACCTCGGATGACATGTTTTCTCCTGATCCATGAGGCAGACGCTGCGTTGGCTAGTGCGCGCGAGGCGTGGCGGCGGTGTCGCCGAGCAGAGAGCGGAGCGGCGGGACCTTATGCGGGTCCGGATCGACACCCTGAGGGAGGAACCACGACCGCTGCAACTCGACGAGTGGTCGTGAGTGTTCGAGCACGATGCGGCTGACCTCGGCGCCCGTGGCCGGGTCGGTGGTTCGCGCCGATCGGATGATCCCGGCAATCGCACGCGTCAACTCGTCCGTGGCCCGGTCGAGTTGTCCGTACTCGGGAACGGCGAGCCGATCGGTGCGGCGCGCATTCTCGAGTGCGTCCGCGAGCAGTGACCGGGCAGTGCGATCGACCTTCGCGTAGTCGCTGAGCCGTTCTGCGAGAGCGAGATATGTTCGGAACTCGTACTGCTTCCGCGGATACTCGTGGTGTGCGCGGTCGCGATAGAAGTCGAGGACGCCGGCGATGACCCTCACCTGCTCTGCGGCCAGCGAGTTCGATTCGCCCAGCGCCGGTGTCACCGTCACGCGGAGGGAGCGGGCGGCAGCGTCGAACGTGTTCGCGGATTTGTTCACCATCACAAAACCTCCTCGAGATCCTGGCCGAGTTGAAGGGCCATCAGATATCCGGTCGCCTCGAGTCCTGTCAGTAGAACGTCCTGGTGGGTCTTCCCCAGCTTCGAGACGCGGTAGGCCGAGCCCAGCGCGGTGACGACGGACTGGTATTCGTTCAGAATCCGGTAGAACGTCAGTTTGTCCGGATCGACGGTCAGGCCGGATGCCTGCTCGTACATCTCGAAGAACACGGCGGTCGGCAGCAGTCCGGTCGCGAGGAATTCGGAACCGTCCTCGGACGGATGGCCGAACGGGTACAGCGTCGCCCACGCCAGGTCGCGGTGGCGGTCGCCGAGGAAGCTGCGCTCCCAGTCGAGAATGGCCGTGACGGATCCGGTGTTCTCGTCGAACAGGAAGTTTCCGCCCCGGTAGTCGCCGTGGACGAGACTGACACGGTCGAGAACAGGCAGGTTGTCCTCCAGCCAACCCGCCGCCGCATCGAGCAGCGGAAAGTCTTCGCCGCGGTCCTCCTCCCATACCCGCCTCGCCCGATTCAATTGCCACAGTGCGCTCTCGGTCGTGGCAACGACGGGCTTCTCGTAGTGATCCAGCTTTGCCGCCGTCACGTCGAATGTGTGAATGCGTGCCAGAAGATCGACGAACTGCGGTGCCAAGACTTCTCGGAGTTCGGGACCGAAGTTGATCCCGATGCCGGCGATCCGGCTCTGGGCGCGGCTGGGCTTCGCGGATCCGTGCACCCACGTATAGACGAGCGCCGGCTCCGGGAACCACCTGGCGTCCTCGTCGACCCACCGGACCGTCGGAACGGGAACCGTTCCGGCGAGGGCGTTGATCACCTCGAATTCCCGCATCCGGCTGGTGGCGTTCAGTGACTCGGGCGGCTCCATGCGCAAGACCAGATCCTCGGTCACCTCACCGGCTACGGAGTCGTCGTAGCGCAGCGTGAAACCCATCTGAATTTTCGACGCCCCACCTGTGAGCCACCGCGCGTTTCGGACCTCGAACCGCGAAGACGGCAGTACTTCCCTCAGCATGTTCTCGAGCGCCGCGGTGAGAAGGTCGAGATCGAAGCTGCGATAACCCTCCCCCGCCCGCCGCTCCATCTTGCGGGTCAACATCCGATCGTATTCGGTTTCGGTGGGGAACCGCGCGCGAATCCCCTCTATGACGTCGGGCGTGGGCTCGTCTCGATCGGAGTCTGCGATCAGTCCGGGTATCTGCCGATCCCGTTGGATGGTTGCACTCATGATTTCCTCATCACGCTCATGGCGGGACACGCCGTGACCGGAGCGCTACAGCACGGCTCTCCGGGAGATTGGGCTTGCGAGTCGGGGGGTCGTCATCTCGACGACCCGAACACTAATGTGACCGGGCGCACACGTACAGAAGGTTCTGCTGTGCAGAGGATGGGGACGCGACAACCAGAAATCGGACGGATATTGCAGACCTTGCTCCGATATCACTGCAGGTCACTGCGTTCTTCACCGTCGCTCTTGAAAACGCTCGTTATCAGCGCTACCTTCGTCATAAGGTAAGACCAAAAGAACTTCGCGGGGCTCACGTCCCGCGGGCAACACGAAAGGACCAACAGGTCGATGAGTGACTTCACGAGTGACTTCACGGATGTGACGTACGAGGTCGAGGACGGACTCGCCTGGATCACGATCAACCGGCCCGACCGGTACAACGCGTTCCGTGCGCGGACTGTCGACGAGTTGGTGAAGTCGTTCAAGAAGGCGTGGGGCAGCTCCGAGGTCGGCGCGATCGCGCTCACCGGCGCCGGCGAGAAGGCGTTCTGCTCGGGTGGCGACCAGAAGCAGCGGATGGAGACCGGCGACTACGGCCCGTCCGACAGCGGCCTGTTCGAGGTCGAGGCACTCCACCGCGTCCTCCGGGACGTCCCCAAGCCCGTGATCGCCGCGGTCAACGGTGTCGCGGTCGGTGGCGGTCACGTGCTGCACCTGCTGTGCGATCTGTCCATCGCCGCCGAGCACGCAATCTTCGGGCAGAACGGCCCGCGCGTCGGGTCGTTCGACGCCGGACTCGGCACCGGCTACCTGGCGCGGGCCATCGGCGAGAAGCGCGCACGGGAGATCTGGTTCCTGTGCCGCCGCTACAGCGCCGAGCAGGCCCTCGACTGGGGATTGGTCAACAAGGTGGTGCCCGGTGACCAGTTGCGGGCGGAGGTCCGGGCCTGGGCGGACGAAATCCTGCAGCTGTCGCCGACGTCGCTGAAGGTGCTCAAGCAGTCCCTGAACGCCGACACCGAGCACTTCATCGCGCAGGGCAACATGGCCTACTCCACGCTCAAGCTGTTCGGTGAGTCCGCCGAGGCGATCGAGGGCATCAGCGCGTTCAACGAGAAGCGCAAGCCCGACTTCTCCAAGTTCCGCGGGGCCTGACGGATCGGGGAGGCGGGGCGTACGCGCCTCGCCTCCCGCCGGCCGCGTCGACCCGAACCCCCTCACGCGAGAGAGCAGCCGCCGCTATGCGTTTCACTAGAGAGCAACAAGAGTTCGCGGTCGCCGTCCGCGAGTTCTGCGCCGCCGAATGCAAGACCCTCCAGCAACGCGACCTGCTGACCGAGGGCGGCACACTGGCGAACAGCCCCGTCATTCTCGACAAGTTCGCCGGCCTCGGCTGGCTCGCCGTGTCCCTGCCGGAGGAGTACGGAGGTGGCGGCGCCGGAATGGTCGAGGAGTGCATTTTCCTCGAGGAGTCTGCACGCGGCCTCGCCCCCGTCACCGCCTACTCCACCGGTCTCACCGCCGCCCAGACGTACTTGCGCTACGGCACCGAGGAACAGAAGCGGACGATCGTCGGCAACATGGCGTCCGGCACGCTCGAGGCGATCGCCCTCAGCGAGCCCGGTGCGGGTTCCGACCTCGGTGGTGTCCGGATCAAAGCGGAACTGGTCGACGACCACTACGTCATCAACGGGCAGAAGACCTGGATCTCCGCGGCCCATATCGCCGAGCACATCCTCCTCCTCGCCCGGACCGACACGACCGGTAGCAAACACCAGGGCCTGACCCTGTTCATGGTGCCGACCGACACACCCGGCCTCGAGATCCACGAGATCAAGACCATGGAGGCCCGGACCTGCAACGACCTGTACTTCACCGACGTCGCGGTTCCGGCGAGCGCTGTCGTCGGTACTCCGAACCAGGCGTGGCGTCACCTCATGCGGGGGCTCAGTGTCGAGCGCCTCATCATCGCGACGATGGCACTCGGCGGAGCACAGCGATCGCTCGACGACGTGATCGCCTTCGTCACCGAGCGTGAGCAGTTCGGTCACAAGATCAGCAGCTTCCAGGCCATCCGTCACCGCATCGCGGATCTCGCCACGGAGATCGCCTTCGCGAAGTCGTTCGTGTACGAGGTGGCCGAGCGGATCGATGCCGGCGAGGAAGACAACCTCAACCGCGAGGGGTCGATGGCTAAGCTGAAATGTACCGAGATCGCGAAGAAGACCGCACTCGAGGCGATGCAGATGATGGGTGGCTACGGCTATACGCGCGAGTACGGCATGGAGGAACAGGTCCGCCGCTCTCTGGCTCCGCCGATCTACGGCGGTACCAACGAGATTCAGCGCGAAATCATCAGCAAGAGCCTGGGCCTGTAGCCCTCGTTCCCGACCAGAGGACCATCGCATGACCACTTCACCCTTCACTCCCGACGCCCTCGCGGGCAAGCGCGTGCTCATCACCGGCGGCGGCACCGGCCTCGGCCGCGGCGTCGCCCGGCACCTCGTCGACCACGGCGCCGAAGTCCACCTGTGGGGCCGGCGGCCCGCCGTCCTCGAAGAAGCCGCGGCGGAAGCGTCGGTCTCCCGGCCGGGCTCGGTCCACTGGCAGACCGTCGACGTCCGCAACGCCGACCTGGTGTCGTCGGCGATGGACGAGATCTGGACCCTGCACGGCCCGCTCACCGGCGTGATCAACAACGCCGCGGCCAACTTCATCGCCCCCACCGAATCGCTCAGCCCACGCGCCTTCGAGGCCGTCACCTCCACCGTGATGAACGGGTCCTTCAACACCACCCACGCCGCGGGCCGCCGCTGGATCGACGGCGGCACCAAGGGCGTCGTCCTGTCCACCCTCACCACCTGGGTGTGGAGCGGCTCCGCGTTCGTCGTCCCCTCCGCGATGGCGAAGGCCGCCGTGCACTCGATGACGATGTCACTCGCCGTCGAATGGGCCCGCTACGGCATCCGCCTCAACGCGCTCGCACCGGGACCCATCCCGACCGACTACGCATGGGAAATGCTCAACCCGACCGAAAAGAGCGCAGTCGGCGCGACCCAGGCAGACCAGGTACCCATGGGCCGGATGGGCACAATGGAAGAACTCGCCAACCTCACCATCTTCCTGCTGTCGGACGCCTGCGACTACCTCACCGGCCAGACCATCGCCATGGACGGCGGCCAGATGCTCGCCGGCCCCGGCACTTTCGCCGGACTGACATCGATGACCAACGAGGACTGGGCCACCGCCCGGGAGAAGAGCAAGGCCGCCAGCGAAGCCGCCAAAGCGCAGCGCGGAGTCTGACCCCCACATACGAGGCCTGCCTGCCGGTGACGACGGTCCCGGCCGGCAGGCCTTCGCCATGTGCCACGCATTCCGCATCGCACCAGCCGTCCAGGAGAAACGTGAGCATCGAGAACATCACAGCGCTTCCGTTCGTCGAAACCGGCGTCGAAGCGCTGTTCCGGGTAGCTCCCGTGACCGGCGACGGGACCCACGGCAGGTCGGAAATGCCGACCGGACCGTAGCTGTCCGACCAGCGCGGCCTGCCGTGCCGCGGCGCACTCGGCGTCCTGATGGACGACGTGACCGGCTACCCGATCACCGCACGTTGTCAGACCGGGCAATGGGCCGTCACGACGGAACTTCACCTCGACTTCACCCGCGGCCCTGCCCTCGACGGCTCGATCCTGCGGGCGGAGAGCACTGTCGTCGCCGTCAACGCGGACGGTGGTGTGGCGACCGGCCGGATCCTCGACGAGAGCGGACAGGTCGTGGCCCTCGGGAGTGCCCGGCTGCGATACGTCGCCGCCGACGCACCAGCGGGATCCGTGCCCGACGACGTCCGCGCACGGGCGACCGCCACGTCGATCGTCGAACTACTCGGCGCCCACCACCGACGGGACAACGCCGGCGCGGGACTGGAGCTCGATCCGTCGGAGTCGCTGTGCAATCCGCTCGGCAATGTCCACGGCGGTATCCTCCTGTGCGCGTCCGAGATCGCCGGCCACTCCGCGGTAGCACCGCACACGGAGTTCCAGACGACGTCGATCGCAATGGCATTCGTGCGGCCGTGCCCAGGCACCGAGCCGCTCACCTTCGCACCCCGGATGATCTACCGCGGCCGCAGCTTCGCCGTCGTCCAGGTCGTCGCGCGCAATCGATCCGGAAAAACCTGCACCACAGCGACGGTCACGTGTCACCGGGCGTGATCTCGACATGCACGAGGCGGTCGGTACGTCGAGGTCCACTCGCGTACCGACCGCCTCACCCGCGTCGTCAGACCACCGACGGTGCCAACCCTGCCGCCCGGTGCGCGGCGTCGAGGAAGGAGCGCACCAGTGCCCCGTCGCGGTAGTACTGGTCGCCGACGCCGGCGACGGCGCGGCGCCGCCCGTATTCGTACAGGACCGCCAGTTTCCACAGGGCCAGTGTCGTGTACCAGTTCAGGTTCGACAGGTCGGCGCCGGTGGCGTCCGCGTACCGCTGCGCCAGTTCGTCGCGGGTGGGATACCCCTGCTCGAGCACGGCCACGCCGAGGTCCTCGGTCGGTGTGCGCTGTTCCCCCGCGACGGGATACGACGTGAGGAAGTAGCCGAGATCGAACAGGGGGTCGCCGATCGTCGCGAGCTCCCAGTCCAGCACTGCGGCAATACGTCCCGGTGAGTCGGGGGCGAGGATGACGTTGCCGATGCGGTAGTCGTTGTGAATGATCGCGGCACCGGATTCGGCGGGCACGTGGGCGCCGAGCCACGCGTCGATGTCCGCGAACTCCGGCGGCGGTGTCCCGTCGTCGGCTGCCACCAGCCTGCCCATGCGGCGCAGGTGACGTTCGTTGAATCCGTCCGGACGGCCCAGATCTCCCAATCCGGCGGCCTGCCAGTCCACCGCGTGCAGCGCTGCGAGGGTGTCGATGAGCGCCTCACCGATCCGGCGACGGTCCGCGGGGGCGCTGAGCGCCGGCGGTGTCTCGATTGTGACCACCGGACCGGCGACGTAGTCCATCACATAGAACGGGACGTCGAGCACGTCCCCGGTCTGGCCGACGGCGAGAACGTCGGCCACCGGCACGCCACTGCCCGCGAGGCCGCCGACGAGTCGCGCCTCCCGCAACATGTCGTGTGCGCCCGGCGGAACCGGCGGAGGCGGCGGTCGGCGGACGATGACCTGACGGACGCCGTCGGACACGAGGAACGTCAGGTTGGAATGTCCGTCACCGATCCGGGCGGTCGTGAGCGGGCCTTCGGTGATCCCGCGCTCGCGCAGGAATGTCTCCAGCGCACCGAGCGTGTCGGGCGTCCATTCCCAGGTCATGCGCTCGCCTCCATCCGTGTCGTCATTGGTTGATTCCTACTGCCCTGTGAAGCGCGGCGCCCGCTTCTCCTTGAACGCCGCGAGCGCCTCCGGCATGTCGGCGCACCGGGTGAGCAGCGCCTGTCCCCGGTTCTCCAACTCGAGCGCCGCCGCATACGATGTCACCTCCTGGTTCCGTTGCAGCGCACGCTTCGACATCCGAACGCCGCCAGGAGAGTTCGACGCGATCGCCTGGGCCACCGCGACGGCCTCGTCGAACAGGTCCTCGCTCGGCACCACCCGGTTCGCCAGCCCGATTCGGGCGGCCTCCTCTGCTCCGACGAAGCGCGCGGTGTACGCGATCTCCGCCGCCCGGCCGGGCCCGACGAGGCGGGTGAGCTTCCACGACGTGCCCAGCTCCCCCACGGACAGGCCGACCTTGACGAACGCCGCGTTGAACTTCGCAGTCGGCGCTACGAGGCGGATGTCGGCGGCGAGCGCGAGAGCCATCCCGCCACCCGAAGCAGCACCGTGAATCGCCGCGATCACGGGGAACGGCAGGTGGTACAGCGCTGCCAACCCACCGGTCGCGGTCTCCTGGAACCGCAGGAACTCGCGCACACCCATTTCGGTGATGACGTGAATCTCGTCCAGATCGAACCCGGCACAGAACACCCGGTCCCCCGCGCCCCGGATGATCAGGGCCCGCGCATCGGTGTCACGCAACGCGTACGCCACGGTGTTGAACTCCTCGAACATCTTCACGACCATCGAGTTCATCCGGTCGGGCCGATTGATCGTGAGGACGACGATCTGCCCGTCGAGCACGTCGAGGGTGAGGGTCTCCAACCGGGGCGGCTCGTAATTGCTCAGCACCGCCGTATTCTCCCGCACTTCGGTCTGCGTCATCTGGCTCACCTTCCCGTGAACTTGGGGCTGCGCTTCTCTTTGAACGCGGCCAGCGCCTCGGGCATGTCCTCGCCGCGGGTCAGCAGCGCCTGACCGCGGTTCTCGAGTTCGAGCGCCGCCGCGTACGACGACACTTCCATGTTCGCGTGGAGTGCACGCTTCGACAGCTGGACTCCGGCAGGCGAATTCGCGCTGATCAGGCGGGCCATCGTGAGCGCCTCGTCGAGCAGCGATTCGGCGGGCACGACCGCGTTGAGCAGTCCGAGGGACTCCGCCTCGACCGCCTCGATGAAGCGGCCGGTGTAGGCGAACTCCGCTGCCCGCGCCGGGCCGATGAGCCTGGGCAGGTGCCACGACGCACCCAGGTCGCCGGCCGACAGTCCGATCCGCACGAACGCCGCGTTGAACCGCGCGGCAGGCGAACCGATCCGGATATCGGCGGCGAGAGACAGGGACAGCCCGCCACCGGCGGCCGCACCGTTGACCGCCGCGATCACCGGGACCCGGATGCTGCGGATCGCCGAGAGTGCCCGCGCGGCCAGTTCCTGCTGATCGAGCATGCCCATCGGTGTCATCGACGACAGTCCGTCGGCATCGTCGAGATCGAAACCACCGCAGAAGGCCTTGCCGGCACCGGTCAGGATCACGACGCGCAGGTCATGCTCGTGGTCCAGTTGCAGCGCGACCCTCTCCAGTTCGACGAACATGGTGTTCGTCATCGAGTTCATCCGTTCGGGGCGATTCAACGTCACGACGGCGATGCCGGGTTCCGGCCGCTCGAGCGTGAACGTCTCCCATGTCGTGGGCTCGGTCACGAGTGCACTCCTTCTCAGTTCGGCGACCCCAGGTGGTCGCCACACGTTTCGTGGTGGTCCGGACGTCAACGGCCCGGCGGGTCAGGTCTCTGCTTCGGCCTCGCGCACCGCGCCCGAGCGCAGCCAGTCGGCGCTGCGGCCCGGGTCGATTCCCCAGTCGGTCAGGATTTCGGTGGTGTGTTCCCCCGGCATCGGCGGACGGCGGTCCACGGTGGCCGCCGTCCGGCTGAATCGGGGCGCCGGCGCCGGTTGGACGAGACCGTCGACATCGACGAATGCATTTCGGGCGACGTGGTGCGGGTGCGACGGCGCCTCGTCGACCTCGAGGACGGGCAATATGCAGGGTGTGAGTCCCTCTCCCGCCTCGAGCCATTCCGTGAGTGTGCGGCCGCGCACGGCGTCGGCGAAGACCTTCTTCATCTGCGGCCATTGCGAGCGGTCGTTCTGGTCCGGCAGGTCGTCGGGCAGTTCCAGCAACGCGACCAGGTCGGCGTAGAAGTGCGGTTCCAGCGCGCCGACGGCCAGCCACTTTCCGTCCGCGGTCTCGTAGGCGTCGTAGTAGGGCGCACCGCTGTCGACGATGTTCGTGCCGCGTTCGCCCCACACCCCGGTCTGCGCAAACCCGAAGAACGGCGTCGCGAGGAGTGCGGCGCCCTCGACCATCGACGCGTCGACCACCTGCCCTAGTCCCGAGCGTTGCCTCTCGAACAACGCCGACAGGACGCCCAGCGCGAGTAGCATTCCTCCACCACCGAAGTCACCGATCAGGCTGAGCGGCGGGGTGGGCGGTTGGCCCTGACGTCCGATCAGCGACAGGGCACCGCTGAGCGCCACGTAGTTGATGTCGTGGCCGACGTGCTGAGCGAGAGGGCCGTCCTGCCCGAAACCGGTCATGCGGCCGTAGATCAGCCGAGCGTTGCGTTGCGCGCAGTCATCCGGTCCGATGCCGAGGCGCTCGGCGACCCCGGGGCGGAAACCCTCGATCAGGACGTCGGCGTCCGCGACGAGCGAGAGCACCACCGCGGCGCCGTCGGGATGCTTGAGGTCGACGGCGAGCGAGCGACGTCCGCGGTGCAGCAGTTCCGTGCGGAAGTCGGCGTTCGGCCCCACCAGTCCCGAACCCGTGGCGCGATCCACGCGAATCACGTCCGCCCCGAGATCGGCAAGGAGCATGGCGCAGAACGGACCCGGTCCGATCGAGCCGATCTCGACCACCTTCAGCCCCGCCAGCGGCCCGGTGAACGAGCGTTTCGAGTCGTCCCGCACCATCTACCCACCTCCTGCCGGTCTTTGGTCTGATAATAATACCTTGAATTCGTTCACGGAGGAATCCCCCCGACCCCGCATCCGGGCGTGCGCACTGACGACCAGGACGACGGACATCAGTACAACGGCTCCCCCGATCACGAGAGCGGGCGTGACGGGTTCGGAGAGAACGAGCGACCCGAGCGCCACGGCCACCACCGGATTCACATACGTATGTGTGGCCACCAGCGACAGCGGGGCGTGGTGCAGCAGCCACGCGTACGCGGTGAATCCGATGATCGAGCCGAAGACGACGAGGTAGCCGAACGCACCCCACGCGCGGGGCCCGATCTCCCCGTCCAGCCGTTCACCCGTCGCCACCGAGGCGACCGACATGGCCGCTCCGGCAGCCAGAAGCTGATATGCCGCACCGACATACACGTCCCGGGGTAACAGGACCCTCGGCTTGAGCCACGAGCCGAACGACCACGACAGACTGGACAGCACGATGACGGCCACGCCGACGACGGGGAGCCCCGACCGCTCGCCGCCGTGTGGCAACACCAGCACCGCGAGTCCGATCAGCCCCACCCCGACACCCGCCAACTCGAGCATTCGCGGGCGGTCACCGGACAGCGTGCGATAGAGGCAGATCCACAGCGGCACCATGGCGACGAGGAGCGCAGTCACCCCGGAGGGCACGCCGTGCAGTTGGCCGACCGAGGTCAGGCCGTTCCCGCACGCGAGCAGCAACACGCCCAGGAACGCCGCGCCCGCCGCTTCCCGCCGGGTGAGGCGCAGCCGCCGCCAGCCGCCGCGACAGGCCAGGAAGGCGGCCATCAGCGCGCCGGCAAGGAGGAACCGCGCGCCCATCGAGCCGAGGGGCGGGACTTCGTCGATCACCAGGCGGATCGCGAGGTAGATCGATCCCCAGATCACATAGACGAGGAACAGGGCGAACGCGATCGCACCCTTTCCGGCACGCCCGGACGACATGGCGTTCAGGAGAAGCGCGGGGCGCGCTTCTCCAGGAAGGCGGTAATACCCTCCTTCGCCTCTCCGTTCTCGAACAGATCTTGTTCCTGGGCCACCTCGAACCGGAAGCCCTCCTCGAGCGGCGTGTCGAACGACGCGTCGACCGTGCGGATGACGGCGCGCTGCGCGGGCAGCGACATCGTGCACAACTCGGCGGCGAGCGCCAGCGCGGCGTCCGTCGCGGTACCGGCGTCGACGAGCCGGTCGATCAGCCCGATCGCGTGCGCCTCGGCGGCGAGGACCTGACGGGCGCTGAGCATGATGTCCAGGGCGCGACCGCGGCCCACGAGACGCGGAAGTCGCTGCGTTCCACCGGCTCCGGGAATCAGTCCCAGCTTCACCTCGGGCAGCCCGAACTTCGCGTCCGCCCCGCCGACCCGCAGGGTGCAGGCCATGGCCAGTTCGAGGCCGCCGCCGAGCGCGAGGCCGTCCACCGCGGCGATCGTGATGCGGTCGGCAGACGCGAGACGGTCGAGAGCCCCACGGAGTCGATCGCCGTAGGCAGTGAAGGACTCCGCGTCCACGGACGACATGTGCTTGATGTCGGCGCCGGCCGCGAAGAAGCCCGGAATGTCGGATCGGACGACGATCACCTTCACCGAGCCGTCGGCGTCCGCCGCGTCGAGCGCGGCGTTCAGCCCGTCGATGATCGGCAGCCCGAGCGCGTTCGCCGGCCTGCGCTGCAGCGTGATCGTCATGACGCCGGCATCGACGTCGCTCCATGCGACTGCGGGCGTTGCGGTTTCCGACATGCACACCATCCTTCTCGTTCCAGTCCCATGTGAGTGGCAAGGGGTGCGTCGGCACACTTTGCCACTCACATGCGGTATTGACCCAACCATACTAATTGTCGGACCGAAATGGAAGATCAAGGGCGGCGCGGAAACTTCTCGAACTCCGGCCGCCGCTTGGCCTTGTACGCCTCCCGGCCTTCCTTCGCCTCGTCTGTCGAGTAGAAGAGCAGGTTCGCATCGTGGGCCAGCTGCTGGATGCCCGCCATGCCGTCCTCGGCCGCATTGAAACTCGCCTTCATGAGGCGGAGCGCGAACGGTGAGAGCTCGAGCATCTCGCGGCACCACTGCACCGTTTCCCGTTCGAGGTCGGCAAGGGGGACAACGGTATTGACCAAGCCCATCTCACGCGCCTGCTGCGCGTCGTACTGCCGGCACAGGAACCAGATCTCCTTGGCCTTCTTCACCCCGACCAGTTCGGCGAGCAAACCCGCGCCATAGCCGCCGTCGAACGACCCGACCTTCGGGCCGACCTGACCGAACCGGGCGTTGTCCGCAGCGATGGAGAGGTCGCAGACCAGGTGCAGGATGTGCCCGCCGCCGATCGCGTAGCCGGCGACCATGGCCACCACCGGTTTCGGAAGGCGGCGGATCTGGATCTGCAGATCGGTGACGTGGAACCGTCCGACGCTGCCCGCCTTGCCCGGCTCGATGAGATAGCCGGTGTCGCCGCGCACCCGCTGGTCGCCACCCGAGCAGAACGCCTCGGGCCCCTCGCCCGTCAGCACGATGACGCCGACCGAGGAGTCCTCGCGGGCGTCGACCAACGCCTCGGAGATCTCCATCAGCGTCTGCGGACGGAACGCGTTGCGCACCTCCGGACGGCAGATCGTGATCTTCGCGATCCCGTCGCCACTGTGCTCGTATCGGATGTCCTCGAACTCACCGACTGCCGTCCAGGACACGAAATCCGCTGTATCACCGTTGTTCGTCATGAACCGATCATAGGCACACGCGCTAACGATCGTTACCGTCCGAGCCCGCGAATGCCGAAGGTGCGGACCGGAACCCGAGCCGCACCTTCCGAATCGAACTGCCCGTCAGGACATCGTCAGGCCACCGCTGACCGACAGGGTCTGGCCGGTGACGAATTCGGCCGCGTCGGACGCGAAGAACGCCACCGTGGCACCGATGTCTTCCGCCTTGCCGAGCCGCTTCATCGGCACGGCGCGGGTCATGCCGCCGATCACCTTGTCGGCCTCCTGGCCCGAGCTGTCGGCGAACTTGCGGAGCGCGGGAGTGTCTGTGGGGCCGGGGCACACCGTGTTCGCGGTGACACCCTTGGTCGCGACCTCACGGGCGAGGGTCTTGGTGAAGGCGATGATCCCGCCCTTGGCCCCCGAGTAGACGGCCTCGAGCGACGAGCCGACGCGGCCCGCGTCCGAACCGATGTTGATGACACGGCCCCAGCCGCGCTCGACCATGCCCGGGACGGTCGCCTGGATCACGCGCAGCTGGCCCTTGAAGTTGATGTCGAGGATCCGGTCCCAGAACGCCTCGTCGGTCTTCAGGAACGGCATGAAGTCGTCCCAGCCTGCGTTGTTCACGACGATCTCGACGGGGCCGAACTGCTCGGCGACCTGCTTCACCGCGGCCTGCACCGACGCGGTGTCGGTGACGTCGACGGGGACGGCGATCGCCTGGCCGCCGGCGTCGCGGATGCCGGCCGCGGTTTCCTCGGCGACCTCCAGGTTGAGGTCGGCGACCGCGACGCGGAAGCCGGCAGCACCCAGTGCGTCGGAGATGCCCTTGCCGATGCCCTGCGCACCGCCTGTCACGAATGCAACTCGATTACTCATGTTCTTCTCCGTTTGTGTGTGTCGTGGTTCGAGGTTCGGTCGATTTCAGCGCAGGCTCGAGGCCCACTCGATGGGGCCCGCGACGATCGAATGACTGGTGAGCTTGCGGCCGAGCACGCTCTGCGCTTCCCGGGCCGCGTCGATGACGCGCGGAAGGTCGAGGCCTGTCTCGACGCCCATTTCGTGGAACATGCTCACCAGGTCCTCGGTGGCGATGTTGCCGGTCGAGCCTGCCGGAACGGGGCAGCCGCCCAGCTCACCGAAGCTCGATTCGAAGCTCGCGCAACCTGCTTCGAGTGCCGCGTATGCATTGGCAAGGCCCTGGCCGCGGGTGTTGTGGAAGTGCGCGGTGACCTCCACACCGGGCAGTCGTTCGAGCGCCGCCGCGAAGAATTCCGACGCGTACGCCGGGTTGCACATGCCCGTGGTGTCGCCGAAGCCGATCTCGGTGGCGCCGGCCTCCGCGAAACGTTCGGCGAGGTCGAGCACGCGGGTCAGGTCGATCTTGCCCTCGAACGGGCAGCCGAACGACGTCGCGATCACGGCGGCGCAGTCGAGGCCCTCGGCGACGATCCGTTTGGCCATGACGTCATTGTCCGCCATCGTCTCGTCGACGGTTCTATTGACGTTCTTCTTGTTGTGGGTCTCCGACGCGCTGACGAAGATCGCGACCTCGTGGAACTTATCGCGCACCTTCAGTGCATTGTCGAGACCCTTGCTGTTGGGGACGAGCACCATCAGCTTCGTCTCGTCGGGGACCTCGATGCGCCCGAGAACCTCGACGCCGTCGGCCAGCTGCGGGATCACATCCGGTCGCACGAAGCTGGCCACCTCGATCCGGGCGAATCCCGCCCGCCCGAGGGCGTTGATCAACCGCACCTTGTCGTCGGTCGGGATGCGTTCCGGTTCGTTCTGGAAACCGTCACGCGGTCCGACCTCCCGGATCTGGACCTTGTGGGGACGCGTCATGGCGTCGGCTCCTTTCCCCTCACTCCGTTGCGGATGCAAGGTCGTACTCCTCGAGATCGAATTCCAGCCTTTCGCGGTGCTCGGGTGCCGCCACGGCGATCATGCGACGCGCACGCTCCCCGAGGGAGCACCCCCGCAAGGCCGCGACACCGTGCTCGGTGACCACGAAGTCGACGTCCGCACGGGCGGTGGTCACCACGCCGTACTCGAGGGCCGTCTTGATCGTCGACTCCCCGCGCGAATCCGCGCGCATCGCGATGATGGAGCGGCCGCCGGTCATCGCCGCCGCCCGGGAGAAGTCCACCTGTCCCCCGACTGCACCGGCGTAGGTCGTGTTGCGCAGTTCCGCGCCGACCTGCCCGGTCAGGTCGACCTCGATCGCCGAGTTGATCGACACGAACGACCGCAGCTGCGAGAGAACCTGCGGCGCATGGGTGTAACTCGCCGGGCGGAACGCCACCGGAAGCCCAGGCAGCCGGTCGTACAGTGCCGCGGTTCCGAGCGCGGCACCGGCCACGTGCAGTCCGGGGTCGATTTCCTTCCGCGCCCCGGTCAGCACACCTCGGTCGATCAGCCGCAGCGCCGCGTCGGAGATCATGCCGGAATGCAGCCCGAGGTCCTTGTGTCCCGCGAGTGCGGTGAGGACGGCGGACGGCAGTGTTCCGACGCCGATCTGGATCGTGTCTCCGTCGGCGACGAGATCGGCGACGTTCCGCGCTATCGCCAGTTCCACGTCGGCGGGCTGGCGGTCCGGTGCCTCGAGCAATGGCCGGTCGGTCTCGACCACCGCGGCGAACCGCGACAGCGGAATCTTCGGTGCGCCGAGTGTGACGGGCATGCGCCGGTTGATCTCGGCGATGAGGACCGGTGTGTGGTCGAGGGCGTCGGCGATGTAGTCGACACCGACCCCGAGCGAGCAGTTTCCGGCAGAGTCCGGCGGTGACACCTGCACGAACCCGACGTCGCACGGGAGCCGCCGTTCGGCGAACAACCGCGGCAGGGCCCCGTAATGGCAGGGCACGACCTCGAGTCGGGCGAGGCGCCGCAGTTCGCCGAGGCCACCGTAGGAGACGATGGACAACTCGTCGGGCAATTCGCTCGTCAGTCGCCGGTTCCAGGTGAGCCCCACGAAGGCCCGGACCGGGCCGATCGACGGCACCTGGTCGAGCAGGGCGTGGACGAGCGGGGTGGGTTCCGCGCTCGTCTGGCTCCACCAGATTCCGTCGCCGGGCCGGATGTGCGGCGTCAGATCGATCATCAGTCGATCCGCTGGATCAGGGTCGCCGTTCCCAGACCGCCGCCGCAGCACATGGTCACCAGACCGATTTCGGCGTCCCGCCGCTCCAGTTCCGCGACGATCGTGGCGATGAGACGCGCACCGGTCGCGCCGACGGGGTGCCCGAGCGCGATCGCGCCGCCGTTGACGTTGACCCGGTCCATGTCGGGCTTCAGTTCCCGCTCCCAGGCCAGGACGACCGAGCTGAACGCCTCGTTGACCTCGAAGAGGTCGATGTCGTTCATGCTCATCCCGTTGCGGTCGAGCAACTTCCGGGTTGCCGGGATCGGACCGGTCAGCATGATGATCGGGTCCACCCCGACGGTGGTCTGATCGAGGATCCGGGCCCGGGCCCGCAGTCCGTGCGCGTCGACGGCCTCGCGGGAAGCGAGCAGCACACCGGCCGCCCCGTCCGAGATCGGCGACGAACTGCCCGCCGTGATCCGGCCGTTCTCCCGGAACACCGTCTTCAGCCCGGCCAGGCTGTCCAGGCTCGTTCCGGGGCGAATGGTCTGGTCGGTGGACCGACTCTCGCCCGCGAGATCGAGGGGGATCATCTCGGCGTCGAAACGGCCCGCCTCGATAGCCTCGGTCGCAAGACGATGGGAGCGGACGGCGAACTCGTCCATCTCCTGCCGGGAGATCTCCCACCGGTCCGCGATGAGTTCGGCACTCTCGCCCTGGTTCACGAAGTCGTACCGGTCGCGCAGCGCTTCCGGCCACGGATCCCCGTACAGTTCGGAGATCTTGGCCGGTGAGTTCATCGGCACGTGGCCCATGTGTTCGACACCGCCGGCCACGACGACGTCGTGGGTACCAGAGCCGACCAGGGCGGCGCCCATCTCGACGGCCGTCTGAGCGGATCCACAGCGGCGGTCCAGCACCACTGCCGGGACCTCCGGCGGGTAACCGACCTGCAACCAGGCGTTGCGGCCGATGTTGCGGGACTGCTCGCCGAACGGTGCGGTGCACCCGATCACGAGGTCCTCGACCGTCGCCGGCGCCAGCCCGCTGCGGCGGATGAGTTCCGTGTACACCGCGCCGAGCATGTCGTTGGGATGGGTGTCGCGGAACCAGCCGCGGTCGGGGTGCGACTTGCCCATGGGGGTGCGCGCTGCTTCCGCGATGATCACCTCGCGAGCGGAACGCTGGAAAGGGTTGCGCTTCTCGGCCATCAGATCACCGTCCCGCCGTCGACGGGCAGCACCTGGCCCGTGATGTACGCCGCGCCGTCGGATGCGAAGAACACGAAGCTGGACGAGATCTCGTCCGGTTCCGCCCAGCGGCCCAGCGGGATTCGCGCGAGCGTCTTAGCGGAGAGCTTCTCGTTGCTGCGGATGTTCTCCGTCATCTTGGTGGCGGCGAGCGGCGCGATCGCGTTGACCGTCACCTGCTTCTTGGCGAGTTCCCGCGCCAGCGACTTCGTGAGTCCGATGATGCCCGCCTTCGCGGCACCGTAGTTCGCCTGCCCGATGGTGCCCACCAGACCGGCCGCGGAGGTCACGTTGATGATGCGGCCGCTGCCGTCGGAAGGCAGGTACGGGAGGACGGCCTTGCTGCAGACGAAACTGCCGACGAGATGAATGTCGACGATGCGGCGGAAGTCCTCCTCCTCGAGGTTCGGGAACATCGCCGGTGCGATGGCACCCGCGTTGTTGACCAGGATGTTGAGGGTGCCGTCGTTCAGCGCGGCGGCCTGCTCCGCCGCGGCGGCCGCCTGATCGCCGTTGCGGACGTCGAGGGCCGCGGACTTCGCCGAACCGCCGGCTGCGGTGATCTCCGCGGCCACGGCCGCCGCGGCATCGCCGTCGACGTCGGTGACGAGCACGGCCGCACCTGCTTGCGCGTAGGCGTGCGCCACCGAGGCGCCGATTCCACTGCCCGCACCGGTGACGAGTGCGGACTTTCCGGTGAGTTCGAACATCAGTAGCTCCTGGGGAGGCCGAGGACGTGCTCGCCGAGGTAGTTGAGAACCATCTCCTGGCTGAGCGGGGCAATCTTGGTCAGGCGGGCTTCGCGGAAGTACCGGGCAACGTGGTATTCCTCCGAATAGCCCATGCCGCCGTGGGTCTGGAGGGCGCGGTCGGCGGCCTGGAACCCGGCGTCGGCGCACAGGTACTTGGCCATGTTGGCCTCGCGGGCGCACGGCTTTCCGTTGTCGTAGAGCCACGTCGCCTTGCGCAGGACGAGTTCCGCGGCGTCGAGTCGGGCGAGCGAATCGGCGAGCGGGAACTGCAGACCCTGGTTCATGCCGATGGGGCGCCCGAACACCTCACGCTCGTTGGCGTACTGGACGCCGCGACGGAGAGCGGCGCGGCCGATACCGAGGGCCTCGGACGCCACGAGCATGCGCTCCGGGTTGAGGCCGTCGAGGATGTACTTGAAACCCTTGCCCTCCTCGCCCACCCGGTCCTCGACCGGAATCTCGAGATTGTCGATGAACAGTTCGTTCGATGTGACCGCATTGCGGCCCATCTTCTTGATCGGGCGGATGTCGACCTTCGAGCGGTCGAGATCGGTGAGGAACAGCGTCAGACCATCTGTCTTCTTCTTCGCGTCCTCGAACTTCGTTGTGCGGGTGAGGAGAAGGATCTTCTCCGACTCCATCGCCTTGGAGATCCAGACCTTGCGGCCGTTGACGATGTACTTGTCGGCCTCACGTCGCGCGAAGGTGGTGATCTTGGTGGTGTCCAAACCGGCGCCGGGCTCGGTGACACCGAAGCAGACGTGCAGGTCGCCGTCGACGATCCGCGGGAGGGTGCGCTGCTTGAGTTCCTCGGAGCCGTGCACGATCACCGGGTGCATCCCGAAGATGGACAGGTGCATCGAGCTCGCGCCGTTCATGCCGGCGCCGGACGCGGCGACTTCCTCCAGCAGGATGGAGGCCTCGGTGATTCCCATGCCGTGCCCGCCGTACGCCTCGGGTGTGGTGATGCCGAGCCAGCCGCCCTTGGCGAACGCGTCGTAGAACTCGGTGGGGAACTCGTGCTCACTGTCCTTCTCCACCCAGTACTGCTCGTCGAACTTGCCGGCCAGCTCTCGCACCGCATCTCGGATCGTCGCCTGATCCTCGGTCAGATCAAAGTCCACAGCACGTCCCGTCGTCGTTGGTTCAGTTTGGACTTAAGTTACTAAAGGACAGACCAAAAAGTCAACGACGAATCACCCAGCAGCGGGCAACAGGGGTAGATCCCGCGCGAGACGCTCGTTCCACGCGCCCGGGCCGCCGAACAACTTCTCGTCGAGCTTGGCGCGCTTGTAGTAGAGGTGCAGGTCGTGTTCCCACGTGTAGCCGATCGCGCCGTGCATCACGAGGGCACTGTCGGCCGCCTGCACCGCGTTTCGCGGCACCTGCGCCTTGGCGACGGCGGCGTGTATCGCTCGATCCGGCAGACCCAGGTCGACCGACGCAGCGGCAAAGTAGGCAATGGACCGGCCCGCCTCGACGGAGACGAGAATCCCTGCCGCAGCATGCTTCACGGCCTGGAACGATCCGATCGGCACACCGAATTGCTGGCGTTGCTTGCTGTAGTCCACGGCGAGATGCAGCATGCGGTCCATCGCCCCGAGCGAATCCGCGGCCACGAGCACGGCCGCGCGCAGTCCGGCATCCCCGAGGGCCGTGGCCGCCTCGATGTCGAGACGCTGTCCGGTGACGCCGTCGAACCGGACATCCGCGGCCGCGCGGGACGGGTCGAGGAAGCGCCGCGGTTCGACCGTGACACCGGGATCGTCGACGCGTGTGAGGTAGAGGGCGGCGGTTCCGTCGGCACCCACAGCCGGGACGACCAGCAGTTTCGCCCGTTCGGCGCCGAGCACCGTTGCGACGCGGCCGGTCAGAGCGCCGCTCTCGTCGGCGCGTATCGAGTCGGCGACGCCGAACGGTCGGGTCGCGTCGACGGCAACGGCTGCGAACCCACCCCCCGCCAGCACGTCGGCGGCGACGTCGGCGGGCAGCAGGGGCGCCGCAAGGACGGACGCGGTCCAGGCACTCGACGGCGCGGCGTACCGGGCCAGCGCCTCGGCGGTCAACGCCAATTCGAGCAGACCACCGCCCTGACCACCGATGTCCTCGGCGAGGCCGGCGGAGAACCAGCCCTCCTCGACGAATTTCTGTTCGAACTCGGCAGGATTGCCCGATTCACCCCACTTACGGACATTTGCCGGAGCAGCGAACCGCCCGAGCCAGCCGTCGAGGGCTTCGGTGAACATTTCCTGCTCTTCTGACAGTTCCCAGCGCATACAACTGGCCCTCTCGATGAGACGAAGAATAGGCTGCAAGACGAACGCAGCGAGAAACCAATGGTATATTAGGTCTGACCGTTAGACCAGAGAGGGCGGGGAGCCATGCCATCAGCCGTGCCGAACACCACCCGGAACGGACGTTCCTCCATCCAGTTGACACCGATGGCGGTACCGAAGGCGTCGGACGTCCTCGCGAACGAGCTGCGCGAGCGCATTCTCAGCGGGGACTACGTCGAAGGCACACCGCTGCCACCGGAGCGCGAACTCGTCGTTCAGACGAAGATGAGCCGCACCACCGTCCGCGAGGCCCTCCGCATCCTCGAGGTGCAGGGACTCGTGCGCATCAAGGCGGGCCGGGCCGGGGGCGCCTTCGTTCAGCGGCCGGGCGAACAGTCCATGGCCGACACGGTGGCCCTGCTCATTCGCGGTCGTCAGATCCGTCTCGCCGCGCTGCTCGAGACCCGCGAGGCGATCGAGCCGTTCTGCGCCCAGCTCGCCGCCCGTCATCGCACCGACGAGGATCTCGCGCGACTCGACGCCGCCAACGACGACATCGCGGGCGCAGGTGACAGCCTCGACGCTTTCCTGCAGGCGAACATCGACTGGCACGTCGCCGTGGCGAGCGCCAGTCACAACGAACTGTTGTCGGGCCTCATGATCTCGCTCTCACGGGCCATCTATGCCGCGACGGAGAACGAAGGTTTCATCGACGACAAGGTCCGCGAAATCACCGTCCGGGCGCACCGCTCGGTGACCAAGGCCATTCGCGACAAGGACGCCGATGCCGCCGTGCGGCGCATGAGCAGGCACGTCCACTCGTACGCCGAGTCGATCAAGGACTTCGAGGAGCGCACCGACATTCCTCTCGACGACTGAATGTCGCTGCAGCATAACTTCATCCAGTAGTTGCGAGGGCCCCACACTGTGAGGTGTGGGGCCCTCGTCGCACTCACGTCGCAGAGTTGGCGGTGACCACGGCGCGGATCTCGTCCACGGCCTCCGGATTCTCGGCACCCGACAGGTCACCGGGATCGGCGCCCAGGGCCGCAGCCCGCACCGCGCGCCGCAGGATCTTCGCCGACCGGGTCTTCGGCAACCGCGATACCCGGTGTACCACGCTGGGCGCGAAAGGTTTTCCGAGTTCTGCGGCGACACGGGCGATCAACTCGGCCGAGATGTCCGTGTCGTCGTCGGCGTCCACGCGGGGAACCCAGAACGCCCACACCGCCTCGCCCTTCTTCTGATCCGGGACACCGACCGCGGCCGCCTCGGACACCGCCGGATGTGCGGTGAGCACCGCCTCGACTTCTGCGGGCGCAAGCCGCTTTCCGGCCACGTTCATCACGTCGTCCGAGCGGCCCCGGATGTACCACTGGCCGTCGTCGTCGACGAGCGCGTAGTCGCCGTGCCGCCACATTCCGGGGAACGTCGACCAGTACGCCTCGAGATAGCGTTCCTCGTCCTTCCACACCCCGCGCGTCATCGACGGCCACGGTTGCCGGCAGACGAGTTCGCCCTGTTCGCCGCGCAACGAGCGTCCCGCGTCGTCGACGACGTCCACGTCCATGCCCAGCGAGGGCCCGCCCAGCGAGCAGCTGTGGATCGGCTCCACCGGGTACGGCGCGAGGAACGACCCGCCGACCTCGGTGCCGCCGGAGAAGTTGATGACCGGCACGCGCCCGCCGAAGACGTCCAGCGCCAGCCAGTCGTACGAATCCGGGTCCCAGGGCTCACCGGTGGACCCGATCGTGTGCACCGAGGACAGGTCGTACCGTGCCGCGACATCCGTCTCCCGCCCGCGTAGGGTGCGGATCAGCGTCGGGGAGACGCCGAGCATCGTCACTCGATGCCGCTGCGCGAGCTGCCACAGCCGGTCGGTGTCCGGTACGTCCGGGGAGCCTTCGTACAGTACGAGAGTTCCACCGTTGGCGTGGGTGCCGACGATCGACAGCGGGCCCATGATCCAGCCCATGTCGGTGATCCAGCAGAACGCGCCGCCCGGCCTCAGGTCGAACGAGTACGCGACCTCGCTGGCCGTCTTGACGAGAAATCCTGCATGCGTGTGGACGGCGCCCTTCGGCTTTCCGGTCGTGCCGGACGTGTAGGCCAGCGCGAACGGCTCGCCGGCATCCATCGCCTCGACCGGACCTGGGTCGCCGCCGTTCCCGAGGAGCTTCGCCCAGGAGATGTCGCGGCCGGTGGAATCCACTTCGGCGCCGACGTTCTCGACCACGACGACCGACTGCACCGTCGGACAGGCAGCCAGGGCTTCGTCGAGGGCCGGCTTCATCGTGACGGTCTTGCGTCGCCGCACCGTCCCGTCCGCGACGATCACCACCTTCGCGTCCGCATCCTGGATGCGGGACGCGATCGCACTCGGCGCGAATCCGGAGAAGAGCGGTACGAGGACCGCACCGAGCCGCGCGACCGCGTACACCGACACGACCGCCTCGGGGATCATCGGCAGGAACAGGGCGACGGCATCACCCTTGCCGACGCCGAGCTCACGCAGCCCTGCCGCTGCCCGCTCGACGTCCGCCGCGAGCTCGCGATACGACAGGCTGCGGACGGCGCCGTCCTCGGCTTCGTGCACGACAGCCACCCGATCGGCGGCCGCCGGGTCGGCGAGCCAACGCTCCAGACACGCGTCGACGACGTTCGCCCTGCCCCCGACGAACCAGTCCGGGTGCTCGATTCCCCGGGAGGTGTCGAGAACCTCGTGGTACGGCGATTGAAACGGCAGGCCCAGGTCGCGGACCACCGCATCCCAGTACCACCGCACGTCGGCGACGGAACGGGCACGGAGCTCACCCAGACCCGAGAGGCCGTGGGCGCGGGCGAGCCGGGTGACGTTGGCGTTCTCGACGTAGTCGTCAGTGGGGTGCCAGGTGTAGTCGGACACGGTCAGCTCCTCGGCATGTCGAGCATGCGCTCGGCGACGATGTTGCGCTGGATGAAGGTGGAACCGCCGGCGATGGCGGTGCCGCGGGCCTGGTAGGCGAGACGTTGCCACCGCGCGGTCCGCTGCCCCACCTCGTCGAGTACGAATTGCCCGCCGACCGGTTCGAGGGACAACCGGAAGTCGGCCAATTCCTCCACGAGGGGACAGAAGAACAGCTTGCCGATCGAGGTGACCGGCCCCGGCGGCCCGTCGTTGGCCGCGAGTGTGATGACGCGCTGGCCGATGAGGTAGTGCACGAGGGCCCGGCCGTACAGATCGGCGACCTTCTGCCGGATCACCGGATCCTCACCCAGCGGGCGGCCCGCGTCGTCGGTCATCCCCGCGATGTCGGTGACGATGTCGTCGACGGCCCGTTTCGTGTTGACGCGGCCCGTCGCGATCGCCACCCGCTCGTAGGCGAGCGTGCCCATCGCGACCTTCCAGCCGCCGTCCACCTCCCCGACGACGAGTTCGTCGGGGATGAACACGTCGTCGAGGAACACCTCGTTGAATTCCGCCTCGCCGAGCATGTGCGCAAGCGGTCGCACCGTGATGCCCTCACTGTCCATCGGCACCAGGAAGTACGTGATGCCCTTATGCCGCGGGCCGCCACCGGTACGGGCCAGCAGGATGGCGTGCGCCGCGATGTGCGCGCGACTGGTCCAGATCTTCTGCCCGTTGACCTTCCAGCCCCCGTCCACCTTCGTGGCCTTGGTGCGAAGCGAGGCGAGGTCCGATCCGGCGTCCGGCTCGGAGAACAGCTGGCACCAGATTTCCTCACCGGTCAGGATGGGCCGGAGAAACCGTTCCTTCTGGGCGGGTGTCCCGAAGTCGATGATGGTCGGGCCGGCGAAATCCTCGCCGATGGTGTTGAGACGCTCCGGCGCTCCCACCCGGTCCATTTCCTCGGTGAAGATGGCCTTGCGGATCGGGTCGGCAGCTTGGCCGCCGTACTCCTGCGGCCACGACATCCCGCCGTAGCCGGCGTCGAAGAGCAGTCGCTGCCATTGCTGCCAGAACGGCACCTTGTCGACCAGATCGACGGGTTCCGGCCACGGCAGCGTCGGGACCGCTTTTTCGGCCCACTCCCGGACTTCTGCACGGAATGTGGCCTCGTCTGGGGAATCAGCGAGCTCCATTGCACCCTCCTCACGAATTTAGGCTCAATGATACTATAGGTCAGTCCAAAAAGGAGGCCCGGATGTCCGACCCACTCCCCGCCGGCGTCGTCGACCGCGTCGACTACGACGTCGAACGCGGCAAGATCCGCGAATTCACGCGCGCCACGTTCACCACCGATCCCGTGCACACGGACCCGGCAGCCGCGCGCGACGCCGGATTCGGCGACGTGCCTGCCACTCTCACGCATACGGTCGTCGCCGGACACCAGCGCGACCAGCGCGCGTTCGTCGACACACTGGGCCTGGCGCTCGAACGCGTGGTCGTCGGTTCGGTCACGTGGACGTACCTGCGACCGCTCACCGCGGGCGACCACGTCGTCGGCACCCGCCGCGTCGTCGACGACGTGCAGCGAGAAGGCAAGCGCGGCGGGACGATGCGCATCGTCACCCTGGAGACCGAGTACGTCGACGCCGACGGTGCACCCGTGGTGCGGCTCGAGGAAGTCCTGATCGAACGAGGAGAGCAGCGATGAGAATACCGGCGAAGGTCCGCGTCGGCGAGGTACCCGACACCCGGGTGGTCGGCCCGGTGAGTCAGACCGACATCGTCCGATTCGCCGGAGCCGGAGGCGATTTCAATCCCCTCCATCATGATCCCGAGTTCGTCGAGACGTCGGGATTTCCCGGTGTCATCGCGATGGGCCAGATGCAGGCCGGAGTTCTGGCGGGCTGGGTCTCCGACATATTCGGCGTCGAACATGTGCGCTCCTTCGGCGTGCGGTTCGTCGCCCCGGTCTTCCTCGGTGACATCCTGACAGTGGGTGGGACGGTTGTGGCGATCGCCGAGACGGACGGGGAGTCGCGGGCGAACCTCGACCTCGTCGTGTCCGGGACCAAGGGTCCGGTCGTCACCGGATCCGCGACCGTCGTGGTAGCCACGACCTGACCACCCTCCTCATACCGCCGAAAGGGGGCGAAGCCGATCGGCTTCGCCCCCTTTTCGATTCGATCAGACGACGGCCCGCGCCTCGCGGTCTGCCTCGATCTTCGCGGCGATCTGCGCGCGCAGCAGGTGCTTCTGAATCTTGCCGGTCGCCGTCGTCGGCAACGCCTCGACGATCTCCAGCCGTTCCGGAACCTTCTGGATGGCGACGCCCTGCTCGAGCAGGTACGTCTTGATCTTCTCCAGGGTGATGTCGCCGTACCCGGGCGCGGGAACGAGGTAGAGGCACACCGCCTCGCCGAGCCGCTCGTCGGGCATCGCGACCGCCGCGACACCGCGCACGGCGGGATGCGCCGCCAGGAGGTCTTCGACCTGACGGACGCTGATGTTCATGCCGCCGCGGATCACGATGTCCTTCGTCCGGCCGGTGACGCGCACGTAGCCGTCCTCGTCCATCCGGCCGAGATCGCCGGAGCGGGAGTGGCCGTCCGGTGTGAACAGCTTGGCCGTCTCCTCGTCGTTGTGGAGATAGGCGAGCATGTGCATGGCGCCCTTGTAGGCGATGTCGCCCTCCTCGCCGCGCGGAACCTCGTCGCCGAGTTCGTCGACGATCTTCACCGACTGCATCGGCAGCGGACGACCGTCCGAGGTGATCGACCGCTGAGGGTCGTCGCGAACCGTGCACATGGTGGTGGTGACGTTCTCGGAGCGGCCGTACAGGCTGAGCACTTGCAGGCCCGGGAACTGTTCGGCGGCGTGGGTGACGAAGCTGCCGGGGATCGGGGAGCCGGCGGCGACCCACAGCCGCATGCTGCCAATGTCGTGGACTGCCGGGTCGTAGGCGTCCATGAGCATCTGCAGGAACGTCGTGGCACTGACCGCGACGGTGCACCCGCGTTCCTTGATCTGTTCCATTCCACGGACCGGCTCCCACACCTCGATGAGATGCGACGCCGCGCCGTGCATGAGCGGGAGGATGATGCTCGTGACCAGTCCGGTGGTGTGGGTGATCGGTGAGGGGCCGAACTGCACGTCGTCGGGTGTGTAGGCGAATCCCTTGGCCAGCAAACGGGATCCACAGGCCATCGTGTTGAACGTGTGGATGCACCCCTTGGGCCGGGACGTCGTGCCGCTGCTGTAGACGATGACGAACGGCTCGTCGGGGCCGACGCCGGGGCCGAGTTCGGCGATGGCCTCCTCCGGGCTCACATCCGCCGACAGCGACTCGAACGACACCGACCGGTCCGGCCGTTTGCCGGTCCCACGGACGGCGACGACGTCCTCGAGCGAGTCGACCGCACCCAGGATCTCGGTGTACATGCCGGCGTAATCGAATTTCTTGAACAGTTGCGGTGTAATCGCTAGCCGGACACCGGCATTGTTCAGGATGTATTCGACGTCGTCCCGGCGATAGATCGGCATGATCGGCACCAGAACGGCACCCAGTCGAGACAACGCGACGGCGATGATCGAGAACTCGATCCAGTTCGGGACCTGCACGGATACACGGTCGCCGGCAGCGATTCCACGACGCTGAAGGCCTACCGCCAGGCGCAGAGCCTTGTCACGCAACTGCCGGAATGTGATGCCGCCGCTGGTGTCGTCGGTCAGGAAGACGCGGTCGCCCCGCTCAGCGACCTGAACCTCGAGCAGATCGAAGAACGTGTCGCGGCGCCACTGCCCGGTGGCATAGAAATCTCGGATCTGTTCGTCCGAGTAGCGATCGGTGACCGATGCGAACGCCATGGGAAGCCTTCCTCTGAGCGCAGATGTGGAGAGGGAATAAGTACCCGTGTTGGCCCTACAATATAATGGTTAGACCGATACTGCAATGAGCTTCAACGCTCGGTCAGCGCAGACTCCATACGGGGGAGCGTTTTTCGCGAAACGCAGTGACACCCTCGACGATGTCGTCGGTGGTGAACGCGAGAGCGAGCTGGGATTGCAGCGCCGAGAGGGCGTCGGGCAGCGACATGTCACGGGTGTTGTTGATCGCCTCCTTGCCGAGACGCATGAGAAGCGGCGATTTACTCGCGAGCCGGCGCGCCCATTCCCGAACCACGGCATCGAACTCGCCATCCGGAATCACCCGATTCACGAGCCCCAACTCGAGTGCGTCTGCGGCGGTGATCGACTCGCCGCACATCATCAACTCGTTCGCCTTCAGCCGCCCGACGTTCCGGTAGATGAGAGCGGAGATCATGAAGGGAAAGACGCCGACATTGATCTCCGGGCACCCGAACCGCACCGACTCCTTGGCGAGGACGAAGTCACAGGCCAGCGCGAGCCCGAACGCCCCCGCGAGCACGTCGCCACCGGCCGCGCAGATCACCGGTTTCCCGAGGCCGCCGATGAGCCGGTAGAGCCTCGGGAATCGGTCCAGTCCGGCATATTTGACGATCGTGGGGGCATCGCTCGCGAACGCCTTGAGGTCACCACCCGCCGAGAAGATCTTCTCGTGCGACGAGGCCAGGACGACAACCCTCACGTCGTCGTCCCCGCGCGCGCGTTCGAGCGCGGCGAGAAGCTCGTCGAGCAGGTCGTCGGACAGCGCGTTGCGGGTTTCGGGGCGATCGAGGGTGACGACGGCGATGTGCTCGTCGACGTCGTATCGCACAGGGTGCGCCATGGTGCCGATCCTTCCAGTTTGGTCGTACCATTCGACCCTAGTACGGACCGGACGTCGGGAACAAGAACTCATTCGAAAGACTTCCCCGGAATGCGTGACGCGATTGGACTGACCATATACATTGATATTGAGGCTGCAGACGATGACGAACGCCCCGGTGACACCTTCTCTATACTGTGCGTTGTGTCACAGGTGCGGCAGCCGCGGCGCAAGGAGTGGTGAGTGGTCATTTCGACGAGTTCGTACGAGCTTGCCGAGCAGGCAGTTGCCGAGTTGCTGGAGCTACTCGGGAGCGAGCCGAACCTCATCCGCTTGGCGGACGGCGAGCCGGATCCGACCGTGATCCGCGCGTTCGCGGCCCGGAAACTGCGCGAAGGACTCGACTCACCCGAGCAGGCCCTGCGCCTCGCGGAACTCGTGACGCGACTGGACACCGCGAGCCGCGACGACATCGCTCGCCGACTCCGCGTGCACACCGAGCAGTTCGAGGCGTTGCAGCAGGTAGTCCGCGCCATCGATGCCGAAGCCGACCAGATCGCCCGCATCGTGACGCAGGAATTGTGCACGAACCTGGGATACGGCAAGGCAATGTTCTCCGTGGTTCGCGGTTCCACCTGGTCCCCCATCGCGCTAGCTGTCAATCCCGAGCTGACCGGCGACTTCCACGAACTCGTCACGGCGATCGACGGCCGGGAGATCTCGCTGCGCGAGGCGCCCCGCGAGGCCGAATTGGTCCGCCGCCGCCGGCCGTATGCCGTGGACGGCGTGGACACCTACCGGCACACGTACCGCCCTCTCATCGATCTGTCGCGTCCGGCGGGATACCTCGCGGTCCCCGTGGTCGTCGACTCGCGCGCGGTGGCGATGATTCACGTGGACCGCCAGAGTGACAGCCTGACCGACACCGACGTCCACATCGTCGGAGCGCTGGCGGGTGTCTGCGCCTCGGCGAAGGAGCGCGCCGCCCTGCGCCAACAGATCTCTGCGCGCAACGAGCACGTCGACGCCGAGGTCCAACGGCTCAGCCGGGCGTTGCGACACCTCGAGCAGGCGCCCCTCACGATGCCGGACCTGGCCACCTCCGAAGTGCCGCGCGTCGGCGCGGCGAGCGTGGACGACACCGCGCAGGGAGCGATCGTTCCCCGTGCACACACACTGACCGCTCGGGAGCGGGAAGTACTCACGCTGATGGCAACGGGAGCGACCAACGCGGCCATCTCCCGTCGGCTGTGCATTTCCGACGGCACCGTCAAATCCCACGTCCAGCGGATCTTCAAGAAGCTCGGCGTCTCGACGCGAGCCGAGGTGGCAGCGCTGTGTGCCCATGCCAAGACGGTGAACGGTGGCTGACGAGCTCGACCGGGCCATCTCGGACACCCTCGCCGAAATGCGCACGGCCACTTCGGAGCACGCCGTCGAACTCGGCAGGCGTCTGGTCGATCTCCTCGACCGCAGGAACGCACTCGCTGCGACGCACACCGCCGACATCGGTGCACTCGCGAAGCGTATCGATCGCGCCGTCCACGCACTCGACGACGCCGCCTCGAGTGCGGAACTCGTGCGGCGAGCATGTGAGCGCGTCGCCGAACTCTGCTCCGCGGACAATGTTGTGCTCTCACGAGTCGACGGCGACCGGATCATCCCCGTCGCCTCGTTCAGCGCCGACCCCGACACGACACCCGCTCTGCCCGCCGAGTTCAGCCTCCCGGCATGTTCGCCCGAAGCGCGCGCCCTCGAGACGAACACGGTGACGGCCGGTTCCCAGGTTCCCGCCGAACTGCGAGACGCGCTGGGCGCGAACGGTTTCACCATCGTGCCCGTCGTCGTCGACGGGACTGCTGCTGCGCTCGTCCATGTCGGGACACCATTGGACGGATCACGACGCCACGCCCTGGGCGTATTCGCCGAGGTGCTCGGCGGATGCTTCGAGCGGGTCGGACTCGAATCTCGTCGCGACCGCCAGGACGCCCTCCTCCGGGAAAGTGCCCAGCGGTGGGGCAGCGACACCGAGTTCGACGCAGTGACCGTACGAGGATCTACCGACCTCGATGCCGAGCACGACGTCGAGCGCCGCCTGCTCGACCCGCTGACCGAACGCGAGGCGGATGTGGTCCGGCTCATTCTCACCGGGGCGTCGAACTCCACGATCGCCGCCGAACTGTTCATCACTGTCGACACGGTCAAGTCCCATGTGAAACGCATCCTCCGAAAACTCGGCGCCACCAACCGCGCCGAGCTGATCGCGAAGTATCAGTCCTCCACCCGGTGACACGACCGGAGAGCGTCAGGCGTCCGAGGACGGCACGGTCACCGTGACGGTGTCCACGTCCGGTGTCAGCACGAGCTGGCACGCGAGGCGGGAGCACGGCTGGACGCCGTCGAGGAACTCGAGGAGGTCCTGTTCCTCCAATGTCGGCTCTTCAAAGGCCGGTGTGGATTCCTCGTCCAGGTACACGTGGCACGTGGCGCACGAGCAGCTACCGCCGCATTCGGCGACGATGCCGGGGAGGTTGTTCCGCACCGACCCGTCCATCACGCTCTGGCCGGCGGGGACGTCGACGGACGACGTCGAGCCGTCGGGGAGCTGGTATACGACGGTGGGCATGGCGATCTCCTTCGGATTGATCGGTGAACATCTGCGCGGTTCCGGCCGCGTTCTGTACAAAAATTGTGTCGCGGGTCACTGATCCGCCACATCACCACTTCGGCGGATTACCCCCCTCCGGTGGGGTGAAGTTGCGCTGCATACGGCCGCCGCCGACCGCGTGGCGCAGCACACATACCCCGTTAGGTAGACAACTTTCGATCAATGGTGTGATGCCCCTCACTTCTCTGGCTGACAGGCTGATGTCACTCCAGTCGGCGAGGGCGCCGCAACACACGGCGCCGGAACTCGCTACACCACGAAGGGGAATTGATGAGCACCACAGAACAGGTCACGGAACTGATTCCGGACGCCGTCGCCCGTCAGATCGTATTGCCCGAGGGACACCGGGACAACGACGCGCTCTTCGAGGCCTACCGCTGGCTACGCGAGAACAATCCTCTCGGCCGCGCCGAGGTGGAGGGTTACGACCCCATCTGGTTGGTGAGCAAGCACGCCGACATCATGGAGATCGAGCGCCAGCCCGACATCTTCACCAGCGCGGGAGGCGAGGACAAGGGGTCCGTCAATCCGATCCTGGCGAATCAGGCTGGCGACGCATTCACCAAGAGCATCAACAACGGCAGTCTCCGCATCCTGGAGACCCTCACCTACCTCGACCCGCCGGAGCACACCGCGATCAAGGACATCGCGCTGGACTGGTTCCGGCCGACCAACCTCGCGAAGTGGGAAACGGTCATCCGCGATCTGGCGAAGGCCGCCGTCGGCAGGCTCCTGGAGACGGACGGGCGGGTCGACTTCGTCAAGGACTTCGCGCTCCACTACCCCCTGCACGTCATCATGAGCCTGTTCGGGGTGCCCGAAGAAGACGAGCCCCGCATGATGGCCCTCACGCAGGAATTCTTCGGCACCGCTGATCCCGACGCCGCCCGCGAGGACGTCGAACCGCTCACCCCGGACGCAGCCGCGAAGCAGTGGGTGGCCACGATCCAGGACTTCTACGCGTACTTCGAGAGGCTGCTGCAGGACCGGCGCGCCAACCCCCGCGACGACCTCGCGACGATCATCTCGGTGGCCCGCGACGAGAGCGGCGAGTACTACCCCAACGAGGTGGCTTACGGCTACTTCATCGCGATCGCCACCGCGGGGCACGACACCACGTCCAGCACTCTCGCAGGCGGCATGCTCGAACTCGGCCGCAACCCCGACCTGCTGGCGAAGGCGAAAGCGGACCTGGCGCTCGCGCCGCAGATCGTCAACGAGTCGCTGCGCTGGGCGTCGCCGGTCAAGCACTTCATGCGTCAGGCAACCCAGGACTACACGCTCCGCGGTCGCGACATCAAGAAGGGCGACCGCTTCATGCTGCTGTACCAGTCGGGCAACCGCGACGCGGATGCCATCCCTGATCCCGACCGTTTCGATTACACCCGCAGGCCCAACAAGCACATCGCCTTCGGCTACGGCCCGCACATGTGCATCGGCCAGCACCTGGCGAAGCTCGAACTCCGAATCATGTTCGAGGAGTTGCTCCCCCACATCGAGTCGCTCGAGTTGGTGGACGACACGAAAATGATCCAGACCAACTTCGTCGGCGGGCTCAAGAACATGCCCGTCAAGATCGAGTTCACCGGTTAGCACGATGACCACAGCACACCCGTCACCCACCGTGGTGATCGTCGGGGCCGGGCATGCCGGCGGCACACTCGCCGGCATGCTGCGGCAGCAGAAGTTCGACGGCCGAATCGTCCTCTGTGGCGAGGAGTCGCATCCGCCGTATCACCGTCCTCCGCTGTCGAAGAAGTACGCCGACGACGAGTTCGTCCAGTGGCTCAAACCGGACACGTTCTACGCCGACAATCAGATCGAAACCCGGTTGGGAGACCCCGTCGTCCGGATCGACCGCGACGCCCGAACCGCGACGACGGCGTCCGGCACAGTCCTCGAGTACACGACGCTCGTCCTCGCGACGGGCGCCGCGCCGCGAACCCTGACGCTGCCGGGGAGCGACCTCGCGGGTGTGCTCAGCCTGCGCACCCTCGCCGACGCCACCCTGCTCCGCGACGCTGTGCACACCGGATCGGCACTCGCCATCATCGGCGGTGGGTACGTGGGTCTCGAGGTCGCAGCGTCGGCCCGCGCTCGCGGATGCGAGGTCACGGTGATCGAACGGGAGGACCGGGTGCTGGCGCGGGTGGCCAGTCCGGAACTGTCGACGGTCCTCACCGAGTTCCACCGGGACCGCGGGACCCACATCCGCACGGGCGCGGAGGTTCGGGAGATCACCGGGACGGCGGGTCGAGTCGACGGTGTCGTGCTCGGCGACGGAACCGAAATCCCCTGCGACCTCGTACTGGTGGGTGTCGGCGCAATCCCGAACGACGCTCTGGCACGCCAATCGGGCATCGACTGCCTCGCGGGCATCGTCGTCGACGGTTCGGCACACACCTGCGATCCGAACGTCCTCGCGATCGGTGACGTCACCTACCGCCTGCACGACACGCTCGGCAAGATGGTGCGGCTCGAAAGCATCCCCAGCGCAGTCGAACAGGCGAAACAGGCGACTGCGGTCATCATGAACGCACCCCTGCCGCCGCACGAAGTGCCGTGGTTCTGGTCCGACCAGTTCGACCTGAAGATGAAGATGGCGGGGATGGTCGGTCCGGACACCCGGGCGGTCCTGCGAGGCAGCCCGTCCGACTCCTCCTTCGCCCTGTTCCACCTCGACAGCGACGGGATACCCGTTGCCGTCGAGACCGTCAACGCCGCAGCAGAATTCATGGCGGGCAAGAAGTTCATCGGCAACCGCACCAAGATCGACGCCACTGCTCTCGCCGATCCCGTCATCTCGTTGCGGGAAACCGTTCTCTGAGCATTTCCATTCCGGCCGGCCATCTCCGGCCGGCCCACAAGACATGGAGTATCGACGATGGAAGCACTCGCAGCAGTCGCGAGAGAACCGCACACCGAGTTCACCCTCGAACCGATCACCATCGAGGGCCCTCGGGCCGGTGAAGTACTCGTGGAGATCGAGGCGGTCGGCATCTGCCACACCGACCTCGCCGCCCGCGACGGCGCCCTCCCCACCGCACTGCCCGCCGTCCTCGGCCACGAAGGATGCGGCGTCGTCCGCGCCGTCGGCGACGGCGTCACCAAGGTCGCCCCCGGCGACCGGGTCGCCATCACCTTCAACAGCTGCGGCACCTGCCCGTCCTGCACCACCGGAGCACCGTCCTACTGCCACCAGTTCATGCACCTCGCCTACGACGGCGTTCGCGACGACGGCACCGGTCCGATCACCACCACCGACGGTGAGTCGCTGACCGGCCTGTTCTTCGGACAATCCTCCTTCGCCACCCACAGCCTCGCGTTCGAACGCAACGTCGTGAAGGTCCCCGACGACGTCCCCGCCGAACTCCTCGCACCCCTGGGCTGCGGGATCCAGACCGGCGCAGGCGCAGTCCTGCGCTCGCTGAACTGCCGACCCGGATCGGCGATCCTCATCGCCGGCGCCGGATCCGTCGGGCTGGCCGCCGTCATGGGCGCCGTCGTCCGGGGCTGCAGCACCATCATCGCCGTCGAACCGCACCAGTCGAGGCGCGACCTCGCTCTCGAACTCGGCGCCACCCACGTGATCGACCCCGCCGCCGGCCCCCTCGCCGAGCAGGTCCGGACCGTCATCCCCGCCGGGGTGGACTACGCCATCGACACATCCGGCGTTGCCGCCGTCATCGAATCACTCGTCGGCGCCATGACGTTCCACGGCAAGATCGGACTCATCGGCGTGCCCGCCGACCCCGAATCCTCGGTTCCGCTGAACATCATCAACTCCCTTGCCATGGGCCTGACCATCACCGGAATCATCGAGGGCGACAGCGTTCCCGACGAGTTCATCCCCGAACTGGTCGAGCTCTACAAGTCGGGCAGATTCCCGCTCGACAAGCTCGTCACCACGTTCCCCTTCACGAAGATCAACGACGCCGTCGACGCCCAGCACCGCGGCGAGGTCCTCAAACCCGTCCTCGTCCACGACTGACCACCCGCACCCGAACCACTCACGAAGGACACCCGATGACGATCGACTACCCCGATCTCTACATCCGCGGCGAATGGGCACGGCCGTCCGGCGACGCGACCATCCCGGTTATCTCCCCGGCCACCGAGCAGCAAATCGGCTCCGTTCCCGAGGGCACCGAGACCGACATCGACGACGCCGTCGACGCCGCCCGCACCGCGCTCACCGACTGGGGGTCCCGGACCGCGGCCCAGCGCGCCGAGGTCCTGGGCCGCTTCGCCGACGAACTCGAATCCCGCGCCGAAGACACCGCCACTCGCGTGAGCAGCCAGAACGGCATGCCCATCACCCTCGCCCGGCAGTTCGAAGGCGGCTTCCCGCCCGTCCTGCTTCGCTACTACGCCGAGATGGCGGCAAAGCAGGAAGACGAGATCCGGCCCGGCATGCTCGGCGGTTCCACCCTCGTCACCCGCTCCCCGATCGGCGTCGTCGGCGCCATCGTCCCCTGGAATGTGCCGCAGGCCATCACGTTCCTCAAGCTTGCCCCCGCCCTCGCCGCCGGGTGCACCGTCGTCCTCAAACCCTCCCCCGAGACGGTCCTCGACGCGTTCCTGATGGCCGAGGCCGCCATCGCCGCCGGGCTTCCGGCGGGGGTGCTCAACATCGTTCCCGGCGGACGCGACCTCGGCGCCTACCTCGTCGCCCACCCCGGCATCGACAAGGTCTCCTTCACCGGCTCCACCACCGCCGGCCGCGCCATCGGCCGCACCTGCGGCGAACTACTCCGCCCCGTCACCCTCGAACTCGGCGGCAAATCCGCCGCCGTCATCCTCGATGACGCCGACCTGGCAGCGAACCTCGAATCCTTCTACGCCGCAACCCTGCTCAACAACGGTCAGATCTGCTGGCTCGGGACCCGCGTCCTCGCACCCCGATCCCGCTACGCCGAGATCGTCGACACCATCAGCGACCTCGCCAAGGGACTGACCGTCGGCGATCCACTGTCCGACACCACCCAGATGGGACCACTCGTCTCGTCCCGGCAACGCGACCGCGTCGAGGGCTACATCGAGAAGGGCCGCTCCGACGGCGGCCGGGTCACCGCGGGCGGCGGCAGGCCCGCCGACACCACACACGGCTGGTTCGTCGAACCCACCGTCTTCGCCGACGTGCAGACCGGCCACACCATCGCGCAGGAGGAAATCTTCGGACCCGTCCTGTCCGTCATCCCCTACACCGACGAAACCGAAGCGATCGCGATCGCCAACCACTCCGACTACGGACTCGGCGGCTCCATCTGGACCGCCGACCCCGAACGCGGCGCCCAGTTCGCCCGGGGCATCGCCAGCGGAACCGTCGGCATCAACGGTTACTCCAACGACCCCACCGCCCCCTTCGGCGGCATCAAGAACAGCGGCCTCGGCCGCGAACTCGGACCCGAGGGCCTCGCGAGCTACCAACAGCTCAAGAGCATCTACCTCGACATGCGATGACCCAGTGGACGCGGTCGTGCGATCCGTCGCGCGACCGCGTCCTGGCACACGGACAAGAAAGAACGGTGACGTCGTGACGAAGGACGAACTCGCCATGCTCGACTTCGCGGTCAAATGGGCACCCTTCGGAGGCGGAGACGAACACATCCTGCCCGAGTTCGGCGTCTACCCCGCCGTGTTCTACCGCAGGTTGCAACCTCTCCTCACCCACCACCCCACAGTCAACGACAGCGTCCGGCGGCGGCTCGACGAACTGTGCACCCTCAAACTCGCGCCGACCCACCCCGCCAAGCGGAGGTCGTATTCGCGCGTTCGCACCGCGGGGTGAACCCCACCACCGAGCGCGATCAGTTGAGACCTGCGATGCGACGCCAGTGCGCGTGCGCGGTGGGGGTCCACTCCGCGCGCAGGTCTCGCAGTCGGCGCGCGGCCTTCAGCCCGCGCCAGTCGGGCAGCAGCACCTCGGGCAACCGGGGATCCATGTAGGGCATGCGCCGCAACGCGTCCGCGAGTTCCAGGTGTGCGAAGAGCAGCTCGTCGCCCGGCTCGAATGTGCGGTCGTCGAATCGGTCGAGGAGTCGGTCGTACTCCTTCTCGGCGGCGTCCAGATCCCATGAGCGGCGGACGAGTTCGTCTTCGGGGATTCCAGGGACGGCGAGCGCCCCGACGAACGAGACCGTGCTGGAAGCCAATCCGAGGCCCTCGATGGTTCTCGCCGCTTCCGCGGCGCGGTCGACGTGGGGGGTGACCCAGACGCCGGGCGTCGGATTCCCGAAGCCGGCCCACCGCAGCGCGGCATACAGTTTCTTGCGGGTCGAGCGGTGCGACTCCGGGATCGGCACATTCACGACGAGCCACCGCCCGTCCCACTGCGTGATGTCCACGTCGGTGGAGAACACCCGGAGTTCCCCTTCGGTGAAGAGCCGATGCGCCTTGTCCGTCAACGTCCACAGCGTCTCGCGACCGTTCCGGTCTGCGGCGATCAGGCCCGCGGATCCCGTCCGCGCGACAGCCTGCCGTGCGGCATGCTCCCCGTACCCGAGTCCCTTGAGGACGTAGAGAAGCGCAGCCGTCCGCACCGGCTGCCCGTAGGGTTCCACGAGCTCACCGAGCACGGTGACGAGGACGGACCGCGCACTGCCGGTCGACGCCGCCTCCTTGTCGGGTGCAGGTACCTGTTTCGAGTCGGACGGTTTCGAGTCAGACATGAGTGTCATCGTCGCGCATCGGGTTGTCCCCGTGCCACGACACCCCTCCGGGCCGGTCATCGATCGGCATCGACACCCCAGTCACGGTAGACGGCCTCGGTGTCGGCGCCGGGCGTTCGGGGCGCGTCATATGTTGCGTCGTGCGCGCTCGCGAACCGCGGTGCCGCGGCCGGCTGACGTTGTCCGAATGCGCTCACGATCGTGTTGCGAGCCGAGATGTGCGGGTGATCCGGCACTTCGTCCAGGGCCAGCACCGGTGTCACGCAGGCATCGAGCCGGGCGAACGCCTGTACCCACGAGTCCCGGTCCCGCGTGGCGAATACCTCGGCGAAGTTCTTCCGGAGCGTCGGCCAGGCCGACTCGTCGTACTGATCCGGCAGACCCCCCGGGTCGAGTCCCAGCCCCTCCAGCAACCGGGCATAGAAGACCGGTTCGACTGCGCCGACCGCGATGTACCGCCCGTCGGCGCACTCGTAGGTGTCGTAGAAGGGTGCTCCGCCGTCGATGACGTTGGTGCCCCGCCGATCGGACCACAGCCCGCTCTCGGCGAGTGTCCAGAACATCGTCATGAGCGCACTCACCCCGTCGACCATCGCGATGTCGACGACATCTCCGACCCCGGTCTGCGCCCGCGCGTACAGGGCGCCGAGAATGCCCATGACCGCCTGCATCGAACCGCCGCCCAGGTCGGCGACAAGGTTGAGCGGCGCGAGCGGGCGTTCACCTTCCCGTCCGATGGCGTTCAACGCACCGCTGAGTGCGAGGTAGTTGATGTCGTGGCCGGCGTAGGGCGCGAGGGGGCCGTCCTGGCCCCACCCGGTGATCCTGGCGTATACGAGCCGAGGGTTCCGCTCGCGGCACACGTCGGGACCGATGCCGAGACGCTCCGCCGCACCCGGTCGGTAACCCTCGATGAGGACGTCTGCCTTGTCGACCAGCTTCAGCACCTTCGCGAGGTCGGCGGGATCCTTGAGGTCCGCACTCACGGAGCGACGATTCCGCAGTCCCGCGTCCTTGTCCACGGGCAGCAACTGCGTCACACCCCCGGGACGCTCGACTCGCACCACCTCGGCACCGAGGTCCGCGAGCAGCATCGCAGCGTGCGGCGACGGGCCGATTCCGGCGAGTTCGACGATCTTCAGTCCATCCAGCACACGTTTCACAGGAACCTCCGAAGGGGGACGCCGCAGCTCTCTCAGCGGCTAATGTTTGACAACTATGGCTACTATCTATCCAATAACGTAATATCTCAAGTCAGGTCGCCGCGACGCAGTTCGTCAGTCGTCGCAGTGTCACCGTCCACGAAGTCGAGAGGCTAGATGTGAGCGAACTGGATCCGACCGTCATGTCGTCGCTGCGAGCCACTGCCGATGACCCGGTCACCTACGCCCAGGCGTGGAAAACGAAGCGCGGGAAGCAGGTGATCGGTTCCTTTCCGATGAACTTTCCGTCCGAGATCGTGCACGCGGCAGGCGCGTTGCCGGTGATCGTGCAGGAGAGCCGCACCCCGATCACGGAGGGGCGCAACCTGCTTGCCGAGTTCTACTGCGGCTACACACGTAGCGTCGCCGACCAGGCCGCGGTCGGTGAACTCGACGTCTTCGACGGCTTCGTCGCCGCCGACCACTGCGTGCAACTCCTCGGCGCGGTCGACGTGATCCGCTGGGCGCGACCCGAGAAACCCGTGCACTTCGCGCAATTCACCAGCGCGATGGACGATCCGTGGACCAAGCCGCGGGTGGCGGGCCGAGTGCACGAACTGAAGCACGAGATCGAAGGCGTCGTCGGCGCCACGATCACGGATGCGGCTCTCGCCCACAGCATCCGGGTGTTCAATACGAATCGACGCCTGCTCCGGAAACTGTACGACCTGCGGCGTACCGGCCGTGCGCGCATCACCGCGAGCGACATGCAGGTGTTGGTGAAGTCGAGCATGGTGATGGACATCGAAGAACACAATGCCGTGCTGAGCCGCCTCCTCGATCGCCTCGCTCCCCATGCCGACGCGCCCGACGATCTGGTGCGGTTGCATCTCTCCGGTCACTTCTGCCACGCCCCTCGCCCCGAAGTCCTCGATGTGATCGAGGAATCCGGAGTGATCGTCGTCGACGACGACCTGTACACCGGCTTCCGGTACATCTCGACCGACGTGCCCGAGCATGGCGACCCATTGGCGGCGCTGTCGGAGTGGTACCTGGACCGCAACGACAACGCCCCGTGCCCCACTCGAGTCACCGTCGGGGTCGATTGGGACACCTACCTGATCGACTCACTCGAGAAGAGCCGCTCCAACGGTGTCGTCGTCTTGATGGCGAAGTTCTGCGAACCCCACATGCTCTACTACCCGGAGCTACGCAAGGCGCTCGACGCGCGCGGGATACCTCTGCTGCTCCTCGAGACCGAGCACGAAGGCAACCCCGTCGAGACGCTCCGCACGAAGATCGAGACGTTCGTGGAGCGCATTCGCCGTCAGCTCGCACCCGTCCCGTCCTGAATTCGACTCACACTCAGAGGAGTTCGCAATGTCGATCGAACAGACCAGCAAGGAAAAGGCTCGCCGTTTGTCGAGTACGCGGGTCGGCGGCAAGATGGTGGCCGACTACTGGGAGAACATCTTCACCGCCAAGGAACGCGGGAAGCATGTCGTCTGGTACAACGGCGCCGCACTGAACCCGTTATTCCAGGCCGCGGGCTTGGAGTGGTGTCACGGCGAAGCATTCGCCGCCCGTCTGGCAGCCCAGCACCTCGAAGGACCCGCCCAGGCGGCCGGTGCCGAGTACGGCTACATCGGTGAGCTCTGTTCCTACGCGCGAACACATCTGGGCTGCGCCGTGCTGACACACCAATCCGCCGCCGAACGGGAGACCGGTGTGGTCGGCATGGTCGACCAGCAGGAACTGGCAAGCAAACTGCCGGCCCCGGACTTCTTCGTCAACGGTTACGCCGGATGCAGCACCGGCCAGCAGTGGGATGCCATGACATACCGGGTCTTCGACCGCAAGCTCCCGCTGTTCAACGTCTCGATTCCCATGCTGTGGGGCAACAAGCCCGACGCCGGTTACATGCGGGGTGAGGAGTGGGACGAGGTCGGCAAGTACGTCGAGGAGCAGTTGCGCGAGCTGATCGCCTTCCTCGAGCACCAGACCGGACGGCCGTTCGACTGGGATGCGCTCAGCGAGAGCATGTCCTACATCAAACGCGCGTCCGAGTTGCGACTGGAGGGAATGGCACTCTGCACGCAGGCGCCCACTCCGGCGACCTACTGGGACTGGGTCGCGAGCATCGCACCGATCAACTTCCTGCCCGGCAACCAGGGGCTCGTCGACTACTTCGCCGGGGTGAAGGCCGAACTCGAACAGCGGGTCGCCGAAGGGGTCAGCGCGGTCGCGGACGAACGCTACCGTGTGTACTTCGACGGCATCATGAACTGGAACAAGCTCGGCTTCCTCACCCGGAAGTTCGCCGAGTACGACGTGGCCGTCGTGGCCGGTCGCTACACCCACGAGTCGTTCTGGCAGGAGCCTCAGCTCATCGATGTGGACAATCCCCTCCGGGGTATGGCACAGCACTACCTGCTCTGCCCGCTGAACCACGGATTGAAGAACCTGCAGGAACTGCTGCTCCGGCGCCTGGACGAGTACTCCATCGACGGGATCGCGTTCCACTCGACCCGGACGTGCCGGGCGATGACCAATCCGCAGACGATGCTGGCCCGCGCAGCCGAGTCGGAGCGTGGCGTCAAGTCGTTCTTCTTCGAGGGCGACGTCGCCGACGTGTCGTTCTACAATGACGAACTGTTCGACAGTCGCCTGGAGGCCATGCTCGAGGCCATCGACGTACAGCGGATGAAGTCAGCGGTCTAGCGAATGACTACCGGAAGTTGGTTCGTCATGGGCGTCGACCTCGGGTCGACGACGGCGAAGGCCGCTGTGGTCGACGAGAGTGGCGCCCTGGTCGGGTTGAGTGTCGTCCAGATGGGCGCGGTGAGCCGCGAGGCGGTCGCCCGTGCGATGGACGGTGCTCTGGCCGCCGCGGGCGCCTCGCAAGCTGACATCCGGCGCACCATCAGTACCGGCTACGGGCGCAAGCTGGTCCCCGGCGCGGACCGCACGTTCACCGAAATCACCTGCCACGCCCGCGGTGCCGCAGCCCTGCACCCCGGTGCGCGACTGGTGATCGACATCGGCGGACAGGACAGCAAGGCGATCATCGTCGATGACGACGGCCTCGTGGAACGGTTCGCCATGAACGACCGGTGCGCGAGCGGGACCGGCCGCTTCTTCGACGTGCTCGCGAGGGCACTGGAGGTCGACGTCAGCGCAGTCGGCGAACTCGCCCTCGCCGGTTCCGAGACCCTCGAAGTCAGCAGCATGTGTGCCACGTTCGCGGAAACCGAGGTGATCTCACTGCTGGCACAGGGCCGCGACAAGGCCGACATCGCGGCGTCGGTGCACAAAGCCGTCGCGGCGCGCACACTCGGACTGGTGGCGCAGGTGGGTAAGGCAACACCGACGGTGATGACGGGCGGAGTGGCGAAGAACCCGGCCGCGCGTCTGCACGTCTCGCGTGCGCTGGGACACCCGGTGGAAATACTCGATCAGCCCCAGATCGCGGGCGCGTACGGTGCCGGACTGCTGGCGCGTGACGCCTACGCAGGCGGAACCGTGTCACCGGCATTATCCGACGCCGCGACGGAGGAACAATTCCAGGTGAGTCTGTCGGCCGGAACGCCCCACTGCCAGGACTGCGACGGCAGCCCCGGCCATCCCGATCCCGGCACCGGTGAACCGGTGCCCCTCGAACTGCAAAGGAACATCCGATGAGTACAGACACACGCGAAGTCTGGGTGCCGGACTTGTCCGAGGCCACCGTCTACATCGTGGGTGGGACCAGTGGAGTCGGCCTTCAGGTCGCCCGTCAGTTGGTCCGGGCGGGCACCCAGCGCATCGGTCTGGTCGGCCGCGATGTCGAGCGCGGAGAGAAGGCGGCGACGGAGGTCCGATCACTCGCGTCGGGTGTCTGGGCCTTCTTCGCCTCGGGCGATGTGAACGACCCGGCGGAAGCGACCCGGGTGACCGAGGAACTGAGTGCTTCGCTGGGACCGGCTGACATCCTGATCAACAGCACGGTCAGTGCCTTCACGCCGAACCTCTTCCACGAGACGCCACCCGAAGACGTTCCCGCCATCCTGTTGCGACAGGCTCTCGGTCCCCTCAACATGTGCCGCGCCGTACTTCCGCACATGCGGGCGAAGCGCGGCGGCGTGATCGTGAATATCGCCTCCGACGCCGCCAAGCACCCCACACCCGGTGAGTCCGTCATCGGCGCCGCAATGGCCGCCATCGTGATGTTCTCCAAAACACTTGCGATGGAAGCCAAACGCGACGGTATCCGCGTCAACGCGGTGACGCCGTCGCTCATTCGGGACACGGGTGCCTACGACCGCGTCATGGCCGAGCCGTTCAGCGCGAAGCTGTTCGAGAAGGCTGCCCGACTGGCGTCGCTGGGGGTCGCCGAGCCGGCAGACGTGGCCGACCTCGTGTTGTTCCTGTGCAGCCCGCAGGCCCGTCGGATCACCGGTCAAGCGGTGAGTCCGAACGGTGGCATCTCGGCGGGATGAGGGGGCGGTGGCCGCCGGCAGCCCCCATCCCAATAATTTGACTGATTCGCAGCTATCAGCTCCACGGATGTATTACATTTCTTCTGACCGAGACAGCACTTCACAGCCGATTCCGGATTCTCTCGGTAGCGGGCGCACGCTCGCCCCCCAACTCCCCCGCACACCGCACACCGCACAGCCCGAAGGCAGGATTGCATCATGCCCCTCGAAAAGTCTCTCTGGCCGGCGACACCGAGCTCAGGCGTCCGCGACATCACCGTCGGCGACCTGCTGCGCGAGGCCGCGGCAGCAGAACCCGACCGCCTCGCCCTCGTCGACGGAACTCCCGATGCGGCCGAACGGCGAGAATGGACGTACCGTGAACTCCTCGCCGACGCCGAGGATGCGGCCAGGGCACTGCTCGCCCACTTCGCACCCGGCGACCGGATCGCGATATGGGCACCCAACAGCGCCGACTGGGTGATCCTGCAACAAGCGATCGCGATGGCCGGGATGGTGGTGGTGGGTGTGAATCCCGCCTACCGCGCCCACGAACTCGAGTACATCCTGCGCCAGTCCCGCAGCGTCGGACTCTTCTACCGGGAGACCTATCGCGGCGCAGACCTCACGAAAGTTCTGACGGAGGTCCGGCCCTCCCTGCCCACCCTCTGTAAGGTCGTCCCGACGAGCGAGTGGCGAGCGTTCGTCGCGACCGGCGATCCGGCAACGGAGTTCCCCGTCGTCGCACCCACCGCCCCGGTGCAGATCCAGTACACGTCCGGGACCACCGGGTTCCCCAAAGGTGCACTGCTGCATCACAAAGGCATCGTCAACGAAGCCACCTTCGTCTTCGAGCGGGCAGGCCTGGTGGACCATGTCGTCTGCGTCAACGCGATGCCGATGTACCACATCGGAGGCGGCGCCGTCACCGAACTCGGGACGTTCGCCGCGCACGGAACCTATGTAGTCCTGCCCGGCTTCGACGCCGCACTGATGCTCGAGATGCTCGAAACCTGCCACGGAACACACTCACTGATGGTCCCGACCATGCTCATCTCGCTTCTCGAGCATCCGGATCGCCGAAGTCGTGACCTGTCGAGCCTCCATACCGTCCTGTCGGGAGCCGCCGCTGTTCCCCAGTCGCTGGTCGAACGGGTGATCGACGAACTCGACTGCCAGTTTACGATTCTGTTCGGGCAGAGCGAGATGCACGGAGTGATCAGCCAGACCCGGGTCACCGACGACCCTGCCGATCAGGCGACCACCGTGGGCCAGCCACTGCCGGAGCTGGAAGTGAAGATCATCGATCCCGTGTCCGGTGAGGTTGTGCCGATCGGCGAGCAGGGTGAAATATGCTGTCGCGGTTACCAGACGATGCTCGGCTACTCCGACATGCCAGACGAAACGGCAGCGACGATCGACACCTACGGATGGCTGTACATGGGCGATCTCGCCACGATGGACGAACGAGGCTTTCTGCGGATCACCGGACGCCTCAAGGACATGATCATCCGGGGCGGACTCAACATCTACCCGCGCGAGATCGAAGAACTGCTGTTCCAGCACCAGGACGTGGCCGAGGTGGCGATCGTCGGGGTTCCGGACGAGAAGTGGGGCGAGCAGATCGGCGCCGTCCTGCGACCGTCGGACCCGGCAAATCCGCCGGACGCGACCGAATTGAAAGCCTGGTGCCGCGACCGAATCGCGGCGCACAAGACGCCCTCGCTGTGGTATTTCACCGACGGACTCCCCATGACGCCCACCGGCAAGATTCAGAAGTTCCGCGTGCAGCAGGAGATAGCATCCGGGGCACTGACCGCCACACACCTCGACGACAAGACGGCACCGGAACGCCTGTCCAACAGTTGATTCGATGTTCGGGACAACCGGGTGGGCGCGGACCTGATCTCGGATCAGCCCGCGCCCACGCACGCTCTAGTCGCCGATCCGCTCCCCCGTCTCCGGGTGGAACAGGTGGACCGCTCCGTCCCGCTTGTGCAGGGACACCGTGTCGGCCAGCCGCGCGGGGGTGCGGGTCAGTGACCGGGCGGTCAGTTGCGTACCGTCGCCGGCGATGTGGGTGTGGACGTAAGATTCGCTCCCGAGTTCCTCGACCAGGTCCACGATCACCTCGATGCCACCGTCCCCGGTCGACAACTCCAGCTGCTCGGGGCGCACACCGACCGTGACGGTCTCCAGTCCGGCCGCGTGCAGCGCCGACAGCTGGTCGCGCTCGAGCGCGAGCGTCGAGTTCCCGAGGCGCACGCCGTCACTGACTATGGGCATCGTCATCAGGTTCATCGCGGGCGAACCGATGAATCCGGCGACGAACGCGTTCTTCGGGCGATCGTAGAGTTCGGTCGGCGCCGAGAACTGCTGCAGCTTGCCGTTCTTGAGGACGGCCACCCGGTCACCCATGGTCATCGCCTCGACCTGGTCGTGGGTGACGTACACGGTGGTGGTGCCGAGCCGGCGCTGCAACGCCGCGATCTGCGTGCGGGTCTGGACGCGCAGCTTGGCGTCGAGGTTCGACAGCGGCTCGTCCATGCAGAACACCTGCGGCTCCCGCACGATCGCTCGACCCATCGCGACGCGCTGGCGCTGACCGCCGGACAGCTTGCCGGGCTTCCGGTCGAGGTAGTCGGTCAGGTCGAGCAGTTTGGCGGCATCGGCCACCTTCTTCTTACGTTCCTCCACACCGACTCCGCGCATCTTCAGAGCGAAGCCCATGTTCTCGCCCACCGTCTTGTTGGGATAGAGGGCGTAGTTCTGGAACACCATCGCGATGTCACGGTCCTTCGACGGCACCCCCACCATGTCCTTGCCACCGATCTCGATGGTGCCTTCGTCGATGTCCTCGAGGCCGGCGAGCATCCGCAGTGCGGTGCTCTTGCCGGAGCCGGACGGGCCGACGAGGACGATGAACTCGCCGTCTTCGATGTCGAGGTCGAGCGAATCGACCGCCAGCGTGTCGGCGTTCTCGTAGAGGCAGGATGCGCCCTTGTACGCGATGTCAGCCATGATTGCTCCTCAGGTGGGTACGAACGGTGGGGGAAGTGGTTGCCGGGGCGATCATTTGATCGCACCGAAGGACAGGCCGCGGACCAGTTTGTTCTGTGCGACCCAGCCGGCCAGGATGACCGGGAGCGCCGCCAGCGTCGCCGCCGCCGACAGCCGGGCCCAGTACAGGCCCTCACCGGTGATGAACCCGACGAGGAACACCGGAATGGTCTGAGCCTGAACGGCGGTGAGGTTGACCGCGAAGAAGAATTCGTTCCACGAGAAGATCACGCAGATCAGTGCGGTGGCCGCGATGCCGGGTGACACGAGCGGAAGGATCACCTCACGCACCGACGTCCACAGGCTCGCGCCGTCCATGCTCGCGGCCTCGAGCAGCTCACCGGGGACCTCGAGGAAGAACGAGCGCATCATCCACACCGCGATGGGGACGTTCATCGCCGTGTACAGGATCACCAGCGCCCAGATGTTGTCGAGCAGACCGATGTCGTTGACGATCACGTACAGCGGGATGATCGCGGCGACGATCGGGAGCATCTTCGTGCTGATGAAGAAGAACAGGGCGTCCTTCGTCTTGCGGACCGGACGCAGCGACAGCGCGAACGCCGCCGGCACACCGAGCACCAGCACGAGGATCGTCGACATGGCGGTCGCGAACGCCGAATTCAGCAGTGCGGTGCCGATTCCGCTGTCGAGGACCGCCTTGAACTGGTCCAGGGTGGGAGTGAAGAACAGCTTCGGCGGAGTCGTGTAGGCGTCGCCCTCCTGCTTGAACGCGGTGAGCACCATCCACGCCACGGGGAAGAAGAAGCCGAGCGCCACGATCCACGCCACTACGCTCCACGGACTGAACTTGCGGTGCTTGCGTGCCCGCTTCGTCTCCGGCGCGGTGGGGGTGGACTCCACCGGCGCCGCCGCAGTGTCGGTACTCATTACGCTGCCTCCTCGTTGCCGGTAAAGCTCTTGAAGATCAGGCGCAGCGCCAGGGTCGCGACGACGATGGTCGCGATCACGACGATGACGCCCATCGCTGCGGCCTGCCCGATGTCGAAACCGAGGAATGCGCGCTGATAGATGTAGAAGGGGAGGTTGGCACTGGCGGTGCCCGGCCCGCCCTGGGTCATCATGTAGATGGCGTCGAACGTGTTGATCAGGTAGATCGCGCCCAGCACCGCGCCGAGTTCGATGAACCGGCGGAGATGCGGGAGTGTCAGTTCGCGGAACATCGCGATCGGCTTGGCGCCGTCCACCCGTGCCGCCTCGAGGATGTCGCGCGGCATGGACTGCAGACCGGCCAGGATCAGCAGCATCATGAACGGGGTCCACTGCCAGATCAGGTTCACCATGACCGCGGCGAGCGGGAACTTGCTGACCCAGTCGACCTGTCCCACCCCGAACGGGGAGAGGACGAAGTTGACGATGCCGAACACCGGGTCGAACATCGTGGTCTTCCACAGCAGCGCACCGGCGACCGGGGTCACCAGGAACGGGGTGATGAGCAGGGTCCGCACGATGCCGCGGCCCAGGAAGGCGCGGTCGAGCAGCAGTGCCAGCAGCAGGCCCAGCACCACCGAGATGATCACGGTCCCGACGATCAGGATCACGGTGTTGACCGCGACCTCACGGAACTGGCTGTCCTGGAACACGTCCACGTAGTTCTGCAGTCCGACGAAGGCCTGGGACCCCGGACGGACCAGGTTCCAGGACTGCGTCGAGTAGTACAGCGTGAACAGGAACGGGATCTGGGTCACCACGATCATGAAGATCAGGGCGGGGAGCAACGGTCCCCGGCGACGCCATCCCTCGGCGCGGGAGACGCTGTCGTCCTTGGCCTCCCGCAGTTGCCGCACCCGGTCGGCGGTGCCGTCCGCGGTGGGTTTCTCGGCGATGGTTGTCATCGTTCCTCCCGATACGTCGCGCCGACCACCTCGGCGTACTGCTGTGCCTGGGCGAGCGCCTCGGGCACGGTCTGCTGTCCTGCGATCGCCGCGCTGATCTGCTGGCTGACGCGGGTTCCGAGATCCTGGAACTCCGGGATCGCCAGGAACTGCACGCCGGTGTACGGAACCGGTTGCACGGTGGGCGCTTCCGGTGTCGCGTTTTCGATCGCCTCGAGCGTCAGCGGACCGTAGGCCGCCGAGGCCTCTTTGTACTCGGGAATCTCGTAGGTCGACAGCCGGCTGCCCGGAGGCACCCGCTCCCAGCCGAGATCCTCACCGACCGTGCGTATGTATTGCTTGTCGGTCATCCACGAGATGAACTTCCACGCCGCATCGGGATTTTCGCTGCTCTCGGGAATTCCGAGCGACCAGCTGTACAGCCAGCCGGCGTTGTCCTTCACCTCGGTCGGCGCGGGCGCGTAGCCGATCTTGCCGACGACGGCGCTCGACGCCGGATCCTCCAGCGTGGACACTGCGGACGTCGAGTCGTACCACATCGCCACCTGACCCTGAGCCAGCTGCGTGGCGCACTCACCGAAACCGCTCGTCGCGGCGCCCGGCTCGCCGTACTCGCGCACCAGGTCGACGTAGAACTGCACCGCCCGTTCCACCTCGGGGCTGGTCAGCTGAGCGTTCCAGTCCTCGTCGAACCAGCGGCCACCGAACGTGTTGATCACCGTGTCGAGGGGTGCGAGCAATTCACCCCAGCCCGGCTTGCCGCGCAGGCAGATTCCCGCCATGTCGTCGGAGTCGAGTTGCTTTGCGGCCGCTGCCACCTCGGTCCAGGTCGGCTTCTCCGACAAGGTGATTCCGGCCTGCTCGAACAGGTCCTTGCGGTACATCAGGAACGAGGACTCGCCGTAGAACGGCACCGAGTACATGTTCCCCTCGTAGGACAGGGATTCGCGCAGGGTCGGGATGAAGTCGGCCTCGTCGTAGCCCTCGGTGGCCTGCGCGTACTGCGACAGATTCTTCAGCCAGCCGTACTTGGCCCATTGCGGAGTCTCGTAGTTGCTGATCATCACGACGTCGAACTCGCCGCCACCGGTTGCGGTGGATGCCGTGATCTTCGCGCGCGCCTGGTTCTCCGACAGCGTGACGAACTTCAGGTCGATGTCGGGATTCTCCTCCTCGAACTGCGAGGCGAGCTTCTGGGCATCCTGCATCTGCGAGTTGGAGACCATCGCGATCGTGATGGTCTGGTCCGATGCACCCAGCGTTCCTGCGCCCGCGCATCCGCTGAGCGTGAGGCAGAGTGCTCCCGCGCCCGCTACCAGCATCGTCGCCGGTTTCCTGTGTTTCTTCACCGATCTTCACCTCTCTTGCGTGGTGCTACTGATCGAGCAGCCAACGCGCGCATTCGATGTCGCAGACCAGCATCTTGGCCAGTCCGCCGTGGAGGGCACCCAGTGCCGCTTGGTGTTTGGCGACGCCACCCGTGACGAGGATCGATCCCTCGCATGCGCGGATGTCGTCGAGTGGAACGGACATGGCCCGTTCGTCCAGTGGACCGGCGACCTCGGTTCCGTCGAGCCGGTAGAAGCGTCCACCGACTTCGCCGACTGCGCCGAGGTCGGTGAGCACCGACAGCATGTCCGTGTCGATGAAGCTGCCCTCGAACAACGTGGTCGACGTGGAGACGGCGCCCGTGCCGAACATCATCATCTCCGCGGTGCGGCCGGCCTCGAGGGCCTTGGAGATGACGGAGTCGCCCCGCATGGATACCACGGTCGATGCGTCCGCGTACAGCGGAACGGGAAGCCGAACGGTGTTGGCCTGCAGTTGCTCTGCGCATCTACCCAAGACGTACTCCGTTCCGGTCTGATAGTTGATCGCGCTCACCGAGCCGTCGAGCTGGACGACCGACGCGCACGTGGCCGCCCCGGACGGCAACCCCTGCGCGACGGCGACCGTCTCGGGCCCCCACGTGAATCCGAGGGTGTCGCCTTCCCGGATCCGGCGCACCAGCAGGGACGCGGCGGCGCGCCCGACCCCGGCGAAGCTGTTGTGGTCGTCGATCGAACCGGCGGCGTCGACGGAATCGGCGACCACCACCGCCTCGACGAGGCTGTACTTCTCCTCGAGCGCACGCTCCTCGTCCGAGCGCAGCGAATCCCGCAGATGCGCGGGAGCCTGCACCTCGATGCGTACCAGGCCCTGGGCGCGGGCTCGTGCCACCAGCCGGCCCGCGGTGGGGCGGGAGACACCGAGTCGTGTGGCGACCTCGGCCTGGGTCATTCCGTCGAGGTAGTACAGCGTTGCAGCGCGCAACGCGAGGCGCAGATCCTCCGTCGTGGACGGCGGTGGTGCCGTGATGAGAGACGGCGTCGGGGCCGTCGAATTGGGGGACGTCACTGGTTCTCCTCGCCATGATCCCGGGTCCGTCGTGTGTGTCTTCGGAGCCTCGGGGAAACCGTGAGCAAATGATCACTATGCGTTCATCTGCTCAATACGCTAGCATCGAAGTGTGACCCACACAACACTCCCTTCGGATATCCCCAGGACGATGCGTGCCAGCGTGCTCGTCGAGCCGGGTGTGATCGAGATCCGGGAACGCCCCGTGCCCACTCCCGCCCCCGGCGACGTCCTGGTCCGCGTGGCCTCGGTAGGCGTCTGCGGATCGGACGCCCACTACTACCGCGAGGGCCGCATCGGCGAGTTCGTGGTCGAACAGCCGATCGTGCTGGGCCACGAGGCGTCGGGCACCGTCGTAGGTGTCGGCGACGGGGTCCCGGCAGCGCGTATCGGGCAGCGTGTCTCCATCGAACCGCAGCGCCCCGACCCGGACACCGACGAATCCCGGCGCGGTCTCTACAACCTGTGCCCGCACATGCAGTTCTATGCCACCCCGCCGATCGACGGGGCGCTGGCCGAATACGTGACCATCGGCTCGGCGTTCGCCCACGCGATTCCGGACGAGATGTCCGAGGACGCGGCCGCGCTGTGCGAGCCGCTGTCTGTGGCCATCGCCACCACCCGCAAAGCCGGAGTGACGGCGGGATCCCGTGTTCTGATCGCGGGCGCGGGACCGATCGGAATCGCCATGGTGCAGACCGCCCTCGCGTTCGGTGCCACCGAAGTGGTCGTCTCGGACCTCGATCCCCGGCGACGCGACGTCGCAACCAAATTCGGCGCAACCGCGGTGCTCGACCCCCGCGAGCAGGACGTCGCGGGACTCCACGTGGACGCGTTCGTCGACGCGTCCGGCGCCCCGAGCGCGGTGCTGGCCGGGATCCAGGCCGTCAGGCCCGCGGGATCCGTGGTTCTGGTGGGCATGGGCGCCCCCGAGATGACGCTGTCGGTCCAGACCATCCAGAACCGGGAGTTGTTGCTGACCGGGGTATTCCGCTACGCCAACACCTGGCCGACGGCGATCGCCCTCGCGCGGTCGGGACGGGTCGACCTCGATTCGATGGTCACCGGAAGATTTCCGCTCGCCGAAGCGGAGCAAGCACTGAACGCAGACCGGACGCCGGGCAGCCTCAAGGCCGTCGTACGCGTCCAGGAATGAGGAGAGACCGATGCAACTGTGCGCGCAGGCACTGCAGCAGTTCGACGACACCGTGCAGGTGCCGAATTACGATCGAAGCGACATCACCGTAGGGATAGTGCATTTCGGTGTCGGCGGATTCCACCGCGCGCATCAGGCGATGTACGTCGACCGGTTGCTGCGGCGCGGGGAGGCCCGCGAGTGGGGCATCTGCGGGGTCGGGGTCCTTCCCGGTGACCGGCGGATGAAGGACGTCCTCGACGCGCAGGACGGCCTGTACACGCTGGCGCTGCGACACCCGGACGGCACCTGGGACGTGAGCGTCATCGGGTCCATCGTCGACTACCTCTTCGCTCCGGACGATCCCGAGGCCGTGATCGAGAAGATCGCCGCGGAGACCACGAAGATCGTCTCGCTGACGATCACGGAGGGCGGCTACAACTTCACCCACGACACGGGCGAGTTCGATGCCGAGAACCCGGACGTCGTGCACGACCTCACCGACGGCGCCGCCCCGCGGACCACGTTCGGACTCGTCATCGAGGCCCTGGCCCGGCGCCGCGCGCGCGGCTTGCCGTCGCCGACCATCATGTCCTGCGACAACATTCAGGGCAACGGCGACGTGGCCCGCAAGATGTTCCTGGCCTACGCAGAGTTGAAGGATCCCGAACTGGCGGCGTGGATGCGCGAGGAGACGTCCTTCCCCAACTCGATGGTCGACCGCATCACGCCCGTCACCACCCCCGAGGTGACCGAGGCGCTGTCGTCGCGGTTCGGCATCGACGACCGGTGGCCCGTCGCCGCCGAACCGTTCACGTCGTGGGTGCTCGAGGACGCCTTCCCGCTCGGTCGCCCGGCATTCGAGGACGTCGGCGTCCAGGTGGTCGACGACGTCGAACCCTACGAACTGATGAAGCTGCGCCTGCTCAACGCGAGCCACCAGGGCCTCTGCTACTTCGGATACCTGTCGGGATACCGGCTCGTGCACGAGGTCGCGCAGGATCCGCTCTTCGCCGACTTCCTGCTCGCGTACATGGACGAGGAGGCCACGCCCACCCTGGCGCCGGTGCCCGGAGTCGACCTGGACGACTACAAACGCACGCTCATCGAGCGCTTCTCCAATCCCGAGATCCGCGACACCGTCGCCCGCCTGTGCGCCGAGTCCTCCGACCGCATCCCGAAGTGGCTGCTGCCGGTCATCCGCGAGAACCTGGTCGCCGACCGCCCCGTTCGACTGTCCGCCGCGATCGTGGCGAGCTGGGCCCGGTATGCCGAGGGAGTCGACGAGAACGGCGAACCCATCGACGTCGTCGACCAGTTGAAGGACTCCCTCGTGCCGATCGCGCGCAGCCAGCACGAGAATCGCACGGCCTTCATCGAGAACCAGTCGGTCTTCGGTGACCTGGCCGAGAATCCGCGCTTCGTCACCGCGTATCTCTGGGCGCTGGACTCGCTGTACAGCGTCGGTGCACGGAAGACGCTCGAGGCTCTGCGTGAGAAGGTGCAGTCATGAGTCTGGTCATCGGTGAAGCCCTCATCGACATCGTCACGGCGAGCGACGGCACCACCACCGAGTACGTCGGCGGTAGCCCGCTCAACGTCGCGGTCGGTCTCGGCCGGCTGGGCCGTCCGGTCGAATTCGTCACCCGGATCGGTGACGACACGAGGGGCGGTGCGATCGTTCGGCACCTCGAGCAGTCGGGGGTGAGCCTCGCGCCCGGCAGTGTCACCGCGCAGCGAACGGCGACGGCCCACGCCACCCTCGATTCCGCCGGATCCGCCACCTACGAGTTCGACATCGAGTGGGACCTTCCCTCCCCCAGCGGGTCATCTACCCCGTCGCTCGTTCACACCGGTTCCATTGCCGCCGTGATGGAGCCTGGCTGCGACGTCGTCGCAGACATGCTCCACCGCCGCCGCTCGTCCGCGACCATCAGCTACGACCCCAACGTGCGACCGGTGTTGATCACCGACAAGGCACGTGCCCGGCAGCGGATCGAGCACCTCGTGTCGATCTCGGACATCGTCAAGGTCAGCGACGAGGACCTCCGCTGGTACGACCCCGAACGGGATCCCGTCGACATCGCCCGCGAATGGCTTTCCCGCGGACCGGCGATGGTCGCGGTGACGAAGGGCGCCGAGGGCGCATTCGCGGTCTGCGCGGCCGGACTCGTCGAGGTCGCGGCCCGCGACGTCGAGGTGGTCGACACGGTCGGCGCGGGCGACGCGTTCATGGCCGGACTCCTCGACGGGTTCTGGTCGCACGGCTTCCTCGGCGCGGAGAGCCGCAACGCACTCCACGCGATCGCCTCGGAGGAAGTGCGGAACGTGCTGGACAATGCCGTGCTGATGTCGGGTCTCACGGTCGCGTGTGCCGGGGCGGACCTGCCCACCCGCGAGACACTGGACCGCGCGGCAGGTGTCCGGCAATGACCCTCGTCGCGGGCATCGATTCGTCCACCCAGTCGTGCAAGGTGATCGTCTGCGACGCCGACACCGGTGAGTTCGTCCGCGAGGGCAGGGCGCCGCATCCGGACGGCACCGAGGTCGACCCGCAGGCGTGGGCTGCGGCTCTCGACAACGCCATCGCCGCCGCCGGCGGACTGGACGACGTCGCCGCGGTGTCGGTCGGTGCGCAACAGCACGGCATGGTGTGCCTCGACGACGCCGGAACGGTCGTGCGTCCGGCGTTGCTGTGGAACGACACTCGCTCCGCCGACGCCGCCGCACAGCTGGTGGACGATCTCGGTGGTCCGGACGCGTGGGCGGACGCGGTGGGGGTGGTGCCCCTCGCCGCGATCACCGTCAGCAAGCTGCGCTGGCTCGCCGATTCCGAACCGGCGAACGCCGACCGGACGTCCACGGTGTGCCTGCCGCACGACTGGCTCGGCTGGCAGCTCACCGGCAGGTCCGATCTCGGCACCCTGGCCACCGACCGCGGTGACGCCAGCGGAACCGGATACTTCTCCGCGGCAACGGATTCCTACCGCCCCGACCTGCTGTCGCTGGCACTGCGCGGACGCACCGCCGCCGTGCCGCGCGTGGCCCGCCCGGCCGAGCGGATCGGGGAAACCCGATGGGGCGCCGCCGTCGGTCCCGGCACCGGCGACAACGCCGCCGCCGCACTCGCCCTCGACGCCCAGGAAGGCGACGTCGTCGTCTCGGTGGGAACGTCGGGTGTCGTATCCGCGGTGTCCGTGACACCGGCGAACGATCCGGGTGGATTCGTCGCCGGCTTCGCCGACGCCACCGGACGTCAACTGCCCCTCGTGTGCACGCTGAACGCCGCCCGGGTGCTCGACGCGACCGCCTCGCTGCTGGGCGTCGATCACGAGGAACTGTCGCGGCTGGCGCTGTCGGCGCCGTCCGGCAGTGGCGGGCTGGTGATGGTGCCGTATTTCGAGGGTGAGCGCACCCCCAACCGTCCGAACGCCACCGGCTCCGTCCACGGACTGCGGCTGGCCAATTCGACCCCCGCTCACCTCGCTCGCGCGGCAGTCGAGGGGCTGCTGTGCGGCCTGGCGGACGGCATCGACCACCTGATCGCCCAGGGTGTCACGGTGCGTCGCATCCTCCTCGTCGGGGGCGGCGCCCGCTCACAGGCACTGTGCGAACTCGCGCCCGCGATCTTCGGGGCGCCGGTCCTGGTGCCGCAACCGGCGGAGTACGTCGCGATCGGCGCCTGCAGGCAGGCGGCCTGGACGCTGGCCGGGACCCCGGAACCACCCCAGTGGGATCAGACGTCCACCCAGCGTTACGAGGCCGACCCGGCACCCGAAGTGCGCGAACGGTATTCCTTCGTGAGGCGCTGACGCGCCTGTGCGCCTTTCCGGTTGCTCCAGCTACCAAAAAGGCGCACGGGTGGCTACGCCACCTTCACCAGCATCTTCCCGACATTTCCGCCGTGCATGAGCTGCAGGAACGCGTCGACCGAGTTCTCGATGCCGTCGACGACGGTCTCGTCGTGGACCACGTCGCCGGACGCGAGCCACGGTCCCATCTTGGCGGCGAACTCGGGGAAGACGTGCGTGTAGTTGCCGAGGGTGAAGCCCTCGAGGGTGAGCCCGCGGCTGATGATGTTCACCATGTTGTCGGGGCCCGGCGTGCGCTCGGTGGCGTTGTACGCGGAGATGGCACCGCAGAGGGCGGCGCGTCCGCCGTTCCGCATGACGTCGAGCGCGGCCTCGAGGTGGTCGCCGCCGACGTTGTCGAAGTAGACGTCGATGCCGTCACCGGCGAGTCCGCGAAGCTGCTCGCGCACCGGTGCCTGCTTGTAGTCGAATGCGGCGTCGTATCCGTAGCGGTCGGTCAGCAGGGCGACCTTTTCGGCGGACCCGGCGGATCCGATGACGCGCGACGCGCCCTCGAGTCGTGCGATCTGCCCGGCGGCGGTCCCCACCGCACCCGCGGCGCCGGAGATGAACACGGAGTCGCCGGGCTTCAGGTGGGCGATGTGGACGAGTCCGACGTAGGCCGTGAGCCCGGTCAGTCCGAGAATCCCCAAATAGGCCGAGATCGGCACTCCCGGAATCTCTTCGACGACGCGGAACGCCGAGGCGTCACCCTGCGCGACGTCCCGCCACCCGAGGTCGTGAACCACCACCGAGCCGACCGGATGCGTGGCGGCGGTGGATTCGATGACGCGACCGACAGCTCCGCCGGTCATCGTCTCGCCCAGCGCGAACGGCGGGATGTACGACTTCACGTCGTTCATCCGGCCGCGCATGTACGGGTCGACCGAGACGAACTCGTTGGCCACGCGCACCTGGTCGGGCCCGAGGTCGGGCAGCTCGACGGTCGCGGTGCGGAAGTCGTCCTGGGTGGGCCAGCCCACCGGCCGGTTGATCAGCTGAATCTGGGTGCTCGTCGTCATGGGTGTTCCTTTCGATACTTCTGAGGTCACAGCGCCAGTCCGAGCGCGAAGAGGAGTACCGCGAGCAGCGGAAGTGTTCCCTGCGTGATCGCCGCGCGAGCCTTGTCGGGCGACGACAGCAGGAGCACGAGGGCCGCGAGGAGCATGGAGCCCGCGCCGGCGAAGACGAGAGCCGCACCGACGGCGGTCGCGCCGATGATCACGGCGACGATGCCGACTGCCGTCACGATCGCCAAGAAGAGGTTGTAAAAGCCCTGGTTGAAGGCAAGCTCCTTGGTGGCCGCGGCTTCTTCGGCAGTGGTCCCGAACGTCGCGCGGGTGCGCGGAGCGGTCCAGAGGACGGACTCGAGCACGAAGATGTACACGTGCAGCGCACTGGCGAGCGCGGCAAGAACAAGACCCGCGGCGACCATACGAAACTCCTCCTCGTTCTGAACTGACCATTTCAATATATACTGAAATGGTCGTTTCACAACCAGGAGTGAGGATCGTCATGCCGCGCACGCAGGATTTCGACACGGCCGAAGTGGTCGGCCGCGCCCGCGACCTGTTCTGGGACAAGGGCTTCGAAGCCACGTCGATACCCGACCTCGAGCGCGTCACCGGACTGAATCGGTCGAGCCTGTACAACGCGTTCACCAGCAAACGCGGACTCTTCGACGCCGCCGTGCACGACTACCTGGACCGGGTGGTTCGCCCGCGCCTCCGCATCCTGACCGACGAGCCGACCCGCCCCGACGCCGCCGAGCGCTACTACCGCAGCCTCGCCGGCGCCCTCGCGTCCCTCCCCGACGAAACCCCCGGACGCGGCTGCCTGCTGCTCAACAGTGCCGCAGGTTTCGCCGCACACGACGACACGCAACGGTCCGTCGTCGACGCATACCAGCGCGAACTGTCCGGAGCGCTCGCCCACGCTCTCCGGGCCCACGACCCGGACGCGTCGACGGCCACCCTGGCACACCGGACCCGGCTCCTGACATCACTGTCCGTCAGCGCGCTCCTGCTGTCGCGGGTCAACCGGGACGAAGCCGTCGCGGTCGCGAACACCGCTGTCGAGCAACTGGAGGAATGGCGGCCCACCTCCTGACGTGAGTGGCAAAGTGTGCCCCGACACGCTTTGCCACTCACATGGCGGTGACCCAGTCCGCCATCACGTCCGCCAGCGCCTCGGCGCCGCGGTTGCAGTCGTCCGCTTCGGCGAACTCGTCGGGCGAATGGGACACGCCGGTGGGGTTGCGGACGAACATCATCGCGGTGGGCACCTTCGCGGACAGGATTCCGGCGTCGTGCCCGGCAGCGGTCGGGAGGACGGGAATGTCACCCAGGTGGGCGAGTGAGCGGCGCAGTCGTTCCCGGGTCGAGTGTGGGAACTCGACGATCGGCGTGACCGATTCGGCGTCGACCTCGAGACCGATACCGTCGGCGGCCGCGTAGGCCTGCGCCTCGGCGGTGATCTGCTGCACCAGCTTCGTCAACGTCTCCTCGTCGGCGGCCCGCGCGTCGAGCCACGCCCGCACCTCCGACGGAATGGCGTTGGCACCGTTGGGAAGTACCCGCACCTTGCCGAACGTCGCGACCGCCTCGTGCAGCGTCGCGGCGGTCCGGGCCGTGTGAACCGAGGACGCGAACGCGAGCATCGGGTCGCGGCGGTCGACGAGTCGGGTGGCGCCGGCGTGGTTGGCTTCCCCCGAGAACACGAACTGCCACCGGCCGTGCGGCCAGATCGACGAGGCCACGGCGATGGGGCTGTCGACCAGGTCGAGGGCGCGTCCCTGCTCGACGTGCAACTCGACATACACGCCGACGCGGTCGACCAGGTCGGGGTCCTCGCCGAGATGGTGCGGGTCGCGGCCGGCGCCGACCAGTGCTTCGCCGAGGCTGATGCCGTCGTTGTCCCGCAGCGCCAGGGCGCGTTCGGGTGCCAGTGCCCCGGTGGACAGTTGCGAGCCGACGCACGCGACACCGAACCGTGCGCCCTCCTCGTCGGAGAACGCAGTGACCGCCACCGGACGCGTCGGCGTGATCCCCCGCTCGCGAACGAGGTCGATCGCGGCGAACGCGGACACCACCCCCAGCGGTCCGTCGTAGGCGCCGCCGTCGGGCACCGAGTCGAGGTGCGATCCGGTGACGAACGCGTCGCGAGGGTCACCGTCCCAGCCCTCGGGCATCCACCACGCCCACAGATTGCCGTTGCGGTCCTCCTCGACGCTCATGCCACGAGCCTGCCCACAGTCCGAGAACCATTCGCGCAGCGTCATGTCGGCGTCGTTCCACGCAAATCTTCGGTATCCCCTGGTCGACTTGTGCTGTCCCACATCGAGGATGCTCGCCCAGAGCGAATCGAAGGAAGTCATGTTGTCGGTCCTCTACTCATAGTTTCAAGCCGGTAGGCGCTTCGCGCCCGTGCGCCTTTCTGGTTGCTCCAGCTACCAAAAAGGCGCACGGGTGGCGGAGCCGCCTACAGGGCGCCGGGGATCCAGGTGGTTCCGGCGAGGGGCACGCGGGCCATCGCCGACGCCTCGACGGTGAGGGCGACGAGGTCCTCGGGTTCGAGGTTGCGCAGGTGCGACTTCCCGCAGGCGCGGGCGAGGGTCTGCGCCTCCATGGTGAGCACCCGCAGGTAGTTCGCGAGCCGGCGTCCGCCCTCGACGGGGTCGAGGTTCTTCGACAGTTCCGGGTCCTGGGTGGTGATGCCGGCGGGGTCCTTGCCGGCCTGGAAGTCGTCGTAGAACCCGGCCGCCGAGCCCAGTTCCTCGTACTGCTTCGCGTAGCGGGGGCTGTTGTCGCCCAGCGCGATCAGGGCGGCGGTGCCGATGGCGACGGCGTCCGCCCCGAGCGCCATGGCCTTCGCGACGTCGGCGCCGCTACGGATACCCCCCGACACGATGAGCTGTACCTTGCGATGCACCCCGAGTTCCTGCAGCGCCTGGACCGCCTGCGGGATCGCGGCCAGGGTGGGGATGCCGACGTGCTCGATGAACACGTCCTGGGTGGCGGCGGTGCCGCCCTGCATGCCGTCGACCACGACGACGTCGGCGCCGGCCTTCACTGCGAGCTTCACGTCGTAGTAGGTGCGGGTGGCGCCGACCTTGATGTAGATCGGCTTCTCCCAGTTGGTGATCTCGCGCAGTTCGATGATCTTGATCGCGAGGTCGTCGGGACCGGTCCAGTCGGGGTGCCTGCAGGCCGACCGCTGGTCGACACCCATCGGGAGGGTGCGCATCCCGGCGACGCGTTCGGTGATCTTCTGTCCCAGCAGCATTCCGCCGCCGCCGGGCTTGGCGCCCTGGCCGAGGACGATCTCGATGGCGTCGGCCTTGCGGAGGTCGTCCGGGTTCATCCCGTACCGGGACGGCAGGTACTGGTAGACGAGGTTCTTCGACTGCCCGCGTTCCTCGGGGGTCATGCCGCCGTCACCGGTGGTGGTGGATGTGCCGACCTCGCTGGCGCCGCGGCCGAGGGCTTCCTTCGCCTGCCCGGACAATGCCCCGAAGCTCATGCCGGCGATGGTGATCGGGATGTCCAGGTGCAGCGGGAACTTGGCGTTGCGGTCGCCGAGCACGACGTCGGTGTCGCACTTCTCGCGGTAGCCCTCGAGCGGGTACCGCGACATCGACGCGCCGAGGAACAGCAGGTCGTCGAAGTGCGGCAGCTTGCGCTTGGCACCCCAGCCGCGGATGTCGTAGATGCCGGTCTCGGCGGCCCGCTGGATCTCGGAGATGACGCCGCGGTCGAACGTCGCCGATTCGCGCAGGGCCGGGTTCGGGGTGTTCATGACGGTTCTCCTAGTACGCGCTGGCGTTGTCGACGTGGAAGTTGTAGAGCTTGCGGGCAGAGCCGTAGCGAGTGAACTCGGACGGGTCGGCGTCGAAACCGGCCAGATCCAGCAGTTCCCGCAGTTCCGTCAGGTGCTCCTCGCGCATTTCCTTCTTGATGCAGTCGGCGCCGAGGGAGGCGACGGTGCCGCGCACGTAGATGCGGGCCTCGTACAGCGAGTCGCCGAGGGCCTCGCCGGCGTCGCCGAGAACGACGAGACGCCCGGCCTGACCCATGAACGCGGACATGTGGCCGATGTTGCCGCCGACGACGATGTCGACGCCCTTCATCGAGATGCCGCAGCGCGCAGCGGCATTGCCGTCGATCACGAGGAGGCCGCCGTGGGCGGTGGCGCCCGCGGACTGCGACGCATCACCCTTGACGTGCACCGTTCCCGACATCATGTTCTCGGCGACCCCGACTCCGGCGTTTCCGGTGACGGTCACCGTCGCGTGCTGGTTCATGCCGGCGCAGTAGTAGCCGACGTGCCCGTCGATGGTGACGTCGATGTCGGAGTCGAGGCCGCAGGCCAGCGCGTGCGCGCCCTGCGGGCCGGTGACCGTGACCGTCTTCGGGGCTTCTGGGGAGGTGAGCCGCTCGTTGACGGCACGGGTACTCGACGTCTCGAGGTTCAGGACAGTCGCTTCGGTGGTGGCTACCGGTGCCATACGTACACCTCTTCCGGTTCGGGCTCGAAGATTCGGGCGTTGTCGACGCCAGGCAGGTTCGCCAGGGCGCGGTATTCGGAGGCCATCGCGACCCACTGGTCGGTCTGGGCTATGACGGCGGGCTTGCAGGAGATGGCGTCCCGGACCACGGCGAACGAGTCGGCCGTCGAGACGAGCAGGGTGTAGAAGCCGTCGAACGTCTCGTTCAGCATCAGCAGCGCCTTCTCCAGGTCGACGCCCTCGGCGAGCTGCTTGGCGACGAACCGCGCCCCGACCTCGGTGTCGTTGGCGCTGTCGAACGCGACGCCGTCACGTTCGAGCTGATGCTTGATGCTCATGTGGTTGGAGAACGAGCCGTTGTGCACGAGGCACTGGTCGGGGCCGACGGAGAACGGGTGCGACCCCTCGGCGGTCACCGCGGATTCGGTGGCCATGCGGGTGTGCGCGACACCCTGCCAGCCGCTCGCCGACGGCAGCCCGAACCGGTTCGCCAGGTCGATGGGGTTTCCGACGCCCTTGAGAACGGTCAGGTCGTCACCGAAGCCGATGACCCGCGCCGACGGCACCACGCTGCGCACTGCCGCCGCGAGATCCTCGGCGCCGACGACGCCGTGCAGGATCGTCGTCGGCTGCAGGTCGATTCCGGTGACGGTGGTGTCGAGGGACGCCGACAGCGTTGCGGCGAGTTCCGCTGCGGGGACGGGGCAGTCGAGCAGCGAGACCGTGGACTCACCGACCGGCGACCAGGCCTGGTCCCCGTAAATCGCCATGCCTGCGGAATCGGGTCCGCGGTCGCACATCTGACCGAGCATGTCGGTGAGCAGGGCGCCGAGTTGTGGGTAGAGGGACGGCTCACGCAGGTGAAGTCCGACGATTCCACACATGGATGTCTCCTTTCGGGAGGTCTGTCAGAACGCTGTCAGGTAGTGGTCGAGTTCCCAGGGGGAGACGGTGTTGTGCCAGGCGAAGAACTCCTCGCGCTTGAGTGTCGCGAAGTACTCGGCGACCCCGGGGCCCGCGACGTCCAGGGCGCCCGTCACGACCGGATCCGATTCCAGGGCGTCCATCGCGTGCAGCAGCGTCATCGGCAGCATGTCGCTGGGACTGTCGCCGGAGCCGGGGGTGCCGGGGTCGAGATCGCGTTCGATGCCGTCCAGGCCGGCGGCGATGGCGGTGGCCGCGGCGAGGTAGGGATTGGCCGAGCCGTCGCCGCCGCGCAGTTCCACCCGGTTCTTGTCCGGCACCCGGAGGTAGTGGGTGCGGTCGTTGCCGCCGTACGTGGCGTAGCGAGGCGACCAGGTGGCGCCGCTGCTCGTGGACGTGGCGCCGGTCCGCTTGTACGAGTTGACGGTCGGCGCGATCACACCCTGCAGCGCGCACGCGTGCTCCAGGATCCCCGCGATGAACGCGTACGCCGTCCTCGACAGTCCCAGCCCCTTCGGATCGTCGCCGTCCGGAAACACCGAACCGGCGTCGTTCCACAGCGACAGGTGCAGGTGCATGCCGGACCCGGTGCGGTCGGAGAAGGGTTTGGGCATGAACGTGGCCTTCATGCCGCGCTTCTCGGCGATCACCGACAGCAGGTACCGGGCGGTGATCACCCGGTCGGCGGTGGTCATGGCGTCGGCGTAGTCGAAGTTCTGCTCGAACTGCCCGTTGCCGTCCTCGTGGTCGTTGGCGTAGTTACCCCAGCCGAGCGCGTTCATGGCCGCGGACACCTCGGTCAAATGGTCGTACATCCGGGTGACGTCGCGGGCGTCGTAACACGGCTGACGGCTGACGTCGGCGGTGTCCGCGGTGGTGAGGGCGCCGTCTCCGACGCGGTGGACGAGGAAGTACTCGATCTCCGCGCCGACGTTGACGGACAGGCCGAGATCGGACGCCTTCTTCAGCGTCTCCTTCAGGATCACCCGCGGCGCATACGGCCAGGGTTTACCCTCCACGTGCGGGTCGCAGTGCACGATCGCCAGTCCGGGCTTGACGAACGGGATCGGCGTGAACGACGAGACGTCCGGTACGGCAACGAGATCGGAATCCTTGGGCTCCTGCCCCATGTGCCCCGCCGCGTACCCGGCGAAGCCCACGCCGTCGTCCTGAAGCTGCTCGACGGCCTCGATCGGGACCAGTTTGGCGCACGGCTTGCCGGACAGCGTCACGAACAGGGCGAGGATGAAGGTGGTTCCGGTGGCCCGGGCCACCTCGGACAAGGTCTGCGGTGGGGTTGTCACGATGTTCTGCGCGGTGAACGCGTCAGCAGTGTCGACAGCCATGGGTAGCTCCTGAACTGGTGGTCTACGGGTGAGGGGGTCTGTGGGTCAGCGCATCTCGCCGGCACCCTCGTAGGGGTGCAGGCTGAAGAGGAGGTCGTCCTCCTCGAAGCGTGAGTAGCGGAAGTCGGACGGCTCGACGTTCGGGAGGCTGGTCGTGCCGTCGTCGAGGAGCATGTCGGCGACGAGGCGGCCGACCGCCGGCGAGATCTTGAAACCGTGACCGGAGAACCCGGTGGCCAGGAACAGTCCGTCGACCGGTGCGGGTCCGATGATCGGGTTGTAGTCGGGAGTGACGTCGTACGCGCCGACGTAGCTCGAGGTGATCCGCGGATCGGGCATGTCGGGCAGACGGTTCCCGAGCTTGCCGATGTTCTTCTCGATGGTGCTGTCGTCCGCGCGGTTGCTGTACTTGTCGGGGTCGATGTATTCGGGCGCAGCGTGGTCGCTGTTGCCGACGAGCAGTTCGCCGTTCGGCTCGCGGCAGATGTACTGCAGTCCGGCCAGGTCCGACAGCACCGGCACCTCCGGAGTCGGAACACCCTGATCGATCAGGACAAGCTGCGCCCGTTGGGCTTTCACCGGGATGTCGACGCCGACACCGGCGCCGAGTTCGGGGGCCCACGGACCGGTCGCGAGGATCACCTGCTCGGCATGCACTTCGTCGCCGTTCGCGAGCGTCACCCCGTAGACGCGGCCGTCCGCGTTCTGCAGCAGCGACGCCACCGGCGTGCTCTGGCGGATCGTGACGCCCAGCTTGCGGGCCGAGGCACCGAACGCCATGCCGGCCATGTACGCCTCACCGCGGCCACCGAGGGGCTCGTACGCGAAGGCGGCGAAGTCGTCGAGATGCAGCCCCGGCCACAGTTCGGCCATCTTGTCGTGGCCGATGTAGTCGACGTCGATACCGAGGCCCTGCATCATCGCGACGTTCGCCTTCAGCGGGTCGATGTTGTTCTCACCGACGCCGACCACGTATCCGCACTGGCGGAATGCCATGTCGTCGCCGAAGATCTCGGTGGCCCTGGTGAAGATTTCGACGCCGTACCACGACATCGCCGCCAGCGACGGCGACCCGTAGTGGCACCGGACCACGCCACTGGACTTGCCGGTCATACCCGAGCACAGGGTGTCACGCTCGAGGACCAGGACATCGGTCTCTCCGCGGTCCGCGAGCGACCACGCGATGGCGAGACCTTCGAGTCCCCCACCGACGATCACGAACTTTGCTGTCTGTGTCACGTTGCTTCCTTCATTCGGCCGGATGATCGGGCGCTGTCGGCATGGGTAGCGGTTCGTTTCATGTCATGAATCGCTGTTGTTCACTATGAAACAGTTCTACTATGTCGATCGTGTTACGGCAACGTTGTTGGTGCATCACCAATTTACGGCGTTCAAACGCTCTTTCAATAAATATCCTCGCTCTGATCTGCACGTTTCCGGCTCTGTCCGATTGATTTACGTCATCGAAATACGTCGTGTGGTTTCCTGTTGCTACTCCTCGTTTCATGCAGAGGAGGTCGCGGACCCAACTCACCACACCTTCAGGGAGAACCCATGACCACGACCGACAAGCCCACCGCCGTCCCGTTCCGCGTCACCGCTGGATTCCACGAGAACCTGCCTCAGATGCCGGTCTCGGAGTACCCGGGCACCAAGGGGTACATCGACGACGTCTTCGCCAACCCGGACGGCTCGGAGATGTCGGCCGGCTACTTCGAACTCCAGCGCACCGACGCCCCGCTCGACTACTACTACGCCTACGACGAGATGAAGGTCGTCCTCGAAGGGGAGTTCACCCTCGAGAACCTCGACACCGGCCAGGTCGAGGTGGCGAAGGCGAAGGATGCGATCTTCTTCCCCAGGGGCTCGCGTATCCGCTTCACCACCCCCGACCGCGCACTGGCCTACTTCGTCGGCCACCGTTCCTTCGCTCCCTGATCCGCGATGACGGTATCGATGAGGTCGACCAGCGTCCCACGGTGGCGATCCGACTACTCGGCCGTCGACGACCTCGGAGCGGGCGCTCTCGTCACCCGCTACGTACTGGTCTCGGAGCGCTCGGTCGGCGCACAGGTCATCCGTGAGCTGTCCGAGCGCGTGGCGCCCGTTCCCACTCGCACGGTGATCGTGGACGACGGGGCCGGATCCGGGTTCGGCGGGCTCGGCGAACTGCTGTCCGAGGCGCGCATCGGGTGGCGGTTCGTCGTGGCGGGCCCCGAGCGCATGGTGGGAGCGGTGCGTGCCCGGCTGATCTCCGCGGGCGCGTTGCCCGCCGAGATCGCCGCGATCATCGCCCCCGACGCCCCGGTGCGCGACGTGTTCTGCGCGCACTGCCATACCACGTCGCCCTCGGTGCCGGTCGCCATCGGCGGCCGGACACCGTGCGCCGGTTGTTCCGCCGAACTCACCGTCTACTACCACTACTCCCGACGCCACAGCGCCTACCTGGGATATCGAGCCGACTCGGAGGAACTGCCATGACCACGGCCCTCGAAACAGTTGCGGGCGAGAGCATCACCGGAGGGCTCACCCTGACAGTGCGCGAGGCACGGCTGCTGTGTCCGGGCATCCGTCACGTCGTCCTCGCGGACCCGGCAGGCCGCACCCTGCCGTCGTTCACCCCGGGCAGCCACATCGCCGTCACCTGGGCCGAGGGTCGGCAGAATTCCTACTCGCTCACCGGCCCCTCGATCGAGCCGGACCACTACGCGATCTCGGTCCGGCTCGACGAGAACGGCCACGGGGGTTCGCGCTGGGTCCACGACCTCCAGCCGGATCAGCGCATCCGTGTGAGCCTTCCGCGGAGTGCGTTCGCGCCCGTGCTCAATGCTCGGCACCACCTGCTGGTCGCGGGTGGAATCGGCGTCACACCGATCCTGTCGCACGTCCGGGCCGCGCTCGAGTGGGGTCGTTCGTTCGAAGTGATCTACTCTTTCCGCGACCAGTCGGGAGCGCACGCCGACGAGTTGGCGGCGCTGTGCGGTGACCGGATGATCACGGTCTCCACGCCCGGAGAACTCGCGGACCAACTTATCCCGAAGCTGGCGGACCAGCCACTCGGTACCCACGTCTACACGTGCGGTCCCGCGCCGATGATCGCGGCGGTGGCCGAGTGGGCCCGCGACTGCGGCTGGCCGCCGGGGCGCGTGCACTCGGAGGCGTTCGGGGCGGGCCCGCTGCCCGAGGGGGCGCCCTTTGCCGCCACGCTCGGGCGCACCGGAATGATCGTGCCCGTGCCCTCGGGAACCAGTCTCCTCGAAGCGTTGCTGGACAAGGGAATCAACGTTCCGAACCTCTGCCGACAGGGTGTGTGCGGCGAATGCCGGTTGCCGGTTCGCGGCGGTGAGATCGAACACCGCGACCTCTTCCTCACCGAGGAGGAGAAGGCCTCCGGAGATTCGATCATGCCGTGCGTATCACGTTCCGCAGGAGACCGATTGGAGCTGGATCTGTGACAACCACCGACTCGCGCGCCGACCACATCGCGCGCTTTCCGTTCCCCTTTCCCCGCGACCAGTACCGCTACAGCACCAACGTCGAACCGGCCGGACACTCGACCGACACCGCCACCGGCAGCTGGGGTGAGACCCGCATCGCCATCGACGCCGACTACCACCGCGAACTCGCCGAACGCGAGCGCATCCTGGCCGAGGATCCGTCGCGGCACCAGTGCCTGCCCCACATGGTCCCCGCCGCGTGGGACGCGATGCTCACGCTGATGCGCATGCTCGCCGACGAATACCCCGGCACCATGACCCTCGAACGGCGCGAGGGCAGCTGGTTCTGGAAGAACGACCTCCTCGGGATCGAGCACAGCTTCGTGTTCGGCGATCTCGACACGTTGCCGGCGCCGCCGCTGGTATACATCTGCGGCCAGATCCAGGAAGACGTCGTGCTGCTCGACCAGCGTGAGGGCGAATTGTGGGGCGACGCCGGACTGGTGACGTTCGCGGCGGACTGGTCCTTCGGATTCGACGTGGGCATGAGCTTCCTCGAAATTCACGGCCCCGTCCCGCGAATTCACAGCGAGAAGATCATCACCCGCGCACACAACTTCCTGATGCGGCTCGAGCCCGGCCAGAGCTACCGGCGCACCAACTGGTCGTTGACCGTGGACGGCAAACTCGACACCTCGACCGAGACCTATCCCCGGTGGGGGAAGGACCGGCGCACCCTCGCCGACGGTCCGCTGGACGAGGTCGGGGACCGCCTGTTCCTGAGAACCGAAGTGCAGCATCTGATCCGGCTCGCGCACTCCGGCACCGTCATGTTCCTGATCCGGACGTATCTGCTTTCGTTCCGGGACGTCGCATCCGTTCCGGAGTGGGGCGATCGGCTGTACCGGGTACTCGAGGACCTCCCGGTGGACATGGCCGAATACAAGGGCATCAGCCGCACCCGGGAACCCGGCATGAGATGGCTGCTGACCCATGGGAATGTCGCACCGTGACGCTGGCCGACGGGCGGCCGCGGAGGTCGGCATCCCAGAGCGATCAGGCTCTCGACCTCGTTCTCGCGACGGTCTCCGTGATCGCCCGCGACGGCCTGCGCGGTCTGACGACCCAGGCCGTCGCCCGTGAGGCCGGCGTTTCGGACGAGGGCGTCCTGCACAGTGTCGGATCGACGGACGCCCTCGTCGACGCCGCACTCCGTTACGCACTGGACAAGAGCGCGAGCGTCTTCGCCGACATCGCCGCCGGATCGTCGCTCGACCACTTCGTCGAACACCTCACCGACCTCGTCGCCCGCGACCCCGACCTCCAGGTCTTCCAGTACGAGTTGATGCTCGAGTCCCGGCGCACGCCACGCCTCGACCCGCACGTGAAACTGCTGTACGCCACGTACATCGAGGCGACGTCGCAGGCACTGACCCGGCTGGGCATCACCGCCGACGAAGACCTGACCCTGCTGGTGTACTCGGCGATCGAGGGATTCATCATGCACCAGCTGATCGCGAAGGATCGTCCCGCGACCGAGCGCGCGATCGGGCGACTATGCCGGATTCTGTCGACCGCGAGGTAACCCGGCACGTGAGTGGCAAAGTGCGCCCCGGCACGCTTTGCCACTCACGTGCGGTCGAGGATCTCCGCCACCACGACCGACGCCGGTCCGGAGACGCGCACCGACCCCCGCTCGACGAGGAGGCAGTCGCCCGGCTCGACGAGACCGAGGTCCGTCGTCAGCCGCCCACCGAGGACCAGGGCGAGAGCGGCCAGCCGTCCGTCGGCGGTCACGTCCCGCGCCGCTCCGATGTCGACGATGTTCACGGAGGCCGCGGTGGTGGTCCTGTGGACCATGACGTTGAACGCCTCGGTCGGCCCTTCCGCCACGCAGTCGGGGCCGCGCTCACCGGCGAAGGCCGTCGGACTCAGGCGCGGAATCACGGTGGGGCCGCCGCCGAAGTCGAGTGACACGGGCTGGTAGCCGATCACCGTGAATATCCGATCCACCCCGGGAAACGGCGAGAAAGTCGAGCCCGCGTCGAGCGTCGCGACGCTGAAGCGCCACCGGGACGCGGCACCGGCGGCGATCTCCGCAGTGGTGCCCGCGCCGTTGGCCCATGGGGTGGTCCGGCGATCCGAGCGCCGGATGATGCGGGCCTCGCGAACTGTGGTCACTCCTTCTCCTCACCTAGAGAGTTCACTGCCAAGATACTTTGTTTCGCACATCGGCACGCAGGCGCACGCCGAATTCCGTTACGCAGTTGTCACGCGGCGAACCATTTCCGCAATCTCCGCTTTGGTTCACTGACACTAGACATTGATTCCCAAAGGCGGACACGACAAGTGTCGCGCCATCCTCGATCAAGGTGGACGACTATGAACGAAGCAGTCGCTGCGGCCGACACCGCCTGGGTTCTTGCGGCCTTCACGGCAGTGAGCCTCATGGTGCCGGGCCTGGCAATGTTCTACGGCGGAATGGTCAGCGTGCGCAACACCCTCAACATGGCCATGATGACGTTCGGCGCGTTCGCCGTCGTCGGCGTGCTGTGGATCGTGTTCGGCTACTCCGCCGTGCTGGGTAACTCCCTCGGCGGTCTCGGCATCCTGGGCGACCCCCTCGAGTACTTCGGCTCCAGTTCATTACTGGAGGCCCCCGCCGAACCCGGACTGCCGCCCGCCCTGGTCTCCGGATTCCAGCTGTTGTTCGCCGGCATCACCGTCGCGCTCATCTCCGGAGCGCTGGCCGACCGGATGAAGTTCGGTGCCTGGATGGTGTTCGCCGGACTGTGGGCCACGTTCGTCTACTTCCCGATCGCACACTGGGTCTTCGCGTTCGACTCCGAGGACGGATCGGTGATCGGTGGATGGATCGCAAACACCCTCGGCGCCGTCGACTTCGCCGGCGGCACGGCCGTGCACATCAATGCCGGCGTTGCCGCTCTCGCGGTCGTCCTGGTCCTCGGGGCCCGCAAGACGTTCCCCGTCTCGCCGCGCCCGCACAGCCTTCCCCTGACCATGCTCGGCGCAGGAATCCTGTTCTTCGGTTGGTTCGGGTTCAACGGTGGCTCGGCTCTCTCCGCCGGAAACAGTGCGTCCGTCGTCATCCTCAACACGGTCGCCGCGTCGTGCGCCGGCATCTGCGCCTGGCTGGTCGTCGAGAAACTGCGCGAAGGCCACGCCACGTCGCTGGGCGCCGCGTCGGGTCTGATCGCGGCGCTGGTCGCCATCACGCCGGCCTGTGGCGCCGTCTCACCCCTCGGCGCGCTGGTCGTGGGAGGCGCGGCCGGCGCGGTCTGCTGCTTCGCGGTCTCCTGGAAGTACCGGCTCGGCTACGACGACGCACTCGACGTCGTCGGCGTGCACCTGGTCGGCGGCATCCTCGGTACCGTTCTGATCGGTTTCCTCGCGGATCCGGCCGCTCCCAGCGGTGCGACGGGACTCTTCTACGGTGGTGGCGTCGACGTGCTGTGGCGCCAATGTGTCGCCGTGGCAGCCGTTCTCGCGTACTCCTTCGCGGTCACGCTGGTGATCGTCCTCGCACTGAAGAAATTCATGGGCATCCGCGCCGACCAGGAAAGCGAATACGACGGTCTCGACGTCTCCGTCCACGGCGAGACGGCCTACGTGCTCGATGCCGTCGGCCTGACCGGCGCCTCGAAGCACGGCACCGACGCGGTGCTCGGTGCAGAAGCGATCACGACCAGGGCGGCGGACCCCGCGAAGGCCTGATCCAGCGTCCGACACAGGCAGTGGCCCAGCCCCGCGGAATGCTGTGGGGGCAGGGCCACTGCCTGTGTCCCAGCTAGGTCAGGCTCTGAGCCAGACCCCGAAGCCTCGCGCTGTAGTTGTTCGGCTGGGCCGAAAGGAACTGACTCAGCACGATCAGGTCGAATTCCTGCATGGCAGCCGAATCGGCAGTAATCGAGGCATGATTCGTCACTTCGTGCTCCAGTAGTTCGACCGCCTCACGCCACCCACGGATCGCGGGTCTTCCGAGTTCCATCTGCGGCTCGAATCGCAGTGGTTCGACGAGTGGGCTGCCGAGAATCTCCTGCAAGTGCTCCTCGAGGCTTTGGCGCGCGAGTCGGATGATCAGCTGAGTCTGCCCTTCGTGCCACTGCATGGTTGCCGGGCGGCCCGGCTGCAGAATCGACGCGACCGACATCGTCGAATCGAACTCCTCTGCGCCAGAGGTGATTCGGGCCGTACCCGACAGAGGGATCTGAACGACGTAGAAATCGCCGGGATCGTTCGGGTTCATCCGCGCATCGGTCCCGTAGTCGAAATAGTAGAGACCGATCGTGCCCGCGGTGGCCAGGTGAACCGGCTCGAGGCGGTCGAAGGGCAGCGCGGCCTTCTCTTCGGACGCTATCTGAACTGTCGATATCACGGTAACCACAACCTTTCGAACCATCCGCCACTCTACGCGCCGGCGCGGGGGCGAAGGAAGGTCGAAATCCCGATTCTGCCGTCAGTCCTCGTGATGGTCCGGGTACGCCGTGACGGCGAGGAACCGGATGGGCAACCGCACGAGATCGTTGGGCCCGTGCAGACCTTCACCGTCGAGCAGCAGCGAATCCCCCGGCCGCAGCGTGTACTCGGCTTCACCGTGCCCGTAGACCATGACACCTTCGAGCATGTAGAGCAGCTCGGTGCCGGCGTGCTGGAACAGCGGAAACGTCTCGCTGGAGTCGGTGAGCGTGACCAGAACCGGCTCGAGTCGCTTGTGCTGCCCGCGCAGTGCGCCGAGAAGTTCGTAGTGGTGCCCCACCCGGGTGCCTCGCCCGACGATGACCGCACCGTGGCCCGCCTCGACGTACACGGCGTCGCGTGCGGTGTCGGCACCCCGGAACAGGGAGGTCACGGGCACGTCGAGTCCGGCCGCCAGACGCGCCAGCGTCGACAGACTGCACGAGGTCTGCGAGTTCTCGATCTTCGACAGCATGGCCTTCGAGATTCCGACTTTGGCCGCCATGTCCCCCACGGAGAGTCCACTGGCTTTACGAAGCGACCGCACCTGCCTGGCGATCACCTTCTCGAGATCGGGCCCGGTCGGCGTATCGGACGGCACCTCACGCTCGACGGGCGCTGGGTCTCCCGTGTCGCGGTGGACCTCGGTCTCGGGTCGAGTGGTCACGTCCGCATCGTAGCAGCGCCGTTTACTGTCAGGAAACCGCGACTCACTACGCCGGACGGTGAATCGGTGCGCATACGAGCAACAACCATGCGCATGCGTGCAAGACGACGCCGCGCCCGCGCCCGCATGCTTGTGACAGCCATCACAACACCACCGGGAGAGTTGACGCTATGACCGCAGTACACGAGAACGTCAGTGCCACAGGACTTCCTGATGGAACCGCGACCGAGTTGTTCATCGGCGGGCAGTGGCGCGCGGCGTCGGACGGCGGGACGTTCACGGATCTGAACCCGGCCACCGGTCGCCCCCTCGCCCAGATCGCGTCCGGCACCGCGCAGGACATCGACGACGCGGTCCGGGCCGCCCGCACGCAGCTGAACGGTGAATGGGGTTCACTGCCCGGCGCCGCCCGCGGACGAATCCTGAACAAGGTCGCCGATCTCATCGAACGCGACGGCGAGATCCTGGCCCGGCTCGAGGCCCTCGACGTCGGCAAGCCCGTCGGCCAGCCCACCATGCTCGACATCCCGATGGCCGCCGGCACGTTCCGGCACTTCGCCGGCTGGGCCGACAAGATCACCGGCCAGTCCATCCCGACCGCCGGCTACTTCGGCCAGCCCACCCACTCGTACACCGTCCGCGAACCGGTCGGCGTGATCGGCGCGATCGTCCCGTGGAACACCCCGTTGATGATCTCGGCATGGAAGATCGCCCCCGCGCTCGCTGCCGGGAACACCCTGGTGGTCAAGCCACCGGAGGACGCACCGCTGTCGATCCTGCACCTCGCGACGCTGCTGGAGGAGGCCGGACTGCCCGCGGGCACCGTCAACATCGTGCCCGGCCTCGGCGAGGTCGCGGGCGACGCGCTCGCCGGCCACCCCGGCGTCGACAAGATCAGCTTCACCGGCAGCCCCCGCGTCGGCCGGATCATCGCCAAGCGCGCCGCCGACACGTTCAAGCGCACCACCCTCGAACTCGGCGGCAAGTCCCCGCAGATCATCCTCCCCGACGCCGACCTCGAGGCCGCCATCAACGGCACCGCGATGGGACTGTTCTTCAACCAGGGCGAGGTCTGCGCCGCGGGCACCCGCATCCTGGTGCACCGCTCGCTGTACTCGCAGGTGGTCGACGGTCTCGCCGCCGCCGCTGCCGCGCAGGTCCTCGGCGACCCGTTCGATCCGGCCACCACGATGGGCGCCCTGGTGAACGCGAAGCAGCGTGACACCGTCCTCGGCTACATCGAGGCCGGACGCAGCGAAGGCGCACGGGTCGCCGCCGGCGGTGGCCGCCCGGACGGGGACGGGTTCTTCGTCCAGCCGACCATCTTCGCGGACGCGAACAACGACATGAAGATCGCGCGAGAAGAAATCTTCGGCCCCGTCGGCACCGTCATCGCGTTCGACACCACCGACGAGGCGATCGCGATCGCCAACGCCACCGATTACGGGCTCGCCGCCTCCATCTGGACGCGCGACGTGTCCCACGCCCACACCCTCGCCGGCAAGGTCCGCGCCGGAGCGGTCGCGGTCAACGGCTGGGCACCCATCGACCCCGCCCTGCCCTGGGGCGGCATGAAGACCAGCGGCACCGGCCGCGAACTCGGCTGGGCCGGAATCGAAGCCAACACCGAGGAGAAGGTCGTCACGATCATCCTCTGACCCCCACCGCATCGACGTCGTCGGACAGGAGCAGGACTTATGAAGACCCAGGCAGCAGTGCTGTGGGAACCCGGTCAGCCGTGGCAGATCGAAGAACTGGAACTCGACCCGCCGAAGAAGGGAGAAGTGCTTCTGCAGTTGGCGGCGTCGGGGATGTGCCACTCGGACGAGCATGTCCGGGACGGCAGCCTGCCGCTCGAGTACTACCCGTTCATCGGTGGCCACGAGGGCGCCGGAGTCGTGCTCGAGGTCGGGCCCGGTGTCACCAGCATCGAGAAGGGCGATCACGTCGCTCTCGGATTCATCCCCGCGTGCGGCCGGTGCCGGCAGTGCGCGACCGGCCAATCCAGCATCTGCGACCTGGGAGCCCACCTGCTCGAGGGCTGGCAGATCTCGGACGGCACGGCGCGGCATCACGTTCGCGGCAAGGACGCCGCCATCCAGTGCCTGATCGGGACGTTCTCGCCGTACACGGTGGTCAACGAGGCGTCGTGCGTCAAGATCACGAAGGACATTCCCCTCGACAAGGCGGCGCTGGTCGGCTGCGGCGTCACCACCGGCTGGGGGTCGTCGGTGTACGCGGCCGGCGTCCAGGCCGGTGAGACCGTCGTCGTGATCGGCATGGGCGGCGTCGGGTGCGGGGCGGTCCAGGGCGCAGCGCTCGCCGGGGCGCGGCACGTCGTGGTCGTCGACCCGTCGGAATTCAAGCGGGAGCAGGCCAAGATCTTCGGCGCGACCCACACCGCGGCGAGCATCGACGAGGCGCTGCCGCTCCTCCAGGATCTGACGTGGGGCCAGCTCGCCGACAAGGTGCTCATCACCGTCGCGAATGCGAGTGGCCGCATCATCGCCCCGGCGATGAGCCTGGTGGCCAAGGGCGGCACCTGCGTCCACGTGTCGGTCGGCGACGTCACGCAGAACGACGTCGACCTGAACCTGTTCGATCTGACGGCGATGCGCAAGACCCTCAAAGGCGCGTGGTTCGGCAACGCGAACATCCGGTTCGACATCCCTCATCTGCTGCGCCTGTACATGGAGGGTCAGCTGAAGCTCGACGAGATGATCACGAGGACATACACACTCGATCAGATCAACGACGGCTACGAGGCGATGCGGAAGGCCGAGAACGTCCGCGGCGTCATCATGTACTCGTAGATCGGCACAGTCGGGAGCGGTTGGGCGCTGCACGCCTCTCCGCTCCCGGCATGGTTCCCTGTCCCATGCCGTACGTGTTCCTGATTGCCGCGATCGTCGCCGGTCTCGTCGTCTCGGGAGTGGTCGTTCTCAATCTCGGCGGAGCTCATTGATACCGTGGTCGCATGATCGCTGGTGGGGCAGGTACGTATCGTGCCTAAGCTCGTGGATCACGACGAACGTCGGCGAAGCATCACCGCCGCCGCCTGGCGGCTGATCGCCGCCCGCGGTATCGACGCCGCCAACATGCGCGACATCGCCACCGAGGCCGGCTACACCAACGGCGCCCTGAGTCACTACTTCGCCGGCAAGGACGAGATCCTCCGGACGTCGTACGAGCACATCTCCGAGGCCACCGACCGCCGGATCGCCGAGGCGCTCGGCGACGCGACCGGGCTCGACGCGCTGCGCATCCTCTGCCGCGAAGTGATGCCGATCAACGAGGAGCAACTCCTCGAGGCGCGGATCGCCGCCTCGCTGTGGCCGCGGGCCATGTACGACGAGCAGATGGCCGCGACCAACCGCCGGACGATGGACAATTGGCGTGAGCAGATGGCGATCTTCCTGGATCAGGCGCGCGAGGAGGGCTCCGTCGGCGACATCGACGTCAGCATCGTGGTCGAGCAACTCCTCAACATGATGATGGGCATGCAGATTCTGGGTGTCCTCACGCCGGGCGAAACGTCGGCGGCACGTCAGCTGGAGATGCTCGAGCAGTTCGTCGCCGCACTCTGAGCCGGCCGCGGCTCGACCAAAAACGTTGCCCCGGAATCTGTTAGCTCGGCATTATTGACCGAACGGTCAGTATGTTCGGGCGCGAAACTCACTGTTTACACGAGGGCACCTCGGCTGTAACGTACGTCACTAAGCTTTTTATTCAACACCCGTAGAACCAAAGGATCGCGACATGCCCACCCTTTCCCCTGCGCGTATCGACCACCCGCTGTCGCTGCCGACCGTCGAAGAAATCGCCTCCCTGCGCGAGATCCTCGAGGCCGCCGACGCGCTGACCGAGCAGACGAGATTCGTCTACGTCGGCCTCGAGGAACCGGACAAGTCGACGCTGTACACGGCGGAGGCCCCCGAGACCGATCGCCGCTTCCGCGTTCTGCTGCACGACATCTCGTCGCCGAACGCGGTGGACGTCGTCGTGTCCGTGACCCAGCGGTCGGTGATCAGCTCGGTGACCCTCGACGCCGTCCGCGACGGTCAGATGCCCGTCCTGGACGAGGAGTTCGAACTCGTCGAACAGGTGCTGGCCGCCGACGAACGCTGGCTCGCCGCGCTCGCCGCCCGCGGACTCGACGTCGCCGACGTCCGGGTCGCTCCCCTCTCCGCGGGTGTCTTCGACTACCCCGGCGAGACGGGCACGCGGATCCTCCGGGGGCTCGCGTTCCGCCAGGACCACCCGAAGGACCATGCCTGGGCCCACCCGATCGACGGGCTCGTCGGATTCGTCGACGTCATGAACCGGACCGTCACCGACGTTCTCGACCTCGGCGCCGTCCCGGTCCCCGAGGAATCGGGCAACTTCGACGACCTCGCCGTCACCGGCCCCCTGCGCACCACCCAGAAGCCCATCGAGATCACCCAGCCCGAGGGCCCCAGCTTCGTCGTCGACGGCAACCGCGTCGACTGGGAGAAGTGGTCGTTCCGTGTCGGTTTCGACGCCCGCGAGGGTCTCGTCCTCCATCAGCTCGGATTCGCCGACGGCGACCGGGTCCGCCCGATCATCCACCGCGCGTCCATCGCCGAGATGGTGGTGCCCTACGGCGATCCCTCGCCGGTCCGGTCGTGGCAGAACTACTTCGACACCGGCGAGTACATGGTGGGCCGCTACGCGAACGCCCTCGAACTCGGCTGCGACTGCGTCGGCGACATCACCTACTTCGACGCCGTCATCGCCGACGAGTTCGGCACCCCCAAGACGCTGAAGAACGCCGTGTGCATGCACGAGGAGGACTTCGGCGTGCTGTGGAAGCACACCGACCTGTGGGCCGGCTCCGCCGAGACCCGCCGCCAGCGCCGTCTCGTCATCTCCTTCTTCACCACCATCGGCAACTACGACTACGGCTTCTTCTGGTACCTGTACCTCGACGGCACCATCGAATTCGAGGTCAAGGCCACCGGCGTCGTCTTCACGTCGGGTCATCCGGGCGGCGACTACCCGTATGCCTCGGAGATCGCCCCCGGCCTCGGCGCCCCGTACCACCAGCACTTGTTCAGCGCCCGCCTCGACATGATGATCGACGGCGACCGCAACTCCGTCGAGGAGGTGCAGACCAAGCGGGTGAAGATGGGCCCCGGGAACCTGCACGGAAACGCGTTCACCCTCGAGCGCACGCCGCTGACGAAGGAATCCGAGGCGCAGCGCCTCGCGGACAACAGCGTCGGACGCGTGTGGCACATCAGCAACCCGAACAAGCTGAACCGTCTGGGCAAGCCGGTGGCGTACGCACTCCACCCGGAGGGTCAGCCGATCCTGCTGGCCGACGACGACTCCTCGATCGCGGCGCGGGCGACGTTCGCCACCAAGCACCTGTGGGTCACCCAGTTCGACGAGAAGGAGCGTTACGCGGCAGGGGATTTCGTGAACCAGCACGCGGGTGGCGCCGGACTGCCCAGCTTCGTGGCCGGCGATCGGGATCTGGAGAACGAAGACGTCGTCGTCTGGCACACGTTCGGCCTCACGCACTTCCCGCGACCGGAGGACTGGCCGATCATGCCCGTCGACTACACCGGATTCACGTTGAAGCCCAACGGCTTCTTCGACCGCAACCCCGCTCTCGACGTTCCCCGCACGACGTCGAAGCACTGCGCGACCGGAGGCGGCAGCTGCCACGCGGACGGGGGAACAGATGTCTGACACCACCACGGGTTCGGGAGCCGGCACGTTACGCGGATCCATCGGCGTCGTCGGGATCGTCTTCCTCGTCATCGCCGCGGCCGCACCGCTGACCGCGATCGGCGGCGCTCTGCCCGTCATGATCGCGATCGGCAACGGCGCGGGCGCCCCGACCGCCTATCTCATCGCCGCACTGGTCCTGCTCGTCTTCAGCGTCGGATACGCGGCCATGAGCAGCCACATGGTCGACACCGGCGCCTTCTACGCCTACGTCGCCAAGGGGCTGGGCGAATCCTGCGGGCTCGGGGCCGCCGGGCTCGCACTTCTGACTTACACCGCCATCCAGGCCGCCGTGTACGGTCTGGCCGCCGCGACGATTCGGGGCCTCGTGGTCCAGTACGGCGGACCCGACCTGCCGTGGTGGATGTGGGCGCTCGTGCTCATCGCACTCGTGGCCGTGCTCGGATACCGCAGCATCGACCTCGGCGCCAAGGTCCTCGGGGTGCTCCTCGTGCTCGAGATCGGCATCATCCTGGCGCTGTCGTTCGGCGTGCTGGTGCGGGGCGGGGCCGCGGGTATCGACTTCGCGTCGTTCACCCCGACGTCGTTCTTCAGCGGATCCCCCGGTGTCGCATTGATGTTCGCGATCGCGTCGTTCATCGGCTTCGAGGCGACCGCGATCTACGGCGAGGAGGCCCGCAACCCCCGGCGCACGATTCCGATCGCGACGTACGCCGCCGTGATCGCCATCGGACTGGTGTACGCGCTGGCGAGCTGGGCCGTGGTGCTCGCGTTCGGCAGCGACAACGTCTCCGCCGCAGCCGCCGCCGACACTGCCGGGCTGACGTTCGCCGCCGCCGCGCACTTCCTGGGCGGACCCGCGGCCGACGTCATGGCGATCATGCTCGTCACGAGCCTGTTCGCCGCACTCCTCGCCTTCCACAACGCCATCTCCCGGTACGTGTTCGCCCTGGCCCGCAAGGGCGCCGCTCCGCGCGCACTGTCCCGCACCCACACCAAGCACGGATCCCCGCATATCGGCTCGGTCGCCCAGACGATCTCCGCGACGGTGGTCGTGGGGGTGTTCGCCCTCGTCGGCGCGGACCCGGTGCTGGAACTGTTCACCTGGATGGCAGGTCTGGCCACCGTGAGCATCCTGGTGCTGATGGTGCTCACCAGCGTCGCGATCATCGCCTTCTTCGCCCGCACCCGGCTGGATACCCGGCTCTGGCACACGCGCATCGCTCCGGTGCTCGGATGCGTGGGTCTGGTGGCCGTCACCGGGTTGGTGCTCGACAACTTCACCACGCTGATCGGCGGGTCGGAACTGCTCGCGGACATCCTGCTGGCAGTGATCGCTCTGTTCTTCGTCGCCGGACTGGTCGTCGCCCGGGTCACCCGGCAGAGCCGGGCGGACGTCGGGCAGCGTCGCGAACTCACCCCCACGATCTGAATTCGACGATGTTCGAGATCCCTGCCGTGCACGCGGCGATGCTCGTCGGAGCGGTCGGGGCCGTCGTGCCGATGTGGCGGGCGCACGGAGCGGACTGCCGGGTGCGGATCGCGCACGGTGCGATGGCGGTGTCCATGGTCGCGATGATGATCCCCGGCGTGCCGGCGGGGATTCACCTGCTCGAGGGTGCCGTCCTCATCGCCCTCGCCGTCTTCGTCACCGGTGAGACCATGCACCGCCGGACAGCCGTTCCCTGCGCGGTGGACCTCACCGCCATGGGGGTGCTACTGCTCCTGGCCCCGACGTCCGCTCCCGCCTCGACGGCGTCGGCGCCGGCACCCTCGGGCCACCACCACGGTGGCGCAGGGATCTCGACGGGTTGGTTCCCTCTCGCTGTGCTCGTGTGCTGGGCACTGTTGACACTGCATCTCTTTCGCTCCACCCCGCGCCCCGAACACGGGTCCGGCGTCACGACCGCCGCGACGGGATCCGCACTGATGATCCTGGGCATGGCTCCCATGGCCGTCTGACATCCATCCCACCGACAGCAACCTGGAGGAACCGATGAGTTACGCCGATGCCGTCTACACCCACGGCAAGGTCTTCACCGTCGACGAGAACTTCACGATCGCCACCGCCCTCGCGGTGCGCGACGGACTCGTCCACGCGGTGGGCAGCGATGCGGAAATCGAAACCCTGATCGGGCCGGACACCGTGGTCACGGACCTCGGCGGGAAGACGATCCTCCCGGGAATCAACGACTCGCACCTGCACGCCATCGCCTACGGGCTCGACACTCCGCCGCTGTCGCTGGACGTGTCGTTCCCGGCTGTCCGGTCGATCGCGGACGTCCGTGAACTCGTGCGGGAGGCCGCCGCCGCGGCCGAGGACGGCGAGTGGATCATCGGAACCGGCTGGGACGACGGGTATCTCGACGAGTGTCTCGCCGAGGCCGGTCGGACGCCGACCCGCTGGGACCTCGACGAGGTGTCCCCGAACAATCCTGTTTTCCTGCAGGACTTCTCGCGCCACACGTCGTGGGTGAACAGCGCGGCGCTCACGCTCGCCGGGGTGGACGAGACCACCCCGTTGCCGCCGGGCAGCCTCATGCCCGTCGGTGAGGACGGCCTGCTGACCGGCATCGTCATGGAGGGTGCGCAGGCGCTGGTGCAGCGTGTTCTCCCGGCCCTCACCCGGGAGCGCCGGGAGGAGGCACTCCGCTCGGCGATCTCGATTCTGCAGAGCGAGGGCATCACCAGCTTCACCGATCCCGCGATCGGCCCCGGCGGCGAGGCCCTCGCCGGTGGCGCGATGGGCGCCGAGGGCCTCGCGGTGTATGCCGACCTCGCCCGCCGCGGCGAACTGGGCGCCCGCGTCAACCTTCTCCTCCTGCCCACCGGAATGTCCGGGTCGGCTGAGGATTTCGGACAGAACCTGGCGGACATCGAGGTCCCGGAATCGGTGGATCCGCGGATGTTCCGGGTGCTCGGGGTGAAGGTGTTCGCCGACGGCATCCCGCCGAGCAAGACCGCGTGGATGCACGAGGAGTACGTCGGCGGCGGCTGCGGCTCACTCTGCGTCGGCGGCGACACCGACGAGCGTCAGGTGTACGAGGTGACCGAGATGGTCCGCATCGGCCACGAGTCCGGCTACCAGATCGGTGTGCACGTCACCGGTGACCGTGCCATCGACACCGTCGCCGACGCAATCATCGCCGCGCAGAATGCGCACCCCCGTGAGGATGCCCGGCACTACCTGATCCACGGCGACTTCATCAGCGAATCCACCCTGAAGCGCCTGGCCGACAACGGCATCGGCGTCAACATGAACCCGACGATCAAGTGGACGATCGCCGACCTGGAGGTCGGGGTGGTCGGGACCGAACGAGCCGCCTACGAATGGCCGTATCGCAGCGCCGTCGAATCCGGGGTGCACCTGATGAGCAGTTCCGATGCACCGGTCACACCGCCCGATTGGCGCCAGGGCATCTCGACGATGATCCTGCGCGAGAGCAAGGCCAGCGGCGCAGTGAGCGGGCCCGACCAGTGCATCGGGCTCGCCGACGCCGTCCGCACGTACACGATCAACGCAGCCTGGCAGGACTTCGCCGAGGACTGGAAGGGGTCCCTCGAGGTCGGCAAGGTGGCCGACCTGTGCATCCTCGACGGCGACCTCGAGACCATCGACCCACACGACATCCCGGCAATGCAGATCGTCTCCACCGTGCTGGGTGGAGAGGTCGTGTTCCAGCGCGTCGCCGCGAGTGTCGCGTCGTAGTCGGCTTACCTATCTGAGCCGGAACGGCCCCACATCAGATGTGGGGCCGTTCCGCGGGAACCGTCGTGGACCACTCCCGTTATCCGCGGCGGGTCTTCTCCGGCACCGGAGCAAGGGCTGCTCCGTACTCGGGGCTGAGCCCGACTTCGTCGAGGAGGACCGAGAACTCCCTCATGCGAAGGGACTTGTAGTCACCAACCGTATCGGGATCGTAGGTGTAGAACCCCTGGCCGTCGCGGAGACCGTTTCGACTCGACGCCATGTTCGCGGCAATGATCTCCGGCGCCTCGAATCGATCACCGAGCATGCCCGCAAGGTACCGCGACGCGTAATACAGGATGTCGCCACCACCCCAGTCGATGAATTCGACGAGTCCGAGCACCGCGAATCGCAAGCCGAAGCCGACGCGGACAGCCTTGTCGATATCTTCGGCGCTCGCCACTCCTTCTTCGACCATCCGCGCGGCTTCGTTCATCGCGAGCGCCTGAATCCGCGGAACGATGTATCCGGCGGAGGCCGAACACACGACCGGCACCTTCCCTACCCGCTCGAGCAACCCTACGACGTCGTCGATCACAGCATCGTCTGTCTGTTCGCTTCTGCTGATCTCCACAAGAGGCATGAGATCTGCAGGATTGAGCCAGTGCGCGTTGAGGAAACGCTGCGGCCCCTCGATCAGCGTCGCAAGTTCTGTGACGAGGAAACTCGACGTCGTCGATGCCACGGGAATGTCGTGCCGGGCAACGTCGCTGATCAAGCTCAATGCAGCGGCTTTGGCAGTCATGACCTCGGGCACACTCTCGAACACCACGTCCGCATCGGACAACGCCTGCAATCCGTCCTCCCGGCCGAAGATGCTCACGCGGCCGGCGGACTCGCGCGCCTGCTCCGCTGTGATCCGCCCCAGGTCGATCTTGGCACACAATTCCCGGTCGAGATCGAGGCGAACCCGCTCCGAGTACAGCCGTTCGTCATCGGGTTCACGCACTTTCATGTCGATCAATGCGACAGATAGTCCACCGTGAATGAACGCGAGCGCAATGCCCTGCCCCATTCGTCCCGCACCGACGATTGCGACATGCGGGACCCGTCCCATCACGCCGGTACTCCGATGTGAAGCAGTTCGCGCATGTCCTCGCGCGACAGCTGCGACAGGCCAAGCCCCTCCAGCGTGCGACCCTCCTCGTACAGGTCGATTCCGCTGATCGCGGACGCGAGATTCAGAAGTCCCTGTGCGACCGGTGTCGGCACACCTGCCCACCGGCCCACCGACACCAGGAATGAGAGACCGAGGCGCGTGTCTTCGAGCATGTATCTGTGGCTGTCCAACTCGATCTTCTCACGCCAGTCACCGCTGTCCGTCAGCTTCTCGTGCGCGGCCCGACCGTACATCCACTCCTCTCCGTCCGACGAATAGTGGTCAGCCAGTGGAAAATGCGGCGCTCGGTAGCCGAGGGCTTCGCGCACTGCAATGCGCTCCCGGTCCAGCGCAGTGGTGACCCTTCTGATGGACGGCTGCGTGCCTTCGTTATGAATGTCCCACTCATCGAAATGCTCGAGAGGACCGGCGTTCATCATGATCAGCGGAGGGTGGATCACCGGCCCGGCGTTCATCAAAGCACCGCTCAGCCCGTCCTCGACAGGCTCGACGCTGGGATAGACCTCTCGTAGGACCGCCAGGGTGGAGTCTGTGAGGCGGGCCGGAAAGACCCCCGTCGGAAGCCTCGTCGCATACCCACTCACCACGACCTCGGCTGGTCCGTGCTTGCGCGCCAGATACGGCAACGTTCCTGTCTCGGCAAATGCGACATCGTGACGGTTGCCTGCATCGGCCATTGCCTTGACAAAGAGATAGCTTCCGAACGTGCCAGGTGGGAGAAACACCACCTGGCCGTTCTCGACCAGCGGCGCGAGTTGCGGCGCAAGATCGTCGTGGGTGTGTGCCGGGAGCGGGATCACAACCACTTCCGCGCCGGAGATCGCCTCGGCCAGAACACCGGTGGGCGCGATTGTGCCCGGTGTGTCACCGAGAGCAACTACCCTCTCCCCCTTGTGGTCCCGAATAGTGAGTCCGCCGTGACGCAAGATGTCGGCGAGAGCGCGGGGGTCCCGTCGCCAGAACCGCACCTCGTGCCCATTCTCCGCGAGTGCAGCCGCTGCCGCGTAGCAGCCGTGACCGCCACCGAGAACGCTAACCTTCATGTGAAGCTCTCCCTCTTCTGGCCATCTCGTGACCGGTTGGATGATCAGTGAATGCGGACGCCGCGAACCGAAGGATCGATCGCGGGATTGCCGATTTCGGTCTGGTCGAGCAAAATCGATTCCACTACCGCCTCGGTGCGTGCGCTCTCGCGGAAATAGCGGCATCCCCGCCCGAGAAGTGCCACCGTCAATACGACCGCGATTCCGATGACGACCGACATCGACGATCCCACCAGTTGCGGCGACTTGAAGTATCGGTCGGTGAGGACTGCGACGAGCGTCGTTCCTGCACCCAGTCCGACGAGGTTGGATATCAGCAGAAACAGCGCCGAAATCTGGGCGCGCACCTGGTTCGGACTGAGCACCTGCATGGCCGCGGTGGACGCCGGCATCGGGAACGATGCGAAGAACATCGCAGCGGACAGCAGCGTAATGGACTGCCAGAGTTCGGACACCTGGGTGAAGAACACCGCGGGCAGTGCCATTCCCACCGCACCGACCACGCCCGCACGCATAGCGGCATCGGTGTGCCCTCGCTGCGCCAGCCAGTCGATGAACCAACCGGCGAAGACAACCCCCGTGGTGTTCGCAACGAGGACGACAGCTCCGAGCATGTATCCGACGGTGGTCGCGCTCAGCTCGAAGTGGCGTATGTAGAAGGCCGGGGTCCACCCCATGAGGGCGAAAAGCACCATCGCATAGAACGAGAACCCGAGAAAGTGACAGGCAAAGGTACTGCGGTGCCCACCGATGAAGGCGAACGCGTTGCGCAGGGTCACCTTCTCCACCCGCCCGTCAGCGGTACGCGTCAGCCCCTTCCTGGCAGGGTCGCGCACGGTGAAAAAGATCAGTACGGCTACCAGGAGTCCCGGAAGCCCGATCACCAGGAACGTCACCTGCCAGCCGAACATCGAGCCGAGCAGGGGAACGTGCACGCTGTCGACTCCGGCAAGAAGGTTGATGACATATCCACCGATGAGGAATGCTGTGCCTCCCCCGATGAACGAACCGACGGAGTAGACGCCGTACGCCCGCCCCAGTTTCTTCTTGGGGAACATGTCGCTGAACATCGAGTAGGCAGCCGGCGAAAGCGCCGCCTCACCGACGCCGACACCGACTCGGGCAAGAAACATGTGGGTGAAATTCTTGCTGAACCCGCACAGCGCGGTTGCCAGACTCCAGAAGGCCACGCCCGCCGAGATGATCACACGCCGCGACCGCTTGTCGGCGAGTACCGCGATCGGCATTCCCATGAACGCGTAGAACAGGGAGAACGCGAGCCCGTGGAGCAGACTGAACTGCGTGTCGCTCAGCTGAAGATCGTGCTTGATCGGCTCGATCATCAACGAGAGCACTTGCCGGTCGACGAACGAGAAAACATACGCGATCATGCAGATCGTCACGACATACCACTCGTATCGATACGATCGTTCTCCCCTTTGGGGCAACTCTTGATCAGGCATCGATCAGCTCCTTCGATTGGGTCGGAGTCACACCGGGAGTAAGCATTTCCCGCAGCGGACTGTCGCAGTGGTCTCAACTTAGGTCCGGAGCCGAACCAGGGCCGAGATTGGACGATTCTGAAAATATTCGCGACCGTGATGCAGAATGAGGCGGTGCTCGACGAGATCGACTACCAGATCGCTCACGCGCTGCAGATCGCCCCGCGCGCGCCGTGGGGCGCGGTGAGCGAGGCGTTGCAGGTCAGCCCCGTCACCGCCTCCCGGCGCTGGGACAGACTCGTGCAGGACGGTGTGGCATGGGTGATCGCGTACCCCGGGCCGTCGCTCCTCAACGCCCAGTGCAGCGCATTCGTCGACGTGACCTGCGAACCCACTCGACGCGAGCATGTGACCACGTTGCTGACGACGGTGCCGCAGGTCGCGAGCATTCAGGTCGTCGCGGGTGAACAAGACCTGTTCCTGACGGTGATGGTCGCTGACCTCCGTGCACTGTCCGAGTGGATCCGGAACGACCTCAGTCGCGTCGACGGTGTTCGCGGAATCCGAACGAAGATCGTGACGCGCATTTACGGTGAGAGCGTGCGGTGGCGACTCGGGTCGCTCAGCCCGATGCAACAGCACGTGCTCAGTCCGTACGTGCCCGACACAGGCACGATGACCCGGCCACCCAGGGCAGACGAGCAGAGGCTGATGACGGCCCTCGCTCCCGACGGGCGGCGGTCGGCCGTCGAACTCGCCGAGCAGATCGGTGTCAGCGCACCCACTGTGCGAAAGCGTCTCGACCGACTCGTGAGTGAGGGAATCCTCTCGGTCCGTTGCGAAGTCGCACACGTCCTCAACGGCTGGCCGGTCACCGCCACGATCTGGGCGCGCGTTCCCGCGAAGTGTCTCGACACGGTGGGACGTGATCTCGTCGAGTACCCCGAGGTCCGTGTCTGCTGCGGAGTGACGGGACGGTCCAATCTCGTGCTCACGGTATGGCTGCGCCACGTCGGCGATCTCCAGGTTTTCGAAACCCGCTTGGAGAGAGCAACCGGAGCTTTCGGTTGTCGAACGAGAGGTGACGTTGGAGACCGTGAAACGGCTGGGAGCAGTGCTCGATACCGGCGGTCGCCGCGTCGGCACGGTACCCATAGAGCCGTAACTGTTGCCGCAATCTCGGTCGGTGACGCGCTCCGCGTGAGCAGCGGCGGCGATGGCGATGGCGATGGCGATGGCGATGGCACAATCGACCCGCGCGACGCCGGGCGTGGAGGCAATGGAGGGGGCGCGCTGCGAATCGAGGCAGTCGTGCTCTACCGAGAGCATTCCCCGGTCTACCCGATCTGCCGATTCACTGAGCCCATGCCGCCTCGGCGATCCAGTACTCGCTTCCGTTGGCGCTGATTCCGCGTTGCCAGTCGGTGGTCCGTCTCAGGTTCGGCTCGACGCGCGCGGTAGCCGCGTCGGCGCCGTCCGGTCCGTCCTCCCGGGTCTGCCAGTGGACCCAGTTCACTTCGTTGCCGTCCTCGTCGTGCACAAAGAGGTCGACGTGGTGCCACCCGTAGCGGTGGGTGTCGGCGTAACAGGTCAGGAATGTCCGGTGATGATGCGAATAGTCCACGGGGTACCTCCGGGCCGCGGTGGTGTTTCCCACCACGCTAGAACCGGACCGCGCCCAACGGAATCCAAGAAACCTTTACCCGTGTGGGGGTCGGCCGCTCAGTGGTTCGGATCGGCGGGCAACGTGAACGTGAAGACGGCCCCGTGCGGATCGTTCTCGCGTGCGGTGAGTGTCCCACCCTGGCGGGTGATGATGCGGTGGCTCAGTGCGAGCCCGATTCCGTGACCCGTGGACTTCGAGGTGAACGCGCCGTCGAAGATTCGGCCGTCCGGGATGTGCGAGAGCCCCTTGCCGTGGTCCTCGACGCTCACGACGCCCTCCGTCTCGGTGACGTCGGTGCGTACCGTCACGATGCGGTCGGCTGCCGGCCATTCCGCCATCTCGTCGATCGCGTTGAAACAGAGGTTCAGGATGACCTGCCCGGTGAGCACACGTTCGCACACGACGGCAACCGTGTCGTGCGCACGGAGGTACTCGACGTGAACTCCCTTCTGCCGCGCCCGGATGTCGATGAAATACGCGCATTCGTCGACGATGTCGTTGAGATCGACGATCTGCTGTGACTCCTCGAGTTGCGTCACGTATTCACGCAGACTCCGGACGATCTGATTGGCCCGGTCGATCTGCTTGCGCGCCTCCCCCAGGCCCCAGCTCACCTCGTCGTGACCGGTCCGGCCGTCGTCGAGGCGGCTCTGCGTTCCGGCGATGAAATTGGTGGCGGCCGCGAGCGGCTGGGCCAACTCGTGAGCGATGGCCATCGCCATGTCGCCCATCGCGTTGTAGCGGGCCAGGTAATTGAGGTACTGCGAGTCCCGTTCGTGCTCCTGCTCGGTGCGGACGTGTTCGGTGACGTCGTGGAAGAGCAGCAGGTGGCCGCTCAGATCGTTCTCGATACCGATGTGCTGGCAGCTCCCCGCATGCCACCGGCGCTCCTCGGCTGACAGTTCCACCTCGTAGCGCAGGCTCTGGGAGCCCCCGTCTGCGGTCGTCAGTTGCAGGGCGCGCCGCACGCTCTCCCGTGACTGCCCCGCCCGGCAGAACTCCGTGAAGCGTTCGCCGACAAGCGATGCCACCGGAACCTTCAGCAGCTGCGACGCCGCCTCACTCGCGTACGTGATACGGCTGTCGTCGTCCAGGACGAGGATTCCTTCGGCCATGTTCCGCAGGAACGCGGCCAGGCGGGCCTCGGTGCGGGTGAGGTCGGCCTCGGTGCGGGTGAGGTCGCGACGCATCGACGTTTCCTGCTCGATGTCGCGGAACTGCACCATCACCACGGTCCGGGCGCTCAACTCGACCCGGATCGCGATCGCCTCCGTCAGGATTTCTCGCCCGCTCTTCGCGCGATACGTCCATTCGACGACCGCCGCCCCGTTGTCGACAGCCTCCTGCAGCCACCGCCGTCCCACCGACCGGCGGTACCGCTTCGCCGGGGAACTCATGTCGGGCGCCTTGAGCGGTTTGAGTTCCTCGACCGTGAACTCGAGCAGTTCGGACGCAGCCCGGTTCGCCCAGAGGATGTCCTTGGTGGCCGCATCATGGACCAGGACGCAGTAGCGAAGGGACTCGACGAGTCGTTCGTAGTCGGACGGCGCGAGATCGGACAATGCGGCCTCCTTCGGCTCACCTCGAGTCTACTGAGCGGACGGACCGCGGACACGATAGGGAAATCCTTTACTCCGAGGCGACATCTCTGCACGTCCGCGGGAGGAAGCACCGATTGAGTGATGCCCGCCACCGCAATAGCGTGAATTCGACACGAAAAACGCATCACCCCTTCTACTTCGCGTCGATCGGAGTATTTGATGACCAACGCACCGACCCTCGACACGACGGACGCCTCCGCGAACGGGACGCTGTCCTTCGAGGACGTCCTCGAGCACGTCGCAATGCGGCGGGAAGAGTTCGCTCGCCAGAAGTTCGTGCCTCGCGACATGATCGGCGAGTTCAAGCAGATCGGCATCTACCGCGCGGCGACCCCCCGCCGATTCGGCGGCGACGCGCTGCCCCCGAGCGAGTTTCTGCGGATGATCGAACGCATCTCCGCGGTGGACGCGTCGGCGGGCTGGGTTGCGAGCTTCGGCTCCGCCCTCGTCTACCTGGCGGCACTGCCGCTCGCGACACAGGCGGAGTTGTACAAGGACAGCCCGGACCTCGTCTTCGCCGGCGGACTGTTCCCGGTCCAACCCGCCGAACAGGTGCCGGGTGGTCTGAAGATCACCGGGCAGTGGAAGTTCGCCAGCGGATGCAAGGGTGCCGACATTCTCGGTGTCGGAATCCGCGGCGGCGACTCCACAGCCGGAAAACCCCGCACCGCCCTGCTGTGGCCGAAGGACGTCGAGATCGTCGAGAACTGGGACGTGGTCGGCCTGTCGGGTACCGGAAGCCACGAACTGAAGGTCGACGGCGTCGTCGTCCCCGAGGATTGGACGTTCATCCGTGGCGGAACCCCGACCGTCGACGAACCCCTCTACCGCTACCCCTCCATCGCGTACGCCGCCCAGGTCCTGGCCGTCGTCAATCTCGGAGTGGGCCGCGCCGCGCTCGACTACGCGATCAAGGTCGGCGCGGGACGCACGGGAATCACCGGAGCGCCCAAGCTCGCCGATCGCGCCTACTACCGCATCGACCTGGCCAAGGCGGAGGCGACGCTGAGGTCCGCCCGTGCCTTCTTCTACGAGGTCACCGACGAGGCGTACGCCACGGTGGTGGCCGGTAAGCCCGTCCCGGACAAGCTTGCGGCGCTTCTTCGCCTGTCCTCGACGCACGTGGCCAAGGCGGGCGCCTCCGCCGTGCACACCGCATTCCAGTTGTCGGGCACCGGGGCGATCTACGACGGCAACGCGATGCAGCGGTACATGCGCGAGGCCCTGGTCCCGCCGCAGCATGCCTTCCTCGGCGACGGCATCTACGACAGCGCCGGTGCGGTGCTCATGGACATCCCGCCGTTCCCCGGCTTCATCTGACCACCCCGTTTCAATCGAGGAGACCAATCGTGAGTGACACCAAGACCGCACCGCTGCGAGTCCTGTTCTGCATCGGCATCAATCAGAACTTCTTCGACCTCCCGACCGGCCAGGGCGGGCTGGTGTGGAAGGCGTTCTCCGGGATGATGGACGCGGTGGCCGAGACACCGGGCGTCCGGGTGATCGGCGACATCGACGACGACAGCCACCTGGTCGGACCGTCGGACGGCTGGCCCTGGACCTGCTACATCCTCGCCGACGTCGACACCCAGGAGACCGTCAAGGCCGTCTGCAACCTCTTCCGCACCACCCCGGTCGGCGAGTACACGCTGTGGCGATACGCGAAGATCGAAGCCCGCATCGGCCGTGCGCTCACCGTCCGCGAAGACGTCGACCTCGGCGTGTGAGGAAAATGCACTCTGCGACCGCGACCGAGCGCATCGAGAGCCGCGAGGCCGTTCACCGCGTGATGTGCCGCTACATGGAACTGTGCGATGTCCCCTCCGTGGAGTTTTCGGTCGAGGAACTCGCCTCGCTGTTCACGCCCGACGCGGTGTGGGAAGGGATCGGCGCCGAGTACGCGCGCAAGTTCGGCACACGTCGGGGCCGGCCGGAGATCGTCGGAATGCTCACCGCGTACCTTCCACCGAACTCCCATTTTCGGGGAAATGTGCACCTGCTCGGGAGTGAGCAGATCGACGTGGACGGCCCCGCGGCGCGGGGGCGGTGGATCATGCAGCAGCTGTCGCGATACGAGGACGAATCGGCCGAACTGCTCGTCGCACGCATCACCGCCGAGTGTGAAGTGCGGGGCGGTATCGCCCGAATCAAGCACTTCACGACCGAGAAGCTGTTCGTCACTCGGCTCGACGAGGCGACACGACTGCTCGAATCGAATGGAAAGAGAACGTGATGACCACTTCCCTGGATCCCACCACCACTACAGACACCAACTTCGCGGCCCTCGCCACGGACGACCGCGTGGACGGATCGCTGTACACCGACCCCGACATGTTCGAGGCGGAACTCGAAAGGATCTTCTACCGCACCTGGGTTTGGGTTGCCCACGAGAGCGAGATCCCCGAGGCCGGAAGCTACAAGATGGCGACCATCGGCCGGCAACCGGTGATCGTCAACCGCGACCGCAAGGGGAACTTCAATGTCCTGCTGAACCGGTGCCGCCACCGCGGGGCCAGCGTCTGCGAGGTCCCCAAGGGCAAGGCGAACGGGTTCACCTGCCCCTATCACAGCTGGTCGTACGCCCTCGACGGGCGACTGCGCGGAATCCCGTACCCCGATGGTTACGACGAGGACCTCGACAAGAAGGACCTGCCCCTGCAGAGCCTGCGGGTGGAGTCCTACGCCGGGATGATCTTCGCCAGCTTCAACCCCGACGTCGAACCCCTCGACGACTTCCTCGGCGACGCGAAGGTATGGATCGACCTGTTCATGAAGCAGGGCGCCGGATACCCCATCAAGACGCAGGGCGAACATTGCTTCCGCTTCCGCGGAAACTGGAAGATCCAGTTGGAGAACACCACCGACGGATACCACTTCCCGATCGTGCACCGATCCTGGATGTCCTCCGTCGACGCCGAGACCGCCGACATGCTCTCCTTCATGACCGACGACAACGCCGTGACCCACGCTCTCGGAAACGGCCACAGCGTCGCCATCATGGTCCCGGAGCACGTCGACCTGGACCACGACGACGGCACCGAGAAGATTCAGGCCCGTTTCGACCACATCGTCGAAGAACTGTCGAAGACGATGCCCGCCGACAAGGTCCGCCGCATCGTCCGCTCCATGCACGGCGCCGGGTTCAACCTCAACATCTTCCCCAACGTCGCGATGTCGATGTCATTCTTCCGGGTACTACGCCCGATCTCGGTCGACGAGACCGAGATCCGGCACATCGCCCTCGGCATGGACGGCGGACCGGAGATCGTCAACCGCGAACGCCTCCGCATCCACGAACATTTCCAGGGCCCGTTCGGGTTCGGCAGCCCCGACGATTCCGAGGCCTGGGACCGGGTACAACGCGGATCCCGCGGCGCACCCGGAATGCCGATCATGGTGAACCGCGGTCTCAATCGTGAAGCGCTCGACAGCGACGGACACCGCACCTCGCACGTCACCGACGAGACCGGCATGCGCGAGGCCTACGCAATGTGGAAGAGGATGATGACCGATGAGGACTGATCTGATGACCGCCCAACTCGCCGACACCCGGGTACTGCAGGCGATCGAACTCATCTGGCACGAAGCGGCCCTCCTCGACGCCAAGGACTACCAGGCGTGGGACGCCCTCTGGACCGACGAAGGCCGGTACATCATTCCCATCGACCCGGACACCGACGACTTCGACGGATCCCTGAACATGGTCAACGACGACACTCGCATGCGGCGCATGCGTATCGAACGCCTGACCTCCGGATACTCGATGTCCGCGCTCGCCGCCGCCCGGACGGTCCGCACCGTCTCGCGGTTCACGGTCGAGGAGCGAACCGAGGACTCGATCACCGTGAGGTCCGCGCAAATCCTCGTGGGTTTCAAGCGCGACGATCAGCAGACCCTCGCCGCCGACGTCACGCACCGCATCCGCTACACCGAGAGGGGACCGCGGTTGGATCTCAAGGTCATCCGGCTGGTGAACTCGCAGGCAGCGGTCAACGCCTCCGGCTACCTGCTCTGACCAGCATTTTCCGAACCTCATCGATCGAACAGGAGCTCGACGTGGATTCTGTCGCAGTAGTCACCGGCGGCGGACGCGGCCTCGGTGCCGCGATCGCACACCAATTGCACGACCGCGGATACCGCGTCGCGGTCGCGGACATCGACAGCGGTGCCGCGAAAGAGACCGCGGCGGACCTGGATCCGGACGGCGACACGGCCATCGGCGTGGAGTTGGACGTCCGGAAGCGGAAGAGTTTCGAAGCCGTACGTGACCGGCTGATCCAGGAGTGGGGCGGCATCGACGTCCTCGTCAACAACGCCGGCCGGTCGCAGACGGGCACGCTGATGGACATCGCACCGGAGGAATTCTCCGACATCGTCGAGATCAACCTCAACGGCGCCTTTCTCGGCTGCCAGGTGTTCGGAAGCTATTTCGCCGAGAAGCGATACGGCAGAATCGTCAACATCGCGTCGCTGGCGGGACAGAACGGTGGCACGGCGACCGGCGCGCACTACGCCGCGGCCAAGGGCGGCGTCGGCACACTGACCAAGGTCTTCGCACGCGAACTCGCCCCGTCGGGTGTCACGGTGAACGCCGTCTCCCCTGGTCCTCTGGATCTACCGGTGGTGCGTGAGACGGTGCCCGCGGACAAGCTGGCCGCCATCCTCACCACGATTCCGGTGGGCACCCTGGGCTCGCCCGACTTCATAGCCGAGACCGTCGCCCTGCTCGCATCGCCGACGGCCGCGTCGGTCACGGGAGCCTGCTGGGACGTCAACGGCGGCCTGTACATGCGCTGACCCCGCTCCAGGGCGACGGGTCGCAGCACCGGAGGAAAAATCACCATGAGCATGTTCACTGTCACTGTTGCGGACATTGTCGAGGAAACGCCGGACATCAAATCGTTCCGGCTTGTTCGGACGGACGGTTCACCGTTCGACCCGTACCCTGCCGGCGCCCACATCGACATCCTCGGCCCCACCGAGGTCCTCACCCAGTACTCGCTGTGCAGTCCGCCGCACGAGTCCGAATCCTATGTGGTCGCCGTCAAACGCGAGACCGGACCCCGCGGCGGCTCGGCCGCACTGCACGATCGTGTGACGATCGGCAGCGAGTTGCAGATCAGCCGGCCGCGCACACTGCTCACGCTCGCCGAGGGCGCCGATCGGCACATCCTCGTGGCGGCGGGGATCGGGCTGACCCCGATGCTGAGTCTGGCGTTCGCGTTGCACCGGCAGGGACAACAGTTCGACCTGCACTACTTCGCGCGGACGAGGGCGCAGGCCGCGTTCGTCGAACTGCTGGAGAGCGCGGATCTCCGCCGGGACGTGCACCTGCACTTCGGCCTGAAGAGGGACGACCAGCTCTCCGCCCTCGAGAAGATCCTGGCGGACGCGTCCGCCGCCACGCACGTCTACACCTGTGGCCCCGAAGGTTTCATGGATCGGGTGCGAGGGTTGGCGGAACCCGCTGTCGGGGAGGACGCGGTCCACTTCGAACACTTCGAGGCGGCGACGCCTACCGCGACCGGATCGGACACGGCGTTCGAGTTGGAACTCGACACGGGCGAGGTGTTCGAGGTGCCTGCCGGGAAGTCCATCGCCGACGTACTCGAAGAGAACGACATCGAGATCGACACGTCGTGCCGGGAAGGTATCTGCGGCACGTGCGTCCTGGAAGTGCTGGAGGGCGAGCCCGACCACCGCGACAATTGCCTCACCAAGAGTGAGAGAAAGGCGGGAGACAGAATTGCCGCGTGTGTGTCGCGCGCGAAATCCGGGCGACTACTCGTCGAACTTCCCTGAAGAGAACTGAATTATTTCAGGTGACGGCAATTCCGGCCTGCAGAATATCGCGTACGAGAACCGCGATGCTTTCCGCTCCGGTCTTTTCCTTGATACGGGTGCGATGCACGTCGACCGTCTTCACGCTGATTCCCAGCTCTTTCGCAATGTTCTTGCTCGGCAATCCGTCGAGGACGAGTGCGAGGATTTCCTTTTCTCGCACCGTCAGCGCGTCTATTCGTCCCTGCAATTCCGTTCTCGTCCGACGTTCGCCGAACCGTTGACGCGCAACCCGGAGCGCGTCCTGAATGACGTCGAGCATGTGCTGCGGATCGTAGGGCTTCTCGATGAATGTCAGCGCACCCCGCTGGAGGGCCCGCACCGACATCTTGATGTCACCGTGCGCCGACACGAAGATGATCGGGATCGGGGATTCGTCGGCGAGGAGTGCCTCCTGGAGTTGGAATCCCCCGACTTCCGGCATGCGGACGTCCAGTACGAGGCAGGCCGGGATGTCGCGGCGGTACTCGTCCAGGAACGACTGAACGGAGAAGTAGTACTCCGACGTGATGTTGACCGAATCGAGTAGCCATGCAAGCGATGCGCACAACTCCTGATCGTCGTCGACGATGTAAACCCGTGTTTCTTGCTGATCCATCGAATCCTGCCTCGCACAGATGGCTTGCTTCCTCGTCCAGTCAACACCGACCGTAACGGAAGCGGTAGGCAACTGAAGGAATCCCCTACTCGGATACGCGACTTACTGCGCGAAAGTAGCGTCGCCGCCAATGTTCCAGCGCACGACGCGCGTCATATCCTTCTTGCAGGAACGCCGGCGCAACGTGGTGACACGACTTCCTGTTCCAACTCATGGAGACGAAATGCCCGAACTCACAACCATGCAATCGATCTTCCGCACCGCCATGGCGAATCTGCCGGCCGCGGTCAACATCGTGACGACCGACGGCCCTGCCGGGCGCTGCGGAATGACGGTGACCGCCGTCTGCTCGGTGACCGACTCCCCGCCCACCGCACTCGTGTGCGTGAATCAGAACAGCGCCATGCACAACGTATTCCGGAACAACGGCCGAGTCGGTATCAACGTGCTCTCCGGCGACGACGAAGAGCTGGCCATGCATTTCGCGGGCGCAACCCAAGTCGCGATGGCGGACCGGTTCCAGTGGGACATCTGGGAAGAAGACACCGACGACGGTGTTCCGATCCTGCGCGCCGCACACGTGGTGCTCGCCGGCCGGATCGCGGACAGCAAGACCGTGGGATCGCATTCGGTGATGTTCGTCGAACTGGACCGCGTGCAGACGCGCGAACACGGCGACAGCCTCGTCTACTTCCAACGCAAATTCCACCGTTTGTCGGTTCCGGTCGAGTCCCCCGACTGGCTGTTCTACGACGAATGGTCCGATCCGATCACCGTGACGCCCGCCCTCGTTCCCGCCGCAGCCGGAGGTAAATAGCCATGGTCACCTCGTCACCGCCCGAACAAGTCCCACAGAATTCCGACCTGCAGGTGCTCGCAGACACGCGTGCCGCCTTGACGTTTCGTCTCAGCGCCCTGGTCCTCGCACTGTTCCTGCCCCTGCCGATCCTCGGTGGGTTCACCTCGCTGCTCGACGGCGTCGTCTTCAGCGGTGTCACGGTGGCGTGGCTCTACGCGGTGGCGCAATTCGTCGTCGCCATCGTCGTGGCCCGGTACTACATGGCGCGGGCAGCCGAACTCGACTCCCGGACCGCCTCGCGGGCGAAAGGATAACGCGCCATGAACCTCGTCTCCGCATCACTTTTCGCGGCCCTCGTCGCTGTCACCCTGATGATCACCGCGTGGGCTTCCAAGAGGAACAAGTCCGCCGCCGATCACTACGTCGCGGGCGGCAGCCTCACCGGCAGGCAGAACGGTGTCGCCATCGCCGGCGACTTCATCTCTGCCGCCTCGTTTCTCGGAGTCACCGGTGCGATCGCGCTGACCGGTTTCAACGGGTTCTACCTCGCGGTCTTCGTGCCCGTCGCGTTCGTCCTCGCGATGCTGCTGATCGCGGAACCCCTGCGCAACCTCGGCCGCTTCACGCTGGCGGATGTCCTCGCCACCCGGTTCCCCGGCAAGGACGTGCGGTCGATGATGGCGATCAGCACGGTGGTGATCAGCGTGGTCTATCTCGTGTCGCAGCTGGTCGGTGCCGCGCTTCTGGTGTCGTTGCTGTTCGACCTCGACTACGCCGTGGCCGTGTTGATCATCGGAACACTCACCACCGCGTACACGTTGGTGGGTGGCATGCTCGCTACCAGTTGGATCCAGATCATCAAAACCGGTCTCCTCATGGTCTGCGCCGTCGTGCTGTTCGTTCTCGTGCTGGTGCGCTTCGACTTCAATCCCTTCGGCCCGTTCAGCACCGCGCTCGCCGAGTTCGGGCAGTCGTTCGTCGCGCCGCAGCGCACGTCCGGTACCGCGTCGTTCGACCAGTTGTCGCAGACCGTCGGGCTCGTGCTCGGCGTGCTCGGCCTGCCGCACGTGATGATCCGCTTCCTCACCGTTCCGGACGCGAAGCAGGCGAGAACGTCCGCCTACACGGCGATCTGGATCTTCTTCGCCTTCTACCTGCTGGTTCCCGTGCTCGGTTACGGCGCCGCCAAGCTGGTCGGTGTCGAGGTGATCAAGTCCGAGAATCGGGGCGGCAACCTCGCGGTCGCGCAGCTCGCCGAGACAGTCGGCGGCGGAGTCCTGCTGGCGTTCGTCGCGGCCGTGGCGTTCGTGACCATTCTGGCCGCGCTGTCCGGCCTGGTGATCGCCACCTCCGGTGCGATCGCACACGACCTGTACGGGCAGGTGATCAGGAACGGATCGGTGTCGGCGAAGGCTCAGCACCGCGCGGCCCGCGTCGCGACGGTGGCCACCTGCGTCATCGGTGTCGCCATCGCATTCGCGGCGCAGAAGCAGAACGTCGCGTTCCTCGCGTCACTGGGCATGTCCATCGCAGCATGTGCGAACCTACCGGCACTGCTTCTGACCATGTACTGGAAGCGCATGACGGCGCGCGCCGTCATCTCCGGGATCGTGGTCGGGCTCGTCCTGTCGGTCACCGTCATCCTGCTCAGCCCGGTCGTGCAGGGACCGGACTCCATCCTCGGATTCTCGAACCCGGCACTTGCCGTGGCACCCCTCTCGCTGGCGGTGTCCGTCATTGTCGCGCTGTTGTCGGCACCGTCCGGGGAGACGAAAGCACGAGCCGATCGCCTCTTCTCGGTGATGCGCACCCGAGCACTCACCGGGCAGACCGAGACGACGAACGACGACACGATGGTGGCGATGCAATGAGGACGGAACTCCGGTCACCGAGCCCACTCCGGGACCTGGCCGAGCAGCTGGCGACGGGCGCGACAACGCCGATCGACGTGGCGGAGGCGGCACTCGCACGGATCGCGGACCTCGAGCCGGATATCCACGCCTGGGCCCACCTCGATGCCGACTCGGTGCGGTCCGCGGCCGCCCGGATCCAGGACAGCGGCCCGGACGGCGCGCTCTGGGGCGTGCCCGTCGGCGTCAAGGATCTCATCGACGTCGCCGGTATGCCGACGCGCTGTGGCAGTGAGCTGCGGAGCACGGAACCGGCGACGACGGACGCCGACTGTGTGGCACGGTCGCGCGCACTCGGCGCGCTCCCGTTCGGCAAGACCGTCACCACCGAGTTCGGGTATTTCAAACCCGGCCCGACCCGCAATCCCCGCGCCCTGGGTCACACCCCCGGCGGGTCGTCGAGCGGCTCGGCGGCAGCGGTGGCCGCGGGCATGGTGCCGCTGGCGTTCGGCACGCAGACCGCGGGGTCGCTGACGAGGCCCGCGTCGTTCTGCGGAGTCGCAGGTTTCGTCACCGCCCACGGCGAACTTCCGACCGCGGGCATCACCGGGCTGAGTCCCAGTCTCGACACGGTGGGGCTGCTGGCACGAACCGTGCCCGATCTCCACTTCGCGTGGACCGCACTGCGCGACGGCACGCGGGCGCCCGTTCTCGAGCCTTCCGCTCCGCGCCGGCTTCGCCTCTGGAGTGGGTTCGAGCTCGGCGAGGTGTCCCGAGAGATGACGGCGGCGCTCAGGACTACCGCTGATTCCGCCGAGTCGGCGGGGATCGGGTGCCGTGAGTTGGACGCCGCCGCAACGATTGTGGCACTGACGGAACACCACCACACCGTGATGGCGTACGAGGCGACCAGGGAACGCGCCGCAGAGGCCGCGCAGACCGACAAGATCAGCGCACCCCTCGCCGAACTGTTCGCCACGGGGGCGGCGACCGCAGAAGCCGACTACCGTACCGCCCTCGCCGGAATCCGCGAGACCCGACAGCTGCTGCTCTCGACGTTGGACGAGGACGAAGCAATCCTCGGGCCCGCGGCTCTCGGCGCCGCTCCACCCGGGCACGACGCGACCGGAACGCCCATCCTGAGCCGACCGTGGCAGGCCATGGGTCTGCCGGTGGTCACGATCCCCGGGAAGCGTGACAGCGCGGGTCTTCCCCTCGGATTACAGCTGATCGGGCGTCCCGGCGCCGAGCAACGCCTGTTCGAAACAGCAGCGTGGCTGGAAGCCGTACTCTGACAACGACAGAAGGTCGTCAGTCGACGAAGATCGACGGTTGGCGATCCTTCCACGGCGCAGCCTGCTCCAACTGCGCGGCCACCTGCAGCAGCAGATCCTCTCTGCCGGTGGCCGCGACGAGCTGGACGCCAATGGGGAGGCCCTCCCTGCTCAGCGCGAGCGGCAGGCTGACCGCGGGATACCCGGACACGTTGAACGGTGCCGTGAACGGTCCGAACTCGAAGATGCGGCGTAGCCACGAGCGCAGGATCGCCGCACCCGTGGCGATCGCAGTGAGTGTCGACGCCTCGACGACGTCCTCCGCGTCGAATTGCGGGCGCGTCTCGGTCACAGTGTGGCCGATCCATTCGAGGATCTTGCCTGCGGCGATCGTGGCCGCCGATACCTGCATCTCGACCGAACTCCCGCCCCACGGCTCGGTCGTCAGGGCCACCCGCAGACGGCCGGGATCGGCGCGCATCGTGTCGGCGTAGCGACCGGACTGCGCCGGGGCGGTGTACTTTTCACCGACCGGCGGGGCGGCGACGGCGTCCAGCAAATGGGCCGTGTCGCGGATGGTCCGGGTGAGGGCGAACTCGTAGATGTGCCCGAACCCCGCCTCACCGACCAGTGGGCCGCAGGGGATTCGGCCGCGGCTCGGTTTCAGGCCGACGAGCCCGCAGCACGAGGCAGGCACCCGGAGCGAACCGGCGCCGTCGTTGCCGTGCGCATCGTCAGTGCGCCGAGGTCGGCATCGGCCTGCGCGATCGCGACGCGCGCAACGGCTTCGACCTCCGTTGCCGTCACCTCACCGGCCCGGATCAGCTCACTCAGACCGACGGCGTCGAGCCCGGTGTACTCGCGCAGTTCCAGCGGTCCCACTCCTCAGGTCGCGACGACCGATTCAGTGTGGCCCGGAGGGCCGTGCGGCGCGACCGAATTTCTGCCGCCGTCACGCAGTGATCGACAGCAGTTCCTGTTCGCGGAAGGCTCGCGGCGAGACCCCGTACGTCTCCTTGAACAGCCGCGAGAAATGCGACGAGTTGACGAGACCGTATCGGGCACAGATGGTTCCGATGCTGTCGCCGCGGAATCGGACGTCCTTGAGATCGCGGCGGCACTTCTCGAGCCTGCGGTGGCGGATCCACCCGGCCACCGTGTGTCCGTCCGCCTCGAACATCTTCTGCAGGTGCCGCGTCGATACGTGGTGGTGGGACGCCACCGTCGCGGTGTCGAGTGTGGGGTCGTGCAGGTGCGCGTCGATGAACGACCTCACACGTAGCAGCAACGACGCGCCGGGAGCGGTGGCGTCGGCGGGCGCCTCCGATTGCACCGCGGCACTGAGCAGGTCGAGCACCGCATCCTCGACGAGGGGGGTCGTCGGCATGGTGCCGGTGACGACGGAGTGGTGGAGGTTCGTCAGGAACGGCGAGACGAGCGCGCCCATGCCGGTGCTGCCCTGGATGCGGCGCGCGGAGACGGTGCCCAGTTCCCGCGAGGCGATGCGCAGTAGTTCGCGGGGAAACATCAGCACGAACATGCTGAACTCGCCCGCGAAGTGAAGGTCGTACGGCTTGCTGGTGTCGTAGACGGCGAAGTCGCCGGGCCCGAGCACGGCCTCTCGATCGTCCTGGACGATGACGCCGCTCCCCGACAGTTGCAGGCCCACCTTCACCAGGCCGGGGTCCGACCGCTTGATCGACGTGCGGGTCCGGCGGACGTCGACCGCATGTCCCCCGACCTCGCTGAGCTGCAACCCGCCGAGCGCGGTGGTGCGCAGGGTCCCCGTGAAGCGCCCCGGCCCGTCCTCCGCCGTGGACACCACGGCGAGCGGGACGAACGCCGTGGAGACTGCCTGACGCCAGTGCTCGAACTGCCCGTCGTCACGCGCGGGCCCACCACCGAGACGCACCTTCGATCACCTCACAGAGCGGAGCGGTTGTCGATCAGTCGACGTGCCTTACCGAGTGAGCGTTCGAGGTCGCCGGGAGCGACGACGTCGACCTTCACGCTCACGCCGATCCTATTCTTCACCAGCTTCTGCAGTTCACCCGCGGCCCGTGCGTGGTCGTCGGTCACGGCATCCGGACGCGATTCCACCCGCACGGTCAACTCGTCCATGCGGCCCGGGCGGTCGAGGATGCACTGGAACTGCGGGGCCAGCGCCGGCACCGCGAGGATCAGTTCCTCGATCTGGGTGGGGAACAGATTCACCCCGCGCAGGATGATCATGTCGTCGGTGCGTCCGGTGACCTTCTGCATCCGCCGCACGGACCGCGCCGTTCCCGGCAGCAGCCGCGTGAGGTCGCGGGTGCGGTACCGGATGATCGGCATGGCCTCCTTGGTCAGCGACGTGAAGACGAGTTCGCCCTCCTCACCGTCGGGCAGCACTTCCCCGGTGACCGGGTCGATGATCTCCGGGTAGAAGTGGTCTTCCCAGATGTGCAGGCCGTCCTTGGTGTCGACACATTCCATCGCGACACCCGGTCCCATCACCTCGGACAGTCCGTAGATGTCGACGGCGTCCATGTTCAGGTGCTTCTCGAGTTCGGAACGCATCTCCTCGGTCCACGGCTCCGCCCCGAACACACCGGTCCGCAGCGACGTCTTCGACGGATCGATGCCCTTCGTGATCATCGCGTCGACGATCGTGAGCATGTACGACGGGGTCACCATGATCGCGTCCGGCTCGAAGTCCTCGATCAGCTGGATCTGGCGGTCCGTCATGCCACCGGACATCGGGATCACCGTGCAGCCCAGCCGCTCCGCACCGTAGTGCGCGCCGAGGCCACCGGTGAACAGGCCGTACCCGTATGCGATGTGCACCTTGTCCGACGGCTTCACGCCACCCGCCCGCAAGCTCCGCGCGACCAGATCGGCCCAGTTGTTCAGGTCGCCCGTGGTGTACCCGACGACCGTCGGACGTCCCGTGGTCCCGGAGGACGCGTGGATGCGCGAGACCTTCTCCTGCGGCACCGCGAACATCCCGAACGGATAGTTCGCCCGCAGGTCCGCCTTCGCCGTGAACGGGAACTTCGCCAGATCGGACAGGTCCTTCAGGTCACTCGGGTGGACACCGGCGTCGTCGAACGCCTGCCGGTAATGCGGAACGTTGGTGTACGCGTGGAGAAGTGACCACTGCAGGCGTTCGAGTTGCAGCGATGAGATCCGGTCGCGCGTGGCGAACTCGATGTCCTGCGAGGGGGTGGCGATACTGGTCATTCTAGTCTCCGGGGTGGGCGGGCTGGGTATGGTCAGGCGTCGAAATCGACGGTCACGTTGTCGCTGACCGGGAAGGTCTGGCACGTCAGCACGAAGCCGGAGTCGACCTCGTAGTCCTCGAGCGCGTAGTTGCGGCGCATGTCCACGTCACCGCAGGTGATCTTGGCGCGGCACGTTCCGCAGACGCCGCCCTTGCAGGCGAACGGAAGGTCCGAGCGGTACTTCTCGGCGGCGTCGAGGATCGATTCGTCCCGCGGCAACGTCGCGGTGGTCGAGCGACCGTCGAGAACCAGGGTCACCTCACTGCTCGGCCCGGTGACGCCGGGCTCGCGGTGGGTTTCCATGGGCGGGGGCACGTCGTCGACGAAGAACAGCTCGTGATGCACGCGGCTCTTGTCGATCTGCAAGTCGCCGAGAACCGTCTCGGCGTCGGTGACCATCCCGTACGGTCCGCACAGCCAGAAGTGATCGATGTCGGCCACGGGGACCACGGCGTCGAAGATGGCCCGAAGCCGGTCGGCGTCGAGACGGCCGGTGAACAGCTCGACCTCGCGGGGCTCGCGGGACAGGACATGGATGATGTCGAAGCGCGACCCGTACGTGTCCTTGAGGTCGGCGATCTCCTCGGCGAACATCACCGAGCGGGTGCGCCGGTTGCCATACAGGAGAACGACTTCGGCCTCGGGATTCGCCAGCATCGATGCGGCGATCGACAGCATCGGCGTGATGCCCGACCCGGCGGCGATCAGCACGTGGCGACCCCCGGCCGCGGGATCGGCGACGAACGTTCCGCTCGGGCCCTGCACCTCGATCCGGTCGCCGGGGCGGACGTCGCGCACGAGCCACGTCGAGAACAGACCGTCGGACACCTCGCGCACGCCGACCCGCGGCGCGGAACCGGCGGGGGCGCAAATGGAGTAGGAGCGGCGGTGTTCGACACCGTCGATCGTCCGCCGCAGCGTGAGTGACTGTCCGGGGCCGAACGCGAACTCGTCGGCGAGCTCGGCCGGAACGTCGAACGTGACCGCGACCGCGTCGTCGCACAGGGATTCGACGTCGGCGACGGTGAGGGTATGGAATGCCCTGTTGCGCAACGCCGCACCAGGCTTCGGGGAGACCGCTGTGGTCATGGTCAGATTTCCTTCACGTGATCGAAGGGTTCGAGGCAGTCCAGGCACCGGTAGAGCGCCTTGCACAGCGTCGCCCCGAATTCCGAGTCGAGCCGCGTGTTCGCCGAGTGGCACTTGGGGCATGCCACGGGTCGCGGCTTGACGGTGAGGGTCAACGGCACCGGGCCCGATGCGCGTCGCGGCGCGGGACCGGGAGTCGAGTAACCGTTCTCGCGGAGCTTGCGCCTGCCGTTCTCGCTGATCCAGTCCGTGCTCCACGGCGGCGACAGGACGGTCCTGACCTCGACGCTGCCGAACCCGGCGTCCTGCAGGGTGTGCTCGATGTCGTCCCGCATGGTGGCCATCGCGGGGCAACCGGAATAGGTGGGGGTGATGGTCACGACCACCGACCCGTCGGCGTATTCCTCGACGTCGCGCAGCACACCGAGATCGGCGAGCGTGAGCATCGGCATCTCGGGGTCGAGCACGGATTCGGCGAGGCGACGGGCGTCGCTGCGCACGGCGGTGGTCATGTCACCACACTCCTTCGGGATGCGCCCGGGCCACGCTCTGCATCTCGGCGAGCAGCAGTCCGAGCGCCTCGGTGTGCAGCCCCTGCCTGCCTGCCCGACCGCCGACGGTGCCGACTGTCCGGCCGGTCGGGGCGGTGAGCTCGGCGGCGTGCAGCACCTGCTCGAGCACCGAATCGAATTCCTCGCGCACGTCCCGCGGGTCGACGCCCACCCCCACCGCCGCGAGCGCAAGCTCCTCGGTGGTCGGGACGAACAGTTCCTCGACGTACGGCCACACGCGGGTAAGCGCCGCTGCCATCCTGGTCTTCGACTCCTCCGTGCCGCAGCCGAGCGTCACAACCCAGCGGGCCGCGTAGTCGCGGTGGTAGGTGAGTTCCTTGACGCCCTTCACCGCGACCGCCGCGAGGACCGGGTCCCGGGACGTGCGGAGACGGTCGAACAGTGCGAGGCGCCACGTCGAGAACACCAGCAGTCGCGTGATCGACTGAGCGAAGTCGCCATTGTCGAGTTCGGCCAGCCGGGTGTTGCGGAACCGATTCTCGTCCCGGAAGAACGCGAGCGCGTCCTCGGCGGGAATCGGGCTCGTGTCGGAGATGTACGGCACCACCGACACGTCCGCCGCGGCCGCACGGGCGAGCAGCAGTCGCGCCTGACCGAGCAGGTCGAGCCCGACGTTCGCGAGCGCAACCTCTTCCTCGAGTTCCGGTGCGCGCGTGCTCCACTCGGCGAGACGCTGTGAGCTGATCAGTGCATCGTCACCGAGCATCAGGCAGTAGCCCGCCAGCGCGGAGAGGTCGACGTCCTCCGGAACCGTGGTGTCGACACCCGCGAGGGGGTCGTCGAAGCTGGTGCCGAACGCCCACTGGCCGTGGCTGTCTTCGTCGACGAGGCCTTCGTAAGCATTGTCGTGGTCGGTCATCGTCAGCCTCACATGTGGGGAACGTTGTCGGGGATCTCGTAGAACGTGGGGTGCCGGTACACCTTGTCGCCGCTGGGCGCGAAGTAGGGATCCTTCTCCGACGGGCTGGACGCCACGATCGAATTGGACCGCACCACCCAGATGCTCACGCCCTCGTTGCGGCGGGTGTAGACGTCCCGGGCGTGCCGGACGGCCATCTCGTCGTCGGCGGCGTGCAGGGATCCGACGTGAACGTGGTTGAGTCCGCGCTTGCCGCGCAGGAACACCTCGTACAGGGGCCAGTCCGCGCGCACTGCGTTGTCGTCCGTGCTCATCGTGCGTTCTCCTTGCTGCTCTCGCGGCGAGCGAAGGCCGTCGCGGCCTCCCGCACCCACGCCCCGTTCTCGTGTGCTGCCCGCCGGTTGGCGACGCGCTCGACGCTCGATGCGCCGTTGCCCTTGATCACCTGCATGAACTCGCTCCAGTCGGGCTCGCCGAAGTCGTGAGCGCCGCGCTCGGCGTTCCACTTCAGGTCCGGATCCGGGAACGTCACGCCGAGCACCTCGGCCTGCGGGATGGACATGTCGACGAACCGCTGACGAAGTTCGTCGTTGGTGTGCCGCTTGATGCGCCACTTCATGGACTGCTCGGAGTTGGGCGACTGATCGTCCGGCGGTCCGAACATCATCAGCGCCGGCCACCACCAGCGGTTCACCGACTCCTGCACCATCTCGCGCTGGGCGTCGGTGCCGCGCATCATCGTCATCAGCAGTTCGAAACCCTGACGCTGGTGGAAGGACTCCTCCTTGCACACCCGGATCATCGCCCGCGCGTACGGACCGAAGGAGCTGCGGCACAACGGGACCTGGTTGCAGATCGCGGCGCCGTCGACGAGCCAGCCGATCACGCCGACGTCGGCGTAGGTCAGCGTCGGGTAGTTGAAGATCGAGGAGTACTTCTGCTTGCCCTCGATGAGCTTCTCGGTGAGGTCGGCGCGGTCGGCTCCGAGCGTCTCGGCCGCCGAGTACAGGTACAGGCCGTGTCCGGCCTCGTCCTGGACCTTCGCCATGAGGATCGCCTTGCGACGCAGCGACGGCGCACGGGTGAGCCAGTTGCCCTCCGGCTGCATGCCGATGATCTCCGAATGCGCGTGCTGCGCGATCTGCCGGATCAGCGTCTTGCGGTAGCCGTCGGGCATCCAGTCCCGCGGCTCGACCCTCTGGTCGGCTGCGATGGTGTCATCGAAGAGCTCTTGCAGCTCATCGGAAGCGTGTGACGTGGTCATATGTCCTACCTCTATTACCGAATGATCGGTTGGTATCAAGTATGCATGTCAGCCCCCGCCCACACAAGGGCGGGAGCCGAATTACGTCAGTGGCCTTCGAAGGCGGGCGTGCGCTTCGCGAGGAACGCGTCGACCGCGCTGCGGTGATCCTTCGACCGGCCGAGCTGCTCGGCGGCCTCGCGCTCCCGCTCGAGCGCCTCCGACAGCCCGCTCGACGCTGCCGAGACCAGCGACTTGACCTGCGCGTACGCGGCCGTGGGACCGTCGGCGAGCTTCCGCGCGAGCGCGGTGGCCGCGTCCCCGAGTTCGGCGTCGGGCACCACCCGGTGCACCAGCCCCCAGTCCAGCGCCTGCGCCGCCGTGAACCGGTCGCCGAGCATCATCAGCCCGGTCGCCCGGCTCGCTCCCAGCGCCTGCACCAGGGTGTGGCTCAGCCCGGAGTCGCCGGCCAGCGCGATCCCCGTGAACGCCGTGGCGAACTTCGCGCCCTCCCCTACGATCCGGATGTCGGCGGCCAGGGCGATGCCCAGCCCCGCCCCGACGCAGGCCCCGCCGACCGCGACGACGACCGGGACGCGGACCCCGGCCAGCGCCCGGAGCAGCGGGTTGTAGTGCTCGGCGACGGTGTCCATCGCGTGCGCGGCGTCCGCCTCGAGGCCGGCCACGTGCTCGGCCAGGTCCTGGCCGACGCAGAAGTTCTTGCCCTCCGCCTGCAGCAGCAGGGCGCGCACGCCGTCGTCGGAGGCGACCTTCTCCACCGCCGCCAGCAACTGCTCCTTCACCGCGCGATCCAGGGCGTTGGACGCGCCCGCGCGGCGCAGGGTGATAGTGGCCAGTCCCGCGTCCACGGAAAGTCCGACCACGTCGTCAGTGCTCATGAGAATGTGCCTCCTGCTGGTTGTGGTGTGCGTGGCCCGGTCAGGACCAGGTGAAGAACCCCTGGCCGGTCTTGCGGCCGAGTTCCCCGTTGGCGACCTTCTCGCGCAGCAACGCCGGCGGCGCGAACCGGTCGCCGAGCGTCTTCGCGAGGTGCTCGGCGATCGCGAGCCGGACGTCCAGTCCGACCAGATCGGTGGACCGCAGCGGTCCCATCGGGTGGCGATAGCCCAGTTCCATGGCCCGGTCGATGGACTCGGCGTCGGCGACGCCTTCCTCGAGCATCCGGATCGCCTCCAGCCCGAGGCACACGCCGAGACGGCTGGTCGCGAAGCCGGGGGAATCATTGACCAGCACCTCGGTCTTACCGAGCTGGGCGACCCACTCCCGGACCTTCTCGACGACACCGGCATCGGTGGCGGGGGCGCGGACGATCTCGACGAGCGTCGACGCGGGAACCGGATTGAAGAAGTGCATGCCGATCAGCCGGGCCGGGTCGCTGAGGGCATTGCCGAGTTCGGCGATCGAGATCGAACTGGTGTTGCTGGCGATCACCGTCGACGGGTCGACCGTCTTCTCGACGAGCGAGAGCACGGACAGTTTGAGGTCCACCAACTCCGGCACCGCCTCGACCACCAGATCCAGGGCCGGCGGAAGCGCGTCGGGGGCGGCCACCGTGGACACCCGTCCGAGGATCGTCGCGGGATCGACGTCGCCGAGCTTGCCGCGTTCGTGCGCGCGGTCCAGTCCGTCGGACACCCGCTTCAGGGCCGCCTGCCGGTCGCCGCTCTCGGCGATGGTGACGGTGGAGCCGAGGGTGGCGAAGACCTGCGCGATACCCGCGCCCATCCGGCCGCCGCCGACCACTCCGACATTCTTCGGTGCTGAGCTCGTCATTTCTTCTTCTCCAGAAAGGCAGTCATGCGGTCGTGTTTGTCGCGGCTCTCGAACAGCACCGCCTGGGCGATGTCGTCGGCGAACGGGTGCGAGCCCGGTGCGTCGACGATCATCTTCGTGAGCTTGAGAGCGAGCGGCGCCGACCGCGTGATGCGGTCGATGACCTTGTGCGCTGCATCGATGTGCGCGCCGGGTGCGACGACACTCATCACGAGTCCGCTGCGCAGCGCGTCCTGCGCGTCGAGGTTCCGGCCGCCGAGCAGGACCTGCTTGGCGACGGACTTGCCGACCAGCTCGGGCAACCGGTAACTGGCCCCGGCCGCGGCCATGATCCCCAGCCCCGGCTCCGGGTTCCCGAAGACTGCGGTCTCGGTGGCGATGCGGATGTCGCACGCGTAGGACAGTTCGGCGCCGCCGCCGAGCGCGTACCCGCTCACCGCGGCCACGGTGGGCAGCGGCAGCTTCGCGATGCGGTCGAACAAGTTGCGGTTGATGCCGGCGAACGCCTCGTCGCGGCCGCGTTCGCGCAGTTCGGCGATGTCGGCGCCGCCGGCGAAGTGGTCGCCCTCGCCGGTCAGCAGCATCGGCTTCGGCGTCGCCTCCAGCGACGCGCACACCTGGTGCAGTTCGCCGATCATCTCCGCGTTGATCGCGTTGCGCTGCGCGGGACGGTGCAGCGTGACCACCATGCGGTCGTCGCGGTCCTCGATCTTCAGTGTGTTCACGGCGCCTCGATCAGCATCGCGACGCCCTGGCCGACGCCCACGCACAGCGTGGCCAGTCCGCGGCGGGCGCCTTCGCGTTCCATCCGGCCGAGCAGCGTCAGCAGGATCCGCGCACCCGAGCAGCCCAGCGGGTGGCCGAGTGCGATGGCGCCGCCGTCCGCGTTGACGATCGACTCGTCGAGCTTCAGCTGCCGGATCACCCCGAGCGACTGCGCCGCGAAGGCCTCGTTGAGTTCGGCGGCACCGAGGTCGGAGATCGACCAGTTGGCGCGGGCGAGGGCCTTGCGGGTGGCCGGGACCGGGCCCAGACCCATGACGTTGGGGGCGATACCCGCGCTGGCGCTGGTGACGATGCGGCCGCGCACGGTCAGGCCGTACTTCTCCACCGCCGCCTCGCTCGCGACGACCAGTGCCGCGGCGCCGTCCGAGAGGGACGACGACGAGCCGGCGGTCACGATGCCGCCGGTGCGGAACACCGGTTTCAGCGAGCCCAGTTTCTCCAGCGTGGTTCCCCGCCTGGGGGTTTCGTCGGCGGTCAGTTCACCGTCGCGCACCGGCACGGGCACGATCTCGCGATCGAACCGGCCCGCGTCGACCGCCGCGATCGCCCGCTCCTGGCTGCGCAGCGCGAAGGCGTCGCTCTCGGCGCGGGTGATGCCCTCGAGCGCGGCGACCTCCTCGGCCGTCTCGCCCATCGACAACGTCACCTTGCGGACGTCCGGTCCGGCCCCGGCCGGAACGTCCCGGTCGGTGGCGGTGAACCGCGGGTTCGTGAAGCGCCAGCCGAGCGAGGTGTCGGCCACCTCCCCCGGGCGTGCCCACGGGGTGCCCGGCTTGGCCATCACCCAGGGTGCGCGGGTCATCGATTCGACGCCGCCGGCGATGACGATGTCGGCCTCGCCGCTGCGGATGGTGTGCGCGGCGGAGGCCACGGCGGTCAGACCGCTCGCGCACAGGCGGTTCACCGTGTAGCCGGGAACACTGTCCGGCAGGCCCGCGAGCAGCACGGCCATGCGGGCGACGTCTCGGTTGTCCTCGCCGGCCTGGTTGGCGGCACCGAGGATCACCTCGTCGACGGCGTCACCCGGGATTCCGGCCCGGCGGGCGGCCTCGGCCACGACCAGACCGGCAAGGTCGTCGGGGCGCACTCCTGCGAGCGCTCCGCCGTATCGACCCTGCGGGGTACGGGCTCCGTCCACCAAAAACACTTCGGCCACAGTCTTCTCCTTCACGGGGGTGCCGTCTATTAATAACCGAATCTTCGGTCGGTACGCAAGAGGAGGTAGCGCACGAAAAGTTGCGATCCACCCTTGACAACCAGCGGCGGAAGCGACGATTCTGTTAACCGACCGAACGTACGGTGAAATGGAGTTGTCGTGAGCAAGTTACTGGAAAGCTACGCCGCCGGACGCTGGTACACCGCGCCGGACGAGGGAACGCCGCTGCTGAGCGCGGTCGACGGCTCCGAGGTGGCGCGCATCTCCGCGACCGGACTCGACCTCGGCGAGATGGTCACCTACGCCCGCGAGGTGGGCGGACCGGCGCTCGCGAAGCTGACCTTCCACGAGCGCGCCGCCGCCCTCAAGGCGCTCGCACTCACCCTCATGGCCGGCAAGGACGAGTTCTACGCCCTCTCCACCTCGACCGGCGCCACCAAGCGCGACTCCGGCGTCGACATCGACGGCGGGTTCGGCACCCTCCTCAGCTACGCCAGCAAGGCCAGGCGGGAACTGCCCAACGACACCGTCTACCTCGACGGCGCGTTCGAGCAGCTGGGCAAGAAGGGCACGTTCCTCGGCCAGCACGTCTACACCTCGCGCCGCGGCGTGGCCGTCCAGATCAACGCGTTCAACTTCCCGGTGTGGGGCTTCCTCGAGAAGCTCGCCCCCGCATTCATCGCCGGCGTCCCCTCGATCGTCAAGCCCGCGAGCCAGTCGGCCTATCTCACCGAGCTCGTGTTCCGTCGCATCATCGAATCCGGGCTGCTGCCAGAGGGTTCGGTCCAGCTGCTGTCGGGGAGCGCCCGCGGGCTGCTCGACCACCTCGGCGGGCAGGACTCCGTGGCATTCACCGGATCTGCCGACACCGCGGCCACCCTGCGGGCGCATCCGAACGTCGTCGGTGAGGGCGTCCACTTCAACGCCGAGGCCGATTCGCTCAACGCGTCGATCCTCGGCTCCGACGTCGAGCCCGGCAGCGAGGAATTCGACCTCTACGTCAAGCAGCTCGTCACCGAGATGACGGTGAAGGCCGGCCAGAAGTGCACCGCCATCCGGCGCGCCTTCGTGCCGACCGCACTGATGGACGACGTCATCGCCGCGGCCGAGGCCCGGCTGTCGCGCGTCGTGGTCGGCGCCCCCGACGCCGAAGGCGTCACGATGGGTGCCCTCGCCAGCCTCGAACAGCGCGACGAGGTCCTGAAATCGCTGCGCGGCCTGACCAAGACGGCGCAGATCGTGGTCGGCGACCCGGAGAACTTCGAGGTCGTCGGCGCCGACAAGGCGACGGGCGCATTCCTGCCGCCGATCCTGCTGCGCTCCGACGACAAGGACGCCACCGAACCCCACGACATCGAGGCCTTCGGCCCCGTCAGCACCGTCATCGGATACGAAAGCACCGACGAGGTCATCGAACTCGCCGCCCGCGGCAAGGGCAGCCTCGTCGCATCCCTCGTCACCCGCGATTCCGCACTCGCCCGCGACATCGTGCTGGGCCTCGCCCCGTTCCACGGCCGCGTCCTCGTCCTCAACCGCGACGACGCCAAGGAATCCACCGGCCACGGCTCACCCCTGCCCGTCCTCGTACACGGCGGCCCCGGACGCGCAGGCGGCGGTGAGGAACTCGGTGGCATCCGCGGCATCCTGCATCACATGCAGCGCACCGCGGTCCAGGCCACCCCCGACATCCTGACCGCGGTCGGAAACAAGTGGGTCACCGGTTCGCAGCGCAACGACGACGGCATCCACCCGTTCCGGAAGAACCTCGCACAGTTGCGGATCGGCGACACCATCGTCGGCGGCCCCCGCCAGGTCACGCTCGCCGACATCGACCACTTCGCCGAGTTCACCGGCGACACGTTCTACGCCCACACCGACCCCGAGGCCGCGGCCGCGAACCCCCTGTTCGGTGGCATCGTCGCGCACGGATACCTCGTCGTCTCCCTCGCCGCCGGCCTGTTCGTCGAACCGAATCCCGGTCCCGTCCTCGCCAACTTCGGCGTCGACAACCTCCGGTTCCTCACCCCCGTCAAGGCCGACGACAGCCTCACCGTCACGCTCACCGCGAAGCTCATCACCCCGCGCAGCAGCGCCGACTACGGTGAAGTCCGTTGGGATGCAGTCGTCGTCAACCAGGACGGCGATCCCGTCGCAACGTACGACGTTCTCACCCTCGTCGCCAAAGGAGAAAACGCATGAGCTTCAAGGTCGCCGTCTGCTACGGCCAGCCCGATGACCCCGAGGCGTTCGACGCCTACTACCGCGACACCCACATGCCGCTGGCCCGCAAGGTTCCCGGCCTGTCCGACTTCACCTGGGGCAAGTGCAGTGCCCTCGACGGCGGCACGCCGCCGTACTACGCGGTGGCGAGCCTCGTGTTCCCCGACGCCGCCACCATGAAGTCCGGGTTGCAGTCCGAGGAGATGAAGCAGGCGGGCAAGGACGTCCGCAACTTCGCCACCGGCGGCGTCACCATGTACGTCCAAGAAGAAGAATCCGTCTACAACCAGTAGGAGAACCATGACTGTCGACGCGTCCGCGGAATGCCGTATCGCGCGGAAGATGTTCGAGGCCGACAACGCGTCCCAGGCGCTCGGCATCGAGATCCTCGAGCTCAGCCCCGGCCACGCGGTCGCGTCGATGGTCGTGGGTGAGACCATGGTCAACGGCCACGGCATCACCCACGGCGGCTTCGTGTTCACCCTCGCCGACACCGCATTCGCGATGGCGTGCAACGGATACGACTCACCCGCCGTCGCCGCCCGCGCCGACATCCGATTCCTGACCGCCACCCGCCTCGGCGACACCCTCGTCGCCGAGGCCGTGGAGCGGGCCCGATTCGGGCGCAACGGCATCTACGACGTCACCGTCCGGCGCGGCGACGACGTCATCGCCGAGTTCCGCGGCGACAGTCGTGCGCAGCCGCGCCCGTGAGCATGTGCGCTTCGCGCCTGTGAGTACTTATTAACCGCGGGACGTTAACAAGTACTCACGGGTGCGAAGCACACAACACGTCCGATCTCCAGCGCGACCCAGACCGCACCGTCCGGTCCCACGGCGATCCCGTGCGGCTCCGAAGACGGTGTCGGCAGGTCGTATTCGGTGATGTCGCCGCCCGGCCCGATGTGTCCGATGCGGTTTGCGCCCCATTCGGTGAACCAGCAACCGCCGTCGGGGTCGGCGACGACGGCGTGAGGTCGGGCCGAGCGGTCCGGGAGTGCGAACTCGTCGATCCGGCCGTGGGCGGAGATCCGGCCGATCTGCCCGGCGCCGATCTCGACGAACCACAGCGCGTCGTCGGTCCCGCGCGTGATTCCCACCGGCCCGGCGGCGGGCGTGGGTAGAGAATGCGTCGCGACGTTGTCATCGACGTCGATACGGCCGATCGCGTTCGCCTGGTTGAGGGTGAACCACAGTGCGTCGTCCCGGCCCGACGTGATCGCCGAAGGGAACCCGCCGTCCGTGGGCAGAGGAAACTCGGTGATCTTCCCGTCAGTGGTGATCCGCCCGATCCGATCGGCATTCGTCTCGGTGAACCACAGTGCACCGTCCGGGCCGGCGACGATCCCGAACGGGCCGCTGTCCGCGGTCGGGGTCGGGAAGGAATCGATCGCACCGTCCGACGTCAGCCGCCCGATCCGGTGGTCGCGGAATCGTCTGAACCACAAGGCGTCGTCCGGACCCGACGTGATGATGGTGGGCCCACACTCCGCGGTGTCGAGCGGATACGTCGCGACTTCGCCGTCGACTGTGAGGCGCGCGATGCGACCGGCGTGGACGAGCGTCACCCACAAGGCCTGGTCGGGCCCGGCCGTGATCGCATACGGCCCCGACGTCTCGTCGGAGACGGTGAACTCCTGGATTCTCATGCGCTCCGCACCTGTGAGTACTTGTTAACCGCGGGACGTTAATAAGTACTCACGGGCGCGCAGCGCCAATGGGGGCCGCGTGCTTTCCGCGCTCGGACGCCGCGGCCTCGCGCGCTGCCCGCTCGGTGGCGGCCGCTTCGATGGCGATCGCGTGATCCACCGCGTGCGGCGCGATGCCCAGGTTGTCCAGAGTCTCCCACAGACTCGACAGAGCGGCCTTCGGGTCGAGGTAGTACTCCGACTCGCGGACGCGCCAGAACGTCCAGCCGCACCGTTTGAGTTCCTGTTCGCGTTCGAGGTCCGCGATCCGTTGTTCCGGGGTGGTCGAGAACGCGTCACCGTCGCATTCGACGGCGAGTCTCATGGTGCCACCGGTGACGACGAGGTCGATGCGGCGATTGTTCACCTCGACTTGGGAATTGACGTGGTAGCCGCGTTCGGCGATGTCGTTGAACACCCGCTGCTCGAGCAGGTTGTCGAACGGGGGGATCCGGACGTCGCGGTCGACGTCCTGCGGCATGGGGTCGGCCGGTGCCGGCGACGTCGACATCATGTAGCTGAGCAGGGAGTTGCGCAGGTCGGCCCGCTTCAGTTCGTCGACGGTCACGGAGTGGAACAGCCACAGCTGGTCCTGCGCCCGTGACGCCGCGACGTTGAACCGTCGCTTGTACTGGTTCGCCGTCAGCGGTGCAAAGTTCTGCTCGGGTCCCACGACCATCGACAGGAAGACGACGCTCCGTTCGTCGCCCTGGAAGTCGGGCGGCGTCCCGACCCGCAGTCGCCGCTGCTCCCATTGTTCGATGCCGATGCGCTTGACGAGTTCGGTTCGAATGGCGTCGACCTGGGACTGCCCCTGCAGCACGACGATTCCGAACGTCTTCCCGTCGTAGCGGGGGTCGACGAGGCATTCGATGAGCTGGTCGACGAGGGCGGCGGCCTCGACGTGGTTGGTCAGCGTCGCGTCCTTGCCCGACACAGTGGCATCGGATACGTACGTATGTTTCAGCGGCGGAAGCCGATCCGCGCCGAACTGCCGCACCGGGACCAGCGGCAGTTCGCCGTAGAACTGGGTGCTCGACCAGTTGATGATCTCGGGCATCGAGCGGAAGTGCTCGCGGAGCCGGACCACCTGCCCGAAGCTGGTGCGCAGGATCGAGAACAGGCTCGACCGCGGCGTGAGCGTGGCCTGCACGTACTCCGGAAGGTCCGGCAGGTAGGCGTCGAGCCGGGTGAACACGTCGTCGAGGGTTCCGGTGGTGGGGATGTCGGCGGGTGCGCACTGTTTGTCGTCTCCGACGACGATCACCCGCGGTGCCAGCCACAGCAGGAACAGGTTGGTGATGTCGGCCTGGCTCGCCTCGTCGACGATGACGACGTCGAAGCTGCCCGGCACGGGCGGGATCGACGCGAGGACCTGCTGCAGCGGCATCACCCACGCGGGCACCGCGCCCTGCGCCTCGCCCATCGCGGATCGTGCTGCGCTGCGGTACTTCTCGGCGTATTTACCGGCACCTGCACCGATGCTCGAGATGTGCTCGCGGTACGTCTGCAGCGCCCGCACCTGATCCGCCGTCAGATGTTCGAGGCAGTCGCGCCAGGCGGTGGCCGCCGCGAGCCGCGCCGTCAGATGCGCGAGATCCGCGTCGACGGCATTGAGTTCGGCTTCCAGTTCCTGCTCACGACCGGCACGGTGCTGTTCGGTGACCCATTGGCGGGCACGGCGCCACGCCCAGGCCTCCGACATCTGCCAGCTCATCTCGTCCCACTCGGTGAGCGCCGCCGTTCTGCGCACCAGTTCGTACAGCGCCGGGGCGACGGGTGAGAGTTTGTCGGACAGTTCGTCGAACAGTCGCTGATCCTGCTGTTCGACGCGGGCGATCGCGTAGCGGCTGAGGGCATCCGAGAGGGCCGCGTTGTCGGCCTGATCGAGCGCCGCCACCAGGGCGGTGCCTTCCGGCGACGGTCCCGCGTCGACCTCGGTGGAGACGGCCGAGACGATGGCGTCGAGTTCCGCACGGGCACTGTCCACGTCGGCACGCGTGGTGATCGCCTCGGCGGCCCCGGCCACCGCGACGGCATCCGCGAGAGTGCGGATCCGCGGCGCGTTCGGGGACAGTGCGAACAGTTCGCGGGCCAGCGCGTCGCGGGAGACGAGGAGGGCGCGCACCCGAGCCACCCGGCCGACGATCATGTTGAGGCTGTCGACCTGGACGGCACGGGATCCGTTCATGTCGACCGGAATCCGGAGGTCCGCCAGCAGGGTGGCGGCGGTCTGCGCGGCGTCGTGGGCGCGCAGGTGCTCGGTCACGAGCCGCACCGTGGCGGCGGTCGTGGCGGGTGCGCCGTCGACGGTGGCATCGAGGCCGAGTTCTTCGACGGCCTTCTGCTCTTCGCTGCGACGGAAACGTGCCTTCCACTCGACGGCGCCGGATTCCATCGCGACGGCGAGTGCACCGACCGCCTGCAGTGCGGGTCGGGTCATGACGGCGCACTGGACGTCGTGCGCACCGATGTAGCGGTCGGCGGCCGCGGCCGCCTCGACGATCGCGGGCAGGGCGTCCAGCCGACCCCACAGGTGCGTCGCACGGCCGGAGAGGACCGTGTCGGCGAGGCCCTGGAACTGGCCGTCGAGGTCGAGGACGTCGTGAGCGCGGGCCTGCAGTTCCTTGCAGTGCCGGCGAACGGTGTACGCGGTCTCGGGGTCGACGCCCCCGAGGACCTCGAGCAGATGCGCCGACTGCGGGGTGTCGATGGGGATACTGGTCGACGCCCGCGAGCAGAGTCGTTCGAGTTCGGCCCGGTTGGGCAGCAGCGAGTCGAGCACGGGAAGCGTCTGACGGGACCGCCGCGCCCGTTCGGGGGATGCGGTCACCGAGAGGCGGCGCAGCGTCTCGACCTCGGTGCCGGTGAGGGGCGGCTGCTCGCTCAGCAGCGGACCGGGAAGCCACTCGAAGGCATCCTGCAGACCCATGACCTTGCGGACGATGGTGGCGGCGGTGCCCTCGTAGCCGTCCGCCACAGCGTCGTGGAGGTAGGTCTCGGACTCGCGCAGCGCCTTCACCTGCTCGAGCACGACGGCCCGCTTCTGCACGGCCTCGTCCCGCTGGGCGCGGAGATCGGCGATCTTCTGGCCCTCGCTGTGCGGGTTGAACGACGACTTCCGTTCGGCGATCGTCGCGACGCTGCGGGTGAGCTCGTCCGAGCCGCCGCGGGAGAGATCGGTGATGGAGACGCACAGTTCCTGCATCTCGGGCGGGAGCTTGTCCCTCAGCACCCGAAGCGCCTGCGCCTTCTCGCTCGTGACGAGCACCCGCTGGCCGCGCGCGAGCAACGCCGACACCAGGTTGGCGATCGTGTGGGTCTTGCCCGTGCCGGGCGGGCCCTCGACCACCACTCCGCTGTCGCCGCCGAGCCGCTCGATGATCTGCGACTGCTCGGCGTTGGCCGGGAGCGGGAAGAGCGGGTCCTCGGCGAGCGTCGACGAGGTGGCGGCGCCGGTGCGCTCGAGCCACGACAGCCGGTCTGCCGGCTCGATCGCCTCGACCAGCTGCGCGAGCCCGAGGGGAACGGTCGCGCCGTCGCGTTCGAGGTGGGAGATCATCTGCTCGTAATACTCGACCAGCGCGAACGCACTGCGCTTCCGCAGGACCAGGGCCGGCGACAGCGTGAGGGTGCCGTCGGCGTCGGCGTCGGGTGGCCGGACGCCGTCCCGCACCGTGACAGGCGTCATCAGCGACTTCGGTGCCCACTCCGCGAGCAGTGCGCGAACGCCGTCGCTCAGCGGCGACGCGGCCGTGTCCTGCAGTTGCTTCTGCAGCGGCATCGCGTGCGCGCTGTCGTAAATGTCCAGTCCGGTGAACAGCTGGGAGTCCTCGAGCCGGGGCTGCGAGCCCGCGATCAGCCGCACCAGCAGGTCGCCGGTCCGGGGGTCGCGGTGGATGCTCGCGGACTGGGTGACCAGGTGGGTCTGGACGCCGTCGACCGGACCGGCGCCCGCCAGGGTCAGCAGACCGGACGCGAGAACAAGTTCGATCGACTCGGGGCGGGCGTTCAGCTCCTGCAGCATCCGCTGCAACGACTGGTACAGATCGGCGTGCGGGCGACGCTCCCGGTCGGCCTTCGCCCACGCCTGCCAGCGCGGCACGTAGGCGTCGAACGCCTGCCGGAAGTCATACGCGCGACGCACGTCGTATTCCTCGTCGGAGTCCTCTGCGTAGGCGTCGGACGCGTTCAGTTCGAGATCGGAACGCGAGCTGTCGGAGCGGGCCGACGCATCCACCCAGCCGGCCAGGACCGTGGGCAGTTCCGGCGGATCCTCGACACCGATGAGGGGCACGCGCAGGACGATGTCACCCTGCGCGGCGTCGGAATCGAGTTGGATCGTCCGGCCGTCCTGATGCAGCCATTCGACCTGTTCGTGCTGGTCGACGCGGAGGACCGGCTTCGTGCGAGCCCTGACGATCTCACGCAAAAACTGCAGCAGGCGCTGGACGCGGCCTGCGAGCTCGGCGTCGTTTTCGGGACTCGACAATGTAAACCTCTGCGAATTCTCGGTGATGACGTGCGCGTGCCCCCGCAGTGCACACTATCGGGTCGAGGGGGTGAACTTCGAGGCGTCATCCCCTGGCAGAGGGACTGGACGGTCGCTCGAGGTGCCGCACGGACCTCGATTCGTACCGGCCGGTCTCTACTGTTCACCCGTGCCGGCGGTGAAGTCCCCGGTCTGCTTGCGCATCGGTTCGTTCGCCTCGAACACGTCGCGGAGTTCGGGACGGAACGGCAGCAGTGCCGGGATGGGGCGTGGAAACGTCGGTCGAGCGCGAGGACGGCAGAAGGACGCGGCCGCTCAGCGTCCGCCGCGTCGCAGGGTCACGCGATAGGTGTAGTGCTCGGGCAGGAAGTAGCTGACCGCCAACTCGACGGTCCGCCCTTCCGAATCGGAATAGAGGCGGTCCACCCGCAGCATCGAATGGCCTTCGGGGCAGCCGAGTTCGCGGGCCACGTCCGCGGGGGCGGGTGCGACCGTGATCGATTGCGCCGCCTCGATGATGGGGCTGCGCAGGTGCGGCTCCAGCAGACCAATGATCGTGTACGCACTGACGGCGCCCTCGGACATCTCGGGTGCGTCGACGACGAGCCGGGCGATCTCGTCGGGAAGGTACACGGTGGTCAGCACGAACGGGGTGTCGTCGTGGCGTCGCCGGAACACGACCGTGTGGACGAGGTCGGTGTCGAGGCGGAGCCTGCTCGCGGCCTCGATGTCGACCCGGCGGCGCAGCGGGGAGACCACCTCCATGGTGGTGTCGGTGGACAGATTCATCAGATCCTCGATCGACCCCAGCTGACGCAGGTATCGGCCGTCGGACTCGGCTGCGAACGTCCCGCGGCCCGGGACCCGGTAGACGATGCCCTCGGCTACCAGGTCCTGGAATGCGCGCCGCACGGTCTGCCGGCTCACGCCGTGCTGTTCCGCGAGCTCGAATTCGGTAGGGAGCTTGAGGCCGCCGCGGTACTTGCCCGCGGCTATGTGTTCACGGAGCTGCTTCGACACCAGCTGGTACGCCGGCTCCGTCTCTCGTTCTCGTTCCCTACCGTTCATCGCGCACCGATCCTACGTGCAGGTTGCCGGACTACAGACCGCCCCGCGACACGAGTTGCGAGACGATGACGTTGCGCTGGATCTCGTTGGTGCCCTCGCCGACGATCATCAGTGGGGCGTCGCGGAAGTACCGCTCGACGTCGTACTCGGTGGAATAGCCGTAGCCGCCGTGGATGCGCACCGCGTTGAGGGCGATGTCCATCGCGACTTCGGACGCGTACAGCTTGGCCATGCCGGCCTCCATGTCGCACCGGTCGCCGCTGTCGTACTGCTCGGCCGCGTGCCAGGTCAGCTGCCGTGCCGCCGTCAGCTTGGTTGCCATGTCGGCCAGGTAGTTGCCGATCGACTGGTGCTTCCAGATCGGCTTGCCGAAGCTCTCCCGCTGCTGCGCGTAGGCGAGGGAGTCCTCGAGCGCCGCCGTGGCCACGCCCAGCGCCCGGCAGGCCACCTGGATGCGGCCGGTCTCGAGGCCCTTCATCATCTGCGCGAACCCCTTGCCCGGGGTGCCGCCGAGGATCGCCGTGGCGGGGGTGCGGTAACCGTCGAACGACAGCTCGCACGTCTCGACGCCCTTGTAGCCGAGCTTCGGTAGATCCCGCGACACCGTCAGACCGGGACCGTGTTCGACCAGGACGATCGAGATGCCCTTGTGCTTGGGGGTCGCGCTCGGATCGGTCTTGCAGAGCAGCGCGATCAGGCCGGATCGGCGGGCGTTGGAGATCCACGTCTTCGAACCGGTGATCACCAGATCGTCGCCGTCGGTCTTGGCGTTGGTGGACATGGCCTGCAGATCCGAACCGCCGCCGGGCTCGGTCAGCGCCATGGTGGCCCGGATCTCGCCGGTCGCCATCTTCGGCAGGTACTGCTGCTTCTGCTCCTCGGTGCCGTACAGCGACAGCAGCTTCGCGACGACGGTGTGCCCGCCCATGGCTCCGGCCAGGCTCATCCACCCGCGGGCCAGTTCCTGGGTCACCTGCGCGTAACAGGGCATCGACACCGGAGATCCGCCGTACTCCTCCGGGACCGCCAGACCGTAGATCCCGATCTGCTTCATCTGCTCGATCCACTTCTCGGGGTATTCGTTGGCGTGTTCCACCGCCTGCACCGTCGGCTTCACGTCGCGGTCGATGAAGGCGCGCACCGTCTCGACCAGGTACGCCTCTTCCTCGTTCAGCTTGCCCATCACTCCACCTCGCACTCGCACAACATTTGTACGGCCATACTCCGATAATGTCTGCCTAAAGTCAACGATCGGTCTTGACATGAGGGCTGCGCCGCTGCCAGCATCAGCAGCGCAGCCCTACCGGGCTGGCCGTACATATCCAGCCCGAACCGGGCTCCCGGACCCTAGGAATGAAGCATCGTGCAGAACCTCACCCGCAGGCGCGCCGTTCTGGTGGCCCCCGGATCCGACGAACGCAAGGCCGTCAAGGCGCTCGGGTCGACCGCCGACGAGGTGGTCCTCGACCTCGAGGACGCCGTCGCACCGGCCAGGAAGGCCGACGCCCGCGACCTCGTGCGCCGTCTCGTGCGCGAGTCCGACGGCTCCCGGGCCGTCTCGGTCCGCATCAACGCGCTCACCACACCGTGGGCCGAGGACGACCTGGCCCTGTGTGCGTCCCTCGGCGCCGCGCTCACGAGCATCGTGGTTCCCAAGGCGGAGACCGCGCAGGATCTAGCGCACGCCGATCAGGCTCTCGCCGGCACCGACATCGGGTTGCAGGCTCTCGTCGAAACTCCGGTCGGGGTGCAGAACATCGGCGACATCACCCGGTCCGTCGCCCGGCTCGAGTCCGTCATCATCGGCTACGCCGATCTCGGGGCGGCCCTCGGCCGTTCCCGATCCGCTCTCCCCGAGCACTGGCTCGCGATCCAGGACGGCGTCCTCGTCGCCGCCCGCGCCGCCGGCATCCAGGCGATCGACGGCCCGTTCCTCGGAATCGCCGACGACGACGCGTTCCGCCACTCGGCAGCATGGACCAGCGCACTCGGATTCGACGGGAAATGGGTCATCCATCCCGCGCAGGTCGAATCGGCCGCTTCGGCGTTCACCCCCACCGACACCGCAGTCGAGGACGCGCGTCGCGTGATCGACGCACTCGCCGCCGCCGAGGCCGCGGGCAGCGGGGCCGCGCAACTCGACGGGCAGATGCTCGACGAGGCCGTCGCGGTGGCCGCACGTCGGGTCCTCGCCCAGGTAGGTGCACAGTGACGATCACGCAGACGTACGTCGGTGGACCGTACTTCGACGAACTCGAGGTGGGGCAGGTGTTCGACACCGCCCCCGCCGTCACCCTGACCAGCGGCCTCGCCGCCGCCCATCAAGCCATCCTCGGCGACCGCCTGCGGCTGCCCCTCGACGCGCACCTGTCCCGGACCGTCACCGGATCCGGGGACGCCGTGGCGAATCCCGGTCTCGTCTGCGACGTCGCCATCGGGCAGTCCACGCTCGCCACGCACCACGTGAAGGCCAACCTGTTCTACCGCGGCCTCCGCTTCCACCACTTCCCCCACATCGGCGACACCCTGTACACCCGCACCGAAGTGGTGGGCCTACGCGAAAATTCGGCGAAGCCGGGACGCAAGCCCACCGGGCTGGCGGCACTCCGGATGACGTCCACCGACCAGGACGGCCGCACCGTCCTCGACTTCTACCGCTGCGCGATGCTCCCGTTGAGCGAGAACCCCGACGAGGACCGCGTCCGCAAGTCCGACGACCTGTCCGCGATCGGTCCGCAGACCGAGCAGGCCCTCGCCGCCCCCGAGGGCTGGGACCTCGCCCGCTACCGCGACGCGGTTCCCGGACAGCACTTCTCGACCGACCTCGCCGGCGCGGTCCTGCGGAGCAGCGGCGACGTGGTGTCGAGCGCCCCCGAACTGGCGCGCCTCACCCTCAACATCGCGGCCACCCATCACGACGAACGGGTCGGTGCGGACGGACGGCTCGTCTACGGCGGGCACACCATCGGCATCGCGCTCGGGCAGGCCACGCGCGCGCTGCCCAACCTCGTCACGGTCCTGGGATGGAAGTCCTGCGACCACACCGGTCCCGTCCACGAGGGCGACACTCTCACCAGCGAACTCGAGATCGAGAGCGCCGAGGCGTTGCCCGGCGGTGGCGGCGTAGTGCATCTGCGTTCACTCGTGTTCGCGCACAACGCCGCAGCGTCCGACGTTCCCGTCCTCGACTGGCGTTTCACCGCCCTCATGGCCTGACCTCCACCATCAAGGAGCTTCTCTCGTGACTGCCCATACTCCCCTTGCCGGACTTCGGATCGTCGAGGTCTCCAGCTTCATCGCGTCCCCCCTGTGCGGGCTGACGCTGTCTCAGCTGGGGGCCGAGGTGATCCGGGTCGACCCCGTCGGCGGCTCCGCCTGCTACAAGCGCTGGCCGGTCACGAGTGACGGTGAGAGCATCTACTGGACCGGACTCAACCGCGGGAAGCGGTCCGTGGCCGTCGACATGCGCAGCCCCGAGGGGCAGGAACTCGTGCAGCAACTGGTCACGGCCCCCGGTGCGGGTGGCGGAATCCTCGTCACCAACGCCGGTGGCCGTGACTGGCTCACCCACGACACGCTCAGAGCCCTGCGCTCCGACGTCATCACCCTCGAAGTTCTCGGTGGCACCGACGGTTCCCCCGCCGTCGACTACACCGTCAATGCGGGACTCGGCTTCCCGTCCATCACCGGTCCCACCGATCATGCCGGCGTCGTCAACCACGTCCTGCCCGCGTGGGACGTGATGTGTGGGCTGTACGCCGCGCTGGCCGTTGCCGCCGCCGTCCGGCACCGCGACGCCACCGGGGAGGGCACCCACATCCGCCTGCCGCTCGAGGACGTCGCGCTCGCCACCGCCGGCACGCTCGGTTACCTCACCGAAGTCCAGATCAACGGCACCGGCAGGCCGGCGACCGGAAACTCGGTCTACGGCACGTACGGAACGGATTTCACCACCAGCGACGGCGAACGGTTCATGATCGTCGCCCTCACCCCACGCCACTTCCGTGACCTGGTCGCAGTCACCGGAACCACGGCCGCGGTGGAGGCACTCGCCACCGCACTCGACGCGGACTTCGCGCGCGAAACCGATCGCTTCACCCACCGCGACGTCCTCACGGCCCTGTTCGCCCGCTGGTTCCGCGAACACACCGCAACCGAAGTGGCCGAGGCACTCTCGAAGACGTCCGTGCTCGCCGAGCGCTACCGCACCTTCGAGGAAGTGGTGAAGTCCGGGGAACTCGAGAAGAACCCGATGTTCACTCCCCTCGACCAGCCGCGCATCGGCACTTACCTCGCCTCCGGGCATCCCGCGTCGTTCGACGGCCACCACGCCACCGTCGCACCCGCCTCCGCAGTCGGCGACGACACCGGCAGCGTGCTCCGCGACCTCCTCGGCAGCTCCGACTCCGACATCGCCAAACTCCTCGACAGCGGCATCGTCGGGGGGAAGTGACACCGGTGACGGCGTGGGCCCGGTCATTGTGTGCCGCGCGTGAAGAACCACGGAATCGGCCTCACGCGCTGCCGTTCGCGTCGGTATGACGCCGAGCCAGATCTCGTTCCGGGGATTCACGTAAGCCGGACCGAATCACACACGACGAGTTCTCTGCCTCGGCGGCGCAGGCACACCGATCCATCGAGTGCGCTGTGATTGGCCGAGCGGCACGGCAGGGTACCCGGCACTCATGAGTGAGCAACGGGGTCTGAAAGTGGTCGTCGTCGGGGCGACCGGCAACGTCGGAACCAGTGTCGTTACGGCATTGAGCACGGAGCCTGCTGTCGGCGAGGTGGTCGGCGTCGCGCGACGACGCACCGAGTGGACGGCCCCCAAGACGACCTTCGTCGAGGCCGACGTCGCGACCGACGATGTTCGCGACATCGTGCGTGGGGCGGATGCGGTGGTACATCTCGCCTGGTTGTTCCAGCCCACCCACAAACCGAGCGTCACCTGGGACAACAATGTGGTGGGGTCCATCCGGGTCTTCGATGCGGTAGCGAACGAAGGTGTTCCCGCGTTGGTGTACGCCTCCTCGGTTGCCGCCTACTCGCCGGGCCCGACCGACCTCGAGGTGACCGAGGACTGGCCCACGCACGGCTGGCCCGGCGCGGCCTATCCTCGGGAGAAGGCCTACCTGGAACGATTCCTGGACGCCTTCGAGTTGCGGAATCCAGACCTCCGGGTGGTGCGGATGCGGCCGGGGTTCATTTTCAAGCGGGAGTCGGCCACTGCGCAGCGTCGACTGTTCCTCGGGCCGCTGCTCCCCGGACGCCTCATGCGCGCCGCGCGCATTCCGGTGGTACCGCTCGTCGACGACCTCCGGGCACAGATTCTGCACACCAGCGACGCGGCAGCAGCCTACGTGCAGGCCGTCTTGCGGCCGGTGCGGGGAGCGTTCAACCTTGCGACTGCACCCCCGGTGGACGGCCGTGTGCTCGCCGACTATCTCGATGCCCGGCAAATCCCACTCCCCCGCAGAGCTATTCGGGCCGCATTGTGGACGGCCTGGCACGCGCATGCGGTTCCGGCTTCACCAGGTTTGCTCGACACCGTTATGCACCTGCCGCTGATGGACAGCACCCGGGCTCGGGCCGAGTTGGGATGGGCGCCGAAGTATTCGCCCCGCGACACACTCGAGGAGTTCCTCGGCGGACTACGCGACGGCGCGGGAATGCCTACCGCACCACTCGCCGACGACACCGTTGGTGGACGAGTGCGGGAATTTGCATCAGGTCTCGGGCAACGCCCCTGAGCCGGCCTGCCCCGAGCGCATCAAACCGCGACCCTCGAAGGGAGCACCATCCCCATGCCGACCAGGACGATCGATGGGCACCGACTGCACCTGACGCATCTCGACAAGGTTCTGTACCCGTCCGTGGGAACGACGAAGGGCGAGGTGATCGATTACCTCGAGGAGATCGCTCCCGCGATGGTGCCGCACCTGGCGCAACGTCCGGTGACCCGGAAGCGGTGGCCGGACGGTGTCGACTCGGAATCCTTCTTCGAACGCAACCTTCCCTCGTCGACGCCGAACTGGGTTCCGCGACTGACCGTGCAGCACAAGGACCGCAGCGTCGACTATCCCCTCATCGACTCCACCGCGGGTCTGGTGTTGATGGGGCAACTCGCCGCGCTGGAATTGCACGTGCCGCAATGGACGGTGGTCGACGGCAAACCGGGACCGGCAACACGATTGGTGTTCGATCTCGATCCCGGTGAGGGTATTGACCTTTCCGACTGTGCCCGTGTCGCACTGGCCGTCAAGGAGCAACTCGACGACGCCGGGTTGACGTCGTTTCCGGTCACCAGCGGCAGCAAGGGGATTCACGTCTATGCGACGCTCACCACGAAGAACGACATCGACCCCTCTCCGTTCGCCCGAGCGCTGGCAAAGAGGCTGGAGAAGGAGTCGCCGGAATCGGTGACCGCCACCATGGCCAAGACCGACCGACGGGGAAAGGTCTTCGTCGACTGGAGTCAGAACAACGTCGCCAAGACCACCGTGGCTCCGTACTCTCTGCGCGGGCGCTCCGAACCGACGGTAGCCGCGCCACGGGAATGGTCGGAGATCGAGGCAACCGATCTGGGTCAATTGCGGTTCGACGAGGTGCTCGAGCGATACCGCAGCGGAGGCGACCTGCTCTCGAACTCCCTCGACTCCCTCGACTCCCTTGGGGCGTACCGATCCAAACGAACTCGCGGCAAGACACCCGAACCGGTCCCCGCTCCCACAGCCGATTCACCACCGGTGGACTCGGGCCGGGAGCTGAGCTTCGTCGTCCACGAGCACCACGCGACCAACCTGCATTGGGATTTCCGCCTCGAACGCGACGGGGTACTGGTCTCGTGGGCGGTACCCAAAGGCGTCCCCCGGTCTCCGTCGAAGAATCGCCTCGCCGTCCAGACCGAAGACCATCCCCTCGACTACCGCACGTTCTCCGGGACCATCCCGAAGGGCCAGTACGGCGGCGGCGTAGTGGACATCTTCGACGAGGGAACCTACGTCCCCATCAAGTGGGAACGTGACGAGATTCTGTTCGAACTCCGGGGCCGACAACTTCAGGGGCAGTACGTGCTGATCCACACCAAAGACGACCAGTGGTTGATGCACAAGATCAAGAAAGACAGGGAACGGCCGCTGCCGCACCGCGAGTCCGGCCAGACATCCTCGAGCGCCACGTCGAAGCCCGCCGGCGAAAAACCGATGCCGCGGGACCTGAAACCCATGCTCGCGACACTCGGCTCCGATCAGGATCTCGCCGACATGCCCGCCGACAGTTGGTCGTTCGAGGGGAAGTGGGACGGGATACGGGCGATTGCCGAGATCTCCGACGGAAGGGTCCACCTGCACAGCAGGTCCGGCCGCGACCTGACCGCGACCTACCCGGAACTGGCCTCGATCGGAGACACGCTGGCCGATCACGATGTCGTCCTCGACGGCGAGATCGTCACCCTCGACTCCGCGGGAGTGACGAGCTTCGCCGCCCTGCAGAACCGGTCCGGGCTGCAGAAGCCGGCGGCGATCACCGCTGCCGCGCAGAAGTATCCGGCCGAGTACTACGTGTTCGACGTGCTCTACCTCGACGGCACCTCGCTGCTGCGTCACGGGTACGCGGATCGGCGCCAGAAGTTGGAGGAATTGGCGTCGGCCACCGGTCTGGCCGTCCCCGATCGGCTCCGCGGGGATGCCGCCGAGGCGTTGGCGGAGAGCCGTCGACGCGGGTGGGAAGGAATCGTCGGCAAGAAGAACGACTCGACCTACCTGACCGGCCGGCGGGGCAAAGCCTGGATCAAGGTCAAGAACCAGCGCACCCAGGAGGTGATCGTCGGTGGCTGGCGACGGGGCAAGGGATCACGCAGCGACACTCTGGGATCGCTGCTGCTCGGCATCCCGGACACGGACGGACTCCGGTATGTCGGCAGGGTTGGCACCGGATTCACCGAACCGGTGCTCGAGTCCCTGACGCGAAAACTCGAGCGGCTCTCACGTAAGACGAGCCCGTTCACCGACACCCTGACGACCGCCCAACGCAAGGACGCGAATTGGGTCACTCCCCGCCTGGTCGGCGAGGTCGGGTTCACCGAATGGACCACGGCGAACCTTCTCCGGCACCCGACCTGGCGTGGCCTGCGGACGGACAAGAATCCCGAGGACGTGCGGCGGGAATGACCATCTGCCGGTGCCCGAGGGGAGGCCGAACTCAGTCGAAGACCCCGACGATGTCGAGCACCAGCAGGACCGCGATCGCCACGAACACCACGACGATCACACCGATGACCACCATCGTGGCAATGCCTGTCGGTGGAAACGACCAACTGGTGCGCGGTTCGTGCTCGGACAACCCCGAAGTCTGGGCGGAGTCCGGTGGGGTCGAACCTGGTCGGACACCGCCGCCCGACTCGAGATCAGGAGTGTTCGCCGGATCTGGGTCCGGAGGTTGAGCGGTCATGGCAACGGCCCTCCGTGGAATACGGCCTGCTCGGCGTTCGAGCATACGGCTGTGACATGCGGGTACCCGGATTTCCCACACCCACACGGCGAGGACGATCCCTCCATCGTCGGCGTCGGCGGCGACGGCCGGGTTTCACCCGAGTGGGTCAGCCACAACCACGAAGCTTCATGACCTCGCTGGCCCCGCCGTAGATGCGGCTGACCCGCGTGTCCTCGTAGAAACGCGCGATCGGATATTCGGTCGTGTAGCCGTATCCGCCGTGCAGTTGGAGACAGCCGAGCACGAACTCGGCGTTCTGGAACGCGGCGACCTGCTGTCCGAAGACCTTGCGGTCCTTCACATATGCGGTCTCTCATCCAGGTGCCGTACTCGGCAAATCTCCACCGCAACGCGCAGTCGTTCGGGACGCGTTCGGAGAGCCACGACTCGACCCTTCCCATGGGCCAGCCTCGCTGACCAGTCGTCAGTCACTATTCGCCGTGGTGCACACTACCGGCGGTCTGCGGGCCTGCCGCGGTCGTGGCCCGGTGCGATCCGGACGAGCGCCGCGGAATCAGGGTGGGCATCGCGCGCCGGATCGGATCGTCGACGGGGGTGGTGGCGAGCATCAGATCGAGCGCGGTGGCGGCGATCTGGTCGAACGGGGTGCGCACCGAGGTGAGCGGGACCGGAAGACGTTGCGACAGTGGGATGTCGTTGTAGCCGACCAGGGCGACGTCGTCGCCGACGGTCAGCGAGCATCGGTGTGCGGCGGCCACGACTCCGAGCGCGAGGTTGTCGTTGGCGGCGAAGACGGCGGTCGGACGGGACGCTGAGCGGAAGAGCCGGTTCCCGGCCTCCTCGCCGTCCTCGATGCCGAACGTCGTTTCGACGATCCACTCGGGCACTTCCGCGATTCCCGCTTCCCGGAGCGCCTTTCGTGCCCCCGCCAGACGCCCCACTGCGGTCGACGCGAACAGCGGGCCCGACAGGACGGCGATGTCGGTGTGCCCGAGATCGATCAGATGGCGGGTGGCGAGATAGCCGCCCGCCTCGTCGTCGCCGACCGAGGACGGACTGATCCCGTCGGTCCTGAGCACCAGCGCGTGGGGCACGCCGCGCTCCCGGAGCTCGCGCGGCAAGGGGTCGTCGCGCCGGCTCGAGGCGACGATCAGGCCGTCCACGTTCCGGGCGAGCAGAGTCCTCGCCGCATCGGACTCGTCGGCAGGATTGTCCCCCGTCGTCGCGACAACCGTGAAGTAGCCGAGGCGGGTCGCGGCGCGGCTGATCGCCTCGTACATCAAGGCCATGACGGTGTCGCTCAATCGTGGCACGAGGACACCGATCGTCGCGGTCTGCCCGCGGCGCAGGCTCGACGCGAAGGTGTTGCGCCGGTAGCCCAGCTGATCGGCCACCGCCCGCACTCGTTCGGCGGTCGCGGAGCGGGACGGCGGCACGCGATCGTCGAGCACCCGGCTGACGGTCGAGGTGCTCACACCCGCCGCGTCCGCCACTTCACGCAGCGTCACGACGTGCTTACCGTCCCGCGCCCGCTGGGGCGCGCTCCCATTGGCTTCCATGGTCTTCCTCTCTACCGCCTCGGCCCGGCCCTCCGCGCGTGAGGTAAGGCCTGATCACATCCGATTCGGAACGTGACCCTTGACACAGACACGATCGTATCGCACGATGAAATCGTTCACGGGAACGTTCCCGGGAACGTTTGCACAACGTCTCCTTCGATGGAAAAGAGCGATCATGAGCACACTCGACCTCCGCGGCCTCACCCCGGCGCCGGTGACACCCTTCACCCGTGACGGCGCCGTCGACTACGACGCCATCCAGCGCCTCGGCTCGTGGCTCGGCAGCGTCGACGGCGTCAAGGGTCTGGTCGTACTCGGCCACGCCGGCGAGGGCACCTTCCTCACCCAGGACGAGCAGGTTCGCGTCATCGCCGCTTTCAAGGACTCCGTCGACGGCCGGCTGCCGATCATCGCCGGCATCACCGGCGAAGGCACCGCCGTCTCCGTGGAGGAGGCTCGCCGCGCGGTCGACGCGGGCGCCTCGGCCGGCCTGGTGTACCCCTCCCACGGATGGCTGCGGTTCGGTTACCAGGACGGCGCCCCGCAGGATCGGTACAAGGCGATCCACGAAGGGTCCGGGCTGCCGCTGATCCTGTTCCAGTACCCCGACGCCACCAAGGCCACGTACAACCTGGACACCCAGCTCGAGATCGCCGCCCAGCCCGGTGTGTTCGCCACCAAGAACGGTGTGCGGAACATGCGCCGCTGGGACCGTGAGATCCCGGTCCTGCGCCGTGAGAACCCCGACCTGCAGATCCTGAGCTGCCACGACGAGTACCTTCTGCACACCATCTTCGACGTCGACGGCCTGCTGGTCGGCTACGGCGGACTCGCACCCGAGCCGCTGGTCGAACTCATTGCGGCAGGCAAGGCCAAGGACTACCCCGCGGCCCGAGCGATCCACGACCGCCTCCTGCCGGTGACGGCGAACGTCTACCACCGCGGCTCGCACATGGAAGGCACCGTCGCCCTCAAGGAAGGCCTCGTCGCCCGCGGAATCCTCGAACACGCCACCGTGCGCTCACCGTTGCTGCCACTGGCCGAGGGTGCCGGTGCCGAAATCGCCGCTGCGCTGCAGTCGGCCGAGCTGACCTCGGTCGTCGCCCACGCCTGACCCCGCTCGACCCGTCACCTCGGATTCACCGAATCCGCCGCACGCGGTGCCACCGCGCCGCGTGCCGGTTCTGCCGCCCGGCCCGGACACCCCGGGCCGGCCGGCACCGCCCAGCAGACCCGGCCCACCCACTCCCGGCCGCGGGTTCCGTTCGCCCTTCCGAGCCGGCAGCGTCGGATGCCCCATCGTCAGTTGCGCCACACTCCTCGTCTGCGGTTCGAACACCAGAAAGTAGGCTCATCGATGAGTCAGCCATCTCGCACATCAGCCGATCCCGTCGGAGGCGGTTCAGTGGTCGCAGGCACCCCTCCGCCGCCCGGAGGTCGCGTCCGGCCCCAGCGCCGGTACTGGGTTCGAACCCTGGCCATGGCCGGTCCCGCATTCATCGCCGGGGCGTGGCAGTTCGGGCCCGGCAACCTCGCCAGTGCCGTCCAGGCCGGCAGCGAGTACAGCTACTCCCTGATCTGGGTGATCGCCGTCTCGACGATCTTCATGCTGGTCTACGCCGACATGAGCGTCCGCCTCGGCATCCGCACCCCCGTGTCCATGATCAGCTCGGTCAAGGACGTCCTGGGCCGACGCGTCGGCGTCTCCGCCGGCGTCGGAGTCTTCATCATCACCCTGTGTTTCTCCGTGGGCAACGCCGTCGGATCCGGCCTGGGATTGTCGATGGTCTTCGGCGGGTCCCCGATAGTGTGGTCCGCCGTCTGCACAGTCTTCGTCGGACTGATCCTGCTGTTCCGCAACGTCTATCGAACCGTCGAACGCGTCCTGCTGGTGATCGTCGCTCTCCTCGCGGCCACCTTCGTCTTCAGCGCCGTCATCGCCCAGCCCGACTGGTTCCAGGCCGTGCACGGACTCGTCCCGAGCATCCCGCCGGGTGGACAACTGCTCGTCGTCGCCCTCGTCGGCACCAACTTCTCCCTCAACGCAGCTTTCTTCACGTCCTACGGCACCCACGAACGTAAGCGCACCGCGGCCGAATACCGGCAAACCACCATCGCCGACACCATCCCGGGCATCGTGGCACCCGGCATCATGACCTCTCTCGTGATCATCGTTGCCGCCGCCGTCCTCGGCCGGCAGAACACCGAAGCAACCACCCTCGCAGGGCTGGCCAAGATCTTCGAACCCATCGCCGGCCCGATCGGATCGACGATCTTCGCGCTCGGGCTGTCCGGGGCCGCGTTCTCCGCGATGGTCGCCAACGCCACCGCCGGAGGCACCATGCTCTCCGACGCGCTCGGAAAAGGACCGTCCCCCAGCACACCGACAGCCAAACGCACCAGCGCCGTGATCCTCGGCTTCGGACTCCTGATCACGATCCTGTTCACGAAATCCCCTGTCCAGCTGATCATCTTCGCCCAGGCGTTGACCGTGCTGATCGCACCGTTCCTCGGGCTCCTGCTCTTCGTGATGAGCAACAACCGTCAGCTGATGGGCAACCTCCGCAACACCTGGTGGAAGAACATCATCGGCGCTCTGGGATTCCTCTCGATCCTGTCCCTGTCCGGACTGCTGATCTACGAACTGCTCGGCTGACACCGACATGAAGCGGCACACTGCGCACCGCAGTGTGCCGCTCGACTGCTGCATCCACCCCCTGAGGCAACCCCGAGGAATCAGAAAACCATGCCGCTCTTCGTCGTCGAATACACCTACTCAGCCCACACCGCCGCAGGCCGTGACACGTACCGATCGGCACACCGAGCATGGCTCTCCGAACTGGTCGACCGCCAGACAGTCGTCGCCTGCGGTCCGTACGCCGATGACAGCGGTGCCTTCATCCTCGTCGAGTCCGATACGAGCGACACGGTCGCACAGCTCTTCACGCACGATCCCTTCGTCATCCACGGCCTGGTACCGGACCATCGCATCGTCGAGTGGACGCCGGTGATGGGCCGTCTCTAGAACGACGATGAAGCAGGTCAGGATTCGGAATCGTATTGCTCAACCACCCACGAGCAGCGCGGAGGTCTGCACGAGTCCCGCGAGCCGCCAAAGGAAACCTAAATCGATGCGGGCACAACGACTCCCGATTTCTTATAGTCCGGTCGGGAATAGCTCAGCCGCCCTGGTCGGCATCACCGAGGGTTGCGGCGGCACCGCAGCCGTGGGAAACAGTGCGAGCGCTACTCGATCTTGCCTCGACGGACCAGCGACCTCGACCTGGGCCCCCGGCTAACCGCGTGAGCCGCTCGAATTAACTATTCACCGACGATTCGAGAGTTCGGATCGGGGTTATGCTCGCATTAACGCTGGAGAGGTGATGTGCATGACACCGCGATTGCGGACACCGAGGCACGGGATCGAGGTCGGCCGTGGCCGAATACGATCCAACGGCGACACAGCGTGATCTGACCCCGGATATCGCCACGGAGTTGGCCGCGGCGGGGTTCGACGATGCCCGGGAGGTCGGTCGGGGTGGCTTCGGCGTCGTCTACCGCTGCCTGCAGCCATCCCTCGACCGCACCGTCGCAGTGAAGGTTCTCACCGCCGATCTGGATCCGGACAACCTCGAGCGGTTCATTCGTGAGCAACGGGCTATGGGCCGGCTGTCCGGGCACCCGAACATCGCCAACATTCTGCAGGTCGGCGCCACCACCAGCGGGCAACCGTACATTGTGATGCACTACCACCCGCACGGTTCGCTGGCGACACGGATCCACCGCACGGGCCCGATCGAGTGGCGGGAGGCGGTTCGACTCGGTGTGAAGATCTCGGGCGCGCTCGAGACCGCGCACCGGATCGGCACCGTACATCGGGACGTCAAGCCCGCGAACATCCTGCTGACGGACTACGGGGAACCGCAGTTGACCGATTTCGGGATCGCACGCATCGCGGGTGGCTTCGAGACCTCGACGCGCGCGGTGGTCGGCTCACCGGCGTTCACCGCACCCGAGGTGCTCGGGGGCCGGCCCCCCACCCCGGCGTCGGACGTGTACGGCCTCGGAGCGACGCTGTTTTGCGCGATCACCGGGCATGCCGCGTTCGAGCGACGCAGCGGCGAGCAGGTGATGGCCCAATTCCTGCGGATCACCTCTCACCCGGTGCCGGAATTGCGTGGGGAGGACATACCCGCCGACGTATGTGCCGCGATCGAGAGGGCGATGTCCCGGGAGCCAGACGATCGTGCGTCGACTGCCGCCGAGTTCGGGGAGGAACTGCGCGAAGCCCAACTTCGCAACGGCCTGCCCGCCGACGAGATGGCCCTACCCACCGACCTCGGAACGCAGACCCAGGACGAACATCGCCGCGGCGCCTCGACCAGGACTGCGTCGGGCAGGTCCGGCCCGATGACGACGGCCGGCCGGAACGATGCAGCGACGACAGGGACGCCGCCCGCCCCCTCCACCCGATTCCGCCCGCCCACGCCGACCCGGCAACTGGTCGAGCGTAGACAACTCATCGACTCCCTACGCGCTGGACAGCGGCGCCGGTTGACGGTCATTCACGCGCCGGCCGGATTCGGCAAGAGCACCCTCGCCGCCCAATGGGGTGAAGTGCTGACAGAGGAGAGTGTGGCGGTCGCATGGCTGACGGTCGATCACGATGACAACAACGTGGTGTGGTTTCTCTCGCATCTGGTCGAGGCGATCAGACGGGTCCGCCCGACCCTGGCGCGCGACCTCGGGCAGGCGCTCGACGAGCACGGCGACGAGGCCGAGCAGTACGTCCTGTCTTCACTGATCAACGAGATCCACGCCCGCGGTGAGCGGGTGGCGATCGTGATCGACGACTGGCACCGGGTCACCGACGCCGGGACACGCGGAGCCATGGGATTCCTACTCGACAACGGCTGCCACCACCTCCAGGTCGTCGTGGCAAGCCGCACCCGGTCCGGCCTTCCGATGAGTAGAATGCGCGTGCGTGATGAACTCGTCGAAATCGACTACACAGCATTACGTTTCGATGAGAATGAGACACGATCCTTCCTGGTCGACCTGGGCGGACTGGAGCTGGAGCAAGAGGATATCGCGGACCTGCGGGACTCGACCGACGGGTGGGTGGCGGCGCTGCAATTGGCGTACCTGTCACTGCGCGGACGCGACGACCCCACCGAACTGATCGGGCACATGTCGGGTCGGCATCACGCCATCGGCGAGTTCCTCGCCGAGAACGTGCTCGACACGTTGGAACCGGAGATCCTCGATTTTCTGCTGGCGACGTCGGTTACCGAACGGATCAGCGGGAGCCTTGCGGGCGCGCTGGCGCACGTGTCACGCGGGCAGGCGCTACTCGAAATAATCGAGGAGCGGGATCTGTTCCTGCGACGGGTGGACGAGGACGGAGTGTGGTTCCGGTACAACCACGTGTTCGCCGAGTTCCTGCAACGACGACTCGAGCGTGATCAACCCGAGCGGATCGACGAACTTCACCGCACGGCATCGACCTGGTTCGCCGATCACGAGTTGCTCGGCGAGGCCGTCGATCACGCACTCATGGCTGGGGATCAGGTCCGGGCGGTCGAGCTCGTCGAGCGCGATGGGATGCACCTGATCGAGTACTCGCACATGACGACCCTCCTCGGGATGGTCGCGAAACTCCCTCCCGCGCTGACGGAGTCACGTCCGTGGTTGCAACTCGCCGTAGCCTGGGCCAATATCATGCTGCACCGGGCCGAACCTGCACAGAGAGCACTCGACCTCGTCGAATCAACGCTCGATCGTGTTCCCTCCACCGACGAGGTCGCCGATCTGAGAGTAGAGGTCGCCGTGATGCGGGGCGTTATTCGGTTCCGGGCGGACCGAATCGACGGCGCGGACGAGTTGGTCCAGGCATGCCTGCCGCGGCTGGACACGTTGCGGCCGTGGGTTGTGTCGAGCGCCGCGAACATGGCAACCTACCGCGCGACATACCAGTTCGATTTCGACGAAGCACGCCGATTGCAGGAATGGGCCTTCGCATTTCATGCGCGAACCAACGGTCCGTACCTGGTGATGCACGGGCACTGTTTCGCCGGCCTCGCCGCCTACGAGCAACTCGATGTCGCCGCGGCGGAAAGCAGCTTCCGGGCTGGCGTCCGTGTGGCAAGGAAGATGGGTGGTACGCACTCGGAGGCCGCGCGCCTGGCCGATTCTCTCCTCGGCGCGTTGTTGTACGAACAGGGCGAGATCGACGAAGCCGAACAGTTGCTCGACGAAGGCTATGAGCTTGGGGGCGAGGGCGGTCTCGTGGAGTTCAAGATCCCTCGGTATGTCCTCGGGGCGCGTATCAAGGCCCTGCGGGGCGACCGAATAGCGGCAGCGCAGCGACTCGATGAGGGGGCGAGGATCGCTGTGACACTGTCTCTTCCGCGATTGCGAGCAAACGTCGAGAATGAACGGATCAGGCTGGGGCTTCCCCTGAGCTCCGATATCGCGGTCTCGCCGCCCGCAGAATATTGCTCTCGTCGACGACCGGTGGACGGAATCGAGGCACTGACGGCGCAGGTCGAAGAGGCAACAGCCACCAGACGGCTGCTCGACGAGCATTCACCGGACCAGGCCGACCTCGCCTGCACATGGGCACAGGAGTGGACGAACCGACTCGAAGGCCGCGGCGCACACAGGCTGTTGATGCAGGCCAGAAGGTTACTCGTGGCCTGTTTGTCCGCCTCGGGCCGCGTCGACGAAGCCAAGGAACTGCTCACCTCGATCGCAGCACAATGCGCCGAGCTGGGCCTCGTACGTCATCTTCCCGATGGTGGACCACACATCGTCTCGCTCATCGCGGCGCTGCGGGACGATCAGGTCGCCGGGCGGTGGCGTAGAGACTGGGCATCGGTCCCTGCCACTTTCCTCGCGGACCTGGTGACTGCAGAGGCGCCGCACAGGATCTGATGAGTTACCGCCAGCGACGCGCTCTGGCCGCTACCCAGGCACGCTTCGGCAGGGAAGCGTTATCGCTGATCACGGCACGAGCCCTCACCGTGACATGTTGACTCCTGTTTGGGAACTGGACGGGGCACTGCCGATGGGATGGGGAGGCGGTCCCACCGGGCTGTGGCCTCGGACGCTGAGATGTGCGCGAAGGGTCGATCTTCGAGCGGATCGTGATGTTGGATGTTGCGGCGGTATCCGACTCGTGACTTCAGCTGCGAATCTCCTCGAGGGCGCACAGCTTGTCGATAGGGTCTGGAACATGGTGACTCGTCACTTCTCGCGTGTCCGCAGTTGTTGACTCTGAAACGATCACGGATCCTCCTCGCCTAGGGATACCTATCCGGTCCGGTGGGAGCGCTGGGCTGGATCTACTGCGAGCCGTCCGTGTTTGCTACGGATACGTCGCGCAGCCAGAAGGGCGGCCGACGATTCGACCGGCGCGTCGGGAACGACCAAGTAGATGCGACGAACGTAGTAAAGCCTACAAACGCTCGTTCGATGGATGAAACGTAGATCATAGTTCAGGTGGGCGCAAGAGTTGCGGACGCCGAACGCGCACCCGTCGGCGCCGATCGCGCCACATCGCCACGGGCCGTGACACGAACCCGGCGGCGCGCCCCCCTGTGAGGGTTGACACATCGGACTCTCCCGCTAATACTTACGAACGTCCGTACGTTTGTTGCACGGGAGAGGGACTTCGATCGGAGACGATCACACGCGGTGGCACCAGAAGAGTTCAGTCGAGACATCAACCCCACCTGAGCATTAACGATATCTGTCGATTCGTCTTACTGCGTCGATGAGACTGAGCTCCCGGGGCTCGACCGACGATTACACACCCGAATTTCACGCGCACCAGACAAACACCGATAACGCGGTCGACACCTAGCCACGCAAAGGGCACTACTGGTGCCGATGCAAGCCAGGCGGTGACCGGGCCGACAAACATTTCCACCCTAAGGAGTTCTCAGGTCATGTTGTTCGAGACATACAAATTGGGTCCACTCGAGCTGTCGAATCGAGTCGTCATGGCACCCATGACGCGGGTTCGCGCCTCCGAGACGGGACTGCCATCCCAGAGTGCCGCGCTCTACTACGCGCAACGCGCCAGCGCGGGGCTCATTGTGAGCGAGGGAATCTCGCCGTCGAAGCAGGGACAGTCCGAGCCGAACATTCCTGGTCTCTACAACGATGAGCAGGAGGCGGCCTGGCGCCCGATCACCCAGTCTGTTCACGATGCCGGCGGCCGGATCTTCGCCCAGCTCATGCACGGCGGCCGCGTGGGGCACCCGGAGATCAACGGAATGCAGCCGCTCGGAGCCTCGCCCATCGCCGCCCACGGCACCATCTTCAACTCCGGTGGTCGGCTCGCGTTCGTCACTCCCGTCGAGATGACCGTCGAGCAGATTCAAGAGCAGATCAACGTGTTTGTCGCGGCGGCCGAGCGCGCGATCGCTGCCGGCTTCGACGGCGTCGAGATCCACGGCGCCAACGGCTACCTGATCCAGCAGTTCCTGTCCGACAACAGCAATCAGCGCACCGACCAGTACGGCGGGTCGCACGAGAACCGGGTACGCTTCGCGGTCGAGGTCGCTACCGCCGTCAGTACCGCCATCGGCGCCGACCGGGTGGGGATCAGATTCTCGCCCGGCGGAAAGTTCCACGACATGAACGAAAGCGATCCCGAAGGCCTGTACACAACCCTTCTCAACGCCCTGAATCCGCTGGGATTGGCGTACCTTCACATCCTCGAGACTGCATCGGACGACGTCAACGACCGGATCCGGGAAATCTGGACCGGCCCGCTGATCGTGAACCCGGCAATTGTCGGAAGTGCAGACTTCGTCGACAAGGCGAATGCCGATCGATGGTTGGCACGCGGCGGCGACCTGATCGCATTCGGTCGGTACTTCATCTCCAATCCGGACTTGGTGCGTCGCCTGCGCGATGGTCTCGAACTGACCATGCCCGATCTCGACACCTTCTACTCGGGCGGCGACAAGGGTTACATCGACTACCCGGAGTGGTCGGACAGCGCCGTGGGCTGACACCCTTGGGCGGGCCGGGCCGGAGTTCCTCCGGCCCGGCCGGATTCCGGGTCTCGGCGAGTAGCTCGACTGAGGTGGTGAAATCGGCGCAACTGCTTCGGCGGCGTCGCGCTCGAACCCGTCCTCGGAACCGCTTCTTTCAGTGAAGTTGCTACGGTGCCCGACACTCGCTTACACTTACGAGTGTTTGTTCGCTTTAGCCTATGACCCTACCTGGCGGTTGGCAAAGATCCCCTGCCGGCCAACCATTTCAGGCCGAGTTTCAGCAGGTCTCGAAATCCGCGTCGGGACGTCCATGGCTCGGTGGGACCCGGAGGTTGGGGAATCGATGACGATGTACGCCGAGCTGGGCCGAATCCTCGACGTGCTTCGCTCTCAGCACGTGACCGACCGGGCGGCACGTCTTCGCGCCGCATCGGCGCTGGAGAGGGTCCTCCTCTCCGACGTCCACGCTAATCCGTGTGTTCACGCCGGTCTCACGGCCCGCGCGGATACCGCATGCCCTTCGGATCACGACCAGCCGTTGACCGGTCGCGAGCACGAGATATTGGGCATGATCGCCGATGGTGCGTCGAACGCCGAAATCGGTCGTGACCTGTACATTTCGAGGAACACGGTCCGGTTTCACGTCAGCAATATCCTGCGCAAGATGTCGGTGAACAATCGCACTGCGGCGGTCGGGAAGATGACAACCGGCACCGCCGCGCGCTGACACTTCTCCCCAGGTTGCCCCCGTCTCGGCACACCGAACGGCCGATATGCGTTCCGCCTCCCGACACACCGAAGCCCCCCAGCCGTGATTCGACCGGAGGACTTCCGTGGGTGGAAAGATTGAGCCGCAGCGAAAGATGCCTGCGGATGAGGCGATGACGGGAAAGTCAGTGCGCCTCGGCGTGAGTACCGACCCGGACATATCCGGCGAGGGTGGTGTCGTCGACCTCGGGCAGGTTGACGACGATGTTCTCGGGCGTGCGGGTGGTGAGCCAGATGAGTTCGTCGGTGGTGCTCATGTTGGCTTCGACGTGCGGCATGAAGGGTGGGACGAAGACGAAGTCCCCTTCGGACATGTCGATGTACTCGCTGAAGTTCTCGCCGAAGTAGATTCGCGCCTTGCCGGTGAGAACGTAGCCGCCGGTTTCGGCCTCACCGTGATGATGCGGCAGTGACCGATATCCGGGCTCGTTGAAGACCTTCCCGAACCAGATCTTCGTCGCCGGCGTGTGCTGGACGCTGACCCCGGAGACACGCACGGCACCACCGGATTGGCCCGTGTTCTGCGCTTCCTCTCCCTTGCGAGTTACTACCGGCTTGTCGTGCTCAGCCATGCTCGATTCCTTTCAAAGAACAAACGTTCGCCTGTAGGCGAGGGTACGAGCGCACCCTCGATCGCACAAGAGTGCGCGACGGTCACGCTCCGACGACTGCACGCGTCAGCGAAGCGGCTCGGGGCGCCGGCGGATCATGAAGCTGCTCCGGAAGGTCATCACGGCTTCGCCTCGCTGATTGAGAGCGCTGTAGGCGAAGGACCAGATGCCCTGGTCGGGCTTCTTCGTCGGGCGGGCGGCAATGAGCTCGGCTTCGGGATGCAGGGTGTCGCCGATGAGCACGGGACGCAAGGCGCGCACCTCGTCGAGGCCGAGCCAGGCGACGACGTTGTTGAAGTAGCCGGTCTGAGTCGCCAGCCCCAGGGCGAGCGAGAGCGTGAACGGCCCGTGCGCGATCCGCTGCCCGAACTGGGTGCCGGCGGCGTACTCCTCGTCGAGGTGCAGCGAGACGATGTCGCAGGTCAGGCCGGCCCACTGCACCAGGTGCGCATCGGTGACGGTCATACCGGGACCCCGGAGTACGTCCCCCAGGTCGAGGTCCTCCCACCAGCGATCAGGCTGCCCGATCACTCGTGTGGCAGTACTGACGTCGTTGATTGTCATCGAAACTCCTCATAGCGCCGGCGCCGCCGGCCGTGTTAACGTACGAGCGATTGTTCGTTTAACAGTACGGGCCACCAACCCGCTGGTCAATCATTTGGTCAAAGCCTTGCACCACGAAGTCTGGATGTGACGAAATGCCGCACACCACGAAATATCGCGCCGCGTCCGCGGCGGGTTCGGATACGGCCGAGTGGCCGAGGCGGCGACCGTCAGTCTCCCCCGGGAATTTGCGGGGAGCCTGTGTCGTCGCCGCACCGGCGGTGCCCTATCGAGTGAGGAAGTAATGCGACCCCTACGTTCTCTCCAGTTCGTGCCGGCTCATCGTGAGGGCTGGGCACAGAAAGCTGTGCGCGCCGGTGCCGACGCCGTGATCCTCGATCTCGAGGACTCGGTTCCCGAGCCGAGCAAGGCGGATGCCCGCGCAATGGCAGCCGAGACGATCGACGCCCTGCGCCGTGACCATCCGGATGTGACGGTGCTGGTGCGCCCGAACCCACTCGACACAGACCATTTCGGCCGAGATCTCGCGGCCGTGGTGCGCGCGGGACTCGACGGGTTGCTGTTGCCGAAGGTGTACGGAGCCCGTGAGGTCCTCGACTTCGCCGCGTTGCTCGAGCACTTCGAGATCGAGGCCGCCCTGATCCGTGGCAGCGTCGAGGTGATCCCCACTCTCGAAACCGCGAAGTCGCTGGTGAACTGCGAGTCGATCGCGGCGGCCCATCCCCGGGTCGCATCGCTGATGGTCGCGGCGGCTCGCGATGCCGATGTCTCGCGTGAGGTCGGTTTCGAGTGGACCGCCGAGGGCCTGGAAACCCTGCATTACCGCAGCAAGGCCGTGCTCGCCTGCCGCGCCGCCGGGTTGGCCCATCCGATCGTGGGACTGTGGCAGGAGATCTCCGACCTGGACGGGCTGCGCCGGTTCGCCGAAGGCAACCGGCGACTGGGCTTTACCGGGCAGGTGCTTATCCATCCCTCGCACATCGAGACGGTCAACGACGTCTATGCGCCGGACCCGAAAATCGTCGACCGCTTTCGCCGCATGATCGAGGCCTTCGAACAGGCCCAGGCGAACGGGCAAGCGGCGGCACTGTTCGAGGGCGAACACGTCGACATCGCCCACGTCAAGACCGCTCGCGGCGTGGTTGCCCTTGCCGAAACCATCCAGTCGCGCTGACCCCATCACCCGACCGACCGAACCCTTGAGGACCCTAAAATGAGTGGATTGTATTTCGAAGAACTCGAGCCGGAGCTCACCATCAAGCACGCGGTGACCCGTACAGTGACCGAAACGGACAACCTGCTGTTCACGACGCTCACGATGAACGTGCAGCCGCTGCACCTCGATGCCGAGTTCGCCAAGGACAGCATGTACGGCGAGCGCATCGTCAACAGCGTCTTCACCCTCGGCGTCGTCGTCGGTATTCCGGTGCAGGAAACGACTCTCGGAACGACGCTGGGCAACCTCGGGTTCGAGGAGATCGCCTTCCCCGCGCCGGTACTGATCGGCGACACCCTGCGCGTGGAAACCGAGATTCTGTCGCGCCGCGAGTCGAAGTCCCGCCCGGATACCGGCATCGTGCGCTTCGAGCACCGCGGTTTCAACCAGAACGACAAACTGGTCTGCCGCGTCCAGCGATCCGGTCTGATGCTCAAGAAGCCCGCCGAGGTCGCCGTCTCATGAAACTGGCCACGCTGCGTGTGGAGGGATCGACCGCCGCCGCACGGATCGACGGCGGAAACGCGGTGCTGATCGAGCCCTATCCCAGCCTCTCGGATCTGCTACGCGACCCGCACTGGCACCGCATCGCCACCGAGGCCTCCGGGCAGGTTGTCGACCTCGGTGCCGTGGAGTACGCCCCCGTGGTCACGCACCCGACGAAGATCGTGTGCGTGGGCCTGAACTATGCGAACCACATCGAGGAGATGGGACGCGAACTCCCCCGCTACCCGACCTTGTTTGCCAAGTTCCCCGAAGCGCTCATCGGCGCCTACGACGACATCCACGTCCCGGCCTACGCCGATCAGCAGGTCGACTGGGAAGGGGAGCTCGCCGTCGTCATCGGCAAGAAGGCGAGATCGGTGCAGGCCGCCGACGCCGGCGAGTACATCGCCGGCTTCGCGGTCGCCAACGATGTCACCATGCGCGACTACCAATATCGGACTCAACAGTGGCTGCAGGGCAAGACGTTCGAGGGAACGTGCCCGCTCGGTCCGACGCTGGTGACCCCGGACGAGTTTTCGCTCGGTGCCACCCTGAACACTCTCGTCGACGGTGCCACCGTCCAGTCGGACTTGACCGGCGACCTGGTGTTCACCCCGGCCCGGTTGATCGAGTACATCTCCCACATCGTCACCCTGCAGGCCGGGGACGTGATCTTGACCGGAACTCCCGGCGGGGTCGGCCACCCGACCGGAACGCATCTGTCTGACGGCCAGACACTCACCACGGAGATCACCGGCCTGGGCACGCTGCGCAACACCGTGTGCGTTGCCGCCCCGGTCCCGGTCGGCTGACCCCTCCGCGCTCCACAATCGAATACGGCACGGCCCAGCCCTTCCAGTCCGTCACGGACCGGAAGGGCTAGTGGCCGTTGCTTCGCGAGCGTCCTTCGAGCCCTGCGGCCCCAGATCGCGCACCTCGGTTCCCACCCCCAGTGTTCGCGCGACACCGAACCCCACGGCAGCGAGCACACGTGCGGTTACCCACCGACGCAACAGGGTTGGTGCGTCGACGATGAGGGCGCGTCACGTGCGGCACTGCCCTGTCGGCGTGCGACGGCCGCGAAATACCCAATCGTCCAGGTAGCGGCATGCCGTAGATCACCCGTTGACGGATGCTGTGCTCTACGCCACAATACAAACAAACGAGCAAACGTTCGTCTGTGTCTGGCAGAAGAAGGAAAATCCATGAACGCTCTGTCTTGTCGTCGCGCAGCCCTTGCCGGAGTTGCCCTCAGCGCAGTCCTCAGCGTCGCGGCATGCACGGCCAGTGCTCCGGCAGAATCGGGTGGCAGCTCAGGAGGTTCGACGAGCGACGGCGGCCAGGCCCTGCCGGTCGAGCAGCTCTGTGGTGACCAGCCACTCAAGATCGCGCACGTCGCCGGATTCGGCGCCAACTCGTGGCGCAAGATCACGCAGGCCGAACTCACCGACGAACTCTCCGCCTGCCCCAACGTGACCCTCGAGTACACCCAGGCCGACAACGATCTGCAGAAGTACATCACCGCGATCAATTCTTACACCGCACAGGGTTTCGATGCGATCGTCACGTACGACGACTTCGGCAGCCAGGCCCTCAGCGCCCTGAAGAACGCCCATGACGCCGGCGTGGTCGTCGTCCCCTACATCGCCGATCCCGGCGGTGAGGTCGGTGTCGACTACGACGGCTACGTCCAGTACAACTTCGACGTCGAGGGCGACACGATGGCCAAGTGGCTGGGCGGCCAGGTCCAGCCGGGCAGCAAACTGCTCTTCAGCGGTGGACTACCGGGCGGAAGCCCCTCGACGGTCGCCCTGTGGGACGGAATCAACGAGACCTCCAAGGAGCTCGGTGATCCCTTCACCCCGCTGACCAACGAGCCGCAGCCCTCGAGCTGGGACGCGGCATACGAACAGCGCGCCATGGCCGGCGCATTGACCAAGTACCCCGAGATCGACGCCCTGGCATCGGATTACGGTGTCGCATCGAAAGGTGGACTGCGCGCCTTCATCAACGCCGGTCGGCCGATCCCGCCGCTGGCCACCTCCGCTACCGACAACGAACTCGGGTGCATGTGGCTGCAGCACCACGAGGCCAACCCCGGCTTTCAGTTGTTGACCCTCGACGGCACCACGACCGTCGTACGCATCGCAGCCCGCAAGGCGCTCGCCGCACTCAACGGCCGGCCCGACAACGAGCCGGAGAACTTCGAACTGCCCACGTTCGTCGACACCCTGGGCGGCAAGCTCCCGACCTGCCGCGAGGATCTGCCGCCGGACGCCGACCTGTCCTCGGCGCTCTCGCCCGAGCAGCTCTCGGCCGTCTTCCAGTAGCGGCTGGGCGCCAGGGATATGGAGTGGTCAACTATGACTCAGCAAGACATTGTCGAGGATGTGATGTACGTGAGTGACGTACAGGTTCAGGAAAGTCCCGTTCACGAAGTGCCCGATCAGGACGTCGTTCTCCGGCTCGAAGCGGTGGACAAGAAGTACCCGGGCGTGCACGCAATCAAGAACGTCTCGCTGACGGTCCGGCGCGGCGAGGTTCATGCGCTGGTCGGCCAGAACGGCGCCGGCAAGTCCACGCTCGTCGGCATTGCGGCCGGTTCGATCACCGCCGATTCGGGGACGGTGGAGATCGGTGGCGTCGCCGCCGCCGACCCGTCCCCGGCGTGGTGCCGCGAACAGGGGTTGGCCATCGTCTACCAGGAACCAGCCCTCCTTCCGGACCTGACGGTCGCCGAGAACATGCGCCTGAGCATGCCCGAGGAACTACGCCCATCCGTCGGGGACCAGGTCAGCTGGGCAGAAGGCATCCTCGCGCGGTGGAGCAACGTGGCGTCGATCGATCCACGCACTCCGGTGCGCGAGTTGCAGCCGGACGCGCGGTTCGTCGTCGAAATCGCCAAGGCTCTGGCCGAGGAGCCGAAGGTCATCGTTCTCGACGAGCCCACCGAGCACCTCCTACCGCCTGCAGTCGCGGAGTTGTTCCGGCTGGTGTCGGAGCTGATCGCGGCCGGCGGTGCCGTCGTCTACATCTCGCACCGCCTCAACGAGGTCAAGCAGATCGCCCACACCGTATCGGTGCTGCGCGACGGCGCGCTGGTCGGCACGTTCACCGGCGCCGACGTCACCGAGCAGGACGTGGTCAACCTCGTCGTCGGCCGGGAACTCACGCGCGGTCACACGCGGGCCGACACCCGCTCGAGCCGGCTCGGTGACACCTTGCTACAGATCACCGACTTCTCCGGCGAGGGTTTCGACGACCTTCACCTGCAGGTACGCGCCGGCGAAATCGTCGGGTTCGCCGGTGTCGAGGGACAAGGCCAACGTGAGGTGCTCCGCGCGCTCGGCGGTCTGGTCAGCAACCACGGCACCGTCGAGATCGACGGCCGCCCGGTCAGGACGTCGAGCCCGACCACCGCACTGGCCGGTGGGATCGCCTATCTCCCCCACGACCGGCACAACGAGGGCATCCTGCCGGGACTGAGCCTTCGGGAGAACGCCTCGCTGGCCTCGCTGGGGCGGTTCACCCGCTTTGGTGCCCTCTCACGCCTGCGCGAGCGCAAGGCCACTTCCGAGACGTTCGCGTCGATGCGGGTCAAGGCTCCCTCCCCCGAGGTCGACATCACCACCCTCTCGGGCGGAAACCAGCAGAAGGTCGTGCTCAGCCGGGTGCTGATGACCGAGTCCACGGTGATTCTCGCCGATGAGCCCACCCAGGGTGTCGACATCGGTGCGCGGGAGGAGATCTACACCATCCTCCGAGAGGCGGCGGCGCGCGGGGCGGCGATCATCGTGCTCTCCTCGTCGGCGGCGGAACTCGAGCAGCTCTGTGACCGGGTCATCGTCTTCTCCCGGGGGAAGGCCGCGAAGGAGCTCGTCGGCGACGAACTGACCGAGCACGGCATCGCCCAGGCCGCGCTCAGCGCAACCGGTAGTCGTAGCCGGGTCGGTACGGCACTGCGGAAGGTCACGCTCGGCCGGAAGATCTCCCGCAGCGACCTGACGCCCGCCGCGATTCTCGCGCTCGCCACCGTGCTGCTGGCGATCGTCGCGATCCTCCAGAGCGAGTTCTACCTCACGTCACGCAACTTTGGTCTGATCCTGCCGCTGCTGGCCACCCTCGCGTTCTTCGCGATGGCACAGCAGGTGGTGATGATGATCGGGGGCATCGACCTGTCGGTGGGCCCACTGGCCGGTCTGCTCGTCGTTGTCGGCTCATTCGTGCTGTCGGCGTACAAGACACCCATCGGCATGATCATCGGCCTGGTCGTCCTCGCGATCGTCGCCGCGGTTGTCGGCCTGGTGAACTGGACACTGGCGGTCGTCGTCAAGATCAACCCGTTGATCGCAACACTGGTGACCTACACCGCGATCCAGGGCATCGCCTACCTCCTGCGTCCGCTGCCCGCGGGCAAGATCGATCCAGTCTTCACCTCGTACGCATCGACCAAGCTCGGATTCGTACCGATCATGCTGGTTGTGGCAATCGTCGTGGCGGTGCTTCTCGAAGTCGCCATGTACCGCACCATGTTCGGTGTCCGACTGCGAGCCACCGGATCCCAGCACGCCACGGCTGACCGCATCGGAGTCCGCACCAAGTGGATCACTCTGGCCGCCTACGTGAGCTGCTCGGTGCTGATCGTCCCGGCAGCCGTGCTGCTCATGGCGCAGGCCGGTACCGGCAACGCCAGTATCGGTGACAGCTACACCCTCGCCAGCATCGGTGCCGCGGTCCTCGGCGGCGCCTCCATCTTCGGCGGGCGCGGCTCGTTCATCGGAGCCTGCCTCGGCGCAGTGCTGGTGATCCAGATCAACACGGTCGTCCAGTTCATCGGGCTGCCGCTGTATTGGCAGCAGTGGCTTCTCGGCGGTCTGACCATCGCCGCGGCCGCCTTCTACTCGAAGTCCCGAACCCTCGCAGAGCGGAGCTGACCCGTGAGCGCAACACAAGAACAACAACTCCCCCAGAAGTCCGGGAACGAGTCCACCGGCGGTCGCCGTTGGACCCCGACCTGGAACGGCACCAGCTCGGTCATCGCGATCACTGTGGCACTGTTCCTGTTCAGCTGGCTGATCGCCCCCGGCAGCATCTCGGGCAGCGCTATCGACTCGCTACTGCCCTTCGCCGGAATCCTGGCGATCGCGGCGATCGGGCAGACCATCGTGGTCATGCTCAAGGGCATCGACCTGTCGCTGCCCGGCATGATGACCCTCGCCGCGCTGGTCAGCAGCCAGTACGCCCAGGATCACGGCAGTATCCTCGCCGCTCTGCTGGTCGTCGCCGCCATCGCCGTCGTCGTCGGACTGGTCAACGGCATCGTCGTCTCGGCATTCTCGGTGACCCCGCTGGTGGCCACTTTGGCAGTCAACGCCGTCCTGATGGGAGCCGCCCTCGCATACTCCGGAGGAACCCCGACCCGCGCACCGCAAAGTGTGTCCGACTTCGCTCTGGAAAAAACGGTCGGTGTTTCCAACACGGTGTGGCTTGCAGTGTTGCTGATGATCGTGACGGTATTCGCGACAGGGCGCACCGCCTGGGGGCGCCGGGTAGTCGCCGTCGGGTCCAACGAGCGGACCGCCCGCGCCGCGGGTGTGCGCACCTCCCGAGTCAAGATCAGCGGATACGTCGCCGCGGCACTGTGTTACAGCGGCGCCGGTGTCCTGCTGGCCGGGTACGTGAGCACACCGAACACCAATGCCGGCACCAGCTACCTCCTGCCGGCCATCGCAGCTGTGGTCGTCGGCGGCACCGCGCTGACCGGTGGTCGCGGCAACATCATCGGCACGGCGGTTGGGGCCCTGTTTCTGAGCCAGCTGACCCAGCTCGTGCTCTCCCTCGGAGCGCCCTCTTCCACACAGTTCCTCGTCCAGGCAGTGGTCATCGCCGTCGCGGTGGGAGCACAGCAACTGGACCTGCGTCACGTCATCCAACGTCTGACTCCCCGAAAGGAATCTGCATGACGAACATCGGTCAGCGACTGCACGAGAAGGTGGCCTTCGTGACCGGCGCCGCCCGCGGCCAAGGTCGATCGCACGCTCTCACCCTCGCGGACGAAGGCGCGGATCTCATCCTGCTCGACTCGGTACGCCCGATCGACCAGGTGAGCTACGCAATGCCTGACCACGCGGACCTGAAGGAAACCGCACGCCTGGTGGAGGAGCGGGGCCGCAGGGTGGTGATGATCGAAGCCGACGTCCGTGACGAGTCGATCATCGCCGCGGTCGCCGAGGCCGCCGCCGAACTCGGTCGACTCGACATCGTCGTCGCCAACGCGGGCGTACTCGGAGCAGCCAAGCCCTCCTGGGAGCTGACCCGTGCCGAATGGGACACCCTGATCGACATCAACCTCACAGGCGTCTGGCAGACGATGAAGGCGGCGCTGCCGCACATCATCGCCGGCGGCCGAGGCGGGTCGATCATCGCGATCAGTTCCATCGCGGGCATTCGCGGAGTGCCGCACGTGGCGCACTACAGCGCCGCCAAGCACGCGCTGGTCGGACTGGTCGGCTCGGTCGCGAACGAGGTTGCTCCGCACAGCATCCGGGTGAATACCGTGCATCCGACCAATGTCCGCACGGACATGATCGACAATCCGACGGCGGCGAAGATCTTCCGGCCCGACCTCGAGAACCCGACCCTCGACGACGGGATCGACGTTCTCGGGCGGATCAACCTGCTGCCGGTGCCATGGGTGGACTCTGCCGACATCTCCGAGGCCGTCCTGTGGCTGGCCAGCGACGAGTCGCGTTATGTGACCGGCACCGCGCTGCCCGTCGATGCCGGAATGCTCGCGAAGTACCCCGGCTGACAACCCCTACTCCCCTTCAACCGACCCCAACAGAGAAGGAAAATCAATGACAGTCAATGGTGGACCGGTCCGCACGATCGCACTGATCGGACGCAAGCCGGGTATGTCGTTCGCCCAGTTCGACGAGTACTGGCGTGAGAAGCACGCCCCGCTCGCCGCGCAGGTGCCCGGTGTGATCCGCTACGTGCAGCGGCACGTCGTTCCGCAAGAAGGTGCCACCGAACCCGACAACGGATTCGGCATCGACGGTCTCGCCGTCCTCGATTACGAGAGCGCCGAGGCGATGGAGGCCGGTTGGGCGTCCGAGGCCGGCCAGGCAGCCCTCGCGGACGTCGAGAACTTCATCGGCAAGCACTACGTAGTGGTCCTCGAGGACCACGTCGTGGTCGACGACGCCTGAACCCTCGGCGTCACCTCAAAGAATGACAATGAGTTAAGGATCCCGTCATGGATGTGGGCGTAGTTTATTTCTTCACCGATCAGGGTCCGGACCCCGTGGAGTTCGGGCAGGCCGCGGAAGGGTACGGATTCGAGTCCCTGTTCGTGCCCGAGCACACGCATTTTCCGGTATCCCGGAAAACCGACTACCCGATCCCCTACGGGGGACCCGGACTACCCGAGTTCTACCTACGCACCTACGACCAGATCGTCACGATGTCGATGATCGCTGCACATACGCAGACGATCATGCTCGGCACCGGTATCTGCCTTCTGGCCCAACATGATCCGATCGCGAAGGCCAAGCAGATCGCCACCCTCGACCACCTATCCGGCGGACGCGTCATCTGCGGTGTCGGAATGGGGTGGAACGTCGAGGAAGCGGAAGCGCACGGCGTCGTGTGGAAGCAGCGCTACTCCACCGTGCGGGACAAACTCAAAGTCATGCAGGCACTGTGGACCGAGGAGGTGGCGAGCTTCGACGGCCCCCGTGCGTCGCTCGCCCCCTCGTGGGCCTGGCCGAAGCCCGCGCAGCCGAACGGCCCGCGCACCTACCTCGGCGGCGCCGGTCCCACCACGATGCGGCATGCCGCCGAGTGGGCCGACGCTTGGTACGTCGTGCCCTCCGCGGAAGATCCGAGTCTGTCGAAGACGGTGCCCGAGTTTCGCAGAGTCGTGGAGGAGTCCGGCCGCGACCCCGAGTCGGTCGGCATCGCGGTGGCCTCGGCGCCACCGGATCCCGCACTGCTCGAGAGCTATCGAGAATTGGGGATCGAACGGGCGGTGCTGTGGGTCGACCCGGCAGACAACCCGGGCGAGGGCATGCGCAACCTCGAGACTATCTCCAAGGTTCTCGCACAGATCTCCTGACCAAAATTTCCCAGAAATCAACCCTCACAGGAGGACCCGTTATCATGAACGCTACTACCGCGGATGTGAGCGTCACCGAGCTCGCCGAGCGACTGACACGACTCGAGGACGTCCGCGCAATCGAACAGCTCAAGTATCGCTACGCCGGCTTCTGCGACAACGGCTACGACCCGCAAGGCATCGCCAGTCTCTTCGTCGAAGACGGCCGGTGGGTCGTGGACGGCGAGGGTGGGTCCATGACCGGCCACGAGGAGATCAAGGCGCACTTCCGGGCGTTGTCGGACAAGATCACCTGGGCTCTGCACTACATGATCGCCCCACGTGTGGAACTCGCCGACGACGGCCAGAGCGCAGTTGGATACTTCTACCTGCTGTGCCTGTGCACCATCGAGAACAGTCGGGACGCCACCGAGAAGGACCCGGTCATCCTGACCATCAACTACACCGATCAGTTCGTAAAGCGCGACGGCACCTGGTACTTCCAGGAACTGCGCGGACGCACACACCAGGTGTCCAACTGGGATCAGGGTTGGGTCAAGCAGCCGTTCCGCGACTGAGCCACATACCCCATCGCGGGTGGGCAGGGTAGCAAGGAGCTCAATTCTGTTCCGCCATTTCATATTCAGGGGAGGAAGTAATGATCGAAACGGCTAGCGCTACGGGAACTCGACTTGCCGATCGGACGGCGGTGATCACCGGCGGCGCGTCGGGTATCGGCCGCGCGAGCGCTCTACGGTTCGCCTCCGAGGGCGCCGAGGTCGTCGTGTGGGACCTCGATCCGGTCGGGATCGATGCCGTGGTCACCGAGATCCGCCAGGCGGGCGGACGGGCTCACGGGGTGGTGTTCCTGATCAGCGACGAGGCGAGCTTCGTGCACGGCGCGGTCTACGTCGCGGACGGCGGCTGGACCATCCGCTGAGATGTGCCCTCGTAGCCGAACGGCTCGGACCGGTTCCCGGTCCGAGCCGTTCGACGTCCGTCCACTCGGCGTCACGGTTGTGACGCGCTGCGGACGATGCAGTACTGCGCGGGGTGTGCACAGCTGAAGCTCTCCGGATCCGGGCTCGCGCGCCGATAGTGTGTGAACCGCCCGGAACCGGAGAGCGTGTGGAGGCCGACCCGCGAGGGCGCAGAGGCTGGGATAGCGGGCCAAGTGGGTCGGCGATCAGGGGGTGGAAGGAGTGCGGCTCACAATCGTGAGCGGCGGGCGCACTCCACGCTCAGCAGGCCGAGGACTCCGATGGTGACCATGGCGTAGGTGGCGCTGCCGGTGGCGTCGATGATCAATCCGAGCATCGGCGCGGCGAGGACTGCTCCGACGTTGCTGACGGTGACGATGAGTCCGCTCGTCTGGTAGTTCGCCTGCGGCTGAGACAGTTCCGCCGCCCACGCCCAGTATGTGCCACCGTACAACGAGGCTGCCAGGAACATCATGCACAGGTAGATCCCGAGAGTGCTCGCGGGAATCCCGGGCAGGGCGACCACCATGATGCCGGCCAGACCGGCACCGATCATGTTCGTCTGGAATCGCTCGCCGCGGAAGAGCCGGTCCGACATCAGCCCGCCGATGGGAGCCGCGACGAGTTTGAACATGAAGGTGACGCCGATGATCGCCGAGGCTTCGAGCAGCGTCATGCTGCGGTCTTGTTCGAGGAACAAGGGCAGGGCGTAGGAAAGCCCGTAAAGGGTGATCGCAGTGCCTGCACCGTACAGCGAGGACCACCACACTCGGGAGCTGCGCAGCGCCTCGGCGAGTGATCCCGGTTTGGGGAGCGCGTCGAAACGGGTCGAGTGCGGGCGCCGGAGTCCGACGGGTTCGGCAACGAGGGCGTCCATCGAGGGCACACCGGGGTGGGACTTGTGGAAGTCCTTGACGGTGAGCACGAACAACGCACCGCAGGCGATGCTCGGGACCACGGTCAGCCACATCGAGGCGACCTCCCACGACATGCCGCTGTCGGTCAGCAGCGGTCCGGCGAACGAGGTGATCGAGAAGCCGACGCCGAGGAAGCCCATCAGGAGGCCGGTCGCGAAACCGCGCCGGTTCTTGGGGAACCACAAGGATGCATGGGTGGCCAGCGAGGCATTCATCACGCCGCCGCAGCAGCCCAGGAGCAGACGCAGCACGAGCATGCCGGTGTAGGACTCACCGACGACCGGGATCAACAGCCCCGAAACGACATTGCAGAGCAGGCCGATGACGATGATCTTCTTCACCCCGATACGGGCGGCCCACTTGCCGGCGAAGACCGGAACCACGCAGAACGTGAGCATCGATGCGGTGGTGAGCGAGGACAGCTGGGTGGCGTTGATCCCCCAGTCGTCCTGGATGACCGTGCCGAACACGGCCACGGTGTTCAGACCGATGAAGCAACACATGAAGCACAGCAGGCTGACCAGCAGGACCCACCAGCTGTAGAGGGGCGCGCGCGTGGATGTCACACGCGCGCCGGTGAGCGTCGAGGTTGTCATGACGTGCTCCTGTGTCTGGGGCGCCGCCCGCAAGGCAGGAGGCGCAGTCGGGACGAGCGCGACGGACCGGAGTGCACACGGCGCGTAGTGAATTCGACCGTGAATCGCACCCGGAACGGAAGGTGCGGTAGCTCGGAACGGAACCGCACCAGAAAAACGAACGTACGTATGTTAGTGCTGCATCACCTGTCGTGTCAACGGTCACAACGAGGATTCAGGACCGGACGCGCCCAACGCGATCGAGTGGTGAGATGACCCACCGGAATTCGCCCACGGAACGCGCAAAACGCCCGGCTGGTGCACCAGCCGGGCGTTTAGGGGAGGGTCGACGAACAGTGGTCAGGCGAGCGAGACGGTAACCGCCTTGCTCTGCAGGTAACCGTCGAGGGCTTCGCCGCCCATCTCCTTACCCCAGCCGGACTGCTTGAAGCCGCCGAACGGCAGCGCGGCGTCGAAGACGTTGTAGCAGTTGACCCATACCGCGCCGGCGTTGACCGCCTCGGCGAAGCGGTGGGCGCGACCGACGTTGCTCGTCCACACACCGGCCGCCAGACCGTAGGTGGTGTCGTTCGCGCGGCGCAACACCTCGGCTTCGTCGTCGAACGGCATCAGCGAAACAACCGGACCGAAGATCTCCTCCCGGGCGATGGTCATGTCGTCGTCGACCCCGCCGAGCACGGTCGGCTCGAGGTAGTAACCGGGCTCGCGGGTCTGGGCACCACCGGCGATGATCTCCGCTCCGTCACTGAGCGCGCCCTCGACGAAGGTCTTGACCTTGGAGCGGTGCTGGTCGGAGATCATCGGGCCGACCAGGACGCCGCGCTCGGCGCTGGGGCCGATCTTGATCTCCGGCACCTTGGCGGCGATACGGGCCTGGACCTCGTCGTAGACGTTGCGCTGCACATACAGCCGCGACCCGGCCGTGCAGGCCTCACCCTGGGCATAGAGGACGGCACCGAGCACTCCGTCGACGGCGATGTCGAGATCGGCGTCGTCGTAGATGACATTGGGGGATTTGCCGCCGAGTTCGAGGGTCAGCTTGCTCAGGTTCGATGCCGCCGCGACGACGATCCTCTTGCCGGTCTCGACCGAGCCGGTGAACGCGACCTTGTCGACCTGCGGGTGACCGGCCAGCGGAGCTCCGGCGTCTGCGCCCGTTCCGGTGATCACGTTGACCACTCCGTCGGGCACACCGGCTTCGACGGCCAACTCCGCCAGGCGCAGCGGGGCCAGGGAGGCGAGTTCGGCGGGTTTGAGCACCACGGTGCATCCGGCGGCCAGCGCCGGGGCCAGCTTCCAGACCGCGGCGAGCGCGGCGCCGTTCCAGGGGATGATCTGGGCGACCACGCCGACCGGCTGCCGCCGGGTGTAGGAGAAGAAGTCTCCGGGGTTCTGCCGCGACAGCGGGATGGTGCGTCCCTCGAGCTTGGTGGTCCACCCGGCCATGTAGCGCAGCAGGTCGGCCATGTTCGGCAGGTCGATGTCGCGGATGAACGCGTAGGGCTTTCCGCAGTCCTGGGTGTCGATGAGGGCGATCTCGTCCGCGTTGGCCTCGATGAGGTCCGCGAAGCGGTGCAGGATCCGGGCGCGGGACTCGGCCGGCATCCGCCGCCACGAGCCGTCGTCGAATGCGCGGCGGGCAGCCTGCACCGCCAGTTCGACATCGCGCGGGCCGCCTGCGGCGATCTCGGCGAGCTTTTCTCCGGTCGACGGGTTGAAGACGTCGACAGTGCCGCCTTCGACCGGATCCACCCACTTACCGTCGATCAGCAGTTGATGACGGCTCGGGCTGGTCTCGGACATCTTTTCTCCTTCAGGTAGAGCTGCTCGGCGAACACACGAACGCTGGCGGCGATGATGCGGCCGCGGGTGCCGCCCGGCGCGCGCGGAAGTCCTCGGGACCCGGCGCGCTTACCACATACGAACGATTGTTTTCTTACGGTACCGGGTGGGCACCCATCCATGTCAACGATCGGCGCCCACCGGGAGATCAGGGGATGTTGCCGCGGTAGCGGGCCGACCGGTACGGGGTCGGCCAGTCGAGCGTGTCCTCGACGCCGAGTTCCTTTGCCGCCTTGAGCGGCCACATCGGCTCGCGCAGCAGGTTCCGTCCGACGAAAACAGCGTCCGCGGCTCCGTCGACGAGGACTTGCTCGGCCTGAGAGGAGTCGGTGATCAGCCCGACGGCCGCGACCGGCAGGGATGTGTCGTTGCGAATCCGGCGAGCGAACGGCACCTGGTATCCCGGTCCCACGGTGATCTTCTGCTCCGGGGTCAGGCCACCGCTGGAGACGTCGACGAGGTCGATCCCGGAACCCTCGAGCGAGCGGATCAGTGCGACGCTGCCGTCGACGTCCCAGCCGTCCTCAGCCCAGTCGGTGGCGGAGATCCGCAGCAACAGCGGCAACTCCTCCGGCCAGACCGCGCGAACCGCGGCGATGATCTCCCGCAGCAGCCGGGCGCGGCGGTGGGGGTCTCCGCCGTAGTCGTCGGTGCGCTGGTTGGTGATCGGCGACAGGAACTGGTGGAGCAGGTATCCGTGTGCGGCGTGGATCTCGACGACCCGGAATCCTGCGGCCAGCGCACGGGTGGCGGCTTCGGCGAAGTCGGCGACCACCTTCGCGATGTCGGCGACGGTCATCTCGCGTGGCACCGCCTGGTCTCCCCAGGCGGTCGCCGAGGGACCGACCGTCTCCCAGCCGCCCTCGCTGATCGGGACGGTGCCGTCGCCCTCCCAGGGAACCTGCGCGGAGGCCTTGCGGCCGGCGTGCGCGAGTTGGATACCGGGGATCGATCCGTGCTCCGTGACGAACCGGTTGATGCGGGCGAACGCCTCGAGCTGCGTGTCGTTCCACAGCCCGGTGCACTTGGGGCTGATCCGCCCTTCCGGGCTGACCCCGGTCGCCTCGGTCAGCACCAGGCCGGCCTTCCCCTTGGCGAACGAGCCGAGGTGCACCAGATGCCAGTCGTCGGGTACGCCGTCGTCGGCGGAGAATTGACACATCGGCGCCACCCAGAGGCGATTTCGGAAGGTCACACCGCGCAGGGTCAGCGGTGAGAACAGCCGCGTGCGATGAATAGTGGGTTGAGACAACACGAACTCCTAGGTCGGGGTGGTGCGGCTATTCCAGCGTCGAGCCGGCGTTCGGTCCCTCGAGGAACTTGTTGGGGGTCAGGAAGAAACACAGCACCAGTGCCCCGTTCGGCGCAGAGGCGCGGTGCTGGTTGCCCTGCGGTCGCCACGAGAAGTTCCCGACGGTGGTCTCGCCTTCCTCGTCGACGATGCTGCCTTCGAGCACCCAGGTCTGCTCGATCCGGACATGCTCGTGCAGCGGCAGAACCGATCCGGGCTGCCAGCGGAACAGGGCGGTGAGCAGACCGCTCTCCTCATCCTTGAGCAGCACCTTGATATCGATGCCTTCGTACCCGGAAGGGCGCCAGGGCAGGGCGTCGACGTCGACGTAGCGCGAGGCCAGCGGCGGAAGTGCGTTGAGTTCGTCGGCGAAGGGGGTAATGGCGGGCATGATGGTGTTTCTTTCTGTGTTGTGTTGTGCGGGTACGCGAGTCAGAACGACCGCGGCAATCCCAGGTACTTCTCACCGATGTGGTTGCGGAGCATCTCGTTGGTCAGTGGGGCGAAGGTGTAGAGGCGGGCGTCGCGGAACAACCGCTCCATCGGGTACTCCTTGCTGAACCCGGATCCGCCCATCAGACGCATGCCGGCGTCGGTGACGGCGACCGCCGCATCGGAGGCAGCGACCTTGGCCATGGCGCTGAGGATGTCGGCGCGCTTGCCGGTGGCGGTGGCCGCGGCGGCCTGGAGCATCAGGGCCCGGGCGGACTCGATCGCGATGGCGCCGTCGACGAGCCGGTGCTGGCCGGCCTGGAAGCTGCCGACCGGGCGCCCGAACACCTGACGCTGGCGGCCGTAGTCGACGGCGGCTTCCAGCGCGCCCCGCGCGATCCCGAGTGCGGCGGCGGCGGCGTTGAGTCGTTCCCCGTTGAGAGTGCCCAGCACCTGCCGGAACCCCTGGTCGACGTGCCCGAGGACGGCGGAGGCATCGATTTCGACGTTGCCGAAAGTGACCTCGCAGGTGTCGAGGCTGTGGATGGCGAAGGTGTCGAGTTCGCGCACGGTGATGCCGGGAGTGTCGGTCGGGACCACGAACATGGTGATGCCGTCGATCGGCGAAGACTCATGCGTCGAGGTCCGGGCCAGGACGATGAGATTCCTCGCGTGCTGCGGACCCGAGATCCAGGTTTTGGCGCCGTTGAGAATCCACCGGCCGTCGCCGGCCTGCTTCGCCCGGGTGCGCATGACTCGGGCGACGTCGGTGCCGCCGTCGGGTTCGGTCAGTGCGAAGGCGACCCGATCGCTGCCGTCGAGGAGCGGGGCCAGGACGGCACTGCGCTGCTGGTCGCTGCCGTACTCGGTGAGCAGTCCGACGCCCATGTACTGCACGACCAGGCACACCGCCATCGAGGTCGGGCCGGCGGCGAGCTCTTCGAGGACGATGATCTGATGTCGGGGGTCGGCGCCGGTCGTGCCGTCGGCCTGGGCGTCGAGTCCGATCAGCCCGGCTTCGCCGAGCGCCCGGTACAGCTCGAGGTCGAACGCGTTGGCGTCGTCGAGTTCCCGGACCCGCTGCGGGGGTGCATACCGTTCGATGATCTCACGCACCATCTCGCGCAGATCCGCTTGCTCCGTAGTGTCCGGCAGGGTGCCGCTTCCGATCATGAGACTCCTCCAACTCGGGGTGACCGCGCCCTTCGGGGTACAAAGGTGCGGCCGTCGCGCTGTGACCTGGTCACCCACCCCACGATACAAACGAACGCACGTTTTTCCAAGGGTCAGGCGACCACTCCTTCCACCTAGACAAACAAACACCCGTTCGTATAGCGTGTGTGATGCCCATTACAGAGGGCGCGCAGGCCGCGCGGTCCCACAACGCAACCGGCCCCGCCCTCACTCGTCGTGAACTCGCGTTTCACCCGCGAAAGACGGCACCGACCAGCACGAGAAAGGGTGACCATGCCTCCCACCGAGACCGCTGTCGACTGGAGCCGGCTCTGGTCGGATCCGTCGATGCTCCGCCTGCGACGTGACCGCCGAAGTTTCTTCACCGTTGCCTGGGGCGTTTTCGCGGTGGCGTTCTGCGCGCTCGTCGGCTTCGCCGCATTCGCCCCGGAGATCATCGCGAAACGTCCCGTCCCGGGTCTGAGCGTCGGGCTGATCCTGTCCCTGGCCTACGTCGCGACGGTGATGAGCCTCGGTGCCTGGTACGTGCGCCGCGCACGCCACTGGGACATCCTGGCCGCGGCCGTGCTGAGCGTGCCCGCCACCCGAGAGCGAGAGGTCGCGGGCAATGTCTGACGGATTCAACACCACGGCCGTCGTCGTCACGATCCTGCTGCTGGCGACCACCTTCGTGGCGACCTACTTCGCCTCGCGCCGCACGAAGACGTCGGCGGAGTTCTGGACGGCCGGGGGCGGTATGACCGGACGCAAGAACGGCACCGCCATCGCCGGCGACTTCCTGTCCTCGGCCTCCCTGCTGGGTTACGCCGGGTTGGCCTACCTCTACGGCATGGACGGCATCGTCTACGCGATCTTCGCCTGCGGGATCTTCCTGATGGTGATGTTCCTGATCGCCGAAAAGCTGCGTAATCTAGGGCGTTTCACGTTCGCCGACGCGCTCGCCACCCGGCTCCGGTCCGGTCCGGTCCGCATCGTCTCGGCGATCTCGACGCTCTTCATCTGTGTCTTCTACCTCCTCGCCCAGATGGTTGCCGGCGGTGTGCTGATGGAGGCACTCGCCGGGATCGACTTCTCCTGGGGCGTGGTGATTGCCGCGGTCCTCATGCTGACCTATGTGCTCTTCGGCGGCATGCTCGCCACGACGTGGCTGCAGATCATCAAGGCCGTGGCCCTGATGAGCGTCGTCGCGCTGCTGGTGATCCTGGTTCTCATCCGGATCGATCCCAACCCGCTCAACATCATCGAGCAGGCGGTCTCGCAGAGTAAATTCGGCGATCACTACCTGGCCACCGGCAACTCCTTCCAGGGGCCCTGGAACATCATGTCCATGGCAGTGGCCGTGACGTTGTCCGCGGTGGGCCTGCCCCATGTGCTGATGCGGTTCTTCACCGTCCCCGACGCCATCGAGGCCCGCAAGTCCGCGATCTGGGCGATCAGCCTGATCGGCGGATTCAACGTCCTGATCGCGTTCCTCGGCATCTCGGCACGCGCCGCCCTCGGTGCCGGCGGGGAGGAAATCGCCGGCAAGGGCGGCAATCTCGCCCTGCCCGCCTTGACCGTCTGGCTCGGCGGCGGGGACGGCTTCGCGTCCGACCTGCTGCTGGCGCTGGTGGTCGCGGTCTCGATCGCCACGCTGCTGGCGGTATCGGCCGGCCTGGTGCTCAGCGCGTCGAGCACGATCGCCCACGACCTGTGGGCCAAGACCTTCCACCGGCCCGAGCGGGAGGAGATGACGGTCGGCCGGATCGCCGCGGTGGCGTTGGTGATCGTCACCGTCGGTGCCACCCTGGCCATCGGCGGCACCCAGAACGTGACCTTCCTGGCCACGCTGGCGACCTCCACCGCGGCCAGCGCGAACTTCCCCGTCCTGATCATGACGCTGCTGTGGCGGCGGATGCGCACCCTCGGGGCCGTAGTCGGGGCGCTGTCGGGTCTGCTGACGGCGCTGGCGCTGATTCTGACCGGTCCGCTGGTGTGGCCGAGTCTGGCTCCGCTGCTGTCGGATTCACTGTCGACCACAGCGCCCTTCCCGCTGGCATTCCCGATCCTGCTGTCGGTGCCCGCCGGATTCCTCGGGTGCATCGTGGGCAGCTACCTCAGTCGTGAGCCCGCAAATGACGCCGCCTTCGACGAACTTCAAGTGCGTGCCCTGACCGGGGCAGGTCTGGACAAGACGAAGACCCTCGCGCACTGATCCCCTCACGGCGGCGTTCGACCGGAAGCTGTCATCTCCGGCCGAACGCCGCCGTGCATTCCCGAATGGTCGCCGAACTTCTACCGTCGCCGACCCCGACTGAAGGAGAATTGTATGTCCGTCAAGATCGTTGCGCTGATCACGTCGAAGTCCGAGCTTTCTCGCGACGAGTTCCTCCGGTACTGGAACGTCGAGCACCCCCAGTACGTATGGAAGCTCCCGGAACTCGAGCGCTACGTGCAGAATCCGGCGATCGAGCATCGCACGGAATGGGCGTACGACGGGATGGCGGAGCTGTGGTTCCCCTCCGTCGCCGCGGTGGCCCAGGCGTTCTCCTCGCCGGAGGCGGACGCCGTCCGCGAGCACGAGGAAGAGTTCATCGGGAACATCACCTGGTTCCTCGCCTCCGAGTCGGAGATCGTGCCGGTCTGAACGGCGCCGTCGAGGTCAGGGTTCGCGCAGAACGCCCTCCTGGGAGGCCGACGCGATGCGCGCACCCGCCTCGGTGGTGAAGTCGCAGGTGCACAGGCACCGGCCACCGGTGGCGATCGGGCTGACCTGCCGACACAGCATCCAGTCGTTCATCGAGAACCGGCGGTGAAACCACATCGCGTGGTCGATGCTGGCACCGGCGATCACCCGGTTGCCGTACCAGGAGCGCCCGTGCGGCATCAGCGCCGGGTCGAGCAGGGTCAGGTCGCTGACATATGCCAACAGGGCAGTGTGCAGCAGCGGCTCGTCCGGGACCGTGGTGGCCGCGCGCACCCAGAATTGCTGCTCGGGATTCCGGGTGCCGGCCGCGGCCAGCGCCTCGGGATGTTCGAGAAAGCGGAAATCGAAGGGGTGGGGTTGCGACCACCACTCCGGCAGCATCGCACTCTCGCCCTCGAGTTGCTCGTGCAGCGGCAACAGTTCGTCCGGTGCAGTCTCGGTCAGGGGCGGGGACCATTCGTGCTCAGGGCCGTCCTGCTCGGTGGCGAACGAGAGCTGCAGTGTCGCCAGCACATCATCGCCCTGGGTCGCGGTGACGGCGCGAGCGCTGTAGGAGCGGCCGTCTCGCAGGATCGTCACCTGATAGGCGACGGGCGCACCAGGGTCTCCACCCCGCAGGAACAGCGTATGCAGCGAGTGCGGATACCGGTCGGCGGGCACGGTCGCACCGGCCGCCATCACGGCCTGCGCGAGAACCTGTCCGCCGAAGAGCCGGGGAAGTTTGCGCACCGAGGTCGGACCATCGAACCGGTTCACCCCCGCGGGGGTCACTCGCAGAGCGTCGACCAGGGACTCGAGTTCTTCGGCAGAGGCAATCACCGTCCGCGCCCTCTCTGTCGTCGACCCCACCTCACGGATGCGGCGGGGACCATCGTTGACCGTTACCACATCTGACGGTACCGTAAGCGAACGTACGATTGTTTGTCTAAGCGACATGGTCTTACGAAGGCGACCCCACACCGGGGCGTCCATCGCACAGGTATTTCGAAACCCCAAGGAGTCCGGGCATGTTGTCCAAGGTCCTCGTCGCCAACCGCGGCGAAATCGCGGTCCGCATCATTCGCACGTGTGCAGAGGCCGGTGTAGCCAGCGTCGCCGTGTACTCGGAGGCGGATGAGAAGGCACTGCATGTGCGGCTGGCCGACGAGGCGGTCCTGCTCGGCGCGGCCTCCGCGTCGGAGTCGTACCTGGCGATCGACAAGATCATCGAGGCCGCCAAGAGCACCGGTGCGCAGGCCGTGCACCCCGGCTACGGCTTCCTGGCCGAGAACGCGGCGTTCGCCAAGGCCGTGGAAGACGCGGGATTGATCTTCATCGGGCCGCCCTCCTCGGCGATCGAGGTGATGGGTTCGAAGATCGCCGCCCGTGATCTCGCCGCGAAGGCCGACGTCCCGCAGGTCCCCGGCTCGCAGGGCACCATCGCCTCCGTGGCGGACGTGATCGCGTTCGGTGACGAGCACGGCTACCCGGTGGCGATCAAGGCCACCTACGGCGGTGGCGGCCGCGGCATGCGGACGGTCGCCTCGGCCTCGGACGCCGAATCCGCGTTCGCCTCGGCCAAGCAGGAATCCGCTGCCGCGTTCGGTCGTGACGACGTCTACCTCGAGCGGTACCTGTCCAGCGCTCGCCACGTCGAGGTCCAGGTATTCGCCGACACCCACGGCAATGCCGTGTGGATCGGCGACCGCGACTGCTCGGTGCAGCGCCGCCATCAGAAGCTGATCGAGGAAGCACCCGCCCCCGGCCTGTCGGACGAGCTGCGCCGCGCCATGGGCGAGGCGTCGGTCCGCCTGGCCAAGCAGGTCCGCTACGTCGGCGCCGGCACCGTCGAGTTCCTCGTCGAGGCCGACCGGGAGGCCTTCTACTTCCTGGAGATGAACACCCGCATCCAGGTCGAGCACCCGGTCACCGAAATGACCCTGGGCCTGGATCTGGTCGCCGAGCAACTCGCCGTCGCCGCCGGCGAACCGCTGTCGATCACCGAGTCCGGCGCCGCCCCGCGAGGGCACGCGATCGAGGTCCGCGTCAACGCCGAGGACACCCGCGGCGCCCTGTTCATGCCCAGCCCCGGCCCGATCGCCACCGTGCAGGCACCCACACGGGCCGGCGTCCGCTGGGATGGGGGCTACGAATCCGGCGACGAGGTCCAGCCGTACTACGACAGCCTGGTCGGCAAGCTCATCGTGTGGGCGCCGACCCGGGACCGCGCCCTGGACCGGCTGACCCTCGCCCTCGACGAGCTGATCATCGACGGCGTACCCACCACCGTCCCTGCCGCACGACAGGTCATTGCGCACAAGGACTTCCGCAACGTCGCCATGCACACCAACTGGCTCGAGCGCGACATCGACTTCGCCTCGCTGCTGCCGCCGGTCGAGGACCTGTCCGACACCGATGCCGAGGACACCGAGGAGATGCTGCCCCGCAACGAGGGGTGGGTCGGTGACCGCCGCTACGTCATCCCGTTCTTCACCCCCGCCGGCCCGGCCGCTGCCGCGCCCGTCGCCGAGCCGCAGGCGCGCCGCGCCGCGACCGGCGGACCACGGAAGAAGCGGGGCGGCGGCGCCGCCGCGAGCGGTGAGGCCAAGAGCCCCATGCAGGGCACGGTCGCGCAGATCGACGTCGAGGTCGGCGCCCAGGTCGAGGCGGGGCAGGTGCTGATGGTGCTGGAGGCGATGAAGATGCAAAACCCGATCCGCGCCGCCGTTAACGGTGTCGTCGAGTCCTTGCACGTCGAGGTCGGGCAGGTCGTGGCGGCCGGAGCATCCCTGGCCACCGTCGCGGCGGCAGGTGAGTGAGATGACCACACCCGCAGGGCCGCCGGTCGCGGTCGTCACCGGCGCCGGAGGCGGACTCGGAGCCGTCACCGCCACGGTGCTCGGCGAACTCGGCCTGGCGGTGGCCTGCGTCGACATCGACGAAGTCGCTGCCAAGCGCACCGCCACCGAACTGGGCAACAACGGGGTCACCAGCGCCGCGTACGGCGTGGACATCACCTCCGAATCGGCGGCCGGCTCGTTGGTCGACGCGGTGCACGTCGACCTCGGCCAGGTATCCCATCTGGTCAACATCGCCGGCATCCTGCGCCGCACCCATCTCGCCGACACCACCGCCGACTCCTGGCGGCAGGTCATGGACGTCAACGTCACCGCCCCGTTCCTGCTCACCCAGGCCTTCGCGGACGATCTGAAGGCCGCCGAGTACGGGCGAGTGATCAACTGCGCGTCCTTCGCCGGCACCCGCGGCTACGAGTACCCCGCCTACGCCGCCTCCAAGGCCGCACTGATCAACCTGACCAGCTCCCTGATGTTCGACTTCTGGGGCACGGCGGTCACCGTGAACGCCGTCGCCCCCGGCGCAATGGTCACCCCCATGCTCGACCGCCCCGCAGCAGAGCGGATGGCGGCCAAGACACCGACCGGGCGCATCCTCGACCCCGACGACGTCGCCGCAGTCATCGGTTTCCTCGCGGGCCGCACCTCACGCGGGGTCAACGGCACCACCACCGTGATCGACGGTGGCGCCTCACTGCTGTTCAGCTACAAGTAGCGCCCCCACCGACGATTCGTAATCCACTACCTCCGAAACAGTTTGGAAAGATCATGACTGACACTCTCGACGAGAAGACCACAGCGGCCCCGGTAGGCCCGCATGAAGAGCTCGAGACGCGGCTGGCCAAGGCTCGGCTCGGTGGCTCGGAGAAGCAACGCCAGAAGCAGATCGATGCCGGCAAGATGCTCGTGCGCGACCGGTTGGAACTCCTGTTCGACAACAGCTGGTCCTTCGAGGACGGCCTGCTCGCCCGCTACGACGAAGGGCTGCCCGGCGACGCCGTCGTCACCGCGGTCGGCAAGGTCGACGGCCGCGATGTCGTCGTCATCGCCAACGACTACACCGTCAAGGCCGGCACCTGGGGCAAGCGCACCTTCGAGAAGATCGTCCGCGCCCAGGAACTCGCCGACTCCACCGGCACCCCGATCGTGTACCTGTTCGACTCCGCGGGCGCCCGCATCGACGAACAGTTCGAAAGCTTCGTCGGCCGCCGTGCCTGGGGCAACATCTTCTACAACCAGGTCCAGATCTCCGGCCGCGTCCCCCAGGTCTGCGCCCTCTTCGGGCCCTCCCCCGCCGGCTCGGCCTACGTGCCCGCGCTGTGCGATCTGACGATCATGGTCCGCGGTCACGCCACCGCCTACCTCGGCTCCCCCCGCCTGGCTCAGATGGTGACCGGCGAGGACGTCACCCTCGAAGAGATGGGTGGGGCGGAGATGCACTCGACCGTCTCGGGCCTGTCCGACGTCCTCGTCGAGGACGACGCGGAAGCCATTGCCGCCGTGCGTGTGTGGCTGTCGTTCCTGCCGTCGAACTGGCAGCAGGAGCCCCCGATCACCGCTCCGGCCGACCCGTCCGGTGCCCGGACCATCAAGGAGATCGTCCCCGAGGTCGAATCCGAGATCTTCGACATCCACGAGCTGATCGACTCCCTCGTCGACGACGCCAGCTTCTTCCCGTACAAGGATTTGTTCGCCCCGGAACTGGTCACCGGATTCGCGCGCCTGAACGGCCAAAGCGTCGGCATCGTCGCCAACCAGCCCACCGTGAAGGGCGGGGTGATCTTCCCCGACTCTTCCGACAAGGCCGCCCGGTTCATCTGGATCTGCAACGCCTACAACATTCCGATCCTGTTCCTGGTCGACATCGCCGGCTACATGATCGGCTCCGAGGTCGAACGCCAGGGCATCATCCGGCACGGCGCGAAGATGATCTTCGCCGTCTCCGAGGCCCGCGTGCCCCGCATTACGGTGCTGCTGCGCAAGGCATACGGCGGCGGGTACCTCGCGATGTCCGGTGCCCCGATGCAGCCGGACGCCCTGATCGCGCTGCCGACGGCCAAGCCCGCCCTGATGGGCCCGGACGCCGCCGTGAACGGCATCCACTACAACCGCATCCAGGCCATCGAGGATCCGGAGGAGCGGGCCGCGTTCATCGCCGAGAAGCAGGCCGAGTACGCCGCCGGGATCGACGTGTTCAAGATCGCCAACGAGAACGCCGTCGAAGCGGTCGTGCCCGCGAACGAGCTGCGCAACGAGCTCACCCAGCGTCTGGCGCTCTACCGGAAGCGGGACCGCACCGCGCCCGCCCGCCGAAATGGCGTCACCCCGGTATGAGCGCGCCGGTGCTCGCTCCGCGGCGGGAACGTCTCACCGGTGTCGTCACCGGTGCGGGCACCGGGATCGGCCGGGCCTGCCTCGAAGTGCTGGTCGACCACGGCGCCCGCGTCGACGCGTGGGATCGCAGCGACGAGGCGCTGGCAGATCTTGCCGGGCGTGAGGAGGTCGCTGCCCGTACCGTCGATGTCACCGATGCGGCGGTGGTCGCATCCGCAGCGTCGGCGGCGTTGAAGCACTGGGGCCGCATTGACTTCGTGATCAACTGCGCAGGCGCGTTTTTGGTCGGTCCGCTGGCCGACGTCAGTGCCGCGTCGGTGCGTGCACTGTTCGAGGTGAACGTACTCGGGACGACGGTGGTCACGCAGGCGTTGCTCCCGGCGCTCAAGAGCAGCCGGGGGTCCATCGTGAACGTGGCCAGCTCGGTTGCCCTCAAACCGACCGCCAGTAACGCTCACTACGCGGCTTCCAAAGCGGCGGTCGCGCACCTGACCCGGTGCTGGGCCCTCGAGTTGGGGCCTGAGGGGGTTCGGGTCACTTCCGTCGCTCCCGGACCGACGCCGACCGAGATCTACCGGACCGCCGGGATGAGTGCGGAGCAAGAGTCGACGCTACTCCGCGAGCGGGCTGAGGCTATTCCACTGCGCCGGGTCGGCGATCCCGTCGACACCGCCCGGTGGATCGCACGGTTCGCGCTCGAGGACGACTGGACGACCGGCGTCGTTCTTCCGGTGGATGGTGGAATGGCGCTCTGACGCCGCGTCCTCGCCATTCACTTTCAGCACCCGGATCCCGGGCCCTCACGACGAGGGCCCGGGATCCGGGTGCCTTCCGTCGGTCAAGTCAACCTTCGACTCCGAAAGCGACCTACCCCGCAGTGCCTGATCATTCGAACCACCACATCGACCGGGACTGGCAGCACCGCGCCTCCTGTCTCGGCACCGACACCGAGAGGTTCTTCTCCCCCGACGGTGAACGCGGCAACGTCCGCGCCCAGCGTGAGCACGCCGCCAAACCGATCTGCCAGGACTGCCCCGTGCTCGCCGAATGCCGCACCCACGCCCTCACCGCCACCGAGGCTTACGGCATCTGGGGTGGCATGTCCGAAAACGAGCGCGCCCGCCAGACCAGACGTACCCGCCTCGCGTCCCGGCCCGGGGAGTGCGTCGCGCCACCGGACCCTCGAACCGCGCCGGACCCGAGCACGTCACGAGGTAGAACGGTCACGGCCACCCACTACGACGCACCGAGAGTCATCGAATCCGGCGAGTCCGCAGGAACGTCTCTCGAACAGAGGTCGGCCAGCAGGGAGGACGCGCGGTCGCCCGCCGTGTACGTCGAGGACGTGCGTGATCCCGACACAGTCCGACGAATCACCTGCACCGGCCATCGGGCACGTATGAGGCACCCTCACTGAGCAGAGGCGAGAAGACACGCAGCGCAAAACCACTGCCCCTTCACCCGCGACGGAAACGTCTCGGGTGAAGGGGCAGTGGGGATGGTCCCGCGGCCAGACTTGGATCGGCCACGGAATCCGACGGCTTCTAGCCGCCGACCTTCTGACTTGCGCCGGCGTCGATGGGCAGGTTGATTCCGGTGATGTACCGCGACTCGTCCGAGGCCAGGAAGAGCACAGCGTTGGTGATGTCGATGGGTTCGACCCACGGGATGTTCGGGAGCGAGTGCATCGTGGCGAACGCGTCGCGGGAGTCCTCGAGCGTCGGGTGCGCGAGGTCCGGACGGAAGAGTCCGTAGAAGGTTTCGTTCTGCAAGAGCTTGGTGTTGACGTTCGTCGGATGGACCGCATTGACACGGATCCCCTTGGGGCCCAGCTCGTTCGCGAGGGTGTGCATCAGTCCGACGATGCCGTGCTTGGCGGTGACGTAGTGGCCGACGTTCGGGTAACCATTCAAGCTCGACGTCGATCCGGTAAAGATGACCGAGCCACCTTCGCCCCGCTCGACCATGTTCGGCACCGCGGCCTTGACGGTGTGGAAGACACCGGTCAGGTTGGTGTCGATCATGTCGTTCCACTGCTCTTCGGTCAGGTCCAGGACCTTGTTGGCCGAGATGATGCCTGCGTTGGCGCAGACGATGTCGATACGGCCGAACTCGGCGAGGCCGTCGGCGACCGCAGCCTCCATCTGCTTCAGGTTGCGCACGTCGGCCTGCGCGATGACGACGCGGCGGCCCAGCTCCTCGACCAGTCGCGCCGTTTCCTTCAGGTCGTCGAGCGACGCCATCGGGTACGGCACACTGCCGATCTGGTCGGCGATGTCGATGGCGATGATGTCAGCGCCCTCTTTGGCCAGCCCCAGTGCGTGTGAACGGCCCTGGCCGCGTGCGGCCCCGGTAATCAGGGCGACCTTGCCCTCCAAGCGGCTCATTGAGTTTCCAATCTCTCGATGTACGACCCTGCCGATGTCGGCGGAGCAACCAACAAACGTACGTGCGTTTGTTTAATTAGAGTGTGATGTGAGCGACAGCAAATGTCAACCATGCGTGCCGGGTGAGACGAGGGCCCGCTGCATGCACCATTGCGGCAGACGGGCACCACAAAAAGATCAACAGAGTCCGGGAAGCATTCTCCGCGAAAACATTACCGAGACAACGGGACGAACAGCGCAGCGATCCCACGTGCGTGCGCGGCCGTAGCCATCGATCGGGGACGCCCGCAACCACGCACCGCGCTGCCGTGCATCCAGCGATATCCTCGCCACCCACCGCTCCGGGGCATTCGTTGGGTGTGTCACCAAAGTTGTCAGCCCGCACCCCGGGCTGGCGCCCCGGGCGCGGGCTGAACGGATATACGGTCGGGTCAGGCGGCGTTCTCGACGCCGAGCTGGCGCAGCGCCATCTTGATGTAGGTGTTGACGACCTTGTCGAGCGACTTCGGGCCGCCAGGCTTGTACCAGGACGAGACGTGCGCACCCTGAGCCAGTATCGAGTACGTCTGCAATTTGGCATCGAGGATGTCCGCGCCGGTTTCCTTGGCCACATCCTTGATGAGTTTCTGCAGCAGGCGCTCGTACTCGGCACGCTTGGCGAGGACCAACTCCAAGTCTCCGTCGCTCAGTGCCCGGAGCTCGGTATTGCCGATGAACGTCTCCCGCGCATGCTCCGCGTGATAGCGGATGTGGCAGTCGACCGCCGCCTTGAACCGGTCCAGCGCACTCCCATCGACGCTGACGAGCGCTTTGTTCACGGCTTCGAGGAGTTCGTCCATGACCGACACCATGATGTCGGTCAGCAATTCTTCTTTGCCGCTGATGTGGTTGTAGAGGCTGCCGACCTGGATGCCGACCTCGCTCGCAACGGTGCGCAGCGACGTGGCCTCGTAGCCGTGCTCGTAGAACAGGCTGGCCGCGGCCTCCCGTATAGCGACGTTGGTGCGCGCGCCGCCGCGCGTCACCCGGGTTGCTCGCGTCACTGTGCCCCCTCCGAGGTAAATTGGACGGTCCCCGAAGGGGCCGGCAAGCGGTCTCAGGAACAATCGTACGTTAGTCGATCGTATTCTCGCTGATTGTCGGCACGGTTGTCACCAGCCCATCGTCGCCCGGATGTTGGTTTTGACAATCTTGCCGCTGGGATTCATCGGCAGGGCGTTCGGGCCCACGAGCGCGATCATCTTCGGGACCTTGTATCCAGCCAAGTGCTTGCGCAGGAACGTGGCGATCTCCGTCTCCGTGACGGTCTGACCCGGCCGAACGGCGATCACCGCTCGCACTTCCTCGTCCCACTCCTCACTCGGCACGCCGAGGACGGCGGCTTCCATGACAGCCGGGTGCGTGTGGAGCAACTGCTCGATCTCCGAGCTGTACACGTTCTCGCCACCTGTCTTGATCATGTCCTTGGCCCGGTCGCGGAAGTACAGGTAGCCATTTTCGTCGCGAACCGCCAGGTCACCGGTACGCAGCCACCCGTTGTCGAGCACCTCCTTGGTGGCCTCCGGTCGACCGAAGTATCCGGTCATCAGATTGGGGCCGCGGACGCAGATCTCTCCGATCTCTCCCACCGCGGTCGGGGCACCGTCGTAGAGATCACGCAACTCGACCTCGGTGAGGAGGTATTCGGTGCCGATCGAGCCGTCGATCTCCGGCCGGAGCATGTCCTGCGGGAGCAAACGGGTGACCATCGGCCCGGCTTCGGTGAGGCCGTAGCGGAAGAACAGGTCGACGTCCGGGATCAGTGCCGACACTGCCAGCTTGTCCGGCATGCGCAGCAACCCGGCACCGGTGTGGAGAGCCTTGAAATTGTTGCGGAACCCATCGGTGTCGAACGTGCCCGACTTGAGCATGCGCCGGATCATGTTGGGCACGAGGAACATGTTGGTGATCGACTCGCGGGCGACGAGGTCCGCGATCTCCTCTTCCACGAATTTGTGGACGAGGACCGAGCTGTTCCCCGTGACGTAATGGGGCAGGAACCAGCACAGCAGTGCGGCGGAGTGGAAGAGCGGGGTGACGACCAGGCCGCGATCGTTCGGGCGGCCACCGATCCGGCAGTCGGCGATTTCGTTGACTGCGTTGGTCAGGATCGCCGAGTGCGAGAGCACGACCCCCTTGGAGAAGCCGGTGGTGCCGCCGGTGAACAGGATGCAGGCAGCATCCGATGCTTGAACCGGCACATCCTTGATCGGTTCCGATCGCAGCAGGTGATCGAATTCGTCCCCCTCGTGCACCACGGCGACCGGCGCTTCGAGGTCATCACCGGCCAGGACCTCCGCGATGGCGGCGTCGAAGCCATCGCCGACGAGTACGACACGGGCGCCGGTCTCGTTGATGCCGTGGGCCAGCTCCTCGGTTGCCCATCGCCAGTTGTATGGGACAAAGGCGGCGCCGGCGGCGACGATTCCCAGGAAGGTTTCGATGCCGAAGGCGGTGTTGCCCGCCAGCACGCCGACGGTGTCACCGGGTTTGACACCCTGCGCCCGAAGGCCGGCGGCAATCCGCCACGCCCGGTCTGCGAGTTCTCCATGGGTGAGCCGGCGCGTACCGTCGAAGATCGCTTCGCGTTGGGGCACCAGCCGCTCGTTGCGACGAATAGCGTCGACGAGAGTAAACATCGTTCTCCTTAGCCGTACAAGAGCCGTACAAGTGTTGCTGTGGTCTTCAACACTACGTTAGGCGTACGTACGTTCGCTAGTCCTACGGTTCTGGAATTCCCGCCGACTTGCAGCGAATGCCGAATGACCGCCCTCTGGGGCAAGACAGCTAATGGCTCGCGTACCGCGACGTCGATACCTGAGGTCAGGACTGAACGACATCATCGAGCGGGACACCCGCACCGTGTACGACGTGGTCCAGCGCGGAGATGCCGACATCGGCATCTCGACGTTCCCTCCACCCGGGTCGATGGAGACCCGAGTCATCGGCCGCGCCCCGGTGTGCGCGCTGGCATCACCGGAACATCCCCTGGCCGGACAGACCCAAGTCGCCTTAGCCGACCTCGTTCGAGAATCGCTCATCCTGATGCACCGCAACAACGCTGCCCGACTCGCATTCGACACCGCCACCGCCGGCCAAGGCCTCGCCTACGTCGACCCCCGGGTTGTGTCAGTGACATCTGTGGCCAGAGCACTCGCCGCATCGGGCCAGGGGGTTGCTGTACTGACCGATCAACCCCTCTTCAACCTCATCCGCGTGCCGATTCAGATCCCCGAAGGCATCCTCGCCGTCACCCTCTATGCGGGCTGGGATCCCGAACACTTCGCCGCGCCCGCAGTGTCGGCACTCGTCGATTCGATCTCCGACTACCACCGAAACGTCCTGACGCCGACGGCGGAGATCACGATCGCCGACCCACTGCACACGCCCGACCGACCGTGACACCGGCGTTCACTGCGCGAGGAAGTCGGCGAGAGCCTGCGCCACGAGGGCGGGCTCGTCCTCGGTGAGGAAGTGCCCGGCACCGGGCACGAGCGTCGCTCGCGCCCCGGGGATGCGGCGCGCGAGATCGTCGGCGAACGACCGGTCCAGCCATTCGTCGTCCGCACCCCACACGATCTGCACCGGCACCTTCACGGTGCCGAGTTTCTCGACGACGTCGGCGGTGTCGCGTTCGTCGAAATATTGGACCTGGTCGAGGTAACGCTGCTGCCCGCTCGCGCCCGCGAAAGGACCGAGGTAGGCCTCCGCGACGGACGCCGGCAGCCGACGACGGGTCGCGGTGTCGAGGTGGGCCTCGGTGATCCGCTGGAAGATGTGCGTCGGCATCGTGCGGTACACGTCGAGGTGGCGTTGCATGTGCTGCGCCACCGGCGTCACCCACGGTGAGAGCACCGCCGCGTCGAGGAGGGCGATGCGCCGGACCGGGACTCCCTCGACGAGGTGTGCCCGGAGCACCGTTGCCGCACCGATGTCGTGGCCGACCAGCACAGGCCGCTCGAGTCCCCAATGCTCGACCAGCCGGGCGAGCACGCGCGCGTGCGTGCGGATCGCCACCGGCTCGCCGGGAACCGGTGGCGAGTCACCGTAGCCCGGAAGGTCCCAGACGTATACCGTGTTCTGCTCGGCGAGGCGGGGAATCACCGCGCGCCACAGATACGACGACGAGGGCGTGCCGTGCACGAGAACGACGGGCGGGCCGTCGCCGAAGACTCCGGCCGCGACGGTGGCGCCGTCCACCGTGAGCCGGTCGGGCAGGCGCCACCGGTCGGTGTCGACCGTGTTGGCGATCTGCTGTCGAGTCATGATCATCCTCCCGAGACGTAATGGTTAAACTGGCTTGGTAACCATTACGCTAGACGGAGGACGTAAGCGATGCAACTGACTTTCACCGATTACACTTTCGGGGCATCGGTGGCGACGGCGCTCGTCCTCACCGCCCCGGAGGTGCTCGTCGCGACCGGTGACGCCCTCACCGACGGCGAGTCGCTGCATGCTTTCCTCACCGAGCACGGCATCGTCCCCGGCGACCGGCCGGCGACCGGCGCCGATCTGGACGAGGTTCGTGCGTTGCGAACACGCGTGCGCGACATCGTGGCCGCGCCGAACGAAGAGGCGATCGTCGACGGGGCCAACCAACTCCTGCGCGTGGCCCGCACCGCCCCCTTCCTCGGGCGCCACGACGGCACATGGACGTGGCACCTCGAGACCGCACCCGAGTCGGCCCTCGCCGACGACCTGGCCGTCGTCATCGGAACGGGCCTGCTCGGAACCGTGGCTTCGCTAGGACCGAACCGGTTCCGGTCGTGCGAATCCCCTTCGTGCAACGGAATTTTCGTCGACACCAGCCGGGCGGGCCGGCGCCGGTTCTGCATGCCCCAGGTGTGCGGAAACCGCGTCAACGTGGCGAACTTTCGCGCCCGACGCCGTCGCGAACAGCAGGACCGCCCCGGAACGGGCCCCACAGGCGCCGGGTGAGGAGTCGATGCCGATACGACCACCACCACCGGCGCCGGGTCATCGTGTGGGAACAGCGAGGAGTTGCCTAGGCTCGGGCCGCCGCAGGTGACGCGGTGAACCCAGCGCTCGGCGCGAACCGTGCCAGCACGTCCTCGGCAGGTTCCCCGGCCGCGGCGGCGATGAACGCGAGAACGTCCTCCCGGGTGTCGATACCGATCAGCGTGTCGGGTTCGGAGAGGAACCCGAACAGGGCCGCGGCAACGGGTTCGCTCACGGTCGCCGCCGGGAACAGCAATTCGGCGTGGACCGCGTACTTCGGGTCGCCGAGGAACAGCCGGGTGACCTCGGCGGCCGCGTGGCCCCGTGTGTTCCAGTGCTTCTCGAACTGCTCGGACAACCAGTCGGCGGTGAACTCGCCGTCGTGCCCGCGTGCCGCCTCGACGAGCGCGGCCACCTGCACGGCGGTGTTCTGGGCTCCCTGTCCGGCGAGGGGATCGAACGCGATCGCGGTGTCGCCGATCGCCGCGACCACGTGGCCGCTCCTGGTCGTCCCGACCGCGCGCCGCACCGTCGGGGTGACCGCCCCACTCAGCCACGAGTGCGGGTCGGACTCGATCACCTGCAACCGCTCGATCTCGGGGGCGTCGTGCGGGAAGTAGTCGCGGTAGAAGTCGACGACGGTCTGCCGCGCGGACTGCACGTCGGTGACCGCGGCGAACCGCTCCTCCCACGGGCTGCCCGGTTTCGCGAAGCCCAGGAAACTCCATGTGGCGCCGGCATCCTTGTGCAGGTACGGGCCGAGCCAGGCCTCACCGAAATCGGTGTGCAGGTTGAAGAGATTGTGCGCGCCGCCCGCCGCGGACCGGTAGCCGAAGGTGTCCGGGCCGTGTCCCAGGCCCTGCAACGTCACCAGCAGCAGTCGGCGCTGCGGTTCGCTGTACACGGTCCGTTCGGTGTCCACCGGGAACAGCGTGGACAGCCCGCCCTTTCCGGTCGCCACGAGCGTCAGGTCGTGGTCGGCGGCGATCGCGTCGAGGTCGTCGAGGTTGACGGCCCGGACCTCGAAGCGGCCGCCGCGGTCGAGGAACCGGCCAAGTCGGTCATCGGCCCGCAGTCGCACGTCGACACCCTGCGCGACGTACCGGAAGTCGGGGTCGAATTCGAGGACATCGGCGCGGGTGTCACCCTCCCCTGTGTGCAGACGGGTGCTCATCCCGGTCGAGTGCGGACCGTCGGCGTAGAGGTCCTCGATGATGCGGGCGTCGGCCTCGCGGGATTTGCCGAAGTAGACGGCGGTGCCGGTGGCCGGGACGTCGTTGCGCAAGGCGTCGCGGTCGCGGTCACTGTAGAGGGTGACGGCGAAACCGGCGTCGACGAGGCCGAGCGCGGCAGTGGTGCCGGCCAGTCCGGCTCCGACGACGGCGGCGGTGCGGGGTGTACTCATGGGTCCTCCCGGTGGTTGTGGTGGTCGTTCAGGTGTTCGTGTACGCGCGGTAGCGGTCGGTCCGCGTCGAGAGGTCGCCGCCGAGGCGGTACCGCGCGCCCCGGTGGTCGGCGGGAAGCCGGTCGCCCTTGTCGAACAGCTTGTGGCGCAGGGTCCCGTCGGTGTAGCCCGTCGGGTAGGCACCCCGGGCCTGCAGCGCCGGCACGACGTGGGTGACGACGTCCTCGAACGAACCCGGCGTGATCGCGTACGCCAGGTTGAACCCGTCGACGTCGGTGTCGGCCACCCACTCCTGCAACTGCGTTGCGACGGTCTCGCCGGAGCCGACGAACCGCGGCCCGAGACCGCCGATGCTCGCCCACTCCGCGATATCGCGCACCGTCCACTCGCGACCGTCGTCCGCGGCCTCCTGGAATGCGGCGACGGCCGACTGGATGGCGTTGCTCTCGACGTTTCCGATCGGGTCGTCGAGGTCGTACCGCGACAGGTCGATCCCCATCCAGCCGGACGTGAAGACCAGTGCGCCCTCGAGGTCCGCGTATCGCCGGTACTCCTCCTGCTTCGCGGCCGCGGCCTCGTCGGTGCTGCCCGTGATGACGGTGGACAGCGCGTAGATCCGCGCCGAATAGGGGTCGCGGCCGGCGTCGACGAGGGCCTGGCGGATCCGTGCGACGGTGTCCTTCAGCACCCGCTTCGACGGCGGCCCCACGAAGATCGCCTCGGCGTTCTCGGCGGCGAACCGGACACCGCGCGGCGACGCCCCCGCCTGGTAGATCACCGGCGACCGCTGCGGCGACGGTTCCGACAGGTGGATGCCCGGGACCGTGAAATGCGTTCCGCGGTGGCCGATGTGGTGCACCTTCTCCGGATCGACGTACACGCCGCGCTCGGTGTCGCGGACGACGGCGTCGTCCTCCCACGAACCTTCCCACAGCTTGTAGAGCACCTCGAGGTACTCGTCGGCGTGGTCGTACCGGGTGTCGTGGTCGAGTTGGTCGGCGTCACCGAAGTTCCGGGCCGCGGACGGCAGGTACCCCGTCACGACGTTCCACCCGATCCGTCCCCCGGTGAGGTGGTCGAGGGTGGAGAGTCGGCGCGCGAACGGATACGGGTGCTCGAATCCCGTCCCCGTGGTGATGCCGAACCCGAGGTGTTCGGTGACCGCTGCCATGGCCGAGACGAGCAGCAACGGGTCCGCGACCGGGATCTGGGCGCCCTGCCGCAGCGCGGCCTCGTCGGTTCCGCCGTAGACGTCGTAGGTGCCGAGCACGTCGGCGATGAACAGTCCGTCGAACAGCCCGCGTTCGAGGAGCCGGGCGAGGTCAGTCCAGTAGCCGAGGTCGGTGTAGCGGTGCGACTGGTCGTCCGGGTGCCGCCACAGCCCCGGCGACTGGTGGGCGACGCAATTCATGTCGAAGGCGTTGAAGCGGATCTGCCGGGTCATGCCGGCGCGTCCGCGTCGCGCACGCTCTGCCGCTGCCCAGCGCTCCAGGCGTACGGCAGCGGATCACCGTTCAGAACGTACGCCCCCACCGACTGCTGCTTGTAGATCAGAGGGTTGTGGGCCGAAATCGTGCGTGCGTTGCGCCAGTGCCGGTCGAGGCCGAGTTCCGACGAGGTGATCGACGCGCCCCCCACCTCGAACACCTGCGCGGTCGCGTCGAGGACGAGGCCGATCACCACGGACTGTGCGCGGGCCGCGGCGGCCTCGGCACGGTCCAGAAGTTCAGGGTCCTCACCACCGGCGTCGAGCAGGCGGTCGAGTTCGTCGGCGACGGCGAGCACGGTCGCGCGGGCGCCGTATGCGGCGGCGGACAGCTTGCCGATCACCTGCTGCACGAGCGGGTCGTGCCGGGGCAGGTCGGCGGCGGCGTGGGTGAACGTGCGGGTACGGGCACGAACCCATTCCGCCGTGTCCGTTTCCGCACGGCGGGCGATCCCGGCGAGGACGGCCAATTGCACGAGTTGCAGGTAGGACGTCGCATAGGTGCGGCCGGGCGCGCCGTATCCGGGCCCGAGGATCCGGTCCTCGGGCACCACGACACCCGAGAACGTGGTCGTGCCGCTTGCAGTGAGCCGCTGTCCGAAACCGTCCCAGTCGTCGGTCTGGGCTACGCCCGGAGCGTCGGCGTCCACCAGCACCGACACCCGCTCGCCGTCGCGGTCGGCCGCGACGAGGATGTGATCGGCGTAGAGACTGCCCGTGCTGTAGTACTTCACGCCGTCCAGAACCCAGGTGCCGTCGTCGCCGCGGCGCAGCGTCGTCTGGTACCGGTCGGCGGCTCCCACCCCGGGTTCGGTGATGGCGTTGCCGATCAGTGTCCCCTCCGCCGCCGCGCGCAGCCACCGCTCGCGGTTGACCGTCGGGGCGGCGAGACGCTGGTCCTCGACGAAGCTCCAGTGCACCCGAAGCGCCTGGGGCAGATTGGATTCCGCGGCGGCCAGATCGATCAGCAGACCGAACAGCTGTCGGACCGACGCGCCGAACCCACCGAACTCGACCGGGACGCGCAGGGCACCGAACCGGGCGTCGCGAAGCAGACCCACCTCGTCGAAAGGCAGCCGGCGATCCCGTTCCCGGCCCAGCGCGCCCTCGGCGATCCGGTCGAAGATCGGATGGAACCGATCTTCCAGTTCGCGGTCGGTCACGGCCTCGATCGTTGAACTGCTCACGTGCCCTGCTCCTCGGTGCGTCGACGATGTCGACACCACCATGGGCGAAGCAAGCGCGTGGGGGCACTACTTACGATCGCACAGAGTCGAACGCGCCTGGGGCCGCTACACGTAGACGAGGATGGGGTCATAGGCCGTCCCGCCGCGGCACGGCTCGCCCGCAGCTACGCTAGCTTCCCGACCCGACGTCGATCGGCACACGAGGCGCCGAACGGTGATCACGTGTCGATGTTCTTTCGTCGACTCCACCCACGCGATCGCAGATCATTCCCGGAGGCGAACAACACGGCGCTGAACGAAGAAGTTTCCCAGCTGACAATCCTCGTTCCCCTAGCGTCGTCCGGATGACGGCAGACGGAAAGGAAGCCGTTGCGCGCCCTCAGGTGATCGAACGAAGATGGAACGGTGATCATCGAACGCAGCTCCGTCGTCGGCGCACCGATCGGGCAGGTGTGGGCGAGGGTCGTCGACCCGGAGGGGATCAACGACGAAATGCGTCCGTGGATGACGATGAGCATCCCGCGGGGCCGGGAGTCGATCACCATCGACTCGGTCCCGATCGGCGAACCGCTCGGGCGAGCGTGGCTGCGGCTGTTCGGGCTCGTCCCGTTCGAATACGACGATCTGACCATCGCCGAACTCGAACCGTGTCGGCGGTTCCACGAGAAGTCGACAATGCTCAGCATGCGCCGGTGGGAGCACGAACGCACGCTGCGGCCCTTCGACGACGGGAGCACCGGCGTCCACGACCGGATCACGTTCGAGCCGAGGCTGCCGCTGGTGCCGCTGACGCCGGTGCTCGCCCGCGTCCTGGGCGCGTTCTTCGCGCACCGGCATCACCGTCTGGTGCGGCACTTCGGCTGACGGCCTCGCCCAATGTCACACCGGTGCAGTCGGACTGAACCAATGCGACATTGGGCGACACGAAAGATCAGTGCGCCGTGTACCCACCGTCGACGACGAGTTCAGTGCCGGTGGTGAAGCCGGACTCGTCCGAGGCGAGGTAGAGCACCCCGTACGCGATCTCGTCGGGTTCCCCCTGCCGCGGGAGGGGGTTGCCCGAGACGAGCTGGCGGTAGTACTCCTCTGGGCCGATCGCGCTGCCCACGGCCGACCGCTGACTCATCGCCGTCCGCATGGACCCGGGGTGGATCGAGTTGACGCGAATTCCGTGCGGCCCGTAGGTGACGGCGTCCGCCTTGCTGAGCAGTCGCACAGCACCTTTCGACGCGTGGTACAGCGGGACGTTGGAGCCTCCCGTCAACCCGTGGATCGACGAGAAGTTCACGATGCTGCCCTTCTTCCGACCGATCATGTGGGGCACGACGTACTTGGTGGTCAACCAGACACCCTTGACGTTGACGTCGAAGATCTGGTCGAACTCGGCGACCGACGCCTCGTGCGACGGCGCGGGCCTGCCGATGATGCCGGCGCAGTTGACCAGGACGTCGGGAACACCCACGGTATCCACCACTGCAGCAACGGCCTCGGCGACGCTGGCCTCGTCGGTGACGTCGACCGCGAACGACGTGATCGTCGCCGAATCCCACGGCGCATCCGGCACTTTGAGGTCGAGGGCCGCAACAAACGCCCCCTCTCGTGCGAGCATCCGCGCGGTCGCGCCACCCAGATCACCGTTCGCCCCCGTGACGACGGCGACCTTCCCTGCCACTCGACCCGTCATGACCGACCTCCCGCTGCTGCGACGGCCCACGGGCCGATCATCGGAATCCACTCGGTGATGTCGTACGACGCGACGAATCCGTGCGTGCGGAACGGGTCGCCCTCGACGACGTCGACGACGACCTGCTTGCCCGCGGCCTCGTAGATCATCGCCGCGCCGGAGTCTTCTCCTGCCGCGAACGGTCCGGACCCGAGGATCAGCCCGCGATCGGCGGCAGCCTGCAGGTGGCTCTTGTGTTCGGGACGGTGCTCGTCCCGGCCGGCCGTGTCGCCGGTGTATACGTAGCGGACGAGGAAGAACGGCACGTCAGACCTCTTCCAGGACGGTCGGCTCGACGGATTCGGTGCGCAGCGACGCGAGGATCTCGGCGTCCCTGCCGATCGTGTATCCGAAGACGAGGGCGGGCCCGATGTTGGCGCCGTAACCGGGGTAGCCGCCACCGAAGATGCTGACGGCCGCGGAGCCGGCGGCGAACAGGCCGGGGATCGGCTGGTTGTCGTCGTCGAGGACCTGGCTGTGCCGGTCGACGGCCAGGCCGGAATAGGCTCCGAGGTCACCCATCTCGATCTTCGCGGCGTAGTACGGTCCCTTGTCGAGCGGCTCGAGGTTCGGGTTGGGCTGGTGTTCCATGTCGCCCTTGAAGTGGTGGAACCAGTTGGATCCGCGATTGAACTTCGGGTCCTCTCCCTTCGCGGCTCCCGTGTTGAACTCGGTCAGGGTCTTCTTCAGCCCGGCGATGTCGACACCGATCTCGCGGGCGAGTTCCTCGACCGTGTCGGCCTTGTGGAGGAAACCGGTCTTCTTGAAATAGCCCTGCGGGATCGGCCAGGGCTTCGCGTAGCCGATGCCGTACTTCTTCATGGCTTTCGCGTCGGCGATGATGTAGCCGAACGTCTCGTCCTGGCCGGCGTTCTCCTGAATCATCGCCATGCCGAAGTCGTGGTAGGAGCTCGACTCGTTGGCAAAACGTTCGCCCTTGCGGTTCACGGCGATCAGCCCGGGGAGCCCGAATGCCCGCAGGTGCGGGAAGATCCGCTGTTGCCCGCGCAAGCCTGTGAACACCGTCACGGGAGCCCACGCGGCGGGCTCGTGGACGTCGGTGTCGACGTGCCCGCCGAGCGGCGCGGCCAGGCGCACGTTGTCGCCGTCGTGTCCGACCGTGGGAGTGAAGTGGTTGTCGCCGTGCGGGTCATGACCCCAGTACTCGGCTCGCAGCGCCGGATCCGAGGAGTAACCGCCGGCCGCGATGACGACGCCGAGTCGCGCCTCCACGGTTCCCGCGTGCACTCCCCCGAGTACCGCCCCGGTGACGACGCCGTTCTCCGACTGCAGAATCTTCGTCACGGGCGTCTCGGTCCACATCCGGATGCCGAGCTTCGCGGCGGACGATACCATCCGCACCATCAGCGAATTGCCGTTGGTCCGGTCGAACGATCGGCGGCAGAGCACCGTCTCGACCCACGTCTCGAGGAGCTTCTTCGACACGTAGGCAAACGATTTCCACGACTGATTGGCGTGGAGGAACTGGGCGATGTCGGGTCCGACCTCGGGCATGTAACCGAAGACGGTGTAGGTGTCGAGGTAGGGGCGCAACCGCAACCGATTCTCACCGAGGGTGCGCGCGTCGACCACCTTGCCCGAGATCGCGCGTCCCGATGGCTTCGCGCCCGGCGCGTCCATCTGGTAGTCGGGAGCCATTTCCGGATAGACGAATTCGACGTCGGTGTCACGCTCGAGCCAGTCGATGGCCTCGGGCACCTCGTCGAGGAACGTGTCGACCATCTCGGCCTTGTAGCAGTCCTTGGCGAGTGCGCGGATGTAGGTTTCGATCTCCCGACGGGTGTCACCCTGCGCGACGCCCTGCTTGTTGCCCGGCACCCATGCCCAGCCGCCCGAGATCGCGGTGGTGCCGCCGAGCCACTGCGACTTCTCTGCGACGATGACGCTGTGCCCTTCGCTCGCCGCCTTGAGTGCTGCGGCCATGCCTGCGGCCCCGGATCCGATGACCAACAGGTCGCATTTAACAGTTTTCGAGCTCATGCTTGGACCTTCCCTGGAGAGTCGGCACTCGATCAGGAATCGGCGAAAGCGCTGGTGTGCAGTGACTTTCGGATCGCGATGCGTGATCGGTGGCAGTGTGTTCGTGACAACCACTCTGACCGACCCGAGACCCGAGTCACAGTGCGACTCCAATGGATGGAAAGGGTTTCTGTCAGTGCCGCGATCCGCGCGTCATCGCCCGGGTGATGCCGCGCGACGCCGTCGTCAGCGCCGCGACCACCGACTGCGGGTTGGCCTGATCGTGCGGTATGACGACGGACAGGGCGGCGATCACCCTCCCGCCGTCGGTGTCCCGCACGGGCACAGCGACTCCCGTCGCTCCGGGTGTGATGAGACCTGCAGCCACCGCGAAGTGCTGGTGCCGGACCTCGGCGAGAAGACGTCGCATCTGCTCGGGATCGGTGACCGTGGCGTCGGTGTAGCGTTCGAGCGGCTGCGACAGCAGTTCGTCCTGCACGTCGCGGGAGGCGTTCGCCATCAGAACCAGACCGGACGAGCAGGCATGCACCGGCAGACGCCCGGCGATCTTGGTGACGTTGACGACGGACCCGCGCGTGGAGAGCCGTTCGACGAACAGCACCTCGTTGCCGTCGAGGATGCCCAGCTGGGTGTGTTGCTTGATCGCCGCGTTCACGTCTTCCATGAACGGCATCGCGGCTTCGCGCAGGCTCAGGGTATGCGAGCCGCGGGACCCCAGTTCCCACATCCGCACGCCGATGCTGATGCGGGTGTCATTGCGTTCGAGGAGTCGGTACTTCACGAGTTCCCCCACGATGCGGTGCGCCGTCGCTACGGGGAGGTCGGACCGACGCGCGATGTCGGACACCGACAGGGACGGTGTGTCCGCGTCGAAGGAGGACAAGACCCTCACGACGCGGGCAGTGACCGATTCGCCTGTCGGTGTCCGTGACATCGCCCTATTGTCCTCCGGCTACTCCTGCGGGGTCGACGGACGCCCGAGTTCGGCCAGCGGCACCCGGTACGTCTCGCGGGCGGTGAAGGCGGCGACGGACGAGACCAGCATGCAGAGGGCAGTGAACACCGCGACGGGGACCCACGCGTTCACCCCGGTGCCCAGTAGTGCCCAGCCGATCGCCGGGGCGAAGCCGGCGATGAGGAAGCCGATCTGCGTACCGACCGCGAAACCGGAGTAGCGCACGGGCGCCGCGAACATCTCGGTGAAGAAGCTGGGCCACAGGCCGTTCACCATCGAGTAGAACAGCGTCATCGTGAGCAGTGCGGCGACGAAGATCAGCGGAATGGAGCCGACCGAGATGGCCCAGAAGTACCCGAAGATCGTCACGGCGCACCCGAGGGCACCGGTGATCCAGACGGGGCGGCGTCCGACGCGGTCCGACAGCTTGGCGAGCAGCGGGATCGCGACGATGGAGCCCGCGATCGACACCGACGACGCCCACAGCATCGTGGTGCGGTCGATGCCGACGTCGGGTCCGGTGGCGTAGGCGAGCCCGAAGACCGTGAACACCGTCTGCCCGACCGCGAACAGCGAGCACAGCGCGATCCGCAGCACGTCCCGCCACTGGGTGGTCACGACGGTGACGACGGGCAGCTTCTGCACTTCCGCATGCTCACGCGACTTCTCGAACACCGGGGTCTCGTCGAGCTTGGTGCGCACGAAGTAGGCGACCACGAGCATCACGGCGCTGCACCAGAACGGGATTCGCCAACCCCAGCTGTCGAGTTGGTCTTTCGGCAGCGCGGCGACGGGGATGAACACGAGGGTCGCGAGGACCATCCCCGCGGCATATCCCGTCATGGTGAAGCTGGTGAAGAACGCCCGCCGCCCCTCCGGTGAGTGCTCGAGCGTGAGAGTGCTGGCTCCGGCGGCCTCACCGCCCGCGGAGAATCCCTGCGCGAGGCGGCACAGCACGAGGAGAATCGGGGCGGCGATGCCGATCTGCTCGTACGTGGGCAGGAACCCGATCGCCAAACTGGACAGACCCATGATGAGCAGCGTCAGCAGCAGAATCTTCTTGCGGCCCAGCTTGTCTCCGAAGTGACCCAGCACGATTCCGCCGACGGGCCGGGCCACGTAGCCGACTCCGAACGTTGCGAGCGCGGCGACCGTGCCGATCGCGTCGTTGCCGGCCGGGAAGAACGTGTGCCCGAAGACGAGGGCGGCGGCGGATCCGTAGATGAAGAAGTCGTAGTACTCGAGCGCACTTCCGAGGAACGACGCGAGCGCCGCCTTCTTCGGCGTCTTCGCGACCTCGGTGGGTGTCGCGGTCGTCGGGCTGTCGTGCGTGACGGCGGATACGTTCATCGACTCTCCTGCGATCGGGCCTGGCGTGGTGTGACACAACGTGCCAATCACGCCTGCGCGTGCACAACGTCACATCCATCCATTGGAAACCCTGCCTCGTGCCCCGGACACGGCTACCGCTACGGATGCGCCGGGGACAACTCCCAGCCGGTGCTCAAGTCGCGGGCGAGGTCGGGCACCCGCCGCAGCACCCGCTGGCTCTCGACGAAGTCGCGGAACGGGATGGCGAGCAGAGCCCGCAACTCTCCCGGACGGCCCTCGGCGAGCCGCTGGTAGGACGAGGCGATGTCACTGACGATGTACTGCCAGCGCGGTTCGCGATCGGCCCAGTTGAAGCCGGGCAGGGGCGTGCGGAAACGGTAGGCCGAGCCGTTGACGTCGCCGTTGACCGACATCGGCGCGACCTTTCCCGGTGCGCGTGAGCCGGGGACCGAGGGTTGCGCCGCGAGGGTGGTGGCGTAGGTGAGCGCGCGGCCGACGCCGTCGCGGGCTGCCGCGGTGACGTCCCACTGATCGGCGATGATCTGATTCTGTTCACGCGACGCCATCCGGAACAGGGCGTCCGCGTATCCGGACGGGGTGCCGGCGAAGATGCCGTTCCAGGCGATCTCGGCATTCTCGTCGAGCAGTCCGGCGGCGGCCATCTCCTCGACAGCCGCCCTGCCTTCGGTCACATACGCCTCGTGCATGGGCACCATGTCGAAGTAGATGTGCTTCTGCATCATCAGCAGGCGCTTCTGGTACCAGTCCAGGTCGTCGGCGGTCATCGCCGGGCCGACGGCGGCGAGCGTTCTCGGGTCCGCGGGCAGGAGCGTCATCGCCTCGCCGGGCAACCCACGGACCGTGGACGCGACAGCGTTGCCGAGCGTGTGGACGGCGTCGACTCCGAGCACGGTCCGGCCGAGGTCGAGGTCCCAGAAGCCGGCGGCGAACGAACCTCCCGCCAGCCCGGCCATCCCGGACCAGTAGAGCTCGGTGCGTTGGAGTTGGTAGCGGCCGTAGTTCTCGTAGACCCGGTCGACCACCGCAGCGTTGGCGATCAGCCCCGCGTTCGGATCCCACGCGGCCAGGTCGATGCCGGACGCCTCCGATCCACGAGCGAGCCAATACTGTTGCAGAAGAGCGGAATACCGCGTCGGAGCGACACCGTCGGAGCGGGCGGCCGCCAGCGCGGCGCCGAGGGCTACGGAATCAGTGGGCAGCCGGGGGTCGAGTCCGCCGATCGACTCCGCTGCCGCGTTCGCCGGCGTGATATCGATCAGGCCCTCGTAGCCGGCGGCGTGCGCGACGATCGGCGTCGGTACCGCGAGCGCGACCATCCCGAGCAGCGCGACGAGCACCGCGCGGATCGTCGTGTTGTGGACCGATGGCGATTGGCAGTGCACAGCACCGGGCATGTCAGGTATTTAACAACATATATGTGATGGCGTCAGAGGTTTGCCCGGATTGCCTCCGGCGCATGCAATCCCAGGTCAGCGCATGTGAGTGGCAAAGCGTGCGCCCGGACGCCGCGCCACTCACGTGGTCTGGGGGCCGAGCTGCCCCAGGACGGCCGAGAGAATGGTGTGCGCGCTGCCGATGACGGACTCGATCGGCTGCGGGTTCTCCGACAGCACCCATTGCTGGGCGATCATCAGCACGGCTCCCACCAGGCCGGTTGCGAGGGTGCGCAGGTGGAAGTCGGGAAATGCCGTTCGGTCGACGGCAGGGTCGATAACGACGAGAACGGCGTCCACGAACGACACGGTGACGCGGCGGTAGGCATTGTCGACCTCCGGCCCGACGCCGAGGACCTCCTGGAATGCGATCCGCGGGATCCGCGGGTCGTCGGCGACGGATCGGAAGAACGCGGTCAGCGCGCCGCGAACCCGCGCGTCGAGATCGGTGCCGCCCTCCCCCGCACCGCGCAGGACGCTGCCCCGCAGGCGGTCGGTCACGCTCGCGTACGCGGCCAGGAGCAGGGCCTCGCTGTCGTCGAAGGACTCGTAGAAGTAGCGCTTGGTGAGCCCGGCGGTCTCGCAGATCTTGCCGACCGTCGCGGACCGGTATCCGCTGGTCCCGAACACTTCGACGGCCGCATCCACGAGGCGCACGCGGCGCTCTTCCTGACGCTGACGCGGACCCGCACCGCGGTAGGTGCGGCCCGTTTCGTCGAGCTTGGGCGAACTCACGCCCCCATATTGACACCGCACAGTTCCAGATACAAACTGACACCGAACGGTGCCAGATCACACGCCAGGAGATCCCATGCCCACGCTCAGGAACAAAGTCGCACTCGTCACCGGAGCCGCGCGTGGCATCGGCGCGGAAACGTCCCGCGCCCTCGCCCGCAAGGGCGTCAAACTGGTTCTGATCGATCTGGACGCCGAGCCACTGAAGGCCCTCGCCGCCGAACTCGGCGACGACGTCGCGCTCGCCGCGGCCGCCGACGTCTGCGATCTGGCCGCCGTGCAGAAGGCGGTCGACGCCGGTGTCGCGAAGTTCGGCGGCATCGACCTCGTGCTCGCGAATGCCGGTATCGCCAGCTACGGGTCGGTCATGCACGTCGACCCGGCCACGTTCAAGCGGGTCATCGACATCAACATCCTCGGCGTCTTCCACACCGTCCGAGCTGCGCTTCCGTCCGTGATCGACCGCAAGGGCTACATCCTGGTGGTGTCGTCGCTCGCCGCGTTCGCGCCCGCACCCGGGCTGGCCGCGTACAACACGAGCAAGGCCGGCATCGAGCATTTCGCCAACACCCTTCGTCTCGAAGTCGCGCACCACGGCGTCACCGTGGGCTCGGCCCACATGTCGTGGATCGACACACCGCTCGTTCAGGATGCGAAAGCCGACCTCACCGCGTTCAACCAACTTCTCGCCGTGCTGCCGGGACCTCTGGGCAAGACGACGTCGGTGGACTCGTGCGTCGACGCGTTCGTGGACGGCCTGGCCGGGCGGAAGCGCCGGGTCTACGTGCCGCGGTGGGTCGAGCTCGTCGGCTGGCTGAAGGCGGTGGTGACGTCGCCGATCGGGGATCGCAGCCTGCTGCCCCACGTCCCCCGCATCCTTCCGCTGATGGACGAGGAGGTCGCGAAGCTCGGCCGGTCCACCAGCGCACGTAATGTCGCTCTCGGCGACGTCGCCGTAGACCCGAAGTAACCGCCAGTCACCGCCAGTCACCGCCAGCGAGAGAGTGTTCATGCCACCCACCGATTCCGCCGCCGAGACCACCGGCGCGAAGGCGCCCGTCGAACACGTCGACGTGCTGATCATCGGGGCCGGACTGTCCGGGATCGGTGCCGCGTACCACCTGCAGGACAACTTTCCCCGACGGACCTACGCGATCCTGGAGAGCCGCGAATCGATCGGCGGCACCTGGGACCTGTTCCGCTACCCCGGTATTCGCTCCGACTCCGACATGTACACCCTCGGCTACCGGTTCAAGCCGTGGTCGGGTGAGAAGTCCATCGCCGACGGGCCGTCGATCCTCGAGTACGTCCGCACGACCGCCGCCGAGCACGGGATCGACCGGAACATCCGGTTCCAGCACAAGGTCGTTCGTGCCGAGTGGTCGACCCCGGACGCCCAGTGGACGGTCGACGCCGAGCGCACCGATACCGGCGAGACGGTCCGGTTCACCGCCAACTTCCTGATGTCCTGCAGCGGCTACTACCGCTACGACGAGGGCTACACCCCCGAGTTCCCGGGCCTCGACCGGTTCGCCGGGCAGGTCGTGCACCCGCAGAAGTGGCCCGAGGACCTCGACTACGCGGGTAAGCGGGTGGTCATCATCGGCAGTGGGGCCACCGCCGTGACGCTGGCGCCGTCGATGGCCGCCGAGGCCGCGCACGTGACTATGTTGCAGCGCTCGCCCACCTACATCATCTCGATGCCGGCCAAGGACAAGCTGGCGAACCGGCTCCGCCGGCACCTTCCCGCCAAACTCGCCTACGGCCTCACCCGCCTGAAGAACGCTTCGGTCGCAACGGCGATCTACCAACTGTGCCAGCGCTATCCGGACTTCATGAAGGGGCGCATCCGGCAGATGCAGGAGAAGTGGCTGCCGAAGGGCTACGACATCGACACCCACTTCACGCCCCGGTACAACCCGTGGGATCAGCGACTGTGCCTCGTGCCCAACGGGGATCTGTTCCGGTCCATCCGGAACGACGAGGTGTCGATCGTGACCGACCACATCGACACCTTCACCGAAACCGGTATCACGCTGAAGTCCGGTGAGGAATTGCACGCCGATGTCGTCGTCACCGCGACCGGCCTGAACCTGCTCGCGTTCGGCGGAACGACGCTCGCCGTCGACGGCCGCGACATCGACCTCGCCGACACCATGGCGTACAAGGGAATGATGCTCAGCGGGGTGCCCAACTTCGCGTTCGTCATCGGGTACACCAACGCGTCCTGGACGCTCAAGGCCGACCTGGTGTGCGAGTACGTCTGCCGTCTGCTCGCGCACATGGACGCGAACGGGTTCGCCCAGTGTGCCCCGGCGCGTGACAGTTCGGTCGAGGAGGAGCCGTTCCTCGACTTCGCCGCCGGCTACGTCCTGCGGTCGGTGGAGTCGTTCCCGAAGCAGGGGTCCGAAGCGCCGTGGCGGCTGCGGATGAACTACTTCCGCGACCTTCTGACATTGAGGCACGGCAAGGTCGTGGACGACGCGATGGCGTTCCGCCCGTGAGTACTTATTAACCGCGGGAGGTTAACAAGTACTCACGGGCCCGTCGCCCTCGGTCTCACGTAGGGCCCTGCCCTCCTGCACGTACTGCTCGTACTTCTCGGCGTTCTTGTCGGAGACCCGCGTGTCGCGAGGCGGCAATTGCAGTTCGTCCTCGGCCGGAATGCCGGCCTGCAATTCGCGTCCGCGTTCGAGTTCGGCATCCAGTTCGGCGCCGAAGAGCAATGCCAGATTGGTGATCCAGAGCCACAGCAGGAACACGATCACGCCGGCCAGGGAGCCGTACGTCTTGTTGTAGCTGCCGAAGTTGGCGACGTACAGACCGAACAGGACCGACGCCAGGATCCACGTCACGATGGCGAGGAACGCGCCGGCGCTGACCCAGCGGAACTTCGGTTGCTTCACGTTGGGCGTGACGTAATAGAGGATGGCCACGGCGACCACGACGACGCCGAGGACGAACGGCCAGCGGGCGATGTTCCAGACGGTCAGGGCGGTGTCGCCGAATCCGATCGCGTCACCCACCGAGCGTGCGACGGGGCCGCTCAGCGCGAGCATTGCCGCAGCGGCGGCCACCAGGACCAGACCGACGATGGTAACGGCCAGCATCAGTGGCCGGAGCTTCCACACGGGACGCCCCTCCTCGACTTCGTACATGCGGTTCATGGCGCGTCCGAACGCCCCGATGTAGCCGGACGCCGACCACACCGCACCCAACAGGCCGAGGACCAGTGCCATGCCCGCGGTCGGAGTCTCGACCAACTGCGCGATGGGGTCACGCAACGTGTCCACGGCGGAGGACGGCCCGAGGTCGTCGACCATCTGCAGGACCGCATCGGTGGTGCGCTGCCCCTGACCGAACACTCCCAGCAACGAGACCAGCGCCAGCAGCGCAGGGAAGAGCGAGAGGACCGCGTAATACGTCAGTGCGGCGGCCAGGTCGGTGCACTGATCGCGCGTGAATTCGTGCGCCGTCTTCCTGATGACGTACCACCAGGAAGGTTTCGTCAGGTCCACGGGCGAATCCGGCTTCCGCGGATCGTCGGGGTCCGGTTCGGCGTGCTGATCGTCGTACATCGGTGACGCCTACCCGGAACCCGGCTCGCGGAAACTGTGGCCTTTCCTTCGGCTCTACTCGCGATCGGTGCCTGCGGTGAAGTTCGCGACGACCTCCGCCGCGATGTCCCGAAGTTTGACGTTGCGATTCTGCGAATAGGACGCGAGCCTGTCGAAGGCGGTGTCGGCGTCGCACTGGAACGCGGCCATGGTCAGCCCGACAGCTTGGCTGAGGGTGGTGCGGGTATCCAGTGCCGTGCGCAGATGTGTCGACTCGAGCTCACTGTCCGTGATCAGAGTTTCACGAAGCCAGGACATTTCGAGATGAACACGTACCCGCGCGACGAGCTCGCTCGGCTGGAAGGGCTTGACGATGTAGTCGTCGGCTCCCTGGTTCAGCCCGTCGACGGTCGACTCCGTTCCCGCGCGGGCGGTGAGCAGAATGACCGGCAGCCGCGCCGTCGATTGCTCCGACCGCAGCTCGCGAAGGAAGTCAATGCCGTCGCGACCGGGAAGCATGACGTCGCTGAGCACGAGATTCGGTGTGCGGGCGGCGACATGCTTCAGCGCGGACTCCACGTCGGCGACGGCGTCAACGTCCCATCCCTGCTCCTGCAGCAATCGGGTGAGGTACGCCCGCAGGTCCGGGCGATCTTCGACGAGCAGGATGCGGTGGCCGTCCGCTCCGCGTTCGTTCGAACCGTCGACCTCGACGGACGGTTCCCGCCGTTCGACATCGCCGAAGGACGTTACCGCGCCGATGGGCCAGTCGTCTGCCCGCGGGGTCGCGCCGTCCGGTGCCGGGATCCGCGGTACGCGGACGGTGAAGGTGCTGCCCCGGCCCGGGGCGCTGTCGAGGTCGACGGAACCGCCGAGCGCCGCGGCGAGATCGGACACCAGGGAAAGCCCGATGCCGACGCCCCCACCGCTGCCCGACCCGCCGGCCTCGACGCGATGGAACCTGTCGAATACGCGTTCCCGTTCTTCGGCGGGAATCCCCACACCCGTGTCGGTCACGCTCAGCACCAACTGGCCGGCGTCCTGGCGGAGCGCTACGGACACGGAGCCGGACCGGGTGTACTTGACCGCGTTCGACACGAGATTCAGCACGATCTTCACCCACATCTCGCGGTCCAATTCGACCAGGCCGGAGGCTTCGTCGAGATCGGTTCGGAGCGCGAGTCCCGCCTGCGCGGCGGCGGAATCGAACATGCTCACGCAGTCGGCCGTCAATTGGCCGATATCGGTCGGCTCCGTGTGTGGCAGAAGCTGGCCGGCTTCCGCCTTGGACAGATCGAGAAGGCCGTCGACGAGCTGCTGCAGCCGGACCGCCGCACGATAAGCGGCCGCGATCGCTTCGCGCCGATCTGCGGGAGACTCGTCCTCGGACTGCTCGCGCACAGTCTCGAGGGGTCCGAGCAACAGGGTCAGCGGGGTACGGAACTCGTGACTGACGTTCTGGAAGAACCGCGTCTTCGCAGCGTCGAGTTCCGCCAGTGCAGCGGCGCGGTCCCGCTCGAACTCGTAGGCCAGGGCGTCCGTGACCAGGGTCGACACCTTCGCCGTGACCAGCTCGACGAAGCCCCGATACGCGTCGTCGAAGGCGCGATACGGACTGATCCCGAGCACCAGCACACCTACCGGCTCCGCGTGACCCGTCACGATCAACGGGCACAGCCTCACCTCTGTCACCGCCTTCGACCCGGCAGGCTCGAACGCCACGCCCGACGCCCGGACACGGTGGCGGGTGACGTCGGTCGCCGGGATCCGGGCGGGCCTGAACTCGCCGTCGTCGTCCACCCCGGCAGCACCGACGAGCACGAGGTCCTCGGGCTCGTCGTCACCCGTGCCGCCGACGACCTCGCGGCGAAGATGGATCGCGGCCAGCGGAACGTCCTGTCCGTTGTCGCCGAGTACCCGCACGACCGCACGACAGGCATCGACGAGCGGATCGTCGCCGCCTGCGGTGGAGACCGTGCCCAGTTGCCGCAGAGTCTCGAGTCGGCGCTCGCCGAGCACGGTCGCGGTCACATCGGTCGTCGCCACGAAGATCCCGGCGACGTTCCCGTCCTCGTCCTGCACCGGACTGTAGGAGAACGTCCAGTAAGTCTCCTCGAGGTACCCGTGCCGCAGCAGGTACAGCGGCTGATTCTCCGTGTAGGTCGCTGCGCCGCCCGACATCACCTGCTCGGCGAGCGGTCCGACCTCGTCCCAGATCTCCGCCCAGCACTGCGCCCCGGGTTCACCGATCGCCGCGGGGTACTTGGCACCGAGGACCCGGGTGTACGCGTCGTTGAAGATCTGCACGAGCTCAGGCCCCCACCAGAGCAGCATCGGGACCTCGGAGGGCAGCACGGTCCGTACTGCCGCCCGCAGTTCGACAGACCAGGTCTCGACCGGGCCCAGCGGCGTGGCCGCCCAATCGGTGCGGCGTAGCCGCTCCCGTGTCTCGCCCGGCCCGGCGAACAATCGATCCGCCGACCAGGAGTTACCGAAACCCGAGCCAGTCACATCCATGGACCTTTCGCCCACTGCCGGTCGCCCGGTCCCCATCCAGTTGTCATCACTGGAATGATCACCCAGCACCGCATCCCACCGCCACTTCTGTATTCCGACATTCGGAAGTGAAGTTGGAAACGAGTGACCTCTCCGCCACGGTAGGTGAGTCGTGAGCCATATCACAGCCCACCTCCGAGGAAGAGCAGGTTCCGAGCATGCAATTCGACCTACGCGAACGCATCGACAGCAGCCCGATGACGCGCTACCAATGGGGCGCCATCGCCATCTGCGGTCTACTCAACGTGCTCGACGGCTTCGACGTCCTCGTCATGGCGTTCACCGCACAGTCGGTGTCGCAGGAGTGGGATCTGTCCGGCTCCGTCGTCGGCTTGTTGCTCAGCGCCGGACTGTTCGGCATGGCCGCGGGATCGCTGTTCCTGGCACCGTGGGCTGACACCATCGGCCGCCGCGCCATGATCCTGCTGTGCCTGGCACTCGCGTCGACGGGCATGCTGCTGTCGGCGGTCAGCCAGAACGCGATGCAACTCGGCCTGCTCCGCGCCCTCACCGGCGTCGGCATCGGCGGAATCCTCGCCAGCAGCAACGTCATCGCCAGTGAGTACGCGTCGAACCGCTGGCGCGGGCTCGCGGTGAGTCTCAATTCCACCGGTTACGCCGTCGGCGCCACCCTCGGCGGAATCATCGCCGTCGTCCTGCAGAACTCACTCGGCTGGCGTTCGGTGTTCCTGTTCGGTGGACTGTGCACGGCGGCGATCATCCCCGTCGTCTACGCCCGGCTCCCCGAATCGATCGACTTCCTGCTCGTCCGGCGACCGGCCAACGCCCTCGACCGGATCAACGCCTTCGCCCAGCGGGTCGGTCAGCCGCGACTCGACGAGCTGCCCGCACCGCGTGCCGCCGCCACCGCCGACGCCGGATTCGCGATGCGCGTCCTGCTGTCCCCGCAGCGCCGCCGCAGCACACTCCTGGTGTGGTTCGCGTTCTTCATGGCGATGTTCGGCTTCTACTTCGTCACCAGCTGGACCCCGAAACTGCTGGTCGAGGCGGGTATGTCCGCGAACCAGGGCGTCACCGGCGGAGTGCTCCTCAACCTCGGCGGCATCTTCGGCGCCACCCTGCTCGGGGCGCTGTCCGCACGTTTCGCGCTGAAGCGTGTGCTCATCGCCTACATGGCGATCGCGGGCGTACTGCTCGTCGTTTTCGTGCCCGCCACCGCGTCCATCGTCATCGCGTTCGGGCTCGGCGCCCTGATCGGCGTCTTCGCCAACGGCTGCATCGCCGGGCTGTACGCGATCACGCCGTCGGTCTACTCACCGGCCGTTCGGGCCACCGGCGTCGGCTGGGGCATCGGCATCGGCCGCGTCGGCGCCATCGCGTCCCCGATCGTCGCGGGCGCCCTCCTCGACCGCGACTGGTCGCCCACCCAGCTGTACATCCTCGTCGCCGCGTCCTTCGTCCTCGCCGGACTCGCCGTGTCGAGACTGCGATTCGAGAAGACCGGCGTGGACACCGGGGACGCCACCGCGGACGCACCGCTGCCTACCCACTGAGGCGGCTCCGCCACCCGTGTGCCTTTCTGGTTGCCGGAACAACCAGAAAGGCGCACGGGCCCGGAGGGCCTAGAGCCCGACCTTCGACAGGATCGCCGTCATCGCCGTCTGGACGCCGGTGGACAGGGTGGGCTCCGCGACGGGGGCGAAGAACGGTGAGTGGTTCACCGGCACAGGCTTTCCGCTCTCGAGGGTCTCCGCGGTGTGGCCACCGAACATCCAGAACACCGACGACACGCCGATCACCTCGGCGAGCAGACCGAAGTCCTCCGAACCCATCATCGGGGACGACGGCGTGACGTTGTTCTCGCCCAGCACCTTCTGGAGTTCGGCGACGAGTTCTGCGGTGGCATCGGGATCGTTGTAGTTGCGCGGGAACGTGTACAGCTCCTCGATCAGCGGCTTCGGCGCCCCGGATGCGGCGGCCTCGGCGTAGATGATGCGGCGCAGCGCGGCGTTGACCTGCTCGCGCACCTCGGGGTCGAGGGTGCGCACGTTGATCGTGAACTCGGCCCGGTCCGCGATGATGTTTTCCTTCAACCCCGCGTGGAACGTGGCGACCGTGACCACCGCCGGCTTCAGGGGGTGCACTTCGCGGGACACGATGGCCTGGATGCGGTTGATCATGTTGACACCCTGGATGATCGGGTCGATCGAATCCTGGGGCTGGGAGCCGTGCGACCCCTGGCCGTAGACGGTGACCTTCAGCGAATCGGCCATGGCCATCGCGTCGCCACTCGTGACGTGCACGGTGCCGGCCAGCATCGGCCCGACGTGCTGCCCGAAGATGATCTCCGGCTTGGGTGCCCGGTCCCACAGACCGTCCTCGACCATCGCCTTCGCCCCGGCCGCCGTTTCCTCGCCCGGCTGGAAGAGGAACACGATCGTTCCCGCCCACGCCTCCCGCGCACCGGCGAGCAGTTCGGCGACGGTGAGGAGGGTGGCGACGTGCGTGTCGTGGCCGCAGCGGCAGCGCGACCACCGTGGCCCGGGGCTGCTTCATCGACACGAGGCGGAAATCGCCAGTGCGCGTTCGCATACCGAACACCCCATGTGAGTGGCAAAGCGTGCGCCAGCACACTTTGCCACTCACATGGGGGTCAGCCGTGGACGTGGAGTGGTTTGCCGGCCACTGCCATCAGCGCCTCACCGAGCGCCTCGCCCTGGGTGGGGTGGGCGTGCACGAACTTCGCCGCCTGCGCGGCGTCGACCTCGAAGTTGTAGAGCAGCTGCGCCTCACCGATCAGCTCACCGACTCGGTCGCCGACCATGTGCACGCCGACCACGACCCCGGTCGGCGCCACCACGAGTTTGACCGCCCCCGACGTCTTCAGGATCTGGCTCTTGCCGTTGCCGGCGAGGTCGTAGGTGACGGTCTCGACGTTCTCGCCGAACTTCTCCCGGGCCGCGGTCTCGGTCAACCCGACGGACGCGACCTCGGGGTGGGAGTAGGTGACACGAGGGATGCCGGTCTCGTCGATGACGTCCGGACGGAGCCCGGCGATTTCCTCGGCCACGAAGATGCCCTGTTGGAACCCGCGGTGGGCCAGCTGGAGCCCGGGGACGATGTCGCCGACCGCGAAGACGTTCGGCACCGTGGTGCGCAGTCGATCACTGGTCACCACGAAGCCCTTGTCGAGCATCACTCCGGTCTCCTCGTACCCCATGGACGCGGTGTTGGGTCCGCGCCCCACCGCGACCAGCAGGACGTCGGCGTCGAGTATGTCGCCGGAGCCGAGGGTGACCGACACTGCGTCCGCGTCCTGCGTCACCTCCGTCACCCGCACACCTGTCTTCGCGGTGATCTTGCGGCGACGGAATGCCCGCTCGAGGTACTTGGAGATCGTCTCGTCCTCGTTCGGCACCAGCCGTGGAGTCGCCTCGACGATCGTCACCGACGCACCGAACGACGCCCAGACACTGGCGAATTCGACGCCGATGACGCCACCGCCGAGAATGATCGCCTTCTTCGGGACCGACGGCAACACGAGCGCCTGGTCGCTGGTGACGACCCGGCCACCGATGCCGATGCCGGGCAGCGTTTTCGGCGACGACCCCGTTGCCAGGACGACGGCGCCGCCCGTGATCAACTCGTCGTCGACCTCCACTCCGTTGGGTCCGACCAACCGTCCGCGGCCGTTGACGACGGTGATGCCGTACGAGTCGACGAGGCCCTGCAGTCCCTTGTGCAGGCGGGTGACGATCGTGTTCTGGTAGCTCAGCACCTTCTCGAGGTCGACACCGTCGAACGTGACGTCGATACCGAACTGCGAGGCCGTGCGGGCACTGTCGGCGACTTCGGCGGAGTGCAGCAGCGCCTTGGTCGGTATGCAGCCCTGATGCAGGCACGTGCCGCCGAGTTCGTTCTCTTCGACGAGAATGACCGAACGGCCCAGTTCGGCCGAGCGGATGGCGGCCGCGTAGCCGCCGGAACCGCCGCCGAGGACGACGACATCTGCAGATCGGTGGGACATGGGAACTCCTTGCTGGAACGGAAGAGAATGGGGTTCAGTGAATTGCGGTCGCGGCTACGGCCTCTGCGTGGAGGCGGCCGGCCCGGTAGGAGGAGCGCACGAGCGGACCGGACAGGACGCCGAGGAATCCGATCTCGCGGGCGATCCCGTCGAGCATGACGAACTCGTCCGGCGTCGCCCACCGCGCCACCGGGTGATGCCGGGCCGACGGCCGGAGATACTGCGTGATGGTGATCAACTGGCAGCCGGCGGTGTGCAGGTCCCGGAGGGCATGGATCACCTCGTCGGTGGTCTCCCCCATCCCGAGGATCAGGTTCGACTTGGTGATCAGGCCGTCCTCCCGAGCCCGCGTGATCACCTCGAGGGACCGCTCGTACGTGAAGGCAGGGCGGATACGACGGAAGATCCGGGGAACGGTCTCCACATTGTGTGCGAGTACTTCCGGGCGGGTGTCGAACACCTCGCGTAGTTGCGCGGCGTCGGCATTGAAATCGGGGATCAGCAGTTCGACGCCGGTGCCCGGGCACAGTTCGTGAATCTGCCGGACCGTCTCGGCGTACAGCCAGGCGCCGCCGTCCGGCAGATCGTCACGGGCCACGCCGGTGACGGTGGCGTACCGCAGGCCCATGGTCTGCACCGACTCCGCGACCCTCCTGGGTTCGCCCCGATCGAGTGCGGCGGGGCGGCCTGTGTCGATCTGGCAGAAGTCGCACCGCCGGGTGCACTGGCTTCCGCCGATGAGGAACGTCGCCTCACGGTCCTCCCAGCATTCGAAGATGTTGGGACATCCCGCTTCTTGACACACGGTGTGCAGGTTCTCACGGTCGACGAGGGCGGCGAGGTCCCGGTATTCGGGGCCCGTCCGCATCTGCACCTTCATCCACGACGGTTTGCGTTCGACCGGGGTCTGAGCGTTGCGGACTTCGAGGCGGAGCAGCCGGCGGCCATCCGCAGCGACGTGGGGTGACTCAGGCGCAGTCATGTGAGGAACTCCTAGTACCGGTCGAAACCGGTCGGTATGCGACGTCCGTGCCGGGCGGTGGACAGCGCGGCACCGGGGAAGGGTGAGCGGGGAGAGCGAGCACACATCGACAACCGTTGCGGCTGCGGGCATCTAGGCTCTCATCTCTCGGCGTGTGCGGTCACGTCCGAGCGAAGATGCATCGAGGATGCCAAATGACGAGGACTTTTGGCAAGACCGTCGGTCCGAGGAGACAAACCCGCGGCGTCTGTGTACTGTTTGGCCAATCACAACTGAAGACGCCGTTGACGCGCAGCGGGAGAACCTCCGTTTCGGAGGCGCCGTAGGAGCAACTTCCTCCCCGGGAATCTCTCAGGCCCCAGTACCGCAGCGCAGAGGCAACTCTGGAGAAAGAATCGGCCGTATGGCCGGAACTTACCGAAGGTGAAGAGCACGCCGCAGTTGCGGTGCGCCCAAACTCTCAGGTTTCAGGACAGAGCGGGGAGGTGCCCCCTTGTCGATGTCCGGTGCGGTCCGGACTCAACGAAACCGGAGTCACCTCGTGCCAGCAGAACCCCGCACCGCCGCCCCCGGCGTGCCCCTCACCAGCGACTTTCCGTCCCGCCACATCGGTCCTGACGCCTCCTCGTCGCGGCGGATGCTCGACGCCCTCGGTTACGACGCCCTCGCGAACCTGATCGACAGCGCGGTGCCGGACCAGATCCGCAGCTCACAGCCCTTGAATCTGCCCGCGGCAAGGTCCGAGCAGCAGGTGCTCGCCGACCTGCGGGCACTGTCGGAGCGCAACGAGACCCGCGTCCAGATGATCGGTCTCGGATACTCCGACACCATCACGCCCGCGGTGTTGCGACGGAACATGCTCGAGTCCCCCGCCTGGTACACCGCCTACACCCCGTACCAGCCGGAGATCTCCCAGGGCCGGCTGGAGGCGCTGCTGACGTTCCAGACCGTCATCGAGGATCTCACCGCCCTGCCCCTGGCCGGCGCGTCGCTGCTCGACGAGGCCACCGCCGTGATGGAGGCGGTGCTGCTGATGCGGCGCGCGAACAAGTCGAAGTCCGCCACCAACCGCGTCGTCCTCGACGCGGACTGCCTGCCGCAGACACTGGCCGTCGTCCGGGGACGAGCGAAGGCGGTGGGAATCGAGGTGGTGGTCGCGGAACTGTCCGGGGAACTGCCGGACGGTGACATGTTCGGGGTGGTCTTCCAGGCGCCCGGTGCGAGCGGCGCGGTGCGCGACCTCGCTCCGATGATCGCCGCGGCGAAGGCGCGCGGCGCGCTGACCACGGTCGCGGCGGACCTGCTGTCGCTGACGATCCTGACGCCGCCCGGCGAGCAGGGTGCCGACATCGCGGTCGGGTCGGCGCAGCGATTTGGTGTGCCGCTGTTCTTCGGCGGACCGCACGCCGGCTACATGGCCGTGCGCGGCGGACTCGAGCGCATGCTGCCCGGCCGCCTCGTCGGAGTGTCCGTCGACGTCGACGGGAAGACGGCCTACCGGCTGGCACTGCAGACCCGCGAACAGCACATCCGGCGTGACAAGGCGACCAGCAACATCTGCACGGCGCAGGCGCTGCTCGCCAACGTCGCCGCGATGTACGCCGCCTACCACGGGCCGGAAGGGTTGCGCGCCATCGCGAACCGGGTGCGCGCCCACGCGACGACCATCGCCGGAAGCCTGCGCGCGGCCGGTCACACGATCGTGCACGACAGCTTCTTCGACACGGTTCTCGTGCGGGTGCCCGCGGGCGCCGGGGCGATCGTGGAGTCGGCCGATCGGGACGGCATCAACCTCCGTCTCGTCGACGCCGATCACGTCGCGATCGCCTGTGACGAGTGCACCACCGACGACATCGTCCGGCGGGTGGTCGCCGTGTTCGGTGCGCAGCCGACGACCGTCGCGGTGCGCGAACTGCCGTCGGCACTCGCCAGGACGTCGAACTACCTGCAGCACACCGCGTTCCACGATCACCGCTCGGAAACCGCGATGCTCCGCTTCCTGCGCGCGCTGTCCGACAAGGACCTCGCTCTCGACCGCACCATGATCCCGCTCGGATCGTGCACGATGAAACTCAACTCCGCTGTCGAGATGGAACCCATCGGCTGGCCCGGGTTCGCGTCCATCCACCCGTACGCCCCGGTCGCGCAGACGGCCGGCTACCTCGAGCTCGTCGCCGACCTGGAGCGCTGGCTCGGCGAGATCACCGGCTACGACCGGGTGTCGTTGCAGCCCAACGCCGGATCCCAGGGCGAGCTGGCCGGGCTGCTCGCGATCCACGGCTATCACGAATCCCGCGGCGACTTCGGACGCAACGTCTGCCTCATCCCCCAGTCCGCGCATGGCACGAACGCCGCATCCGCGGTTCTCGCGGGCATGAAGGTCGTCGTCGTCGCGACCGCGGAGAACGGCAACATCGACTTGGGCGACCTGCGCGCGAAGATCGCGGCGCACGAGGGCGCGGTGGCCGCGATCATGTTGACCTACCCGTCCACGCACGGCGTGTACGAGAACGACGTGCGGACGGTCTGCGATCTGGTGCACGAGGCCGGCGGCCAGGTGTACGTCGACGGCGCCAACCTCAACGCTCTCGTCGGTCTCGCGCAGCCCGGCAAGTTCGGCGGCGACGTCTCACACCTGAACCTGCACAAGACGTTCTGCATCCCGCACGGCGGCGGCGGTCCCGGTGTGGGACCCGTCGCGGTGCGCGAGCATCTGGCGCCGTTCCTGCCCGGTAATCCGCTGGGCGGCGACGACCTCGGCACCCCGGTGTCGGCCGCCAATTACGGATCGGCCGGCATCCTGCCCATCACCTGGGCGTACATCGCACTCATGGGACCCGACGGGCTGACGAGCGCCACCGAAACCGCGGTGCTCGCAGCCAATTACGTCGCCAGGTCACTGGATCAGCACTTCCCCGTCCTGTACACGGGACCGTCCGGTCTGGTGGCACACGAGTGCATCCTCGACCTCCGGCCGGTCACCAAGGCGACCGGCGTCACCGCAGAGGATGTCGCAAAGCGATTGATCGACTACGGCTTCCACGCGCCCACCCTGTCGTTCCCCGTCAACGGCACGCTGATGGTGGAACCGACCGAGTCCGAGGATCTGGCCGAACTCGACCGCTTCATCGAGGCGATGATCTCGATCCGCCGGGAGATCGACCTGGTCGGTGACGGTGTGTGGCCGCTCGAGCGCAGCCCGCTGCGTCAGGCCCCGCACACCGCCGAACAGGTGACTGCGGACGAATGGGACCTGCCCTACCCGCGTCACCTGGCCGCCTACCCCGTCGCGTCGCTTCGCGCCGCCAAGTACTGGCCCCCGGTGCGTCGCATCGACGGCGTCCACGGCGACCGCAACCTCGTCTGCTCGTGCCCCGCGCCCGAGGCCTTCGAGAACCCCACCGACATCGACGCTTCGGCCATCGCCGAGACCCCCGAGGAGGCCTTCGCATGACCCTCACCACGACGCCCGCGTCCCCGCTGCTCGGCGAGCACGGCGCGCTGGGAGCCCATTTCACCGACTTCGCGGGCTGGCAGATGCCGCTGAAGTACGACAGCGAACTCGCCGAACACCACGCCGTCCGCAAGACCGCCGGACTGTTCGACCTCTCGCACATGGGCGAGATCGCGGTCACCGGGCCCGAGTCCGGAGCTGTCTTGGATTACGCTCTGGCCGGCGAACTCTCGAAGATCGGCGTCGGCCGGGCCAAGTACTCCCTCCTGTGCAACGCGGACGGCGGGGTCATCGACGATCTGGTCGTCTACCGTCTCGCCAACGAGCATTTCCTCGTGGTCGCCAACGCGGCCAACGCGCCGACGGTGTACCGCGAACTCGCGGCGCGCGTCGAGGGCTTCTCCGCCAAGGTCGACGACCAATCCTCGGAGACCGCCCTGATCGCGGTGCAGGGACCGGCCGCCCAGGACGTCGTGCAGTCCCTCGTTCCCGCCGAGCAGGTCGAGACGGTGGCGGAGTTGAAGTACTACGCCGTCACGCGCGCGGTGGTCGCCGGCATCGACGTCCTCCTCGCCCGCACCGGGTACACCGGGGAGGACGGCTTCGAGCTGTACGTGCCGAACGAGCTGTCCGTGCCGTTGTGGCGCGCATTGCTCGACGCCACCACGGCCCGCGGCGGCGTCCCCGCCGGCCTCGCGTGCCGCGACACCCTCCGACTCGAGGCCGGAATGGCGCTGTACGGCCAAGAACTGACCCTCGGCACGAATCCGTACGAGGCCGGGCTCGGCAAGGTGGTCCGGCTGAACAAGGAGTTCGTCGGCCGCGATGCCCTGCAGACGTTGTCGGAGCAGGCCCCGCAGCGGGTGCTCGTCGGCCTCGCCGGAAGCGGGCGCCGGGCGGCCCGCGCCGAGTACACCGTGTTGGACGCGGCCGGCGAGTCGGCGGTCGGCATCATCACGTCCGGGGCGTTGTCTCCGACGCTCGGGCATCCGATCGCGCTCGCGTTCGTGGACGTCGCGTTCCGCGAACCCGGCACCGAACTCACCGTGGACATCCGCGGCAAGAAGGAGCCGTTCGTGGTCACGCCGTCGCCGTTCTACCGCCGCTCCTGAGCCGTTCCCACCCACTTCAGCCCTGAAAGGGTCACACATGTCTTCGCACGCCTTCCCTGACGACCGCAGCTACACCGACGACCACGAGTGGGTCCTGATCGAGCCGGGCGCCACGCTCCCCGACGAACCGGTCCGGGTCGGCATCACGTCGGTCGCCGTCAACTCGCTCGGCGAACTCGTCTTCGTCGACCTGCCGGAGGTCGGTGCGACCATCGTCGCCGGCGAATCGTGCGGCGAGGTCGAGTCGACCAAGACCGTGTCCGAGCTGTATCCGCCGGTGAGTGGCCGGGTCACCCTGATCAACACCGCCGCCGTCGACGACCCGGGACTGGTCACCTCCGACCCCTACGGGGAGGGCTGGCTGTTCGCCGTCCAGCCGTCCGCCGCCGGCGAGCTCCTCACCGCCGCCGAGTACGCGGAGAAGAACGGGGTGCAGGCATGAGCGTCCTGAACCGCGACCTCGCGGATTTCGACCCGGACGTCGCCGCACTCATCGGCAAGGAACTCGAGCGTCAGCGCACCGGCCTCGAGATGATCGCGTCGGAGAACCACGCACCGCTTTCGGTGATGCAGGCGCAGGGTTCCGTGCTGACCAACAAGTACGCCGAGGGGTACCCCGGACGCCGCTACTACGGCGGATGCGAGCACGTCGACTCCATCGAGCAGCTCGCCATCGACCGCGTCAAGGCCCTCTTCGCCACCGAATACGCCAACGTGCAACCGCATTCGGGCGCCACCGCGAACGCGTCGGTGATGCATGCGCTGATCAAACCGGGCGACACGATCCTCGGACTGTCCCTCGCGGACGGCGGCCACCTCACGCACGGCATGCGCCTCAACTTCTCCGGCAAGCTCTACAACGTCGCCGCGTACGGGGTGTCCGAGCAGGACTACCTCATCGACATGGACGAGGTGGCGAAGGCGGCACGCGAGCACCGGCCGCAACTGATCATCGCCGGCTGGTCGGCCTACCCCCGGCACCTGGACTTCGCCCGCTTCCGGGAGATCGCCGACGAAGTCGGCGCGTACCTGATGGTCGACATGGCCCACTTCGCAGGCCTGGTCGCCACCGGGTTCCACCCGTCTCCCGTCCCGCACGCGCACGTCGTCACGTCGACGACGCACAAGACGCTGGGCGGACCCCGCGGCGGCATCATCCTGACCAACGACGCGGCCATCGCGAAGAAGATCAACTCCGCGGTGTTCCCCGGCCAGCAGGGCGGCCCATTGGAACACGTGATCGCGGGCAAGGCAACGGCATTCAAGATGGCGGCCGAACCCGAATTCGCGGAGCGTCAGGAGCGCTGCCTGGACGGTGCGAAGTTCCTCGCCGAACGGCTCAGCGGACCCGATGTCAAGGAAGCCGGAATCAGCGTCCTCACCGGCGGCACGGACGTGCACCTCGTCCTCGTCGACCTGCGGGATGCCGCCATCGACGGGCAGCAGGCCGAGGACCGCCTCGACGCGATCGGAATACCGTCAACCGCAACGCCGTCCCGTTCGATCCACGGCCGCCGATGGTGACGTCCGGTCTGCGCATCGGCACACCGGCACTCGCCGCCCGCGGCTTCGGCAGGGACGACTTCGTGTCGGTCGCCGACCTGATCGCCCAGGCCCTCGTCGCGCCCGCCGACGCGGACACGTCCGGGTTGGCCGCCCAGGTCCGGGTGCTCGCGGACAAGTACCCCCTCTACCCGGGCCTGTAACTCGTGACGATCAGTGTGTTCGACCTGTTCTCGGTCGGTATCGGACCGTCGAGTTCGCATACCGTCGGCCCGATGCGGGCGGCGGGCACGTTCGTCGACGACCTCGACACACTCGGCGTTCTCGGGGACGTCGCCGGTGTCCGTGTCGATCTGTACGGATCGCTCGCGGCCACCGGCGCCGGCCACGGCACGATGTCGGCGATCCTCCTCGGTCTCGAGGGGTACCGACCGGAGACCATCGCCACCGAGGAGATGGAGACGCGGCTCGCAGCGGTGCGGGCGAGTCGGCGGATCCGCCTCGGCGGGACGGTCGACATTCCGCTCGCCGAGGACGAGATGGTGTTGCACCCGTTGACGGTTCTGGACTTTCACCCCAACGGCATGACCCTCACCGCGACTAGCGTCACCGGTCGTGAACTGCACGCGCAGACGTACTATTCGATCGGCGGCGGATTCGTCGTCACCGACACCGAACCGGAGGTGTCCGTCGCCGCCGGCGCGAATTCGCTGTCGTTCGGGTCCGCGCGTGAACTGCTCGCCCTCAGCGAGCACTACGGTCTCACGATCAGCGAGGTCATGCTCGAGCACGAACGCGCCCTCCGGCCCGAGCCGGAGGTCCGGGCGCGGCTCCTGCACATCCGCGACGTGATGGTCGAGTGTCAGCGACGCGGAATCGGCCGGGACGGGTATCTGCCCGGAAGTCTGCGGGTGCGCCGACGCGCCCGCGGCTGGTACGAGCGGCTGAACGTGGAGGATCCCGGTCGTGATCCCGCGTTCGCCGAGGACTGGGTGAACCTGGTGGCGCTCGCCGTCAACGAGGAGAACGCGTCCGGTGGACGGATCGTCACCGCCCCCACCAACGGGGCGGCCGGCATCATCCCGGCGGTGTTGCACTACGCGCTGCACTACACCCCCGCCGGGAAGGCCGACCCGAACGGAACAACGGTGCGATTCCTGTTGGCGGCCGGCGCAATCGGATCCCTGTACAAGGAACGGGCCTCGATCTCCGGGGCCGAGGTGGGCTGTCAGGGCGAGGTGGGTTCCGCGGCGTCCATGGCCGCTGCCGGGCTCGCCGAGATCCTCGGCGGCAGCCCGGAGCAGGTGGAGAACTCGGCGGAGATCGCGATGGAACACAGTCTCGGTCTGACGTGTGATCCCATCGGCGGCCTGGTGCAGATTCCGTGCATCGAGCGCAACGCCATCTCGGCGGGCAAGGCGATCAACGCCGCCCGGATGGCGCTGCGCGGCGACGGCACGCACCGAGTCAGTCTGGATCAGGTGATCGAGACGATGCGGGCCACCGGCGCCGACATGAGCTCGAAGTACAAGGAGACGTCCACCGGCGGTCTCGCCGTGAACGTGTCGGTGAATCTCGTCGAATGCTGACGCAAGTCCTCGAGGACCAGTGAATGGACGCGGCGCCGGGGATCCGATCGGGATCCCCGGCGCCGCGGTCATGCGTGTGCGGGCTGCAACAGACCGATCCGGTCGAATCGCTCCGCACGGTCGGAGAGTCGCTGGGTGGTGTCTGCCGCATCGAGGAGCGACAGCTCGCGGTGGAGCACCGCACCCACCCGGGTGCAGAACGCCGTGGATTCTTCTGCCGCATCGGGGAATTCGGGGATTACCTCGTCCACGATGCCGGTCGCAAGGAGATCGGACGACCGGATTCCCTGGCGGGCGGCCATGTCCGGCGCGTGCGCGATGTCGTGGTGCAGGATCGCGCTCGCACCTTCGGGTGGCAGGGGCGACAGCCAGCCGTGCTGGGCCGCGAGCACCCGATCGGCCGGGATCAACGCGAGCGCGCCGCCACCGGTGCCCTGCCCGAGCAGCAGAGAGATGGTGGGGACGTCGAGCGAGACCATGTCGGCGATGCAGCGGGCGATCTCACCGGCCAGACCGCCTTCCTCCGCCTCCTTCGACAATGCCGCGCCCGCGGTGTCGATGACCGTCACCAACGGCAGGTTCAGTTCCGCCGCCAGCCGCATTCCCCGGCGGGCCTCCCGCAGCGCGCCCGGGCCGAGCGGCGACCGCGTGGTCTGCCCTCGACGGTCCTGTCCGAGTAGGACGCACGGCATGTCACCGAACCGGACGAGAGCGAGGATCAAACCCGGATCGACCTCACCCTGACCGGTTCCGTTGAGCGGAAGAACATCCGACGCGGAGTGGAACATCACCTCACGCACACCCGGCCGGTCCTCGCGGCGCGAGGCGACCACCGAATCCCAGGCGGGGACGTCCGGCAGACTCTCGTGCACGGGGGCGTCCGCGAGCGACGGCCGGCCACCACGGCCGGAGGTGATGATGCGCAGCGCGCGGTCGACGATCTCGGCGAGTTGGTCCGGCGGCCGCACCGCGTCGATGAGTCCGTGCGCGTGGAGGTTCTCGGCGGTCTGGACGCCCGCCGGGAACGGCGACTCGTACAGCGCCTCGAACACGCGCGGTCCGAGGAAGCCGACGAGCGCTCCCGGTTCAGCGATGGTGACGTGCCCCAGCGACCCCCAGGATGCGAAGACACCGCCGGTCGTGGGGCTCCGCAGGTAGACGAGATACGGCAGGTGCGCCTCCTTGTGCTTGATCACCGCCGCCGTGATTTTGACCATCTGCAGGAACGCGGTCGTTCCCTCCTGCATTCGCGTGCCACCCGACGTGGGCAGGGCGAGCAGCGGAAGGCGTTCGCGCGTGGCGCGCCGGATCCCGGCGACCAGACGCTCGCCTGCGGCAACGCCGATGGAGCCGCCCAGAAAGCCGAATTCGCAGACGAGGATTGCCGTTCGGCGGCCGCGGATGGTGGCCACCCCGGTCAGCACCGCCTCGTCGAGGCCGGTCTTCTCCTGTGCGCGAAGAAGTTCGTCGGCGTACTCGGAGTCCGCCGCGACCTGGATCGGAGGCGTGTCCCACGATTCCCAGGTGCCGGCGTCGACCACGAGGTCGAGCAGTTCGGGAGCGGTCAGGCGAGCCATCAGCTGCACTCTTTCAGCCACGACAACACGGTGTCGTTGTCCGCGCCGAGCACCGGCGGTGCGGTGTGCCGGGTCTCGGTCACCTCGGTGCCGTCCGGTTCGAAGAACCGCAGGGGCGGGCCGGGCAGCGTGATGTTGCCGAGTGTGCGGTGGTCGACGTCGACGAGCAGTCCCTGCGACTTGGTCTGCTCCCATTCGTAGACTTCGGAGATCGTCCGGACGCGTCCGGCGGGCACCCCGATGCGGTCGAGTTCGATGAGAAGTTCGTCGCTGGTGTACGCGCCGAACGCATCCTCGACCAGTTCCAGGACCTGCTTGTGGTTCTCGACGCGTTCGGGATTCGTGGCCATTCCGGGGGTGTCCGGATCGAGGTGGAAGCCCGCGCAGAACCGCTTCCACAGTCCTTCGCTGCCGACGGAGATCTGGACGGCGCCGTCGGCGGTGCGGAACAGCCCGTAGGGCGAGATCGAGGGATGGTGGTTGCCCTGCGCCTCGCCGACCTCGCCGGCGACGGTCCACTTCGTCCCCTGGAAGGCGTGCACGCCGACGACGCTGGCCAGCAACGACGTTCGCACGACGCGGCCCCGTCCGGTGCGCTCACGTTCCTGCAGGGCGGCGACGACGCCGAACGCCCCGTACATGCCGGCGAGCAGGTCCGCGATGGGCACTCCGACGCGCTGGACGTCGTCGGGATTGGGGCCGGTCAGCGACATCAGCCCGGCCTCGCCCTGCGCGATCTGGTCGTACCCCGCGCGTCCGCCTTCGGGTCCGTCGTGACCGAATCCGCTGATGGACAGGACGACCAGGCGCGGGTTCAGCTCCGCGAGCCGTTCGGTGGTGAATCCCAGGCGGTCGAGGACGCCGGTGCGGAAGTTCTCCATGAGGACGTCGGCGCGCCGGACGAGGGATTCGAGGGTGGCCCGTCCGTCGTCGGCCTTGAGGTCGAGGGTGATCGACTTCTTGTTCCGATTCGCGGACAGGAAGTACGTCGATTCCCGCTCTGCGTCCGCCGGCTCCACGAAGGGCGGCCCCCATCCGCGGGTGTCGTCGCCGCCGTGCGGGGTCTCGATCTTGATGACGTCGGCGCCGAGGTCGCCGAGCATCATCGCGGCGTGGGGGCCCGCAAGTGCGCGGGTCAGATCGACGACGACCACTCCTTGCAGCGGACCTGTGCGCTCCATCGTGTTCGTGGACATGTGAAACCACCCGTTACTTCCTGGCGAGAGCCGCGAGAGCTGGACTGTTGGTGCAGTGACCTAGTGGACTAGCCAATTAAATGAAACATTTGATCCGACCGATGTCAAGAGGTTGAGAATCGACGCAAGGACGCGGGGAGGCGGGCCGGGTCGCCTCCCCGCCGACCGTCAGAGCCAGCCGGGCACCACGAGAATCGCCCAGGCCACGAGTGGCCCGATGGCGACGACGAGGGCGCTGTACTTCAGGATCTGCTTGTAGAAGCGGTCTCGATCGACATTCTGTGCGTTCGCGAGGACCAGCGCTCCGTTGGTCGAGAACGGACTGACGTCCACGATGGTCGAGGAGATGGCGAGCGCGACGATGACTCCCACCGCGCCCACCTCACCGGCGAGGAGGAACGGGACGGCGAGCGGAATGGTCGCTCCCAGAATCGCCGTGGACGACGCGAACGCCGAGACGATGGCCCCGATGTAGCAGAGCAGCAGGGCGACGAGAAGCGGCATCCCCAGGCTCGCGACCGCGTTTCCGACGTACTCGACGGTGCCCGCCTCCTGCAGGACCCCCACGAAGGTGAGCACGCCGCCGATGAGCAGAACCGTCGACCAGCTGATCTGCGCGATCGCACCCTTCTGCGCCTTCGGCGAGGCGAGCGCCAGGATGACGGCCACCGTCATCGAGATGAATCCCACGTCCAGGTCGAGGATCAGCGAGAACACGGCGAGCGCGGCGAGACCGACCAGAGTGAGGGCCTGATCGAATGTGACTCCGGAGCGTGCGGGTGCGCCCGCGAGGGTCGCTGTCGGGCGCACCTTGGTCGCGGTGGCCCCTCCCGATCCCGAGTCGCCTCCGGTCGCGGGCACTCCTCCGCCCGACCCACCGGCGCCGCTTCCTCCCGTGTCCCCGGCGGCGTCGTCGTGCACGCTGCGCCCGATCAGGTCCCGTCCGCCCAGGAAGACGAATAGCAGTACCCCGATAGCGGCGTTGAACAGGAGGCTTCCGAGGAACAGAGTGAGCGGGCTGTTGGTCAATCCCGCCTTGGACGCGATGTCGTTGACCGTGACGCCGTAGATGCTGATCGGCGAGAACCCGCCTGCCTGCGCCCCGTGGACGACCATCATGCCCATCAGGAGGGCGTTGATCTTGTAGCGGGCGGCGAAGCCGAGAGCGATCGGCGCGACGATCGCGACGGCGGCGGGGCCGAGCGCGCCGATAGCGGTGAGTACCGCCGTGATCCCGAACATCACCCAGGGGATCAGCGCGACACGTCCGCGGACCAGCCGGACCGCCCCGCGGACCATGAGGTCGACGGTCCCGTTGTTCTGGGCGATCGCGAAGAGGTAAGTGATGCCGACCAGCGTCAGGAACAGGCTGCTGGGGAATCCGGCGATGATGTCGTCGCTGCTCATGTGCAGTGACAGGGTTCCGACGAAGAAGGCGGCAACGAAGCCGAGAGCGCCCATGTTCACGGGCAGCACGGTCGCCGCCAGGAACATGACAGCGAGCGCAAGTATGGGAATCAACTCGGTCGACATGAAAAGTCTCCGGTTCTGTGGCAGTGGCAACTGGTCTCGACCGCCGCCCGCGAGCAAATTGACTCAGTGGCAGATTGGCCTAGCCACTTCATAAAAGCAGTGTCATGGATCACTGTCAATAGGAACTATGGGTGCGGTTACATGCCTGTGCGAGATACCGTGGAGTAGTTTCAGTGGAATGGAGAGTGGGTGGCCCAGTGGCTGAGCAACTGCGTCCGGTAGCACGACCGCGGCTGTACGAGGTGATCGTCGAACAGCTCTGCGCCCATATCGCCGACCACGAGATGACGCCGGGCGACCGCCTCCCCGCCGAGCGTGAACTCGCCGCTCAACTGGGCGTGAGTCGCGCTTCGCTGAGTCAGGCGCTCGTCGCCCTCGAGGTGCAGGGTGTGGTGTCGGTGCGGCACGGGGACGGTGCCGTGCTCGTCCGCCGCCCCATCGAGGAACGAGCGGTCAAGGCGCTCCGGGAACACGCCGACCGTCTCCCCGAGGTGATCGAGGCCCGCGAGGCACTCGAGGTCAAACTTGCCGGGCTCGCCGCCGAGCGCCGGACCGACGCGGAAATGGTGGCGATCGATTCCGCCCTCGCGACGATGGAAGCCGAGATCGCCGCGGGAGATCGCGGCGTCGTCGGCGACGAGCAGTTCCACGAGGCCATCACTGTCGCAGCGCACTCGTCACTGCTGGCCAAGCTGATGCACGAGATTTCCGGGCTGATCCGGGAGACCCGGATCGAATCCCTCTCCCAAGCCGAACGCCCGCGGGCCTCGCTCGAGGGGCACCGCCGCATTGCGACGGCGATTCGAGACCAGGACTCCGCGGGCGCTTCCCGTGCGATGGCCGATCACATCCGGATGGTGTCCGACGTCGCGCTGCTGCGCGAGGGCGGGTAGCCGGGTCTACCCGCCGACCACCGACTGCGGCCGGTGGGCACCGAGGATCGCGTCGGTGTCGGCGCCCAGTACCGGCGGCGCGGACGTAAGATGCGGGCGTTCGCCGGAGAAACTGACCGGGAACGCGATCTGCTGCAGACTGCCCAGCGTCGGGTGGTCGACCGTGCCGATCATCCCGAGTGCCGCAGTGTGCGGGTCGGCGTAGATCTCGTCGAGATGCCGGATCGGTGACACAGGCACGGCGTGTGCGGTGAGCGTGTCGCACCAGTGCTCCACGGTGCCCGACGCGAAGGCCGTCGACAGTTCCCGCTCGAGATCGCCGCGATTCGCCACGCGGTCACGGTTGCGCTCGAATCGCGGGTCGGTCGTCAGGTCTTCGCGTGCGATCGCCGAGCACAGGCTCCCCCACTGATTGTCGTTGCCCACCGCGACGACGAAGTATCCGTCGCTGGCGGGAAACGCTTGATACGGAGCGAGATTGGGATGACCGGAGCCCAGCGCGCCGGGACGCTCGCCGGTCGCGAAGTAATTCGTCGCCCAGTTCACGTGCAGGGCGAGCTGGCACTCGAACAGCGACGTCGTCACGTACTGCCCTCGGCCGGTCCGCGACCGCTCCACCAGGGCAGCGAGCACGCCGATCAGACCGAAGAGCGCCGCCCCCAGATCCCCCATCGCGAATCCGGCCTTCATCGGCGCCCCGCCCGGCTCACCGGTCAGCGACATCAGTCCGCCTGCGGCCTGCGCGATCATGTCGTAACCCGGTTCGTCGCGCAGCGGACCGTCCTCCCCAAACGCGGAGATGTGCAGCACGACCAGATGCGGGTACCGCTCGGACAGCGTCCGGTAGTCGAAGATCCGCTGCAGCCCGCTGCCGGGCTTGAAGTTCTCGACGACGACGTCGGTCTCCTCCAGGATGCGGTGGATGACGTCCTGTCCCTCTTCCGATTTGAGGTCGACGGTCACCGACTTCTTGCCCCGGTTGATCGCGAGGTAGTACGTAGCGTCGGGGCCGACGAACGGCGGACCCCACGACCGTGTCGGGTCGCCGCCGTCGGGGTGTTCGACCTTGGTGACGTCGGCGCCGAGGTCCGCGAGCGACATGGTGGCGTACGGTCCGGCGAGGATCTTGGAGAGGTCCAGCACCCGCACCCCCTCGAGGGGCGCCGGTCCGGTGTGGGTCGTGGTCACAGGAGAACTCCTGTCGCAGAGTCGGATCGGGGTGCGGCGGCCTGCGCGGCCTCCGCGGCGACATCGATGCCGTGGACGACGGCCCCGAGGTGGTCGAGGGCCGCCCCACAGAGGTGCCCGGTGTCGCCGGACAGGTAGGCGTTCGCGACGAGCAGCGACCGGTAGCCGCTGCCCGCGGTGATCGCGAAGTCGGCGAGGTCGTAGAGCAGTGTGGCCATCGCCGCTCGGGCCAGTTCGTTCGCGTAGCGCGCGCACCCGGCCTGCGCGGTGTCGTCGTCTCCGGCGACCAGCAGGTCGCCTTCCGCGACCAGGTCGTTCCAGCGTCGGTGGAGAACGTCGGCGCCGGGGCCGCAGTCGGGTCCGAGTCCGGCGAGGATGCCGCGCATCGTGTCCGCCAGCCGGTGATGCGCACCGAGCTTGCGCATGCACCGCAGCACGTCCAGGGCGATGACGTTGCTCGAGCCTTCCCAGATCGACCCCAGGTGGGCGTCGCGGACCAGGCGGGCGTGGGCCCATTCCTCGATGTAGCCGTTGCCGCCCCGCACCTCCATGGCCTCGCCGGTGACCACGCGCGCCCGTTTGCAGATGTAATGCTTCGCGAGCGGGGTGAGGACCCGGATCAGGGCACCCGCGGAGTCGTCGCCGGCGTCCGCCGCCTGCAGGCACTGCGCGCTGTACGCAACCAGGGCGAGCGCCGCCTCGGCGTCGAGCGCGAGCGGCAGCAGGGTTGCGCGCATCAGGGGCTGGTCGAACAGGGCCTTGCCGAACACCACCCGCTCCCGGGTGTGGTCGACGGCGTCGCGCACGGCTCGTCGCATCAGCGCGCTCGACCGCATCGCGTTCGACAGCCGCGAGGTGTTCACCATCTCGGCCATCTGCCGGAACCCGCGGTCGAGTTCGCCCACCTGAAGGGCGTACGCACCGGTCAGCGACACCTCGCCGCTGGGCATCGAGCGGGTGCCGAGCTTGTCCTTCAGCCTGTCGATCGTATAGCTGTTGCGCTCGCCGTTCGCCAGAACCTTGGGCACCATGAACATTCCGACGCCGCGGGTGGACTGGTCGTCACCGCCGGGGAACCGGGCCAGGGTCACGATGACGTCGGCGTCGGGATTGGACGCGAACCACTTCTTCCCGGTCAGCCGCCACGCGTCGCCGTCACGCTCGGCCCGGGTCTCCGTGCGGGCGATGTCGGTGCCGGCCTGCGGTTCGGTCATGAACATCGCGCCGGTCATCGCGCCGGCGGGGTCCGTCGACGTCAGTGCGTCGATCCACGATCCGAACACGTCCGGGTCGCCGAACATGCGCAGCGTGCGGGCGGCGGCATCCGTCATCGACACCGGGCACGCCAACCCGAACTCGGCCTGCACGAAGACGTACGACGCGAGGTACTTGACCAGGTGCGGCGGGACGTCGTCCCAGCCGTGCAGGCCGCCGCGGTGCGACAGTGCCGACAGTCCGTATTCGCTGTATGCGGCTCGGCACAGTTCCTGGTAGGAGGGGTGGTAGGCGATCCGGTCGATGCGTTCGCCGTCACGGTCGAACTGCTGCAGCACCGGCGGATTCTTGTCGGCGGTGGCGGCGAGGGCGTCGAGTCGCCCGCCGGCGTCGGCGCCCAGCCGGTCGAGCAGGGTGTTCAGCTTGTCGCGGTCGGACGGTGCGGTCCACCGGTCGACGACGGCGCGCAGGGCGGGATCGGTGTGAGCGAAATTCATGAGTGGGCAGCATCTTTCCGGGTCGAGGACTGTTCGGGACGGGGCTCGGCGGCGGTCCCGCCCGACCGGGCTTTCCCGCGGCGGAGCAGCAGGGTCATGCAGGCGAGCGAGAGCACGACGTAGCCGAGTCCGAGGGCGACGACCGGCCAGATCGAGTCGGTGTGGGTGAGCAGGAACTGGCAGAGCATCGGAGCTGTTCCGGCGAAGATTGCCGTCGACAGCTGATACGACAGCGAGATCCCGGTGTAGCGGACGTTGGTCGGGAAGACCTGGGCGAGGATGCCGGCGAGCGCGGCGTAGTACATCGCGTGCGGTGCGGTGGCCAGCACCATGCCGAGCATGGCCAGGGGCACCGATCCGGTCTGCACGAGGAGGAACATCAACGGCAGCAACACGAGTTCGGGCAGCAGCATCCACCGGATCGCCCGCGACGGATCGATTTTCGTGGCCAGCACGGCGCCGAACGGCTGCACGAGTACCTGTGCGACGAGCGCGATCGTGATGACGAGTAGGAAGTCCCCGCGGTCGAATCCGAGGTCGGCGGTGGCCCAGGCGAGTGCGAACGTGGTTTTCACGTAGGTGATGGCGACACCCGCGACCACGGCACCGACGCCGAGGACGAGTTCGACCGGATGCGAGCGCAGCACCTCCACGAGTGGCATCCGGGTGCGCTCCTGGGCGACGACGGCCTTCTTCATCTCCGGTGTCTCCGAGATCCGCAGCCGGATGTACAGTGCGACGACGACGAGCGCGGCGGACGCGAGGAACGGCAGGCGCCAGCCCCAGGACTCGAACACGCTGTCCGACAACAATGTCAGCGCCAGGAACGCCAGGGTCGCGAGCAGATTGCCGACGGGCGATCCCTGCTGCGCGAACGCGCCGTACAGCACCTTCTTGTTCGGCGGCGCGAATTCGGTGGCGATGAGCACGGCGCCACCCCACTCACCGCCCATCGCGATGCCCTGGACCACGCGGAGCGCGACGAGGAGGATCGGCGCCCAGATTCCGATCTGCGAGTAGGTGGGGAGACAGCCGACGCCGACCGTTCCGATCCCCATCAGGATCAGCGTGATGATCACGGCGTTCTTGCGGCCGAACTTGTCGCCGAAGTGACCGAACACGATCCCGCCGAGCGGGCGGGCCACGAAGCCGATCGCGAACGTCGCGAAGGCGGCGAGGGTGCCCACCGCGGGCGAGGCGTCGGGGAAGAACAGCCTGCCCAGTACCAGCGCGGAGGCGGTGCCGTAGATGTAGAAGTCGAACCACTCGATGGTGGTGCCGACGAACGCGGTGACACCGGCCTTGCGGGCCTGCCGGGTGCTGTATTCGGGTGGTGCCGCGTCGCGGCCGGGAATCGGGTTCACGGTTCTCCCTGACTTTCGTGCTCTTGGGCGTCACACCGAGGTAGGGGTGGTGTGCATCACTATGGCCGGGATTCCGTGTAGAGTCCAAGACTTAATTCAGCTTGTTTAGGTGATTCAGACACATAGTTCCGAGGAGGGGTCGTGGAACTCCGTCACCTGCACGCCTTTCTCGCGGTCGCGGAAGAACTGCATTTCGGCCGGGCCGCCGAGCGTCTCCATGTGGCGCAATCCCCGCTCAGCCAGACCGTGCGGGCCCTCGAACGGGAACTTGGCACCGACCTGTTCGTCCGCACCACCCGCTCCGTGCGGCTCACGGCTGCGGGCGAGGCGCTGGTGGGTCCGGCCCGGACCATCGAGGCGCAGGTCGGGATCGTGCGGGGCATCGCGCAGGCGGCGGCCGCCGGGGAGACCGGCCGCGTGACCGTCGGCTTCGGCGGTGCAGGCGGCTACACGGTGCTGTCCGTTCTCGCCCGTTCCCTCGCCGACGCCTACCCCGGCATCGAACTCGATCTACGCCCGCAGATGTACTCGGGTGAGGTGCTCGACGCCCTCACCCGCGGAACCCTGGACATGGGCATCGTGGGGTTGCCGGTCCCGCGGGGCTTCGCCACCCACACCGTGCTCGAGGAGGCACTGATGGTGGCGGTCCCGGCCGGGCACCGTCTCGTCGACGCGGGCGCCGTCGTGCCGCAGGAATTGGCGAGCGAACGGTTCGTGATCTACCCCGCCGAACACGGTTCCGTGGTCCGCGACGCCACGCTCGCCCTGTGCGCGGCAGCGGGATTCGCCCCCGTCGTTGCGCACGAGGCGCCCGACCCGTACAGCCTGCTCGCAATGGTCGGCGCCGGTGTCGGCGTGGCCGTCGTGGTGGATTCGACGGCGCACCTCACGATGGACGGCGTCGAATACCTGCCCATCGCCGGCGACGCCCCCACCCTCCCCATCGCCATGGCCTGGCAGGACTCAAATCCCTCACCTGCGGTGCAGACGGTCACGCGGGTACTGCGCGACGTGATCGGGGAGGTCGGGTAGCCGGTGCACGCCGGCACGCTCAGACCGACACCGAGAAGACGTCGGCCAGGTGGGTGATTCGCAGGGCACGGGCGAGTTTCGGGCGATCGCTGCCGTCGGCGATGTTCTCGCCCTGCGCGCCGAGGTGTGCGATGACCTCGGCAGCCCATGCCACATCGCTCTGTAGCGGGGACAGTTCGCGATTGACGATCACTGTGTGACCGACGTGCATGCACAGCTTGCCGGTCATGCCCATCGACCTGGTGACGGCCAAGGCCTCGGACAGATCGGGTTCGCCGGTCAGGCACGGGCCGTCGATGGGACCGGGGAGGCCGGCCGCCCGACTGGCGACGACGAGCCGTCCCCGCGCGTAGGCCAGCGCGCCGGGTTCGGCGCCCGCATCGGTGTCCCGACGGAAGTCTCCGGTGCCGAAGGCAATTCGGGTCGTGGCGTCGGCCGAGGCGATGTCGAAGGCGAATTCGACGCCACGCGCCGATTCGACCAGCGCGAGGATCGGGGTGTGGGGCAGCTCGGCAGCCGTGCGATCGATGTCGTCCGCGGATTCGGTCTTGGCGAGCATCACACCACTCAGTCCCGGGAGCCCCCGGATCGCGTCCAGATCAGCGGTCCAGTCCGCGGTGGTGACGTCGTTGATGCGCACCCACCCGGTGCCCCCACCGGCGAGGAACTGTCTGACGGCGTCGCGGGCTTGTGTTTTCGAGGACGGAACGACACCATCCTCGAGGTCGAAGATCACCGCGTCTGCCGCCGAGTCCGCGGCTGCGGCGAACTCGTCCGGACGTGAGCCCGCGACCAGAAGCCAGGAGCGCGCATGTGTCGCGGGGACAATGGCGGCTTGTGCCGACGATGTGAGGGTCATCCGATTCTCGTTTCCTCTCGATGTGAACTTCTACTCGGGCGAGGACTGCGCTGTCCTGCATTCGAGGTGCTGGGTGTGATGCGTCGATCAGTGCGCGGCGACACCGGTGAGATCGTCGAGTGCGGCGAATTCGCGGTCCACCGTGGGTGCGGTGAGCAGGCCGGCGAGTCTACGGGGGGACAGGATGTCGTCGACCTGCGCGCGCGTGAGCAGACCGTCGTCGACGGCGAGGTCGCCGACGTAGGCGCCGGTCGCCAGGGCCCTCTTGGCGATATCCGCGCTGGCGGCATATCCGATGAACGGCGAGAGCGCGGTGACGATGCCGATCGAGCGCCGAACACCCTGCTCGAGGCGGTCGCGGTTGGCGGTGATCCCGTCGACGCACTTCACAGCCAGGGTGTCCGATGCCGCGGCCAGGTGCGTCGTGGAGCGCAGCAAACTGTAGACGATGACGGGTTCGAACGCGTTGAGCTGGAGTTGCCCGCCCTCGGCGGCCATCGTGACCGTCAGATCGTTGCCGATCACCTCGAACGCGACCTGGTTGACCATTTCGGGGATGACCGGGTTGACCTTGCCGGGCATGATCGACGAACCCGCCTGGGCCGGAGGCAGATTGATCTCACCGAGCCCGGCGGTCGGCCCGGAGGAGGTGAGCCGCAGATCGTTGCACGTCTTGGACAACTTGACGGCGACCCGTTTGAGGATGCCGGAGACCTGCACGAATGCTCCGCAGTCCTGGGTTGCCTCGATCAGATTGCCGGCCGGGACGACCGGTTCACCGGTCAGCTCGCGTAGGTAGTTGCAGGCGAGCGCGGAGTACTCGGGATGGCCGTTGATCCCGGTGCCGATGGCGGTGCCGCCGAGGTTCGATTCCAGCAGCAGAAGCGCTCCCTCGGAGAGCCGGGCGCAGTCCTCGTTCAGCATGATCGAGTAGGCGGCGAACTCCTGCCCCAGGGTCATCGGTACCGCGTCCTGCAGCTGGGTGCGACCCATTTTGACGATGTCGTCGAATTCGATCGACTTGCGCTCGAATGACTCCGCGAGCCGACCGAGCGAGGCGATCAACAGTCGGAGATGCTCGACCAGCGCGAGTTTGATCGCGGTCGGATACACATCGTTGGTGGACTGCCCCAGGTTCACGTGAGTGAGGGGGTCGAGTTCGGTGTAGGCGCCGCGTCCGAACCCCAGGATCTCGAGTGCGCGGTTCGCGATGACCTCGTTGACGTTCATGTTCGACGAGGTGCCCGCTCCGCCCTGGATCGGATCGATCGGAAACTGGTCGAGCAGTGCCCCATTACGAATCTCCGTGCACGCGGCCACAATCGCATCGGCCCGCCGGTCATCGAGGAGGCCCAGGTCCCGGTTCGCCAGGCAGGCAGCCTGTTTCACCGTCGCCAACGCCGCGACCAGTGCCGGGTACTGACCGATGGTGGACCCGGTGATCGCGAAATTCTCCATCGCCCGGGCGGTGTGGACGCCGTAGTACGCCGCCGCCGGTACCGCCAGATCTCCGATCGAGTCGTGCTCGATCCGCACATCGCTGTCGCTCAACTTTTCCACCAACACCTAATTCGCCGTTCTACTTGACAGGGCCTATGACGTCGATCACTGTTGTCGCACAGTACACCACATCCAATATATTGGAGCCGTTGAATGACGACATCCCCCGCCATCCCTGCCGACTCGGCGACAGCGCCCGAGAACGCCGATACGTCTCGCACACCACGCAAGTGGTGGAAGTTCTGGAAGCTGCCGATCGGTGTGCAGTCACTGATCGCCGTCGGCGTCGGCGCACTCATCGGCACGTTCGCCCCCGCCGTCGGCGAGCAACTCAAACTGGCCGGCGACGTGTTCCTCAACCTGGTTCAGATGATCGTCGTCCCCTTGGTCTTCCCGCTCATCGTGCTCGGAATCGCGCGCATGGATTCGGCGAAGAAGGTCGGGCGCATGGCCGCCAAGGCGATCCTGTACTTCGAGATCGTCACCACGATCATCCTGCTGATGGCCGTCGCGCTGGCGAAGCTGCTCGACATCGGTTCCGGCGCCCCCGTCGCCGGCGCCGACGAAGCCTCCGTCGAGACCCTCGAGCAGGGCATCGACTTCCACGAACTACTCCTGCACGCTGTCCCGAAGAACGTCTTCGCCGCCTTCGCGGAGGGGAATCTGCTGGCAGTGATCGTGTTCGCCGGGTTCGTCGGCGTCGCACTCGCCGCGATCGGTGAGCAGTCGAAACCGATGACGTCCGTGCTCGACTCGCTCGCCAACGCGATGTTCAAGGTGGTCGGCTACGTCATTCGCCTCGCTCCCCTCGGGGTGCTGGGCTTCATCAGCTACGACGTCGCGCACTACGGGTTCGGGAACCTGTCGAGCCTGCTCGGCTTCCTCGCCGTCGTCTACGTCGGGATGGCGATCATCCTCGGCATCATCTTTCCGATCATCGCCGCGATCTTCCGCGTCGAGTACGTCACCATGCTCAAGGCCATCGGAAATCTGGTCGGACTTGCGTTCGTCACCCGCAGCTCCGAGGCAGTGCTCGCGCCACTGCTGCTCAAGCTCGAGGGGCTCGGCGTCAGCCGCTCGACGACCTCGTTCGTCGTGCCGCTCGGCTACTCGTTCAACACCGACGGCTCCGTCCTCTACCAGGCAGTCGCCCTGGTCTTCCTCGCCAACGCCTACGGCGTCGACACCTCGATCCCCACCCTGCTGCTGATGGTCGGCGTGCTGGTCATCCTGTCCAAGGGCATGGCCGGCGTTGCCTCCGCCTCGATCGTGGTGCTCATCGCCGCAGGTAACACCATCGGCCTTCCGGCCGAAGCCGTCGCACTCCTGCTGGGGGTGGACTTCATCGCCGACATGGCCCGCACCGCGGTCAACGTCGTCGGAAACTCCCTCGCCGCGACGGTGATCGACAAGTCAGAAGAGAAAGCCGAGGCGAAGGCCGGTCGGTCTGCGGCAACGCCCAGCTCCGTGCCGGCTACGGCCGGGGGCGAGCCTGGCGACGAACTCGGCGACACGGTTCTCGCCGGGCGACGCAGCGCGGATGGGTAGTCGGGGCCCGGACCATGAACAGTCGACGAAGACACACTCGGTATCGTCGCGACAAGGCGCCCGGCACTCACCCACGCGGCCCCCGGGAGCGTGCGGCGTGCAGAGTACAGTATCCAGTATGTTGCGTGATAATCCGGTGGAGCGCCCCCGCATGAGCGACGTCGCGTTCGAGCGGATCTGCGACGCGATCGTCACCGGTGAGCTCGCGCCCGGATCCAAGGTCAAGGACAGCGAGCTTGCCGAACATCTGGGCCTGAGCCGCACCCCGGTGCGCGAGGCTCTGACCCGGCTGATCGACACCGGACTCGTCGAGGCCAAACCCGCCGCCTTCACCCGGATCACCCCGCTGAACCGCGCCGATGTCGAGGCGACGCTGGCGGTGATGGAGGTCTTGGATCAGCTGGCCGTGAAAACGGGGGTGCCCAACCTCACCGACGACATGATCGACGTGATGCGCACCGCCAACGACGACCTCGCGCAGGCGATCAAGACCGACAACATCGGTGCGGCCCTCGCTGCGGACGACACCTTCCACGGCGTCATCGTCGACGCTGCCGGCAACCCACTGCTCAAGCGCCTCATGCACCAGGTGCACCCGCAGATTCACCGGATCTACTACCGCAAGTTCTCCAGCCTCCGCGGCTGGCAGGACGCCATCGAACACCACGACAACCTGATCACACTGTGCGCGGCCCGGGACGAAGCAGCGGCCGCCGAAATATCGTCACAACACCGACGATTCCTCGGCGGCCTGATCGGCGAACTCTTCGACATCGACGAGTCCACCTCCGCCACGTCGTAACCAGCTGCTCCCCCCGTCCGCCGCGGTGATCACCGCGGCGGCCGGGGGGAGCATCGTGTCGGCGGGACCGTCGGTGCGACGGTCAATACATACGTACGTATGGTTGTCTCGCCTACGCCAACCGCACCGTGACCGGCACGGATTCCCAGGACCGCAACGTGTTGTTGAGGTGTCGGTGCACCGGCCCGGCGAGCTCCAGCGAGTCCACTCGGGATGCCAGTGCCGTCAGCAGTGCCTCCGATTCGAGCCGGGCGACGTGCTGGCCGACGCACTGGTGAATTCCCATCCCGTACCCCACGTGCCCGGACGGGTTGCGGCCCAGGTCGAACGCGTCCGGGTTCTCCCACCTGCGAGGGTCCCGATTCGCGGCGCCGAGAAACATCAGGATCTTCTTGCCGTCCGGGATGGTCGTGCCGCCGATCTCGGTGTCGCGGGTGGCGGTGCGGAAGAACGTCTGGACCGGCGACTCCCACCGGACCGCCTCGTCGAATGCGGTCCGGGCCAGCGTGCGGTTCTCCCGCAGCCTCGCCCACTGGTCCGGATGCGTCGCGAACGCGTAGAGCACGGCCGCGAGCCCGTTGACCGTGGTGTCCACCCCCGCCGTCAGCAGCGAGCGCACGACGAGCGGCGCCTGCTCGTACGTGATGTCGCCGCGGTCCGCCGCCGCCCAGATCTGCGCGCCGAACCCGTCGCCGGTGAGCGCGTTGCGAGCGCATTGCGCGTTGACCCAGCCCACCAGTTCGGCCACCCGCGGCGCCCCCTTCTCCACCAGACTGTTGACAGGACCGAAACTGTTGAATGCGTGGTCCCCGTACGGCAGCAGGTTCTCGCGTCCGGCATCGGGAATGCCGACGGCGTCCGGGAAGACCCGCAGCGGGAACGCGGCGGCGAGGGCGGTGACCGCGTCGAATTCGGTTGTGTTCGCGAGTAACTGGTCGACGAGGGCCTCCGCGTCCTGGATCCACGCTGCCCGCAGTTTCTGCAGCGCGCGGGGGCCCAGAATCTTGCTCAGCACCGCCCGCGGAGCGTCGTGGTGCGGCGGGTCGGCCTCGAGCAGGACACTCGGGGGACGCCACGGCGTTTCGTCCCGGAAATTGCTCAGGCCTACCCCGGCAGCGGATTGGAACGACTGCCAGTCGGTCAGCGCGGCATGGACCTGCTCGTAGCGCCCCAGCGCAAAGACGTCGTATCGCCGCAGGTACACGACTGGTCCGGCGTCCCGCAGGTCGGCCTGGAACGGTAACGGGTCCTGCAGGACGTCGAGGGCGAACGGGTCGGCGTCGCTGACGGGCAACGCGGGAGCGGGGGCGAACATCGTCACGGTGTGTCCCTTCGGGTGGGGGTGTCAGAGGTCGAGCACGAGGCGGTCGGAGCAGGACCGGGAGACGCAGATGAGCATGCAGTCGCCGGCGGACCGCTCCTCGTCGTCGAGGACGGAATCGCGGTGGTCGGGGGTGCCGGCGAGGACGGTGGTCTCACAGGTCCCGCACGTGCCCTCGCGGCACGAGGACAGGATGTTGACCCCGGCCGCCTGCACGGCGTCGAGGACGCTGGCGCCGGGTGTCACCGTCACCGCGAGGCCGGAGCGCGCGAGTTCGACCTCGAACGGTTCGTCGCGCAGCGGCTCGCCATGGTCCTTCGGGACGAATCGTTCGGTCCTCAGCGTGCCGACTGGCCTGTCCGCGCAACACTTTTCGACGGCGGAGAGCAGTGGCCCGGGCCCGCACACGTAGACCTTCGTGTCGTCGCCGGCGGCGGCAGCGGCGAGATGCGCCGACAGGTCGAGGTGGCCCTGCTCGTCCCGCGGCACGACGGACACCCGGTCGCCGTAGGTGGCGAGTTCGTCCCGGAACGCCATGGACGTGCGGGTGCGGCCGCCGTACAGAAGCTGCCAGTCGATGCCCATCAGCTCCGCCTGGCGGACCATCGGCAACAGCGGGGTGATCCCGATACCACCGGCGATGAACAGGTACCTCGGTGCGGGGACGAGCGGGAAGTTGTTGCGCGGACCGCCGACCCCGACGAGATCACCCTCCGCGAGTACGTCGTGGACGTACGCCGACCCGCCCCGGCCCGCCGGTTCCCGCAGCACCCCGACGCGGTAGCTGTACGCGTCCCACCGGTCGCCGCACAGCGAGTACTGCCGCGTCAGCCCGTTCGGGAGCAGCAGGTCGATATGGGCCCCCGGTGCCCAGTCCGGCAGGCGCCGCCCGTCGGGGTGGCGCAGGGTCAGTGCGACAACACCGTCCGCGACAAGCTCTTTGGCGACAACTCGCAGCGCCGCGTCTGCTGGCGCACCGGAAGAAACCGGGTTCTGTGGCATCTCGACTCCTCGATCTCGCGTTTGTTCGAGGATCTTCCGAGCCGGGGGTGAGCCGCCAGATCATTTTCAATAGTTGAAAGTCGGGATGTTACCGGGGTCACTCAACTGGGCGGAAGCTGTTCGCTGCCCGCCCGGACGCCGCCGAGGCTGAGTTATCAGGTGTGCGCCCTCCGGCTGATGTCCTTGTCGACGGCAGTGGCGATGTCGTGGACGAGCCGGGAGTGCCAGAGTTTGTGTGCCTCGAGGTCCGCGGTGAGCGCGTGGCAGTCCGGGCATTCCCGGGGGCTGGGTTGCGAGGTGCTTTCCATGATGCTGCGCTTTCTGGGAGAAGTGGTTCCGATTCCACCGTGGCACGGCCGGGGCGGATAGTCCACCGCGCACAGCCTCACAGACATTGGTCAGCCGCCCGCGCAATTGCGCCGGATTCCGGCAAATCCGTGGGCGTCTGCCACCTGGGCATGCCTCATTGCGGCGCCGCCGCCATCACGCGGGTGATGCCCTTCGCCGCCGCCTGAAGTACGGGGATCTGCGCGTACGCCTTCTCGTCGTTCGGCACGATGACCGACAGCGCGGCGACCACCTTGCCGTGGCCGTCCCGCACCGGGACCGCGACGCCCGTGGTGTCCGGGTAGAGGTGGCCGGCGCAGAGGATGTAGCCGTGCCGACGCACGTCGGCCAGGACTCCTCGCAGCTGCCGTGCAGTGCGAATCGTGTTGTCGGTGTACACCTTCAACGGCTCGTTCAGGATGCGCTCCTGAAGCTCCGACGGTCCGTGCGCGAGCAGGACCAGCCCGGACGAAGACACGTGGAGCGGCATCCGGCCCGCGATGCGCGTGTAATTGACCACGGCACCCGGTGCCGTGAGCCGCTCGATGAACAACACCTCGTCACCTTCGAGGACACCGAGCTGGGTGTGCTGCCCGACGACGGCGTGCAGGTCCTCCATGAACGGCATCGCCGCTTCCCTGAGCCCGAGAGTCGGGGACGCCCGCGACGCGACCTCCCACAGGCGGACCCCGATCCGCACCTTGCGTTCCTCACGCTCGAGCCAGCCGCACCCCACCAGTTCGTCGATCAACCGCGACGTCGTGGAGATGTGGAGACCCGACCGTCGCGCGATCTCGGACACCGTGAGCAACGAATCGTCCGAACGGAACGATTCGACTATCCGCACCGTCCGGGCCAGGACGGACTCACCGGTGTGCACACGTGCCATGCCTTCAGTGTGCACACCGGCCGGCGCTCACCGTAGGTCGCGCCGCCGGAACGCCGCGACGCCCACCCCGATCAGCACGACCGTGATCAGGAGCAGCCACACGATCGGCGTCGCCTCGAACTGCCCGCCCGGCAGCTTCGGGGCGTGGCTGAACGGCTCCAGATTCAGCACCGTCTGCGGGAACTGCGCGATCGACCCGACCATGAAGATCAGGAGGAACGCGACGAGCACGCCCCACGCCACCGGCGTGAACCGCGGGACCACACCGAACAGCAGGACCGTCACTCCGGCGAGCATCCAGATCGCGGGAAGCTGCACGAGCGCCGCCCCGATCACGTCGGGCAGGGCTCCCCCCACGTCGCCGATGGATGCGCCGTATGTGAGTCCGGCGGCCACTCCGGCCACGATCATCGCGACCGCAGGCCCGAGCAACGCGAACAGGATGTGGCTCGACGCCCACCGGACGCGGCCGACGGAACCGGCCGTCACGGGTTCGAGGCGCTGGGCGTTCTCCTCGGAATACAGCCGCAACGACGCGGAGATCGCGTAGGCCGCGGCGGCGACCGCGAGCATCGTGAACGCGTAACCGATGAACGATTCCTCCAGCGACTGCGAACCGCCCATCCGCGTGATGATGTCCCGGATCGTCTGGCTGTCGCCGACCTGGCCACCGATCCCCTTCGCGGCGCTGCCGATCAGCAGGCCGTACAGTCCGAGCCCGGCGGTCCAGGCCGCGAGCGTGCCGCGGTGCATCCGCCACGCCAGTCCCAGAGTTCCGGCGAGCGCCGGCGACGCGTCCGTGGGGCCGGGGCGTTCGGCGATCAGGCCGGCGCCGACATCGCGTCGGCGCAGGAGAGCGTATGCCGCCCAGGTGAGTACGACTGCCGTGACAAGGCTGGGGACGACCACCCACCAGCGTTCGTCGGCATACGGACGGATCTGCAGGTCCCAGCCGAGCGGTGACAACCACGACAGGGTGCCGGACCCGGCGTCACCGACCGCGCGCAACGCGAACGCGACCCCGAGCACCGTCAACGCGACGCCGCGCGCGACGCGGGCGCCGGTACTCACCTGCGCCGCAACGGCTGCGACCGCCGTGAACACCAGACCGGAGCAGGCCAGTGACGTCCCGAACGCGACCGAGCCGCCCACCGGAAGGTCCCGGGCGAGCAACGCTGCCGCACAGAGAATCCCGGTGACGACGGAGGCGCCGCCGGCGAGGAGCAGCGCCGCGGTCAGGCCCGAGTACCGTCCGACGGAGGTCGAGTCGAGAAGCTCCGCCCGGCCGGTCTCCTCCTCCGCGCGGGTGTGCCGGATGACCGTCAAAATCACCACCAGCCCGATCAGCGTGTAGTAGATACCGGCCTTCCAGACCCCCACCGAGCCGAGGCTGGAGTTGAAGATCGGGCCGTACATGGCGATCTGCGCGGGGCTGGCCGCCGTGGTGGCCGCGAACTCCGCCAGCTGAGCGTCGGAGGTGTAGATGTCGGCGATGCTCGCGACGTACAGCGCGGGCGCGAACGCGAAGATCAGGATCCACAGCGGCAGCGCGATCCGATCCCGGCGCAGGAACAACCGCAGAAAGTGCCGTGTCCCCGTGAAATCCGAGGAAGACACCGGCGCCGGCTCCACGGGCCGGTACCGGGACACCGTGGCGGTACTCATGCCCGCACCTTCTCCACCGTGTCGGACGACGTCGTACCGTCGTCGATCTCGTAGTGCCGCAGGAAGAGTTCTTCGAGGGTCGGCGGCTGACTGACGAGGCTGCGTACTCCGGTGTCGCCGAGCACCCGGATGAGCTCGCCGAGATGTTCGCTGTCGACCTGGCAGTGCAGCGTCGACCCGTCGAACTCGATGTCCGCCACGCCGTCGATGCGGCTCAGATCGCCGGGGTCACCGAGAAGTTCGGCAGTGATCGACGTACGGCTGAGATGCCGCATCGACGCCAGTGTCCCGGATTCGACCGTACGTCCCGACCTGATGATGGTGACCCGCTCACACAGCGCCTCCACCTCGGACAGGATGTGGCTGGACAGCAGCACCGTCACCCCGCGGTCGCGGGCCTCGGCGACGCATTCCCGGAAGACCTGTTCCATCAACGGGTCCAGGCCCGACGTGGGTTCGTCGAGCAGCAGCAGGCGCGCGTTCGAGGAGAACGCCGACACCAACGCCACCTTCTGACGATTGCCCTTCGAGTACGCGCGGCCTTTCTTCCGAGGGTCGAGGTCGAAACGCTCGATCAACTCCTGTTTGCGGGTTTCGTCCAGCCCGCCGCGCATCCGGGCGAGGAGGTCGATGGTCTCGCCGCCGGACAACGACGGCCACAGCGTCACGTCGCCCGGGACGTACGCCATCTCGAGATGCAGGGCGACGGCATCGCGCCAGGGATCGCGTCCGAAGACGGCCGCCTCACCGCTGTCGGAATGGAGGCTGCCGAGGAGGACGCGGATGGTGGTGGATTTTCCGGCGCCGTTCGGCCCGAGGAACCCGTGCACCTCCCCTTCGCCGACCTCGAGGTCGAGTCCGTCCAACGCCCGGGTTCGTCCGAACGTCTTCACCAGGTTGCGCACTTCGATGATCGCACTCATAGCTGCTCCTAGTTCGGGGAGTCGGTATGTTCTGCGGGAGCCGCCGCCTGCGCGGCACCGTCTTCGGTGGCCAGGTACGCCTCGAGCGTCGACGAATCCGGCAGCAGGCCTTCGGTGTACATCTCGAGGGCGGGCAGCGTGACGTCGGTGGCGAGGTCGCGGATGGCCGTGGCGTAGTCGAGCGGAGCTTCCTTGTCGGCGCGCATCTGCAGGTAGAGCAGCATGGCGCCCACGTTGTAGAGGGTGAGGTAGCGCGCCCGCGCCTTCGGGTTGCGGCTGGGCCGGACAGTTCCGGCTGCCACTCCCAACGCGAGATACTGCTCGGTGTCCTCCACCATGTGCTCGAAGAGGGATTCGCCGAGGCCTCCGCCCGCCTGAAAACTCCGCACGATGTACGCGACGAGCGGGGCGTACTGCTCGATCTCGGCGAGGGCGTGCATTGCGCCCGCCGGCCCGGGCGTCGAAATCGCCTCCGTCTTCTGCTCCCGGATGATCCGCAGGACGTGCTCGTCGCATTCGGCGCGCAGGCCGTCCTTCGAACCGAAATGGTGGATCACCAGACCAGGTGACACTCCGGCTGCGGTGGCGATCGCCCGTACCCCGGTGCTGAAGCCGTGATTGCCGAACACCGTGATGGCCGCGTCGCGCACTCGGGCGCGCGTGGTCAGATCGGGTTGCGGGACCTCGGAACCAGCACTGGTTGAACGCATGTTTAATACACTAAACGCGCGTTCAACCGCACGCAAGGGGTGAGGGCGTCAAGATTTCGTCAAGGCGGGAAGACCCGGCTCGGCCGGGCGCCCGGTGAACGCGACGCTCGGGCGGGGATACCGGTTGCGGGCACAGGCCTCGTCCAGCGCCTCGTCGACGACCTCCCTCAGATCGGCCCGATCGTCGTCCTGCAGGACCAGTTCCGTCAGGATCACCCCGTAGTCGCGCCGGACCTGTTCCATCAGCCCGATCGCGTCGTCGATGGCCCCGGAACCGGCAGAGCAGCGGAAACCGATCAGCCGCAGTTGCGGCTGCTCCATCACCGCACGCAGCGCGTCCTCGATGCTCGAGTTATCCGTGCCGAGTGCCGAGAGGTCGAGCACCGTGTTCTGCCGTGGCTGCTCGTGCACGAACCGGTGGGGAAGATGAAGCGTCATCGGAACCTCCTCGGGGATTCAGTTCCAGATCTACCCCCGACACGCGAGGTCGCGGCCGTTCTTGACGGCACCATGACTCCGCGGGCCGCGATCCTGACGCGGTGTTGGCGCCGCGGGGGTCGCCGTCCCTATGCCGTTGCCTTCTCGACCGCGTCGCGCGTGAGGCCGGCCAGTTTCTCGACATTCTCGGTGGTAGCCGGATAGCCGGCCGAAGTGACCCCGATGACGTACTCGCCGGCGAGCGCGCCGTACCCGATGTGCGTGTCGTCTCCCTGCGTCACGGAACCGGCGAATGCCTTGTCGCCGACGTCGGCCGGCGCCGGTAGCGCCGCGAAACCCGGGACGACTTCACTGTTGTCGATCGCCTGCTCGAATGCGGTCGCGGCCGCGTCGGGGCTGGGATATCGATCGACGGAGACGGTTACCCTTCTGCCGTCGCCCCCTTCGTAGATCACCATTCTCGTCGCGTCGGGGGTGCCGGACGCAGTGGAGTTCTCGCTCGTCGCCGTCTGCTGTTCTATCTCCGGGAAGTACGTCTGTACGACGTCCAATCCCACCAGAGCCTCCTGAGGCAACAGGATCGCCTCGGATGTCGACGCCTCCGGCTGCGATTCGGCATCAGACTGCGTGTCCTGCTGCCCACACCCACCCGCGAACAGGACTCCGGCCAGGATGGTCACGAGGATGGCGAGAGGGGCGCTACTGCCGATCCTTTCCACGCGGTACCGCTCCGCTGATTGCACCATGCTCGATACCCCCTGTTGCTCGGGACAATGCCTCGTCGTGTGGCCAATTGGTAGCTGACCGACCGGAACTCGCACGGCACCAATTCTCGCCGATCCGGATGCCGTGGACAATCACCTCGCTACGTTCGGCCGTTCCGCAAGCTCACCGGGGTCGATGTCAGAACGGGTTGTAGATCCAGACGCCGCGGTAATCGGTGACGGCCGAATACGGCTGTGTGAGTGGCGTCCAGCTCGCACCGTCTGTAACAGATCCCGTCCCACTTCCGAAATGGAGTTGGGGGGCGACGGACGTCTCAATTCTCGCGGTCACGAAGGAATGGAGCGCTCATGAACAAGCAGCTGGGACGACGGGTCTGTGCTGCGGCACTGACTGCTGTCGGACTGGGAACCGCAGTGGCGACCGGAGGAGGCGCTGTCGCGAGTGCTCAGCCCGCGCCACCGACATCGACGACAATGACGTGCTCGAGCGCGAATCCCCTCGTCTGGGCACCGCCGTTCACGTGGACCATCAACGCCGCGTCCGGGGAGTCGCTGCGACCGGGTGGGTCTGCACTGGAGCCGGCAATCCTGCTCAGCGGCGGCAACGAACTTCCGACGCCGCCCGGCGGCCTCATCCCGAGCATCGGCGTCAACTGGTACGGCACGCGGGTGTCGGTCGACTGGCACAACACGACAACCGGCGCGACCGGACACAGCGTCAGCGATGAGGCGGCCTGGCAGCAGAAGCCCGGCATCCCGATCAACCGAACCTGGACGGGAACCGGGACGGTGGCGTTCACCGTCACCGTCCAGACCGGCGCGGGATGGTGGTTCGTCAATTCGCAAAACGCCGTTTGCCAGGGAACGATTTCCGTCGTGCCCGGTCGGTGACATCGGACGTCCCTCGGCTACAGGTCAGGCGAGGGACGTTCACCGTTCGCCTCGGCGAGTTCGGCGAGCCTCTCGACAGAGGCCAGAAGCTTGTCCGACGTGGTGGCCCGGGCCCGCGCGAGGCGTTTCTCGTCGGTCAATCGCGACCATTCGTAGGTATGCGTGACACGGACGTGCGCCTCGTCGACTCGGTCGAGTTCCCAGCGCCACAGATGCCCCGGTGGCTGATCGCCCTGCACCGAGGGCAGCCAGGCAATCAGTTGCCCCTCCGCGAATTCCACCACGTGGTTGTCGCGGATGCCGCCGTTCGTGAGCGTCATGGTGAACACGTCACCGACGGCGCGCACCCGCTGCCCGGCCGCGGCCTCGGCCAGATTGTCGTTGCCGTCCCACCGCGGCTGTTGCGCCGGGTCGGCAATCAGTTCGAAGACCGTCCGCGCCGGGGCCGCGATGATGCGGCTGGCAGTCACGACGGTGGGAATCCCATTCTCCTCGGTCATAACTCGATCAAACCATGACGAGTCGCCAGATCTCGAGCACCATGCCTCGTTGCGCACTCGGCAAGTCGATGTCGATCAGCGGACTCGTGCCGGCCGGCCTCGACGAGACGACACGGCAGTGCGGTTTCATTCGGCTGCACGCTTCGTGCGGGTGGGCGACAGTAGCGTCGCCGATCGGGACAGTCCAGACAACCAGGGAAAGGGCACAACCATGGGCAATTTTCGACGTACGGCAGTGGCGGGAGCCATGATCGCGGGACTGATGACTGCCGGGGCGGCAACGGCGTCCGCCGCTCCGTTCGGCTCCCTCGGCGACGGACCCGACCTCGTGATCACGCAGGCGAACGCCGAGGGTGTCAACGCATGCGCCGTGCGTGTCACGAACGAGGGCGACCGGACCGCCACCGGAGTCACGGTCCACACTCCGCTCGTTTACGAGAGCAGGAACCTCGGCACGCTCGCCCCCGGCGAATCGAAGATCGCCGAATACTTCGATTGCGGATTCTCGGAGCGCATCTTCTACTTCGCGACGACGAGCGGCGAAACGAATTGGGCCGACAACTTCCTGTACATCGAACTCTGAGCGCCGGGGTCGCCGGGAGCGTGGGCCCACGGCCTGGTCAGCTCCCGGAAGCCGCGGATGTCTCCCCTGAATCCGGGCTCCCCCCGTACAAGATCGAGGTCAGAGACCGTATCGGCTGCGCAAACGCATGGCCCATGGTCGCCTGCGACGCGCCAGACGAGGACGTTCCCGACCAGTCACCCGCGTCGAACCTGGCACCACCCTGGTCGAGCCCGGCGGCACAACTCTCTACGGTCCCGCCCCCGCAACCGTCAGCTCCCAGCAGGTCGCCACCATCCACCAGGTCAACTACCCCTTCGAGCCCGACGACGGAGTGATCTCCCACCCACTCGATCCCGAAGTGCCCTGGATGTGGCCTACCACCGAGGCCGACCCACTCGTCCTAGCCTCTACACCGGGCACCGCCTCGCTTGTCCAGACAATACGGCAAATGCCGTTTTCGATCGGTGGAGTAAGACCGGTTCGGGGCGAGGTTCGGAAATTGTCCCGGATGCTGTCCAGGAAGTCGCTGAGGAGGTTCCGCAACGCCGCGGCGTCCGGCCACCGCGATTGTTCGTGACGCGGCGATGCGTGACCGAGATGCTGCGAGGAATCGGTGATTGTTCGCTCAAAGGCTCCGATCATGCGCGATATCCTTGGAGGACTCTGCAGAGGTGATTGAGGTGGCAGGTACGTTCGGGCGTTACGTGATAGATATGCCGACGGAGTGAACCATGCCGCCGGCTGAGAACGATCCGTTATCGACCCAACGCGACGAAGTGCACGTCGTCGCTACGGAGCTCCGAGACGCCGGATTCGACGACCCCCGAGAGATCGGCCGCGGCGGGTTCGGTGTCGTGTTCCGGTGCCGGCAGCGTTCCCTCGATCGCACGATTGCCGTGAAGGTGATGACCTCGGAACTGGACGACGAGAACCGCGCCCGGTTTTTCCGGGAACAGCGGGCGATGGGACGACTCACCGGCAACCCCAACATCGTGAACGTGCTGCAGGTGGGCACCACGGGAAGTGGGCGGCCGTACCTGGTGATGCAATTCCATGCCCAGGGCTCACTGCAAGCATGGATTAGCCGTCAGGGTTCACTTCCACTGGACGAGGCTCTCCGGATCGGGATACGTATCGCCGGAGCATTGGAGAGCGCCCACCGCCTCGGGATCATTCACCGCGACGTCAAACCTGCGAACATCCTGCTCACCGACTATGCCGAGCCTGCATTAACCGATTTCGGCATTGCACATATACCTGGCGGATTCACCACCACCAAGCGTGTAATCACCGGATCGCCCGCCTTCACCGCACCTGAAGTGTTGCGGGGGGACGAGCCGAGCGCGGCGTCCGACATCTACGGTCTCGGCGCCACCGTATTCTGCGCCCTCACTGGTCATGCCGCATTCGAACGTCGCAGCGGAGAGAACATGATCGCGCAGTTTCTGCGGGTCACGACCGATCCGGTCCCAGACCCACGGATCGCCGGAATCCCCGATGACGTCAGCACCATTATCGAACGTGCAATGTCTGCCGAGCCACACCAGCGCCAGCCCACTGCTGCTGCGTTCGGTGACGAACTTCGGGGCATCCAGGCACGCTACGGATTTCCGATGGATGTGATGGCGGTCCGCGTCGAAGCGGGAGGTGGGTCCGCCGGGTCGCACGCCGGCACGAGAGAGCATCGATCGCACTCCATGCCCGGTGTCGGCAAGTCCGCGCAGGGTGATCTTCCTCTGGAGTTGACCAGCTTCGTCGGTCGTCGTCACGAACTCGCTCAGGCACGACGACTGCTCGGGGTGTCGCGCCTTGTCACCCTCACCGGTATCGGTGGGGTCGGCAAGACTCGGCTGGCGCTGCGTGTGGCGGCGAAGGTACAGGCAGCGTTCACTGACGGTGTGCGGATCGTCAAGCTCGGTGCCGTCGAGGACGACTCGCTCGTCGTGGTCGTCGTCGCATCCGAACTCGGGCTACGCAATCAGACGGCGCGACCGCTCATCGAGATTCTTCAAGAGTTTCTGGGCTCGCAGAAGTTGCTTTTGGTGCTCGATAATTGTGAGCAAGTGCTGGAGAAGACGGCAGAAGTCGTCGACCAACTTTTGCACTTCTGTCCCAACCTCTATGTCCTCACCACCAGCCGCGAGCCACTGGGAATCAGCGGGGAAGCCGTTCTTCGCGTTCCACCACTCAGCGTCCCCATCGACAGCCGCCCGACGACACCGGAAGGCCTTCCCCAGTTCGACGCCGTAAGGCTGTTCGCCGACCGGGCCGCTGCTGCCGTTCCCACCTTCGCTCTGACCGAAGACAACACGAGCACGATCGCGCAGATCTGCCGGCAACTGGACGGTCTGCCCCTACCGATCGAGTTGGCGGCCGCACGATTGCGGGCGATGTCCCCCGAGCAGATTCGGGATCGGCTGAGGGACCGCTACGAAGTGTTGTCCCGCGGGCACTGGGCCGGACCGCCGAGACAGCGAACGATGCGATTGTGTATCGACTGGAGCTACGAGCTGTGCTCACCGCAGGAACGACTGGTGTGGTCCCGGTTGTCGGTGTTCGCTGGTCACTTCGAACTCACCGCGGCCGAGACTATCTGCAGCCGCGACATCTCGTCCGACGAGTTCCTGGACACGCTTACCTCTCTGGTGGACAAGTCGATCCTGATGCGGGAAGAGGTAGGCCGGGATGTGCGATTCCGGATGCTCGAGATCCTGCGCGTCTACGGCAAAGAGAAGGCGCAGGCGTCGGGCGAACTTCAGCAACTGCGCCGTGAGCATCGAGAATGGTGTCGGCAGCTGTCCGCTGGCGCGGCAGCCGATTGGATCAGCCCCCGTCAACTCGAGTGGATCACGCAACTGACCCGTGAGCAGTCGAACCTACGTGAGGCAATGGAGTTTTCCGTGGGCGACGCCCCCGAAAAGGGTCTCGATATCGCGTCTTCTCTATTCGCGTTCTGGTTCTCCCACAGCCTGTTCAACGAGGGCAGATACTGGCTCGACCGTCTACTGGCGTGCGAGACAGGGCAGTATCCCGCCACCAGGATCAAAGCGCTCTACGCTGCGAGCTCGCTCGCCGCGGTACAGCGAGACTTCGACACTGCGTCGACCGTATTGGAGGAGGCACGCTCGCTGGCCGAGGAAACGACAAACCCCGTTGCCGACATTTTTCTCGCCCGCGCCGAAGGCGTGGTCGGAGTCTACAAGGGCGACCTCACGCCTGCGTGCGCCGAACTCGAAAAGGCGCGCGCCGCATTGTCCACCGATCATGATCTCACACAACATGTTTGGATCCTCGTGATGCTAGGTGTGGGTTACGATCTACTCGGAGAGTCTAATCAGGCGATCGCGTGTTTCAACGATGCTCTTTCCATTACGGAAGCTCACGACGAGACCATGTACCGGTCGTACACCCTGTGGGCGATGGGCGTGGCCATCATTCGCCGAGGCGAGTTGGAACTGGCGAGCAGACTTCTGAAAGAAGCGTTGGTACTGGTTCGACGTGTGGACGACCGCTTGGCCGCGGCGGTGTGCCTCGAGGCGCTCGCGTGGACAGCGGGCGAGGAGCGACAGTTTCAACGATCCGCCACACTTTTGGGCGCCGCGGAGAACTTCGCGCATTCCGTCGGGAGTAGCCCACTGCTGTTCACCGCCCTCAACGAGCAACACGATCGATGTGTGACCGACGCCTCTCGCGAACTCGGCTCCAGCACCTTCAGCGCAGCCCGTAGCAAGGGCAGCCAGTTCGACGCGGATGGCGCAATCACCTACGCGCTCGAGGAGGAGGCTGTGGAGTCAACGCAACGACCGCACTCGTCACAATCCGGCCAGCCGTCTGTCCGGTTGACCAAACGTGAACGCGAAGTCGCTGCGCTCGTCGCCGAAGGGCTAACCAATCGCCAGATCGCGACCAGACTGACCATATCGCCGCGGACCGCACAGGGTCATGTGGAACACCTCCTCACCAAACTCGGATTCAACGCGCGCGCCCAGATCGCGGCATGGTTCGTGACCGAGAACGCGTGAGCGTGTTGTAGGGGGAAGGTTCGGTCTCCGCCCCCGAGGTCGCCCATGACGACGAGGCTGGCACCGGAAGCGTTCCTCGTCGCAGCATCACGCGGATGGTGCGACGAACTGGATCCAAGTCTCACCAGCGCCTCGTAGCCCACGAAGGCGGCCATTGCGTGACTATTCGAGAGACCGTCTCGAGTCACTCGACGAGCGACCGCGAGTGGGTTGACCGCGTACACCTGGTATCCGGCCGCCGTCAGCGCCTGCACCCGCAGGCCGCGGTCGGTTTCGAAGCCGACCACGACCTGCCCTGTCTCTTCGGGACGGGTGGCTACCAGTTCGTGCAGTTCACGGCTGCCGGCCAGCCCTTCCGGCAGCCGAACGCGACGACGGCCGCCGGTCGACGTCATCCATCAGGTGAACGTCGTGATGGTCTTCGCCCAGTCGTCTCCGACGAAGATCATCGATCGCCTCTTTCAGTTCTCCTAGGATGGGTGAAAGCTGTTCGAGCCCAGAGGCACCCGGCGACAACCTAACGGATCAAAGCTCACACGACACCACACCCCATCAGCGCTACAGGCGACCTCACCGACCGGCCAGGGCACGATCCAACCCTGGCAATCGACGCTCACTCCGGGCGCAAACAGTGCTCACCGGCCGGCGGCTCAGTGATCACCTTTCCCGGGACAATCCGTGACCTGTCGAAGGCTCGTTGATCGACTTCCATCAGGTGCGCTGAACAGCACCGGATCGGCGATGAACGCGTCGTGTTGGCGATCTGTTGGCGATCCCAACGTCGCATCCTGGTGACGCGTTCATTCAGCTCAGGCGAATGGATAGTTCTAGCGTGCCGTCAAGGCACTAAGCTGACCTCGGCAGCCGGTTCGTCGGATACGTCAGCTTGTTGTAGCCCTGCAGGTGTCCGGTCAGGATATGCGACCTCGCCAATGACTGCGCGATCCAGTTTCGCCTCCAGGCCTTCATCGACTCGCCCGTCACGCAGCCCGATGGTCTTCTCGACCACGAAGACCACGAGAAGCGCCGACGCGAGACCGAACGCCAGGAAAACGATAACTCCGTACAATTGATGTCCGATGTTGATCGAGGCGTGCTGGAAGGCATACTCACCCTGGGTAATTCCAAAGTAGCCACCCTGCTTGACGCCACCTGCCAACACCGCGGTCATCAAAGCGCTGTAGATGCCCGGGCCCAGCGTAAGTGGTACAACTTTGACGTCGTCCAGCCGGAGCCTGATCATCAGTTTGTAACCGCCGAGCAGGATGAAGGGCGCAAACACGGCGGTCAGACCTGCCTGCCAGGGCTTGACGACGTCGATCAGCCCCGACACCGAAATCCAGCCGGCCACCGGTGACACCAAGAAGAAGTACGGGTGTTTCCCTATCTTCCAGACCAGCAGGCCGCCGATCGCCGAGGCCGCGAATGCCATCATGAGATTCGTGACAATCAGCCCCATGCCGCTCTCGTTGAGGGTGATCCCGAAGTATCCCGATCCGGGTACCAGGTACCCGTTGGTAAGCGCGTAGCCGCAGATTCCGGCAAGGAAGAGTACCATTCCGACCACTACGTACAACATGTTGTGCGGAATCGCAGGCTCGGTCGTGGTGCCGTCGAAAACACCCACCCTTGGCCTGGCTCGCCACACCAATATGAACGCCCAACACCCAAGCAATATATAGAAGAATGCACCGCCGAAGTCGTGGGTACCGGCGTTGGACAGCGGCCCGACAGAGCCGTAGACCAGGTACCCAGCGACCGGGATGACTACAGCCCCGAAGAGTAATGCGATCAACGCCAAGGAACTTGTTTTGACCCGTTCGATCACAGACCCGGCCAACAGCGCCGCGAAGAAGGCGGCGAAGAGAATGAAGAGCGCGTAAAAGGCCTGGAAGGAGTCAGCATTCGGCACGACCGCTGGGTCGAGATCCTGGGGTAGGGTGTTGATGCCCGTTCCTCCGAGCCACCACGACTTGATCGCCTGGCCGAGCGGATTTGCAACACCGAAAGCCTGGTTGAACTGCGTGACCCAGATGGCGAATCCGATCAGTGACATACCCGCCGCAGCAACGAATGCAGCGACAAGCTTTTGCGTCAACGTGTGCATCACGTTTCCTGCACGACTGAGGCCTGCGTCGAATAGAAGTATCCCGGCTATGGCCAGCAAGATGGCGATCAGCCCGATAATGTAGACCACCGTCGGAAACTGCGCCGCCATAGAAACTTGATCAAGGTACATTGGCATCCTTCTACCTGAGAGTGGAGCGGTAAGACGCGGTTGCCTCGTGATTCCATAAGAGATTCCTTGCCAAAGGAACCATCTATACGAATCAGGCCAGCCCTGTACGGCGTGCCGCTCAAATTTCTCACGATGTGTGAGACGTTTCTGATTCTGTTCCCCCACTGGATGCGCGGTGACCTCGAGTGCAACGATTACCGCGCAACTTCGTTTGATCTTGGATAGAGCGATTTTTCGAGTGAGTTTCGTCGTCGACCTTAGAGATCTGTTTCGATGACGACTGCGGAGTTCATGTCGCGTTCCCACTGGCTCGCCGCATAGTGCTCACCATCGTGTGACGACCAGCTTCTGATCGGTGAAGAAATCCAACGGCGCAGCACCACACACATGCAGGTCACCGTAGAACGAG
>NZ_JAAXPA010000049.1 GCF_012396235.1 Rhodococcus opacus | reverse complement strand
AGGTCGCGCACCTTCGCACCGTGGTCGAGGCGCTCGCCGCCACCGTCACCAAACACGAAGAACAACTGCGCCGCCTTCGCCGCAATCCACCGCCCCGACGATGAACCATTCTGACCTCGATCGGCACCAACTGGGCCGCGATTAGCCGGTCAATGTGGTGACAACGCCGCGATGGAATCGTTCTTCGCGTTGCTGCAACGCAATGTCCTCGACCGTCGCCGCTGGAGCAGCCGTGAGGAACTACGGTTGGCGATCGTCGGGTGGATCGAGACGACCTACCACCGGCGGCGCCGGCAACGCGGGCTCGGTCGACTGACACCCGTCGAATATGAGACGCTCCATCAGACCGCACACGCGGCCTGAAAGTACACACCCCGTGTGTCAACCAGGGTGGGGGCAGTCCCGAATGTACGTGCAGCGACTCTGGGAGTTCAGCATGCGCGTCTTCTGCCCACCAAGGCGGACACTCAACTATGAGCACACTTGCGGGGGATATGTACATCCGCTCACTCTCGATTGCAGGAGCCCCTGGTCCAGGCATCATTCCTACTCGAACATGCTTTCGGAAAGCCAGTCTGCGTCGAACAGCCGCGCGAGCTTCCCAAACGCGCCGAGATCGCCATCGACACTGGCTGACGTCACCATGAGCCGATTGATCATGATCCGAGCCGCGTGCTCCTCCACCGTTCCGGCGGCGAACAGGAGTGACCATGAGCAAACCTGCCCGTCGCGATGCGCACGACCCATCGTTTGGCGTGCGGCAATTCCGGAGTAGCGAGGCTGGTGGAAGAACCCGATGCGACGTGCCGATGAGGCGCGGGAACCGTCGACCATCAACTCGGACGCCTGCAGATTGATCGCAGATGCGGTGTTGAACACCACGACCGGGTTGTGGCCGCGCTGAAATCTCATGCGCTCCGTCTCGAGATCGCCCCCGCCGAAGATGCGCGAGACGCCAATGCCGTGCTCCTCCAAGAGGTTGGCTACCGGGTCGGCGGCCGTGGTGACCAATTCGACGGCGACGAGTACCTGGTAGCCGCGTTCGACGTGTGCGGCTACCAACTCGGCGGTCTGCGGGGCTCGCAGCATGCCTGCCTTCTGCCGGAACCGCATCAGAGCGGCACGGCCGCGGGCGGTGTCGTTCCCCTGGCGGGCGATCCTCATCGCGCTCCGGAACTCACTCCAGTCCTGGTGGTATGCAGCCCATTGTGTGGCGGTGAAGTCGAGTGGCAGGCCGTCGATAGGTGGCGGCCCGCAGGGTGCGTCGCGATGCGTCATGACGGGCGGGTCGGATTCGGTCATCCATTTCCGGACGCGGGTGACGGCCTGATGCTGCAGCCGCTGAGAACCTCTTGCTTGGTCGTTCCAGTCCCATTTGCTCTTGTCCCACCCGGGAGCCAGGGGAAGTCCATGCTCGACCAGTTTCTTACCGAGATCGGCCCACTCGCCCGGCGGGTCATCGTGCAGTTGCGCGAAAAGCGAAGACAGGTAGGTGTATTCGCCTGGGTGATGACCCGGCGTCGCTGTCACGGTGATAACAAAGGGCGCCTTCTCTGGTGATGCGGAGAGGCGGTTGATGCGCCGCTGGTATTGGGTGCGCTGGGCGGTGAGGTGCCTGAATTGCTGTGCCTCGTCATTGATGATGAGGGAGAAAAAGTACTTCGGTTGGCCGTTGCGTCCGAGCAACTTCTTGAGTTGGTCCGGGGAGATGATCAGCCACCGATAGCCTCCGTCGCCGAACGCGGCGAGGGCGTCGCGCCATGCGGCGATGGTGATCTGGGCTGGCCGGTCGACGGTGATGAGTGCGGTGTCGCCGCCCCCTAATTTCAGCGCGGCTTTCGCGCCGATGATTGCGCTGCCGGTCTTGCCTACACCGGGCTCGTCGGCCAACAGGAATCCGCGCTTGCCGTGGTGAAAGGCCGTCGCGATCGCCTTGGCGGCGTCAACCTGTTCGGGCCGCGGTGTCTTGTGGAAGCCAGTGGCGCCCGGTTGCCGCACGCCGTTGAGGTCTTCTTCGACCCAGCGGCTGTACGAGTACGGTTTCGACGCGTAGACGGTGAGTTCGTCGGGCAATTGAGCGCCGATGTAGGCATGTGCTTTGAGCGCTTTGTAGTACTTGGCACCGGGCGCGGATGCCCGGTACGGGACGTCGAGGATCCAGATCTGCTCCCCGTGCCCCGGGGTGGGTATCAGGGGCTTGGCGCTGGCTCGTCTGGGGCTGGAGCGTCGCTGGGTGGTCTTGCGTGCGGCCATGAGTGCAGGTTATTCCCAAGGGCGGATCGCCGGGGTCGACGACGTCGTCTGCGGCGGATGCGGTTGCGACCGTCGCGGCGGATGGCGCCGAGGAATCGCGTGCTGTCGTGGCGGGGGTGCGGGGCTCGGTGCAGGGCGATTATGTACGTCGATAGTCTCGACAGCCTCAGGTTCGGCGGACGGTTCCACTGCCCTCGACGCTGCGGTGCGCGCGGTGGCGTGGAGGGCGGGGGCGGGGGCGGGCGATGGAGGCGCGTGACGGACGGAACGGACGGACGGGCCGCTCGGATGGACAGAGTGGATGGAGGGGCACAGGGTGGAGAACGTGCGTGATCCCATTCCGCGCATGAACCTCCGCAGCCAGCCCCCGGCCACAGGGCGTGCCGCAGGGGGCCGAGGATCTCGCCGCGGTAGTCGGGGAGGGCCTGAACGCGGCCAGCTTCTTCGCCTCCGGTGCACACCAGAGCTACCAGAACTTGGTCGTCGACAACGCCGGTCGCAACGCCATCCAGTGGGTCTCGGATTGGCTGAACCTGCAGATCAGCCGTGCCGTCTGACGATCCGACCGCGTCCGAAGTCGAAGAGGAGCACCGGAAAATTGGCCGCTCGAGTACACCGCCCCACATCCTGTTGGGTGACCTGCCCGCACTGCGGCAAACGCACCTACTTCACACGCAAGGATGCCCGCGCAGCACGCACCCATCACGAAAAGCGTCAGGGCCTGTCGATCTACCCCTGCCCACACCAAGACCAGGACGGCGACCGCTTCCACGTCGGGCTCCGGCCAGAAGGGTTGGGCCGCGGCGCCATCGACCGCAACACGCTCGCCGACAATCAGCGGACGGCACTCTCCGAAGGCAGGTTCGCAGCCGGGGGTGCGCGGTGACACTGATGAACGCCAAGGGATCACCCACCACCCCGACCCCACTCCACCCCGGCGACCGGATCCGCTTCGGCATCGAACCCCGCCGCCCCTACACCGTACGCGCAATCTCGGAGCACTTCGTCCTCTGCACCCGCCAACGCGACTCCGCCACCACAGGTGACTTCGTCTACACGGTCATCGACTGGCGGAACGGAATCTGCGGCCCGGTCAACGTGATCGGGCAGAGCTGCGACGTGAGCACCGATGAGCGGTGCTGCGACCTCCTTCACGACCTCGAAGCCGGCCGGTGGGGAATCAGCCACCGCAACCGCGTCCACTCGACATTCTCGACCGGGGCGAGTCATGAGTGACCACACACCTTCGAGCAGCTTTCTCGCGGTGCTGCGTCGAGACTGGATGGCATGAGGAGTGGAGACAATCCAGCACTCGTCGTCTCATCGTGTGCCGGACTGGTGGGTGTGGACATCTGATCGATCGGTACGATCCGCATCGTGTTCGTCGGGGAACGGGCACGGAGTTCATCGGAGGGGATCGTCGATGTCACTGTTCGCGGGCTCGCCAAGAGGCACACGTCTGAGGCAACGGTCCGTACTGGCTGTCGCCGTGTGCATAGGCGGGATAGTTCTCACTGCCGCACCCGCCGCCGCCCTGCCTGACGACATGCACCCGGCGGGCGCGTTGCTCGCCGAGCAGCCTGTCACCGCTGCGGTTCTCCCAGTCGGTGCCGCGGATACCAGCGCTGTCATCCGCTATTCCACCTTGCGTACCGCGACCGACGCCGGTGAGTCCACCGGATCGGTGTTCCTGCCGCAGGGCGCACCACCTGCCGGTGGATGGCCCGTCGTGTCCTACGCGCATGGCAATGTCGGAATCGACGACGAGTGTGCACCGTCGGTCACCGGATCCAGTGACGTCGAACGGGAATTCATCGAACAGTGGCTCGCCGCCGGATATGCGGTCGCGGCCACCGACTACGCCGGGATCGGCACCGACGGAGTCAATGCGTACACCGACGGACCCGCAGCCGGCGCCAACGCCGTTGACATCGTCCGCGCCGCCCACCAACTCTACGGCGACCAACTCAGCGACCGGTGGATCGTCACCGGCCTGTCGCAAGGCGGTCACGCCAGCTACTTCGCCGCCCACCAGGCCACCACCCGCACACCCGAACTCGACTTCCGCGGCGCAATCGTCGTCGCCGCCCCCACCCACCTCGACCAGCTCTTCCCGCTGGCCGGACCGAACTTCCCTTCCGTGCCGGTCGCCGGGATCGCCCACTACGTGCTCTACACCCTCGCCGGACTCGACGACGGCCGCCCGGAACTCGACATCCGCCAACATCTGACCCCCACTGGAATCGGGCTGATGGAAAAGGCCAAGGGAACCTGCAGCAACGACCTGAACGAATATCTGCGCACCCACCCGGTCACCGTCGCGGAGCTGTTCACCACCCCACTCGACTCCCCGGATCTACGCGGTGTGCTCGACCAGATGCAGCATGTCCCCACCAGCGGATTCGACCGACCTATCCGGGTCGTGCACAGCCTCACCGACACAAAGGTTCCAATCCCGCTGACCTGGGCACAACTCGCCGAAATGCGTTCCGGCGGTGTCTACGTCGAGTATCAGCAGCTTTCCGGAACGGACCATGCCCACACCCTCACCGCCTCGATGCCCGAATCGCTGGACTTCGCTGCCCGCGTACTGCACTGAGCGCACCCCGCCGCCACGCGAGCGCGGGGTCTGGTTACGGGGGCCATGCCGACAGCACGAGAAGGGAATGAGATGACCTACGCCGATATCACCGGGGTCCCATGCGGATAGGTACCTGTTCGGGATAATCGTCCTGGCGGCTGTCCTCGCTGTCCTCACGGCCGCGGTGGTGCACCGCAGCCCGTCGGGGCACCGCCCCGCGACCCCGCATCGCGATCGGATGCGGGGCGCCCGCGATCGTCGCAGCCGGGTCCGCAACGTTGACAACTCCGCTCGGCGTGCCGTGGGCTGCGACCGTCGGCGTTGCAGTGGGTCTGGTGCTGCTGTGCAACATTGTTCTCGGTGTTGTCACCAGGTCCGCCGCCCAGCGAGGGGCGAGCGAGGAGCGGTGATCGGTAGTCCGCACCGATGAGCGGGAAGTGTCTGGAGCTGACATGTCGAATGAGTTTGTTGAGCCACGTGCTGCTCTGCGAGACCTCCGACGGCGCGGTTCCGACGGTAGGGCAGCCCCGCCTGCCAGTGGTCGCGGCAAACCAACGCGAGCTCTGGGTGGATCCACCAAGGCAGCTGACTCTCACACTGCCAGAGGCTCGCTGAGGGATCACAGGTCCCACAACCCCAACAACGCGGACCTAAGGCCAGGGGAGCGGACGTAGTGGTCGGTCCGCAGCCGTGACCCGGGGTGCCCGAGATCGGTCAGCGCCTTCTCGGCGCCTGGGAGGGGGAGCGGTGACAGGCCGGTGCGCAGGCGCAGGAAGTACAGAACCGCTCTACCGGACCGTGGGATCTTCATGGGGTCGGACACCACGACAGCCGGCGCGTAAATCCACTCGTCATCGGCGGAGACGAAGATGATCACGTCGCCCCGTCTCACCCCGCTGGGCTTGTCGAGGCGAAGCGATTCGAGCTGGTACTTCGCCGCCGGGCCGCCGCGGCTGTGGTGCCGGCCCCGCAGTTCGTCGAGGACGTGTTGTTCGGTGCGGGTGGGTTCGTAGTCGACGGCGTGTTTGACGAACATCCGGGTCACGGGCGTCGGCAGGAAATCGGTCTCGGTGCGAACCCTGCCGGTGACCCCGGGCAGTGGGACGGCGCGGCCGATCTCCCACTCGAGGATCGCGTCGTCAAGGAACACCTGATCGACTTCGGTGATCTCGTCGAGGCTGTCGATGAACTCACGGACACCGGCGATGATCTCGGGGTCGTCGGTGATGACGACAGCGTCGTCGGCGAGGGTGGAGTTTTCCGACGCGTTTGCCGACCCGATCACCGCCCGGGTGTTGGTCGCGATCACTTTGGCGTGCAGGGTCGGCGACGACAGCACCCGCACCCCCTTGTTCAGGTAGTACGCGAGGGCGGCGGGGGAGGTGGCGTGTGTCCGGACCGCGGCCCTGGAGGCGTTGACGACCAGGACGTCCCCGGCGCGCAGCGGGAGCAGCTCGGGTGCGTCCTGGCCGAGGTAGCCGATCGCGGCGTACCGGGCGCCGCGGGTGCGGATGGCGCGGGTGATGTGCGGCCATGGACTTGGCCCGTGGAAGGTGGTCCCCATACCGACAGACGGTAACCGGCCCGCCTTGCGTGTGGTGCCTGTCCCTGGGCAACGCTAAAAAAAGCTAAAGGGGCCGAGCGGATGGATGGGCAGCACCGAGGAATACATCGACGCCGCCTTCACGGTCGGTTCCCACATGCAGATCGCCAAGGTGACCAGCTCTTCCACCAATCACGGCACTGCGAACGCATTCGCCGGCCACCCGCCGTACACGATGGTCGTCCGCACCCGGGACGGGCTTCCGGTCAAGTCGATCTCGAGCTACTCCTCCGAAGATGAGGTCGTGCTCCTGATGGGCACCAACCTGCGCTGTGTGAAGGTCGACCATCACGGCATCAGCGGCCGGCCGACGGTGTACATGGTCGTCGAAGACCTGGTCGCCGAAGCCGACGGCGGCACCGGCGGTGGCGCGACCAAGGCCGCGTAACCCACTCTCTACCAGCTAAAATGACACGTCCCCTCCCGAAAGAGGGGCGACGAGGGAAGGACCATCACCATGGCCGCACTCAACGACGAGCAACTCGACGAGATCCGCCGGCACCTCGACGAAGGCATGACCCCCGACGCAATCGCCGACTACCTCGGCCGCGTCGCCGACCTCGTCCTGATGGACATCGTCACCATCCGCTCCGCGGCCGTCGCCCTCTCCCGTGGGGAGACCCCATGACCGCACCCACCGCCGGCAGCGACACCGCACTGCTCGCCCGCTACGGAAACGCCCTGACCGGACTGGCCGCCGGCGACGCCTGGGGATACCAGGTCGAATTCACCAGCTACACACAGATGCCCGCCTACCCGGTCACCCCACCCGCAGGTCAGTGGTGGACGATCTCCGACGACACCCAGATGACTCTTGCCCTTCATTGGGCTCTGGCCGAGGTCACCGACTTCGCCGACATCGAAGCCGTCACCGACGCGATCACCCGGCAGTTCCTGCTGTGGCAGGTCGACCCCGACAATACCCGGGCGCCGGGCCGCACCTGCATGACGTCGCTGCACAACCTGCGCGCCGGCGCCTGCTGGTACGAGACCCACGGCGCCGTCGAATCCGCCGGCTGCGGGGCCGTGATGCGCCTGGTCCCCACCGCCTTCGCGCCGCAGCAGTATTTGTTGGGCCTGACCGCTCTTCAGGCCGTGATTACCCACAAGCACCCGCGAGCCGTGGTGCCCGCGTTGTTGCTTGCCGACGCCACTCGCCACGCCCCCGAGTACTGCGGCCGGTTCCTCGAGCACGCCCTGACCGGGGCTGCGCAGATCTACAACGGCACAAGTGGCTGGACCATGGATCCGTACCTGCGGGATGTCCTCGCCCCGATCACCGGGGACGTGTCGTCCTACCTGGTAGACGGACTGAACGACGGAACCACGGACATCCTCACCGCCGCGGCGGGCCGCCTCGAACAGCTCCGCCATCTGCCGCCGGCCGAATTCGGGGACCCCTGTGCCGGGATCGGTGAAGGGTGGGAGTCGGCCAGCGCGGTCGCCCTGGCCCTGCTGGTCGCCGACCGCGCCACCACCGACAATGATCCCGCGGCCGCCGCCCTGACCGGGCCGGAGGGGCTCGCCTGGGCGGCCACCAGCAACGGCGACTCGGACTCCATCGCCTGCATCGCCGGCGGCCTCATCGGCTCCGCCCACCCCGAAAAGGACTACTGGGCCGCAGTGGGCCTGACACCCACCTTCGAGCCCCGCTACGCCGAGGAGATCGCCACCGCAGCACGCCGGCTCCCGGCCGGTGGCACCGACTGACGCACCTGCAGCACCAGGTCAGAGATTTGCAGAAGGCGCGAGACCGGTCACCGACGGTGGGACGGACATGCCAGCCAATGCGAATCCTGGTCGTTCTGAAGACTGGTCCGTGTCACTCATGATTTGTGCGGGGTGACTGCTGTAGAAGAACATCTACGTACCGTCTAGTGGATCTCCGCAGTTCAGCGCAATTTTTCTGCCCTGGCAGTGAAGTCGGCGGCGTTAGGAGTCAGTGACGGTGCGGATGGGCCAGCGGCCGGTGTCCCGTGCGATGCCGCATGGCGACGCGGCGGCCGCGCCTCTCCGGCCCCGCGGACACCGCGGCTCGTTCGACCCGTGACCAAGCTGCCGCCGAGGAATCTCGGCGGGAATGCCTTGTGGATTGGGGGATCGGCGATGCCGAACGCCATTGACGTCGTGCTCGGCGGCGCTGGCGCGGCCGGTGATCAGCCCGATGGTGCCCGGCAGGAACGGCAGCGGACGCTTCCGAGTAGTCGCCGGTGGATTACAGTTTTACGCGTGGATTGAAACTCAACGGTGCTCAATTCAAGTACGCAGACGTGCCTTGTGGCCCGCGGGAGTTACTGATGATGTGTGCGTAGCAGTGGTCTCTATCGAACTCATTCGCAACGCACCAGTCGAGTGCACTCGTAGAATCAGGAAATGCCAACCCCACGGATGTCACCCAGAAGTCCGGGCTCGAATAAGTGGACCAATTGCCACTCCATGTAAGCACGGCCAGCGGGAACTGTTTACGGAGTTGCATGTGCTCACGCAAAATATCGGCGTTGGTCCACGTTATTCCGTCAGCCACGAGACCGACTCGCTTCGAGCTGATCTGCGGGATCCAGCGGTCTGCTATAGCGGAGGAAACTAATGCAGCATCGGCGTCTGCTTGGGCCTTCAACCCTTCAATGGCGGCGGACTCCGCGTCGACGATGGGAGGCGCACCGATAACGGCGACTCGGGACGCAGTGTTGGTTTGGCTCGCAGGGATTTCCATAGGGGCCGACGATTGACCTAATTCCACGACGTTGATCGCGAGGTCGCTCATCCTGTTCAGAGTGCCAGGCAGTCGCCAGTATGTGCCGACTGGAAAAGCAAAGCGCTGGTCAAGGTACGCACCTGATGGCGGGATGGCGATCGGCGACATTGCTAGATCGAAGATACCCGCAGCGACGGTGCTGTAGCCGTCCTGGATTGTGACCTGTGTTGAGCCGCTGGCGAGAATATCGCCGTCTGAACACAGTGAGCGGACGCGAATTGTGGCGGTGAGCTGCTCGCCCTCGACTGTAAACCGCTGCGCTTCGTAGCTTGGCGGTGAACTGCAGTCGCCGGCTGTCAAGTCGGTAGCGGCAGGTTTGTCGCGACCGTACGCATTCGTGCTAGATCTCGACGCATCGTTTCTATTGAAGACTGCAACGGTTGCAGCGATGAGTATTGCCACCGCAATAACCCCCAATAGTGCAAGCAGCCCAGGCCATCTTCGGTTAGGCACAGGCTGCGACACCGCCGGAATCCGTGTCTTAACCGAACGTCTTGCAGTCGGCGGCGAAGGTGCGACCTCCACCGGTGTGTCATCGAGTGCCTGACTCGCACTCTCGGTGGCAGCGGTTGGTGTTCGTTCGGCGGCGGTGGTCGGGGCGTCGAAGAGTCCGCGGTCGGCGCGTGTGAGCAGCTCGTCGCGGATCTCCTCGACTTCGGTGGCGATTTGGTTGCGAACTGATAGTCCATCGGATCCGAAATAGGTGAGTGCGGCCGGGAACATGTCCATGGCGAGGTCGTCACGCCGCAGTATCGTGTCGAAGATGTCAACCAGGCGATCCGCTCCCGGAGTTTTCAGGGCCGCGAAGTAGTGCTGGCACAGGTGACGGAAGATCATCGTCGTGCCACCGATCAGGAGCGCGGCATCGATGTGGTCGCGCCGTGATGAGGCTTTCTGGACATGTCGCGCGCATGCTGCGAGATCGATCGAACCGGTGATCGCTTGAGCGAACTGGGGCTCGATCAATCCCTGTGACCAGTTCCGTTCGTACAGCGGTGGTTCGTCCAGAACGGCTTTGAGTGCATCACCAATTCGACTCCACGGCGACTCCGCGATGGGCCCCTTTTGCGTCGCCCAATCCGAGATTGCGGCGCCGGTACTCAGGTTGATCACATACTCGACGAGGCTGCGCATATCAGCAGAGAAAAAGTACAGTTCCCGCAGCTGAGAGATGAGATGACCAGCTTCTACCGCGGGGTCCTTGCGATCCTGCAAGCACGCGTTGAGCAGTTCCTGCAGGGCGGCAACACGACTCTCACGGTACTGCGCCACCGAATCGTTGCCCCCGGAAACGATCGCGCTGGCAGGGTCGGTGGGTTCCGCTATTGGGGTTGAGGTGGCTTGCGGAGGCGATGGCAGTGCAGGCCGGTGTGGAGCCACTTTTCTGAGTGTCTTGCCAGACCGAACTTCGGGGACGAGCTCCGCGAAGACGTCTTCCATCAGGTACTCGATCAACTTATTGTTGATCGCGCTTCCCGTCGTACCGCCCGTACTCAAGAATTCCGACAGCAGTCGACCGGAATAGTCAGGTCGATTCAATACGATCTCGATGTTGCTCCACGTAATCCGCGGATGCCGACCTTGCATGGCATCGGCGGCTCGTCGCAGCCACAACTCGGCCTTTAACTTGAGCATCTCGGTCAACACAGCGTGGTCCACAAATTCTCGCGGCTGCCCCGAGGCGGCGATGATTTGGTCTGCCAGATCCCCGAACTCCGGGACCTCACCTGCTAACTGCCTGAACCATTCCCGCGACGGCCGGATCGGTCCGGTCGCCAATTCCTGCTGCAGCCGCGTCTTACGGGCGTTGTCGAAGAAGCCCATTGTCTACAACGTTCTTGAAGGATCGTTTGGCGCAACATTGTCCGCGCGCAGTATCTGCTGGCGATCTTGTAGCTGCTGAGAAGTTGGTTGCCGCCAGTTTTCGGTTCGATGAGCGTGTTCGACGGCCGTCTGCGCCTCCGGCCTGCTCCTCGCGTAGCCACTTCCTTGCGTCGTCGTAGGCGATGTTCACCATGTGCCTTCTCCGAGGTTCCGCAGTCCCAACCAAAACGAAGACCTGTTTCAGGCTCGCACCTGCAGTCCTGACCGTGACAGCAAGACTGGTTGGTTTCCTACATTGATCGTCCTCGCACGCGAGGACAGTGTCACGGGTGATTCGTGTGTCTAATAGGGAACGGTCCAGGGCTTTGCTGGGAGTAGTAGCAAATGGGCGCGTGCTACGAGGTCATCAGTGCGTTCGCTGGGAAACTGCACGTCGCGGTGCCGTTGAAGGGCCGGTGGGTTCAAACGTCGGCGAACCGGGTCAGCCTGGGGATGTGTCAGTCCTTCGCTGTGGGTGCCTCGCTGATCGACGAGGTAAACGCGGTCACTTCGAAGACCTGGTCAGGCTCTTGTGGGCATCGGCGCAGACCTTGACCGTGGCCACCTGGGCGTGGCGTAGATCCGCATCAATCGCGGCGGGGGTCGCTGATCAGGTTCCAATTCGGTGATCCGGGCGGCGCGATCGCGGAGTGCAGTGGAAAACCGGCCACTCTGGCTTTCACCATGAGTACGAGGGCGATCGAAGGACGCAGACTGCGAGCACCTCGTTCCGTTAGCTAATCATCGGTGACTTTGCTGATGGGGTGGAGGACAATGAAACCGACCGGTCTAGTACTCGGAGTGGCGGTTAATCGCTTCGTGCTACCTCTCTAAATTAACGAACCAATCGCATCACTCTACCGATAAGTAGATGCGTAATAGGAAAATGCGTGCCTAGCTGCATATCTCCAGTAATATTAGCGCAATATGCGCGCGATAAGGAGTGCAAAATGACGAACATTTGCTGGTGTGGGAGAGCGGCATACGAATGTTCAATCTGCAAAGGAGTTAAAGGGAAAGTCTGTAGAAAATGCGATGGAACAGGATTTATGTGCGGGACCCACGACGGAAAATGGCAAGAGAAGACTAAATCCTGGTTCTAGTTTACGCAGCTCGAATCACTATGCCGGATATTTTTCTTGCAAAACTTAGAATTTCCCATTGGAGGTTTTCGTGGAAATCTTCGCTCTGTTTATTTCCGCTTTGGTCTATTTCTTTATCGGTATTCCGGTCTCGAGGCGATGGTATCGAAGGAGGCATGGCGTTCGAGGCCGAATATATGGGGAGAGTGTGTTCAGTAGTGCCTTCTGGGCATGCTTCATCTGGCCGCTGCTGCTTCTCCTACCGCATTTTCGGGATCCGGAGCTGTGTCGTCATCCATGGCATATACGCGCGCGGGTTGAAGAACAGACGCAGTATGAGCAATTCCTGGCCGCGGTTGAGCGTGACGAACGAAGGCGCCGAGCTTAAGGGGATGCACCGCTCACCGTGGTGTCCTATCACGCCCCGCCCGGGGTGAATTGGAAACTGAGGAAGGTCGAGCAGGCACTGTTGCTGTCGCGATGGCTGACCACCGTCGACGGGCCGATCGTCGTAAGCGCTGGGTTCGACAAGCGGTAGGCGCGATTGGACAGAAGGACTGGCAATTGGACAACCCGCGTGTCGACACATGGCAGAGGACATGTCCATCGCCATTTTGAGGCGGGCGCGAGCGGTCGTTGACCTGGGTTGCCTCAACAATGCGGCGGAGCGGCTGGCTGATTTTCTGCCACATTGTTGAGGTACCCGTCCACCGGACGGTGCGCCGAATTCCCGCCAAACGTGCAGGTCACATCATGGGATGCCTCATCTCGGTGGCGGAAGTCCCGCGCTTGCCTCGAATGCGATGGCGATGCCTCGGGTCAACTGGCAGAGGACAGGACATCTAGGCTGTAGGTTCGCGCCCGACTTGTCAGTTGTTGGCCGAATTGACCTGTGATTTCTCAGCACCGTGTCAGTGCGGGATTCTCACTATCTTGTCAGGATCCTGGGGAACATTGCGGACAATGAGGCTTCTTGACGGGTGGCGCTGAGCCGGTCTCATGAGCTCTCTCATGGCGCCCAACGGCTCACTTCAGGTTTGTGCGCGGTGGGTGACGAGAATTCCTCTTCCCGCACCGTCTCCCGGGAAACCGCACCTCAGCGTGGGTTTCGCGTCGAGCTCGTTGTCGGAGGGTGCCGATAGCGTGCTCGGTATGACGATCGACCAGGGCCTACGTCCTCGTGAGCTGCCCGCGGCTGCTGTTACCGGGGCCGCGGCGGTGTTTCCGGATCTGCCGGAGGCGGTGGCGGCGCGGATCGGACGGTCGGTCGCCGAGTCCCGGTCCGAGGGCACCCGCCGCACGTACGCGTCGGCGTGGCGGCGGTTCGAGCGGTGGTGCACCGCCCACGGACATGCCCCGTTGCCGGCGCACGCGGCGACAGTGGCCGCCTACCTCGTCGACGCTGCCGACCTCATCGGCCCGGACGGTATCCGGGTGTATGCACCGGCCACCTTGACTAAATGGGTGGCGGCGATCGCCCATCACCACCACCGCACCGGCCACGAGTCCCCGACCGGGCAGGAGATCGTGCGCGCCACCTTGTCCGGCATCCGCCGTGACTACGCCGCAGTGGGGGACCGGCCCCGCAACCCGCGGGCCGCCCTGCTGACTGCGGACATCGTCACCATCACCACCGCCGCCCGGAACGCGGTGACCGGGTGGGCCGGCGCGGTGCTCGAACGCCGCGACAGTGCGCTGATTCTGATGGGGTTCGCCGGTGCCTTCCGGCGCAGCGAACTGGTCGGCCTGGATGGCGCGACGTGAGCGTGGACCGGCACGACGGTGTCCACGTTCGGTTGCGCCGGTCGAAGACCGATCAGGAAGGCGTCGGCACCGTCCGCGCGTTACCGTTCACCGACCGCCACGACAGTTGCCCGCCCTGCGCATATGTGCGGTGGGCGCAGGTCGTGGCCGCGTTCGACAGCCGCGGCCGCCCCGGCGTGATCCGGATCCTCACCACCGCCGAGCCGTTCGACGCGCACGTCTGCCGGGGTGCAGTCCCACGCACCGGATCGCGGACGCCGCTGTTCCGGTCGATCCGCAAGAACGGCAACCTGTCCGAGACCGCGCTGTCCGGGGCGGCGGTGCACAAGGCGATCCGCCGCCGCGCCGAACAAGCCGGCTACGACGCCGCCCTGGTGAACCAGCTCGGCGGACACTCGCTGCGCGCCGGTTTCGTCACCCAGGCCTTCCGCAACGGCGCCCACGCGCACGCAATCATGCGTCAAACCGGGCACACCACACCGGAAATGGTCGAGGTCTACGCCCGTGAACGCACCCCGCTGGTCGGGAACGCCGTCACCATCCTCGGACTTTGACGATGTACGCCACCACACCCGGCGCCGGTGCTCCATCGTTCCGCCTCTCTGCCCGGGATCAGCATGTGTGGGCGCTGTTCGCCGACTGGTGCGCCGCGACCAACCAGCCATCGACACCCGCCACCCCGCATCAACTGGCTCGATTCCTGCACGACAACCCCGCGCCGGCCACCCAACGACGCCGGGTCAGCGTGATCAACACCGCCCACCGCCGTCAGGGACACCCCGCCCCCGGCAGCAGCGAAGAGATCCGCCGCGCCCTCAACACCGCACGAGCTGCTCGGCTCGAACGCCTCTCGGCCCTCGTCGCTCCGCGGATTACCCAGGTTCCGGTCACCGGCTGGCCAGCCGGGTTGTTCGGCCGACGCGACGCCCTCATCCTCGTCCTGGCCGCAGCCGGAGTGGGTTTCGAACAGATCGCCCGGCTACGCCGACGGGACGTCACCGTCACGGGCGACAACCCTGTCTCCTTGCGCCTCACCGTCATCGGTGACCGGATCGTCCTTCCCGCCGCCCTCGACTCACCCGAAATCGCAGTGGCAACGATCTATCGGAGGTGGACGGAGGTCCTTGGATTCCTCGACCGCAACCACGGCGCCACTCGCCCTCTCGCCGACCACTTCAAAGCCGGCGGCGACCTCTCCGGCTTCGACGCCGCCTACCAACCCGATGACAGACCGCTGCTGACATCGATCAACCGCTGGGGCCATACTCCGCTCATCCCGGCGCCCCTGACCGCACGCGCTATCACCACCATCACCCAGGCCCACCTGTCCGGCAGGACACCCGCACACACCATTCCGCAACGACGGGCACGGTCGGCATCGGCGCCCACCACACCGCCGATCGAATCGGACCATTCCCTCGACCCGCGCTACTACGAACGGGGAATCGAGGCCCGCCGCGACGCCCATCAGGGCCTGAGCGATGTCACCGACCTTCTCGACGACATCGAAGACCGCGCAGACCAGCTATTGGCCGAGCTGCTCGGGATCCTCGACAAGGTCACGTGAGCGACCACTGCCAGTTTCGGTAGCGGTACAGTCCGCCATCTCGCATCGTTCGTTACCCAGCGCGTCATAACGGAATTTCCAAGCGGACATCTAAACCGAACGGATTGAGGCTGATTCACCAGCCACAGGTTCGCCGAGGAGCGCCGATCTCGGGTGTGCCGGTATAACGGTGGCCAAAACGGACCCTGGTGACCGCAGAGCGGCGCTCAGTCCGTCTTGCCTCGTCGGCCGGATTCGGTAACAGCTGCCGGAGCGGCCGCGATCGTCAGCTACTGCTCCGGATCAGCCCCCTGTCATAGGCGCTGGTGATCCCATTAAACTCGTGAATTCTCCTTTGTTGAAAGGAGATTCCGGTCCCGAGCAGTCCATGGAGTGGGAAGATCGGTGCGGATTCACTTGCGCCCCGAGGAGGCACCATGAAGTCCGTTTCCGGTATCCGCAATTCCCTTCGCATCCTTGCTCGCTCGCTCCCGATGGCGGCCCTGATTCTCCTGCCCACCGCCGCGGCAGCCCTACCTGCACAGGCAGCGCCGGCGGTGGTCACCGAACGACACCTTCACCGATACCTCTGACCGTGTCGGACCCGCCTCATACTGCTCGGACGGGCCGCTATACAACCTCACCGAGACCTTCAACTTCTCGGTTCGCACTGTCGACACGAGTGCAGGCGTTCAGCGCGTCAACCTCCGGTACACAGTGTCGGTGACAGGGGTGCCCATCGACCCGGGCCTGCCCACCGTCACCGCCACCGGAGCCAGCGTTGGTGGGCTTACCAGCGGTCCGGCCGAAACCAGCTCAGGTCCGCTACTGGTCAAATGGTCGTTCTCCGACGGCACTCAGCTAACCGAGCGCTCTCTGTTTCACTACACCTTTGCCAACGGGGACTTCACAAACTTCCGAGTAACCTGCAACAGCATCCCGTAACGACAGGCCGAGTAATTGCTGGCAACCGCGCTGAACAGCTTGGTCTGGCCGGTATGGCGTTGGCTAAAACGGACCCGAGAACCGCAGAACGGCGCTCAGCCCGTTTCGCCTGCGTCGGCCGCGGCAGTGGATCCGGCTGCGTCGGCCTCTTCGCGCGTGACTCAACCAATCTGATGCACACGGAACGGCGGCCTGTTGCCGCGATTCTCCTGGTAACGCAGCACGCGCCATCGGAGCGCTGGTCAGGGAACTCCGCATCAGATCCACTGCGCCGGGCATCAGTTTGACCGCCGCCGACAGCAGATTCACTGAGTCGACATCAGATGCACCGAGCCAGGACAGCACGGGCGTCACTCACCCAATGTCCGTTTCGTCCGTTGTTTACCCGGTAGCTGTAGCCGAGCAGCTCGGGCTGATGGCGCTGCTCCGACGGATCTACGCTGCTTATGTCCACTCCTGTCGGGCTGCGGCCGGGTCGCCGAGGGGGGCACAGCGCCCGTTACGTTGGTCTCTTGTGAGGCGGTGCAGAACCTCCGATGCTTGTCGTATGACATTCGGACGCAAAATCACAGGTGTGGCCGGGACGGCAGCGGCAGCCGTCGTCTATAGAGCCTGGGTGTGCCCTCGGCTCATGCGCTGGGGCGCGACCGATGAGGAAGTTGCGGGGCCGTATCCCGGTGCCGACCTGGTCCCCGACGGTGAGAGGGGCGCGACGATGGCCGTCACGATCGACGCGCCGCCAGAACAGGTCTGGCCGTGGCTCGTACAGTTGGGTGGGGATCGTGGGGGATGGTACTCCTGGGACCACCTCGACAACGCTGGTCGCCCGAGTGCTCAAAGCGTCCACCCTGAGTGGCAGGACATCGCCCTCGGCGACCACGTGAAGTACTGGACACGCCGCCACGGCCCGGTGGACGCTTGGGAGGTTGCAGCGCTTGAACCGAATCGATTCCTGGGACTGCGTGGGTTGAGCGATCTACGAGGCCGTAGCCTTGATCCCGCGCTGCCACGGCCGTCGGCCTACACGGAAGGACTCTGGGGCTTCCTGTTGAATGAGTTGCCTGGCGGGCGAACACGTCTCGTGATCGGCGGTTATCAAGTCTTCCGCCCTCGATGGCTTGAACGATTCGTCTCCTACTGGCTCTTTCCCCCGGTTGTCTGGATCATGCAGGCACGAATGTTGGCCGTGCTCAAGCGCAACGTCGAACGAGCGGCCCGCCGAAGGACTGGTTAGCCTCTGGCCCGAAGACCTCCCCTGGTTGGTAGAGACGCACGAACCTGCCGCGGAGCGCGCGCGGTTCTCTCTGATCGCTGGCGCCGTACGGGTCCGTACGACTATCCGACATGCGGCGACATCAGCTGCTCGCTTCCTGCGGACCGCTTCGATCTCACCGAGATCCAACGCCAGAATCGCCGCCAGCGCGCGGTCGTTCTCGCCCTGGACCAGTAACTCAACGACTGCGGCGAACTGATCAATGGGATCGTCCGGCAGGGTGGCCGGCTCGGCACCGAGATCCATACGAGAAGTATCCACGTGTTGTATCGCGGCCGTGCCCCGTGCCCCGTGCCCGGCGCTAGCGAACTTGCCGAATACAACGTGCATGGAGTAGAGATGCCCGATCCCAGCCCTATCTCGACCCCTATCGCCCCGCCGAACGACGTCTCTAACGCGCAACTCGTCCAGTGGGCTTTCGAACGCATCAACGCCAAGGACGTCGAGAGCCTGCGCAACTTCTTCTGGACCGCTGACTCCACGGCGCATGCTGTGACGGAATCCCGGGCGAAGATTGAATCGGCGACCGTGCTCGTCGAGGCTCTTTCGCGCGAGCGCTGCGGATGTTTGTGCTGCAGGTTTCCGGTATGGCCATGGCCAAAACGGACCCTGGTGACCGCAGAACGCCGTTGAGCCCGTTTCGCCTCCTCAACCAGGCTGGGTAGCATGCTGCCCTCGCGATTTCATCGGGGCCGCTTCGCTGGTAACGGCGCTCCCACTGTCAGCGATAGTTGATGCAGGTCGGGAGGACCAGGAGTACTCATCACACCTTGGAGTGGACCAATCAATGACGCGGTCATTTGGTTCGCAACAGTGACTCTGCCGGCATGGGCACCGGGACAGAACCCGCTGACGGTCTCACACCAGTCGTGCATCCTGCATGACGACGTGTACATCCACCGTCCCGATCCGAAACTTGCGGAAGGAGGTGTGTGATGGACTGGGTCTTCTGGTTTCCGTGGTTGATACACCTCGATCCGTTCTTTCGCTGGCTGATCGAAATCGGGGTGTGGTGATGAGCGAGATCAGAGTCGACCTGGACACCGCTACCCGTGACGAACTGGTTGCCAGTTTCAGAAGTCGGCTGCACGCTCAACCCCCGACTGCACTCGCGTGGACCACACCGATCAAACGAGTAGCGGTGTCCGTTTTGTCCATGGTCACACTGAAGACCCGCAGCTAGAGACCTGGGTTGTCACGCGGGCGGCAACACTCGATAGATGAACTCAACCTGCTCATCGAACCTTGAATGACGGTGGTATCGAGCGTCAACCGCCTTCATCTGGATGACAGTGACGGCATAGTGCCGGAGCGTGCCCAGTGAGGTCCAGATCGCTTGGTAGCGCCTCCGGGTGAGGTCGTCGGGAATGTGCAGCATGGCACCGCGGCCGATCACCCGGGGAGGGTGAGATGTTCAAACCCCGGTGGCGAGCGCCTTGGGGACGTTACCGTAGCGGCTACGGAGTCGAATTCTCCCCGGCTCGCCTGCTCGGCCTGCTCCGGTTCGCCGACCGTCCCGCCTGCCACGGCTGCGTTTGATGGGCCGAGAGCGGTGGCGGTAGCCGCACACGGAAGGGGCCGGTGTGATGAACGATCAGGTCAAACCGAACGTCGTCTTCATCCTGGTGGACAACGTCGGCTGGGGGGATTTCGGGGTGTACGGCGGAACGACGCCCACGCCCCGAATCGACAAGCTTGCCAGCGAGGGTATTCGCTTCAACGACTACAACGTCGAGGCCCAGTGCACCCCCACCCGCTCGGCCATCATGACCGGGCGGCATCCGGTCCGTTCGGGGACCTACAAGCTTTCGTGGCCCGGCGAGGGCATGTCCGGGATGGCGCCGTGGGAGTACACGATCGCCGACCTCCTCTCAGAGGCCGGCTATGCCACCGCCTTGTACGGGAAGTGGCACCTGGGCAACACCGAGGGACGCCTGCCGACCGATCAGGGTTTCGACGAATGGTGGGGCATCAAGGACAGCTGGGACGAGGCGGGCTACACGGCGTGGCCCCTGTACCAGGAGCTCGGCCTGCCGGCGCCCATGATCTGGGAGGGAAGAAAGGGCGAGCAGTCCACGCCGGCGATGCCGCTCGACCTGGACGTGCGGCCGATCGTGGACGAGAAGTACCTGGTCCCGAAGACGGTCGAGTTCATCAAGAAGAACGCAGCGGCGAAGAAACCGTTCTTCGTCTACCTCGGCTACTCCCAGATGCACCCGCCGATGATCGCGAACCCGAATTACGCCAACACGTCGACCGCGCGCAGTGGCGTCTACGCCGACTGTCTCGCCGAGATGGACGACCGCGTGGGCCAGATCGTGGACGCCGTCAAGGCGGCGGGCATCGAGGACAACACGATCATCGTCCTCAGCAGCGACAACGCTGGCGGTGGGGCACTGCCACACGTGGGGCCAGGTTCCAACGGACCCTGGCGCGGCAACTTCTTCAACACGCCGTTCGAGGGGAGCATGCGAGTATCAGCCATGATCCGCTGGCCGGGTGCGATCCCGGCGGGTGTCGTCACGGCGCAAACGCTCGCTGCCGTGGACTGGTTGCCGACGCTGGCCGGGATGGTGGGTGCATCGGAGCTCGTACCCCGGGATCGACCGATCGATGGCGTCGACGCCTCGGCCTTCATGCTGGGCAAGAGCGACAAGACCGGTCGCGACAGCTACCTGTTCTTCGGGCCGGACGGCGAGCTGATGTCGGTCAAGTGGAAGTACTACAAGATGATCCTCCGTTACACCGAGGACCTGCCCGCCATCCAAAGCGGCTTCGTCACACCGCAGTTTCCGATGATGTACGACCTCAGCAGCGATCCGCACGAGGACATGAATCTCTGGTGGACCAATTTGACCAACGCCTGGATGTTTTCGCCGTTTCTCGGGCTCATCGGGGAGTATGAGAAAAGCGTGAAGGAATACCCCAACATCAAGGTGGGTGAGGAGTTCGACGGATACAAGTAGGCCGGAGTTCCATGGTCGGGCCCCGTCATCTCGCCTCCCTGCTATCGCCTATCGGCCCAAGAACCGACCGGATTTCGGGATTCCATAACCTTCTCGGCGCCGAATCCCCACCGCTGGCCGGGATCTACAACATCGGCGGCGGGCCGCGAGGAACGCTCGTGGGTGCGGCCGAAAGGCGCCGGCTGACGAAAGTCAGCTGTACGCTCTTCTCCGCCGTTGAAGTTCGTTTTGGCCTTGGCCAAAACGGACTTGGTGAACGCAGAACGGCGCTCAGCCCGTTTCGCCTCCTCGGCTGGAAGCGGTAACAGCTCGCATGTGAATGACCGCGACCGTCAGCTATTGCTCACCCTTGAAATGGGTAGGACGCAAGGCAGTAGACGAAGCGTGTGGATGTCGTCGGAAGCGTTAGGTCGTCCGCACGTTCTGCGGACGACCTAATATGTACGCCGGTTTGTCAAGGACGCAGGGCGAGGCGGCGTCCAGGACCGTCGTCGTGGGCGCCGCCTCTGTGGGCCCGGTCGATCTGGGTTGGTGGCGAGCGTGTCGGTTTCGACGCGTGGT
>NZ_JAAXPA010000048.1 GCF_012396235.1 Rhodococcus opacus | reverse complement strand
GCCGTCGTCCTGGCGATCAATAACCGGCCCCGCAAGATCCACGACTGGCGAACCCCCGCCGAGGTCTTCGCCGACCAGCTACGCTCACTGCAACAGCCAGGTGTTGCGACGACCGATTGAATCCGCCGTGTATCGGTTGGTCACAATTGTGGGTTGACCTGCGCGCTTTCACATGGGTCGTTCGGCGGATGTGGGTACCTGTCTTTCGCGTTGCTTCCAGGTGTGGCCGTGTTCAGGTTCAGGTGGACAATGGGGAGATGCACCCGCACGGGACGCTGCCCGGTTCGGAAACAGGTCTGAGCAGAGCCGAACTGCTGGCCGCGGTATCGCTGGCGATCGACCTCGGTCTGGGTCAACCGATGGAACACATGCTTCGGTCGTCGTTGATCGCGACACGGATCGCGGAGCGGATGGGACTCGGCCCGCAACAGCGAGCTACCGTGTACTACGCCAATCTGGTCGGGTGGATCGGTTGTCACGCCGACTCCCACGAACTCTCGGCGCTCTTCGGCGACGACATTGCCTTCCGGGCCGACACTTACGCGGTCGACATGACCGGCCTGCCGTTTCTGCGCCTGATGATGAGTCACATGGGACGCGGATTGCCGGGCTGGGAACGCGGCATCCGTGCCGCCGGCCTTCTGGTCGCGGCTCGCAGCCAGGTTGCCACACTGATCCATTCGCATTGCAGTTCCGCCGGGGTCCTTTCGGATCGGATGGGCTTGGACGGGCAGGTCGGAAAGGCGCTGGCCTACGTCTTCGAGCGCTGGGACGGCCGGGGGTTGCCCAACGGTTGTCGCGGAGAGGGTATCCCGGTCGAGATCCACATCGCTCACGTTGCAGATGTCGTCGAGGTGCATCTGCGGACGGGTGGGCTCGAGCACGCGAAGGGCGTTCTCCGTTCCCGGCGCGGCAGTCAGTTCAGCCCGGCCGTGGCGGACGTATTCGAACGTGACGCGGCGGCGATCGTGGACGGATTGCTCGAAATAGACGTCTGGGTTGCGGCGTTGGCTCGAGCACCCGATCGTGATCGAACCCTGAAGGCCGACGAGAGCGACGAGTTGCTCAGGGCCATGGCCGATTTCGTCGATCTCAAATCTCCGTTCACTCTGGGGCATTCGCGTGGTGTCGCGAACCTGGTGGCCGGGGCGGCCCGCCACCTGGGCATGTCGCCGTCGGACATCACGCATCTCTACCGTGCCGGCCTCGTGCACAGCCTCGGCAAAATGGGAGTGTCCAACCAGATCTGGGAGAAGAAGGGGCCGCTCACCACGGCTGAATGGGAACGGGTGCGGATGTATCCGGATCTGACCGGCCGGATACTGAGCCGAGTCAACGGCTTGGAGTCGGTGGTGTCCGTCGCGATGAAGCACCGGGAACGGATCGACGGGTCCGGCTTTCCCCGGGGGATCGCCGGCGCGGAGCTGACCGCGCAGGACCGGCTGCTTGCCGCGGCGGAGGCTTATCAGGGACTGCTCGAGCCACGTCCACACCGGCCGGCGCTCGATCCTCGCGGCGCTGCCGATCGGTTGAGAGAGGAGGCGCGCGCCGGACGCCTCGACGCCGCGTCGGTGGCAGCCGTGCTGTCGGCGGCCGGGCAGCGGCTGTCGCGGCGGACGCCCTGGCCTGCCGGGCTGACCGACCGCGAGGTCGAGATCCTGCGACTGGTCGCGCAGGGCCGGTCGAACCGAGAGATCGCCGCCGAACTGTTCATCGCCGAGAAAACGGCACGCAACCACGTCGAACGTGTCTACACCAAGCTCGGGGTGAACAACCGCACGCAGGCCAGTCTCGCCGCGATCGATCGGGGTCTGGTGGGCTTCCCGGTCAATGCGGCCGTGGGGAAGTGACGCATCCGCCATCTGGTGGGACCGGCCGTGCGGGGTCGTCATCGCCGGGATGCGCCGGGCCGGGACCGCCGGTCCAGGACCCACACCGTGGCGAGCGTGAGGGCGACGGCAAACGAGGCGAGCGCGATGAGGCTGGCGCCGGTGCCTCCGTGGAAGGTGTCGCCGTATGCGGACATCGCCGGAAGCGTGGCGCTGTACCGGTCGAGATCCAGGTCGCGACCCAATGCTTCGAATGCGTGGCGGTTGGATAGGCCGAGGCTCATCAGGCGGCCCGGGATGGCCATCTCGTCGACGGGAACGATGGCGCCCCCGAACAGAACCTGAGGGAAGCAGAGCATCGGCAGGGCGAGGGCGGCCTGCGCGGCGTTGGACACCGCGGCCGAGGCGAGCAAGCCGAGGGCAAGCGCCGAGGTCGCCTCGATCACAATCGTCACGAACAGGAAGGCGGACACGTCCCATCCGACGGCGGGGAGCCGACCGAGCGCCCGCAGAACACCGAGCAGCAGCGCGCTCACTCCAGCCAGCACCGGAAGCAGCGCTGTCACCTTGGATGCCACGTAGGCGCCCACGCTGAGCCCGGCCAGTCGTTCCTGCCGGAAGACGGCCATCTCCCCGACGATCTGGAGCAGGCCGTACGTGAGGCCGAAGAAGAAGCCTGCGAATGCTATCCAGAACACGATCTGGGCCGGGCCGAGGTCGGCTGCGCTACGCGGGTCGAACGCGCCGCGCTGGAACAGCGTCGCCATCATCGCCGTGACCAGCACCGGAGAGCCGAGCAGGACGGTCAGGGTCAACCGGTTGCGAAGGAGGACATCAACATTGCGTCGTGTGAGTAGCCACCATTGCCGCACCATGCCTGTGCGGTTGAGGTCTGATCGGGTGGCCGCGATGGGCGGGACAGACGGTAGCGCCGATCCGGGCGGGGCTTTCGACGTTCCAGCACTGTCCGCGAATCGCTCGGCCCAGATCTGAGGGGTGTGCTCACGAGCCAGCCGGTCGTACACCTCGGCGAGATCCTCCACACCGAAGTAGCGCCGAGCCTCGGTCGGGCTGCCGGTGAAGGCCAGGTGGCCGTCGCGAGCCAGGAACACCACCCGGTCGCACCGGTCGATGCCGGCCGGTTCATGCGTCGTGAGGACGACCGTGACCCCGCGTCGGCTGAGTCGGCGCAGCAGGCGCATCACGTCGGCTGCGGTGGACGGGTCGAGCCCGGAGGTGGGTTCGTCGAGGAAGAAGAGGTGTGGCCGGGTCAGTAGCTCCACGGCGATACTGGCCCGCTTGCGCTGGCCGCCGGACAGCGCACGGACCGGCACCTCGGCCCGATCGACCAGGTCGAGGTCCTGCATGGTCTCCTCGACTATCCGGTCCGCTTCGGCCGCCGATGTGCCCGCGGGCAGCCGGAGCCGCGCCGCATACCGCAGCGTGCGGCGCAGGGGCATTTCGAGGTGGATGATGTCGTCCTGGGGCACGTAGCCGATACGGGAATCGGCGCTGACTCGGGCACCGCGAACGACGCCGTCGTGTCGAACCTGCCCGGCGGACGGTGGTTGCAGTCCCGCGAGGATTTCCAGCAACGTGCTCTTTCCTGCTCCACTTCCGCCGGCAATGGCGACCAACTCGCCGGGTTCGACCGACAGCGACAGCTCCTGGAGGATCCGCCGCGCCCCGGCCTGCCGGCTCACGTCGACTGCATCGACCCGCCCCACGGTCGGTGGTTCCAATGTCGATGCGGTCGTGTCGGGTGATCTCAGTGATTCCTGAACTCGCTTTGTCATGCCCTGATCATCGGCCCGCCGGTTCCGTGGCCGCATGGGGCGTTTGCCTCAAATCGGACTCCCGAAACCGATCCAAGGCGGAGCCGATGAGGCAAGCTTCAAGAGATCGATACCGAACGCACGGATTGGGGAGAGGGGTGGCACGAACATTCTCGGGGCGGCAGATCGTCGCCGTCTTGGCGCTCTCGATGACAGGACTGGCGGGATGCGGTGAGTCGGCAGTTCAACCAGCCGGGCCCGGTGCACAGCTCACCGAGACGATTCCGGGGGCGATGGAGCACGCCTCGATTCCCGGGGCCATCGTCGGTGTCTGGCAGGACGGCGCCGAGCCCTGCGTCCAGGCGTTCGGGGTGCGCGAAACGGCCACCGGCGACCCCATGGCGCCCGACCTGTTCATGCGCATCGGCAGCGTGACCAAGACCTTCACCACCACCGCCGTGCTGCAGCTAGTCGATCAGGGAAAGGTCGGCCTCGACGATCCGATCGACAGATATGTGCCCGACGTCCCCAACGGGGACACGATCACCATCCGCCAGTTGGCGGCCATGCGCAGTGGGCTTCCCGACTACTCGGACGTGGTGATCCCGGCGCTCCCGAGTCAGCCGCAGCGCCAATGGACGCCTCAGGAACTGCTCGAAATCAGTTTCAGCCGTCCACCGCTGTTCGCACCGGGCACCGAGTTCGACTACTCCAACACCAATACCGCGCTCCTGGGTCTCGTGGTCGAGGAGGTCTCCGGCCACCCGCTGAACGCGTATATCGACGAGTACATCGCGCGACCCGAGAATCTCGGCCACACATCGGTCCCGACCGATGCGGCCTTTCCGTCACCGCACGCTCACGGATACACGAAAACACCTGACGGCGAAACGGTGGACGCGACCGACTGGAACCCGTCCTGGGGATTCGGTGCGGGAAACATGATTTCCACCCTCGACGACCTGCGTGTGTGGGTGCGCGACTTGGCCACCGGAACGTTGCTCTCGCCGGCAACTCAGCGCGAGCGGGAGCAGTTTCAGCCGGCACCGTCGGAAGGTACGGGTTCGATGTACGGACTGGGGGTCGAGTACCAGAACGGCTGGATCGGCCACAACGGAAATATCGCGGGCTACCAGACCTACGCCTATTACCTTCCGCCCGAGGGCAAGACGGTGGTAATGCTGGTCAATACGAACGTCGACCCGCTGGGCGTGTGGAACTTCTTCGCTGAGATCGTGAAGATCATCAGCCCCGACCATCCCTGGCCGGCGCCTCCGTCGTAGAGGTCGGATGAAAAGGATTGCGGCCGCGCAGATCAGATACGCCTTCGCATTCGAAGTCGGGCTCTCCGACAGGTGGCAGGCAGTGGTGGCGCGGACGGCGGACCTGCCTTCAACCAGCTGACATCAGCAATCCGACGAGTGCAATCGCAATCGCCGAGGCGGCACCACAGATTGTCCAGGCCCGCACAGCGGTCCGGCGCCAGCGGGGATGGCGGAGCTGGGTGGTCGGACCGGGGGCAGAGCCTCGTCCACCGACACTCGACGGTTCGGGTTCATATCCGTGACGGTGCGACATCGCATCCGCGGCGAGCGCTGCGCTGAGAGAGGCGACCACCACGATCAACGTCACGGCGATGACCACAACAGTCCAAGGCATATTTGTACCGGGCCTTTACGATTCCTGGGATGTCGGCGGGATGCGGTCGACGTCGGCCTGTTTCCGGTCGCCGTCATCCGTCGACGTGGAATGGGACGCCGCGCGGGCGGCGTCTTCGGGGCGTGGGTCATGGAGAAGGTCGGAGCATCACAGCTGCCGCAATGAGGCTGGCGAATGTCGCGGCGACGATCGCCGCGGTGGCCCACAGTGAGTTGGTGACCATCCACGCGGGCATGGCTACGGATAATGAGGCACCGGCACCGATGACTGGCTGTGTGAGGCGTTCTGTACCGCCGGGTATCCACTGCTTCGTGGGTAGCGAGGGATGCATTCCATGCTCCTTTCGCAAGGGGTAGGTGCAGGCGATGTCGGGTCGGATCGGCGGGGCCGCCTGCGAGGTTTGTCTGTCTCCTCCGGTAACGATTATGAGTGATTTGGGTCACAATTGAGTTGCAGGGCTCGTTTGTACCGCATTCCTGTCGGGAGCGCCACTAGGCAACCGTCCATGTTCGGGAAAGTCCCGAAACCGTCCGGTGTGACTCGCGGTCACTGACATCGACCGCGAGCGGGAGTTTCTCCGCGTTGACGGGGTGCTGTGACCTGGATCGGAGGGTCGGGCGATGAAGAGAGCTGCTGTCATCCCTGGTCGAGGTAGGGACTCCGCGCGTGGGGAGGAGCTGGGGCCCAATCCGATTGGCTCCGGTGCCTGCCTGGAGAGGTCGCCGGTGGGCTTCGGGGCCGATGGCTCATACATGGCGATCCAGACGGTAACCCACACGGCATGAGCGCTCCGCGGAAGGCGCGGATATCAACAACGGGACTAAAGACCCTATCCGCAAGTGCTTTCGCCGAGCTTACGATTCCGCGTGTGACACTCGGCTCCCTGTCCTTGGCCCTTCTACGCGTGAACTACCGCCTTGCGCGGCTTCCGCTGCAACTGATCGAAGACGTGGCGGTGTCTCGGCTCGACGAACGGGAGCCGGTCCGGCTCGCGTACGAGCAGATCCTGATCGACTGCGACCGTGCCGCGGCGTACCTGCTCGACGATGAGAACGCGGCCAGGCGCGCGGCCGAGCTGGAACGGCGGACCACGTCGGTACGACTGCTGATTGCCCGTGAACATCACCGCGTCCAGTGTCGTGGTGTGATCTTGCTCGATGAGCAGCGCGAGCGGTTTCATCAACGCCGTCAGCAGGACGCGGGTCCGCCGACATGACGTGCATGACGTCCGTCGATCACTGGCCATCGGTCCACATCTCGGTGGTGCGAGAAAAGTGGCGTTGATGGTGGTTTTGGGCAGGGTGGAGCGTACGGCGGGTCGCCGGAGCGGAACGCGGTACGGGAGTGGAAGGCGGATGAAGTGCGATCAACCAAAGTTACTGGAATATAACAACTGTCACAGTCGCACCCGAATCGGTGGTGGTCGGCGATCTACGACGTCCTCTCGACCGTTGGGCTCACAGAGCAGAGAAGTTCCCAAGGGTGGCCGATCACGCGGACGGGTCGCGGGGGTGGTCAGGTCGGCTGCGGTGTCGATCGTTCTCGATGTCTCACTCGGTGTCGAGTGATGCGTGACCCCATCTGCGGTGGACATACTCGCGAAAGTAATCGACGTGGGGGGCGTCGACGATCCCGGGCAGGACGAATGTCCACAGTTGCTCGGTACGGATCGGGAGATCTCGAGTTGTGTTCCCGTGGGTGGACCACATTCGGACGCCGTCGAACGCGGCGACGAGGAAGTTGGCGAAATCTTCGGAATCTGTGTCCGGGAGGAGGTCTCCGGCATCGATCGCTCGATCGGCGATCGTCGCCACCAGCTCCACCCACTCCCGATGGGGATCGGTTACCGTCCCGCGCGCATCGCCTATCTCGCCGGTGAGCCTCACTCCGGCCCGTGTGAGGGGGCTCGTCAGTAGTTGGTCGACCATCAGGAGTGACATGCTGATCAGCGATTCGAGCGGCGGAAGAGCTGTGTCCAACAGGTTCCGGCACGCCGCCATCGACGTCGCGTGCTGTTCGTCGATCGTCGCCCGCGCGAGAGTCTCCTTGGAGGTGAAGTGGAAGTAGACTGCGCCTTTGGAGATTCCCGGGTGGCTGATGATGTCGGCGAGGTTGGTGTTCGCGTATCCGTTCGCCGCGAACACCTCCGCGGCCGCCTCGATGGTCGCGCGGCGTGTCGCCTCGGCGCGGGACTGTTGTGTCATTCTCTCAGACTCCATCGGCCCGCCCCTCGATGCGACCTGCGTCCCCTTGCATCATGAGCAATACCGGCACGAGGGCATCGCGGCCCGGGCCGCGGAGGTGCTGATTCCGGCGGAACGCGCGGCGGTCCTGTTCTGATGGTGGTGTCATCCTGGGATTCATCCGATACCTCTCGATCCCGGATCTGCCTGTAGCCCAATGGCAGATCTTTGGCCCAGCTGCACTCTGCCTGATCGCTGACATCTGATGACTCCACGGTCCTGTGTGGCTTCACGATTGCTTTACAAACAATCTTACGGTATGTAACATCGCGAAGATACAGACAAGCAGTTTGTTTCAGTGTCAGGTCCACGGGATCGAGGCATTGCATCCCCGACGCACAGTGGTCGCGACGGGCCTGGCACCAGGTCGGCGCGTCACGGCACGGATTTCCTGATGCCCGGGGGAGCGTTGCGGCTTGCACGCGCCTGACACAGTAGACGGTGGGCCCGCCGATGTATGGTGATGCGTTGTTTCATTCCGTCCTAGCGCATTTCGTGCAGGAGTGCGGGGACGAGGTCCCGGTGACGTTCGACGCAGTAGTCGAAGGCGTGGCGGCCCGGACTCCCGCGCCCTCGGGCTCGAAGCCCGACTTCTTCCCCGGGGCCAGCCTCCGCTCACAGGTTTTGGCGCACGCACTGCGGATGACGGTCAAACCGCTGCTCGCGGTGTGGGCCCAGTGGCCGAGTCCCCTGTGGCCGGCCGGACTGATAGACCCCGCCGCCCGAATCGTCCCGCCCCTCCGTGGGGTCGGCCGCCAATCAGTGCGCCTCGAGAACTGCGACGCCGAATTGATCGACGCCGGCAACACGGGAACAGCGACAGTGGTGTTGTACCTGCATGGTGGCGGCTTCCTGACCTGCGGGTTGAATACCCACCGCCGGCTGGTTTCACGGATCTCCGCGTCCGCCGGGGCCGCGGTGCTCAGTGTCGGCTACCGGATGATGCCCAGACATCCGATCCGTGATGCCATTGCCGACGGGGTCGACGGTTACCGCTGGCTGCTCGGGCAGGGGTTCGACGCGGAGAAGATCGTGATCGCCGGTGATTCCGCCGGCGGCTACCTGACCTTCATGACGGCGTTGACGCTTGCCGACCTGCACCTGCCGTGTCCGGCGGGCCTGGTCGCGCTGTCACCGCTGACGGACATGGATCCCACGGGGAAGCTTGCCCACCCGGGCGCCGACCGGTGTCCGGTCTTTCCGCGTTCGGTCCTCACCACCTTCGCCGGCTTGCCCGATCAGGGCGCTCGCCGCCGCACTACCGGGAAACCGCGCATCTCGCCGGTTGACTGCATCCTGGCCGGCCTGCCGCCGGTGTTGATCCAGGTCGGGTCCACCGAGATGCTCTACCCGGATGCGGAGCTGATGGCCGAGCGCCTCGCGGCCGCCGGGGTGCCGGTCACCCTCGAGGTGTGGGACCGCCAGGTCCATGTATTCCAGGCGGCCGCCGACCTCATTCCCGAGGCGGACCATGCGATCCGGCAGATCGGCAACTTCATCCGCACGGCAACCACCGCACGTACCCTTCACCGCGATCGCGACGACGAAATGGTGGCATTGCGAAATATCCGCGCCCGCCACGTCATGCGCACCACGCCCGTACGAATGCCGGTGAGACATCTCCGGTAAAGACTTCGAGGGCCGGCCGACAGCGTGGCGCTGGCACATCACTCGAAGTGCGGGACGCTGCCGCCGCCCCACAGTTGTTCGGTCACATCCTGGAAGCAGACGAGCATGACCGGGTCGTCGTGTCGCTCGAGCGTTGACCGACTGAGTGCGGCTCGCACGGTGGAACCGTCCCGATGCGTGAGCGCGACGATCTTGCCGGCCGACTCGTGCAGTTCCGTCACGGCCGATCGAGGCGGAGACACCGTGTGGACCAGGTCTCCGATCACACACTCGCGGAGCGCGCCCTGCGGATACCCCAGCATGTGTTCGAAAGCCCGATTCATGTAGATGACGAGACCGTCCTGAGCCACAGCCAGGACCGGCACCGGCAGCCTGTCCAGAAGCACGAGGACGGGGAGCTGCTCGAGGTAACCCAGTGTGGTGTCGGGATTCGGGCGTCGTCTGTCCATACTCGATCTATCGAGCGCAGAACCTCCCTGTTACGCCGACCCTCCGCAGGCACGCGATGAGGGCGGTGGACGGGAGACTTGGCGGAGGCGTTCGCGGATCCGGCGTGTGCGGGGGCAGTCCGATGTTTCGGGACGGATGGCGACGGGCACGCCGGGAGTATGACGACCGAACACGGAACTACGCATGTCTCCGCATCCGGGTCGGCGGGGGATTGTCCGCTTCCGCCGCTGAGGTCCGGTGGCCGGTTGCACATCGTCGAAGGTCGGCCCTGGCGTCGGGCGCTCGACTGTGTTGCAGTCGGCGGTACGGAGGGGAAAAGGCCATGGCACGGGGTGACGCAACCTCACGATATGGATTTGCTGCTTGTCGTGCTCTCGACAGATCCCCGCATGGTGTTGTGTCTGGAGGTTGTGGACGGAGGTGCGGCCGACCGCGGCGGGAACATCGTGGTGCGCCCTTCCTCGACGGTTCTGTTCCGTCACGGCATTTTGTTCGATGCAGTGAAAAAGCGTTCAGGACTTCATGTTCGAATGTACGAGAGCTACCGCGGGGCGGACGCGCATGCGATCTTGGACGCCCTCGACAAGGAGTACCACCTCGATACACCGTGGTTCACCCCCGCGCGGTGGCTCGAGGGCCACGGGGTCGACTTCTAGCTGTGTGCCCAGTCGGGGACCGGCGGCGGTACGAGCCGTCGCCGATCCGCTGGACCGACCGGGCAGTAAGGGCGCGCGTGCCCCGTCCTGTGCCCTGAAGCTTCTCGTCGTCGGTGTCCGTCTCGAATGACGGCCACCGGTGCGGCAGCCGCAAGAACAGGATGGGGTTGTCCTTCTCGACAGTTCGGCAGTTCGACAGTTTCACGCCATCTCGGGGACGTGCAGATGCGCGATGGCCAGCTCGAACTCGCAAGTATCGAGCACCTCGGAGTTCGCCTCGCGAACTCCTTCGTCCCGGATGCGGTCGATGCGGTCCCTATTGCGTTCCATCGCCTCGGCGCTGTCGAATGTCAGCGACGACACCCCGCGACCCGCGGCGTGGTCGAGCATCAGGCTGGCGCTGCAGAAGCCGTCGAGTTCTTCCATCTTGGGTAGTGCGGCCATCTTCCACACGTCGACGGCGCGGTCCATGTGGGCCGGCTCGGTCTTGATCCACGTGACCCGGCAACAGGCTCCGCGATCCGAATGGTGGTCGCGATGCATGACAGCGATGTCCCACCGCGACACTTCCGTGGTGCCGTGGAAGACCTTGGCTGCGTCGTCACGCAGCTTCAGCACCGGTCCCTCGCTGGCGCGTAGCGATTCCTCGTCCCGCCACGAACTGGTCGCGATGCACCGGCCCGAGTCGCGATCGACCAGCAGGGACATTCCGAGGCAGCCCTCGGTGTCCGCCAGCGCCGGCATCACGGTGTCACGTACGTGCTTGATCCCGGCGTCGATGTACGACGGATGCGCTTGAATTGTGGTTGAGCGTGCGAACACGATCGGCACCCTTCTCCTCTGGGCGGCGCCGACGCGGCGTCGCCGGTCATTTCCCCGTGTTTCACACTGCTCCCCCTGTCCGTCGGAGGCAATGGGGGTGGCCGATGTCGGCGGCGAGGATCCGCCGCAGCTGCGCGGTTCCGACCCCTGACATGAGGTCGCGATTGAGCTTGAAACGAATTCGTGCCCCCGCGAACGATCCGGGTGTCAGGGGGAGGCGGTGCGGGCCGCGGTGTCGAGGTCGGTCAGGGCGGTGTCGAGGTGACCGATGATCCGATGCAGGTGAGGGACCGCGGTGCGGTCGCCGACGACCGTGACGTGCAGCTGCCCGGACCGGCTGGTGAGGGTGATGCTCAACGCCTGGCCGCGCGCGAGGGTCGGGATCGGGTAGACGGCGTCGAGATGGGCGCCGTTCCAGTACCGCGGGCGGGTCGGTCCCGGGGTGTAGGAGATCATCACGTTGAACGGCGGCGGGATGTCGTCGAGGACCCGGCGGACCGGGTCGAGCATGATCGGACTCAACATCAGGGCACTGACCAGTTGGAATTGGGTTCGGCTCAGGGCGGCGACAATGCCACTGGTATGGGCCACGGAGTCGGCGATCCGCGCCAGGCGGGTGAGTGGGTCGTCTTCATCGGTGGCCAGGGACACCACCATTGCGCCGATCCCTCGGTTGCCGCCAGGCCCGATGCTGGGCGACTCACCGAGGTCGAGCGGGACGGGGAGCATCGCGGTCAACGGCGCCTCGGGGAGGGCGTACTGCTCGAGCAGATATGCGCGGAGGGCTCCCGCGCACATCGTCAACACGACCACATCCAATGGGGCGCCGGTGCAGGCGGCGAGGCGGCGCAGTTGGTTCAGGGGCCAGGATCGGGCGGCGACCTTGCGGGCGCGGCCGGTCGGGGCGTTGAAGATCGTCGGCGGGGACTGCAGTGGCAACGTCAGGTGTTCTTCGGTCAGGCCGTGGTAGCCGGCGCGGATCAGAGTGGGGACGGTTGCCGTCAGCTCCCGCGTGGTGACCAGGCCGGACCGCAGCACCCCGCGGGGGTTGCGGGAGGGATGGCGAGTGGGGGCCGCGACCGACGGGCTCCACGGCGCCGGGCAGTCATGGAGGTCCGGTTCGACTGTGAGTGCGCGGTGCAGCAGCCGCATCCCGGAGGCTCCGTCGGTCAGCGACAGGTGAAACTTCGTGTACACCGCGGTGCGCCCGTCTGTCAGGCCCTCGATGACGTGCATCTCCCACATCGGGTGCTGGGGATCGAGCGGCATCGAATGCATCTGCGAGACGAGCGACAGCAGCTCGGCCATCGTGCCCTCACCGGGAACGGCAGTGTGCCGCACGTGATATCCGAGATCGATGTGCTTGTCGAGCCGCCACCACGGATACCCGTGCAGCGGACGGGAGGGACGTTTGCGGAACAATTCCGCCACCTCGGCGTGGGCGCGCAAGCGCTCGACCATCTCGGCGGCGTGGGCACCGGGTGCGGTGCCGCGTGGGGGATCGAACAGGGTCAGGGTAGCCACGTGCATCGGGTGCGATGGGGATTCGAAGAGCACGAACATCGCCTCGGTCGGGCTCATCGGCACCAGTCCACCGACCCCAGCTCGCACACCGCACCTCCCCGCTTCTGTGTGGTCTCAGCAGAGCACACCGCACCCGCGATGACCGTGCTTTCCGCAGAGACGACGACACTTGGCGGCCGGGATTCCACACCTTCGAGTAGGTCCGCGGGCTCTCAGGTGGTCGAGGGCCGGCCGAGTACCTGGTCCCACCAGTCGGCGAGCGGGCTGGGGTCGGGCCAGATGATCGGATCGTCGGGTATCGACGAGGATGTGCTCGGGTCCGTGTCCACTGGTTGTCGATCCGGATCGGCGTCGGCCAGGGGTCGCCGCACGGCCCCGCACTGGCCAGTGGCAACGGTCGGTGACCGGTCCGGGCGAGTCGCTTGTCGGATCGGCGGCGGATCGGCGGGCGGGGACGGGATGCGGACCACGGGGTGGATTTCGTTCTCGAGCACGAACGTTTGCTCCTTCGCTGAACGCATCGGCCACCGGACATGTGGTGTCTGCCGGTCCCATCGCGAGGGTGATCTGCCCGCGTCACTGTCGATGCCCTCTCAGTTGTATCCGACCCGGCTCGCCCTGTCAGCCAAACCGCAGACACCGCCGAGGGCAGGGCATTCCCACTTCGGGCGAGCCGTGGATTCAGTGCGAGCGTTTGTCATGCTGTCAGCGGGGTGATGTCGGCGATGGCGAGTCCGTAGTGGTTCTGGAGATTGCCACTCGGCGTCACACAGAGCCGCCTCGCCACACGCATCGGCGTTCCACCGCGACAGACCAACGGGATCGACCACGGGAAACGGTCGATCACGGTTCTACCTACCGGTCTTTTCCCGGTGGCTGCATCCAGGCCAGCAGCACGGGCGCCGCTTGCCTTCAGCCAGTTCGGTGTGCGTCCTTCTGATGCGACGCGCTCTGGTTTCATCGAGCTTGGCATCCTCGACCCAGCAGATCCACTCATTGCGTGCCAGTGGTGTGATGTCATTCCACGCGGCCAGCGCCGGGCCGTCGTCGGCCAACGCCTTTCGTAGATCCGCCGGCACTCTGTGCACCGTGCCGCTCGGGACCGTGGGCTTGCCCATGTTTCGAGAATACCGACGCTCGTCCAGGTCTGGCGCCCGTAGCCAACCGCGGTTCGGTGTCGATCCACAAGCAGCCCTCCTGCATCCGGCGGCGCGGTCGCCGCATGCGAGATCGGCTGACCGTGCGCCACCTGCGATGGAGGACGGCCGGAGTGAGTCCGAAGTCTGGTTTAGGTTGATGCGATGAAGGTGCTCACGAGCGTATCGGTCGTCTCAGTGCTGTGCGGTGTGTCGGTGTGGCTGTTCGTCGTGCCGCAACTGGTAGGAACGGGAATGGTGGAGCCTGGACCACTTCTCGGCCCGATGGTTCTGCTCCCGACGCCGGTCGGGCTGATCGCCGCGCTGGTAGGGACGGTCGCGGGCACGATCGGGCTCGTCCGACGCACCGATCTGAGGTGGGCCGGCGCGTTGATGACGCTGGGACAGGTTCTGACGTGGATTCTGGCCATCGCGATCGTGGTGTGGTCGCAGGCCTATGGTTCGACGGGGTGGGAGTTGTTGATACTGCCGGCGTCGTTGATGTTGGGGCAGGTTGTGGTCGCATCCGGCCTGATCTCGGCCATGGTGACCCGCCGCAGAGGCATCGACGCCGAGTCGGGCAAGGATGTCAGGTCGTGTGACACGCTGTCCCGACGTTCCTCTGGAAGCGGTTGTGCGTGACGATTCGGTTGACGATGGTGTGGAGGCCTACCGATGGGCGGTGGGCTGGAACAGTTCGATCAGATTGCCGGCGGGGTCGGCGAGCAGGATCTGGCGACCACCCGGCCCGCTGACCACATCACTACGGAAGGCGACACCGGCAGCGCGCAGTCGGGTGATCTCGGCGTCGAGGTCGCTGACGACGAGGTGGATACGGTTGCCGCCCGGCCCGGTCACGTCGGTGGGGGTGGCGCGCGCACCCGAACTGGCTGGGCCGGACAGCAGTAGTCGCAAGGGGCCGCGGATCACGTCGGCGAAGGCGGGGGCGGGGTTGGTGTGCAGGGTGAAGCCGAGGTGGCTGGTGTAGAAGTCGATGGCTGCGGGCACGTCGTCGACGAGGTAGCGGACGCTGGCGTATTCGTCGGGTGGGGTCATCGAGCACTCCTTTTCACGGTTCGGTGGTGAGGGTCGGAAGCAGGTACCGGATGCGGGTGTCGATCTCGGCTGCGGTGGCCTGGAAGGTCGGGTAGGTGTCCTCGCCGGTGCCGCATTGGGTCGGGTCGGGGATGCTCCAGTGGATCCAGTGCGTGTCGTCGCCGAACTCCGGGCAGACTTCGCGGGCCTTGTCGCACAGGGTGACTACCGCTTGGAACCGGCGGTCGGCGAGTGTGTCGAGATGGCGGGGATGCTGGTCGGAGATGTCGATCCCGAACTCTTCTCGCAGCACCCGAACCGTATTGGGATGCATGCCCGGTTTGGGGCAGGTGCCGGCGCTGATTGCGTCGACTCGGCCGCTGGTGTGCTGGCGCATCAGAGCTTCCGCGATCGCGGAGCGGGCACTGTTGCCGCTGCACACGAACAGCACGGCGAGGGGTGTCTTCGGGTCGAACGGCGGGGGTGTGGAGGTCCGGCCGAGTGTCGGGTGTAGTGCGGTGCCGGTACCGGCCAGCATCTCGGTGCAGCGATCCAGATCCAGGTGGTAATAGCTGTCGCGGCCGTCAAAGGTGCTGCGTGTGGCCGTCACCAGCCCACCGTCGCGCAGCAGGCGCAGGTGGTAGGAGATCAGGTTCTGCGACTCACCCACCAGCGTGACCATCTCGCGGACCCGGTAGTCGCTGCCGGACAGCACCGCCAACAACTGCCACCGCAGCGGATGAGCGGCCAGCTGCACGAATGACGGGACGGGTTGACGCAACAGCACCACCTCACGAGGGTAACACCAGATGCATCAAATCAGTTTGATTCAATTTGCCGACCGGGCTGGATCGGGAGCCTGTCCGACCAGTTCTCCAGGTTCTTCGCTCCGCACATGACGACGGGCAACGGTCTGCTCGGAAATACTGGGGGAGTGCGGCATTGGGGCCGAACGTCATCTGAACTCGTGCGCCTGAGATGCTTTGCTGAAACTCGGATTGTCCCACAGTTGCTACGCAGCACCGGAGGGTGCACACGAATCCCCACACCGGGAGGGAGCGCGGCCTAGGGTCGAAGGTAACCGGTCTTCCTCGGCGCCGTGGAAGGAGGCGACAATGGTACCTGCGACACTGGTGTGCCTGCCGTACGCGGGCGCGGGCGCCTCCTTCTTCCGCGATTGGCAGGGTTATGCGCCGCGGGGGCTGGACATCCTCCCGGTGCAGCTCCCCGGCCGTGAGGAACGCTTCGGTGAGGACCTGCTCACGACGGTCGATGCCGCCGTCGACGACATCGCGCCGCGCGTGCTGCCGGTCGTCCGGGAGTCTGCCGGGGTGGCTGTGTTCGGGCACAGCTTGGGTGCGGTCCTGGCCTACGAGCTGGCGCACCGCCTGACCGCCGACGGGGGCGTCGCGTTGACCCGCCTGTTCGTGAGTGGATCGCCCGGACCGGCGACCGTGCGGGAAATCCGGGCGTCGTCGTTGGCGGATGCGGAGTTCCTCGCCCAGGTTGGTGATCTGGCCGGGTACTCCCATCCCGCGCTGGCGAACCCGGAACTGCGGGAGCTGCTGTTGCCCGTCGTCCGCGCCGACGTCGAGATGCACGAAAACTATCGGCCGCCACCGCATCCGCCGCTGGACGTCCCGATCACGGCTCTGCGCGGGCGTAGCGATCACCTCGTCGGCGTCGCTCAGGTGGCGGAGTGGGCGACGGCGACGACCGCCGGGACTTCGGTGCTCGAGGTGGACGGCGGGCACATGTATCTTGCCGAGCACCCGCACGCGCTGGTACGACTGCTTGCCGCGCAACTCGGCGAGGGCGCTCGGTGAGCGCCGACCTCGCCGGGAAGACGGCCTTCGTGACCGGCGCGGCGCGGGGGATCGGCCGTGCGTGCGCCGTCGAGTTCGCAGCGGCCGGGGCTGATCTCATGCTCGTCGACATCACCCGGAACTTGCCCGGGGTGCCGTACCCACTCGGTTCGCAGAGTCAGCTCGACTACACCGCCGAGTTGTGCCGCGAGCACGGTGCGACGGTGGTGACCCAGGCGGTGGATGTCCGTGAGCTCACGGAGATCAGAGCCGCGGTGCAGGTGGCCCACGAACGATTCGGTCGTCTCGACGTGCTGCTCAACAATGCGGGCATCGCCGCACCGTCCGGGAAGGTGGCGCACGACATCGCCGAATCGGAGTGGCGTCTGATGCTCGACGTCGACCTCTCCGGGGCGTGGCGGACGATCGCGACGGTCGGCCGGATCATGGTGACCCAGCGAAGCGGAAGCATCGTCAATGTCGCCTCGACGGCCGGACTCGTCGGGTATCGCCACTTCGCCGGGTACGTCGCGGCCAAACACGGCCTCGTCGGCCTCACCAAGGCCGTCGCCCTCGACTACGCGCCGAACGGGGTCCGGGTGAATGCACTGTGCCCGGGATCGGTGCGGGACAGCAGTGAGTACGAAGGGCGGATGCTCGCGGAGATCGCGCGCTCCCTGGGAGTCGGCGTCGACGAGCACGAGTCGGTCTTCGTGCAGGCCCAGCCGACCAACAAGCTCGTCGAACCGGGGGAGGTCGCGGCAGCGGCGCGGTGGCTCGCGTCCGACGACGCGCGTGGAGTCACGGGTGCCGTGGTGACGGTGGACGGCGGTTTCACAGCACGCTGAGGGCGACTCGCGCGCGTTCGCGGTGGAGGCACAAGCTCAGGTCGCCGCGCGTTTCTCGACTAGGATTGCTCTATGCACCAATCCCGTTGGGGGAGGTCCGAGCCGGTGCGCACGTCGTTCGGCCATGCGATGACGGTGCGCCTGCCCAGCGGGGTGCGGTCGGAGACGCTTGCGGCGCGGTGGGACACGGCGTCCCGTCGCTGGTGGGAGCCCGCGACCCGGCCGACTCGTTTGTGGGTGGAGGACGTGCCCGCCGTCTCGGCTTCGGAGGAGGCACGGCGCCGGCTCGTCGCCGAGTGCCGGCGGCCCGTCGCGGTCGACGGTCCGGTGGTGCGTGCAGTCCTGGTGCGGTACACCGACCAGGTAGCCGATCTGGTCGTGGTCGCCGACCGGCGTGCTCTCGACACGGCCTCGCTCACGCTCCTGTGCGACGTGCTCGTTGGTGCGATCGGCGCCGACACGGTGATCGCGAATCCCGTTCGCCGTCATCGGCACGGTCGGACACTGCGTGGATGGAGCGCGGCAGTATTGCATTCCACTCACCCGCTGAGCCGGGCCCGCGAGGACGTGACAGCGACGGTGGCCGCTGCCGCCGCGGTCGTCACCGGCAGATGCCACGGCCTCCGCTCGGTGACGATCCCGATGTGGCGGGGCGACCGGACGCGCCCACCCCGAGTGCTCGGCGGATTCGAGAACCGGGTCGACCTGACGTTCGACACCTCCGGGAACCGTTCACCCGCCGAGCTGATCGACGAGGTGGAAAGCGCACGGCGACAAGAAGTGCCCCGGTTTGCCGCGGAGATCGACGAGATGAGCAATGCGACCACCGGTGTGCTGGAGACGGTTCTGCGTGACCCCGGACATACGTACCTCCCCTGCCAGTCGGCGCCGTTCCCGCTGACACTCGTGCCGATAGTCGAGACCGGCGGGCACACCACCCTGGAGGTCTACGCCGACCCCGCATCTGTGGACGCCGATACCGCCAGGCGGTTCGGGCAGTGGGTCGCCCGTGTGGTGAACGGACTTCGCGACCCGTCCCCCCGACGACGTGGTGTGTTCGGCGAGGCGGTGGCGCCGCTGGGTGCCGGTGTGCGAGCGCCTGTCTCCGGTGGGCGGATCGAGCACCTCGTCGCCCGGCACGCGCACGAGCGTCCCGATGCGGTCGCAGTGACCCACGGCCGGCGCACGCTGACCTACGGTGCACTCGACGAACAGTCGATCTGGGCGGCACGGGGTCTTCACGATCGCGGAGTCGGGCCGGGAGACCGGGTCGGAATCTGCCTGGATCGGTCGGTCGATCTCGTCGTGATGATGCTTGCGGTGTTGCGCAGCGGTGCGGCGTTCGTTCCGATGGATGTGCGGCATCCTCCGGATCGTCTCGTGTACACGGCGCGTGACGCCGATGTCCGATTGGTCGTCACCGAACTCGAGATTGGAGGCGGGTGGGACGGCGTACCGGTGGTGACGCCGGCGGAGCTGTCGGTGTCGGCATCGGTGCCGGGTGACGTGGATTGGGCCGTAGGCGGCGACGGCGCCCCCGCCTACGTGGTCTACACGTCCGGGTCGACCGGCCGGCCGAAAGGCGTGGTGATTCCGCATCGCGCCGTTCCGGCGCTGATGGCGTCCACCGCAACCGAATTCGCGCCGACACCCGGCGACACCTGGTCGATGTTCCATTCGCCCGCCTTCGACTTCTCGGTGTGGGAGATCTGGGGCGCGTTGTCGTCCGGTGGCCGCCTCGTGATCGTGCCGTACTGGATCTCGCGGTCCCCGGTGGAGTTCCACACGGTGCTCGCCGACGAACACGTCACGGTCCTCAGTCAGACGCCGTCGGCGTTCGTGCACCTGGCCGCGGCCGACCGGGATCTCGAGCCGCTGTCCGCGCTCCGCCTGGTCGTCTTCGGCGGCGAGACCCTCGATCCTCGTGTGGTACTGCCGTGGCTCGATCGGTATCCGGAATCGCGATGCCGGCTGGTGAACATGTTCGGGACGACGGAAACCACCGTGCACGTCACCGCGCACACCGTGACACGGCGCGACGGCCTGACCGGAACACCAACGGTGGGGGATCCACTACCCGGCTGGGAGGTGGTGGTCGCGGACGAGAACGGTCATCCGCTGCCGCCCGGAGTGGCCGGCGAGATCTACGTCGGCGGAGCCGGTGTCGCGCTGGGGTACCTCCACCGTCCCGGATTGACGGCCGGCCGCTTCGTCGCGGCACCCGGCGGGGCCCGGTGGTATCGCACGGGCGATCGCGGAAGGATCCGTGACGACGGCCGTCTCGAGCATCTCGGTCGACTGGACTCCCAGGTCCAGATTCGCGGGTTCCGTGTAGAACTCGGCGAGGTGCGGTCCGTGCTCCTCGACGACCCCGTCGTCGCGGCAGCGGCCGTGGTGCCGTCGGGGAGGCCGGAGGACCCGGCCGGAATCGCGATCGACGCCTACGTCGTTGCGGCCGGGTCGGCGACGGAGACCGAGACGGAGACGGTCGCGGCGATACGGGAACGCGTCGCCCGATTCCTACCCGAGCATATGGTGCCCCGCACGATCACGGTGGTCGACGCGTTGCCGCTCACCCTCAACGGAAAACTCGACGTGACAAGGCTTCCCGCGCCGGTCCCGCGGTCCGTGTCGCACACTGCCGTCGAACCGCAGGACGGCCCGCTCGCCGAGGTGGGAACGGCGCAGACGCTCACCGACATCTGGGAGTCGGTGCTGGGGGTCCCGGTGTCGCTGGACGACAACCTCTTCGAGCTCGGAGGTAACTCGCTGTGCGCGATCAAGGCCGACGGCATGATGCGGCGGCTCGGCCTTCCGGCTCTCCCGATGCGGGAGCTGTACCGGCATCCGAGCATTCGCGGAATCTGCGGCACTCTCGCGCGGCTCTATCCGCCCCGACCGGATACGTAGGTTTCGACGAGTACGCCGATCGCCCGTGCCGGACCCGGTTGCATCATGTCGTTGTGTGCGCAATCGACGCGTTCGTCCTGCACGGTGCCGGTGATCGAGTGGCCCAATCCGGCGTTGACGGACGGCGCACCGCCGGCGCGGGAACTGTCCGCTGCGGTGAGCAGGAGCGCGTCACCGCGGAAGACTCTCGGGGCGAATCTCGTCGACAGCCGGGTCGACCGGGCATATCCCTCGGCGATTCGCCGCAGCTGGTCTGCCGTCAGAGCCGCGGCGGGACCGTAGGACTCGCCGAGACGGCGGCCGACGTCCGCGTACGTGAGAGACCGGGCGTCCTCGCCGGGGCTGCCGTCGACTCCCAGACCACGCAGAAGGTCGCCGGCATCCAAGGCTTCGGGATCGGCCGTCGCGCCGCCAGGGTAACTGTCCAGGAGCACAAGGGACCCGACCTCCTCACCCCGGTCCTGCAGCTCGGTGGCCATGGCATGCGCGATCAGCCCGCCGAGCGACCAGCCGAGCAGATGATACGGTCCCGCCGGCTGGACGGTACGGACCTCGTCGAGGTATCGGTGTGCCAGTTTCTCGATGGAGTCGTACTCGGGACCGCCGCCGAGGGAGGGCAATTGCAGTCCCCACACGGGCCGGTCCGGTGAGAGATGGCGGACCATGCCGGTGTACGCCCAGGCCAGGCCCATTCCGGCATGGACACAGAACAGTGGTGCGAGCCGACCACCACGGCGCAGCGGCACGACAACCCGGAGCGCGTCCTCGACCGACGCGGGCAGCGCTTCGGTCGTGAGGCGGGCCGCCAGACCTGCGGGGGTGGGGTCGAGGAAGAGGGCGGGAAGCGGAACTGGCTGGCCCAGTCGCCGCTGCAGGTCCGCGGCGACGCGGACCGCGGACAGTGACGTGCCGCCGAGCGCGAAGAAGTCGTCGTCCACTCCGATCGCGCGGTCCTCGCCGGTGTCGACGACTTTCGCGAAAGCCTCGACGACGGCTCGCTCCACTGCCGTGGACGGGGCACGGAATCGTTCGGGCCGGGGGCCGAACTCGGGTTCGGGGAGGGCCGAGCGGTCGAGCTTGCCGGCCGGGGTGAGCGGCACCTCGTCGAGTACGACGACCGCGGCGGGAACCAGGTACGGCGGAAGCTGCGCGGACAACGCCGTGCGCACCGCACTCGCGTCGACGTCCGCGCCGGTCGCACCGCGGACGTAGGTGACGAGTATCGGTTCCCCGTCTGGTCCGGTTCGCCCGACGGTGGCCGCGAAACCGATGTCCGCGCGCGCCGCGAGGATCGAATCGACCTCGCCCGGCTCGACCCGGAATCCGCGCACCTTGATCTGGAAGTCGGTACGCCCGAGGTGTTCGAGCGTGAGGTCGGGCCGGGTGCGTACCAGGTCACCTGTGCGGTACATCCGCGACCCGGGGGCGGCGAACGGGCAGGCGACGAAATGGGTCGCCGTCGTGGCCGGGCGGGCGTGGTAGCCGCGGGCCAGGCCGGGCCCTGCCAGGTACAGCTCACCCGGGGTGCCCGGGGGAACGGGATGCAGCCGGGCGTCGAGGACGGCGGCGGTGAACCCGCGGACGGGGCGCCCGATGGTGACAGGTTCCGCCGGTGCCAGCGGTTCACTGACATGCGACCAGATCGTCGTCTCGGTGGGACCGTACGCATCGAGCATGCGCCGGGCGGACGCCCATCGCCGGACCAGGTCCGCCGGGCACGGTTCACCGGCGACGGTGAGGACCTGCAGCGAGTCGAGCCCCGTCGGATCGAGCGATGCCAGCGCGGTCGGGGTGATGAACGCGTGGGTGATCCGCTCGCCGGCCAGGATATCCGCCAGCGCCGCACCGCCATACGTCAGCGGGGGGACGAGCACGACCCGCGCCCCCGCGCAGAACGCCATCGTCAACTCGAACAGCGCCGCGTCGAAACTGGGGGACGCGAGATGCGAGACCCTCGCATCGGGGGTGACCTGCAGGTGGTGACGTTCCTGCTCGAACAGGTTCGAAAGACCCCGATGCGACACCACAACCCCCTTCGGAGTGCCGGTCGATCCGGACGTGTAGATCAGATAGGCGGGGTTGTCCGGGTGCAGCGGACCCGCGCGGTCGACGTCGGTCACCGGGGTGGCAGGAAGGTGCCGCATCTGCGTCTCGAGGTCGGGATCGTCGAGCACCAGCCACTCGACCGTGTCCGGCAACTGTGTGCGGTACCGGGCGACGGTGACGCCGAGTACCGCTCCGCAGTCGTCGAGCATGTGGGTGATCCGGGTGGGCGGATACGTCGGGTCGACGGGTACCGACGCCGAACCCGAGCGGGCGACCGCCCACACGGCGCGGACCCACGCGAGGGATCGCGGCAATGCGAGGGCGACGAACCTTTCCGGTGCGGCACCCCGAGCGATGAGCAGCCGGGCGAACTGCGCGGAGTCGGCGTCGAGTTGGCGATAGGTGAGCGTGCGACCGGCGTCGCACACGGCCACCCGGTCGGAGTGCCGCTCCGCCGCCCCGGCCAGCAGGTCGGGCCACACCCGCGCCGGGAGGCCGGGCGGTCCGGAGACCGATGCGTCCTCGTCCTCGTCGCCGAGCGTCAGATCCCCGACCGGGTCGTCGGGGTCGGAGACGACCGCCGCGACGAGACGGGTCAGACGATCGGCGAAGCCCTGCACGGTCGCGGCGTCGAAGATGTCGGTGGCGTAGGTAAATCCGGCGGCGATCCCGTCCGGGGCACCGGACTCGTCGAACGTCTCGGCGACCACCAGTTCGAGATCGACCTTGACGACGGGCGGCGTGTACTCCGCGACCGTGACGGTCAGGTCCGGCAGTGTGATCTCGGGTCGTAGGACGCTCTCGAATTCGAGGGACACCTGGAACAGCGGTGAGCGGGAGGTCGACCGCGGCGGGTCCACGGCCTCGACGACGCGCTCGAAAGGCAGGTCGGCGTGGAGGAATGCACCGAGGTCGACGTCCCTGGTGCGGTCGAGTACCTCGGTGAACGACCGGGAGCCGTCGACCGGGGTCCGGAGGACGAGTGTGTTGACGAACATGCCGACGAGTTGGTCCAGCCGGGGATCGGGGCGGCCGGCGACGGGGGTGCCGATCACGATGTCGGAACTGCCGCTGAGGCGGGCGAGGAGGACAGCGAATAGCGCGTGGATCGCCATGAAGAGCGTCGAGTTGTTCTGCCGCGCGAGCGTCGATAGTGACCGGTGCAGGTCCCGTCCGATGCGGAACGCGACCCGGTCCCCGTGGTGGGTGCGGTGGGTGG
>NZ_JAAXPA010000047.1 GCF_012396235.1 Rhodococcus opacus | reverse complement strand
TCGTCAGTCCCATCGTCCGGGCCTATCCGACAACCCATCCTCGGGCCGGGTAGGCGCGCCGTACGCGCGCATTCCTCGATGAGGCAACGAATAGGGTTACGCGCGCATTTTTCGTGAGTCAACGCGCCATCTGGCGTATAAGACCGCACCTGGCGTATACTGCCGTGACGCGAGTCACAACATGCTTGCGTAGGTCGGTGCGTCCGCGCGCCAACGGCAACGCGCTCTCGCGCGGGGAGACCACAGAGGTAGAGGTGATTTCTACATGTCGACGGAACCCCTTGCACATTGCTCTCAGTTCCGTACCGGTGACCTCGATGTGATCCGCGATGTCGGCGGGCGTCTACTCGTTCCGCACAAGGTCAAGGCCTCAGGTGCAGTTTCTTCGGATGCCCGTATGAACGCGGCCAAGCTCGGCAACACGACTCTGGCGTATCTGAGGTACGAATCTCGTATCACGCTGGAGGCGCCGACGACAGAAGCGCTGTACTTTTTCACGCTGCCGCTCACCGGAAAGGCGGAAGCTCAGCGGGGCAAGCACGAGACCGCTCCGTCAACACCGTCCCTCGGCGTGTCGTTTCGGGCCGAAGACCCCTCGATGATCACCCTCAGCCCCGACTACAGCATGATTTTCGTACGCATCGAGCGCCACGCCCTGGAACGGCAGCTCGAAGGTTTGCTGTGCCGCGAGATCAAGGCGCCGCTGTGCTTCGACTTCAGCATGGATCTGACCACCCCGTCACTGCGCACCTGGGTCGACAGTGTCAGGCTGCTGCAAGCTGAGATGGAACGCGACGCAGAGACGGGTCACGAGCCGCTGCTGGTCGCACGAATCGAAGAACTGATGATGACCGGCTTACTGGTCGGCCAACCGCACAACTATTCCGAGCTACTACTCAGCACACACGGACCTGCACGGCCGCGTGCAGTGAAGCAGGCGATCGACCTGCTCGAACAACAACCGGACCAACCATGGTCGATATCCGATCTCTCTCATGCGATAGGGGTCAGCGCCCGAACGCTGCAGTACGGTTTCCAACGCTACGTCGGTGTATCCCCGACCTGCTATTTGCGTGAGGTCCGCCTTCAGCGTGTACGCGCGGAACTCAGCAACCCGGCGTTGCTGACGTCGGTCTCAGATACTGCGTACCGATGGGGATTCGCGCACCTCGGTCGCTTTGCTGTGGCCTATCGCAACAAGTTCGGCGAGGCGCCCTCGGAGACACTACGCAAGAATGCATCAAAAGAATCTCCATCACTGACGAGGTAAGACAGTGAACGGGTCCACCGACGTAGGCTCCAGCGATGAGCGGACCGCGGCAACGCCGTCACCACCCGCAATGCCCCACTGGCGGAGGTGGATTCGCTGTTCGCCTACGCCGCTTATCGTCATCCGGAACATGCCAACACGATCTGCCCGCGTCCTGGCCATTCCACCGAAACGACACCAACGCACCGACGCACCGACGCACCGACGCACCGACGTGACCTACCTGACGACCGTGGAACTCTTCCCACTCCTGGCCGCACCCGACCGACCCACACAGGCCGGGCGACGCGACCACGCACTACTGCAGACCGCGGTGACCACCACCGGGATGTTTTCGGAGTTTGACCGATCTGAAGATCGCCGATGTCCATCTCGGGCTCGCCCACGCACGCCGTTTGTCGCGGAAAGGGCCGGAAGAATTGAAGCACACTGCTCGATAGGCAAACCGTGGATGTCCTACGCAGGCAGATCGATAGCCGCGCAACCGGATTCCCGCTTCCTACCCGGAGACCGGAACACGGATGAGCCGTGACGCAGTGGCGGCACGCTTGACACGACACACCGCAACTGCCGCCGACGCATGTCCGGGCCTGGCCAGCAAGCATGTCACCCCGCACATCCTGCGCACACCGCTGCCATGAGGTTGCTCGAGGCCGGCCGACTGCTGGCTCTGCGCCGAGGCGGCGGATCGAATGGATCCCGCACCCGGCAATGGAAGACCAAACTGGCCGCCCTCGCCGCGCGCCGCGGGCCGCGGGCACCGTCTGCCACCTACCCCCGTTACGTTATTTACGGTCCTTCGCAGAAGGGCTACGGTCGCCAGACCCGGTATGACTCGTTGCCCCTGTCTCACGCATGATCCGGGGGGTGGTGTCGCCGGGCGTGGTGGCGTCGACGGACCGCTGATAGGGATACGGCCAACCGAACTGGGGTAGGTCGCTTTGTAACGTGGGTGCCGGGCGTCGATGCCGGATCGGCGACCGGCCGAACCGAGACACAAGGGACGACCCCTGAATGGACTCGAACTAGTGTACTGCGGCATCGACGTCGGCAAAGGCGAACACCACGCCGTCGGACTGACCGCCGCCGGAAAGAAGATCTACGACAAGGCCTGCCGAACGACGAAGCCACGCCCGAGACGCCTTTCATCGCCGATACCGCCCGCACCATGCCGCACACCCTGCGCCGGGTCGATACCGGCGACGAGGCCCTCGCCGAGCTCGAAGTCCTCGTCGGTTCGACGACGACCTTGCCGGCGAGGCCACCCGGGTCAGCAACCGCATCCGCGGACTGCTCACCTCCATCCACCCCGCGCTCGAGCGGGTCCTCGGCCCCCGCATCGCCCATCCGGCGGTGCTCGAGGTCCTCTCCCGCTGCGGCGGCCGGCCGGAATCCGGAAGGCCGGCAGACGCAAGCTGCGGGCTGTCTTCGACCGCCTGGCCAGCCACGGATCGGTGCTGGTCGTCGTCGACCAACCCAATACGATCGGCGCCCTGCCGGTCACCGTGGCCCGCGCCTGCAGCCACGAGGTCGGCTACCTGCCCGGACTGGCGATGCGCCGCATCGCTGACCTGTACCCCGGACAGGCGAAAACAGTCCCGATTTACGGGTGACCGGTGCGATGCCGGCGTAGGCCGCCAGGTGGGCGGCGGAGGGGAAGGCGGAGCCGTCGCCGACCTCGATCAGGATCCGGGCTGCTGTCCTGACTCCGATGCCGGGCGTCGAGGTCAGGACTCGGGTAAGAGGGTGATCATCGAGGGCCCTCTCCACGTCCTCGGCGACCGCTTTCCGTTGCTGGAGAGTCTCTTTCAGGGTGTCGGCGTGTTTGGGGAGGATGGTCTCGGCGGCCGTGGTGCCGGGCACGACCACGGTCTGCTCGTCGAGGGCGGCAAGGATGTCGGTGGCCAACCTGGCGCTCATTCGGGGTGCGTGCTTGACCGCGATCGAGGTGAGCTATCTTCCATCCGTGGTGAGCACCCAGCCCGCTCCGGCAACAAGAAACTCAAACGCGCCCTGTTCCTGTCCGCATTCTCCGCCCTCCACGACCCCACCAGTCGCGCCTACTACGACAAAAAGCGTGCCGAGAAGAAGAAGCACAACGCGGCCCTGATCTGCCTCGCCCGACGCCGCTGCGATGTTCTCTACGCCATGCTGAAAAACAAGGAACTCTACCGGGCACCGCTCCCCTCAGCGGCTTGATGTGATGAAAAGGGGCGGGGCCTCCCCGCTCCTCATGGTTCCCAGCGGATGCTGGGGGTGTCGGACCCGAATCAAGAGGAAGGGTGGCCCCTCATGTACGAGTATGAACCAGGTATGCAGTTCGTAGGAGTCGATCTGCACCGGCGGCGGTCGGTGATCGTCCGCCACAACAGCGAGGGCGAGCAGCTCTCGGTAGCCCGGATCGCCAACGACCCGGACACGCTGAAGCGGGAACTCGACGACGCCGGACCGCACCCCGAGGTGGTGCTCGAAGCCACCTACGGGTGGTACTGGGCAGTCGACGCGCTGCAGGCCACTGGCGCGACCGTCCACCTCGCACACCCCCTGGGGGTCAAAGGGTTTCGGTACCGTCGAGTCAAGAACGACGTCCGCGACGGGTCGGATCTGGCGGATCTGCTGCGCATGAACCGGCTGCCCGAGGCATGGATCGCCCCACCCGAGGTCCGTGAGTTACGGGAGCTCGTGCGCTACCGGGCGAAGCTGGTGGCGATCCGTTCGAACCTCAAGGCGCAGGTGCACTCGGTGCTCGGCAAGGCCGGAGTCCAGATCGCGGTCTCGGATCTGTTCGGTGTCACCGGCCGGGCGAGACTCGCCCGGGTGCCCCTCGGCAAGGCCTACGCCCAACGAGTGCTGTCGCTGCTCCAACTCATCGACACCCTCGACACCCAGGAGACGCGGTTCACCGCGCTGATCGCTCGCCGGCTCGACGGTGATCCCGGGTACCGGGCGATCCAGGAGATACCGGGTGTCGGTCCCGTCCTGGCGGCAATCTTCCTCGCCGAAATCGGTGACGTGCACCGGTTCTCGGGGCCGGACCGGCTCTGTTCGTGGGCCGGGCTGACCCCACGGCACCGCGAGTCCGACACCACCGTCCATCGCGGGCACATCACCAAGCAGGGCTCGAGACTGGTGCGGTGGGCGGCGGTCGAGGCGATCCAGCTGCACCCGAGCACCGCGAAGATTGTCGCCGATCGCCCCCGGATCCAGCCACGCCGCGGCAAGAACATCGCCAAGGTCGCCGCGGCCCGCAAACTGCTCACCCTCGTCTACTACCGAGTAGCCGTCCACCTCAAGCCGTGACGGCGGAACCCACCGATCCGACGACTCAAAGCCCGCGCCATCATCTCCCGGTCCACGACGTCCTCCGTGATCTCCCGGACTGGGCCGCAAGAATGCGAAACCTCAACCGCATCAAGCATAAACAACACACAGCCCGTATAGACACGCGCAAAACTATGAATTGTCAACCACTACAATCAGTTTCACAACAGATGCTTCGGCATAACATAATTCAATCAACGCCGCGAAATGAGCCTCCCCGCCCGGCGACCGAGCACCCGGCCCGCCACCGAGCTTGAGGTGCCGGACCAAGGAACCGACCGCTGCTACACCACGGGACGTGCCACCACCGCAGGCCAAGAGCACAGAACCGCGCACCGATACCCGAGCACCACCGCTCCGGCACCTCGCTGACCTCAAGCACGCCGACACCTGCCAGCTGCTGCGCCTGGCAATGGCCGACGGAATTGACTTCCGTTGAATGGAAAAGCCGCATGGTGACGGCTATCACTCGGTGCTGTACTTCAGGAACCCACGCAGCGCGCGTCGGCCCCCATCCGAAGGAGTCATCAGGTGCCTAGCCTTGAGCGGTCGCAGTGGTACGACCTCACGCGAGACATGAACTGGACATTCACCTACGTTGATGAAAAGGACGTCTTCCCCGAGGAGCTTTCCAACAGTTATGGCGTCGCCGCCGAAGACTGGTGGACCTGGGACGAACCCTACAAGGTGACGTACACCGAGTACGTCCACAATCAGTTCGGCAAGGACTCCTCGGTCTACGCCGTCAACGCGGTCATCGGCCGTTCCAAAATCTTCGAGTCCCTCGACCCGGGCTGGAAGTCGGCGATCCTCGCCCACTACGGCGCCATCGCGGTCCCCGAGTACTCCGCCGGCATCGGCGAGTCCCGTATGGGACGCTTCGGCCGTGCCGCCGCGTGGCGCAACATGGCGATGTACGGCACGCTCGACGAGACCCGCCACGGCCAGATCCAGACGTACTTCCCGTACGGCCTGCTGGCGAAGGAGCCGCGAGCGGACTGGGCCCACAAGGCCCTCCACACTAACGAGTGGGGCGCGCTCGCCGCCCGCAGCCTGTTCGACGACATGTTCACCGCCAACGACGCGGTGTCCACCGCGATCCAGCTGACCTTCACCTTCGAGACCGGCTTCACCAACCTGCAGTTCCTGGGCATGGCAGCCGACGCGATGAGAGTCGGCGACGTGGACTTCGGCTCGCTTATCTCCTCGATCCAGACCGACGAGGCGCGGCACTCCCAACAGGGCGAGCCGACAGTGAAGATACTCATCGAGCAGGGCCACAAGGACGTCGCCCAGAAGCTGGTCGACCATATGTTCTGGCGCTCGTGGAAGGTCTTCGCGCTGCTGACCGGACTGTCTATGGACTACTACACCCCACTGGAGCACCGCGCCCACTCCTTCAAGGAGTTCATGAGCGAGTTCATCGTCAAGCAGTTCCTGGAGCAGTTCCGCGACTTCGGCCTGGAGAAGCCGTGGTACTGGGACGAGTACTTCCTGCCGGAACTCGACTGGCTGCACCACGCCTACCACCTCGGGGTCTACAACTGGCGGCCGACGGTCTGGTGGAACCCCGACGCCGGCGTTTCGCCGGAGGAGCGGGACTATCTGGAGCAGAAGTACCCGGGCTGGAACGAGAACTTCGGACGGCACTGGGACGTCATGGGCGACAACATCCGGGCGGGCAAGCCGGAAGCGACGCTGCCCGAGACGCTGCCGATGGTCTGCAACATGTGCCACATCCCGATTTGCACGCCGGCCGGATTCAACGCGGGCAAACTCGACAGCCCGCTGCCGCAGACGCTGATCCACGAGGGACGCCAGTACAACTTCTGCTCGGTGCCCTGCAGGTGGATCTTCGAGGAGGCCCCGGACCGGTTCAAGGGGCACACCAGCCTGATCGACCGGTTCCTCGGCGGCGAGATCCAGCCGCCCGACCTGGGCGGTGCGCTCGCCTACATGGGCCTCTCGCCCGAGGAGTGCGGCCAAGACGCGACCAACTACGAATGGGCCGCTGAGGCCTATGTTCCCGGCAAGACCCTTGCCGGCACGGACAAGTGAGGGAGACGGAAAATGGCACTTTTCCCACTGCAGGGCATGTTCGACGGTGACTTCGTCCTCATGCTGGTCCCGGTCGACGACCAGGACACCATGACGCGGGTCGCCGAGAAGGTGGCCTACCACGCGGTCGGACATCGCGTCCCCGCCCGGGACCGTCCGATGCAGGTCCGCCACAAATCTGCCCCCGTCGCGCCGGACGCCACCGTGACCAGCGCCGGCTTCGGCCCGATGGACGTCGTGGAAGTGGGGTATGTGTGATGGCCGAGATGAAGGTCGCCGCAGACGTCGACATCAAGTGGGTCGAGGTTCCCGAGGCGCAGGACATCTGGGAGGGCGACATCGTCGACGCCGAGGTTGAGGGTGAGCAGGTCATCATCGTGCACCACCTCGACGGCACGTACGCAGCCTTCCAGGGCCTCTGTCCGCACCAGGAGGTGCTCCTGGCCGACGGCACGTGGGACGAGATCACCTGTGTGCTCGCTTGCCCGGGCCACCTCTGGGAGTTCGACATGCAGGCTGGCAACGGCATCAACCCGAAGGGCTCGACGCTGTACCGCTACCCGGTCGAGGCGAACGACGGAATCATCCGCATCGGGATCCCGCAGGACGGCCAAACCCACTACCTCAAGTCCTACGAGAGCTGAAGGCCAACCCTATGACCAACACCCACAGTGCCGCCAAGCTGGTCGGCCCGGTGATCCGAGGCTTCGACCCCGCCCTAGCCGAGGCCGTGATGGCCGCCGTCGAGCGGGACAACCCCGATCTGCCGGTGACCATCGACGACCAGGGCGGCTACGTCCGGATCCACACTCCCGGCCGGTGCGTGCTCACGCGAGCCACCCTGGAGGACGAGCTGGGCTACACCTACCCGATAACGCAGCTCGAGCAGGCGCTGGCCTCGTTCTCGGGCCGCGTCCTTACCTCCGACGACAGCATCGAGTGGTACCTGGAGAGGACCAACTGATATGACCACCAACACCCCTGCTAGCCGCCCCAAGCCGCGCACCTGGAGCCAGTTCGGCGAAGTGAAGCGCAAGCCCACGCCGTACGAGGTCGTCACCGGCAAGTTCCACTACCACTTCCGTCGCGAGCCGGCTCCCTTCGAGCTCGACCCGACGACACCGATCAACACCTGGTACCTGAATAACCGTGAAGGCTCGCCGCTCCAGGTCGACGACTGGGAGGCGTTCCGTGACCCCTACAAGCTCACCTACCGCGACTACGTCGCGATGCAGCACGAGCGCGAGCTCTACGTCGACGCGCTGGTGGACCGATCGGAGACCAGTGGCCTTGTCGCCGGCTTGGACCCGGCGTGGGTCGCCACCCTCGAGGACGTCTTCGTTCCGCTGCGGTTCCCGATCCACGTGCTGCAGATGGTGAGCCTCTACGTCGGCCAGATGGCCCCGTCGTCCTACATCACGAACTGTGCCCATTTCCAGGCCGCTGACGAGATGCGGCGGATCCAGCGGATCGCCTACTGGACCAAGGCGCTCGCCAACAGCCACGGTGACCACATCGCAGAGTCCGCACGGAGTCGGGAGATCTGGCAGTCCGACCCCGCCTGGCAGCCGCTGCGCAAGGCACTCGAGACCCTTCTGATCAGCTACGACTGGGGCGAGGCCTTCACGGCCCTCTGCGTGGTCATCAAGCCCACGATGGACACGCTCTTCAACGACTGTCTGAGCGACCTCGCAGCACAGAACGGCGACAGCTTCGTCGCCGAGCTGGCCGCGGAGTTCGCCCGCGACTCGGCCCGCAGCCGGGACTGGACGCAGGCCCTGACGAGCTACGCGCTCGAGCGGGACCCGTCGCTGTCCGAGGTGTTCGAGGGCTGGGTCTCGAAGTGGGTTGCCCTCGCCGACGAGGCGGTCGCCGCTCTGGCTCCGGTCTTGGGCAAGGCCCCGGTCCCGCTTGATCCGGTGGCAGTCGTGAAGAGGGCTGGGGCGACCCGCGATGAGTTCATCGTTGGCACCGCCATCTGACTCGGCGGCACCGTCGCCGCAGCGGTCGCCGGTGATCCCCCAGGCGGGTGCGTCGCCGCGCGGTGCCCGGTTCGCCGCCGAGCTTCCCGGGCACTACCGCGTGACCGTCGAGCCGTCGGGTGATTCGTTCGTTGTCCAGCCAGGCGAGAATATCCTCGCCGCGGGTCGCCGCGCGGGCGTCTGGCTGCCCTTCGAGTGCGGCTGGGGCTCATGCGGGACGTGCAAGGCGACCCTGATCTCCGGGGAGGTCGAGCTGCTCTTCCCCGATGCCCCGGCCATTGACCCCCGGGACGACCGACGGCGCCGCAAGCTGACCTGTCAGACCACCACCGCCACCAACGTCACGCTCAAGGTCACTCGGCTGGGTCCCTTCGAGGAGCGTCCGACGACCGACCGCGTCGCGCAGCTGGTGGACAAGCGTGAGCTGGGTCCCGGCATCTGCTCGTTCACCTTCGCGCTCGATGCACCGGCCGACTTCCGTCCGGGGCAGTACGCGATCCTCGAGCTGGGCCCGGATCTGCGGCGCTGCTACTCGATGGACGCCGGGCCGGGGGACGAAATCACGTTCGTCGCCAAGCACTACGAAGGCCGGCCGGGGAGCTCTGCCCTGCATGCGCTGAAGGTCGGGGTATCGGTGCCGATCGCGATTCCCTTCGGTGGCATGTGGCTGCGCGACGACAATTCGAGCACGATCCTGATCGCGGGCGGTACCGGCGTGGCTCCGGTGCTGTCACTGGTCCGGCACATGGCCGAGCAGCGGCGTACCCATCCAGTCACGGTTCTGTACGGCGCCAACACGCCCGAGGAACTGGTCTGCTTGGACGAGCTCGCGGCCGTGGTCGCGCAATTGCACCAAGGAAAGCTCGTGCCGGTAGTCGCGCAGGCCGATGACACATGGGAGGGCTGTCGCGGCTTCGCGACCACCCCGCTGGGTGAGATCGCCACGCCGGCGCACCGCTACTACCTGGCCGGGCCCCCGCCAATGGTCGACGCGACGATGGCGGTACTCCGCGAGTGTGGCGCAGGCCTGGACCGGATCCACGTGGACAAGTTCGGTTGATCTACCCGGGCGTATCCGGTTCACCCACCCGTTCAGCCGGGCAACCGGTAAGGGCGTGGGAGGCAGGCTGTCCGGCCGCAGGTGCGGCCCGCCACCGAACGAGACCAGGACCAGCTCGATGCACGAGCTGGCGAACAGAAAAGGAAATGAGACTACATGACCGACAAGCTGAAGTTCTTCTCGCAGGAGTGGTGTGACGCCGCACGCGAGGCTGTCAACTCGAACCCGCACGTCCTCGCCGGATTCAAGGACGCATCGTCGTTCACCAACAAGATGGAATTCGGCGTGACCGGCCGCGACGACGTCGCCAGCCACCTCGAATTCAAGGAGGGCAAGGTCGTCTCCTGGTCACCGCGCGTCTTCGACCAGAGCGAGCTGTGGCTGGTCATCAACGGCAGCTTCGAGACCTGGCAGACCGCGGCCGCCGGTGAGGAAGAGGGCGGAAAGCTTCTGATGAAAGGCCTGATCAAGTTCGCCAAGGGACCGATGTCCGCGGCGATCGAGAACGCCGGCGCCCTCAACGCATTCCTGCGCACCTGGGGACAGGTTCCCACCGACTGGGACGTGTAATCGGGCCTCCCCCCAGACCTTCACACCGGCGAGCCCCTGCATCGTGTCCTCGGCTGGGGAGGAGTCCACTTTCAGCGCCCGCTTATGAAATTCCTCCAGGAGATCTTCTCATGTCAACCCGCACTATCGGCGCTGTCATCGTCTGCGCCAGTCTGATCATGCACCCCCGCGCCACGCCGCGGGCAATGGCTCGGCGGTTCCTGACAGACATCGCTGTCGCACGGGCCAACGCGCGACGGGTCTCGATGGTGGCGACACCATGGGACGAGCGCAACGACCTGCGCCAGCAATCATGAGACCGTCGAGCTCGCACGGCAGTAGCCGCAACCTGCACGAGAAGCCGGTCGGGATTGGCGGCCATCGACCGGTGATCTGACCGACTGCCGCCCACTTCATTTCATGTCAGTTAGGCCCCCTCGCGCGGGACTCATGTCCTGCTGGAACGAGTCCCGCGCGGGTCCGAACCCTCACCGAACACCATGCTTGGAAAGGCCTTGACCCATGACAACCGTCGAGAAGGGCTACGCCGTCACAATGTACGACGGCGAGGACGCCAACGGCGTCGCCGGTATTGTCGGGATGCTGCTCGGGCAGAATCTCGAGAACTTCCCCTCCCGCGTGAAGTTCGCGCGTCGCATCTCCCGGCCGGTATCGATCTACAGCACCGACACCGAGACCGCCTGCACCATCATCTTCGGCAGTGACGAGGCCGTCGTCTACAACGACATCGTCGGCAAGCCCGCCGTCACGGTGATGGCGACCGTCGATCAGATCCTCGATGTCTCCCAGTTGCCGATGAAGGCCGGTGGCCTGGTGCCGGTCGGATTCTTCACCGGCCGCGGCATGTCCGTTCTCGGGGAAATCCTCAAGCACAAGCTCGTCGTCAAGGGACTGCTGACCCACACCGTGACAGCGCTACGCACGATCGCGTTGGTCTCGGTCGTCGACGCATGACCGCGCTCTCGGGCCGAGGGCGCCCGTCAAGTCACGCCCTCGACTATCGCACCGACGTCTTCGAATTGCCCTATGTCGGTGACCCCGAGGCATCCGAACCGGATCCGCCGCGGGCGTCGGCGAAGATGAAGATCGCCCGCGGGCTACTCGTGCTCGCGTTGATCCCGATCGGCGCGTTATACCTGTATCCGCGGATCTACGATCTGACGGCGACGCCGTACCGGCTCGATCAGGCAGTGGTCTCGGCAGGTAACTATAACCCCGCGCTCGACCAAATCGTCGAGCACGAGAAGGTCACTCTCGCCGCGTTCGATTCGCTCGCGAAGATGAAGGCCTCGCTGGCGAGTGTGCTGAGCACCGACGCGGCCGTGGCCGCGGAACTGAACACCTTGACCGGGCAGATCAGCGGCGACGTCCAGGCAACCCTGAATCAGGCCGGGGCGAACGTGACCGACCTGGTCGCCTCCCTCGATACCTTGACCGCGCACATCAATTCGCTGCAACCGGCGGCCGACGGCGCCACTGACGCCGTTGCCGGCAACCGGGCCACCTTGGATGCGATTCTCGACGACGCCCGATCGACCGCCGCGAAGGTCCACAGCGCCCGTCTGTCCGCGGAAGAATCCGCCAACGATTTGTCCGGAAAGTAGGAGATGTACCCGTGATTTTCTTCGGACGCCGCGGCGGTCCGGCCCGATTGGTGCTGTCGGTCGTCGCGGTAGGCGTGCTCGGCCTGCTCGCGTTCGTGGTGTTCAACCTCAACACCCGACTCGACAACCAGCAACGGGCCAATGAAACCAGCATCACCGCCTCCTCGGCGATTGTCGACGTGAACGACCGGCTGACCAACCAGTTGCAGCAGCTGACCGAGCTCACCCACACCGCGCAGACCGCGCTCGACGCCACTGCGGCTCTCGGTCCGTTGCTGGTCAAGCTGGACGAGGCGATCTCCCCGGCCGCGCAGATGCTGGCCAGTAACACCGAAGGGGCGCAGCTGACCAATGATCAGCTGACGAACATTCAGGGCATCCTCGGCGAGGTTCAGAACACCGTGGTGCCGCTGGTGGAATCCGCCCGCGCCTTCGGTGATCAGGGACAGCAGCTGTTGGCCGTCGTGCAGGGCCTGGTCAGTGACCTGCAAGGGTCGGTCGCTGCGGCGCAGACGATCAACCAGATGCTGCCGCTGCCGGGCTGATCTACCCTTCCCCTCCCCTGTGAACCGACAACCGATCGACGACTGGACGTGACATGAAGATGGGCACCGACCTGCCGGACGAGGCATATCCACGCCGCGGCCTGGCCCGATTCCAGCGTCTCGATGTTCCCGCATCAGCGCTGCCGTACCGCAAGGGCGTGATACCGCAACGCCCGGATGTATCAGTGACCGCCGCAGCGGCCTCGAATGGTTTCACTGTGGCCACCGAATGGATGGGCCGGTTGGCCGCGGTCCTGGCACTGATCCTGTTCGCCTTGGTCCTCATGGCCATCCACAAAGGCCAGCTCGTTCAGGACAGTGCCCGCACCATCGTGGACAATTTCCGGACGACCAACGAATACTTCGCCCAGCGAGCCGACCTGACCGCGCCGGCGACTGCCCGCCGACAACTCGACGAACTCGCCGGGGTACTGGCGGATCTCAACACCGCCACCGCGACCGACGTCGATCACCTTGCGGCGCTGCTGCCGGATGCACGGGCGTTGCTTGCCGCCGGGCAGGGTGACACCGCGATCGCCGGGCAGCTCGAAGGCGTCGCCACCACCCTGCAGGGGTCGGCTGCTTCTCTGCACGAGATCTCCGCGGACGCCAACACCACGGTCTCCGCTGTCAATAACGAACTCACCACGGCCATCAATCTGGTCAATCAGCTCAACGGTGAGCTCACCCGCACAACCAACAAGCTGGCGCTCATTCCCGCCCAAGACGCCATCATTCCTGCACCCGGAGGCAACTGAATGATCACCAAGAAGGCATGGCTCGGGGTTGTCCTCGGTCTCGGCGTGGCACCGGCGGTGTTGCTGTGCGCGGTCAACGGGTTCCTTCCCGGTCTCGACGACGTCATCGACCCTCTCGGTCGGCCGTCTCAGCTCGGCCTCGAGGTCATCGACTCCGCCGGCCAGTTCGACACCATCACCGGCATCCTCGTTCCCAAGCACGCCCAGCTCTCCGGAGACATCCAGACCCTGGGCCCGCTGGCCGACGACCTCGAGGGTCTCACCGACAAGGCCGGCGAACTGACCGGGCAGGCGAAAACTCTCAACTCCTCCACCGGCGATGTCAGCACGATCGCCGGTCCCCTTCCGGATCTGGTCGCGAACGTGACCGGTCGCGCCAATCAGGCCGGTCCCACCGTCGCGGGACTGTCCACGGCTGTCGGGTCGGTTACCACCCAACTCGAGGCCGTCAACGATGGTTTGATCACGGTCGGAGGCACTCTGAGCACCCTCGGGCCGAAGGCCACCGCCATCGCCGCGACCCTGGCGAACGTGGAGGAAGAAGCACGCCACGTCCAGGAGTTGGGTCCGCTGCTCGCAGTAGTCGGACCTCCGGTCAACTCCCTCAACCTTCCAGCACTCGGTGTCGCACCCACAACCACCCCGTAACGCTCGCCGCGGTCACCCGGCCGCACACGAGTGAAAGGCAGAACACAGACGATGTTTCGGCTCTCCTGGGCAATTGCCGCAGCCTTCACCATCGCGCTCCTGTGTGGCATCTTGATCGTCACAAGGGACCTCGCCATCACCAACGACATATTCAAAGACGGTGTGGTACAGGCGAAAACGGTGAACAAGACCACAAACGACGCGTTGGCGGGTGCGAAAGAGCTTCCTCCCGCCAACGCCGCCATCAACCAGGGTCTGCCCGAGGTGGTGGGAGTTCTCGATTCCCTCACCCGCGCCGACCACACACTGGGCGATCTCGGCACCCAGCTGGCAAATCTCGGTGACGCCCTGACGGCCGCCGATGCCCCTCTGGGCGGCATCATCGACGCCGGCGCCGCTGCGACGGATCAGGCCAACGCCGCCGCCGTGCCGGCAGAACAGATCGTGCAGACCCTCGCCGACGCCGACGGCAAGGTACAGACTTTGGGTCCGCTGCTGGACCAGGCCCTCGCCCGCGGCCAGGAAATCGACTCGAAACTGCGGATCGCGCTGATTCTGCCCGTCATCGGGGAGTAACTCGAGTAGCCGGCATCCGGCCCCGTGCTCACCGGTTGCCCAAGCAGCACGGTGAGCACGTCGGGCGCCCCTCGTGCTCGTCGGAGAAGCACGAAAACGAGACCGCACCTCGTCCGGAGCACCTCATGTATCAACCATCCGGAGTACGACGGAGAACGACATCGATTGAACCGGACCGAGTTTGATGCAGGCTCCTTAAAGAGGAAGGGCGTCTGTCATGCCCAAGCGTTTCCTCCCGAGGTTCGTGAGCCGGCGGTCCGACTGATGCTCGATCACGTCGGCTGGCGCGCACGGCCCGAACCAGAAGGAACGCCGTCGTGGATCTCGGCGGTGATCCGCGGCGCCCCATAAGGTGTTGTCCAGATCGAGCGATCCTCCTCTATGCCTGGCGGCAGGGCGCGCCCACACCGGCGGACCGGGCCGAGGCCGATGCTGCGCTCGCTCTTAGACCGTATGTAGTGACTACTCGCGGAGCGGAGTAGTTGCTGGTACGGACCCCGCTCACGCAATCTCGTGGGTTACCGAGCGATGTTTTCCGTGCTCGGCCTATCCGACAGGTGTGAGGCGGCCCCGGTGTTTTGTGAACGTACGAGTGTCGGGTTGGATGTGCATGCCCGTGTTGGATGTGCGCCCGTTCGGTCGTCGCGGCGGCGATCGACGGATAGACGGGCGAGGTATTCAAGGCGCGGTTGACGCCCTCGCACATCGACGTGCTCGAATGGGTCGACAAACTTCCGGGCCCGTGCGCGGTGGTGTACGAGTCCGGACCGACCGGGTTCGGCTTGGCCCGCGCCCTGAGGGCGACGGGGTGGCGCTGCGAGGTGGCGGCGTCGTCGAAGCTCCACCGCCCGGCCGGCGATCGAATTAAGACCGACGCGCGAGATGCTCCGCACCTGGCTCGGTTGCTGCGGTTGGACGAGGCGGATTCCTCGGTCCGGGTCCCGACCCAGGCCGAGGAATCCGCCCGCGATCTCGTCCGCGCCCGTGAGGCCGCACGGCAGGATCTGATGCGGTCACGGCATCGGGTGTCGAAGCTGTTGCTGCGGAACGGAATCATCTATTCCCGCGGCAAGGCGTGGACCGAGTTGCGCGATCGGTGGCTGCGGCAACAGAGGTTCGACCAGGCGCCGACGCAGGCGGCCTTCGACGACGCCTACGAGACGGTAGTGTTGGCCACCGCCCGCCGCGCCCGGTTGGACGAGAAGATCATCGCGCTCGCCGCGGACAGCGAATTCACCGCCATGATGCGGCGGCTGGGGTGTCTGCGCGGCATCGCGACGTTGACCGGCTTCGCGCTCGCGGTCGAGATCGGCGACTGGCAGCGGTTCAGCGGCGCCGGCATCGGCGCCTACCTCGGGCTGGTACCCAGCGAACACTCCTCCGGGCAGAGCCGCTCGCAAGGCGCGATCACCAAGACCGGCAACACGCACGTGGGGCGGTTGCTGGTCGAGGCCGCCTGGCACCATCGGACCACCTACCACCCGGGTGTGGGCTTGCGGCGCCGCTGGGACCAGGCCCCGGCCGCGGCACGAGCTCGCGGACACGCCGGAAATCGCTAGGGACGAGCGTGGCCGAGATCGCCTCGCGCGCTTCGGTTGCTTAATAGCCCGAGAGCGCGGGCGCGGGTTGGTTACCGAAGGGCCATATGTTCGACTGGAGCAGTGCGCTGATACGGTCTCCCCCTTCCCCCGACGCCGCCCAAGCGTGATGCCGCTCCTCACCGGGGTCAAGGCCCCGAGCGCTCCGCGTGGGCCTCCGGCCCAGCCATGGCCCCGGCTGCGGGCGCCCATCCCAGCGGCAACTACGGGGGACGGCATTCCCCTGTCCTGCTAATTGTTTCAGGACCAGTCCGTGGCGTCGTCGTGGGATTGTCGGCGTGCGAACAGCGAAAACGCCTCTCGTAGTGAGACAATCAAGATTCTGACGTCACGACTGTCCACATACAGAAAGGCCCTTTCAGCGCAATCATTGCACACGCTCACGGCGGGGTCCGCGGTGTTCGACGAACGCAATCTCGTGTCGGCCGCCGGGTTGGTGCGGGTCCTCGAACTGGGCGAACAGGCCGGCCTTCGGAGCTGATCGACACCCATGTCGCCCCTCACCTCTACGCGGGTGGCCTCGGGTGCGGCGAACCCGGCAGGGAAACTGCCCTCTGGGACAACATCATCGACTACGAATCGCCACACGCTGCCTGACCTCGACAACCCGGCCCCCGGGCCACGACCCAGGAACCCGGAACGTGGATGAGCTGACAAACCGGCCAGCAGGTCAACCACGCCCCGAGCGGCGTCGCCCGTCGGCATCACCAAGGAAATCGGCCCGAGAACCACCGCGATCACCGATCCACGGATTCAGGCTCAGTCGTGCCGGTGGATCGATTTGTAGGTGACGTACTGCATGAGCCCCTCGACGCCGTACTCGACACCGAGGCCGGAGTCGTGCCGTCCGCCGAACGGCGCGGCGTGGTTGGACGCGAAGAAGTTGATCCCGACGGACCCGGTGTCCATCTGCTCGGCGACCGCGTGAGCGCGGTGGGTGTCGCGGCCGAAAACGATGCCGCCCAGGCCGAAATGCGTCGAGTTCGCGATGTCGATCGCTTCGTCGACGTCGTCGTAGCGCAGGATGGTCACGACGGGCCCGAAGATCTCCTCGCGGGCCACCCTCATCTGCGGGGTGACATCGGCCAGCACGGTCGGCTCGATGAAGTACCCGGGACTTCCTGGGCGCGCGTGGCCGCCCGTGGTGACGCGGGCGCCTTCCTCGCGTGCGGAGTCGAGGAAGCCCGAGACGACCTCCCACTGGCGCTTGTTGGCCATCGGGCCGAAGACGGTGCCCGGGTCGAAGGGGTCGCCCTGGGGAGCGGCCCGGACCGTGCGGGTGACCGCCTCGACGACCTCGTCGTAGCGCGCAGCCGGCGCCAGGATCCGGGTCGAGATGTAGCAGGTCTGGCCGGTGTTGCGCATGCAGGACTTGATCAGGACCTCGGAGAAGGCGTCGAGGTCGGCGTCCTCGAGGACGATCGCGGCCGACTTGCCGCCCAGTTCGAGGGTGACCGGCCGGAGCAGCTCCCCGCAGGCAGCAGCGATCCGGCGTCCCACGCCCGTCGACCCGGTGAAGGCCACCTTGTTGATCCCCGGGTGCCGCACCAGTGCATCGCCCACTCGTCCGTCGCCGGTGATGAGGTTGACCACACCCGCCGGGATGCCGGCGGCGGCAGCGGCCTCGACGATGTACCGGATGGACAGCGGGGTCGTCTCGGCTGGCTTGATCACCACCGTGCAGCCCGCCAGAAGCGCAGGGGCCAGCTTGGTCACGACGAGGTTGATCGGGAAGTTCCACGGTGCGATGAGGGCGCAGACGCCGATCGGATCCCGCCGTACGACGGTCGCGCCCCGGCCGCCGGGGAACGGACGGCGATCCTCCCCGTCGAGGACTGCGGCGAGCCCGGCGACGTGGCGCAGGATGCCGGCCGCGTTCGCCGCGGCACCGGACGTCTCGGCCACCGGCGAGCCGTTCTCGCGGGTGTTCGTGAACGAGATCGGCTCCGCCCGCGTCTCGACCTCGTCGGCCATGCGGAGCAGCAGATCGGCGCGCTCGGCCGCGGTGAGCCGTGGCCAGGGTCCCGAGTCGAATGCTTCGCGGGCGGAGGCAACAGCGGCGTCCAGGTCGGCTGCGCACGCCTGCGGGATGCTGCCCCACTCCTTGCCGGTCGCCGGGTCGATGACCGGCAGTCGTTCCGATGAACCGGACGGTATCCAGCTGCCGCCGAGGAACAGGTCGTCGACGTGGGTGAAGGGGACGGCCACGGTCATCGGATGATGTCGGTCTTCAGTAGGGCCTCGGACCGGTCGAGACTGGCCAGGGCCATCTCGATGCCGGCCTGCGTGAGCAGTTCGGGGATGATCGCGCTGCGCAGCCGACTGCAGTAGGTGGCCGGGTCCATCTTGAACCAGCCCGCGGCGAGGGCGACGCCGGCGTGGTCGAAGCGCCACAGGCGGTCGGCGTCACGCATCAGGGCGTCTTCGAGGGAGTGCGCCTCCTTGCGGGTGTCGTGACCGTCGATGATGGCCACGACCTCCTCGACGAACTCCTCGTCGTACCCCAGCGGCGGGAGCACCTCGCGAGCGATTTCGCATCCCTGCTTCTCGTGCTCGAACCGGATGGCGGCCTTGCGCCAGTCGCCGGAGAAGCCTTCGCTGAGGATCCGGCTCTCGTCGACCCGGCCCCAACCGGCGTCGTGCAGCACGATCGCGACCCGCACCAGCAGCGCGTCCGCCTCGGGGTGGGCGGCCACCAGCCGCTCTGCGAAGGCGAGCGACACGGGGAGGTGGATGTCGTTCGCGCGGGCCCGGGTCTCCGGCACGATCGACGCCCAGATCGGGTCGAGTTCGACGCCGGATGCCGGACTCAGGGCGATGGGTGAGGTGTCGATCGTGCCGGAGGGGGCGATCGGTGTGGGTGGAAGCGGGTGAGTCGTCATGCATGCTCTCCTTCGAGTGCCGCGGTCAGGAGCGGTTTGAGTGGGATGGTCGGGTCAGCGACCTGGTCGGCAGGAAGACTGATTTGGGCACCGAGGGCTTGCTTGACCATCATGAAGTCGAGCGGCACGTTGACGCAGTCGGCAGCGATCAGTCGTCCCTGCCGGTAGTACAGAACCGAGTGTTTGGTGGGATCGGCCGGGCTGCGATCGACGACCTGGTTATGATCGGTCGACAGGCCCGCGATCTGGAGCTTGAGGTCGCCCTGGTTGGACCAGAACCACGGGATGCCGGCGTACTCGGCCTGGCGTCCCATGGCAGCGTAGGCCGCGACCTTGGCCTGCTCGATGGCATGGTTCACGCTCTCGAACCGCACCCGGGCGCCGTCGGGCGCACCCGGGATGGGATTGGGGAGGTTGGCGCAGTCCCCGACGGCCAGGGTGTGCCCGTCGGAGGCAGTTGCGAAGCGGTCCACGACGAAGCCGTTGTCGACATCGAGCCCGAGCTGCTCGGCGAGGTCGGTGTTGGGGATGACACCGATGCCGACGAGGACGATGTCCGCCGCGATCACCTCGGTGCCGATGTCGACCCCGGTGACGCGGCCGTCGTCGCCGACGATGGCCTCGACCCCGGTGCCGAGGCGGATGTCGATGCCGCGGCTGCGGTGGTGTTCGGCGAGGAACGCAGAGGTCTGCTCGCCGACGGCGCGAGCCACAAGTCGGTCGGCGTACTCGACGAGCGTGACGTCCTTGCCGAGGGTGTGCAGGCTGGCCGCAGCCTCGATACCGATGAAGCCGCCACCGATCACCACGACCCGCTGCGCCTGGGGCGTTCGCGCCTTCAGCTCGAGGGCGTCGTCGGCGGTGCGCAGATAGAGCACGCCGTCGAGGTCGGCTCCCGGGAGAGCGAGCCGGCGGGCCCGGGCCCCGACCGTGAGGGCGAGGCGGTCGAAGGCGAAGGTGCGGCCGCCGACGGAGTGGGCCGTGCCCGAGCCGTCCGGGTCCGTGTGCACCTTCTCGATGAATTCACCCTTGACGACGTCGATGTCGTGCTCGCGCCAGTAGTCCTCGCTGCGGAAGATCAGCGACTCCTTGGTGATCTTGTCCTGCAGGAACTCCTTGGACAACGCCGGCCGCTGGTAGGGCCGGTGGTCCTCGTCGCCGAGCAGCGTCACCGGGTCGGTGAAGCCCAGCGCGCGCAGCGAGACCGCGAGCTGCACCCCGGCCTGGGAGGAGCCGACGATGAGGAGCCCGTTCCTCGGGCGATTGCCGGTCATCTCAGACCTGCGTCTCGGGAAGGGCGGCGTGCAGGTCCATCCCGTCCGTCACCCGGATCTGGCAGGAGAGCCTCGAGGTCGGGAGGCGGTCGACGGCGGTGCCCCACAGCATCTCGTCCTCCATCTCCTCCATCGGGGGAAGGGTGGCGTAGTCGGTCTCGTCCACGATCACGTGGCAGGTGGCGCAGGACAGCGAGCCGCCGCATTCCGCCACGATGCCGGTGACTCCGTTGCGCACGGCGGTCTCCATGACGGAGTCGCCGGGGTTCGCGTCCAGCACGGTGCTCTCGCCGACGCTGTCGGTCAGGGTGATCTTGGCCATGGCTTTACTCCTGGGTCCTTTCAGATGAACTGTCGGCCGCCGTCGACTACGAGGGTTTGACCGGAGATGTAGGCGGCGTCGGGGCCGGCGAGGAACAGGGCGGCCCCCACGACGTCGCCCGGCTGGCTCGCCCTGCGCAGCGCACCGCGGTCGACACCGTAGGACGCGGCGTCGTCCATCAGTCCGTAGCTGGCCTCGGTGAGGGTGAAGCCCGGTGCGATCGCGTTGACCGTGATCGCACGGCGACCGAACTCCTTGGCCATCACCCGGGTGAGCGCGATGACCGCACCCTTGGATGCCACGTAGTGCGCCCACTGCTCCGAGCCGGAGTAGACCGTGGCGGACGACAGGTTGATGACGCGGCCACCCTCGGGGAGGAACGGACTGGCCGCGCGCGCCGTGAGCCAGGGGCCCTTCGCGTTGACGGCCATGACCCTGTCCCACTCGTCCGGATCGATCTTCTCCAGCGGCGACCGCGTCACCGTGGCGTAGATCGCCGCGTTGTTGAGTACGACGTCGATCGTTCCACCGCCGAATGCGGCGGCCGCCGTGCACAGGGCTTCGGTGGAGGCGGTGGACGTCACGTCCACCGGGCCGTGCCAGGCACGGACGCCGGTCTCGCGGACCAGGCGCGCGGTCTCCTCGACCCCGACCGGGTCGATGTCGGCGATGGCGACGTCGTACCCTCGCTCGGCGAAGCCGAGGGCGAAAGCGCGTCCTAGTCCTCCCGCCGCACCGGTGATGAGCACGGTGCGGCGGGAGGAGGTGGTGGTGGTGGTGGTGGTGTCGGGCACGGGGTCAGCTCTCAAGGATCTCGACCCGGCCCGTGTTGCCGTCGACGCGGATGAGCTGGCCCGTCTGGATGGTGGTCGAGCCGTTGCCGGTGCCGGTGACGGCCGGCAGGCCGTACTCCCGGCAGACGATCGCGGCGTGCGACATCATCCCGCCGATGTCGGTGACGGTGGCTTTGATCTTGCCGAAGATCGGGCCCCAGCTCGGCGCCGTGATCGTGGCGACGAGGATCTCGCCGTCCTGGACGTCGCTGAGCTGATCGGCGTGGAAGACCACGCGAGCGGGGCCCTCGGCGACACCGGGGGAGGCAGCCATGCCGCTCACGCCGGTGTCGTCGCCGTCGTCGTCGGCGAGCCACTGCTGGACCTGCTCGGTCGTGATGCCCCACAGCATCTGGGTGAACGGCTCGGTGATCTGCGCCGGCGGGGTGTTCAGCGCTGGAGCGGGCCGCTGCGAGTCCAGCGCGTCGACGATCTTGCGGCGGCGCTCGATCTCGGCAGGCCAATACGTCGGCCCGATGGCCGGCACACCGACCGCCCAGCCGCTGACCAGATCGAAGAGCGCGTCGCGGACCTCGTTGCGGTTCAGGTAGAGGAGGTCGCCCTGCTCGCCCCAGAAACCGGCGCTGACGAACACGCGGCTGAGCTCGCGGACCTTGCGCCAGAACACACCCATCGTCCAGTGCTCGATGTAGAAGTTGTGGTTCTCGACGTACGGGTAGGCGGTGGCGGCCAGCCCGCGCTTGCCGTCGAAGGTGGCGAGGGTGTCGCCGTCGAGCAGCGAGCGGTACTCCTCGATGATGCGGTCGCGCTCAGCGATGAGCCGGTCGACCGGGCGGAGGATGTCTTGGCCGGCCTCCACGCGGCGGATGTAATCCTTGACGTAGGAGAGCGGGATCTCCTGGTGCTCGATCCAGTACTTGTCGTGGCTGTAGAAGCCGTTGCCGACGGTGAAGTTGAACCACGGGTCCTGGGCCGCCTGGTACGCGGCCACCCACTGGTCGCCACCCGGGAGGGCACTAACCGCACTGAGGGTGCCGTCGACGTCGTCGGTGTCGGCGAACGCGGACTGAAGCCCGAGCTCGACGGCCAGCGTTGCCAGCTTCTTGAGCTCGTCGTCGGGACGGAACAGCTCCATGTCGACGCCCTGCACCATCTTCGCGATGGCCTGGTCGGGGATGCCCGGGAAGACCTCCTTCGCGAAGTTGAAGAAGTCGAGGTAGGCGAGGTAGCCGAGGTTGAGGAACTCGAAGTGGTACTGCCAGTTCTGGTAACAGAGCTGGATCAGCCGGTCGTAGTTCTCCAGGAGGACCTCGCTGCCGTCCTTGGCCTTGCCCGAGACGATGTCGTCGAAGGGCACCATGTCCGGCAGCGAGGTGAACTCGAGGGCCTCCATCTCTCGGATCGTCGCGAGGACCTTCTCCTTCCACAGGACGAGCAGGCTGTCCCAGTTCTGGAAGTAGTGGCCTACGCGCCGCTCGAACTCCGGCACGCGTCCGGGAATCTGTTCTTCGGGGACGGGGACCGGGCTCATGTAGAGGTAGCCCAGGTGGATCTTGAACTCGATGCCGTTGGCCGGCGGGATCAGCAGGTGCCGCGTGTTGTACTGCCCGAGGCACTTGACCGCGAACTCGCCGCCGATGGTCTCGAACGGCTTGAACGCTGTCGGCCAGTGCTGGCTGTCACAGAACCAGAACTTCTCGTCGTCGGAGCCCGCGTTGTTGTTGAAGGTCAGGTAGTACGGATACAGCGTCTCCCACCCCTCGGCGCCTGCCGGCACCGGAAGGGAGGACGGGCTGGGGAACGACTTCACCGTCGGAGCGGCTGAAGCAACGGTCATTACGAGGTGTCCTTGCTCTGGTGGTGGTGGGTAGGGATCGAAGGGGCGTACGAGCCACCGCCCAGCAGGGCGGCGGTGATGCCGCCGAGCCCCGAGAATCCGGTGGTTGTTCTCGGCGCAGCGGCGGCAGCAGCGACCGGCTTGTTGACCGAGTGGACGGTCTCGGGACGGGCCTGCAGGAGCAGGAGGTCCTCGCCCTCGGGCAGGTCACGGTCGAGCGCCCACTCGATGTCCTGAGGGGTGCCGTAGTGGCGCTCAGCGCTCTTCGCGAGCGTTGCGACCGCGTTCAGCTCGGCGTCGGTGAGACAGCGAACGGCGCAGCGCTCGGGCTCGACCTCACGCTCGGTGAGGCGGCCGGCGGTCGCGTCCGGGACCAGCTCGATGTGCTTGGCGCCGATGTGCTCCTGCACGACGCTGAGCATCACTTTGTCCATGAGGACGTTGTCCGGGGTGACGTGACCGGAGACCACCGATTCACCGACACCGTAGGAGGCGTCGATGGTCACCTTGGAGCGGTCGCCGTTGTGCGGGTTCAGCGTCATCGCAACCCCGGCGACCCGGGCGTTGACCATTTTCTGCACGGCCACGGCCATCGACAGGCCCTCTTCGCCGATCCCGTTCTTGAGCCGGTAGATGATCGCGCGGCTGGTGTAGAGCGAGGCCCAGCAGGACCGGATGTGCGAGAGCACGTCGTCCAGGCTCGTGAGCCACAGGTAGGTGTCCTGCTGCCCGGCGAAGCTCGCGTCCGGCAAATCCTCCGCCGTTGCCGACGATCGCACGGCGACGGGCACCGGCTCGGCGAACCGCGCCTGGAGGGCGGCGTACGCCGCGACCGTGGGCTCGCGCAGATGATCGGGCACCGGACGGGAGTAGATCTCCTCGCGGATCGTCGCGGAGACGAGATCGACCTGGGCGACATCGCTCGGATCGAGGCTCTCGAGCTTCGCTGCGATCACCTCGCCGAGACCCGACTCGGTGATGAAGGCGTCGTATAACGCTGTCGTGACGGCGAATCCGGGAGGGACCGGCATGCCGGCGGCCGTCATCGTCACCAGTGAGGCGCACTTGCCCCCAAGCAGTTCGTGCTCGGGCGGCAGGCCCTCGTCGAAGAACTGGATGTAGGTGGTCATGCCGCTCCTCCCCATGTCACTGGGACGTCCTGTGGAACCCGGAAGGACAAGTTCTCGCGGAACGTGATCGACGCACCGCTGCGCAACCGGAGGTCGGGCGCCAGCCGGACCAGCTCTTCCAGGGCGATCTTCGTTTGGAGCTTTGCGAGCATGTTGCCGAGGCAGTAGTGGATGCCGAAGCCGAATGACAGGTGTTCCCGGGCATTCGGACGGTCGATGTCGAACGTCTCGCCGTCGGCGAACTTGGTCTCGTCGCGGTTCGCGGAACCCATCACCAGCAAGACCTGGTCGCCCGCGGCGATCCGCACCCCGCCGATCGTCGCGTCGGTCAGTGCCTTTCGGCGCCACGCGGTGATCGAGCCGCTGTAGCGCAGCACTTCATCCACCGCCGCCGGGATCTTCGACGGGTTGTCCACCAGCTGCTGCCACTGCCCAGGGTGGCCGAGCAAGGCTCGTACCGCGTTCGAGATGAGCGTCGTGGTGGTCTCGTGGCCGGCGAACAGGAGGCTGTACCCCACCGAGGCGATCTCGTGGTCGCTGATCTCGTCCCCGGCCGCCTGGGCGCGAACCAGGTCGCCAATCAAGCTGTCAGGTTGCTTCTCGTGCGCCTCGGCCACCAGTCGCCGGCACTCGGTCCAGTACTCGACGAGGTTGTGTGCGTGCGGGATCTGCTCCTCGTCGCTCAGGTCGCCCCAGGTCATCGCGGCACGCGAGTCGGACCAGCGTTTGAAGGTCGGGACCTGGCTGGTGTCCGCACCGATCAAGGTCAGGATCGTCACTGTCGGGACGTCGTACGCCAGGTCAGCGACGATGTCGCCCTCGTGCCCCGGGCGCTCCAGCATGTTCTCCAGCAGGTTCACGACCTGCGCGCGGATGCTGGGCTCGAGAACCTTGTACCGCCGCGGGGTGAACGCCTTGGAGGCGATCTTGCGGATCCTGGTGTGGTCGGGTGGCACCCTGGCCGACAGCCCGGAGTACGCCGTGAAGCCGCCCTCCGTCATGATTCGGGTGGCTTCTGCGCCGCGCTCACGCACAGGAGCCTGGGCGTTCTCGCTGCTGAACGTCTGCCAGTCCTCGAAGACCGCCTTGATGTCGTCGAAGCGGGTGACGACCCAGTATCCGATCCGCTCGTCGAAGAACACCGGTGCTTCAGTCCGGAGCTCGGCGTACGACGGGAACGGGTCGTTCTGGTCGAAGGGCTCGTAGCCGTGGTGGGCCGTGTCTCCGTGAGGCACAGGGCATCCCGCCTGCGGGGCCGAGAGATTTGTAGTCACATGCAACTCCCGTTTAGTTGATAGAAGCAGTCTGGATCCGCGTTGCTCCGGTCACAATGGCCCGTTTCCATTCACCGGAAGTCATCTCCATCCAGTCGAGGTGGTTGCGCCCCCGGTCAGCTGGCTCGTCATCGTGAACGGGTAGCGCGCTATTGCCGCCTCGATCCGGGTGGCGGTGCCCGTCAGTACCGGAAGGTGGCGGGTGAGGTTACTGGACTGTGGCGCAGGGAGAACCAGGCCGATCGCCGCTTCGGTGGCGTCCGGTCGTCCGCGGACGGGGACGGCGATCGAGCATGCTCCGACCCGGACTTCCTCGTGGGCGATCGCGAATCCCTGGTCGGCGATCTGTGCGAGTTCTCGGGCGAGCGCCTCAGGATTCACGTGGGTGCGCTTCGTGGGTGCCTCCAGGTGTTCGTGGAGGTAGGCGTCGCGGAACCACGGTGCCTCGTAGGCGAGCAGGACCTTGCCGACGGCGGTCGCGTGCAGCGGCAGCCGCCCGCCGATCCGTGATGCCCGGGGGACGCGCTTGGAGCTGTAGATGCGATCGACGTACAGCGCCTCGCTACCTTCACGGATGGCGAGGTGAGCGGTCTCTTGCGTGAGGGAGAAGAGGTCCTGCAGGAATGGCCTCGCGCTGTCGCGCAGGCGGACCCCGCCGCTCTGGGCGAGTCCCCACAGACGTAGACCCACGTGGTAGCGGCCGTTGTCGTCGCGCGCCAGCGCGCCCCATTCCTCGAGCTCGCCCATCAGGCGATGGGCGGTGGAGACCGGCATCTGGGTGTGCTCGGCCACCTGCGAGAGCGTCAGCATCGGGCCGTTGGCCTCGAAGGCCTTGAGAATCGCCAGGACGCGGGAGGTAACGGTGCGCCCGGACTCGTTGGTACGCATCGATCATCCCAGCGCGAGGCGCTCGGGGGCGCAATCAATCGACACAAGCTCGGCGAGGCCGCAGGCCATCGCCCCGGCCGCGTCGGTGGACAGGCGCTCGTGGACGCGGTTGTCTACGCCTGCATCCCTGGGCGTGGATCGGCCACCTCGTCGATCCTGACGTCTCTTGGGTCCGTGGTGAACGGCTGCTCGCATGTCTGCCTTCGTTTCTCGGGTAATGAGTCGGCTTACCCGAAACGGTCGTAGTGGATGGTGTCGATTGATTGGCCGCCTGCACTCAGCAGCTTCAGAACTGCGTCTACCATGGGCGGCGGTCCGGCTAGGTAAATCCGCGCACCGGCGAGGCTGTCAGCATGTGTGGCGAGCGCGTCGGTGACGTAGCCGCTGGACGTTGAGACGT
>NZ_JAAXPA010000046.1 GCF_012396235.1 Rhodococcus opacus | reverse complement strand
GCCGTCGTCCTGGCGATCAATAACCGGCCCCGCAAGATCCACGACTGGCGAACCCCCGCCGAGGTCTTCGCCGACCAGCTACGCTCACTGCAACAGCCAGGTGTTGCGACGACCGATTGAATCCGCCATGTACAGGGCGATCGGAATGGAGACGGCTCCGATCAGGGTGGGGATGGCGACGTGCCAGATCCTTTCACCGGTTCGGTCGGAGTGTCTGCTCCACAACACCATTGCGACAGCACCCACCGCGAACGGGACCGCGACGATCAACCCGGTGGTGAACAGCGAGAAGTCGGTGTCGAACGTCTTCTTGAAACCGGCGACGATGCTCGGCAGGAAGAAACTGAGCGAGTACAACCCGTAGGTGATCCCGAAGTAGACGAGCCCCAGCATCCAGACGCGGGAATCGGTCACCGCCCGGCGTACCGAGCCGCTGATGTGAGAGCCGGATTCGGTCGCCTCGGATTCGAGTTCACGAGTGAGCCACACCTTTTCGTCCTCGTCCAGCCATGTGGCCTGCGAGGGCCGGTCCGTCAGGTAGAACCAGGTGACCACCGCGAGCACGACGGCCGGGATCCCCTCGATCAGGAACATGACCCGCCACCCGGACAGTCCGAACAACCCGTCCCAGTACTGGATGACGGCGCTCGACAACGGGGCTCCGAGCGCCGACGACACCGGGAGCGCGAGAAGGAACAGGCCCATCAGCCGGACCCGATAGGCGCGGGGAAACCACAGGGTCAGGTAGAGCAGAACACCCGGGAAGAATCCCGCCTCGGCGATACCCAGCAGCATGCGCAGCGTGTACAGCGAGCCGGCATTGGGCACGAAGGCCATGGCCGCCGCGATGATTCCCCACGTCAGCATGATCCGGGCGATCCACCGGCGCGCCCCGAACCTGTGCAGCGCGAGATTGCTCGGCACCTCGAACAGGAGATATCCGATGAAGAAAAGCCCGGAGGCCAGACCGAACATGGTCTCGGTGAGTCCGAGCTCCTCACTCATCGTCAGCTTCGCCAGCCCGATATTGGTCCGGTCGAGATAGTTGACGAAGTAGGCCAGGCCGAGGAACGGAATGAGCCGCCGGGCGACCTTCCGGACCACCCTCGCCTCGATCTCGGGTTTCTGCAGTACAGAGGACATGTGTGACTCGACTTTCTGAGGAGTGGGCATGGGTCGGACCGCCGTGTCCCGCTCGGCCGAAAAGCGTGCGTGACAGGCGTTGGTGCTCGGGGTGGTTTACGAGAAGATCTTCCCGGGGTTCATGATTCCGCGCGGGTCGAGGGCGTTCTTCACCGATCGATGCATGCCGAGGACGACCGGATCGAGTTCCTGGGCGAGGCCGTCCATCTTCAGTAGACCGACGCCGTGCTCGCCGGTGACCGTGCCGCCGAGTTCCAGTGCCGCGTCGATGATGTCCGCGAACGCGGCCTGTGCACGGGCGCGGGCCGCCTCGTCGTCGCGGGGTGTGATCAGCAGCGGGTGCAGGTTTCCGTCGCCGGCGTGTGCGATGTTGGCGATGGTGGTCTCGTGGGCGATGCCGATCTGTTCGATGCGCGCAAGCATCTCGGGGACAGCCCGTTTCGGCACGCACACGTCTTCGGTGAGGACCGGTCCGAGTCGTTCCATCGCGGGGTAGGCCAGACGACGCGCAGCGAACAACGCGTCGGCTTCCTCCTGGTCGGTGGAGACGGCAGACCAGGTGGCTCCGGCTTCCTCGAAGCACGACAGCATCTTCTCCGCTTCCTGGTCGCCGACAACTCCCGCGGTGTCGATGCGGCCGAGCAGAACGACGTTCGCCTCCACCGACAATCCCATCTTCTTCCACGCGTCGACGGCGATGAGGCACTGCTTGTCCACCAGTTCGAGCGCCGACGGGGTGAGCCCCGCCGCGGCCACCGCGCTGACGGCCCGGCCCGCGTCGACTATGGAATCGAAGTAGCCGGCCACCGTGCGCTGCGGGTCCTGGAGCGGTCGCAGTTTGACGGTGATTTCGGTGATGACGCCGAGCGTTCCCTCGGATCCGACCATGAGGCCCGCCAGATCGTAACCGGCCACACCCTTGGCGGTCTTGCGTCCGAGGCGCACGAGGTCACCGGTGCCGGTCACGATCTGCATGCCGAGCACGTAGTCACGGGTGACGCCGTACTTGACGCAGCACAGTCCGCCCGCGTTGGTGGCGACGTTCCCTCCGATCGTCGACCACGGTGAACTGGCCGGATCCGGCGGATACCAGAGTCCGTGTTCGGCGCACGCGGCGCGGAGATGGTCGTTCACCACGCCGGGCTCGACGACGGCATACCGCTCGAGCGGATCGATTTCCTTGATCGCGTTCATGCCCTCGAGGGCGAGGACGACGCAGCCGTCGGTCGCGTTCGCTCCGCCGGACAGACCGGTCCCGGCGCCCCGGGTGACGACGGCGGTGTCGTGGTCGAGGCAGGCGCGCACGACAGCCTGGACTTCGAGGGCCGTTCGGGGCCTGACGACCGCGAGCGGTGCTGCGTACGGCGCCCACTCGGCTTCGTCGTGCTGGTACTTCGCGACGACGTCGGGGTCGCGCACGACGCGATCCGCGGGGAGGGATGCCAACAGTGCATCGATCAACATGGCGAAAACCGGTCCTTTGCGGGCGAGAAGGTGATGTCTCGAATCTAGCTGTGATCTGGATCTCGGCCAATGTAGATTTCATCTATCAAATCCAGGAATCCATGGATGGAGACACCAGTGAGTACTGCCGATCGCGGCTGGATGGAGCTGCTGCTCGACGACGCACCCGTCGACGAACTCGATGCCCTCCGGCGCACGCTGATCGAGGAATCCGGCGCGTCCGACAGGGCCGCGGTCGAACGCGAAGCCAACGCCGCACTCCGGCTCCGCGCGCAGCTCGACCAGCGCCAACAGCGCAGTAGGGAGCTGGCGGCGCTCAACGACATCGCCGCCAGGCTGACGACCGTCCGCTACGACCGGGTGTTGCTGCAGGAAGTGGTCGATCAGGCGCGGCAACTGCTCGGTGTGGATCTCGCCTACATGGGATCGGTGTACGACGAGGAATTCGTCATCGAGGTCACCAGCGGGGCCTTGACCCCGAACCTCGTCGGAATCCGACTGTCCCTGGACGAAGGACTCGTAGGCCTGATCGTCCGCAGGTCCGCACCGGAGTGGACACCCGACTACCAGAGCGAACCGGCGTTCCGGCACATCACCGGAGCCGACAGCGCAGCGCGGTCGGAGAACATGCGCGGCCTGCTCGGGGTGCCCCTGCGCGTCGCCGACCGCGTCATCGGTGCCCTGTTCGCGTGCAAGCGTCAGGAGCGGGCCTTCACCGAATCCGAGATCGCGCTGCTGTCGGCGCTGGCAGCCCATGCAGCGATCGCGATCGAGAACGTTCGCTCGTTGGAACGTGAGCGCGACACCGTCGCACGGCTCGAATCGGTGAACGCCGAATTATCACAGCGCACAATCGAGCTCGAACAGATACTGCAGTGGGATCGGACGCTGACTCAGGTGGTGCTGCTCGGGGCGGGAGTGCAGCGTTTGGTGCAGGACGTCGCGCAGCTCTCCCGGCAACCGGCCTATTTCGTGCAGGACGAATCCGCGTTGCCCGTCGACCTGATGCCGCATGCCGATGACGTGTCGGCGGCGGTCCGTGAGCTTCGGGCGGGAGGGAAGGACCACACCGAACGCGGCGAGGTGGTCGCACAGCGTGTCGCGGCGGCCGGCGAGATGCTCGGCGCCCTCCTGTGCGTGGGAGCCGGGCAGCCGACCACGCGTCTCCTGCTCGAACGTGCGGCACCCGCGATCGCGCTGTCGCTCGCCGAGGAACGTGCCGCCGGGGAGGCGACGCGTCGTGCACGGGATGCCTTTCTCGTCGACCTGCTGACCCATCCCGCCGCGACCGCACAGGACGAGCGCCGCCAACTGCGGTTGGCCGGGCTCAACCCCGACACGACGTACTGCGTCGCCGTGGCGATCGCCACGGGCCCGGATACGGTCCGTACCGCCCTCGGGACATTCGCGTTCCCTTCGGGAACCGTTGCCGCGGAGCATGGTTCCCGCGCACTGGCGGTCGTGCCCGCCAAGGATTCCGCCTCCGTCCAGGCGGTATTCACCGCCGGACGGCTCGACGCGACGATCGGAATCGCGGAGCCGGCGCGTGGCGCGAAGGCGCTCGCGCAGGCCTACGTCGAAGCCCAGCAGACCGTCGACGTGCTCGACACATTGGGACGCGCGGGGGACGTCTCGTCCGCGCGCGGCCTGGGCATCTACCGGATCCTGCTGAGTCACATGGCGCGCGAGCACCTCGACGAACTCACCGAGGCCCAACTGGGGCCGCTGATGGCGGAGCAGGCAAAACGCGGAGTGCCACTGCTGGAAACACTGTCGGAGTATCTGGCTCACGGACGCCACCATTCGGCGACCGCGGCGAGTCTCGGCGTGCACGTCAACACCCTCTACCAGCGTCTCGACGCGATCGACCGCCTCCTCGGCCCGGACTGGCGCAACCCCGACAAGGCTCTCGATCTACAGGTGCTGATGCGGTTGCGCAGAACCGCGGAACTACTCGGCGCACGAACTCGGTGACACGGTTCAGGCGCTGATGCCGCCCGTGAGGATCGCGGCGAGTTCGGCGTAGGCGTGCGCGTCGTCGAGTCCGGTGCTGTCGCGGACCCCGCGTTGCTGGATGCGGACCATCATGGTGGCGGCGAGGTCGGCGGCGAAGGCGGCGTGCACGTCGCGGAAGTCCCCGCCGGCGACGCCTTCGGTGATCAACTCCTGGACCCGACCAGCCGCGAACTGGGTGTTCCGTTCGTACACCTCCCGTGCCGGCGGGAAGGCGTCGAGGTCGGCCATGAACTGGTCGGATGCGGCCGAGAGGGCGGTGCCCACGGCCGACAGGTAGGCGGTGATCCGCTCGCGGGCCCCGGCGATCGGCTCGATGTGCGACTCGACGTCGTCGGTCGCGCGGCGGAAGAAGTGCACGGTAGCGGCTCGGACGAGCTGCTCTTTGCTGCCGGCGAGGGTGTACAGCGTCGACTTCGAACAGCGCAGCCGGTTCGCGATCTCGTCGAGCGTCAGGTGGGCGAACCCCTCGACCAGGATCAGGTCGACGAGGGCGTCGAAGAGCTGGGTGCGCCGTCGGGTGGCGAAACCGGGTCGGGTGGGCTGCTCCATGACAGAAATAGTACTGGGCGATGCCTTGCAGTACTATTCCGCAATCAGTACCCTGGGGCGTAATCCAGTACTGTTTTCCGTAGCCTTCTCGAGGAGAAACCGTGGCCGTCGATCGCTTGCTGCCTACTGACGAAGCCCGTGACCTGATCCAGCTCACGCGCGACGTCGCCGACAAGGTCCTGACGCCGATCGTCGACGAGCACGAGAAGTCGGAGACCTACCCCGAAGGCGTGTTCGCCACCCTCGGCGAGGCCGGACTGCTGAGCCTGCCGTACCCGGAGGAGTGGGGCGGCGGGGCGCAGCCGTACGAGGTGTACCTGCAGGTGCTCGAGGAGATCGCCGCCCGCTGGGCATCGGTCGCGGTCGCGGTCAGCGTACACAGCCTTGCCTGCCACCCACTGATGGCGTTCGGCACCGACGAACAGAAGCAGCAGTGGCTCCCGGAGATGCTCGGCGGCAACACCATCGGCGCCTACAGCCTGTCCGAACCGCAGGCCGGATCCGACGCCGCCGCACTGACCTGCAAGGCCACAGCGACCGACGGCGGGTACGTCGTCAACGGCGCGAAGGCGTGGATCACCCACGGCGGCATCGCCGACTTCTACAACCTCTTCGCCCGCACAGGTGAGGGATCGAAGGGGATCTCCTGCTTCCTGGTCCCGAAGGACACCGAGGGCCTGACGTTCGGCAAGCCCGAGGAGAAGATGGGCCTGCACGCCGTGCCGACAACGTCCGCGCACTACGACGACGCCTTCGTGCCCGCGGAACGACGTATCGGCGCGGAAGGGCAGGGTCTGCAGATCGCGTTCAGCGCACTCGATTCCGGCCGGCTGGGCATCGCCGCGGTCGCCGTCGGTCTCGCGCAGGCCGCCCTCGACGAGGCCGTCGCCTACGCCCAGGAGCGGACTGCGTTCGGCAAGAAGATCATCGACCATCAGGGACTCGGCTTCCTGCTGGCCGACATGGCCGCCGCCGTCGACTCGGCACGCGCCACCTACATCGACGCGGCCCGTCGCCGCGACGCCGGCCTGCCGTACTCCCGCAACGCGTCCGTCGCCAAGCTCGTCGCCACCGACGCCGCCATGAAGGTCACCACCGACGCCGTCCAGGTGCTCGGCGGCTACGGCTACACCCGCGACTTCCGCGTCGAGCGGTACATGCGGGAAGCGAAGATCACGCAGATCTTCGAGGGCACCAACCAGATTCAACGCCTGGTCATCAGCCGTACCCTCGCCGCGAACTGACGCACCCACCCCCGAGAAAGGCTCCTCCTCACATGCCCACCTCTGTGATCGTCGCCGGCGCCCGCACCCCGATCGGCCGCCTGCAGGGTTCGCTCGCCGGATTCTCCGGCGCCGACCTCGGCTCCATCGCCATCGACGCGGCGCTCGGCAAGGCCGGTGTGGCCCCGGACCAGGTGCAGTACGTCATCATGGGGCAGGTCCTCACCGCCGGCGCCGGGCAGATGCCCGCCCGTCAGGCCGCCGCGAAGGCCGGCATCCCGATGAGCACCCCGTCGCTGAACATCAACAAAGTCTGCCTGTCGGGGGTCGAGTCGATCATCCTCGCCGACCAGTTCATCCGGTCCGGCGCGTTCGACGTGATCGTCGCCGGCGGCATGGAGTCGATGAGCCAGGCACCGCACCTGCTGCCCGGTTCACGCGGCGGTTTCAAGTACGGCGACGTCACCCTCGTCGACCACATGGCCCTCGACGGGCTGCACGACGCATTCACCGATCAGCCGATGGGGCTGCTCACCGAGGCCGGCAACGACAAGGACGTCATCGCCCGCGACGACCAGGACGCGTTCGCGGCGCGCTCGCACCAGCTGGCCGCGAAGGCCTGGGACAACGGGATCTTCGACGAAGAGGTCGTCCCGGTCGAGATCCCCGCCCGCAGGGGTGAGAGCACCTGGCTGCGCCGCGACGAAGGCATCCGCCCCGACACCACCGTCGAAACCCTGGCGCGGTTGCGCGGCGCGTTCCGCGACGGAGGCACCGTCACCGCGGGGAACGCGTCGACGATCAACGACGGCGCCGCCGCCGTGGTGGTGATGAGCAAGGAACGCGCCGAGGCGGAGGGGCTGACCTGGCTGGCCGAGATCGGCGAGCACGGCATGGTCGCCGGACCGGATTCGGGTCTGCAGTTCCAGCCGTCCGGTGCCATCGCGAAAGCCTGTGATGCGGAAGGTATCTCGCCCGCCGAGCTGGATCTGATCGAGATCAACGAGGCGTTCGCCGCGGTCGGGATCGCCTCCACCCGCGAACTCGGCGTCGACCCCGACCGGGTCAACGTCAACGGCGGTGCCATCGCCCTCGGCCACCCGATCGGCATGTCCGGCGCCCGCATCACCCTGCACCTCGCGCTCGAGTTGCAGCGCCGCGGCGGCGGCACCGGTGCCGTCGCCCTCTGCGGCGGCGGCGGACAGGGCGACGCCCTGATCCTGCGTGTCCCCTGACAACCCCGTTTCCCCACACTGCCGCAACCCTATTCGAGGAGAACTTTGTGAAGATCGATGGAGCCGTCGCTGTCGTCACCGGCGGAGCATCCGGACTCGGTAACGCCACCGCCCGGGCCCTGCACGAGCGCGGCGCGCAGGTCGTGCTGCTGGACCTCCCGTCGTCCGACGGGGAAGTCGCCGCCAAGGAGATCGGGAAGGGTGCCTACTTCACGGCCGCCGACGTCACCTCCGCCGGTGACGTCACGTCCGCGATCGACTTCGCCGCGTCGCTCGGCGACCTTCGCGTGGTGGTCAACTGCGCCGGAATTGCGACGCCCGGCAAGGTTCTCGGCAAGGCAGGCGCCCTTCCCCTCGCGGACTTCGAACGCGTCGTCCGCATCAACCTCGTCGGCACCTTCAACGTCCTGCGCCTCGCCGCGGAGAAGATCGCCCAGACCGAACCCGTCGACGGGGAACGCGGCGTCATCATCGACACCGCCTCCGTCGCCGCGTTCGACGGCCAGATCGGTCAGCCCGCCTACGCTGCTTCCAAGGGCGGCGTCGCCGCGATGACACTGCCGATCGCCCGCGAACTGGCCCGCCACCTCATCCGCGTCGTCACCATCGCACCCGGAATCTTCGAAACGCCCATGATGGCCGGGCTTCCCGAGGAGGCGCAGAAGTCCCTCGGAGAGCAGGTGCCGCACCCCTCCCGGCTCGGCAAGGCCGCCGAATACGCCGCCCTCGCCGCGCACATCATCGACAACGCGATGCTCAACGGCGAGACCATCCGCCTCGACGGCGCCATCCGGATGGGCCCCAGGTAGGCGACCCGACCGTTGCGGTCGGCGGCACCGAGTCATCGCGTGCCGCCGGCGGCACCGACCGGACGGATTCCTCGATCAGACTGGGACCGGATCGCTCGGCCTACATTCCTACCTAGTTCGCGAATTTGAATGCTGATCGACGTACTCGCGCTTTCCGGAGGGGGTCGAAATCTCCGTCACACATGCGACCACATCTTCGGTGCGGGGGCATGCAGGCCGCGGTTGCAAAGTGAGACATCCGGTGCGGAGCCAAAGACTTGGCTCCATTCCACGCAACAGCCTGGAGATGGAATGATTTCTCCACGTGGAGTGCGTTGCGAGCAGCGGAGCCTTGTCCGAGCCCTACGCCGGAACGGTTTGCCTTTCGGCAGCCGATTGCATTGTTCCTCGGTCGCGAAGATCATCCGCTCCCGTCCTTGCTCCACTCCCTTTCGCATTGTGCCTACGAGGCTGCCAGTCGCTCTACGCAGCAAGGCTTTCTGACCACTGAGGTCGTTCGCGAGGGCCACCACGCGGTATGGGCTGACTGGCCAGACGATATACGGTGACGAGATCAGGCTTGGCGGCGGCGGCGATGTCGTCGATCGCGGTCGCGGAGTATCCCTTTCCGACCCGAACTTCGTTCTGCATCTGTGGGATTCCGCTCCCGACGGCAAGCGACAGCTGATCATGTCCGGTTACCTCGAGGCGTCGCACCACGAACTCGATGAGCGCACCACCGAGGGCAACCCGCACCACCCGCATAGCCGCGCTGTGCCGGTCGAGCCCGGGACGATCGAGGAGTACGTGCTGCGCCTCTACCCGTTTGCCTCGACGTTCCGACCGGGACACTCTCTGACGGTGGAGCTCTCGAACAACGAACCGCCGGCCGACGCGCATAACGCACTACTGCCACCCGAAGCCTTCCATCTGCCGGTCGGCCGCCCGGTCACCCACAAGATCTACCGGGACGCCGCGCACCGGTCCCGCCTCGTGCTTCCGTTCACGACACCCAAGGCCGGAGGAGCAGAGGTAGCGAAACTGGTCTCGGCCTGTGTGCCGGCGGAGTACTGGCCATCGGCGAACGGATCGGTCACGATCGACGGGTGGACCGCACCGCCAGACTCGCCCTCGCCGTCGACCGGCAGGGCGGACGATGCCTGTGGTGCGGTCGTCGTTTCGGACCGTTGATTCCGCCGACCACCGAGCACCTCGTGCCACGACTCAAGGGTGGCCCCAGCATCACAGCCAACGAGGCCGCCGCGTGTCGGCGCTGCAACGCGGACCGCGGCCATACCGGTCCGGTCGACTGGCTCGCGCAGTGCCGGAGCCGACACGGTTGGGCCCCGCAGTCGAGCCTGCTCGCGACCCTCCTGAACGCGTTGGACGCCGAACTCGACCACGTGGGTGGACATCGCCGCGCCAAGCGGTACCTGTCCGGCCAACTGCGACGCTGCCGGAACAGCCCGTGATGTGCGCACGAGCGTGACGGCAGCCTGTGTGGCTGCTCCCGGGGCCGGGCACTCTCCAGTATGGGATCGAACGCAGGCCGCCCCACCAGCCCGACGGCCGCAGCTCTCGGCGGTCGGCTGATGCAACTGGTCGGTGACCGCGACGCCGCCCGGTTCTCGTTCGAGATATCCCGAGTGTGCGCCGAACCGCACCCAGACGGAGAGCGGCCGAAATACGGCGACGTGCTCGCCTGGGTCGTCGATGCCATCGTCGGCGTGGTCATCGCGCGTCTGGGCGCCGCGGGCCCAGGGGAGAGGTTCATCCTCGACCTCCGCTTCACGGACGGCGGCTACGTCGACGTCGACGCCCTACCGGCATCGGCGCGGTGGGTGCTGCGGACAGTGTCGGCCGTCCTCGCCGAGGATCACGCGGAAGTGGAGCGGTCTCTCACCGCGGCCGAGCGACAATTCGACCTCACCATGCGCGCGGAAACCCTGGCCGACGCGCTCATCTGGCTCGACTTCGTTCTCGGCGTCGACCTTCCCGACCCACCCGACGTCACCACCGCATAGGGGGACGCCTGGCTCGGCCCAGGTGCCGTGCGGGGGTGCGGCCACGATCAGTTCTGTACTCCCGGCTGGGTGTCGGGGTGCTCGTGTGCGGTCAGGAGCAAGTGGTCGAACCGGGCGCGAAACGACTCGGGGAGGGTCGCCTCGGCGGCGAGAGCCTCGACGAAACGCTCGGCGAGGGCATGAAGTTTTGTGTTGGTCTCCTGTGAACGCCAGGTGAGGATGCCGAAGGCGCGTTCTGAGGAGATGCCGTAGACGAGCATGAGTGCACCCTTGGCCTGCTCGATCACCGCCCGCGATTGTTCGAGTTCGGCGACGGCCTCGGTGAGCGCCGCGTTGAACTCACGGAGGTCGGTTTCCAAGGCTTCGGTGACGTCGATGTAGTACCCCGATGTGCCGACGACTTGGTTGTTCTTGTCGAGCATGCGATCGCCGACCACGATGACGTGGTGGATGCGCCGTTCGGTGTCGATGATGCGGTGCTTGCTACTGAACGGCTCGCCGCCGTGGATCATCTTGTCGAAGAGGGCCGCGACCTGAGGTTGGTCGTCAGGATGCTTGTGGGAGAGCAGCAGTTCCGTGGTGGGGGCTATCTCGCCTGGGTGGTAGCCGTGCATCCGGGCGACGGGGTCGGACCATTCCCAGCGCTGGCCGTCGAGGTAGAACCGGAAACTTCCGCCCTGTGGGGGTGCATTCGAGCCACGGAGCTCATCAGTGTCCACAGCGACACCCACGGCACTGCGCGCTCGACCATCCTCGCCCTGAAACCACTGCCACAGTATGCCGCGCACTCACGTCGGAATGCGCAGAATTCAGCGGCCCGCAACACCGCCTACCCGGTCAGTTCGGGCTTTGGGTGTGCTTGCCCTCCGTCGGTGAAGTAACGGTCGGCGGGGCCGTGGGAGTGCGGCCCGCCGCGTCCTCCAGTGACACTCCGTTGGTCGGGGCGCCCGTCGCGCTCGTGTCCGTGCCACGGTGGGTAGCCTTCTTCGCCAGTTCGCCGACCTTGTGCTGCACCTGCGGCGCCTTGTCCTTCACGGTCTCCGTCGCCTCGCTCACCTTCTCCTGCACGGTGGGGTTGTGCCAGAGCTCGAGGGACTGATGCCTCATCTTCTCGTAGGTTTGCCGGCCGGACCGAGTGCCCAGGACGAAACCCGCGGCCGCGCCCGCTGCGAAGATCAACACTTTCTGCATGACGTCTCCTGACTGTTGTGTGGCCCGAGCGGTCAGCCGAATCGTCGTCCGAACGCTCCTCCTGCACAGCTTGCCCTCAGCTGCCGAACCCAAACCGCGCCGGCGACGACTTCCGAACTAACTCACATCTCATCTGCGCGTAACCTACGGTTCCGTAACTTGCCGTAGCGTAAGGACATGGCGATTTCGGATGTCAAGATGTACACCCACCTGACCGAGGCAGATGTCGAAGCTCTCGGTATCGAGTTCGACACGATCCGACGAGACATCGAAGCCTCGCGCGGGGAGAGTGATTCCCGGTACATCAGAAACGCGATCCGGCTGCAGCGGTCACTCGAAATCGGCGGGCGTGCCCTGTTGTTCGCGAGCCTGTTCCCACCGGCGTGGCTTGGGGGTACCGCGATGCTCGGCACCGCCAAGATCATCGAGAACATGGAACTGGGGCACAACGTGCTGCACGGTCAGTGGGATTGGATGAACGATCCGGAGATCCACTCGTCGTTCTGGGAGTGGGACATCGCCGGGCTCTCGGAGCATTGGAAGCAGACCCACAACTACGTTCACCACAAGTACACGAATGTGCTGGGCATGGATGACGACGTGGGCTACGGCATGCTGCGGGTCACTCGCGATCAGCAGTGGACGCCGTTGAGCGTCGGCAACCCGGTCTACAACCTGTTGCTGCAGTTGTTCTTCGAATACGGCGTTGCCCTCCAGCACCTCGAACTCGGCAAGGTGGTTACGGGCGGTGTCGATCGTGAGGAGTTCGAGCGCAGGTGCCACGAGGTGCTCGGGAAGGTCGGCCGCCAGGTGCGCAAGGACTACGTCGTCTACCCGGCGCTCACCGGTCCGGCGTTCCTGACGACCTTCACCGCGAACCTGACGGCGAACATGATCCGCAACGTGTGGACGAACGCCGTGATCTTCTGCGGTCATTTTCCTGACGGCGCCGAGAAGTTCACAACGAAGGACCTCGAAAACGAGACGCGGGGTCAGTGGTACTTGCGGCAGATGCTGGGTAGCGCGAACTTCGAGGCGGGCCCGGTCATGGAGTTCATGAGCGGCAACCTCTGCTACCAGATCGAACATCATCTGTTCCCGGACCTGCCGAGCAACCGCCTGCGTGAGATCTCCGTGCGGGTGCAGGCGCTGGCCCAGAAGTACGACCTGCCCTACACGACGGGTTCGCTGCCGATGCAGTACTTCAAGTCGTGGCGGACCATCGCCAAGCTGGCGCTGCCGAACAAGTTCCTCAGGGCAACCGCCGACGACGCACCCGAGACTGCATCGGAACGCAAGTTCACCGACTCGCCCCCGCAGATCGATCCGCTCACGGGCACGCGCCGTGGGCTGTTGACCGCGCTTCGTGCACGGGCGGGAGCTTGACACCGCCGGGTCGCCACTCGAGCACGGGCGATTTCACCGATTCGTGGTTCGTGGCCGGTTCTCATCTGCGTTCGGTAATCCGCTGTGCGATAACACTCAACCGGGTGTTGGTTTCCTGAGAGAGTCTGGTGAGCAGCTCGAACGCACGGATCGCGTCGATGTCGAATCGCTCCATCAGCATTCCCTTCGCCTGCCCGATGACGTCGCGTGAGGCAACCGCTGATCGCAGCTGCTCTTCGGTCCGTACAGCGGTGAGTGCTAGCGCGGCGTGGGCGGCGAGAACCTCGCCTGCTGCTTCCTCGTTGGGACCGAACGCGTTCGGCGAGAATGCAAACAGGTTGAGTGCTCCCATCTTCCCTTCGGACGTATACAGCTGAAAGGACATCGAACTGAGAATCCCCACATCGACGGCGGCGGCAGCGAACTGCGGCCACCGCGATTCCGAGCGAAGGTCTTCGCTTCGCACCACGAGATTGTTGAGCGCCGCCGCCACACACGGTCCCTGCCCGAGTTGTTGCTGAGCGTGGTCGAGCGTTCGGAGCAGCTCGGATGTCGGCGCGACGGTCTCGAATTTATTGCCACCGGAGATGAGCAGAATGCCCGCGCACGTTTCGTGCGGCATCAGCTCGACAACTGCGGCGGTGACAGCGCGCAGGCGTTCGTCGAGGGTGCGTGGGCCGGAGACACTGCGGGCCAGCTCGGCCATGGTGCGGCTGAGGTCCCCCGCGCCGGAATCGCTCACTACCACTCCTCGGGTCGGTCGAAAGGATGGCTGCAGGAAGGCGCCCCAGTTGGGGAACGGTCCGATAATTACAGCGTCCCGGCTCGGGACGCGGTCGCCGCGGTGTTACGAGAGAGCCGGAACCCGAGCGCGACCATGGCGACGCCGAGGAACACCGCACCGACGATCAGGGCGTCGAGCCGGAATGGTGTGTGCGTCGTCGATGACGCACCGGTCGAGTCATGGAGTGCCTTTCTCGGAGGGTAGGAACTCGAATGCCTGTTCCCGAGTGGTACCCCAGCACCCCATCGCGAAACAGTCACGGCCGAACGCCCGCGTGGAAAAAGGTCGCATCGTCGACGAGATCATCGAGGCCCTCACGGTGCACACCTACATCGAGAACGAGAGCATGTATCCGGAAGTGCGCGATCTCGCCCCCCCCCGACCTCGAGGACGACATCCTCGAATCCTACGAAGAGCACCACGTCGCGGACGTGCTGGTCGTCGAGCTGGCAGCGATGGAACCCGACGACGAGCGGTTCGACGCGAAGACCACCGTCCTGATCGAAAGCGTCGAGCATCATATCGAAGAAGAAGAGCAGGAGTGGTACCCCAAGGTACGAGAAGAACTGGGGCGTAAACAACTTCAGGAGATGAGTGCGCGGATGCTGGAGTTGAGGGACAAGGCTCCGCGGTTGAGGGGTCCCTCACCGACGCGCCGTCCGCACGCTCCCCACATCCCTTGTGGGCGGCTCCGCCGGCTATGGGCTTAACCGGGGAGCCTGGCCGTCGTCGCGTCCGGACACGACGAGGACGTGAGTATCGAAGTACCCTGCCGCGAGCGAGAGTAATCCCGTGTCCTTGCAATTGCTTTCACCCCGTCGGCACCGGACGTCAGATCGACGAGTTCCTTCGCCAGCCGAGCGAGTTTGATGTTTCTCTGCTGCGAGCTGACGACGAGGAAATCGAAGGCCTCGTCCGCGGACACACCCCCGGTTGCCATGACGATGCCCTTCGCCTGCTCGATGATGCTGCGCGACTCCATGGCTTTGATCAGACCCGCCGCTTCCTCACGCGCCTCCCGACCATCTCGTGCGAGCCGAATCGTCGACGCAATCAGGCTGGCGTACACCCGGAGCAGGGCAGCATCGAATTCCGAGAAGGCTCGGCCGACGCGGCTGTACAGATTCAGCGATCCCAGGACGTCTCCCACGGACAGCGGAGCACACAGAAAACTGCCCGACTCGAAACCAGCAGCTTCAACCGCGGACGCCAACGCGGGCCAGCGCCGAATCACCCCCTCACCGAATTCACCTCTCAGTACCGCGCACGTGTCCGCAGCGACAGGACCCGGGCCCATGCCTGTCCGTATCTGGGCACCCTCGATCGAGGCGATGCGAGGATCCGTGCACGCCACCGACCCACTGCCCCCAGCGCCATAGGAAAGAACCGCCCCAGCCATCTCCGCGCCGCTGACGGCATCGACGGCCCACTCGCACAGTCGTTGCAGCTGAGTGTGTCCGGACACTTCTTCTTCGAGAAGTCGACGCAATGCGTCGAGTGTCTTTCCGATCGCCTCGACATCTCCGCCCCAGCCGCCGTGCGCGGACACGCCAAACCCCTTTCTGCGTGGTTTGCACCAATTAATCTATGGTTCCCGATAAAGATATCGTGCGACGCGGTACGTCTCAACGCAAGGAGCTCACGGAGGGAATGCCCAGCGTGCGAGCGCGAAGTAGCCCCCGGCCCGTCCAGCGCGAGAACGGCAGGCCGGGGACTACGGATGGACAACGTCAAGTGTTCCCGTGCGGCGGAGAGCGTTGGGTGGCATCTACTGCCGGGTTCGGACCCCTGCGCCGCATGGTGGGTGCCACCGCGTGCAGCGGCGGCCTCGTCTTCTCGCCGGGGACGTCCGTTGTCGAAGTCGGTGCCACGTCCGTGAGGACCGGTGCGGGCGCGTCGGCGAAGATCAGGTCCACCTCGGCTGCCAACAGCTGGCATTCGAGGTCATCCCACACGTACTCGACCTGTGGCAGTTCCGCTTCCACGGTCGAAGGGCTGATCTGTGCGTACACCATCGTGGTCATCCCTCCCGCTGTGTGTCGGATCGGCGCGGGTCAGGCGCTGACGGCCTTTCTGTCGTCGCTGTGGGTGATCTCGATCTTCCGGGCCTTGGCGCGTTCGGCCACCGGGACCGTCAGCCGGAGCACCCCCGATTGGTAGTTGGCGGTGATCCGGTCGGTGTCGAGGTTGTCGCCGAGGAACAGCTGCCGGCTGAATACGCCCCTCGGTCGCTCCGAGGCCAGCATTTCCTGGTTGTCGGCGCGCGCGGGGCGTTCAGCATGAACGGTCACAACGTTGCGCTCGACATCGAGCGAGACGGAATCGGCGTCCACCCCTGGCAGGTCGAACTCGACCACCAACTGTTCGCCTTCGCGCCACGCGTCCATCGGCATGGCCGCCGGTCGCGCCGTGGTGCCGAGGATCTGCTGAGTCAGGCGGTCGAGATCGCGGAATGGATCAGTGCGCATCAACATTGTCTCCACCTCCAGAAACCCGAATCGTGATAGGTAACCTTCAGCAAATGCTGTAGATTCGTTATAGCAAACGCTCTAGCTCCTCGCAAGAGGGTTCGGCGGACTCGATTCTCGAGGAGGACGCGATGTCGAACGACGACAAGTCGCGAGCCAAACAGGGGGTCTACGGCATCACCGTGGCGTCCGAGCTCTCCGGGTTCGGCACCCAGGCGCTGCGTTTCTACGAGCAGCACGGCCTGATAAACCCTGCCCGCACCAGCGGCGGAACACGCCGCTACAGCGACGACGACCTGCTTCGCTTGCGGCGCATCGCCGAGCTGATCGCGGACGGGGTCAACCTGACGGGCATCGCTCGCGTCCTCGATCTCGAGCACCTCAACACCGAGCTCGCGAGCGACAACGATCGCCTCGTCGAGGCCAATAGCCGGCTCGAGAGCGACAACGCTCGACTCAGAAGGGACGGGACTCGCGGCGGGCGAGCCTGAGTGTCAGATCACCGTTGCCCGTTGACTGCCGTCTCGTTGCGGCGCTTGTCCTTTTCCGCCTCGGCCAGCTTCTCGGCGCGGTCGGCACGAGCACGTTTGTCCGCTGCCTCGTCCTGCTTGTTCGCGGCGTCCTTCAGCTGGGCCTTGGCCGGCCCTGCCGCCACCTTCTCGGCTTCCCGGAGTTCGGTCTGCTCGGCGCGGTGCTCGGCCTCTGCCGCCTGGGTGCGTTGGGCGGCAAGTTGATCGGCGTTCTTCTTCGCGACCTGCTTGCGGTGCTGGGCGTCCCGTTCAGCCGCCTGTTTGCGCTCGACCTCGCGTCGGCGTGCCTGTTCGACGTCCCGCTGCTTCGCCTCGCGCGCTGCCGCCTGCTCCTTCTGAACCTGCTTACGCTTGGTTTCCAGTGCAGTGTCGGCCTCGGCCTCGGTGCGTGCAGCCTCTTCTTCGAGTTTTGCCGCCCGGGCCAGTGCGTCGCTGCGCTCGGTCAGTGCGTCGCCGCGCCGCTCGGTGTCACGGTCTCCGAGTGCACTGCCGACGGCGCCGTCGAGCACGCCCAGAGTGCGCTCGTACATCAGCCGGGCCGGCGATTCGGTTGCCAGCCGGGACATCAACTGGTCTTCGACGAGTTGCAGAGGAATCCGCAGGATCGTGTACTGCAACCGCAAGAGCGTGATGGGGACGGTAAGGACGTTCATGGAATCTCCGATTATTCGTAGGGAGTGGATCAGGACAGGCCGGCGTCGTTGCTGAGGCCCTCGGCGGCGCGCCGAACTCGTTCTGCCTCGTCGCGGGCGGCGTTCGCTTCACGGACAGCCCGCCGGTGTTCGTCGGTGGCGTCGACGGCTTCTTCGGCGGCGGCGACCGTCTTCGCCCGTTCGACGGTCTCCGCCCGGGCCGCTTCGTCGCGGGCGTCGGCCGCCGCGCGGGACTGCTCCTGCGCGACCTGGCGGTGCTGTTGCTGCTCCGCGGCCCGGTGCTCTGCTTGCTGCCGGTTCCGGGCAGCTTCTTCGGCGGCCGCCGTCTCGGCCCCGATCGCAGCGCGTTCCTCGGCACTCTCACGACGCACCTGGCCGAGTTCCTCTGCGGCCTGCGAGGTTTCCGCCCTGGCCACGGCCTCCGCACTGTTCGCCTCTCTACGTTGCTGCGCCTGCGCCTGTTGCAGCTGTCCTTCGGTGGCCAGCGAGTCGTTGCCGGTCACGGCCCCGGCCACTTCCTTCACCTTGCCCTTGACCGAGTCGAGGAGACCCTTGCGCGCTTGTCCGGACGTGTTCTGCTCGTTCATGACTATGTCCTCCTGGTATTCGGGCGGGCGACGGTACCGCCACCCGCAGTGGCGTGTTGTCTTTCATCCTTTGCTCCGGAGGTCGGGTGTTCGGTGTGCGCCGCAAGGTCGAGGACGCGCCGGACGCCGGGTAGTTCGACCGAGGACGGCGCACTGCGCGGACAGCAAGTTCTCGCGGTTCTCGTCCACACCATTCACTTCACAACCGGGTCACGTCACACCTGACGCTCCCAGACCCGGTGGGACTTCATCAGCGCAGTGATCCCGTCGAACAGTGCGGACGCGTCGTCGGCGATCACGATGCCCGGAGCCTCGGCCGGGATTCCGGCGGCTTCGAGGAGGCCGCGACCGGCGGCCCAACCCCCGATCGCCTTGCAGTGCCGGAATGCCTCCGTCAGCAACACGTGCACCCGCGGGTCCGACGCCGGCGCCGCGACGAGAATCGCGTCGAACTCCACCGACCGCATCGTGAGGAACGTCCGGGACACCGGGACGGCGCCCTTGCCCGACCCCAGTTCGCCACCGTGCGGTCCGATGACGAGCGGCACCATGCTGTTCTTGCCGATCATCTCGACCGCGTCGGCCACCTCGGACAGATCCGACTCGTCATCGGCGACGATGCCGATGATCCTCCCGTCCAGCGGCCACTCGGCACCGACCTGCGACAGCGCGGGACTGGGCGTCGGTGCCACGTCGAAGGCGACGCTCGGCGCTGGCGCCGGAAGGCCGAGACCCGTCGCCACCTGCTCGCACAGACCGGGGTCGATGTTCGCGACGACCTCGAGTGCACGCTCCTTGATCACCTGCTCGTAGCACTTGCCCAGCTCGAACGTGTAGGCCTCCGCGACGTGCGCCTGCTCGACCGGGCTCAGGCTCGCATAGAACAGTCGGGCCTGCGAGAAGTGGTCGTCGAAGCTCGCGGGGGCGGCGCGTAGTTTCGTCGACTCCGGCATCGGCACCGGAACCTCCACGAAGGCAGCGTCCGCGCCGGCCAGGAACGGGCAACCGCCGTCGAGGGAGTTCGGTCGATACGGCGCGACACCCGGGTGGACTCCCGTCTGGTGCATGCCGTCGCGCAGCATGTCGTTGACCTCGGCCTGGGGCCGATTGATCGGTATCTGACCGAAGTTGGGCCCACCCAGCCTGCTGATCTGAGTGTCGAGGTAGGAGAACAACCGCGCCTGCAGAAGCGGGTCGTCGGTGACGTCGATCCCGGGAACGAGATGCCCGGGATGGAACGCCACCTGCTCGGTCTCGGCGAAGAAGTTCGTCGGATTCGCGTCGAGCGTCATCAACCCGATCGGCTGCACGGGGGCCAGTTCCTCGGGCACCATCTTGGTCGGGTCGAGCAGGTCGATGCCCTCGAACGTCTGGTCCGGGGTGTCCGGGAACGCCTGGATGCCCAGCTCCCATTCCGGGTACGCACCGGACTCGATCGCGTCGGCGAGATCGCGGCGGTGGTAGTCGGGGTCCATGCCGTTGACGATCTGCGCTTCTTCCCACACCAGTGAGTGCACACCGAGTTTCGGCTTCCAGTGGAACTTGACGAGCGAACTCTCACCCGCCGCGTTCACCATCCGAAAGGTGTTGACGCCGAAGCCTTCCATCATCCGGTACGAGCGGGGAATGCCGCGGTCGGACATATTCCACAACGTGTGCGCGGTGGCCTCGGTGTGCAGGGACACGAAATCCCAGAACGTGTCGTGCGCGCTCTGCGCCTGCGGAATCTCGCGATCCGGGTGCGGCTTGGCCGCGTGAACGACGTCCGGAAACTTGATGCCGTCCTGGATGAAGAACACCGGAATGTTGTTTCCCACCAGGTCGAAAGTGCCTTCGCCGGTGTAGAACTTGGTCGCGAAGCCTCGGGTGTCGCGTACAGCGTCGGCCGACCCCCGGGAGCCGAGGACGGTGGAGAACCGCACGAAGACCGGCGTCTCGACGTCCTTGCCGAGGAACGCCGCCTTGCTGATCGGTTCGGCGGAACCGTATCCGCGGAAGACGCCGTGGGCGGCCGCACCGCGTGCGTGCACCACCCGCTCCGGGATCCGCTCGTGATCGAAGTGCGTGATCTTCTCACGGAGATGGTGGTCCTGGAGCAGGGTCGGTCCCCGGGTTCCCGCCTTGAGCGAGTGATCGGTGTCGTACAGCCGCGCGCCCTGCGCCGTGGTGAGGTGCTCACCCTGCTGGCCGCGGGCCGTATCCGGACCTTCGACGGGTTGCCCGGTCGCGGTTCCCAGCGCGGGAGCCCGCTGATCGGGCTTGGGAGGCAACGGCTCGGTGGGTTCCGTGGGCTCGGCGAGCGACGGGGTACCGGAACCGGGAGTACCGGGAATGGGCGGGTTGTTCTTGGGCACGGGCGTAGCTCCTCGCTGAAAAATCCGTGGGATCGGCGCCGCATCGTTGCTGTACGGTCCGCTCTTCTCGGAGTGCCCAACCGTTCGCAAACCGAATCAGGAGGGGCGCAGCGCCACACCGTGCCCCGATCGGGAGACGCGGTTTCGCATTCGCGTCCCAGGGCATAGCTACAACAGATATCAATCACACACGAAGTAGGAATCCGGCGTTGTGCTACGTCGGAAAGGAGTGATCATGGGCACCGAACCAGGCACGCAGTTGAACGAGGAACCACAGTCCGAGCGCGGCCCCAAGGGCTCACGCGACGCGGGACCGGACCAGGCCGGAGCAGGCCAGACGGGCCGCAAGCCGGGGTCTCTGGATCAGGAAGAGGTCACCTCTTCCGCGGAATCGGGCACGAACCCTGCGCCCGCCGGCGGCTCGCTGCCTCCCGGCGACGCGGAGCCGGCCACACCGCCCTACGACGGCCGGACGACCAGCACGAAGGAAGGACGCCCGGAGCACGACGACCATGTGGACTCCGGCGGAATGCAGTCGCCGAAACCCGGGGAGACACCCCGCGGTGCGGTGGCCTCGCCCGCGGAGGAGAAGCCCGCCGCACACGCCGCCGAGACCGAGGGCAGCGACTCCGGAGTGGGACCCGCGCATCAAGGAGGCGTCGGCAAGGCCGAAGACAAGAAATAAGAAGTCACGTCCGCGGCGAAGGCCGTACTCGCGTAGTTCACCCCCGGTTTCGACTCGACGCTAGCCTTGTAGAGCGAGCCACCGGACACGAGGCGGCGCTGTCGCCGGGGAGTGACTATGGAGTTCAGACATCTCGTCGCGTTCATCACGATTGCCGAGGAATTACATTTCGGCCGGGCCGCTTCGCGGCTGCACCTCTCCCAGCCGTCCCTCAGCTCACAACTACAGAAGCTCGAGAAGTCTCTCGGTGTGAGACTCGTCGCGCGGAACTCGCACGAGGTCAGGTTGACCTCCGCGGGACGGGAATTCGTGACACAGGCCAGGCTGATCGTCTCCCACATGGAGAGGGCGACGCGGATAGCGAAAGCCACCGCGGACGGCCGCTCCGGCACCCTCGACATCGGATACAACATGCCGGCCAGCAGGCACGTCCTGCCGGCGGCGCTGGCGCGGATGAGCGCAGAGCACCCGGATGTCGTGGTGTCGTTGTGGGAGAAGCGAACCGGACCGCAGCTCGTCGATCTCGCGGGCGGCACGCTCGACATAGCGCTGGTGTACGGGCATCCGCGGACGGCCGACTTCCGGTACCGGCTGGTCTTGAGGAAGATTCCACTCGTCGCCGTCGTAGGCAAGGGCCACAGATGGGCGGGGCGGGCTGCGGTTCCGTTCGCCGAGTTGGCGACCCAGGGGTGCGTGATGTTCTCGCGCGATCAGTGCCCCGCTATGTACGACTCCATCTTCGGCGCGGCGTCCGATTCTCGAATCTCGCTCGACGTCGCTCAGACCGCCGACGACCCGGGCGCGACGGCTCACATGGTGTCGGTCAAGCCGTTGGTCGGGTTCGCGTCGCTGCCGCGCGCCAATTCGGGCGGACTCGATGCGATGGGCGTGAATACTGTGGCGGTGAGATTGGTCGATCCGATTCCGACGATCGACCTGTACGCGGTATGGCGGGGCGGCGAGGTGAATCCTGCGGTGTTCTCCTTCCTCGACTGCGTCGACGATTCCGACGAACTGGAACGCGGCGAGGGCGGCCCGGTCACTGTTCCGCCCCATGTTCCGAGACCTATTTCAGTCCGGATCGGACGAACGCGTTGACGATGTGCCGCTGCAGGACGACGTAGAGCGCGAACACCGGGAGGCATGCCAGACCCGCGACGGCCATCATCGGCCCCCAGTCGTTGCCCTCGGTTCCCATGAAACTCCTCAGCCCCAATTGAACGACGGCGTTGCTGCGCTGCAGGACCACCGCGGGCCAGAAGTACTCGTTCCAGGCATTGATGAACAGCAGGATCGACAGCGCCGCCAATGCGGGACGCAGATTCGGTACCACGACGGTCCAGAGGATCGACCACGAGGAACGGCCGTCCAGTGTGGCCGCTGCGACCAGTTCCTTCGGGAAGCTGGCCATGTGCTGGCGGAGCATCAGGACACCCAGCGCGGAGCACAGTGTCGGCACGATCACACCGACGAGGTTGTTGATCAGTCCCATTTGGTACAGCAGTACATAGTTGGGGAGCATCGTGACCTGGAACGGCACCAACCAGGTTCCGACGAACGCAAGGTAGATCAGCCGTTGGAAGCGGAACGAATACATCGCGAACGCGTACGAGGCAAGCAGAGCCACGAGGAGCTGACCAGCCGCTGAGACGCCTGAGACGGCGAACGTGTTGGCGAGCAGGCGGATCACGTCGACTTTCTCGGTCGCGTCCACATAGTTGCCCAATGACAGCGGCCACGGAACGGGGGAGAGGGAGCCGACGTCGTCGGGCCGTCGCAGTGACGTCGCAAGCAGCCAATAGATGGGAAAGATGCACCCGAGGGCAATGGCGACGAGGACCGCATGTCCCCGTGCTCGCCGCCACAACGGCTCGGGTGCGAGTGATTGGCTAGTCGTCATGGAACGAGATCCTTTCCGAGATCCACACGAGAACACCCGCAACGAGACCGAATCCGACGAACAGCATGATGCCCGCGGCGGCACTCAGGCCCGCGTCGAAGCTGTGGAACCCGTAGTCCCACAACAAGTAGTAGATGTTGGTCGTCGCCTGCGACGGTCCGCCCTGGGTCAGGGTGTCGATGAGCGGGAAGGTCCACTGCGCGCTCAGCAGCACGGTCATGAGTCCGAGGAACACCAGGGTGGGGGACAACAGTGGCAGGGTGATCCACCAGTCGATCTGCCGCCGTGTCGCCCCGTCGACTTGCGCGGCCTCGGCGTAGTCCCCGCTGATGCCGGCCATCCCGGCCGACACCACCAGCACGGCGAAACCCATGAAATGCCACCCGGTGATGGCGACGATCACCCATTGCGCCGTCGCCGGTTCGTGAATCCAATTGGTGTTTGAGCCCAGCACCCGGTTCACGATTCCGGCACCTGGGTCGAGGAGCCATTGCCACACCGCCGCGCTCGCGACAGGGGCGACGAGAAAGGGTGCGAAGATCAGGCTCTGGTAGATCGCCCGGGCTCGGCCGTGGACGCCGCGGGTGGCGAATCCGACGACCACCGGTAGCACGAGCGTGAACGGCAACAGACCGACGATGAGGATGACTGTCCGCCAGACGGAGTCACCGACCGCCGGCAGCTCGAGCAGCCGGCGGTAGTTGTCCGGGCCGACGGGAACCATGGGGGTGGTCGGAAGCAGGTTCCAGGAGTAGGTGGAGAGTTGGGCCGCCTGAACGAGCGGGCGGTAGGTCCACACGACCAACAATGCGACAGCCGGTGTCAGGTACAGGTACGGCTCGGCCACCCGCACCACCCTCCGCAGAGGGTGGGTACGGATGGCAGGCACCGCCACCGGTTCCCGGACGGGTGTTGTCGCGTCAGCAAGATCCGGTACGGCAACGAACACGATCGCCTCCTCACCCCGCCCGGAGCTGGAGGGCATGCAACCGGGCGAGCATGTCCTGTTCGGGGATGTCGTAGACCGTTTCGGCGGGGGTCGTCTCGACCGCGGTGGCGACCACCGTGGATTCGAGGACATCGATCCGGCTGAAGCCGTGGCCGGCGACGCCGCGGTGGCTGCCCACCCCCGCGATCGGGTCCACCCGGTAGGACAGGGCCGGGCCGACCCACACCGGGATCCTCGCGACCGCCCCTGAGCTCGTCAGATGGGAGTGCCCACAGAGGATCATCCGCACATCGGAGCCGGCCAGAACAGCCGCGAGCCGGTCGGGGTCCTGGAGGCGGAGGTAGTTCACCGTGGCGACCGGCGACGGAATCGGCGGGTGATGCAGGACGAGGAGCGTTCCCCGCCCGCTGGGCTGGGACAGTTCCTCGTCGAGCCATGCCAGCTGCTCGTCCGTCAGCCAACCCTCGTGTCTCCCGGGTGTGGTGCTGTCGAGCACGATCACCCGGAGACCGTGGATGTCGTGGACCGCGTCGTGTGGGGCCTCGAGATCACCACTGCCGGAGTCGAGTCCGAGTAGTTCGGTGTGGAAGGCGGTGCGGTCGTCGTGATTGCCCATGGCGTAGACAATTTGCGCCCCGAGTTCGGCGGCCGCCGGCTCGACAACCTCGCGCAACCGCCGGTAAGCCTCCGGTGCCCCGTTGTCGGTGAGATCGCCCGACAACACCACCGCGTCCACGCGCTGCCGGGATCCGACGATGCGGTCGAGTGCGCGGGCGAGGTTGTCGAGGGTGTCGATCGTGCCGTGGACGAGGTCACCCTCGGCGCGGATGTGGGTGTCCGTCAGGTGAATCACCGTGACGTCGGCGGGGGTCACTGGGTGGGCAGAAGCGCGGTGGCCTGCTTCTGGGCGGCGTCGAGGGTGGATTTCGGGTCGGCGTCCTGGTAGACGACCGCTTCGACGGCATCCATCATGCCGTCCCGGATCTGCAGGTAATTGTTGCCGGGCATCGAGATCCACGGCTCCATCGAGCCGAGCTGGGCGATGTTCGGTGCGAGCAGCGGATTCTTCTGCGACCACTCCTGCAATCCGGCAGGATCGTCGACGAGTCCGGTGCGCAGCGGGAGGTACCCGATTCCCTGCGCGATCTTCGTGTAGGCCTCCTCGCTGGTGAGGAACTTGATCAGTTCCCACGAGGCGCGCTGCTTGGCGGGATCGGATGCGAATGTGAAGAGGGAGGCCCCGGAGTTGGTGGGCACAGGGGCCGTGCCGTCGAAGATGGGCATCGTGGTGGCGCGCAGGTCCCACTTGTCCTTGGCACCTTTGACGAAGGTGCCCTGGATCGCGCTGGTCTCGAGGATCATGCCGATATCTCCGCGAGCGAAGGCCTCGTAGCCCTGCTGCTGGCTCAGCTTGGGGGTCGATCCCGATTGCACCAGGTTCTGGGCCATCTCCGTTACCTGCACCGCGGGGTCGTCAGCGAACGTGAGTGACGACCGGTCCTCGGCGATGACCCGCCCGCCGTTGGACCGGACGAGGCTCTGGAAGCACCAGTCCTTCGAGGTCTTGGTCAGGCAGTCGAGGTAGACGCCGCCCTTGCCGGTCTTGGTGGTGATCGCGGCCGCTGCGGCCGCGACCTCGTCCCACGTCTTCGGCGGTGCCGCCGGGTCGAGCCCGGACTGCTCGAACAGTGTTGCGTTGTAATAGAACACGGGAGTGGAAAAGACGAAGGGCACACCGTAGGTGGCGCCTCCCCAGTCACCGAGAGTGCGCGCGGTCGGGGCGTACGAGTGCTTCGCGCCGTCGAAATTCTTCTGCACCGCATCTTTGCCGACAAGGTCGTCGAGCGAGTGGGCGCCGAGCTGGTGGATCGTGAAGTCCAGGTCGCTGAACCCGAGCTGCGCGACGTCCGGGGGCGATCCGGCCACGGTCTGGCTCTGGATGCTCGAGATCGTGTCGGTGGCCGGGTTCGGGCTGTTGCCCTGCGGCTTCTGCGCTGTGACGTGGATGTTCGGATTCTGCTTGGTGAAGTCGTCAATCAGGGCGTTGAAGGTGTCGGTCCACGCTCCCGCCATACCGTAGTTGTAGCTTTCGAACACGATCGACACATTCTGGTCCGGAGCGAGTTCCGGCACCGGATCGGTGCTGTTCGCCACGGGATCCGTGGTTGTGGTGCCGAGGCCGCCGCAGGCGGTCAGGACCAACGCGCTGGTCACCAGCGCGCCCAGCCCGGGCAGGGTCTTCTTCACTGAGGTTCTCCTGTTGTTCGTGTGTGGGGGCTCGTGAACCGTGCCGGCGCTCATGCCACCGACAGCGAGGCATCGCGTGGCGATGCCCCGTGCTCGTGGGGAACGTGCCAGACCAGCCGGCGGCCGGTCCCGGAGTCGAACAGTTGAATGTCCTCGGGGCTGACACTCAACGCGGCGGCGTCGCCGACCTGCGCGGCAACCGGGCGTGGAGCGCGGACGCGAATGACGGTGCCGCCCACGGTGACGTGCAGGATCTCTTCGCTGCCCAGGTTCTCCGATGCGGTGACGACACCGCGGAGCTGGACATCGGTGCCGTTCAGCCGGATGCGTTCCGGCCGGATGCCGGCGGTCACCTTCTGCGGTCCGATCGCCGACCCGGCGAACAACCCGAGTGGCGCGTCGACGCAGTCGGCGACGAGGTGCAGTTTCCCGGCCCGCTCGATCACCGTTGCGTCGAACAGATTCATCGGTGGCGCGCCGAGGAAGGCGGCGACGAACGTCGAACGCGGAGTGTCGTACAGCTCAGTCGGTGTACCGACCTGCTCGATCGTCCCATTGTTCAGCAACGCGATTCGTGTCGCCATCGTCATCGCCTCGACCTGGTCGTGGGTGACGTACAGGAATGTCGATCTCAGCCGGTGGTGCAGGTCGATGAGCTCGGTGCGGGTCGCGCTACGCAACGCGGCATCGAGATTCGACAGCGGCTCATCCATCAGGAACGCCCCGGGGTCGCGAACCATCGCCCGTGCCAGCGCCACCCGCTGGCGTTGTCCGCCGGAAAGCTGGGCGGGGCGCCGGTCCAGGTGGTCTTGCAGACCGAGCGCCGACGCCACGGTGGTGATCCGCTCCCGGATCTCGTCCTTCGACCGTCTGCGGGCACGCAAGGGGAAGCCGATGTTCTTCGCGACGGTCAAATGCGGGTATAAGGCATAGCTTTGGAACACCATCGCAACGTCCCGCTGTCGGGGTGGTGTCCTGGTGATGTCGTTCTCGCCCAATAGGATGCGGCCCGACGACGGGCTCTCGAGGCCGGCGATCAGACGCAGCAGCGTCGACTTCCCGCACCCGCTCGGTCCGAGGAGAACCATGAACTCTCCGTCGGCGATGTCGAGGTCGACCTCACGCACTACCTGCGCGGTGCCGAATTGTTTGGACACACCTTCGAGTCTTATTCGCGCCACCCGCATCTCCTCGGTTGTTCCGTGTTTCCCGGAGACACCTCAGCAGCCGGGGGTGACGGTGCGGTGAACGCCGCGCCGCGAACTCCCGTCCCGGCCCGCGTCGGGGCGGTGGCATGCAGCGACGATAGGAGGAGTAGGCCCGCGCGATAGGAAATTCCGCACGTCCGCTGTCGCGTGGCCGATGGGACAATCGCCAAGCGCAGTGGAAATGATTGACGATTAGCTACTTTCGCTCAGCGAGCCTTCACCGACTCCGGCAGTTCTGTCGCGAGTCAAGGTGAGGGGTCGAAAGCGGCAGGCGACCCGGCGCCGACATCGTGCGGCCTCCGTCGGCCGGTGCAAGTTGACCATTCTCGACGATCCGCTCCGGTGATGCCCTTCGTCACAGATTCGCGCACACCAGTTCTTGCATCCCACGTGATGCGCGCTTCTGACGGGAGCGGCAGGCCCTGGCTTGCGGTGCGTTTGCCCATGTCAGCGACCCGACCCGCGGTGTGAACAGCGTCTCGGCCAGAGCGGGACCCGCCGAGGACGAGGCGAACCGGTGACTTCGGTGCGGCTTGACCCCATCGCCGAATTCGGCGGAACGATGAAGAGCGGCTCCATCTCACCAGGGTCATCGACGGCCTCCAGTCTCGGTACCCGGACGTCTCCCGGGACACCATCGACGAGGTTGTACGCTCTGCGCACAGCCGCTTCGCGGACCGGAAGGTACACGACTTCGTGCTCCTGCTCATCGAGCGGGCCGCCCGCGAAAGGATCCAGGAACTAGTGGCGTCGTAGGCGTTGTCGCGCCAGGCGAACAACCGCGCCGGGTCGCCATCCACGATCGGGATGGCGACCCGTTGCGTTCCGCGGAACCTGTTCCAGCACCGGTCAGTTGAGCTTCTGCGGCACACCGTAGGTCATGACGGTGTCACCGTTGGCTGTGACGGCCTTCGCATACGGTCGGATGGTGACCGGTCCAATCGCTCCGGAGATGGAACCGTGAACGCCCTGCATCCGGACCAGCGCCTCGGGTCCGTCGAACTCCTGACCCTCGAGCAGCGGGACCTCGGTGATACCTCCCGGCTCCAGGTCGATGTCCAGCTCCTGCGACGGGATGATGTCACCCGCCAGCTCCGCGTTGGTCCCCGCACTCAGATCCAGCGTGAAGTCAGGGACGAGCCCCAGGTCGATTCCGGTGTCCGACCCGATCGCGAACCCGAGGCCGGGCGAATTGAGGACGATGGTCGCACCGGCCAGCGCAACCGGGTAACCGATCTGGTATCCGACGGTGAGCTGTGTGGCCTCGAACTCCGCGGCGTCGGGACCGCTGATGTTCACCGCGGCGTATCCGTTGTGGAAGAACTCGACACTGGTCGGTACGCCGTCGAGCGGCGGGACGACCTGATACTGCGTGTCGCCCTGCAGGACCTCGATGCGGTTGCCGTCCGCGTCGATGACGGAACTGGAGTTGTCGACACCGGCCGAGGCGGTGCCGTTACCCATCACCATGGCAAGTACGGCGATACCTGCGACCGCCGCCAGGCGGGTGAAGGATTTGTATCCGGGCCGAGCTGTGCTGATGTTCGTCATGCCGATCCCCATTCAGTACGTACTGCAACCGATACGAAAAAGCATGCAGAGCGTAACCATTCGAGCCCCTCGGCGTCTTCGTGTTGTTCAGAAGTTCACGAGCGTTTCGCGTAATCCACCACCGCTGACCTGGTATTCCGTGGCACGATGGGCCGGACGAGGGCGGTCGACGGCGGCCAGCGCGGAGCGGGTCGGTCGTAGCGGCACCGGGAGTTCGACCACCGAGGCGCCCGAGAACGTTCACCCAGACTTCCCGGTCGCTTTCTCTCCCACACTTCTGGGCGACGCTTACGCTGAGGGAGTGTCGCGGCAACCGATGTCGACCCATCAGGATGCGACACCTCGACCCCGCCTCGCTGACGTCGGTGCCGAACCGACACCAGCGGCTCGGCGGGGTCCCGTATGTCGAGACGTTGCGGCCGACCAGTGCCTCCGCGTCGGGAGTGAGCCCAACACCGAACCCGTGCGCTAGGTGTCGTCAGTGAGGGACCTGAGAGCAGCGCGTTCGACGAGCAACGGAACGAAGTCACGTACTGGTCGTCCGTCGAACTGGTGGTGTGCGGTGTCGATCGCCTGGTTGATCACTCCGGAATCGATGGTCGGAAATCGTGCCGCCAGGCGTTGTCGCACCACGCTGATGTGCTGTTCCTCGGTGGTGGAGTTCATCTTCGAATTGTCGTCCCAACGGTGGCGTGAATGCACTGTTTCGCCGGGTACACCCGCCAGCGGGAATGTGGACACCGGCTCGCCCGCCCATTCGAGGTGCGCCGCGACGGTCAGCGCGTTGCCGTCCTGCCAGAGCGGTGCGTTTCGGCGTGTGCGAGCGCGTTGGGTGCAGGTGCCGCCCAACCAGCAGCTCAGGCGACACCTGCACTCCACCCCTCGCGTGTGCCGACTCGTGTGCCCGAGACGTCCGCGTCGTCATGTGACCACCATGACGAAGCAGACGTTACCAGAAAACGGGCCAATCGGTTTGTTTCATTTCTTAGGGGCGGACATGCCGTCAGCGGTGAGCATCCGCCTGCCCTGCTGCGCACAAGTCACCTCGGCGGTAATCGACGCAGTGGGGTCCGCGCGATTGGACGCGACAGCTATGGCGGCCGCATCCTGGCCGAAGAATTACCACCTACCCGCGTGTCGGGGGCGGACACAACCGCAGGGAAGCGCACTCGGTCCGCTGGGCTGTACCTGCGGACCGATCGCGCCGGTGCCGGTTGCCGCAGCCGACCGATCCAGTACTCCCACAGATGGCCGGCGGACCCCGCCACGACGGCATGCCGGCTTGGCGACAGGATTTGTCCTGTCACCGAGTCGGCGTGCGCTGTGTCGCGTGGTCAGGACGCTCGGGGCCGGGCCCGGTTGTGCGCCGGTATCGGGTTTCGTTCCCAGTCGACCTGCCCCGGTGGGATGAACGTGGGGTGCCGGTCGGCTCCCATCTCTATCTCCCAGTCACTGTGGTGCAGCAGCCGGTGGTGGAATCCGCAGAGCAGCACCAGGTTACCCATGTCGGACGGCCCGCCTGCGGACCAGTGAATGATGTGGTGACCTTCGCACCAGGACGGCGGCGCACCACACCCGGGGAACGCGCATCCTCGATCCCGCGCCACCAACGCTTTTCGCTGCCTCTTCGTGACTGTTCGGGTGGAGATGCCGAGGTCGA
>NZ_JAAXPA010000045.1 GCF_012396235.1 Rhodococcus opacus | reverse complement strand
TCGCAATGCCCTGTCCGCCGCCCACTGCCGCCTGGCACCCACCGGCGCCTGAGACATCTGCTTGTTGCTGTATCCCATTGCACACCTCCGTGATCGAGGTGTTGCATCGACCGGTTGAGCCCGCCCACCGAACCACAGCAAGGAGGCCGCCGGACAAAGCTTCCGACCCACAACTTCACTCGCAGTCACGCAGGCAGCACACCCGCGCAAACAGGCAACATGCGCCCCCTTATGAGGGATCAGTGCTGCACCCAAGGACGCACCGCCGACCGGTGCGTGTCGGGGAAAGGCCCGCCCGTGCGAAGCACCCCCCACGGGCGGGCCCACTCCGTGTCTACCGCCTCGGCAAGCCCGAAGCTCACCCTCCAGCCTTTTCGTACAGTTCCAGGGGACCCGATGTTGCCCCATTCGGGCAATGCCCACCTCGCAAACTGGGTAGGGTCCGATTCCATGGCTGACCAGGGGAAGATCCGGACCGTGGTGTGGGGCACCGGGAATGCAGGACGGGCCGCGATCCGCGCGATCGACGCACATCCCGGACTCGAGCTGACGGCGGTGATCGTCGCCAACCCGGAGAAGGTCGGACGCGATGCCGGCGACCTCGCCCGCTTGGGCCGCTCGGTGGGGGTGGCAGCAACCGACGACGCCGATGCCGTGCTCGCGACGTCCCCCGCCGCTGTCGTCTACGCCGCGTCGGGTGACATCCGCCCGGACGGTGCGGCGGCGGACATCACCCGCGCACTCTCCGCCGGGGCCGTCGTCGTGACCCCGTCGATCTATGCGCTCTACGACCAGCGCAACGCGCCGGCCGAGTTGCGCGACCCGATCGAGGCGGCCGCGAAGTCCGGCGGCGGCGCCCTGTTCGTGTCGGGCGTCGATCCGGGATGGGGCAACGACATCCTGCCGATCCTGCTGACAGGCCTGGCCGGCACGATCGATCAGATCCGTTGCCAGGAGATCTTCGACTACACCACGTACGACCAGCACGATTCCGTGCGGTACCTCGTCGGCATGGGCCAGCCGATGGACTACGAACCGCCGATGGTCGCGGCGACGGTACCGACGATGGTGTGGGGCGGCCAGATTCGGCTCATCGCCCGGGCCCTCGGTGTGGAGCTCGACGAGATCCGGGAGACCCTGCTGCGCCGGCCGCTGGACGAGACGATCACCACCGATCTCATGGGCGAGTTCGAGGCCGGCACCCAGGGGGCGCTGCGTTTCGAAGTCCAGGGCATCGTGGACGGCGAGCCTCTGATCGTCATCGAGCACGTCACGCGGATCCACCCCTCGTGCGCCCCGGACTGGCCCGTGCCGCCCGACGGCGGGGACGGCGCTCACAAGGTGATCATCGAGGGACGACCGCGCATCGAGGTGAACGTGGAGGCCACCGACGAGGGCGGCAACCGAGCGGCCGGTGGCAACGCCACCGCGGTGGGGCGCCTGGTCAACGCGATCCCGTGGCTGCGGACAGCCGCGCCGGGGCTCTATGACGCCCTGGACGTCCCGCTCACCCCCGGTCACGGCAAGCTCGGCTGACACCACCCAGAGGGGACACCACCCAGAGGGCCACACTTAGCCCTTGCACTAACCATTGTCGCGGTGGATACTTTGCCTTATGGCTCAGTATCCGGAGCAGCTGAACGGCATCTTCCAAGCGCTCGCCGACCCCACCCGGCGGGCCGTGCTGGGCCGTCTGAGCCGGGGCCCGGCGACGGTCAGCGAATTGGCGAAACCGTTCGACATGGCCCTGCCCTCCTTCATGAAGCACATCCACTTCCTCGAGGACAGCGGATGGATCCGGACGCACAAGGAGGGCCGCGTACGGACGTGCGCGATCGAGAAGGAACCGTTCACGGCCGTCGAGGCGTGGCTCGCGGAGCAACAGGAACTGTGGGAGAGCCGCACCGACCGACTCGAACAATTCGTCACCGAACACACCGTCACGACACCCGCAAAGGACACACCGCGATGACCGACACTGCGAGACCCGATCTCGACCTCACGATTTCGCGCATCATCCGGGCACCCCGTCCGGTCGTGTGGCGCGCCTGGACCGACCCCGCCAGCTTCGAGCAATGGTGGGTCCCCGCGCCGTCGCGGTGCCGGGTCGTCGACATGGAACTACGCCCGGGCGGGGCGTTCACGACCCAGATCAGTGGGGACGGTGGAGAATTCGTGCCGCACATCAGTGGCTGCTTCCTCGCCGTCGACGAACTCGAACGCATCGTGTTCACCAACTCGCTGGTCGGTGGCTGGCGACCCGCCGAACAGCCGTTCATGACCGCGATCATCACGTTGAACGACCATCCGACGGGCACGGAGTACGTCGCCCACGTGATGCACAAGAACAACGCCGACCGCAACACCCACGAGGAAATGGGCTTCTACGACGGTTGGGGCACCGTCACGGAGCAGCTCGCCGAACTGGCCGAGCGACAGGCGTAACGGAGGAGGCCGACAACGAACAGGCCGTCGTGGCCAACGACGACGAGCTGGCGGCGTACCTCGAGGATCTGAAGAGCCGGCCGGGCAAGGACATTCACCTGTCCGGCGGATCGTCCTTCGCGCGATCGGTCCTCGCGCTGGGGCTGGTGGACGAGTTCTACTTCTTCGTCTATCCGGTCGTGTCGCCCGGCGTTCCCTGGTTCTCGGAGATATCCGACCAGCGTGACCTCCGACTAGTGGGCTCCGAGTCGTACGGCAACGGGGTGGTCGAACTGCATTACGTGCCCAGGGAACGCGCGGACGCACCCAGGCCGGACAGCTTCACCGACACGCTCGCGTAACGCGGATCAGCCCACCGTCGCGAACTCCCCTGCCGCGGACCATCGTTGCCGCTCGGCGGCGAACGCGACGGTCTGCTCGGCTCGGAAGTCGCCGATCGATTCGGCGTTCGCCGTGAGGAACTGCTGGTGCTCGGCGAGCGAGAACGTGCCCTCGGTGATCTCGATACCGCCGCCGCGACCAGCTGCGACGTCGGATCGCAGGTCCATCAACTCGTCCGGTTCCACGGGGTACCAGGAGATCCGGTCGAAGAAGCGCAGCAGCCAGGGGGTACCGTCCTCGAACGGGCCCGACTTCTCGGGATGCCGATGGTTCCACACCTGGGTGGTTCGGCCGACGAACTGGTAGCCGCCCGGACCCTCCATTCCGTAGATGCACAGGTATGCCCCGCCGATACCGACCGCGTTCTCCGGCGTCCACGTGCGGGCCGGGTTGTACTTCGTGGTAACCAGCCGATGCCGCGGGTCGAGTGGTGTCGCGACGGGTGCGCCGAGGTAGACGTCACCGAGCCCGAGCACCATGTACTCCGCTCCGAAGACGGTGTCGAAGACGTCGTCGACGCTGCCGAGCCCGTTCATGCGGCGGATGAACTCGATGTTCCACGGGCACCACGGTGCGTCGGAACGGACACCGTGCATGTAACGCTGGATCGCCTCACGCGTCGAGGGGTCGTCCCACGACAGCGGCATCCGCACGGACCGGCTCGGCACCACGAGTTCGTTCGCCGCGGGCAGGGCGTCCTCCGCCTCGCCGAGCAGCCCCATGAGCTTCGGGATCGGCAGCACGTCGGGGTCGACCCGGACCTGCAGCGAGCGGATGCCCGGCGTCAGGTCGAGGAGCCCGGCCGGCTTCTCGACCTCGAGACGCTGGTGCAGCGCGTGCGCGCGGGCCCGCAGTGCGAGGTCGAGGGTCATGTCGCCGTACTCGACCAGGACGTTGTCGTCGCCGGACCGCCGGTACGTCACGGCGGTCTCGCCGTCGCGCCGGGCGATCACGCCGTCGTCGCGGTCACCGGTGGTGGAGAAGACCGTCGAGTGCGCCGCCCGCCGTGCGGGCCCCAGCGTCCGGGCGGACGCGGCCCGGTCGGCCTTGATCGGCACGAAACGCACCGTATCGCCGGGGGCCAGTTGTCCGAGCTTCCAGCGTTCCGCGGAGACGACCGTGACAGGGCAGACGAACCCACCGAGGCTCGGTCCGTCCGGGCCCAGGAGGATCGGGGTGTCCCCCGTGAAGTCCAGGGCGCCGACCGAATACGCGTTGTCGTGGATGTTGGACGGATGCAGTCCCGCCTCGCCGCCGTCCGTGCGGGCCCAGTCGGGCTTGGGTCCGATCAGCCGCACCCCGGTGCGGTCCGAGTTGAAGTGCACCTCGTAGTCGGTCCGGTACAGCGTGTCGATGTCGGTGCGGGTGAAGAACTCGGGTGCGCCGTGCGGGCCCTCGGTGACCGCGATCTCCCAGCGACTGCACAGGGCCGGAACGTATTCGGCGGGAACGGCGGCCGCGCGGGCGCCGGTGTGCTCGCCGACCGCGAGAACATCGCCCTGCCGCAGCGTGCGGCCCTGATGTCCGCCGAACTTGCCGAGCGTGAACGTCGAGGCGCTGCCGAGGAAGTCGTCGACGTCGAGTCCGCCCTGGACGAGTACGTAGATGCGGAGACCGGGTCCTGCCACCGCGCCGACGTCCAGGACTGCGCCTGCCGGAACCCGCACCGGACGCCACTGCGCCTGCAGCACTCCGTCGACGGTGACCGGGGCGGGCGCGCCCGTCACACACACCACCGTGTCCTCGTCGAACTGCAGTGCGGGACCGGACATGGCGCATTCGATTCCGGCGGCGCCCTCATCGTTGCCGAGTGCGGTGTTGCCGAGCCGGAACGACAGGTCGTCCATCGGCCCCGACGGCGGCACACCGACGTGCCAGTACCCGGTCCGTCCGGGGAAGTCCTGCACCGTGGTAAGCATGCCGGGCCGGTGCACGGTGATCTTGGCGCTCATGCCTGCACTCCCGCCGGCCGGGTCACGATCATCCGCACCGGGGTCGGGTCGAAACCGTTGCAGGGGTTGTTGATCTGCGGGCAATTGGACACCAGTACCAGAACGTCACGCTCCGCGCGGAGTGCCAGACGGCGGCCGGGTGCGGAGAGGCCGTCGACGATTCCGAGCGTGCCGTCGGCGTCGACGGGAACGTTCATGAAGAAGTTGATGTTCGACACCAGGTCCCGCTTGCCGATCCCCCACCGGGATCCTTCGGCGAGGAAGTTCTCGACGCAGGCGTGCTGGTGCTTGGTGTGGTGGCCGTACCGCAGGGTGTTCGACTCCTGCGAGCAGGCGCCGCCCACCGTGTCGTGGGAGCCGACCTCGTCGGCGACGAGCGTCATCAGCGCGTCGTGATCGTCGGTGCGGAGGACACTTCCCGTGGTCAGGAACAGATTGCGCTGCGCCGACACCGTCGCGGCGGCCGAGTAGCGCTGCCGGTGGTCGTCGGCCGCGTAGATCAGGGTGTCCACGGCCTGGTTGCCGCACAGATCCACGATGGTCAGGACGTCACCGGCCACGACGACGGTGGACCAGGGTCCGCGGGCGCCGACCTCCTCGTCCAGGATCACCGTTCCCGGTACCAGCGGTGCGGTCTCGATGGTGGTGGTCATGCCTGCTCCCGTCCCTGGCGCTGCGCTGCAGCCCAAACGTCTTCGGCGTTGAGAAAGGCTCGGTGGTACTCCGGGTCGGCGTCGACGGGCTCGGCCACGTCGACGCCGGTCCAGGCGAGCACTTCGAGCGCGGTCGTGTCGTACGTCGGCGACGGATCGAGCGGGTGCGCCGTGTTGGCGATCAGGACGATCACCGGGAGGTGGATCACGAGGTCGACCGCGGTGTCCGCGCCGGCGGATCCGATGCTGCTCAGCGACCCGTCCTCCCCCACCCGCACCCCGTGGAAGAACGACAGCGACGGCGGGAGGTTGCGCCGCCCGAGTCCGTGCTTCGCCGCCGCCACCGTGAAGAGTTCACGGCCGGCGGGGGACGCCGAATGCAGGTTGCCGTCACCGTATTTCGCGGTGTTCGAGGCGACCGACGTGGTGCCGCACAGGGCGTCGTGCCGCCCGGACCCGTCCGACACGAGCGTCGCGAGCACCCGCCCCTGGTCGGAGAGCAGCGGATGTCCCGCCCCCAGGTACGCCTGCCACGGCACCTTGACGGTGTCGGCGACGTTGAGCCGCTCCCACGGCGCGTCCGCCCGGTACAGCAGCAGGTGGGCGCAGGCCCGGCCGTCGAGGTCACGCAGTCGTAGTCGCGTGCCGCGGCCCAGCACCTTCGTGGTGTACCGGCCACCGGGAACCGTCTCCGCCCACGTGAGCAGTGCCGGATCGATGTCGGACGGTGGGGTGGGCCAGGACGACGCCGGGACCACCGGCATCGAGTCGGTGACCGCTCCCGACTGGGCACGCGCGTGTTCCTTCGCGGCACTGGTGGTCGAGGTGTCCACTGAGGTCATGTCAGGCTCCGATCGTGATGGGGTTGGGGGTCGTGCGGCCGCGCGGGAAGCACGCGACTCCGAGCGCGACCACGGCGGCGACGGTGACGGGGGCGGCCCACCGCAGGAGGGGATAGTCGCCGCTGGGGTCGAAGATCTCCGCGCGCGGCCAGGACAGGTTGACGACCATCAGCGCGCCGTAGCCGACGGCCAGGATGTTGACGGGAAGGCCGAACCGTCCGAGCGAGTACAGCTTCCGTCCGTCCGCGTCGACCTGCGGTCCTCCGTGCGGCCAGCCTTTCAACCTGCGCAGCAGGAGCGGCACCGTGACCATCAGGTAGGCGAGATAGATCAGGATGATGCAGACGCTCGACAGCGTCGCGAAGATCGCGGAGTTCCCGACGTTGACCGCGAGGATGCCGATGCAGACCAGGCCGATCAGGACGGACGGCGCGATGGGCGTTCCGGTGCGGGTGTTCACCGTCGACAGGATCTGCGAGGCGGGCAGCCGTCCGTCGCGGGCCATCGAGAACACCAGCCTGGACGCCGCCGTCTGGATGGCGAGCGTGCAGACGAACACGGCGATCGCGACGTCGACGAGGAGGAGGGTGCCCCAGGGCGAGCTGAGGATCGACGAGAGCACGTACGGCAGGCCCTCGGCGGCGAGCCGGCCGTCGGTCAGGCTCGGCGCGGCCATCAGCGCGCCGATGATCATCAGTCCACCGCCGAGCGCCGACACGGACAGCGCGAGGCGGATCGTGCGCGGCGCCACCCGGCGCGGATTCCGCGTCTCCTCGGCGAGTTCGCCCGCGGAACCGAATCCGACCATGACGTAGGCCGCCATCAGACCCGACACGATCCACGCCCATCCGTACCCGGGTGACGCCCCGGTCGTGCCCGTGTCGAACACGACCTCCGGTCCGCGCTGGGCGTGGGTGAGGAACATGCCGATCACCGCGATGACCCCGACGATCTCGCAGGTCACACCGATGTTATTGATCCTGGACATCCAGTTGACGCCGATGCAGTTGATGAACGTGGTCAGCACGAGGAGGACCGAGCCCAGCAGCACCGCGTTGGCGGCGCCACTCGCGGACGTCAACGTACTGTCCTCACCGATGATCTGGAATCCGCTCCACACGTTGGGGAGCACGACCTGCAGCGCGATGGCCGCGGCGGATGCCGTCACCATCTGCGCGAGGATCATGAACCATCCGGCGAACCAGCCGACCACCTCGCCGCCCATCCGGCGTGACCACTGGTAGATCGCCCCCGAGATGGGGTACCTGGCGGCCAGTTCGGCGAAGTTGAGCGCCACCATGAATTGGCCGACGAACACCACCGGCCACGTCCAGAAGAAGGCGGGTCCGGCGAATCCGAATCCGAGCCCGAAGAGCTGGAAGATGGTGGTGAGGATGGAGACGAACGAGAAGCCGGCGGCGAACGACGCGAACTTACCCAGGGAACGGTGAAGTTGCTGCTCGTAGCCGAATTCGCCGAGGTCGCCCGTGTCGTCGACGCCGGTTCCGCCGGACGGGCGGGGAGGTGCGGCCGGCGCGGTCAGCACTTGCGCAGTCCTTGTGGGTGTACTCAAGGGCTTACTCCTTCGGCGAGAGCAATATCTGTCGCTCGATAGTTTTCTCGCGGAAGGGCCTCGATGGGTGACGCCCGCGTATCCAGATCGCCGCCGGCCGTAACAGCATCGTTGCCTACGTTTCGGGAGCATGACGAAACCCTCACTGCGGGTGGAGACCGTCGATCCCGAGAGCGACCTGACATCATGGAGCGGTGACCACAGGGCCGGGACGACCCCGACTGACCAATCAGCGCAGACCAGGGCAGACCACTCCCGAGGAGATACTCGACGCCGCCGGAGAGTTGTTCACCACCAAGGGTTTCGCGGCCACCTCGACCCGGCAGATCGCCGAGATGGTCGGTATCCGGCAGGCATCGCTCTACCACCACTTCCCCAACAAGGAGGAGATCCTGGTGGCGCTCCTCGAGGAGACGGTGTCCCCCGCGCTCGCCGCGGCGGGGCGGCTCGCCGACGCCGCCGCGCCCGCCACGGTGCGCCTGCACGCGCTGGCCACCTACGACGTCACGCAACTCACCGCCACCAAATGGAACCTCGGTGCGCTGTATCTTCTTCCGGAACTGCTGACCGATCGGTTCGAGCCGTTCCGCGCCCAGCGAACCCTGCTGCGCCGGCACTACCGGCAGCTGGCGGACCGGGCCCTCACGGAAATCACCGACGATTCCGGCGACACCTGCCCCGCCCTGACCGACCTGCCGTTCCGAATAGTCGAGAGCGCCATCGCAACCCGCGCCGACATCGAACGCGGACTGCTCCCCGGACCCGAGAACGAGGGCGCCGCCGGACTCCTCGCCGACGCCTGCCTCCGCGCTCTCGGATGGACGAAGCCGATGGACGAAATCCGGGCGAAGTCGCGGGCACTGCTCGCCGAGGCGGCAGGCGGAACACCCGTTCGCCTCTAGCCGTGCACGTCGGTCCCGTGAGATAAAGTCTGGCGAACGCTTATCACTGGGGGGTTATCTTGAGCGATGTCTTTGTCGTCACGGACGGCATCAGGAACTACGGCGCCACCGCTGCACAGGCCGCCGAACAGATCAGCGGGGCCGCCACACTCGACCTCGGCGCGAATCTCGCGGCACTCGCGCCCGTGTTCGGCCCGATCGGCGCCGACTTTCTCGCATCCTTCGCCGCCGCACAGGCGAATCACGCCAAGTCGGTCGCCGAACTCGCGTCTCACTACGCGCAGACCGCGGTCGCGGCCCATGCCACCGCCGATTCCTACGACTCCGTCGACGGCGCCAACGGCGCTGCGCTCGGCGGCGCGTCGGCGACGGGATCGGAGGTCTCGCATGACGTCCCCCGAATCCACCGGAAATCCTGGGGAGCACGGGTCGATCCTCGACCTGATCCAGGGAACGCCCGTCGGCGACGCCCTCGCCACGCCACTGCCGAGCACTCCACTCGAGGCCCTGCAGAACTCACCGCTCGGTCCGTTCCTCGATACGCCCCTCGGTGACCTGCCGCCGCTGCCGGCCCTTCCGCCGCTACCGGCACTGCCTCCACTGCCTCCGTTGCCGCCGAACCCCGTGGAGGCGCTGCTGCAGGGTCACGGGCTGCCCGGACTGCCGGGCGTGGACGAGTTGTTCAAGCCGCTCACCGATCTCGCCGGGAGTTTCGGCACCGGCACGTTCGGCTCGTTCGATCCGACCTCCCTCCTCGACATGTCTTCGGGCATGATCGACCAGGCGATGTCGATGAGCATGTCGGGACTGAAGGTGCTCGACCAGATCTGGCAGAGCCAGGCAGCACAGGCGGCGCAGTCACAGGGCCTGCAGGCTCAGTCCAGCGGCACGGAACTGAGCGAACGCGGCACGGAGATCTCCACGACGACGCAGACCGCCGCCGCGTCCGTGGCGCGGGGCAACGCGAACCTCATGACGATTTCGGAGTCGTTCGCGGCCACCGCGGTCGCCGCCGCGCCGATGGTGATGACGCCGCCCGGGCAGGCGATGCTGCTCGCGTCCGCGGCCGAGCACCTCAAGGCTGCTATCGGGGTCGTGACGCAGACGCGCACCGAACTCAACGAACAGACCCTCACGATGAACGGTCTGGCCGCCCCGGTTCCGGTACCGCCGCCCCCGGCGCCCGGAGCCGTGGCGGCAGCCGCACCGACGTCACCATTCGCCATCGCCTCCACCGTGATCGAGGGTGTGGGCAAACCGATGATCTCCACCGTCACCGACAGTGTCGGCGACCTGGTGTCGGCGAGCACCCAGGCGGCGAGCGTCTCCTCGTCGGACCTGCCTGCCGACGCCCGGTCGGCGAAATCCGCGGTCATCCCCGCACACGGGGCAGCGGGCGGAGTTCCGGGTGCTGTGGGCATCGCCGGCGGCGCGGGCATCGGCATGTACGGCGGCGGCGCGGGCGGAAGCGTCTCCGCGGGCAGCGGTTCCGTACCCCGCGGAACGATCACCGGGCCGGTTGTGCCCCCGGCGACACCGGGGACCGCTCCCGCACCCGGCGCCGCTCCGGCCGCCGCCTCGTCCCCTCTCGCACCCGGCGGAGCCATGGGCGGGATGGGCGGGGCGGGGATGGCGGGCGCCGGGCGCGGCGGCGACGACCAGCTGAGCGGGCGGTCCACACCGAGCTACCTCGTCAACGCCGGCGAGAACAACGCGTTCGTCGGCGACCTCCCCATGGTCGCGCCCGCCGTGATCGGCGGCGAAGACCTGGACGATACTCCGTTCGGCGACCAGAGCTGATCGCTCAGTCGAGGAGCGCTGCCACCTCGTGATCGGTGAGCGTGGTGGTGGGCACGCGGCCTTCCGAACGCACCAGTTCCACGGCCCGGAACAGGGGGCGTTCGGGAAGGCCCGCGCCGCGCGCCTCCGCACGGAGCTGCTCGATGAGCACCGACGCGATCGCGGCGGCCGGCACCAGTTCGCTCGTCGTCAGGGCGTCGGCCAGCCTGCGGAGCCCGAGGATCTCGAGTTCACGGCCGCCGTCGGTCGTGTAGAGGGCGAGCGGTATCGCGAGGCTCCCGTCGGGGTCCGTGATCCGCACGCTCACCTCGCTGACCCGAGCCGAACGGACCACCAGTTCCGCCGCGACCGCCCTCGTGACGTCGACGTGCCGGCTACGCAGTCCCCCGGTCGACCGGATTCGCCCGGTCTGCAGTGTGACTCGACGCCGCAACGTGAGGAGCGCGGAGGCGGCGGTCGGGACCGCGATCACGGCCCCGACCGTCACACCGACCCACACGGGCCCGAAGAACCCGACGATGACGCCGACCACCACACCGATCAGCACGGCGATCGCCGCGACCCGCTTGAGTCGCGGCGCGATCAACTCGATCGGAACGAGGTCGAGTGACACCGGCGCGGTGTCGTCACGCGCCAAGGATGGCTCCGACGCGTGCGACGACATCCGCCGAGGAGACCGATTCCTGATCTCCGGTGGCGAGATTCTTGATTCCCACCGTCCCGTCGGCGATGTCGCGGTCGCCGAGCACGAGTGCCAGCGCGGCGCCGGATCGGTCGGCGGCCTTCATCGCGCCCTTCACCCCGCGGTTGCCGTACGCGAGATCGACTCGAATCCCCTGGGCGCGCAACTGCTGAGCGATCACCACCAGCTTCGCCTTCGCTTCCTCGCCCAGCGGGACGCCGAAGACCTCACAGCGGGCGGTCGAGCCTGCGGTCTTGCCCTCGGCAGCGAGCGCCAGGACGGTCCGGTCGACACCGAGCCCGAAACCGATGCCGGACAGCGGCTGACCGCCGAGCTGAGCCATCAGACCGTCGTACCGTCCGCCGCCACCGATACCCGACTGCGCGCCGAGACCGTCGTGGACGAATTCGAACGTCGTCTTCGTGTAGTAGTCGAGGCCGCGGACCATTCGCGGGTTCACCACGTACGGCACACCCAGCGCGTCGAGGTGTGCGAGCACCTCGTCGAAGTGCGCCTTCGCCGTGTCCGAGAGGTGATCGAGCATGAGCGGTGCGTCCGCCGTCATCTCGCGCACCTCCTTGCGCTTGTCGTCGAGCACGCGCAGCGGGTTGATCTCCGCCCGCCGACGCGTCTCCTCGTCGAGGGGAAGCGCGAACAGGAACTCCTGCAACCGTTCCCGGTACTGCGGCCGGCACGTGTCGTCACCGAGGGAGGTGATCTCCAACCGGAACCCGTCGAGGCCGAGGCCGCGGAAACCGGCGTCGGCGATGGCGATGACCTCGGCGTCGAGGGCGGGGTCGTCGACACCGATGGCCTCCACCCCGACCTGCTGCAACTGGCGGTAACGACCGGCCTGCGGGCGCTCGTAACGGAAGAACGGTCCGGCGTAGCTCAGTTTCACCGGCAACTGGCCGCGGTCCAGGCCGTGTTCGATCACGGCCCGCATGACGCCCGCCGTGCCCTCCGGCCGCAGGGTCACCGAACGATCACCGCGGTCGGCGAACGTGTACATCTCCTTGCTGACGACGTCGGTGGACTCGCCGACGCCGCGGGCGAACAACCCGGTGTCCTCGAAGATGGGAAGTTCGATGTGGCCGTATCCGGCCAGTCGCGCAGCGCGCGTGAGTCCGTCACGGACCGCGACGAACTCGGACGACTGCGGCGGGACGTAATCGGGGACGCCCTTGGGGGCGGAGAAGGTGCTGGCTTTGCTCACTGTCGTTACTTTTCCTTATTTCGATCCCGAGAGTCCAACGAGAAAGGGGTTCGACCCACGTTCGGCGCCGACGGTGCTCGACCCGCCGTGCCCGGGCAGGACCGCGGTGTCGTCGGCGAGGATCAGAAGCTTGTCGGCGATGGACTGCAACAACTGTTCGTGGTTGCCGCCGGGCAGGTCGCTGCGGCCGATCGACCCCTGGAACAGCGTGTCACCGGTGAGGGCGATCTCGACGGGGCCGTTCTCGGTGGCCACGCGGGTCCGGAAGACCACGGACCCCTGCGTGTGCCCCGGGGTGTGGTCCACAGCGAACGACATCCCGGCCTGCTCGATCACGTCGCCGTCGGCAAGCGCGATCACCTCGCCGGGCTCGACGAACGTCATGCCCTCGATGAACGGCTTCATCGTCGGTCCGATGCCGCGGCCGGGGTCCGACAGCATGTACCGGTCCTCGGGATGGATGTACGCGGGGATACCGAACTTCTCGCAGACGTCGTAGGCGTTCCAGACGTGGTCGAGGTGACCGTGGGTCAGGAGCACCGCGGTCGGCGTGAGATTCGACTGGTCCAGGAACTCGAACAACGGTTCGGCGGCGTCCTGTCCTGGGTCGACGACGACGCATTCCTGGGCATCGTCCTGCGCGAGGATGTAGCAGTTGGTCTGAAACATCCCGGCCGGGAATCCTGTGACGAGCACCTGTGAGGCTCCTGTTCGAGTGGACATTGCAGTCGCTACAGCCTAAGCCGCCGCCCCGGCAGGATGTTCTCAGGTTCGGATGGCAGACTCTGGAGGTCGTGTGCCGGGGGTAGTTCGCACCGACCAACTGCTATATCGATCGACCGACTGCCAGACAGACCGATACGGGAGGACCACCGCAGTGCCGAGCAACGAGCAGCGCCGGGAAGCAGCCAAACGAAAGCTCGAGCGTCAGCTCGAACGCCGCGCCGACAGAGCACGCAAGCGTAAGCAGCTGACCATCGCCGGTTCGGTGCTCGGTGTCGTGCTCGTGGTGGCGGCGGGCGCCGTCGTCTTCGCCCTCACCAGCAGCGACGACGACGCGACGGAAGCGTCGGCGGCCGAGTCGGTGTCGGCGTCGCCGCAGTCGCCCGGTGTGATGCCGGCGGGCCGGTCCGAACCGCTGCCCGAGAAGGTGTCCTGCACGTACACCCCCGGCACTCAGCCGCCGGCGAAGCAGGTGAACCCGCCGCGCACCGACGACATCGACACCACCCTCCAGGAAGTCAGCGTCAGCATGCAGACGACGCAGGGCAACATCGGCCTGATCCTGGACAACGCCGACTCCCCGTGCACCGTCAACAACTTTCTGAGCCTGGCGAGCCAGAACTACTTCGACAACACCCCGTGCCACCGGCTCGTCACGTCCGAGGGACTGAAGGTCCTGCAGTGCGGTGATCCCACGGGCGCAGGCACCGGCGGTCCCGGTTACGGCTTCGCCAACGAATTCCCCACCGACCAGTACGAGGCATCGGATCCGTCCCTGCAGGTGCCGGTGACGTACCCGCGCGGCACCATCGCGATGGCCAACAGCGGTCAGCCCGACAGCAACGGCAGCCAGTTCTTCCTCGTCTACGCCGACTCGCAGCTGCCCCCGCAGTACACCGCGTTCGGGAAGGTCGACGAGACCGGTCTCGCGACCATCGAGAAGGTGGCGGCGGCCGGTGACGACGGATCGATGCAGGCCGGCGGCGGCAAGCCGAACCTGCCTATCGACATCACGTCCGTCCGGATGGACTGAGTCTCGTGTGAGGATGGACCGATGAAACGCACCTCGATCCTCGTCGCAGGCGTGAGCCTCGCGGTCCTCCTCGCCGGCTGTTCGGATTCGTCGGACTCCGGCGGCACGTCGACCGGCACCTCGTCGAAGGCGGCCCCCACGAGCGCGGCGGAACAGTCGCTCGATCTGTCCAAGTTCGGCACGCTGCCGCCGGTCCCGGCGCCGGCCGCGGCCACCGTGGACTGCACGTATCCGGCCGGGCAGCCCGCCGCCAAGGACGTCACCCCGCCGCCCACTTCCGGGGTCTCCACCGAAGGCACCGTCCCGGTCGACCTCCAGACCAGCGCCGGACCGATCGGCCTGGTCCTCGACCGCGCCGAAGCCCCGTGCACGGTCAACAGCTTCACGAGTCTGGCCCAGCAGGGCTACTTCGACGACACACCCTGCCACCGGCTGACCACGGAGCTCGGCCTGCAGGTCCTGCAGTGCGGCGATCCCAGCGGGAAGGGCACCGGCGGACCGGGCTACGGATTCACCACCGAGTACCCGGAGACGGCGTTCGCGCCGAACGATCCGGCACTCGCGAATCCGGTGGTCTACCCGCGCGGCACCGTCGCGATGGCGAACAGCGGGACACCCGGCAGCAACGGCAGCCAGTTCTTCCTCGTCTACGCCGACTCGGTGCTCCCGCCCAACTACACCGTGTTCGGGACGATCTCCGAGGAGGGCCTCGCGACCGTCGAAAAGATCGCGGCGGACGGCGACGACGGATCCATGTCCGCAGGCGGCGGCAAGCCCAACACCCCGGTCCAGATCGAGACCGTGAAGGTCGGCTGACCCTCTCCCCCCGGCTACACGAACGGGACGGTCGTTCGATCAGATCGAACGACCGTCCCGTTCGTCATTGCTACGCGGCGGACGTCACCCGGTACACGTCGTACACGCCCTCGACGTTGCGGACCACGTTCAGCACGTGCCCGAGGTGCTTCGGGTCGCCCATCTCGAACGTGAACTTGCTGATCGCCACCCGGTCGCCGGACGTCGTCACGGACGCCGACAGGATGTTGACCTTCTCGTCCGCGAGCGCCTTCGTCACGTCCGACAGCAGCCGGTGCCGATCGAGCGCCTCGATCTGGATGGCCACCAGGAACACCGACGACGGCGACGGCGCCCACTTGACCTCGATGATGCGCTCGGACTGCTCCTGCAGAGAGCCCGCGTTGGTGCAGTCGGTGCGGTGAACACTGACCGCGCCGCCCCGGGTCACGAAACCCATGATCTCGTCGCCGGGAACCGGTGTGCAGCACTTGGCCAGCTTGGCGACCGTGCCCTCCGCGCCGGGAACGAGCACGCCCGCGTCGCCGGTGCTCCGAGGGCGCATCGGCATCGTGGACGGAGTCGACCGCTCGGCCAGCTCCTCCTCGACGTCGCCGACACCGCCCAGGTGAGCCACCAGACGCTGGACGACGTGCTGCGCCGACACGTGGCTCTCACCGACGGCCGTGTACAGCATCGACACGTCGGTGTAGTGCAGTTCGTGCGCGATGGACGCCATCGATTCGGCGTTCATCAGGCGCTGCAGCGGCAGCCCGACCCGCCGCACCTCCTTCGCGATGGCGTCCTTGCCCGCCTCGAGCGCCTCTTCACGACGTTCCTTGGCGAACCATTGCCGGATCTTCGTCTTGGCGCGCGGGGAGACGACGAACGTCTGCCAGTCGCGGCTCGGGCCTGCGTTGACGGCCTTCGACGTGAAGACCTCCACGACCTCGCCGTTCTCGAGCTTGCGTTCGAGCGCCACCAGCCTGCCGTTGACCCGGGCGCCGATACACCGGTGCCCGACCTCCGTGTGCACTGCGTACGCGAAGTCGACGGGTGTCGACCCGGCGGGCAGCGTCACCACGTCGCCCTTGGGGGTGAAGACGAAGATCTCCTTGACCGCCAGGTCGTAGCGGAGCGACTCGAGGAACTCACCCGGGTCGGCGGCCTCACGCTGCCAGTCGAGGAGCTGACGCATCCACGCCATGTCGTCGACCTCGGCGACGTCACCGGAGTGCCTGCCCTTGGTCTCCTTGTACCGCCAGTGCGCGGCGATACCGAACTCGGCGGTCCGGTGCATGTCGTGGGTGCGGATCTGCACCTCGAGGGGTTTGCCCTCCGGCCCGACCACGGTGGTGTGCAGCGACTGGTAGACGCCGTACCGCGGCTGCGCGATGTAGTCCTTGAACCGGCCCGCCATCGGCTGCCACAGCGAATGGACGACGCCGACGGCCGCATAGCAGTCGCGGACCTCGTCGCACAGGATTCGCACGCCGACAAGGTCGTGGATGTCGTCGAAGTCGCGGCCCTTGACGATCATCTTCTGGTAGATCGACCAGTAGTGCTTGGGCCTGCCCTCGACGACGGCGTTGATGCGCGACGCCGTCAACGTCGCGTTGATCTCCGCGCGAACCTTCGCGAGGTAGGTGTCGCGGGACGGCGCACGGTCTGCGACGAGCCGCACGATCTCGTCGTACTTCTTGGGATGCAGGATCGCGAAGGACAGGTCCTCGAGTTCCCACTTCACGGTCGCCATGCCCAGCCGGTGGGCCAGGGGCGCGATCACCTCGAGCGTTTCGCGGGCCTTGCGGGCCTGCTTCTCGGGCGGCAGGAACCGCATGGTCCGCATGTTGTGGAGCCGGTCGGCCACCTTGATCACCAGCACGCGGGGGTCGCGGGCCATCGCGATGATCATCTTGCGGATGGTCTCGCCCTCGGCGGCGTTGCCGAGTACCACCTTGTCGAGTTTGGTGACGCCGTCGACGAGGTGGGCGACCTCTTCGCCGAACTCGTCGGTCAACTGCTCGAGGGAGTAGCCGGTGTCTTCGACGGTGTCGTGGAGCAGGGCCGCGACCAGCGTGGTCGTGTCCATCCCCAGTTCGGCGAGGATGCTGGCGACGGCGAGCGGATGCGTGATGTACGGGTCGCCCGACTTGCGGCGCTGGCTGGCGTGCCGCTCCTCCGCGACGTCGTAGGCGCGTTGCAGGAGCGCCAGGTCCGCCTTCGGATAGAGCTCGCGATGCAGGCTGACGAGCGGTTCGAGAACCGGCCGGATGGTCGTGTTCCGCTGACCCGTGATGCGCCGGGCGAGTCGCGCTCGTACCCGGCGCGATGCGGACGCCGGAACGGCGAATCCCTGTGCTCCACGGTTGTTACCGGAAGCCGGGTTCGCTGCAGGTGACTCGGCATCGGATTGCGCAGACGAGGTTGATCCCGTGTTCTGCGACCGATCAAGATTCGAAGTCATGCCGTCACCTCCTACCACTGAAATGGCTCGGGCCGTGCGGCCCTGGTTGGTCTCGGGCATGCGCCCCGGTGGCCGTGACGACCACCAGGCACAACTTTAGTACTCAGATCGTGACGAGGGACGTGAGCGGGTACTTTCCGAGCCGCTCCCGGCCACCCAGCGCGGCGATCTCCAGGACCACGGCGACACCGATCACCCGGGCACCTGCGGATTCCACCAGTCGTGCCGTGGCGTCGAGGGTTCCGCCGGTGGCCAGGACGTCGTCGACGACGAGCACCGAGCGCCCGTCCAGACCGATCGATCCGCTCGGAATCTCCAGCGTGGCCGTTCCGTATTCGAGGGTGTACGACTGCGACAGCACGGGCGGCGGCAGTTTGCCCGACTTCCGCACGGCCACCACACCGGAGCCCAGTTCCCGGGCGACGCCGCCGCCGAGGAGGAACCCCCGCGCGTCGACGGCGGCAATCACGTCCGCCTCCGGGGCGCAGGCGGCGAGCGCGTCGACGACGACGCGGAAACCGTCCGCGTCGGAGAAGACCGGCGTCAGATCGGCGAACCGCACCCCGGGTTGCGGAAAGTCGTCGGCCCACCGGGTGAGCCGGTTTACGGCGTCACGCGCCGAAGAATGGTCGATCACCTGCGCAGAACCCACCTGTCCATGTTCCAGCCGGCGCCCGAACGCGTCGGATTGATTGCTCCCGCCTGCAAACCTGTTGCGAACGCGACGGTCCGCGGCTGGTCGAACAGCGGCACCGTGGGCACGTCCGACCACAGGATGTTCTCCGCCTCCGTCGACAACGACAGCTGGGTGGCGGTGGAGCTGTCGACCGCGAGTTGATCGACGATCTGATCGACGCGGCCGTTGCTGTAGTCCCCGAAGTTCGATCGGATACCGCTGCGGAGGGCGTACATCGCGGTCGTGGCCGCCGCCGTGCCCGCGGCGCCGGGAGCGGCGGCCGTGCCAGCGAGGACCACGTCCACCTGCCCCTCGCGCAGCATCGACGGCGTGAACTCGGGCGACGCGACGTCCTGCACGGTGATACCGGCCGGGGCACACGCCGCTGCCACCGCCGCCACGATCTCGGCGCGACGCGGGTTCGGACCCAGGTATCCGACGCGGACGGTCGCCGACGTGTTGCCGGTGTCGGCCAGTGCATCCGCCGCCGCTGCGGTGTCCGCCGTCTCGTACCGCCCGCCGACGGCACCGGCCACCGACTCGTGAACAAGACTGTCGGGGGCGGTGACCCGGGTGTCGACCGGGCCCCCGGACGCCGCGCCTGCCTCGTCCGGCTCCGTGGCGATCCCGAACTTCGACGCCAGCTCCTCCCGGGGCAGGCACGCCGCGAACGCCCGCCGTCCGGCCGCGTTCTCGAACAGGCCCGAGGTGGACAGGACGAACTGCTCGACGCTGCGCGACGGCACCTCCGTCACGTCGAACCCGCCGAGATCCAGGTCCGGTGCCGATCCGGCGGCGACGTCGACCACCTCGACCGAACCGTCACCGATCCGCGCACTCACGTCGGAAGACTTGGGCCACACCACGATCCGGGACGTGGCCGGACGGTTCCCCCACCAGCGGTCGTTGGCCACCAGCACGAGGCCCTCATCCTCGGAGAACGATTCGACCTTGTAGGGGCCGGACGCGGGGAACTTGGCGAGGTCGAGGTCGCCGGGCGCCATCGTCCATCCGTCGTTCCAGAAGTCCGCGACGCGCGTCAATGCGTCCGCGTCCGAATTCTGCACGGCGGCCACGATGTCGGGCACGCCGGCAGCACTGGCGACCACGTGCGCCGGCATCATCGACGTCGCGTCGAACAGCGACTTCCAGTCGGTGACAGTGCGTCCCGCCTTGAACGTGACGACGGCATCCTTCGCGCCCGTCTGGCAGTCGACCCGGTCGATGTCCGAGTAGCCGGCGGTGCTCGCCGCATCGAACATCGGGAAACGGCCACTGTTCGCCGCCCACGTCAGCACCAGATCGTCGCAGGACATCGGTACGCCGTCGGAGTAGACGGAGTTCGGATTGAGCTTGTACTGGATCGTCAGGGCGTCCCCGGGCATCGCGTTGGCGGTGCCGATGTCCGTGTCGGCCACCGGTCCGCCTTCCGGCCCCGTGTAGTTGAACCCGGGCAGAACCCGCGCGAACGCCTGACGCGCCCCCGACACCGCACCCGCGACGCTGTTGGCGTTGTAGGTGGTGACGGTGTTGTCGATGGCGTACCCGATAGACGGGATCTGCTCACCCTCCTCGGAACATCCGACGAGCGATCCGCCGAGGACCACGGTCGCGAGGAGGCCGGCACCCGACACGGCCGTAATCCGGCCGCGTCGGGTGTGCGCACCGCGCCGGGTGCTGTGCGATGCGGGCATGTCAGTGCCTCTTCTTGTTGCGCTTCCCGGTGGGACGTGAGCCCGGAGTGGGTGCGGTCGCCGCCGACCGGCGGCGCGGGACGGCGGCGACCGCCGCGGATGCTGCGACTTCGGCCGCCGGGGTACCGGCCTTCTGGGCACCCCCCTGTGCCAGGGTCGCTCGGCGAGCGAGGACCTTGCGCGTGTGCGCGGCCACCGGACCCCACCGCTCCTTCAGCGTGACCAGCAGGGGGGTCGCGAAGAAGATCGACGAATAGGCGCCGACGATGATGCCGACGAGCTGCACCAGCGCCAGGTCCTTCAGCGTTCCGACACCGAGCATCCAGACCGCGACCACCATCAGCGCGAGCACCGGCAACACGCTGATCAGCGTGGTGTTGATGGACCGCATCAGCGTCTGGTTGATCGCCAGGTTCGCCTGCTCGGCGTAGGTGCGACGGGTCAGATGCAGAATCCCGCGCGTGTTCTCCTCGACCTTGTCGAACACCACCACCGAGTCGTAGAGCGAGAAACCGAGAATGGTCAGCAGACCGATGACGGTCGCCGGGGTCACCTCGAAGCCGACGAGCGAATACACACCGGCGGTCACGGCGATGTCGAAGAACAGCGCGACGATCGCGGCGATCGCCATGTCACGCTCGAACCGGACTGCGATGTACACGCTCACGATCACCAGGAACACAAGCAGCGCGATCAGCGCCTTCTGGGTGATCTGCCCGCCCCACGTCTCGCTGACGTCGGCGATGCTGATCACGTTCTTGCTGACGTTGCCGTCACTGTCCTTCGGCTGGAACTCGTCGTACAACGCGTCCTGAAGCGTCACCACCTGCGCCGCGTCGAGTGCCTCGGAGCGGATCTGCACGGTCGCGCTCGAACCCGAGCCCACCGTCTGCACCGAGACGGGATCCATGCCCAGCGCCTCGGAGTAGACCTCCTCCACCTGCGCGGTCTCCACCCCGCCGCCGGCGGGGAACTGGATCCGCGATCCACCCTCGAAATCGATACCCAGGGTGAACCCGCGGACGAGGATGCTCAGCAACGAGATCAACACGATCGTGCCGGTCAGGATGTAGTAGAAGCGCCGCCGCCCGACCACCTCGAAGGCGCCGGTTCCGGTGTAGAGCCGCGACAGCAGGCTGTGCTGGGGCATCGACGACTGGTTGACGCCCGAATCGGACAGCGAAGACTCGGGGTCCGTCTGCGACGCAGACTGGGACGTGGTCGATTCGCTCATACTCGTGACTCCTTCGCCGACGCTGCGGCAGCCTTGCGTTCCTTGGCGATCTGCTGCACGGCACCCAGCCCGTTGACACCGGGCTTCGACCAGAACGGCGACTTCGAGGCCAGGTGGACCAGCGGCCACGTCACCAGGAACACCACGACGACATCGAGGACGGTGGTCAGGCCGAGGGTGAACGCGAAGCCGCGCACCTGGCCGATTGCGAGGACGTACAGCACCGCGGCGGCGATGAAGCTGACCGCGTTACCGGACAGGATGGTCCGGCGTGCACGGGCCCAGCCGCGCGGAACCGCGGACCGGAAGCTGCGTCCCTCCCGCATCTCGTCCTTGATTCTCTCGAAGAACACCACGAACGAGTCCGCGGTCATACCGATACCGATGATCAAACCGGCGATGCCCGCGAGGTCGAGGGTGAAATTGATGTACCGGCCGAGCAGCACCATGATCGCGTAGACCATCACACCGGACAGCACCAGCGACAGCGCCGTCAGCACCCCGAGCATGCGGTAGTAGAGCAGGCAGTAGAGCAGCACCAGGACCAGACCCACCAGACCGGCGATGAGACCGGCCTCCAGCGAGGCGAGACCCAGCGTCGCCGACACGGTCTCCGCCTCCGACGCCGCGAACGACAGCGGCAGCGAGCCGTACTTCAGGGTGTTCGCGAGTTCTTTCGCGCTTTCCGCGGTGAACGAGCCGGTGATCGACGTCGAGCTGCCTGCGGGTGTCGCGCCCTGGACGACCGGTGCGCTCACCACCTTGGAGTCGAGCGTGAACGCGGCCTGCTTGCCGATGTTCTGCGACGTGAACGTGGCCCAGGTGTTGCTGCCCTCGGACTTGAACGTCAGGCTCACCTCGTGCCGCGACTGCTGGGAGTTGTAGCCGGACGTCGCGTCGGCGATCTCCTGTCCGTCGATGATCGCCGGTTCGAGCAGGTACACGGCCTGACCGTCGGTGGAGCACGCGACGAGCGGCAGGGCCGGGTCATCGTTGCCACGCAGCGGGTCGGGCACGCTGCAGTCGAGTGTCGCCATGGCCTGCTGCTGTACGGCCGGGTCGGTGCTCTGACGCGTGGCCCGCGCTGCCGCGATCTCGTCGGCCGCCTCGGCGGTCTCGGTACCGGACGCGTCGGCGGGCGCCGGTTCCGCGGTCGGAGCCGGCTCGGGAGAGGTCGACGGATCCTGAGCCGGGAACGGCCGGTTCTGGGGCGCAGGAGTCTCGGTTCCGGCGGGAGTCGGGGCCGGCGTCTCACCGGCGGCGGGTGCCTGCGTGCCGGCAGGAGCCGCGGCCTGCGACGTCTGGACGGGACGGACGTACAGCCGCGCCGTCTGGCCGAGCGAACGCGCCTGTGCGCTGTCGTCGCCGGGGACGGTGATGACGAGGTTGTCGCCGTCGATGACCACCTCGGAGCCGGACACGCCGAGTCCGTTCACACGGGTCTCGATGATCTCCTGGGCCTGCCGCAGGCTGTCCGGTGTCGGCTTGCTGCCGTCCGGGGTGCGTGCGGTGAGGGTGACTCGGGTCCCACCTTGCAGGTCGATGCCCAGCTTGGGTGTCGCGGACTTGTCGCCGGTGAAGAACACCAGGGCATACAGAACCGCCACGAGCACCGCGAAAACGGTGAGGTAGCGGACGGGATGCACCGATCCTGTGGAAGGTGCCACGATCTCTATGTCTCCTCAGTACGTGCAGTTCGGGTGGGAACGTTCACAGCGCACCGAACCGGCAACGCAGGGCTGTGCCCCGGTTGCCGCGCCCGGGGCGCCTGCGACGCGACGGCTGCGGAATTACGCCGCGGAAGCGTCGATCAATCCTTGTTCAGCCGCGGCGTGCTGTCGCCGCCGTTCTCACGATCCTCGCGCACGATGTCGGTGGCGGGGGCCTCGGCGTCGATCGACTCGTGGTCGATGGAACCGTCACCCTGCAGCGGGGCGTCGACGATCTGCTCGCGGACGACGAGACGCGACCACGTGGTGACCACGCCGGGAGCGATCTCGAGGTCGATCGTCTCGTCGCCAATTGCGACGACGGTGCCGTGCAGACCGGCAGTCGTGAGGATGCGGTCGCCGACCGAGAGCGAGTCCTGCAGAGCGCTCACCTTGGCCGCCTCCTTCTTCTGTCGGCGGATCCCCAGGAACATGGGGACGAGCAGCGCCAGAATCAGGAGCGGGAAGAGAAAATCCATCTGTAAGTCAACCTCGAGGTATGTCGCACGGTCCGAAGCACTGGTCCCGGTTGGACCGATGCAATACACCAGTGTGCCATCACCGGCCCGGACACCGGTTCGCTCGGCACGAGGCGGGCGTTTCTCCGGGGGTCGATCAGGGGTCTTCCGGATCGAACAGGGAGGCCTGCGGCTCGTTGACGCGGACCTCGATTCCGCCGGTCACAGCGTCGGGCGGCGGGGTCAGGCCCAGTTGCGTCCACGCGGCGGCCGTGGCGACACGGCCGCGGGGTGTCCGGGCGATCATTCCGGCGCGGACGAGGAAGGGCTCACACACCTCCTCGACGGTGGCGGGCTCCTCACCGACCGCGACGGCCAGGGTGGACACCCCGACCGGGCCGCCGCCGAAGCTGCGCACGAGGGCACTGAGAACGGACCGGTCGAGACGGTCGAGTCCCAGTTGGTCGACGTCGTAGACGGCGAGGGCAGCATGGGCGATCTCCCGGGTGACGACGCCGTCCGCCCGGACCTCGGCGTAGTCGCGAACGCGGCGGAGGAGGCGGTTGGCGATGCGGGGCGTGCCCCGGGACCGGCTCGCGATCTCGGCGCCGGCCTCCTCGCCGAGTTGCACTCCGAGAATGCCCGCCGATCGCATGAGGATCTGCTTCAGTTCCGCGGGTTCGTAGAAGTCCATGTGTGCGGTGAAGCCGAACCGGTCGCGCAGCGGTCCGGTGAGTGCCCCGGAGCGCGTGGTGGCCCCGACCAGGGTGAACGGCGCGACCTCGAGGGGAATGGACGTGGCACCGGGCCCCTTGCCGACCACGACGTCGACCCGGAAGTCCTCCATCGCGAGGTAGAGCATCTCTTCGGCAGGCCGGGCGATGCGGTGGATCTCGTCGATGAACAGCACGTCGCCCTCGACGAGATTGCTCAGCATGGCGGCCAGATCGCCCGCCCGTTCCAGCGCCGGACCCGACGTCAGCCTCAGCGAGGATCCCAGTTCGGCGGCGATGATCATCGCCATGCTGGTCTTCCCCAGCCCGGGCGGACCCGAGAGGAGGATGTGGTCGGGGGTGCCGCCGCGCATCTTGGCGCCGGTCAGGACGAGTTGCAACTGCTCCCGGACCCGCGGTTGCCCGATGAAGTCGTGGAGGTTCTTCGGCCGCAGGCTGGCCTCGATGTCGCCGTCGCCGGCGACGAGATCGGCCGAGACCGGTGACTCCTCGTCGTAGTCGCCGCCGGGTTCGGGATTCATCTGGTCTTCCCGAGCAGGGAGAGGGCGGAGCGCAGCGCGGACGACGTGGTCGACTCGGGCGCCTCGGCGAGGACGGCGTCGGTGGACTGTTCGGCCTGCTTGGCGGGGAATCCGAGCCCGACGAGGGCTTCGACGATCTGGTCGCGGACCGATCCGCCGCCGCCCGCACCGAGCGGCACCGCCCCGGCCGTGGACGCGACGGCGTCGACCTTGTCGCGCAGTTCGACGACCATCCGCTCCGCCCCGCGCTTGCCGATGCCCGGCACCCGCGTGAGCGCCGTGACGTTGCCCTCGGCCAGCGCTGCCCGCAACGCGTCGGGTTCGAGGACGGCGAGGGTCGCCATCGCCAGGCGCGGGCCGACTCCGGACACGGTCTGGAGCAGCCCGAACAACTCCTTGGACTCCGAGTCGGGGAACCCGTACAGCGTCATCGAGTCCTCGCGGACGATCATCGCCGTGACCAGCCGGGCCTCGGTTCCCCGCTGCAGTCCGCCGAGGGTGGCCGGCGTCGCGTTCACGCGGTATCCCACTCCGGCGGATTCGATCACCGCATGGTCGAGGGCGATCTCGAGCACCTCGCCGCGGACGGACGCGATCATCGTGTACCTGCCTTCTTCACTTCGGCCAGTCGGGCCTGGTAGCGACGTTTCTGTTCGGCGGCGGCGGCTTCGGCGCGGGCCATGCGTTCGATCATCGGAGCCCGCCAGCAATGGCAGATCGCCAGTGCCAGCGCGTCCGCCGCGTCGGCCGGTTTGGGTGCGGCCGCCAGTTTGAGGATGCGCGTCACCATCGCCGTCACCTGAGCTTTGTCTGCCGAGCCGCTCCCGGTGACGGCGGCCTTGACCTCACTGGGGGTATGGAAACACACGGGGATGCCGCGGCGCGCGGCGGCGAGGGCGACGACGCCACCCGCCTGCGCGGTGCCCATCGCGGTGCGCACGTTGTGCTGGGAGAACACCCGCTCGATCGCCACGACCTCAGGCCGGTGCAGATCGATCCACGATTCGGCCGCTTCGGAGATGCGCAGCAGCCTGGACGCCAACTCGAGGTCGGCCGGGGTCCGGACCACGTCGACGGCGATCGGGGTGACGGTGCGGCCGCTCCCGCCGTCCACCACTCCGAATCCGCACCGGGTCAGACCGGGATCCACACCCAGCACACGCACGCAAAGCCACCTCTCCCACGCCGAACAGCTGTTCGATAGCTTAGCCGTGGGGTCGGACGAGTCGGCGCATCAACACGCAGGACGGGGCGCGGCGAGCGAGCACCGCTCCCCCGCCCCGCCCCGCGCCGTGCGATCAGTCGTCGAGTTCCGCGAGCACCTCGTCGGACAGGTCGACGTTGGTGTAGACGTTCTGGACGTCGTCGGACTCCTCGAGCGCGTCGACGAGCTTGAACACCTTGCGGGCTCCGTCCGCGTCGACCGGGACCTCGACGGACGCGCGGAAGTCTGCCTCGGCGGAGTCGTAATCGATTCCCGCCTCCTGCAGTGCGCTCCGGACGGCGACGAGGTCGGTGGGCTCGCTCACGATCTCGAACGTGTCGCCGAGGTCGGTGACCTCTTCGGCACCCGCATCGAGGACCGCCATCAGCACGTCGTCCTCGGTCTGGTCACCCTTCTCCAGAGTGACGACGCCCTTGCGCGTGAACAGGTAGGACACGGAACCGGGGTCGGCCATGTTGCCGCCGTTGCGGGTCATCGCGGTACGCACCTCGCCGGCCGCACGGTTGCGGTTGTCGGTCAGGCACTCGATGAGGACGGCGACACCGTTGGGTCCGTAGCCCTCGTACATGATGGTCTGCCAGTCGGCGCCGCCCGCTTCTTCACCGGCGCCGCGCTTGCGGGCGCGCTCGATGTTGTCGTTGGGGACCGACGTCTTCTTGGCCTTCTGGATGGCGTCGTACAGGGTGGGGTTTCCCGCAGGATCGCCACCGCCGGTACGGGCCGCCACCTCGATGTTCTTGATCAGCTTCGCGAAGGCTTTGCCACGCTTGGCATCGATCACAGCCTTCTTGTGCTTGGTGGTGGCCCATTTGGAGTGGCCGCTCATGCGATTCAAGCCCCTTTCCTGCTGCCTTTGGCACGCCGAATGCGCGGTTTCAGCTTTGACGATGTTACCCGCAGCCCGGCCGCCCCTGCGCGTTCCCGGGGTAACAACTCGCATAAGTCGGCATTGTTTGCATAGAATGCAAACATGTTGATGCGGGTCGACCACAGCTCCACCACCCCACTGGGTGAACAGATCGCCGCCAATGTGCGCGGCGCGTTCCTGCGCGGCGAGATCGGCGCGGGCGATCGGCTCCCCTCCGCCCGGGCGCTGGCCGAGTCCATCGACGTCAACCTCCACACCGTGCTGCGCGCGTACGCCGCGCTGCGCGACGAGGGCCTGATCGACCTCCGCCGGGGCCGGGGCGCGGTCGTCCGCGCCGACACGGACCCGGTACACACCGGATTGACCGAAGCCGCACGCACTTTCGTGTCCGAGGCACGACGCCTCGGACTCGACACCGAACAGATGCTCGACGTGATCAAGGAGACCACCAGACAATGACGACCTCCCGAACGCGCCTCCTCGCCGCAACCTCGGCGATGCCCCTCCTCGCGCTCGTGATCGCGAGACTCGCCTGGAGCGGCGAACTGCCGCCGGTGGTGGCCAGCCACTGGTCCGGCACCGAACCGGACCGATTCAGCGACACGACCACCTACTTCTGGATCGCTGCCGCCGTCTGCGCGGCCGCCACCGCGATCGCCGGCGCCGTGGCGGCGCGGGCCCGCACCGACGCCGCGCTCTGGCTTCCCGCCACCGTTCTCATCGGGTGGACGGTGGCCACGGCCTGGATCGTCAGCGTCGCCGCCACGATCGAGGCGGGCTCGCCCGAAGCGGCGACGCTGGGCTGGTGGATCATCGTTCCCCTCTTGGGAATCGTGTGGGCGATCGCCACGTTCGCCCTGCTCCCCCGGACGTCGCACTCCGCAGAGAACGGTGCAGCGCCGACGCTGCCCGTCCCCCTGACGCCCGGCGAGCGGGCAGCCTGGACCGGATATGCCCGCGGACGGTGGGCGGGCGTGCTCGCTCTCGCCATGGCCGTGGCCGCCGTCGTCTCCGCGCTGGTGGGAGCGCTCTGGCTCGCCGTCCTGTTCCTCGTCCTGACGATCGCCGGCGGCGGCTTCGCCTCGGTGACCGTGCAGATCGACCGCACGGGACTGACCCTCTCGTCGTGGAACGTGCGCTGGCGGAAGATCCCGCTCGACTCGATCGACGAGGCCCGGGTCACCGAGATCCGCCCCGCGGAATGGGGCGGCTGGGGCTACCGCTTCACGCCGCGCGGGACCGCGGTCGTGATCCGCGCCGGCGAGGGCATCGTGGTGACCCGCACCGGCGGCCGCCCGTTCGCGGTAACCGTGGACGGCGCCGCGCAGGGTGCGGCGCTCCTCAACACACTCGTCGCGCCCCGCCCGGCGAGTTAGACCCCGCGGACGATGTCGACGAACAACTCGTGCACCCGCCGGTCGCCCGTCACTTCCGGGTGGAACGACGTGGCCACCACGGAACCCTGCCGGACGGCCACGATCCGTCCGGCGGCCGCGCCGCCCGACTCGGGCACGCGGGCGAGGACCTGCACGTCGTCGCCGACGCGCTCCACCCACGGTGCCCGGATGAACACGGCCCGCATCGGGTCGCCGACGATGCCCTCGAATTCGAGGTCGGACTCGAAGGAGTCGACCTGACGACCGAAGGCGTTGCGGCGCACCGTCATGTCGATCGCACCGAGGTGCTGCGCGTCGGGCCTCGTGTCGAGGATCTCGCTCGCGAGGAGGATCATCCCGGCGCAGGACCCGTAGGCAGGCAACCCGTCGTGCAGGCGCGCCTTCAGCGGTTCGAGCAGTTCGAAGATCTGCAGCAGTTTGCTCATCGTCGTCGACTCGCCGCCCGGAATGACGAGCCCGTCGATCTTCTCGAGCTCCTCCGGGCGCCGGATGCCGACGGCGTCGGCACCCGAATCGTTCAGTGCAGCAAGGTGTTCACGGACGTCGCCCTGCAGGGCGAGTACTCCGACGAGGGGACGGGTCATGCCATGTTTCCTGTCTCGATGTCGCGCTTGTCCTGATCGCGCTGGATGCGGGTCAACCCCTCCTGGACTACGGCGGCGACCATGGTGCCGTTCCGGTCGAACATGCGGCCCTGGGTGAGGGCGCGGCCGAAGCCGGCGGAGGGTGAGGTCTGGTCGTAGAGCAGCCACTCGTCGGCGCGAAACGGGCGCAGGAACCACATGGCGTGATCGAGCGACGCCGTCTGCGTGACCACTCCCGGGTGCGGGACCTTCGACGCGCCGAGGAGCGTCATGTCACTGAGGTAGGCGAGGGTGCAGATGTGGAAGACCTGATCGTCCGGCAGCTTGCTGCGGTACCGCATCCACACCCGTTGCTGCGCGGCGATTCCGGGCGTCTTCCCGGTGGAGTCGGCCGGAACGATGCGGACGTCCCATTCCTTCCACTCCCGGTAGAGATCGGTGGCGGCGAACTCCTCGAGGGTCTGTGCGTCGACGAGCTCTTCGGGGGCGGGGACGGACGGCATCGTGTCCTGATGCTCGATGCCCTCGTCCTCGCTGTGGAACGACGCCGACATGGTGAAGATCGCCTTGCCGTCCTGAATTCCGGTGACGCGCCGCGTACAGAAGGATCTGCCGTCCCGGATCCGGTCGACCAGGTACACGGTGGGTTTCGCGGGATTTCCGGGGCGCAGAAAGTACCCGTGCAGGGAGTGGACCTTGAACGCCTCGTCGACGGTACGGACCGCGGACACCAGCGACTGACCCGCGACCTGCCCACCGAACGTCCTCTTCAGAACAGACGGATGAACCGCGCCGCGGAAGATGTCCTTCTCCAGCGCTTCGAGTTCGAGAACGTCCTCGATGCTCGCCATGAGCCCTCCTTCTGTGCCTGGTCAAGGTTATCCGCCCGGTTCGGGCTCGAGGCACGATGGGTGCCATGACGATGTTCACACCGACGAGCCCGGACGGTCTCGTCGCCCTCGTCACCGAACGCTGCCTCGCCGTTCACGGCACCGCCGTCGTCGCGATCGACGCGCCCGACGGCGCGCAGCCCCTGCCCCTCGCGGACGCGGTGTGCGCGTCGCTGCGGGAGCAGGGCCGCCCCTGTGACGTCGTGTCCCTCCACGACTACGTCCGTCCCGCCTCCCTGCGGTTCGAGCAGGGACGCGACGACGAACTCAGCTACCGCACCCTCTGGTTCGACTACGACGCCCTGAACCGCGAGGTGGTGCGGTCGGTCCGCACCGACCGCCGGTGGTTGCCGCGCCTGTGGGACGAGGACGAGGATCGCTCCGCCCGCTGCGCCCGCGTTCCCGCGGCCGACGGTCAGGTGCTTCTCGTCGCCGGCCCGATGCTGCTCGGCCGGGACCTCGACTTCGACGTCACGGTGCAACTCCATCTGGGCGAGGGAGCCCTGATGCGCCGCACCCCGGCCGATCAACGATGGACCGTGCCCGCCCTGCTGCGCCGTGCGGCCGACGTCACGGTCGAACCCGACCTGCTGGTGCGGTACGACCATCCGCCGAGGCCCGCGGTCCGGGCGGGCAGCTGAGTCCGCTCACGTCGTGCGCAGGAACCGGGTCAGCCCTTCCTGCACGACGGCAGCGACCAGGTTGCCCTTCCGGTCGAAGATCCGGCCCTGCGCGAGCGCCCGACCGAAACCGGCGGACGGTGACGTCTGGTCGTACAGCAGCCACTCGTCGGCCCGGAACGGTCGCAGGAACCACAGCGCGTGATCGAGTGAGGCACCGTTGACCTCGACACCGGGGTGCGGGGTCATGGCGGAACCGATCAGCGTCATGTCGCTCATGTAGGCCAGTGCGCAGACGTGGAAGACGGGGTCGTCGGGCAGCGTCTTGCGGGACCGGAACCACGCCTGCTGCTGAGCGGCCGCACCGCGCCGGCGGTCGACCTCCCCGTGGCCGACCATCCGGATGTCCCAGTCGGACCACTCCTGGGCGAGCCAGGCGATTTCCGGGTCGTCGGAGTCACTGGCGAACGGCAGGGTATCGGGCGGCGGCACCACGGGCATCTCGTCCTGGTGCTCGATGCCCTCGTCCTCGACCTGGAACGACGCCGACATCGTGAAGATCGCCTGACCGTCCTGGACGGCGCTGACCCGCCGGGTGACGAACGACCGACCGTCCCGGATGCGGTCCACGAGGTACACGATCGGCATCGTGGGGTTTCCGGGGCGGAGGAAGTATCCGTGCAGCGAATGCACCATGAAGCGGGGGTCGACGGTGCGGACCGCCGCCACCAGCGCCTGACCGGCCACCTGCCCGCCGAACGTCCGGGGAAGCATGGTTTCGGTCGCTATGCCTCGGAAGAGGTTCTCCTCGAGGGGTTCCACTTCCAGGATCTCTTCGATCGTCGCCATCCACGGCCCCTTCCGATGCTCGTCCGCTGACACTCTCACACGGGTCCCGGGCACCGGCGCACCGCACCGCACGAGGCCCGTGTGAGGGCCTCGTGCGGTGCGAACGGAAGCAGTGCGGCGCCGGGAGCGCCGCGATCGATCACAGATCGATCGTGGGGATCACCAGCCGCGTTCGGCGAGCCGGTGCGGGACCGGGATGTCGTCGACGTTGATCCCGACCATCGCCTCACCCAGCCCGCGGGAGACCTTCGCCAGCACGTCCGGGTCGTCGAAGAACGTGGTCGCCTTCACGATCGCCGCCGCCCGCTCCGCCGGATTACCGGACTTGAAGATGCCCGACCCGACGAACACACCCTCCGCACCGAGCTGCATCATCATCGCCGCATCCGCCGGGGTGGCGATGCCACCGGCAGTGAACATCGTCACCG
>NZ_JAAXPA010000044.1 GCF_012396235.1 Rhodococcus opacus | reverse complement strand
CTCGAGCGCCATGACCGCCACCGCACCGGCGTCCTCGGCGATCTTCGCCTGATCGGGGGTGACGACGTCCATGATGACCCCGCCCTTCAACATCTCGGCCATGCCACGCTTGACGCGCGCCGTACCGGTGGTGGGGGTGGTGTCGGGGGTGCTCACAGCGAACTCCTGGGTTGTGGCGTGGATTGATTCGATAGCGGCACGCGTGAACGACGACGTTCACGCTGCAGTACCCGATTCTAGGACGAGCGGCAGTCCACTTCCGTAGCCAGTCCGCGATTGCTGGCTTTCTTCGGACTCCCGGGCGGCTCAGGTGATCGCGCGCACCTCGGGTTCGTCCGCGGCCGAGGCCACCGCGCCGGCTTCGTCGAGGAGATCCGCGAGGTCGTGCGGGTACACGGCTTCACCTGCCGCCGCCAGTTGACGAACCGTGTCCGCGGTGCACCACCGGTGACCGGTGATGGTGCGGTTCTCGAGTTCGGTGAAGCCTCCGTGGTGCGGCTCGAACCCGTCGGTGCGCAGCGCGAAGAACAGCTCCTCGGAGCGGATGAGCTGCCCGTTCCACGAGAAGATGGCCACCCGCCGCCACATGGGTCCGCGCAGCTGTTCGGGCGACGCGGTGTGCCCGGTCTCCTCGGCGATCTCCCGGACAGCGGCCGCCCGCAGGTTCTCCCCCTTCTCGACGGCGCCGCCGATCGTGAACCAGTAGTAGACGTCGGGGACGGTGGGGTCGTGACCCCGGAGCAGCAGGACCCGGCCCTGGCCGTCGAGCAGCACCACCCGGGCCGAGGTCCGGACGGAGTCGAGTGACAGACCCTCGGTGACCGCCGCGGCGGACGAGCGTTCGGTGATCTCGAAGTAGGTCGGCAGCGGGGCCGTGCCCCCGAGGTGCAGCCATCGGACGGGTCGCCGGGTGCGGAGTGCGAGGGTGTCGCGGACGGCGTCGTTGTGGAATCGGCGGGCGATCAGTACCCGCGCCTCCGCATCGGCGAGTTCCGCCACCAACTGGGGGCGCAGGGTGTCCGGGTCGAGGGACGAGAGCGCACTGGACAGTGCGTTCTCGGCGATCTCGCGGTCTGCCCGGTCCGACCGTTCCGCCCGGGCCGACAGCGCGGCCAGCGACCTGCCCTCGGGTGGGTCCATCGCCGCGGCGGCCGCCCGCACGACCACCGCCCGGCGCGCGAGGGCCGCGTCGAGGGCCTGCCAGGACAGGTCGGAGCGGACGTGCAGTCGGTCGAGGCGGTTGGCCGTCCCGTACGCCCACAGGCCGATCGCCAGGACGACGGCTGCGACCAGGGCGAGAACCAGGATCGTGAGGGCGGAGAACGTCACGAGCCGACCTCCCGGACGCCGTCGCGGCCGACAGTGACCGTCTCGTAGACGCGCAGGATCTGTTCGGCCACCACCGGCCAGTCGTATTCGGTGACCACCGTCCGAGAGAAGTCGGTGAGCGCAGCGCTCCGCTCGGGGTCACCGAGCACCGAGTCGATCCCGGCGGCCAGCGCCGCCGCATCCCCGACCGGCACCAGGACGCCCGCCTGCCCGTCCCGCAGGACGCGGCGGAACGCGTCCAGTTCGCTCGCCACGACGGCGGCACCCGCGGCCATCGCCTCGACCAGCACGATGCCGAAGCTCTCACCGCCGAGGTTGGGTGCGCAGTACACGTCGGCGCTCCGCAGCGCCGACGCCTTCTCGGCGTCGTCGACCTGGCCGAGCAGACGCAGGTGCCCGAAGACCGGGCCGGCCTCCCGGCGCAGCTTGTCCTCGTCGCCGCGGCCGACCACCAGCACCTCGAGGTCGGGATACTTCTCCACCAGGGTGGGCAGCGCCTTGAGAAGCACCGCCATGCCCTTGCGGGGCTCGTCGTAGCGTCCGAGGAAGAGGATGGTCTTTCCGGGACGCGGGTAGCCGGGCAGCGGCTCGGCGTTCGCGAACGCCGAGACGTCGACGCCGTTGGGGATTTCGACCGCATCGGAGCCGAGTGATTCCACCTGCCAGCGTCGCGCGAGTTCCGACACCGCGATGCGGCCGCTGATCTTCTCGAGGTAGGGCTGGAGCACACCCTGAAACGTGCTCAGCACCAACGACTTCGTGGTCGACGTGTGGAAGGTGGCCACGATGGGCCCCTCGGCCACGCGCATGGCGAGCATCGACAGGCTCGGCGCGTTGGGCTCGTGGATGTGCAGGACGTCGAAGTTGTTGTCCGAGATCCAGCGCCGCACGCGGGCGCTCGCGGCGGGGCCGAAACTCAGCCGGGCCACCGAGCCGTTGTAGGGAATGGCGAGGGCGCGGCCCGCGGAGACGACGAAGTCGGGCAAGTCGACGTCGTCGGAGGCCGGCGCCAGGACGCTCACCTTGTGCCCGCGCTCGATCAGGACCTCCGCGAGGTCGACGACGTGAGCCTGCACTCCGCCCGGGACGTCGAACGAGTACGGGCAGACCATTCCGATCTTCACGAGTTCTCCATGCGGGAGAGCCTTGCCTGGGACAGGTCGGAGAGCCACAGCGGCTGAAGCATGTGCCAGTCCTCCGGATGTGCCGCGATGTTGGCCTCGAACCGGTCCGCCAGTGCCTGGGTCGCCGCGGCCACCCCCGCGGTGGTGTCGATCGGCGGGTCGATGCGGAAACCCCACCCGCGGTCCGTGAACCAGCAGTGCACCGGCAGCAGCGGCGCGCCGGTGTCGATCGCCAGCTTGGCGGGACCGGCGGGCATCCGCGTCGGTTCCCCGAAGAACGTCACGGGGACACCCTTCTTCGCCAGGTCGCGTTCACCGAGGAGGCACACGATCCCGTTGTCCCGCAGTCGGGCCGACAGTTCCACGAACGGTGGGTGCTCTCCCCCGCTGAGCGGAAAGATCTCGAAACCGAGCCCTTCGCGGTAGTCGACGAACCGCTGGTACAGCGACTCGGGCTTCAACCGCTCGGCGACCGTGGACAGACCGCCCCAGTGCTGGGCGCACCACACACCCGCCATGTCCCAGTTTCCACTGTGCGGCAGCGCCAGAATCGCGCCCCGGCCGGCTTCTTTCGCGGCGTCGAGGTGCTTCTGCCCTTCGATCAACTCGTCGAGGGCCGCGCCGGTCTTCACGAGGTCCATCGAAGGCAGCCGGAAAGCTTCCCGCCAGTAGCGCGCGTAGGACCGCATCGAGGCCTGCATCAGGGTGTCCGGCACCTCCGCGGCGGGCACACCCAGCACACGGGCTAGATTGCGGCGCAGCTGCTCCGGTCCGCCGTTCCGGACGGCGAAGTCGGCTCCCCTGTCGAACAGGGCGACCGCGACCTTCTCCGGCAGCGCGCGAACCAGCCGCCAGCCGATCGCGTACCCCAGGTCACTGATGCGTTCCGACACGCCGCTCACTGCTCGCTCGCCTGTCCGTCTGCCGGCGTCGTGTCCGTCGGCGGCAGGGGCAGCACGTCGCGCGCGCCCGGCGACCGGCGGACCGCCAGTACCCGCTGGAACACGGTGATGATGCTGCCCACCGACAGCAACCACATCGCGACATGAATGGCCCACGGGACTCCGAGCCCCGTGACGCCGGCTCCGACCAGCACGATGATCAGCCGATCGGGTCGTTCGATGAGTCCGCCGTCGGCGGACAATCCACTCGCCTCGGCGCGCGCCTTCGCGTACGAGATCACCTGCGAGGTGACGAGGCACAGCAGGGTCGCGATCAGCAGCGGCTTGCTGTTCTCGTGATAAACCGCCCACCAGGCGAGACCGGCGAAGATCGCACCGTCGGCCACCCGGTCGCAGGTGGCGTCGAGAACGGCGCCGTACCGGGTGCCACCGCCGCGGGCGCGGGCCATGGCACCGTCGAGCATGTCGAACATGACGAACAGCCAGATGAACATCGCTCCCCAGAACAGATGTCCGCTGGGAAACAGCGTGACCGCGCCGGCCACGGTCGCCACGGTGCCGATGACGGTGACGGAATCGGGAGTGAGCCCGGTCTTCACCAGGGCCTTCCCCAATGGCGCCGTCACCTTGGACACGGATGCCCGTCCGAAGAAGCTCAGCACCTCTCCACCCCGTTCTTCACTTCCTGCCAGGAACCCCGAACGCGTGAGTCAGCGACTCGCGCGTCATTCATCTATCGAGTCATTCATTCCAGGCCTTCGCCAGCAGCCCCCGGGTCTCGCGCAGCAACTGCGGCATGACCTTGACCCCGGCGAGGACCGTGATGAAGTTCGCGTCCCCGCCCCAGCGCGGAACGATGTGCTGATGCAGGTGCTCGGCAAGCGAACCGCCCGCCGCCGCACCGAGATTGAGGCCGACGTTGAAACCGTCCGGCCGCGACACCCGCTTGATCACGCGCAGAGCCTGCTGCGTGAACGACATCAACTCGGCGCTCTCCTCTTCCGTCAGGTCTTCGAGCGCCGCGACCTTGCGATAGGGAACGACCATCAGGTGCCCCGGGTTGTACGGGTACAGGTTGAGCACGGCGTAGACGTGCTCACCCCGGGCGACGATCAACCCGTCCTCGTCGTCCATCTTCGGGATGTCGATGAACGGCTCGTTCGGGGTGTCCCGCGACTTCGGCGCCTCGGCGATGTACGACATGCGGTGCGGCGACCAGATCCGCTGAAGGTGATCGGGTTCGCCGGGGCCACGGTCGACGAGGCGGCCGGGGCCGCCGAGCATCTCGTCGGCCGTCACGTCGTCACCTCCGGTCATGTGCGTCACCCTTCCTTACCGGGTTGCAGCAGTTCCGCCGTCGGCGAGGCGTTCTCGCGGCGACTGATCCAATCGGTGACGATGCGCACGGCGTCGTCCACGGGTACCCCGTTGACCTGGGTGCCGTCGCGGAATCGGAAGCTGACGGCGCCCGCCTCGACGTCGCGCGCACCCGCCAGCAACATGAACGGCACCTTCTGCGCCGTGTTGTTGAAGATTTTTTTCTGCATGCGGTCGTCGCTCGCGTCGACCTCGGCGCGGATACCGGCCGCCTTCAGCCGCTTCACCACGTCGAAGAGGTGGTCGGCGAACGTCTCCGCCACCGGGATACCGACGACCTGGACGGGCGCCAGCCACGCCGGGAACGCACCCGCGTAGTGCTCGGTGAGCACGCCGAAGAACCGTTCGATGGAACCGAACAGGGCGCGGTGGATCATGACCGGACGCTGCTTGGTGCCGTCGTTGGCCGTGTACTCGAGGTCGAAACGCTCGGGCAGGTTGAAGTCGAGCTGAATGGTCGACATCTGCCAGGTGCGGCCCAGGGCGTCCTGCACCTGCACCGAGATCTTCGGTCCGTAGAACGCGGCGCCGCCCGGATCGGGGACGAGGTTCAGCCCCGACGACTCCGCGACCTCGGCGAGCGTCGCCGTCGCTTCCTCCCACACGGCGTCGTCGCCGACGAACTTGTCCGGGTTCTTGGTGGACAGCTCGAGGTAGAAGTCGTCGAGACCGTAGTCCTTCAGCAGGCCGAGGACGAACTGCAGGGTGGTCGCCAGTTCGTCGCGCATCTGCTCGCGGGTGCAGTAGATGTGCGCGTCGTCCTGCGTCATGCCGCGTACGCGGGTGAGTCCGTGGACGACACCGGACTTCTCGTACCGGTAGACCGAACCGAACTCGAAGAGCCGCAACGGCAGTTCGCGGTACGACCGGCCGCGGGAGCGGAAGATCAGGTTGTGCATCGGGCAGTTCATCGGCTTGAGGTAGTAGTCCTGGCCCGGCTTGCGCACGGTGCCGTCCTCGTTCAGCTCCTCATCGATGTGCATCGCCGGGAACATGCCGTCGCGGTACCAGTCCAGGTGACCCGACACCTCGTAGAGATGCCCCTTGGTGATGTGGGGGGTGTTGACGAACTCGTAGCCCTCCTCGACGTGCCGCTTGCGGGAGTAGTCCTCCATCTCGGTGCGGATGATCCCGCCCCGCGGATGGAACACGGGCAGTCCGGAGCCGAGTTCGTCGGGGAAGCTGAACAGGTCGAGTTCCGACCCCAGCTTGCGGTGGTCGCGGCGCTCCGCCTCGGCGAGCAGTTCCAGGTGTTGCTCCTGCGCCTCCGCCGACTCCCACGCGGTGCCGTAGATGCGCTGGAGATCGGCGTTGTCCTGGTTACCGCGCCAGTACGCCGCCGAACTGCGGGTGAGCTTGAACGCCGGGATGTGCTTGGTGGTGGGGATGTGCGGGCCGCGGCACAGGTCGCCCCACACCTTCTCGCCGGTCCGCGGGTCCAGGTTGTCGTAGATGGTGAGCTCGTTGCCGCCCACCTCCATGATCTCCGGATCGTCGATTCCCGACTTGTCGTCGATCAGTTCGAGCTTGAAGGGCTCCTTCGCCAGCTCGGCGCGCGCCTCCTCGAGCGACTCGACGACCCTGCGGGAGAACCGCTGCGACCCCTTGATGATCTTCTTCATCCGCTTCTCGAGGCTCGCGAGGTCGTCGGGGGTGAACGGGCGATCGACGGCGAAGTCGTAGTAGAAGCCGTCCTTGATCGGCGGACCGATGCCCAGCTTCGCCTCGGGGAATTCCTGTTGGACGGCCTGCGCGAGCACGTGGGCCGCCGAGTGGCGGATGACGCTGCGGCCGTCGTCGGTGTTCGACGCGACCGGCTCGACGTCGACGTCGGTGTCGGGCACCCAGGACAGGTCCTTGAGCTGGCCCTCCGCGTCACGGACCACGACGACGACGTCCGGGCCCTTGCTCGGGTAGCCGGCCTCCCGAACCGCGGTACCGGCCGTAGTCCCCGCGGGCACCCGGACGAGGGCGGCTGGGGCGGCGGATGCGGGGGTGCTCACGGCGATGTTCTCCTAGGTGAGGTGTGCGGTGCAGACATGGTGAATGTGCCAGCCCATGTTATCGGCCCAGCAGTCACACCCAACCACGCGTCCGGCTAGAGCGGGCTCTCCAGCCACGGGTAGTCGAGGCCGATCCACGTTCCGACGAGACCGAACGTGCCGAGCAACCACAGCGTTGCGAGGACGACGGCACACGTCAGCAGCGCACCCGCCCCCTTGACCACCAGCGACTGCCGCGAGAACCAGTCCATGAACTTGTCGTATCGCCGGCGCGCATAGTGCAGCAGCCGGTGGGCCCACGCGAACTCGGATGCGAGAATCCCGAGCCCCGCGAACACGATCAGCCAGCCGGGGCCGGGATAGGGAATCGCAACGATCCCGGCGGCCAGCACGAGAGCGCCGATCACCCCCACCGCGATGCGGTACGCCAGGTTGAGGCTCGGCCGCGCGGCGATGTGTGCTCGCCACCGGTGCCAGCGGCTCTCCACTTCCTGGAACGGGGACAGATCCGAGTCGTCCACGTTCTCGGGCGCGGGTCCCGGCCGAGCTTCTCCGCTAGTCACCAGTCCACCCTACCGACCGCGACCTGCGGCGGCGCGTCGTCGCACTGCCACACACGCTCGCGGGTCATCCCTTCACACAGACGACCTGCCGCAGGTGGGCCACGACCTCGACGAGATCGGCCTGCGCTTCGATCACCTGCTCGATGTCCTTGTAGGCGCCGGGGATCTCGTCGATCACGCCCGCGTCCTTGCGCGATTCGACTCCGGACGTCTGCCGCACGAGGTCGTCGACGGTGAAACGCTTCTTCGCCTTCGTGCGGCTCATCGTCCGTCCCGCCCCGTGTGACGCCGAATTGAAGGACAGCTCGGAGCCCAGGCCCCGCACCACGTAGGAACCGGTGCCCATGGAGCCGGGGATGAGTCCGAGATCACCCCGACCGGCCCGGATCGCGCCCTTACGGGTGACGAGCATCGGCTCGCCGTCGATGATCTCCTCCGACACGTAGTTGTGGTGGCAGGAGATCGGCTCGTCGAACCGCACCGTCCTGCCGGGCAGGGCCTGCCGGAACGCCTGCATCACCAAGGTGAGCATGACGGCACGGTTGCGGGCCGCGTACTCCTGCGCCCACGTCAGGTCGTGGCGGTATGCGTCCATCTCCTTGCTGCCGGCGAGGAACACCGCGAGATCGCGATCGACCAGCCGCTGGTTGTGCGGCAACGCCCGCGCCACCGCGATGTGCCGCTCCGCCAGTTCCTTACCGATGTTGCGCGACCCGGAGTGGAGCATCAGCCAGACCTCGTCGGCGTCGGACAGGCACACCTCGATGAAGTGATTGCCGCCGCCGAGCGTGCCGATCTGCTTCATCGCCTTGGACTCGCGGGACTGGACGCCGGAATGCAGGTCACCGAATTCCTGCCAGAAGCGGTGCCATCCCGTCTTCACTCCCCCGGCGTCCGTGACATCGAGGGCGCCGACGTTCACCGAACGCTCGTGCATGGCGAACCCGACCGGCACCGCACGCTCGATGCGCGACCGCATCGACCGGAGGCTGTCGGGCAGATCGTTCGCGGTCACATCCGTCCGGACCGCCGTCATTCCGCACCCGATGTCGACGCCGACCGCCGCCGGGGCGACCGCCGCCCGCATCGCGATGACCGAACCGACCGTCGCACCCTTGCCGACATGGACGTCGGGCATGACCCGCACCCCGTGGACCCATGGCAGGTCGGCCATGTTCCGCAGCTGCTGCAACGCAGCCTGCTCGATGGTCCACTCTTCCGCCCACATCAAGGTGGGCGCGGTGGTGCCTTCCAGCCTCACGGGGAACATGGGACTCAGTCCTTCGATAGCGGATCACCCGGGAAATTTCGGCCGGCTGAGTTCATTGTCCGCCGCCCCGACGAGCCGGAACAACCGATTATCGGGGTGGGCACACGAAAAAGAAGAGGGCGTTTCCGCTTTCGGAAACGCCCTCTTCTTGTCTGTGGTCCCGGCTGGGATCGAACCAGCGACCTCCCCGGTGTGAACGGGACGCTCTTCCACTGAGCCACGGGACCGAAGCGCGCCAAACACTCGCGCTCGAACGAGTTGGAACATTAACACGACCGAGCGGCCGAACGAAAATCACGTCGTTGGGATTCGTGTCGACCCCCGCCCGCGGCACGTCCGCGACCCGGCGTCGTTCATGCGTAGTTCACCGCCTGATGCCTTGACCTGCAGATTTGTAACTATCGCGGATGGTCGGCTAATGTTCTCAACCGCACCACGGAGAACATTCTCCGCGAGTTACACGGTGCATGCGGACGTGGCGCAGCTGGTAGCGCACAACCTTGCCAAGGTTGGGGTCGCGGGTTCGAATCCCGTCGTCCGCTCGAGAGGTTGGACTCAACCTTCACGGTGGAGTGGCCGAGTGGTGAGGCAACGGCCTGCAAAGCCGTGCACACGGGTTCGATTCCCGTCTCCACCTCGCGCGATTAGCTCAGCGGGAGAGCGCTTCCCTGACACGGAAGAGGTCACTGGTTCAATCCCAGTATCGCGCACCGAGATAGATGATAGATGCACGACTGTTTTACTTGCTCGACCAGTGACGGCCCCCAGCCCGGGGGCTTTCACGAATGCGGACGTGGCGCAGCTGGTAGCGCACAACCTTGCCAAGGTTGGGGTCGCGGGTTCGAATCCCGTCGTCCGCTCTCTTTTCTCCATCCCGCGCGATTAGCTCAGCGGGAGAGCGCTTCCCTGACACGGAAGAGGTCACTGGTTCAATCCCAGTATCGCGCACCAGTTCACTTTCAACCGAACAGTTCACGACAGTGCGGCCCCGGTCATCGACCGGGGCCGCACTGTCGTTCCGGTGTCAGGCGGGCTGGAGCCGGTTGGCGCCGGAGATCATCGCGCGCAGAGTCGATTCCGTGTGGGATTCACCGATTCCCATCGCCCAGAGCCGGATGCCGTCGCGCTCGCAGAGCAGGAATGTCGCGGTTCGGTGCCCGATCTCGTGCTGATGAAAAGACAGGATCTCCATCGCACACCCCGCGTCGTACAGCATCGAGGTCATGGCGGCCACCGGGCCGGGCGCGCTCGCAGCGGTCTTGCGGATCGATTCGCCGATACCGAGTGTCGCTTCGAAATCCCACATTCCGGGGCCCGTCTTCGTTTCCGACCAACTGCCCAGACGGAACGGTCCGCTGGACGGCGCGTAGACGGCCTCGAACGCGGACCACGCCATTCCGGCGGATTCGGTGCGGAGTTCCCGCGGCAGCGGCTTGCCGTGGCGCGCGGCGAAGGGGTCGGCGGCCGGTGTCGCCGAGGGAAAGGGTGAAGCGAAAGAAGGGTTGGTACTCATTCTCGTGGTCTTCCTGAAAGAAGGGAGGACCAACGCGTAGCTCAACGACCCGCAGCGAGGGGTCGGTCCGTATCAGACCCCGCTACGGCGGAGAACTACGAGAATGCGCTGCATGGATGACACTGTAAGCGACAACCGTCCGCAGAGACAACCCCGTCACGCTGTCGCGCCGGCCACCCGGTGACGGGCGGGTGACGAAATCGTTACCACCGCATCTGGAACGTGAGGAATTCCTCATGTATCGTCGAACGTGCCATCCACCCCCCCGATGGCAATGAGCCCCAGCCATGACCCCCCATCCAAGGCTGGGGCTCAGTCTTGCTCCGGGACCTCACGCGTCCCGTGCTTTCAGGACATTTCGTCCGTCGATTCGGAGAACGCTGCACATCCCCGCAAAGTATTGGACACTCGTCCAATCGGATGTTCCCGACCGAAGGCCGACACCCATGACGGATTCACCAGGCGCAGATGCGTCCGCGGACCACCGCTCGGCACGGATCGCCGCAGCGGGCGCATTCGGCCTGCAGGGTTTTCTCCTCGCGGCCGTCCTCACGCAACTGCCGCAGTACCAGGACCGATTCGGTTTCGACGACACGGTCATCGTGGTCGCCGTCGTGACGGTGTCTCTCATCGCCGGGGCGGGAAGCGTCCTCGCCGAGCACCTGGCCCGCCGATTCTCCAGCAAGTCGGCCCTGCAATTCGGGCTCGCGACCATCGCGACAGCCGGTGGCGCGCTCGGTTTCGGCCCGAATACCACGGCCTTCTTCGTCTGCCTGTCCGTGTACGGCGCCGGACTGGGCATCGTCGACGCCGCCGCCAACATGCAGGCGGTGTCGATCCAGCACGCGTACGGCCGCTTCATCCTGTCGTCGTTCCACGCGGTGTGGAGCGTCGGCGCGATTGCGGGTGCACTCTTCGTTGCCGCCGCCTCGGCCCTCGGCGTGAGCGTCGCCGCCGCGCAACTGGTGGCGGCGCTCGTCGTGGCCGTCGGTCTCGCCGTCTGCAGCCCCCGGCTCCTCGTCCGTCAGCAGTCGGCGGGCACCGCCGTGCCGGCGACCGGCCCTGCGCCCGTGCCGGTTCCGATTCGAGCACTGCTGGCGCTCGGTACCGCGATGGCGTTGTTCTACGCCATCGATTTCGGTGTCGGCAACTGGTCTGCGCTGTACGTCCGGAACGTTCTGCTCGCGGATGCCGGCACGGCCGCCCTGGCATTGGCCGCATACCAGTGTGCGGCTCTGGTGTCGCGACTGACCGGCGACTTCTGGGTGGCGAAGTACGGCGAGATTGCCGTCGTCCGTGTGGGTTCGGCGGTCGGTGTCGCCGGATTGACGGTCGTCGTCCTCGCCCCGTCGCCGGTCGTCGCGATTGCCGGATTCCTCGTCGTGGGCCTCGGCGTGCCGGTCGTCGCTCCCCTGTGTTTCAGTGCCGCCGGGCGGCTGGCACCCACCGGCCAGGTGGACGACGTCGTGGCGCGGATCAACCTGTTCAACTACGTGGGAACCCTCGTGGGCGGCGCGATCGTCGGCGGCGTCGCCGCGGCGACCAGCCTGCGGATCGGGTTCGTGGTCCCGCTCCTGTTCGCGGTGGGGCTCGTCCTGCTTGCCCCCGCGTTCGCCCCGGACCGGGACCGGGACAAGCAATCCGAGTGGGTCCCGGATCGCGACTGACGGCAGATGTTCTACTTAGGACATGCCGACTTGGGGATGGTTCGTGATCGCCGTGGCGATCGTCTACGTCGCAGTTCTGGTCTCGTCACGATCCGCTCGTGGCGGCTCACACACCCCACACGACCTGCATCCCGCATCGACGTGGCGTCACCTCGACGACGCCGCCCGGGACGAGGTGACGTGTCTGCTCGACCGGGGCCGGACGATCGAGGCGATCAAGATTCTCGTCGCGCGGGACGGGATCGGCGTGCGGCACGCGAAGGCCACGGTCGAGTACGGCCGGCTCCAGGCCCGGCCGGTCCCCGCCGGAATCCGCTCCTGCGGAGACACGTCGCCGATCGAGGGCAGGCTCCGCGACCTCGAGAGTGAGGGCAAGACCATTGCGGCGATCACCCTGCTGCGGGACAGTACGGGAATGACACTTCGGGAAGCGAAGGACGCGGTGGACCAGCTGTGACAGTCGAAATAGACCCGGCGGGGATCTGGGATTCCGAGGCGATCGCCGACGTCGCCGCGGCAACGTTCCCGCTCGCGTGCCCGCCCGGGGCGACACAGGACGACATCGCCGCTTTCATCGACGACGTGCTGTCGGCCGAACGGTTCTCGGAATACCTCACCGACCCGAACCGCACCGTCCTGAAGGTCACGCACGGCGGGGCGATCGTCGGCTACGCGATGCTGATCGACGGTGAACCCGCCGACCCGGACGTCGGCAGGGCCGTGACTCTCCGGCCGACCACCGAGATCAGCAAGCTGTACGTGCTGCCCGGCAACCACGGGACCGGCGTCGCGTCCGCCCTGATGGACGCCATCGTCGAACGCGCCGTCGCCGCGGGGTGCGCCGGGTTGTGGCTCGGCGTCAACCAGGAGAATGTGCGCGCTCAGCGCTTCTACGCGAAGCACGGATTCACGCAGGTCGGAACGAAGACCTTCCTCGTCGGCACCCAGCTGCACCACGACTTCGTGATGCAGCGGGCACTGTGACGGGCTGCGTCAGCTCGCGGCGACCTCGAAGCGCGACAGCGCCAGCAGGCGCGACGTGGCACGCAGGTACTTCTTCCGGTACCCGCCGGACAGCATCTCGGGAGTGAAGATCGCGTCGAGCTTGGCCCCTGCCACGGTGACCGGGATGCTCGCGTCGTACAGGCGGTCGGCGAGGACAACCAGGCGCAGCGCGACCGACTGGTCCTCGGCGGGGTGGACGCCGTCCAGGAACACGGCCGGAATGCCCTCGACCAGCTTGTTGTAGCGGGACGGGTGCAGCGTGCTGAGGTGCTTGCACAGCGCGTCGAAGTCGTCGAGCGTGGCGCCGGGGACGCTGTCGGCGAGCTCGGCGAGCTCCTCCGAGGAGATCGGGTCCGGGGCCGGCGGCAGGTCGCGGTGCCGGTAGTCGGGTCCGTCGACGCGGATCGTCTCGAAGATCGAGCCCAGCTTCTTGATCTCCCGCAGGAAGTCCTGCGCGGCGAATCGGCCTTCGCCGAGCTGGCCGGGCAGCGTGTTCGACGTCGCCACGATCGACACGCCGCGCGCCGACAATTCCGACAGCAGGCGGGACACCAGCATGGTGTCGCCCGGGTCGTCGAGTTCGAATTCGTCGATGCAGAGGACGCTGTGGTCGGACAGCTGCTCGACGGCCTTGTTGAAACCGAGGGCACCGACGACGTGCGTCAGCTCCACGAACGTGCCGAACGCCTTGGGCGACGCGACGCTGTGGAAGATCGAGGCCAGAAGGTGGGTCTTACCGACGCCGAAACCGCCGTCGAGGTAGAGACCGGCACCGGTGGCCTGCGTCTTCTTCCCGAACAGGCCGCGTCGCCCGCCACTGCGGATCTTCACGACCTTCTTCGCGAACTCCTCCGCCGTCTGGACCGCGGCGGCCTGGCTGGGTTCGGCGGGATCGGGGATGTACGACGCGAAGCTCACCTCGTCGAACATGGCCGGGGGCACCATCTGAGCTACCAACTGATCAGCCGGTACCACGGGGCTGCGATCGACAAGACGTGCATGCATACAAGCAGGGTATCCACGTGTTGTGATCACCAACATGCACCGTGTACATATTGCGACATTTTTCACACCGGACAGTCCGCCCACTCGGGAGGAGCCCAGTGAATCGACCGCGAACGCGCTGCGCGAGCTGTATGCCTACCCGGCGGAGACGGCGCGGCCGTGGGTGCGCGTCAACTTCGTGAGCAGTATCGACGGCGCCATCTCCGTCGACGGCGTCAGCGGGGCGCTCGGCACACCCGCGGACAGGCTGGTGTTCGAGACCCTGCGGGAGCTGGCCGACGTCGTGCTGGTCGGGGCCGGAACCGTCCGGGCGGAGAACTACGGCGGGGCGCGCGTCGGCGCGGAGGGCAGGCGACGCCGGGTGGCGTCGGGAATGCCGGAAGTCCCGCCGATCGCCGTCGTGTCTGCTCGCGCCCACCTCGACCCGCAGTCACGCCTGTTCACCGACACCGAGGTGGCCCCGATCGTCGTCACCTGCACGGACGCCGACCCGGTGCGGGTCCGGGCTCTCGCCGACGCGGGTGCGCGGATCGTGACGGCCGGCGAGGGGCAGATCACCGGCGACGGGCTGATCGCCGCCCTCGAGGATCTCGGGCTGCGCCGCGTGCTCTGCGAGGGCGGCCCGAGCCTGTTCGGGCAGCTGACCGCGGACGACGCCGTCGACGAGGTCTGCCTGACCACGGCGCCCGTGCTCGTCGGCGGGACCGCGGGTCGCGTCGCCACCTCGCCGGGTGCCCGGATCACCGCGATGACTCCCGCGCACATCCTCACCGACACCGACGGCACCGTCCTCACCCGATGGGTGCGGCTGCCCCGCCCGTAGAGGAACCTGGCAGGGTGGTCGCCATGCGCAGATCGGTGTTGCTCGCAATGGTTCTCGTGGTGTGCAGCGCGTGCGGAGCCGGACCGTCCAACCGGCCGCACGTGGCGGTCGAACGCGAGGGCGGCGGCAGCGAACCCACCGCGACCGAGACCGAGAACCCCGACGCTCCCCCGCCCGTGTTGCAGACCCCGAAGAACGATCTGGCGTGGACCGACTGCACGCAGAGCACGCTCGGCGCCCTGGGCCCGGGAACGACACCGCCGGCCGGGCTCGTCTTCGAATGCGGCTCGTACGAGTCGGCCGTCGACGAGAGCGGCACCCTGCCCGGCTCCTTCACGATGGGTGCGATGCGGGCACGACTCGCCGACACCCCCGAGAACGCGGCCCCGCTGGTGCTCACGTCGGGATCGGACCGCTCGTCGACCGCGACGCTCGCAGCGCTGAGCACCGGCGGTCTGACATCGCTGCTGTCGACGCGACCGGTGGTCGCGGTGGACCGCCGCGGGATCGCCTCCTCGCAGGAGATCGAATGCCTCACCCCGGAGCTCCGCAGCAGCCTGGCGAATCTCGGGCAGTTCGACCCGGGGACGGGTGACCAGGTCGACAAGGTGACCGCGCTGGGCCGCGACGCCACCATCGCGTGCACCGACTACCTGCAGCCGCAGGAACTCGCGTTCGACAGCACCCACGCCGCCGACGACATCGAGGAACTGCGCCGCACCTGGGACGTCGATGCGCTCGGGATCCTCGCCACCGGCAACGGCAGTGCCGTCGCGCTCAGCTACGCCGCCAAGTACCCCGATCGGGTCGGCCGGCTCGTCCTCGACTCTCCCGCCGTCACCACGGTGGATGCCGCGACCGTCACCGAGCAGCAGGTCGCGGGTCAGGAGGCGGCGTTCGACTCGTTCGCCCGCCAGTGCACCGCCCTGAACTGCTCCCTGGGCGCCGATCCCCGCGCCGCGATGACCGACGCCGTCACCCGCGCCGCGAACGGCCAGATCCCGCGGGTCTCCGCGAACGCCCTCCTCACCGCGGTGTCCGGGTCGCTCGCTGCGGCGGGCGGCGACCAGCAGGGCCGCGTCCGCGCCCTGTCCGATGCGGTGTCAGCCGCCCTCGCCGGAAACACGGCACCGATCCTCGCGGCGGTCGCGCAGGCCGAGGCGGCCTACGAGAGCGACGGCCAGTTCATCACCCGCTGCACGGACGGCCAGCAGTGGCCCGCACCCGACCGGGTCCGCGAACTGCAGAAGCTGTGGGGCGAGCGGTTCCCGCTGTTCGGCCCGAACGCCGCCGTCGGACTGCTCGCGTGCACCTCCTGGCCCGCGACCGCGCCGCCCGCCCTGCCCGGCGAGCTGACGCTGCCGGTCCTGGTGCTGAGCGGCACCGCCGACCCGGTCGTCGGGAACGCCGGGGTGGGAACGGTGACCGGGGCCGTGTCGAGCGCGGGCGCCGCGACGGCGACGGTGACGTGGCACGGCAGCGGCCACCCCGCCACCCATTCGGACTGCGCGCAGAAGTCGATCGTCACCTACGTCGCGGACGGCGTGCTGCCCCCGGACGGCAGCGCCTGCCCCGCCTAGCCGAGGTGGCCCGCCCGACACCCACAGGGGGTGCGTGACCGCACGTCAGAGCTTCTCGGTGTACCGTGCCGTGGTGTTCCTTCGACAACTCGAACCGCGCACCGGGCGGACTGCCAACGAGGTCATCAACTTCGCGCTGTGGCCGATCGCCGTCATGACAGTGCTGCATCGAGTGGTCGTCAAGGCGGTCAACGGGTACATCACCGACGACTTCCGCCCGGTCTACAACGCTGCGCTGGCCTTCCTCAACGGGCGGCCCGTCTACACCGCCAACTTCAACTGGGTCGATCCGCATTACCTGTATCCGCCGTCCGGCACGCTGCTGATGGCGCCGATCGCGGTGATCGACCCCGAGAAGTCCCGGTGGTTGTTCATCATCGCCAACGCGATCGCCATCGTGATCGCGTTGTACCTGCTCCTGCGGCTGTTCGGCCTGGGATTGAACTCCATCGCGGCCCCGATCCTGCTGCTCGCCACGTTCTCCTCCGAGACCGTCACCAACACCCTCGTCTTCACCAACATCAACGGCCTGGTCCTGCTCGGCGAGATCGCGTTCCTCGTGTTGCTGATGAAGCGCAAGGACATGTGGTCCGGTGTCGCCATCGGACTGACGTTCGCGGTGAAACCGATCCTCGCCCCACTCCTGCTGCTGCCTCTGGTGCGCGGCCAGTGGAAGGTGTTCGTCACCGCGATCGGCATCCCACTGATCCTCACCGCCGTCGCGTGGCCGCTGTCCGCTGACCCGATGGACTTCGTGCGCCACACGGTGCCGTATCTGATGGAGTCGCGCGACTACTTCAACAGCGCGATCGTCGGCAACGGCAAGTACTACGGCCTCCCCACCGCCCTGATCTGGGCCCTGCGCGGTGTCTTCACCGCCATCGTGCTCAGCTCCCTGTGGCTGCTCTACCGCTACTACCGCCACGACGAGCTGTTCTTCGTCGTCACCACGTCGGGGGTTCTGCTGACGGCGTCGTGGCTGCTCGGCTCGCTGGGCCAGATGTACTACTCGATGATGCTGTTCCCGCTCCTGATGTCCGTGGTGCTGAAGAATTCGGTGATGCGGAACTGGCCGGCGTGGCTGGCCGTGTACGGGTTCATGAGTTACGACAGCTGGCTGTCGAGCCGGTTCATCGAGGCCGGCCGGACCGCCGAGTACATGAAGACCACGCTGGGGTGGAGCCTGATGCTGCTCGTGGTCTTCGGTGTGCTGACCGTCCGCTACGTCTCGGCGCGGCGCGAGGGGCGACTCGACCGGGGCATCGACCCGGCGTTCCTCCTCGAACCGCACGAGAAGGCCGCCCCCGACATCTCGCCGCGGGAACCGGAACCGGACGAGCAGCCGCAGGTCGAGTCGGCCACCGCCAAAACGTAGGCCCCGTCACGCGCCGGGCGTCGCGGCCGGAATCGGCGAAACGTATTAGCGTGGAGCCATGAGTTCGCAGCAGCAGGATCCCACGCAATCCGCCCCGAAGGTTGCTCTCTCCGACAGCGAGTGGCGCGAGAAACTGACTCCCGAGGAGTACGCGGTGCTGCGCCAGGCCGGTACCGAGCGCCCCTTCGTCGGCGAGTACACCGACACGAAGACGGAAGGCGTCTACCACTGCCGGGCCTGTGGCGCCGAGCTGTTCCGCAGCACGGAGAAGTTCGAATCGCACTGCGGGTGGCCGTCGTTCTTCGATCCGGCCGACTCGGACGCCGTCGTCCTCCGCGAGGACACGTCGCTGGGTATGCGTCGCGTCGAGGTGGTGTGCGGGACGTGCCACAGCCACCTGGGCCACGTCTTCGAGGGCGAGGGCTACCCGACCCCCACCGATCAGCGGTACTGCATCAATTCGATCTCGCTGACCCTGGAACCGACCGGCGAATGATCGTCGGTGGATCGAACGCCCGGATCGGCGGTAGCTCGCCCTCGTAGCGTTCGATCTCGACGAGCACGTGCTGGCCCGTGCAGCCGTGGGCGAGTGACGACGTGCCCACGTCCGGGGTCAGCACGTTGGGGTTCCCGTGCACGCAGAGGGAATCCGGGTCGGTGGCGTCGAGAGGGTCGTACCACGCTCCCGTCGACAGCTGGACCACACCGCGGCGGACGCCGTCGTCCACCACCACACCGGCGAGGCAGGCGCCGCGGTCGTTGAACACGCGGACGATGTCGCCGGCGGTGAGTCTGCGGTCGGTGGCGTCGTCCGGATGGATTCGCAGCGGTTCGCGGCCCCGGATTTTCGACTTCTGGCTGGTGCCGCCGTGGTCGAGTTGGCTGTGCAGGCGGGTGCGCGGCTGGTTGGCGATCAGATGCAGAGGGAACTGCCGTGCCCGGCGGCCGCCCAGCCATTCCTCGGGCTCGTACCAGCGTGGGTGCCCGGCGCAGTCGTCGTAGCCGAATCCGTCGATGTCGGCGGAGAAGATCTCGATCCGCCCGCTCGGGGTCGCGAGGGGGAATTTCACCGGATCGGCCCGGAAGTCGCCGAACAGGATCAGGTCGTCCTCGGTCCGCATCCGCACATGGCCCTGCGTCCAGAAGTCGCCGAAACTCGGGGCGGCACCGCCGTCCGCGCGGACGAAGTCCCGCCACTGCCCGTACAGATGCTCGAGCCACTGCTCGGACGAGCGGCCCTCGGTGAACTTCTCCCCGACACCCAGTTTCCGGGCGACCGCGGCGAACGTGTCGTAGTCGTCCTGCGCGTCGGCGTACGGCCCGACGGCGGCGTGCATGGCGACGAGCAACGGGTCGTTGCGGGTGCAACTGAGGTCGGCCCGCTCGAGCGACGTGGTGGACGGGACGACGATGTCCGCGTGCCGGGCCATCGGCGTCCAGTAGGGGTCGTGGACCACGATCGTGTCGGGACGGGCCAGCGCCCGGCGCAGACGGGGAATGTCCTGATGGTGGTGGAACGGGTTGCCGCCCGCCCAGTACAGCATCCTGATGTCCGGGAACGTCAGCCGCTGACCGTCGTAGTCGAACGGTGCGCCCGGGTTCAGGAGCATGTCCGAGATCGCGGCCACGGGGATGAAGTCGCGGACGGGGTTCAGCCCCTGGGGAAGCGTGGGCAGCGGGTACGGGACGGGGGCGAGCCCGGGCTCGTTCATGGAGCCGTAGCCGTGGCCGAAACCACCACCGGGAAGGCCGATCTGGCCGAGCATAGCGGCGAGGGTGACCCCCATCCACGGGGCCTGCTCACCGTGCCGGACCCGCTGCAGCGACCACGTGACGGTCACCATCGTCCTGCCCGCCGCCATCCGCCGGGCGAGGGCCACCAGGTCCGCGGCGGCGATGCCGGAGATCTGCTCGGCCCACGCGGGCGACTTCGGCACGCCGTCGGAACGCCCGAGGAGGTAGTCCTCGAAGCGGTCGTAGCCGACGCAGTGGCTGCCCAGGAATGCCGTGTCGTGCAGGTCTTCCGTCGCGAGGACGTACGCGAGGGCGAGCATGATCGCGACATCGGTGCCGGGCACCGGGGCGTGCCGTTCGGCGGCGCCGTGCACGTCGTCGCGCAGCGGACTGAACGACACGACGGACCCGCCGCGCCGCCGGAGGTCGTCGAGTGCGTCGCGGGTGGGGTGGTCGCTGGTCCCGCCGTGATTGACGCCGGTGTTCTTGAGGGGGACGCCGCCGAAGCACACCATGAGATCGGTGTGCTCGGCGATGATCTTCCAGGACGTGGAGCGGGCGAACATCTTCCAGTGGGTGCCCACCACCCGGGGCATGATGACGCCCGTCGCGCCCAGCGAGTAGCTGTGCACCGAACGGGTGTAGCCACCGAGGGTGTTCAGGAACCGGTGGACCTGACTCTGGGCGTGGTGGAACCGTCCCGCACTGGCCCAGCCGTACGAACCGCCGTAGATCGCGCTGTTGCCGTGCGTGTCGACGACCCTGCGCAGTTCGTTCGCGAGCCGCTGGGTCAGCTCTTCCCAGTCGACCGACACGAACTCGTCGGACCCTCGGGAACTGTCGGGTCCCGGGCCGTTCTCGAGCCACCCGCGGCGCACCACCGGGCCGGTGATCCGCGCCTTGCTGCGGACCGACCCGGCGATGTTGCCCAGCACCGGTGACGGGTGCGCGTCACCGGTGTACGGGTGGGCGGCGACGACGTCTCCGTCGGCGACCTCGGCCTCGAACATGCCCCAGTGCGACATGTGCTGGTAGCGGGGCGCGGTGCGAGCCCCGTCGGCGTCATTCATCGGTGCTGCGTCAGATCACGGCAGAGCGGCGATCAGCTTCTCCACATCCACCCGCGGGCCGGTGAAGAACGGCACCTCCTCGCGGACGTGCAGACGGGCCTCGGTGGCGCGCAGGTCGCGCATGAGGTCGACGATGCGGTACAGCTCCGGCGCCTCGAACGCGAGAATCCACTCGTAGTCACCGAGCGCGAACGAGGGCACGGTGTTGGCGCGGACGTCCTTGTACGTGCGGGCCGCCATGCCGTGGTCGGCGAGCATCTTGCGCCGCTCGTCGTCGGGGAGCAGGTACCACTCGTAGGACCGGACGAACGGGTACACGCAGATGTAGTTGCCCGGGTCCTCACCGGCCAGGAACGCCGGAATGTGGCTCTTGTTGAACTCGGCGGGACGGTGGCACGCGACGTTGCTCCACACCGGCTTGCTCGCGCGGCCCAGGGCGGTGGTGCGGCGGAAGTCGGCGTAGGTGGCCTGGAGGGCTTCGATGCTCGCCGAGTGCGTCCAGATCATGAAGTCGGCGTCGGCACGCAGGCCGGCCACGTCGTAGAGCCCGCGCACCACGACGCCCTTGTCGGCCTGACCTTCGAAGAAGATCCGCGCCTCCTTGATCACAGCTTCCCGGTCGTCCCCGAGTACACCGGGTTCCACCTGGAACACCGAGAACATGAGGTAGCGGATTTCAGAGTTCAATGCGTCGAAGTCGAGGCGTGCCATGGGTCTATCGTGCCACTCGCCCCGCGAGCCGTGTAGCCGCCGTCGTCGCAGCGGCCACGCACGCGGGAACACCCACCCCGTGCAGCAGCGCCCCGGACACCTCCACACCGTCCAGACCTGCGACTTCCTGCTCGATCACCGCCACCCGCCCCAGATGACCGGGACCGTACTGCGGCAGGCCGCCGTGCCAGCGCTGGACGTGCACCGCGACGGGTTCCGCGGACACCCCGGTGACGGTCGCGAGGTCCCGCCGGGCCGCGGCGATCAGCTCGTCGTCGGGTGCGTCGACGACGGCGGCGTCGCCGAACCGCCCGAACGACGCCCGCACGAGGGTCACCTCCCGCTCGGCGAGGTGCGGCCACTTGCGACTCGACAGGGTGAATGCCTTCGCGCCGAGCGCGGCGTCGGTGGCGACGAGGATTCCGGAGTTCTGCGGGAGGTCGACCCGGACCGGCAGCGCCAGCGCGACGACCGCCGACGAAGCCAGCGGGATGTCCGCGGCGGCCGCCGACGCGCGGGGGGCGATGCCGGCGAGCAGGTCGGCGAGCTGCGGGGCGGGCACGGCGAGCACGACCCCGTCGACGGCGCCCACCGGGTCCGCCGACCAACCGTCGCCGTCCCGGGCGAGTGTCCGGATCCGCTCGTGCACGATCTCCGCCGACGCGGCCTCCGTCAGGGCACGCAGCAGGACACCGTAGCCGTCGCGCAGCGCCCCGAACACCGGCCCGGGGGTCGGGGCGGGGAGGGCGTCTGCCACCGCCGCGGACAGGCTCGTGGCGCCGCGGTCGAGCGCCGCCGCGAGTGCGGGGAGCGCGGCGCGGACGCCGATCGTGTCCGCCAGACCCGAATAGACCCCGCCGAGTAGCGGATCCACCGACCGCTGGACCACCTGCGTGCCGAACCGGTCGCCGACCAGTGCACCGACGGCGATGTCCGCGCCCGGTGTCCAGTCGAGGGGCACCGTCCGCTCCCCCGCCACCCGCGCGAGTGTCCGGTCGTCGACGAGACCGCGCAGACTGTTCTCGTCCGCGGGTATCCCCATGAGGGTGCCGGCCGGCAGCGGGTGCAGCGCGTCCTCGGACCAGATGAGCGGCCGCAGACCCGCCGGATGCACCAGTTGGTCGGAGAGGCCGAGTTCGCCGAGCAGGGCGGGCAGTTCCGGGCGCCGCGCGATGAAGGCTTCCGCCCCGACGTCGACGGGTTCCCCCGCCAGGTCCACCGTGCGCAGCTTGCCGCCGAGCCGCTCCGCGCCGTCGGCGAGGACGATCCGGGCCTCGGGGCCGAGCCGTTGCCGCAGGCGGTACGCGGCAACGAGCCCGGAGATGCCGCCGCCGACGACGAGAACGTTCGGCGACGACCCGGTCACAGTGAGTGCACCAGCTCGACCAGCGCGGTCAGCGCGCCCGGGTCGGTGTCGGGCAGGACGCCGTGCCCGAGGTTGAAGATGTGTCCCGTGGCGCCGGCGGCGAGGGCGGCATCCGCTTCCGCGGTGATGCGGCGAACCTGCTTCTCGACGGCCGCCGGTCCCGCGAACAGCACCGCGGGGTCGAGGTTGCCCTGGAGCGCCTTGCCTGGGCCGACCCGGCGCGCCGCCACGTCCAGGGGGATGCGCCAGTCGACGCCCACCACATCGGCGCCGGCTTCGCCCATCGCGCCGAGCAGTTCACCGGTTCCGACACCGAAGTGGATGCGCGGCACCTTCGCGCTCTCCACCTCGGCGAACACCCGCTCGGAGTGGGGCAGCACGAACTCCCGGTATTCGGCGAGGGACAGCGCGCCGGCCCACGAGTCGAACAGCTGGATCGCGTCGACGCCGGCGCGCAACTGGGTCTGCAGGAAGGTGATGGTGGTGTCGGCCAGGGTGCCGAGCAGCGCGTGCCACGTCCGGGGGTCGGAGTGCATCAGCGCCTTCGTGCGCTCGTGATTGCGGCTCGGACCGCCCTCGACCAGGTACGAGGCGAGGGTGAACGGGGCTCCGGCGAAGCCGATCAGCGGCGTCGAGCCGAGTTCCGCGGTGAGCAGCTGCACTGCCTGGGCGACGGCGCCGACTTCCTCGGGTACGAGACGGGGCAGGGCGGCGACGTCCGCGATCGACCGGACCGGGTTCGCGACGACGGGACCGGTGCCGGCGACGATGTCGAGATCGATGCCGGCGGCCTTGAGCGGCACCACGATGTCGGAGAACAGGATCGCGGCGTCGACGCCGTGCCTGCGCACGGGCTGCATGGTGATCTCGCAGACGAGTGCCGGATCGAAGCACGACTCGAGCATCCCGATCCCCGACCGGATCTCGCGGTACTCGGGAAGCGAGCGACCGGCCTGCCGCATGAACCACACCGGGCGACGGCCGGGGGTACGGCCTTCCGCGGCCGCCAGGAGGGGTGCGTCGGGGAGCACCCGTCTCGCGGCGTATGTCGCCCGTTCGCTCATGCCTGCATTGGTGCTTTCCAACCCGCTCATCGGTCCTCGCGCTCTCTGCCTGCTCGAATTTCGGCAGCTCTCATGCTGCCATGCCGGGACTCCGCCGCCGATCGGCCCTGCTCGGCGCGCCTCCGACGAGATGTGTGGGTCCGGGTCTAACGTCCCGAGCTGTGACGACTTCGGGATCGCCCGCCGAACCGGCCGAGTTCCGCGCCGCGGTCGAAGCGATGAATTCCGCGCAGGTTCGCGCGGACATCGAGCTGGGCCCCATCCGGCCCCCGCAACGGCTGGCGCCGTACAGCTACGCCGTCGGCGCAGAGGTCGTGCACGAGGACACCGGGGTCGTCGCCGAACAGAGCGAGGGTGACGCGTTCGGCAGATTGATCCTCCTGTTCGACCCGGAGGGCGACGAGGCCTGGAACGGCACGATGCGCCTGGTCGCTTACATTCAGGCCGATCTCGACGCCGCCGTGGCGTCCGACCCCCTGCTTCCCGAGGTGGCGTGGAGCTGGCTCGTCGACGCACTCGAGTCGCGCCACGAACCGCTCAACGCGCTCGGCGGGACGGTGACCGCGACGACGTCGGTGCGATACGGCGACATCGCCGGTCCCCCGCATGCGCATCAGCTGGAACTGCGTGCGTCGTGGACGGCGACGTCGGTCGAACTGGCCACGCACGTCGAGGCGTTCTGCGAGGTCCTGGCGTATGCGGCCGGTCTGCCGCCCGCCGGGGTGTCGCAGCTGCGGACGCTGGGCGGCGAGTAGTCAGGCCGATTCGGTGCCCGCCGCGGGCACGTCGGTGGTGGCGCTGCGCGACCATTCCAGGAATCGCCCGACCGCCTGTGTGACGGAGATGCTGCGGATCGAGGGAAACACGTCGAACGCGTGCTGCGCGCCCTTCAGTTCCGCGTAGACGACGGGGTTGTCGGACACCTGCCGGAGTTCGTCGGCGAAGATCCGCGCCTCGGCGACGGGAATGAGCGAATCGCTCGTTCCGTGGATCACGAAGAACGGCGGTGCGTCCGCCCGCAGGTGAGCGAGCGGCGACGCGGCCCGGTAGTCGTCGGGGAACGTGGCCTGCTTGCCGAGCACCATCGGCATCAGTCCGGAGTGCACGCGCTGGAGGACGGCCTTGATGCCGGTGTCGCCGGCGAAGTCGTAGACGCCGTAGTACGGGACACACGCCTGGACCGACGTGTCGACGTCCTCGAACCCCGGCTGCAGGTGGCTGTGGTTCGCGGTGAGTCCCACCATGGCGGCGAGGTGGCCACCCGCGGAACCACCTGTGACGGCGATGAAGTCGGGGTTGCCGCCGTACTCCTCGACGTGCTCCCGGAGCCAGGCCAGGGCCTGCTTGATCGCGATCAGGTGTTCGGGCCACTTCGCCTTCGGCGACAGCGGGTAGTTGACGGCCGCGCACACCCAACCCCGCGAGGCCATCTCGAGCATGAGCGGCAGACCTTGTTGATCCTTGTTCCCGATCACCCATCCCCCGCCGTGGATCTGCAGGAGGACCGGGCTCTTCGACGGCAGGTCGTGCCGGTGGTAGATGTCGAGGCGGGCGCGGCGCCCGCCCGGCGCGTACGCGAGGTTGCGGACCCGGGTGACCGCCTCGTTCCGCATCCAGAACGGGTTCAGGAGTTGCCGCCACACGGGTCGCCCCGAATGTTCGATGGCGCTGTCGCGGTCGGTGTAGTTCTCACCGAGCGCTTCGACGAGCGCGGATTCGGCTTCTGCTCCGGCTCCCCGGCCGGCGGCGATCACGGCCGCGAGCCCGGCGGCGGAGGCCGCGGCCAGCGCGAGGCCGATGCGGTCGCTTCGGGTCCGTGTTCCGTGACGCGCGGCGTGCTGGGCAGCGTCGGCAGCGGTCACGGCGAGGAGGTGCGGCGCGAGTTCGGTGGTGAGCCACCCCGAGAAGAACGCGACCACCGAGGTGGGCGCACCGGGCAGGGGACGCAGGGCGTTGGCGGCGAGTGCGGCGCCGACGGCCTGCCGGAGAACGAAGCCTCGGGTCATACCTCCAACCGTAGAACATGTTCTAATCGATCGGTTGCCCACCCGGCCCGCGGGCGCCGGGTCGAGAACGAGGCGGCGTGCCGCCTCCCGGGGTGGGGCATGCGCCGACCTCGCAGTTCCACGATTCGATGGACCACATTTTAGAACGTGTTCTAGTATCGGATCATGCAGCGACTCAGCGGTCTCGACGCGTCCTTCCTCTATCTCGAAACGTCGACGCAACTCCTCCACGTCTGCGGAGTCATCATCCTCGACGTCTCGACGGTTCCGGGCGGCTACACGTTCGCCCAGCTCAAGGCGGAGCTCGGCGCGCGCACCGAGGCGATTCCCTCGTTCCGGCGCAAGCTGCAGGACTCGAAATTCAACCTCGACCACCCCGTGTGGGTCGAGGACACCGACTTCGACATCGACCGGCACTGCCATCGTGTCGCACTCCCCGCTCCCGGCGGCCGCGACGAGCTGGCCGAGCTGTGCGGCGACATCGCAGGCATTCCCCTCGACCGCGCCCGGCCGCTGTGGGAGATGTGGGTGATCGAGGGCCTCGAGGACGGTTCCGTCGCCGTGATGTCGAAGATGCACCACGCCGGGGTCGACGGCATCACCGGCGCCAACATGATGGCCCAGCTGTGCGGACTCGAACCGGACGCACCACGCCCAGACCCCAACGACTCCGCCGAGAGCGCGGGGCAGGCGAGCACACTCGACATCGCCGTCGGCGGGCTGCTCGCGGTCGCGTCCCGGCCCGCAAAACTGCTGAGGATCGTCCCGCAGAGCCTGACTCTGCTACCCCGCTGGATCGGCCGGGCCCGCCGCGGCGAGGCGATGCCCGCACCGTTCACCGCGCCGCGCACGTCCCTGAACGGCACGTTGACCAGTCACCGCAATCTCGCGTTCACCCAGCTCGACCTCGAGAAGGTCAAGACGGTCAAGGACGCGTTCGACGTCAAGGTCAACGACGTGGTGCTCGCGCTGTGCTCGGGCGCGCTGCGGAAGTACCTGCAGCACCGCCGGGAGCTGCCCGACAAGTCGCTGGTCGCCATCGTCCCGGTGTCGGTCCATGGAAAGTCTGACCGGCCGGGCACCAACCAGGTGTCGGGCATGTTCACCGAGCTCGGCACCCAGATCGAGGATCCGGCCGAACGCCTGCTCGCGATCGGCGAGCACAACTCGACCTCGAAGGAACACAACGAGACCCTCGGCGCGAGCCTGCTGCAGGACTGGTCCCAGTTCGCCGGGCAGGCCGTGTTCGGCACCGCCATGCGCCTCTACTCGACCCTCGGCCTGGCGGAGCGGCATCCGGTGGTCCACAACCTGGTCATCTCCAACGTGCCCGGACCGTCGGTCCCGCTGTACTTCCTGGGCGCCCTGATCAAGGCGATGTATCCGCTGGGACCGATCTTCCACGGCGCGGGACTCAACGTGACGGTGATGTCGCTGAACGGTCAGCTCGACGTCGGCCTGATGAGCTGCCCGGAACTGGCACCCCACCTCTGGGACCTCGTCGACGCGTTTCCCGCGGCGTTGGACGAGCTCGTCGAGGCAGCGGGGAAACGGTCGTGAACCCGCCGGTGCGCTGCGGGAATCCCGAAGCGACGTAGAGTCAGCTGTCATGTCCGAAGTCACCGACGACGCCTCGTCACCCGGCCCCGCCGAAGAGTCCGGCCGGCAGATCGTTCCCCTGCTCGCACCCCGGGACGGCGTGCCCGACGTCGTGACCACGGCGGAGGGTGTCGCGAAGGCCGCGGCCGCACTGAGCGAGGGCACCGGGCCGCTGGCGGTCGACGCCGAGCGGGCGTCCGGCTTCCGCTATTCGGCGCGGGCGTATCTCGTGCAGCTGCGCCGGGAGGGTGCGGGGACGGTGCTCCTCGACCCGATCCCCACCGCCGCCGATCTCGCCCCGCTGGCGGAGGTGATCAATCCGCTGGAGTGGATCCTGCACTCCGCCGACCAGGATCTGCCGGGGCTCGCCGAGATCGGCCTGGCGCCGGCGACACTGTTCGACACCGAACTGGCGGGGCGCCTCGCCGGGTTCGAACGGGTCGGTCTCGCCGCGATCGTCGAGCGGACGCTGGGCCTCGAACTCCGAAAGGGCCACGGCGCCGCCGACTGGTCGAAGCGGCCGCTGCCCGATTCCTGGCTGAACTACGCAGCCCTCGACGTCGAGGTTCTGGTCGAGTTGCGGAACGTGATGGCCGCGGAACTCGACGAGCAGGGCAAGAGCGAGTGGGCAGCACAGGAGTTCGAGCACATCCGGCTCGCGGGGCCACCGAAGCCCAAGGCCGACCGCTGGCGGCGGACATCGCACATCACGTCGCTGAAGACGCAGCGTCAACTCGCCGCGGCACGGTCCCTGTGGCAGGCCCGCGAGGACCTCGCCCGCAAACGCGACGTCTCCCCCAGCCGGGTCCTGCCGGATTCGGCGATCATCGACGCCGCGACGAAGGACCCCCGGGGTATCGAAGCGCTCCGGGCGCTGCCGGTGTTCGGCGGTCCCCGCCAGCGGCGGCACTCCCGGATCTGGCTGCAGGCGCTCGAGGATGCCCGGGCACTGCCGGACACCGAGCTTCCTCCGAAGACCCCGCCGTTCACGGGACCGCCGCCGGCGAGCCGGTGGGCGCGGCACGACCCCGAGGCCGCCGAGCGGCTGACGGCGGCCCGCGCCGCGCTGGCCGACCTCTCCGCGGAGGTGTCGGTGCCGGTGGAGAACCTGGTGACCCCGGAACTCGTCCGCAGGTTGTGCTGGGACTGGACGGACCCTGAGGACGGCGAAGTCGAGGCGGCGATCGACCGGGTGCTCGGCGAGGGCGGGGCCCGCCCCTGGCAGCGGATGCTGACCGTGCCCGCGCTGGCGAGCGCACTGCTCTCCGCCGCCGAGCGGAAGGGCTCCGGCGGCGACTGACCGACAGCACCGACACGCGGGGTGAGCGCGTGAATTCCCGATGAGGCACCCATTAAGTTACCCGCGAGTAACGGTAGGGGTACGCTGGTCTGGAGGCCGGACGCCTGGCCGTGATCCGGAACCAAACTGCTCCATCAGGAGGAATTCGCGTGGCTCCATCCACCACAACTCAACGCAACGTCGTGTTCGTCGACGGCATCCGCACTCCGTTCGGCAAGGCCGGCCCCAAGGGCATCTACGCGGAGACCCGCGCGGACGACCTCGTCGTCAAGACCATCCGCGAGCTGCTTCGCCGTAATCCGCAGCTCGACCCCGCGCGCATCGACGAGGTCGCCATCGCCGCGACCACACAGACGGGCGATCAGGGTCTCACCATCGGCCGCACCTCCGCGATCCTGGCCGGGCTTCCCGAGACCGTCCCCGGTTTCGCCATCGACCGCATGTGCGCCGGTGCCATGACGTCCGTCACCACCACCGCGTCGGGCATCGGCTTCGGCCAGTACGACGTGGTGATCGCCGGCGGCGTCGAGCACATGGGCCGCCACCCGATGGGCGAGGGCGCAGACCCGAACCCCCGGTTTCTCGCCGATCGCCTCGTCGATCCCAGCGCGCTCGTCATGGGCAACACGGCCGAGAACCTGCACGACCGGTTCCCGACCATCACCAAGGACCGCACCGACGCGTACGCCGTCGCGAGCCAGAACAAGTACGAGGCCGCCCGCAAGGCCGGCTTCATCGCCGACACCCTCGTGCCCGTCGCCACCCGCTCCGCCGCGGGCTGGGGTCTGGCCACCGAGGACGAGCCGCCGCGTCCGGGCACCACACTCGAGGACCTCGGCAAGCTGAAGACGCCGTTCCGTCCCGCGGGCCGGATCACCGCGGGTAACGCCGCCGGTCTGAACGACGGCGCGACCGCCGCTCTCCTCGCCGGTGAGGACACCGCGCTCGAACTCGGACTGCCGATCGGCATGCGCATGGTCGGATTCGCGTTCCAGGGCGTCGACCCCGCCGTCATGGGCATCGGTCCGGTGCCGGCCACCGAGAAGCTGCTTGCCCGCACCGGCCTGAAGATCGAGGACATCGGTCTGTTCGAGATCAACGAGGCCTTCGCCGTTCAGGTCCTCGCGTTCCTCGAGCACTACGGCATCGCCGACGACGATCCGCGAGTCAACCAGTGGGGCGGCGCCATCGCGTGCGGCCACCCCCTCGCGTCGTCCGGTGTCCGCCTGATGACCCAGCTGTCCCGCCAATTCGCCCAGCGCCCCGACGTCCGCTACGGCCTGACCACCATGTGCATCGGTCTGGGCATGGGCGGAACCGTGATCTGGGAGAACCCGAACTTCGATGGAGCCAAGTAGATGACCGACATTGCAACGGCATTCGCCGACGAGGTCGTGACCAACGCGTACACCAAGATCGTCGCCGTACCCGGCATCGAGGGCCCGGTCGCGCTGATCACCCTCGACAACGGTTTCGACCACACCAAGCCGTCGTCGTTCGGCCCGGGCGGCCTGAAGGCCCTCGACGCCGCACTGGACGAGGCGTTCGCCGCCCATCCCGTCGCGATCGCAATCACCGGCAAGCCCTTCATCTTCGCCGCCGGCGCGGACCTCAAGGGTGTTCCGAGCATCACGAACCGTGACCAGGCGCTCGAACTCGGCCGGCTCGGGCACACGGTGTTCCGCCGGCTGCGCGAATCGTCCGTGCCGACGTTCGCGTTCGTGAACGGCGTCGCACTCGGCGGCGGGCTCGAGGTCGCGCTGCACAGCCACTACCGCACCGTATCCGAGAGCGCGGGCGCCCTGGGTCTGCCCGAGACGTTCCTCGGACTGGTGCCGGGCTGGGGCGGAACGCAGTTGCTGCCCAACCTCATCGGCCCCTCGAACGCCGTCACCGTCGTCCTCGAGAACGCGCTGAACCAGAACAAGACGCTCAACCCGAAGAAGGCCCTCGAACTCGGCGTCGTCGACGCAGTGTTCGGTTCGGCCGACTTCCTCGAGCAGTCGTTCGCCTGGGCCGCGCAGGTCCTGGCCGGCGAGATCACCCCCGCGCGTCCCGAGATCGACCGGGGCAAGGGCTGGGACGACGCGATCGCCCGCGCGAAGGCCGTCGTCGAGGGCAAGACCAAGAACAACGCCCCCGGACCGGTCAAGGCCGTCGAACTCCTCGAGCTGGCCCGGACCACCGATCTCACCGATCCTACGTCGCTCGACAAGGGCTTCGCCGCCGAGGACGAGGCGCTCGCCGACCTGCTGCTCGCCGACGAGCTCCGCGCCGGTCTGTACGCGTTCGACCTGGTGAACAAGCGTGCCAAGCGTCCCGCCGGTGCACCGGACAAGTCCCTCGCCCGCAAGGTCACCGGTGTCGGCATCGTCGGTGCCGGTCTGATGGCCAGCCAGCTCGCGATGCTGTTCGTCCGTCAGCTCAAGGTGCCGGTGATCCTCACCGACATCGACCAGGAGCGCATCGACAAGGGTGTCGGCTACGTCCACGGCGAGATCGACAAGCTCCAGGGCAAGGGCCGGTTGTCGCCGGACGCAGCGAACCGCCTCAAGGGTCTCGTGTCCGGCTCGCTGGACAAGGCCGCGTTCGCGAAGACCGACTTCGTGATCGAGGCCGTGTTCGAGAACCTCGATCTGAAGAAGAAGATCTTCGCGGAACTCGAGGAGCACATCGCCCCCGAGACCATCCTGGCGACGAACACGTCCTCGCTGTCGATCACCAAGATGGCCGCGGACCTGAAGCACCCCGAGCGGGTGGTCGGCTTCCACTTCTTCAACCCGGTCGCCGTGCTGCCCCTGCTCGAGGTCATCAAGGGCGAGAAGACCGACGACGCCACGCTGGCAACGGCATTCGCCACCGCCAGGGCGCTCAAGAAGTCGGCCGTCGGTTCCGCCGACCTGCCCGGGTTCGTCTTCAACCGGCTCCTGATCCGCACCCTCGGTGAGGTCATGAACGCGGTCGACGAGGGGACCCCGTTCGAGGTGGCCGACAACGCCATCGCCGAACTCGGCATGCCGATGACCCCGTTCACCCTGCTGGCCCTCGTCGGGCCGGCGGTCGCGCTGCACACCGGTGAGACCCTCGCCGAGGCGTACCCCGAGCGCTTCCACAACTCCCCCGGACTCGAGGCGCTGGTCGAGGCCAAGAAGTCGGCGGTGTGGAGCTACGGCGCCGACGGCAAGCAGGTCGTCGACCCCGAGGTCGCCGAACTGTGGAAGCAGGGCGACAAGGCGTCCACGTCCGAAGAGGTTCTGGATCGCACACGTCGCGCGTTCGCCGAAGAGATCCAGATCATGCTGGACGAGGGTGTCGTCGCCGCGGCCGAGGACATCGACCTCTGCCTGATCCTGGGCGGCGGGTTCGGTTTCTGGAACGGTGGCATCACGCCGTACCTGGACCGCACCGGCACGTCCGAGGCCGTCAACGGCAAGCGGTTCCTGGCGCCGGGCGTCGCGAGCGTCTGACCCCACGTGAGTGGCGTCGTGTGCCCCGGCACACGACG
>NZ_JAAXPA010000043.1 GCF_012396235.1 Rhodococcus opacus | reverse complement strand
ACAAAGCAGCCAACGCCTGACAGACCAATCCCCACGTGAGTGGCGAAGCGTCCCGCGGGACGCTTCGCCACTCACGTATCAGGCGAGGTTCACCGTCGCGAAGATGTCGCCGGTCGGCTGGGTGGAACCGCCGGGCGGTTCCACACTGAATCCGAGTTCCGTGGACTGGTCGATGTCGTTCACGACCGCGGTGGTCGACGGTGACACGTCATCGGCTTCCATGATTCCGGCGGACACCGGCTCGTGCGACGGTCCGAGCAGCCACATCTGATACACCGAACCCGGTGCGGGCGGCGGGACGTCGTTCATCACCAGCACTCCGGCGTCGACGTCCTTGGAGTACACGACGGTGGCCGAACCGCCACCGGCGATCGGTGCCACCGCAGTGCGGACGTCGTCGGCCGCGAGGATCTGCGCGGGCACGGGTTGGCCGTCCTCGCTCTGCAACTGCTGAGCGACAGTGATGCCACCCACGGCGAGGACGACGACCGCGGCCGCCGCACTCAACGCCGCCACGAGACGCCTGCGCTTGCGCGCACGAACCTCGTCCAGCGCTATCGGTGCGGGCGCAGCGGCAGTGCCGGGCAACGCATCGAGGATTCGCCCGAGCAGGTGAGCGGGCGGCTCGACCGCGGTGGACGCCGACTGGGCGGCCATCGTCTCGTGCACACTGCGGACGGCGGTGTCGAATTCCAGGCGAACGTGGGGCGGTGCACTCTGGACCGCGGTGTCGATCTCGAGGCGCTGCTGATCGTCGACGGCGTCGAGGGCGTACACCTGAGCGAGGTCGAGGATGTCGTGCTGGGACTCATCCATCGAACTGCACCCCCAGACATTGCTTGAGCCTGATCAATCCGTCTCGAATTCGTGATTTCACCGTGGGAAGCGCCACGGACAGCCGTTCCGACACCTCTCGGTACGTCAGCCCTCCGTAATAGGCGAGTACCACCGTTCTCTGCTGGACTTCGGTGAGCGTGCCGAGGCAATCGACGACGTCGCTGGTGTCGCCGCGTCGGGTGACTTCCTCCGACACGGCGTCGAACGGTCCGTACCAACTCGAGGCGCCGTAGGCGGCTTCCCGTTCGGTGCCGGACTGCTCGGACCGCACCCGGTCGACGGCACGGCGATGGGCGAGGGTGATCAGCCACGACAGCGGCGACCCCTGCTTCGGATCGAATTTCTCCGCGTTGTTCCAGACCTGCAGGTACACCTCTTGGGTGGTTTCCTCGCTGTATCCGGGATCGCGCAGAACCCGCAGCACCATCCCGTACACCCGCGCGCTGGTGCGTTCGTAGAAGTCGCTGAAGGCATCCCGCTCGCCCTGTGCGATACGCGCCAGCAACGCCGTCAGCGTCACGTTCTCCGTGTCCCTGTCGACGCCGGTCATCGGCCCATTCCGTTCATCGATCCACAGCCTAATAGCAGGTTGCGGCCGGTGTGACCACGATGGGACTCGGGGGGATGCGAGCGATGCCGGCATGGCACTCACCGCTTCGGCGGCAAGGGAAGGAAATAGCTGGTGCGCTGCTGGTATTCGGGGTAGCCGGGTCGCTGCGACATCGACTTCTCGAGCAGCCTCGCGCCGGTCGCGAACACCAGGAAATACGTCATGACCACCGGAGACAGCACAGTGAGAGCTCCGGGCCACACGCTCGCCGCGATGAGCCACAGTCCCCACCACACACAGGAATCGCCGAAGTAGTTCGGGTGCCGCGTCCACGCCCACAGGCCGACGTCCATGATCTCGCCCTTGTTGGACGGGTCCGCCTTGAACGCCTTCAACTGGTGGTCGCCGACCGATTCGAACACGACACCCACCACCCACAGGAGGACGCCGAGCACTCCGACGACCGCGCCGAGCCCGGATGCGGGACCGAGGACGGCCGACACTTGCAGCGGCAGCGACACGAACCACTGCGCGAGGCCCTGGGTGAGAAAGATCTTCCTGACGACGACACCGGGCGAGTCGCCGCCCGCCCGGTCGAGCATCTCCACGTAGCGCGGGTCCTCGCCCTTGCCTGCGGACTTGGCGTACATGTGCCAGGTCAGTCGCAGGCCCCACACGGCGACGAGCACCACCACCAGCCAGCGGCGCAGTGTGTCGCCGTCGCCGATGACGGCGGCCACGAGCGCCACCAGGACGAAACCGAGGCCCCAGGACACGTCGACGACGTTGTAGCGTCCGATCCGCCGGCCGACGAGGAACGTCGCGGCCTGGAGGACGGCGAGCACGAGAACGCTCGCCGCGGTGACGGCGCCGAAGTCCGACCAGTCGAATCCGTTCATCGGAGCACGCCGGATCCCGCGGAGTCGACCCGCACGGCAGGCATGAGAGATCGACCCGCCGCGGTCGGCTTCACGGCCAGGATCTGATCGACGCCCATGCGGCCCTGCTCGAAGCTCATCCCGCCGCCGACGAGGTACAGCCGCCACACCCGGGCCATCTCGAGCCCGACCATCTCGACGACGTCGTCCCAGCGGGACTCGAACTTCTCCAGCCACGCGTCGACGGTCCAGACGTAATGCTCACGGAGACCATGCACGTCGCGTACCTCGAGCCCGGCTCGTTCGAGGTACGCGACGCTCTCGCCGACGGGACGCATGGTCATGTCGGGAGCTATGAACGACTCGATGAACGGGCCGCCGCCGGGATGGCGTCCGGTGCGGGACATCTGCTGGATCAGGACCCGCGCACCGGGCTTCGCGTTGTCGTAGAGGGCCTGCGCGTACCGGGCGTAGTTCTTCTCGCCCACGTGCTCGCCCATCTCGAGGGAGGCGACGGCATCGAACGGGCCGTCGGGGACCTCGCGGTAATCCTGCAGACGGATCTCGACGCGGTCCTGCAACCCGCGCTCGGCGATCCGCTTGTCGATGAACGCCTTCTGCTCACGGGAGATGGTGACACCGACGACGTGTGCACCGTACTCGGCTGCGGCGTGCAGGCTCAGCGATCCCCAGCCGCATCCGACGTCGAGCAGCCGCATGCCGGGTTCGAGTCCGATCTTGCGGCACACCAGGTCGAGCTTGTCCCGCTGGGCGTCCTCGAGTCCGTAGTCCGAATCCTGCGGTGTTCCCGGCGCATTCCGGGTGAAATAGGCGCACGAGTAGGCCATCTGCGGGTCCAGGATCAAGGCGTAGAAATCGTTGGAGAGATCGTAGTGGTGACTGATCGCGGCGCGGTCGCGCAGCAGACTGTGCAGCCGTCCGCGGATGTTCGCCTGTGCGGCGGGTGCGGGGAGCGGCCCGCCCGTGACACCCAGCTTCGCGGCGACGCGCAGCACCTTCGCGACCGTCCACGGGCTCGGCCGGACTCCGCTGAGACCTCGCTCGCGCGCCACCGCCCACACATGTGCCAGGGCCTCGCCCAGGTCGCCCTCGACGTCGATCTCACCCGTCACGTAGGCCTGTGCGGCCCCGAGTTCCCCGGGGCTCCACAGCAATCGGCGCAGGGCGTCGGGACTGCGCAGCACCACCTTCGGCGCCGTCACCGGGCCGGCGGTACTGCCGTCCCACGCGGTCAAATGAACGGGCAATTCCCCGCGGACGAGCGGACGCAACGCCTTGTCGAGTTCGGCGGCAACGGTCACGGTCATGCTCCCGTCTTGTCGAGGACGAACTGCTGGACGTCGATGTAGCCGGAGCGGAACCCGGCCTCGGAGTAGCAGAGGTAGAAATGCCACATGCGGCGGAACGTCTCGTCGAATCCGAGTTCCTCCGCCTGCGCGCTGTGCGCGGCGAACCGGTCCTTCCACAGCCGGAGCGTCTCCGCGTAGTGCTGTCCCATGCTCAGGCGTTCCCGCACCCGCAACGCGGTGTGTTCGGCGGTGACGGATTCGATCGCCTCGGTCGACGGGAGGAATCCGCCCGGGAAGATGTACTTGTGCACCCAGGTGTAGGTGTTGCGGGTCTGCAGCATCCGATCGTGCGGCATGGTGATCGCCTGCAGCGCAACCTTTCCGCCCGGAGCCAGGAGTTTGTCGAGCACCCGGAAGTAGGTGGCCCAGTACTGATGTCCGACGGCCTCGATCATCTCGACCGACACGATGGCGTCGTACTCGCCGTCAACGTTGCGGTAGTCGAGCAGGTCGATCTGCACGGTCTCCGAGTGGCCGGCCTCGGCGACGCGCAGGCGGGCCAGGCTCTGCTGTTCGCTGGACAGCGTCACCGAGCGGACCACGGCGCCGCGTTCCGCCGCCCGGATGCACAGCTCTCCCCAGCCCGTCCCGACCTCGAGCAGCCTGGTTCCCACACCGACACCGGCCTCGTCGAGCAGCCGATCGATCTTGCGGCGCTGCGCGTCCGCGAAGTCCTCCCACTTCGGGGTGATCTGTGGGACGGGTGCCCGCAGGACCGTCACGTCCCGGACCTGCCCCACGCGGGTCGGGGTCGTCGAGAACAGTGCACTCGAGTACGTCAGCGTCTCGTCGAGGAATGTCTCGAACATCTCGTTGGACAGGTCATAGTGCCGGGAGATGTTGGAGCGGGTGTTCTGCTCGGTGTTGCGTTCCTGGGCGGGGTGTTTGGCGACATACAGTGCGCGCAACCGTTGCAGCGGGCGGGGAATGAGGGTCGCCATCCGTGAGGCGAACACGCTCAGCACCGCGGCGAGATCCGGCGACGTCCAATCACCGGCCATGTACGACTCGCCGAAACCGATGAGGCCGCTCGTCCCGACCCGCCGGGCGAACGCATCCGGGTTGCGGATGATCATGCGCGGCAGGATTTCCTGCTCCCGGCGAGCCCCCACCAGGGTGCCGTCGGGGTACTCGATGCGGACGTCGAGGTCGGCGGCCGCGCGGCGGAACAGGCGGTCGGCAACCTTCGCCGACATCGAGGCACGCGGACCGGTCGGCACGTCGGCCAGGCCAGGCCAGATCCGGTTGTCGATCCGCGGATCCTCCCCGGTGAACTCGAGGTCGGCGGTACTCACGGCAGGCGATGCGTCCATGCCGGTGTCCTTGTTCCTTCTCACTGAACTGTCTCCTTCTGCCGGCCGTCGGGCCGAGCCGTGACGGGGAGTCCACGGGCCCACAAAGTGATTCCCTGGATACGAATGCGAGCCGACACCACGAGAGGTGCCAGGGGAGTGCGTAGTTGAGTCCTCAGGACCGTCCGGCGGGTGGCGGGCTGCCGCGTTCCCCGCACCGTCGCGGTGAACGGGGCGTGCCCGTCCCGGTGGAGCACCACGTTCAGCGAGAGCCTGTCGCCCGGCTCGGGGAACCGCATCTCGTATCGGCCGCTCACGTCGTTGAACGGGGAGACGTAGAACTGCTTGTCCACCTCGGCGCGGTCGCTGCCGTCGGGCCGGATCAGGTAGCTGTGCCGCTGACCATAGGTGTTGTGCACCTCGGCGATCACGCAGCGGAGGCTGCCGTCGACGTCGTGGCACCAGTACACGCTGAGCGGGTTGAACACGTAGCCGAGCACCCGCGCGTTGAGGAGCGCCGTCACCGTCCCGCCGCGGAGGTCGACTCCGTGGGTGGCGAGGAACGCATCCACCCGGGCGCGCAGCGTGTCCGCGCCGGCACCGGAGCCGGGTTCGAAGTGGTCCTCGGCGCGGAAGCGGGCGAACGGACCGAGCCACCCGGGTAGGTGCGGAAGGTCGTCGACGTCCACGTACCAGCTGTAGCTCGAATACTCGAAACTGTTGCGGACGGGTTCGGTGCGTGCGTGCCGGATCGTCGTCGAGTAGATCGCCGGCGCGGTCACGACACCGTCTCCCGTTCGCGGTGTCGCCCGGCGTGCGCATCCCACGATCCGCCGATCCGTTCGGCGGCGCGCAGGCCCGAGAGCGCCCCGTCCTCGTGGAACCCCCAGCCGTGGTAGGCGCCCGCGAAGGCGAAGGTGCCGGAACCGAGTTCGTGTAACCGCGACTGCGCGGCCACGGAATCGGGGGTGTAGATGGGGTGCTCGTACGTCATCTCGGCGACGACCTTCGACGGGTCGACGAGGTGCTTGCCACCGAGTGTGACGAGGAACCGCCGGTCGCGCACCGTGTCCAGGCGCATGAGCCGGGTCATGTCGTAGGTGACGATGACGCCCGTGGCGTCCGTGCTGTCGGCGGGCGTCAGGTAGTTCCAGGAGGCCCGGGCGTTCTCCGCGCGGGGGAGCAGCGACTCGTCGGTGTGCAGCTGGGCGTGGTTCACCGAATACGGCATGTCGCCGAGGATCTCGGTCTCGAGGTTCGAGGCGTCGCCGAGCATGGCGAGCGCCTGACGGGGGTGAACGGCGACCACCACGGCGTCGAAGTACCGGACGTCGCCGCGGCCGTCGACGACGCACGCGCCGCCGTCCGGGGTGCGTTCCACCTTCTGCACGGGGGTGTCGAGAAGTATCTCGTCGAGGTGTGCCGCCACCTTCTCGACGTAGCGGGCGGAGCCACCCGTCACGGTGCGCCACGTGGGTGACCCGAAGACGGTGAGCATTCCGTGGTGCTCGAGGAACCTGAACAGGTAGCGAGCCGGATAATGCGCCGCCGTCGTGGGATCGCACGACCACACCGCCGCGACGAGCGGTGTCATGAAGTTCTCGACGAAGTACGGGCTGAAACCGTTGCGGCTCAGGAACTCGCGCAGCGGTTCCTGCGCACCAGCCTCGTCGGCCGGGGTGTCGAGCACGGCACGGGCGCAGCGGTGGAATCGAAGAACCTCGCCGAGCATCCGCCAGTACCGCGGCCGGGCCAGGGTGCGCGTGGTGGGGAACAGCCCGCGGATCCCCTTCGCGCCTGCGTATTCGAGCCCGCTCACATCGGATCGGATCGACATCGACATGTCCGAATCCTGGGTGGCCACGTCGAGTTCGGCGAACAGGCGCAGCAGGGTGGGGTAGGTGCGGTCGTTGTGCACGATGAAGCCCGTGTCGACGTCCACTTCTGCGCCCGAGTCGAGTGCCAGGTGGTGGGTGTGGGCGTGACCGCCGAGACGGGCGTCGGCCTCGTAGAGGGTGACGCGGTCGTGGCGGGACAGAACGTAGGCGGCGGTCAACCCTGCGACGCCGCTGCCGATCACCGCGACGTTCCTGCGTTCGAGCTTCTCCGAATCATGCATGGCGACCTGCTTTCCGGTCTGTCGGTGCGGCGACGACACCTTCCGCAGCGAAGGCGTCGAGAACGAAATCGGCGGTGATGCGATGCCACCAGCGAGGCCGGGTGAGCATGAAGTGTCCGGCTCCCGGCAGGGGAGTCCACGAGGCGTTCACCCCGCGAGCCAGCACCCGCTCGGTCTGGACCCGGGAAGAGGTGGGATCCGTCCAACGGTCGGCGGTTCCGTGCGCGACCATCAGGCTGCGGTCGGCAGGCACCAGTTCGCCGTCGGACTCGGGCCACCAGGGTGCGAGCGCGGCGATCGCCCGCACGTTGTCGAGCGCAGCGAGGTGAGCGGCGACGCGGCCGCCCATCGAATGTCCGACGACGGCGACGGGGACGTCCCCGAACCGCAGCCGGGCCCGCTCGACGGCAACCCGGGCGTCGTGCACCGGGCTGGTCTCGGGGGCGTTCCATCCGCGGACCCGGTACTGCAGCCGCTCCACGACGATTCCGTGCCGGCCGAGCGTGCACCTCAGAGACCAGGCCATCCAGGTCATGCGCAGATTCGACAAGTGCCAGAACCGCGAGGGTGCCTGACTGCGTGGTTTGCCGCCGGGCAGCACGAGTACGTACGCCGGGGCGGTGGGTGAGCCTTTCTCCATAACCGTTATTCGGAGCTGACTTTGTGTCGGATGGGCGGACCAGCACCCGCTCACGTGAGTGGCGAAGCGTGCCCGAGCACACCGTGGCACTCACGTAAGCGCACGCGAGAAGCCCGGCGGCATCGGTGTGGGACCGATGCCGCCGGGCGCGGAGAACTGTGAGACGAGGGTGCTTACTGGGGCATCAGGACGGAGTCGATCAGGTACACCGTGGCGTTGGCGGTCTGGACGCCACCGCAGATGACGCCGGCGTCGTTGACCTTCAGGTCGTCGCCCGAACCGGTGACGGTGACCGTGCCACCCTCGACGGTCGTGTGCTGGCCGTCGATGTCACTCGGCGCGATCTGGCCGGGGACGACGTGGTAGGTCAGGACCTTGGTGAGCAGCGCCGCGTCGGTCTTGAGAGTCTCGATGGTGGCTGGGTCGACTTTCGCGAACGCGGCGTCCACCGGCGCGAACACCGTGAACTGCCCGCTGTTCAGCGTGTCGACCAGGTTGACCTGCGGGTTGAGCTGACCGGATATGGCGGCGGTGAGGGTGGTGAGCAGTGGGTTGTTGGACGCGGCCGTCGCGACCGGATCCTGCGCCATGCCACTGACCGAACCGGCACCGTCGGGCACCGTCTCGGCGTAGCCGGCGCAACCGGGGCCGACCAGGTTGGCAGCGGGATCGGCCATCGCGGACGAGGTCATCGAGCCGGACGACATCGATTCGGACGTCATGGCCTCCGAGCTGCTGCTCGACGAGTCGCTGTCGTCCGACGAACACGCTGCGCCCAGCAGGACCAGGGACGTGCTCGCTGCGACTGCCAGAACTCGTGTGGTGATGTTCATGGGTTATTGCCTCTCTCTCCGGTGTGGGTGCGGATGAGCACCATCGACAGGCATTCGGAGCGGTCTCCCGATCGGATGGGGCGAAGGTTTTCCCGGATCGACCCATCCGATCCGGGAGGGGCGTCGAATGCCCCGTGAGAGGGTGCTGGACAGGCCCTCTGTTCCGGCTGCCCGTTAATCGTGAAAGGACCCGAGATGTCACGCTCGAAGGCTCGTGGATTCGCCGCAGGACTGCTGACCGCCGCTGCGGCCGTGGTGCTGGCGGCGAGCCCGGCACAGGCTCAGCCCGGTGCGCTCGCACCCGTCCCGTCCCTCGACGTTCAGAGGTACCTCGGTACGTGGTATCAGTTGGCCGCTGTGCCACAGCCGTTCAACCTGGACTGTGCGCGGGACACCAGGGCGACGTACGGGCTCGTCGACCCGTCGAACGTCAGCGTCGCCAACTCGTGCACCACCTGGGCGGGAGGGACGAACGGAATCAACGGCAACGCGCGCGTCACCGATCCGGTCACCAATGCGCAACTCCACGTGAGTTTCCCGGACGTGCCGTTCCAGAGTTCACCGGACGGGCCCACCAACTATGTGGTCACCTACATCGCCGACGACTACTCGTGGGCGCTCGTCGGTGACCCGGCACGGGCTTCGGGTTTCGTCCTCTCCCGCAACCCGGCGGTCGACGACGCGGGATGGAAGCAGATCCGGCAGGTGGTGGAATCGCGTGGCTACAACTCGTGCCTGTTGCTGACGTCCCCGACCACCGGTGGCCGAGAAGGAATTCAGCCGCTCTGCACGGTCTGACGGGCAGCCGAGCCGGTGATGTTCTCCATCATGCCTTTGAAGATGATTCCGTGGAACGGCATGATGGAGTACCAGTACAGCCGTCCGGCGAGGCCTTTCGGGAAGAAGATGGCTCGTTGATCGAGTCGGGACCGGTCGGAATCCACACTGTGGACTCGCCATTCGAGCCACGCCCCGCCCGGTGCCCGCATCTCGGCGCGCAGCCGTAGCAGAGATCCCCGGTCGATGTGTTCGACCCGCCAGAAATCCAAGGGGTCACCGGTGTTGAGCTGCTTCGGGTTCCGGCGTCCGCGGGTGAGTCCGACACCGCCGACCACGCGGTCGAGCCAGCCGCGCACCGACCACGCGAGTGGGAACGAGTACCACCCGTTCTCGCCGCCGATGCTCTCGACGACGCTCCACAGCGTTCCGGCGTCCGCTTCGCAGTCCCTGGTGCGTTCGTCGGTGTAGACGACCTCACCGGCCCAATCCGGGTCGGACGGCAACGGATCGGACGGGGCGCCGACCGGGGACGCACTGGCCCAGGTCGTCTCCACCTCGCCGTTGTCGATGCGCCGCAACGCCAATCGCACGGCGTCCCGGTACGTCGTCAGGCCCGCCTTCGGCGGTGGGATGACGTCGTCGATGTCGTGCTCGGTGGCGACGGCATCGTTGTGGAGTGATTCGATCAGTGCCCGCCCGAGTGAGCGGGGGATCGGGGTGACCAGACCGATCCACAGACCGGCGAGCTTCGGGGTCAGCACCGGGAGGACGAGGATGCGACGCTGACGCAGGCCCGCGACCTCGGCGTACGTCTGCATCATCTCGCCGTAGCGGATGACGTCGGGGCCACCGATGTCGAAGGTGCGGCTGCGCGGCAACGGCGCCTCGGCCGCGGCGACGAGGTAGTGCAGCACGTCGCGGACCGCGATCGGCTGGATCCGGTTGTTCACCCACCGCGGGGTGGTCATCACGGGGAGCCGGTTGGTGAGGTGGCGGATCATCTCGAACGACGCAGAACCGGAGCCGATGACAACCCCGGCCTGCAGAACCATTGTGGGAACACCGGAGTCGACGAGGATCTGCCCCACCTGTGTGCGGGAGCGCAGGTGCGGCGAGAGGTCCACGGAGTCGGGATGCAGTCCGCCGAGGTAGACGATCCGGCCGACACCGGACGTGCGGGCCGCCTCGGCCACGTTCTCCGCGCTGACGCGTTCGGCCTCCTCGAACTCCTCCGAACCGCCCATCGAATGCACGAGGTAGTAGACGACGTCGACGTCCGTGAAAGCGGCAGAAAGGGATTCGGGATCGCTCAGGTCGCCGCGGACGATCTCGACGTCGGACGCCCACGGAACGTCGGTCAGTTTCTCGGGTGAACGCACCAGCACCCGCACCCGGTAGCCGGCTTGCGAAAGCCTGGGGGCGAGGCGTCCGCCGATGTATCCGGTGGCACCGGTGACCAGTACACGTAACTGCGTCATTCCCACACGCTACCCGTCGTTGTCACCGCCTCGCCCGCCATCGCGGCTAAGGTCGGGGCATGGGCATCGTACATTCGAGTGTGGTCGAGGCCTCGCGGGACGAGTTGTTCGCCTGGCACACGAGGGCCGGGGCGTTCACCCGGCTCTCACCGCCCTGGCAGCCACTGAGTCTCGCGAAGGAGTCCGAGTCTCTGGAATCGGGTCGTGCCGAACTGCGCATGCCCGGTGGCCTGACGTGGATCGCGCAGCACGACGCGAAGGCGTACGACCCTCCGCACCGGTTCGTCGACTATTCGGCCGCGCTGCCGCTGCGACTGCTGGTGCCGTGGCGGCACACGCACACGTTCGACGTCGTGTCCGAGGGCCGGACCCGGGTCACCGACCAGGTCGACACCATCGTGCCCGGCCACTTCCTCCGGTCGACGTTCGTCTACCGCCACCGCCAGCTCGCCGACGACATGGACCGGCACCACTGGGCGTCCACCCTCCTGCCCGGTCCCCTCACCATCGCCGTGACGGGGAGTTCCGGTCTGGTCGGCTCCGCCCTCACCGCGTTCCTGAGCACCGGCGGGCACCGGGTGGTCCGTCTCGTGCGCCGCGCTCCCAGCACACCCGACGAGCGGCGCTGGAACCCGGACGCTCCTGCCGCGGACCTGCTCGACGGAGTCGACGCCGTGATCCACCTCGCCGGCGCGTCCATCGCGGGACGGTTCACCGATGGTCATCGCCGGGCGATCAGGGACAGTCGTATCGAGCCCACCCGTCGGCTGGCGGAAGTGGCGGCCGCGTCCGGGCAGGGACCGAAGATCTTCGTGAGTGCGTCGGCGATCGGGTACTACGGCCCCGACCGGGGCGACGAGGTGCTGCACGAGCAGGACCCGCGGGGTGACGGCTTCCTCGCCGACGTCGTGGCGGACTGGGAGGACGCGGCGAAGCCGGCCGCCGACGCGGGACTGCGGGTGGTCCACGTCCGCACCGGGATCGTCCAGTCGCCGAGCGGCGGCGTGCTGCGTCTGCAACGGCCGCTGTTCGAGGTCGGACTCGGAGGTCGTCTCGGTGCCGGAACGCAGTGGCTGTCGTGGATCGACATCGACGATCTGATCGACGTCTACCACCGTGCCGTCGTCGACGCGGGGCTGAGCGGTCCGGTCAACGCGGTGGCGCCGAATCCGGTTCGCAACGAGGAGTACACCGCAGTCCTGGCGTCGGTGCTGCACCGTCCGGCCTTCCTCCCCGTCCCCGATTTCGGGCCGAAGCTCCTGCTCGGCGAGCAGGGCGCACGCGAGCTCGCCCTCGCCGATCAGCGCGTCGCCCCGGGCAAGCTCCTCGACCGCGGCCACCGGTTCCGGCGCCCCGACCTCGACACGGCGCTGCGCCACCAGCTCGGTCGGTTCAAGACCGACGAGGGGTAGCGTGCCCCGCGGCGTCGTACGCCGCCACGACCCGCTTCGGGGCGGTGAGGCGCCAGGCCTCCTCGACGAGTTCGGCCAGTTCTTCGGCGTCGACGCGGTCGAGGACGACGTCGATCCAGCCCCACCGCCCGAAGAACGGTGCGACCAGGAAGACGTCGGGATCCTCCTGCAGCAGAGCCGCCTGCGTTTCCTTCGTCGCTTTGAGGCAGACGGTGGGGGCGCCGTAACCCACGAGACCGAACATCTTCTTGCGCACGCGGAACGTCGGCTGGTCGCCCCAGTTGGCGATCACCACTTCGTGCGCCTCCGGTAGCGCCAGCATCATCGCGCGCACGTCGTGTTCGGTGGGCATCACAGCTCCTGGGCAGCCGGTCGGTGGTCCGGGACCTTTATATCCCGGATCACCGACAGCCCGGACCGCGGCGGGTCAGACGAAGGCGAATTCGTCTCCGGCGTGGAACTTGGCGAGCGATTCGGAGACCGATCGCCGTGACGGCGGGTGGAAGGCGAATGCGTGGACGGCGGCGGTGAGGTAGCCGATGTCGGAGGATGTGATGAACGCGATCCCGCCGAGCGATTCGACGGCCGCCGCGGAGGCGCGGACGAGCGCGTCACGAATCGCAATGCGCGAGAACAGTAGCCGCACCGAGATGTCTTGTCCGCGTTCGCCTTCGTCGACGGCGCGGGCGATGTTCTCGATCGCGGCCATCGCGTTCTCCACGTCGGCGGCGGCGCGCACGTAACCCTCGTAGTCGTCCTTGCCCGCCGCCAGTAGCCGCTCGAGCAGCGCGCTCGCCGCGCCCAGGTAATTCGCGGTGACGAGCATGCCGAACCACAGGTACCCGGTCATCTCGTGTCGGCCGTCGGGGTCGTCGGCGCCGTTGAGGAGAACGAGGTCGGCGGGGATCAGCGCGATCGCCCGCTGCACCCGCACGGCCCCAGCCCGCCGGATTCCTTGGAGATGGTCAGTGCGGTGCCGCCTGGGCCCCGAAGCGACCGATCGCTCCGCTGTCTCTGCCTTCGAGCGTGAGCAGGTGTGTCTCGTCCAGGTAGGTGGCAAGGCCGAGCAGAAAGGACGTCAGCGCTGCGTGTTCACGGGCCATCAATGCGGTCATGACAATCCTCGAATTGTTCTCGAAAAGCCGGATCTCCCGAAATATCCACAGGGGCACGAGCGATGGCCTATCCGACCTGCCTGGTCGGCGTCGGTCACCAAACCGGATCGGCGACGCTCCGAATCAACGGAGGAATCCCGATCGTGCACACCGCGGGGAGATTGGTATCGATGGCTATCAACGTATCCGGCCCTGAAGGGCCGGGTTTGCCAGTCGCGTCCCTGACTGGCTGTCAGGGACCCGCCGACTGTAGGCCGGTTGATTAGACGGCCCGATGACTTCGCGTCGTAGTCGTGTACTGCACATACCCGAGGTAGGCGATGTTCAACGCGGCATTGTGATCTGCCTGATCGACATGCCCACACATCCGGCACACGAACCGATCCTGTGTGGTCCGGTTCGCCTTGTCGACGTGTCCGCACGGATAGCACGTCCGCGAGGTGTTACGTGGATCGATCACCACCAGGGGAACGCCCACCGACACGGCTTTGTAGGTCATGAAGTCCCGCAACTGCGCGTACGCCCACGAGTGCAGTTGTTGCCGCTGAGTCTTGGCCAGCCGTACCCGCTCGCGGATCCCGGAAAGGTCTTCCAGGACAATCCCACGACCGGTGCGTTGCGCCTGGGCAACAATAGTCTTCGAAATCTGAAGATTGATATCGGTGGCGTACCGATGCTCCTTCTCACGACGCCCTCGCAACTTCCGCTTCGCCGACTTCGACCCGACCTTTTGCAGGGCCCGCCGGGTCCGCGCGTACTTGGTGCGGCGCGCCGTGACGGCCCCACCGGACCAGTCCGCCGACGCAGCCGTGTCATCAGAGGTCACCGCGAGGTTCACGATCCCCAGATCGACGCCGAGGAACTCCTGGACCACCACCGGTTCGGGTGTCGGGACGTCGACAGTCGCGTAGAGGAACCACATGTTGTCGCGGAACACGAGATCTGTTTCACCGCAACGGTGCTCCAGGAGTTCGCGCTGCCACGGCGCGCACACGTACCGCACTGCCTTGAGTCGACCTTCGCACGTCCAGATGCTGACCGTCGAATCCTGCTGTTGCCAGGACAGGCACCGATCGTCGAACGGTTGCGCCGCCAACGCCCGGAACCCGATCGCCGTGGCGGCGATATCCGTGGCGCGTTTGCCGCCACGCGGGCCATAATTACCGGCCTCAAGGTTCGCGCCCCGCGTCGCGTAGGCGTCCGCGACCTTCTTGATCGTGCGGACCGCCGGTTGCGCCGACAGCCCCAGCGCCTTCAACTGGTGGTAGACGGCCTTCTGCAGGGCGAACGCGCGGCGATCCTCGACGGCCTGCGCGACCCGTGACACCACGTCGGCGGCGGTGTTACACAACACCAGCGTCTCGTGCAGGGCATGCGCCTGCGCGTCGGTGGGTGCGAGTTTGATCTTCACCACCCGTTTCACACCCGCACCCCCTTCACCGCGCGCCGGGTCGAATATTTTGTGGCCCAAAGAGTATCGGCGAGGCGCGTTCTGATCCGATGCTCATTCACTGTGAGGAGATCATGGCAGAGGGGTGTGACAAGTTCGGTGTGACGCTGACCGAGTGCAATGGCGACGCCGATCATGTACATCTGCTGATCCACCACCCACCGGCCAGTCAACGGTGTCGAGGGGTGTCTCTGTGAATATTTACTCCGGCCAGTGGGTGACCGCGGGCGAGACCGTCGTCGATTCGACGCGCCTGACCGAGGCAACCGGCTGGGCACCGACGCTGACGGCCCGGGAGTCGGCGGCCGTCATGATCCTTCTGCAGGGGAAACCCGTGCTGCGCAGGGAAGATGCCCTGGAGCGCCGCATCGCCTGCGAGGCGGCGCTGGAGCCGGCGTCCGAATTCGTCGGCGTCGACGGCCGCGGGCTCGAACACGTCCAGATTCCCGCGGCGACCGGGGCCGTGCACGCCGAAGTTCACGCGGCGCAGTCGGGCGGCTCAGCCACCGTGGAGTCGGGCGGCTCAGCCACCGTGGAGTCGGGCGGCTCAGCCACCGTGGAGTCGGGCGGCTCAGCCACCGTGGAGTCGGGCGGCTCAGCCACCGTGGTCCTGCCCGCGCCACCCGGACTCCACGCGCGGTATCTCACCCCGTTCGCCGCGGAATTGGCGGAGAACGGGTTCGACGTCGTCGTCGTGGACCTCCCCGGGCACGGGTTGAGCACGGGGAGGCGTGGTCGTGCGACGGTGGCCGGGGTGAACGACGCCCTGGCGGTTGCGCTCGGCTACGCCCGGATCCGGTTCGGTGTCACTCCGCTTGTGGTGAGGGTCGGCGACGCGACCGAGCGCGAGTCGCGCCCGGGACGATGGCGATCGAGGGTGGCCCGCTCGCGGACCCACGCGTCGGTCAACCCGGCCGACGGGCTGCTCCCGCGGAGGCTGCGGTACGAGGGTGGGCTCGGGCACATCCCGCACGCCCACTCCGTCCGAGACGTCGTCGCACTCACCCGCGCCGATCGCGTCGACTCGTAGAGTGACTCCCGAACACGTAGGCGCTGTGAACAGGAGTGAACTCATGACCAGTGAAGAACCCGGGAAGCGGAGTCCGGCCGTCGAGGCGGGTCTGACGGTACGGCGTGAGGTGATGGGCCCCGACTTCGTCGAGCGGGCACTCACTCGCACGGCGGGGACCGACAGCGAGCAGCTGCAGGAGTTCGTCACCGAGCACGTCTGGGACGCCGTGTGGAACCGGCCGGGGCTGGACCGGCGAAGCCGCAGCCTCCTCAACCTCGGCATGCTCATCGCGCTGCGTGCACACGGTGAGCTGAAGGGTCACGTGCGGGGTGCACTGCGAAACGGTCTGTCCCGCACCGAGGTCGTCGAAGCGGTGATCCACGCGAGCGCCTACTGCGGCGCCCCCGCCGGGTTGTCGGCGATGGCCGTGTTGCAGGAGGCGCTCGACGCGGAACTGGGACCGCTGGAAACCGAAGACTGACCCCGCGGTATGCGAATCAGCCCGTGACGCCGGTGATCTCGTTCGGGATCTCCGGCAGGTCGGCCTGCCCGGATACGGTCCAGGTGTCGAGGTCGATCGTGTGGATCTTCTTGTCCGCGGGGTCGGTCACGTAGGCGGTGTGGTCCTGCACGTACAGCGCAGGCCGCGGCGACTGCCACTTGTCCGGCTCCGTCCACGGATCGAGGACGTCGACAGTGCGGCTCACCGCCTTGCTGTTCGGGTCGATCACGTGCACGGCGCCGTCGGTGCCGAGGACGAGTGCCTCACCGTGCGGGGCGCGCCCGAGCGAGCGGAACGTGTAGCTGGTGCCCAGGTCGACGAGGGTGAGTTGTCCGGTGGCGGTGTCGGTGAGCGAGACCCGTTCGGGGCGCTCGAGTTCGGCGTCGGGGTCGGTCTTGTAATCGCCCAGCAGTATCGGTGAATCCTCGTCGCCGGCCTGGTTGCCGATGCGCCCGTAGGGATCGGGGCTGGTGACCTTGGTGATGACGCCGTCCCGGTAGATCAGCAGGCCGTTCTGGCATCCCACCACCACCGTCTCGTCGGCGGCGACGGCCTCGCCGTGCACACCGGGGCAGTCCTCGTTGCGTGCGATCTCCTTGCGGTCGCGGTCGAGTACGACGATGCCGGTGCGCTCGTCCTCGTTGCCGACGGTGGTGAGCAGGCTGCCGTCCGAGAGTTCCACGGCCACTCCGTGATGCGCCTCGGGCGTCGTGTACTCGGTGGTGTCGGGTGTTCCTTCGGAGAGTCCGGCCGGATCGAACACGCGCACCAGTCCGGTGCCGTCGTCGAACAGCATCGTCTTGCCGTCGTGCCGGACCACGTGGCCGGGCGTCTTCGCCTCGAACGCGACGTCGGTGAGGGCAGGTTCGGCGGTGTCGAGGGCGGCGAAACTGTTTCCGGTGCTGACCAGCACGTGCCGGTCGTCGCCTGCGGGGTTGAGCCGGGTGAATCCGTCCACCTCGGCAGAACCGACCACGTCGAGGCTCTGCGCGTCGAGAACCAGCACGCCGCCGTCGTAGCTCAGTGCCAGCCGCGGTGCGGCCGAGTTGGTGGTGGTCGCTTCGGCCGCGCCGGAGTCGGTGGAGCAGGACGTGAGAAGTGTCGCCGAGAGTGCCACGGCGGCAACGGCGGTGGGGAGAGGTCTACGCATAAGGGTCACCCAGGAGAATTAACTCTTAATGCAAACGGTTGTCAAAGTCGGAAGTGTGCATGTGTGAATGCATCGCTACGCCAGGCCCTCCGCGATCGCCAGGGAATTCGAATCCATCATCTCGATGTACGTGCCCGCGCCCGAGCCGTACTCGCCCAGTGACTCCGTGAACAGCGAGACGACGTCCACGGGAACACCGGCCTCCGAGGCCATTACCTGCGCGAGCCGATCGGGCTGGGAGGAGTCGACGAAGATCGCGGGAACCCTCGCCGCGGTGATCGTCGCGGCGAGGTCCGAGAGGTCCGACGCGCTGGGCGACGCCAGGGTGGTTCCGCTGGGAATCACCGCCCCCACGGTATCGAAGCCGAAACGTTCGGCCAGATAACCGAAGACATGATGATTGGTCACCAGCTTTCGCCGATCTGCGGGGACGGTCGCGAATCTGTCCGCCATCCGGGCAGTGAGTTCCTCGAGTTGCCGGGCGTAGCTGTCCGAGTTCGTGCGGACGGCTCCCGCATCGATCTCCGGCACGTGTTCGATCACCGCGTCGCGGATCAGTGCAACAGCCTCGCGTACCCGGTCCGGATCGGTCCAGATGTGCGGATCCATGGTGCCCGTGGACTTTCCGGAACGGTACTCGATCGGCCGCACGGCCTCACCGACCTGCAGGATCGGGACACCCTCGGAGCGTGCGGTGTCGACGGTCTTGCCGATTCCCTCCTCGAGTCCGAGACCGTTCGACACGAGGAGGTCGGCACGCTCCACGCGCGCGGCGTCCGATGCGGAGATCTCGAACGAATGGGGATCGGCGCCTCTCGGCATCAGCACCTTCACGTCGGCCTGGTCGCCGACGACGTTCTGCACCACGTCGCCCAGAATGTTCGTGGTCACGACCACCACGGGCCCGTCGGACGCGCCCGGGGTGCACCCGGTCACGGACAGTGCCGCGAGTGCGGTCAGGAGGGTCAGCGGCAGTAGGCGCCGCATTCTGCTCACAGCCCGACCACGCCGAGGGTGGACGCGGCGACTCCGACGTCGAGAGTCCGCGCCACCCGCGCGTTGTCCCGGAAGTCGATCTCGGTCACCGTCTTCGATGCGGGATCCGAGACGTACGCGCGGGTGCCGCCGACGACCACGGCAGGCGGGGTCGCGGACTCGTCGCTCCAGTCGTAGGGGGTGGCCAGCACGTGCGAGGAAGCGGTCTCCGCGCCGGTCGTCGTGTCGAACATGCGGAAGGTGCCGTCCGCGAGGACCGCGAACACGGAGCGACCGTCGCCCGCCACTGCGACGCTCAGCGCGCGGTCCGGGGTCCGGACGTGCGTCCACCCGCGGGTGCGTGCATCGAAGACCAGCACCCCGACGTTGGTGGCGGCGGGTCCGGCGGCGGCGACGTGGATCGGCAGGCCGTCGTGTCCGCGGAACGACGTGGGTCGGGTGGCGGCGTCGATGCCCGCCGGGTACGGAACCTTCTCCGACATCCACGCCCCGGCCGCGGTGGTCGCGAGGAACAGTCCGTCGTCGCACGCGGCCAGTACGCCCGTGTCGGACACGGCCGTGCCTTGTATGTTCGGGCAGGCGGTGTCGAAGCTCTGCTCGACCTGCCCGTCCGCCGTGTGGGCCTCGAACGTGCCGGGGCGGGAACCGGTTCCGTTCGCGGCCGAGCGCGACACCACGAAACCGTCGGCGATCGGGAGGGCGACGCCGTGGTGCGGTGCGTCGGCGTCCACGACGGTCCCGACGTCGATGCTGTCCTTGCGGAGCGCAGCGAAGTCGATCACGCGGGCGAGTCCGTCGCCGTCGAAGAACGTCGCCACCTTGTCGTCGCCTTCGATCACGTGCGCCGGCTTGCCGCCCTCGAGGGCGCCGAGTTCGACCGGTGGCTTGGTGTACGAGTGGGTGTGGTCCCCGTGATCGATGGTCCAGGAACCGGCGTCCACGACATGCACGGCGCCGCCGGCGCCGTCCACGGCGAACGCGTAGCGGTCCTTCACCGTCGTCACCCGCGTCGGGTTGTCGAACTCGAACGAATGGAGAGTCTCTGCCGTCGCGAGGTCGAGCACGTCCACGCGACCGGAGTCGGCGTCCGACACGACGAGCCGAGGTTCGGGCCCCTCGACCTCGGTGGATCCGGCCTCGGCGGCAAGGTCGCTACCCGGTTGGTTCCGGCCGTCGGGGGATGCGGCCTCCTCTTGTGGGGATGCGCAGGCGCCGAGCGTCAGCGCGGCGACCGCGGCAATTGCTGCGCGGGCGAGGGTCGTGTTCGGCATTCGTGGTCTCCATCTATCGAACGGGAATCGGAGTGGGCAAGAGGGCAGGCCGAAGTCGTCGCGCCGCCGACCGGGCCAGGGCCGCGACGAAGAACTGGAGCACGGCGATTCCGGCGATCGTCGCGCCCGCGGCGGTGTCGGCATTCCACGACACGATCAGCCCGGCGAAGGTGGCGGACCATCCGAGGAGCACGGCAATCGCCATCGTCGCGCCGATCGACCTGCCGAACAGTGCTGCGGTAGCGGATGGAGCGACGAGGAGGCCGAACACGAGCAGGGTGCCGACGATGCGGAACGAGGCGACCACCGCGAGGACCACCAGTGCGAGGAGCGCGAGGTGCGCCCACCGCGGCTGCAGACCCAGGGTGTGGGCCTTGCGTTCGTCGAAGACGAGGGCGACGAAGGGGCGGTATGCGATCACCGAGACGATCCCGGCGACGGCGGCCGCCGCCGCGAGCCAGATCAGATCTCCCCGTGTCGCCGACAGGACGTCACCGAACAGGAAGGCTGTGAGATCGACCGCGAACGACCGTGCGCGCGAGACGATCACGACACCCAGTGCGAGCATGCCGACGAACAGCAGGCCGATCCCGGTGTCTTCGGACAGTCGCGAATTCTTCGACACCCAGGCGACGCCGAGGATCATGACGACCGCACTCGCGGCCGCGCCGAGGAGGAGATTCGCGCCGGCGAGATAGGCGACGGCAACCCCGGGCAGCATGCCGTGTGAGATGGCCTCGCTCATGAAGGCCATGCCGCGCAACACGACCCACGTGCCCACCAGGCCGCAGAGGACGGACACCAGCATTCCCGCGAAGAGCGCGCGCCGGACGAAGGACACCATCAGGGGGTCGAGTAGCCACTGCACTCTGCTAATCTAACGATAATGATTGTCGTAAGCGAAATCGCGGTCCGGTACGGCCCGACCCCGGCGTTGAACGGTGTGAGCGTGCGGCTCACACCGGGTACCGTCACAGCCGTCGTGGGGCACAACGGTTCGGGGAAGTCGACGCTCCTGCAGTGTCTGGCGGGCATCGCGCGACCGACGACGGGACGGATCGACGGCACGAAGGGGTTGGGAACGGCATATGTGCCGCAACGCAATGCGGTGAGCGATCAGCTACCGCTGACCGTGCGCGAGGCGGCGTCCATGGGGGCCTGGCACCGACGTGGATTGTGGCGGCGGCTCACTCCCGGCGACCGTGACGCCGTCGACGAGGCGCTGAACAGGCTCGGTCTCGCGGATCTCGGCCGACGGCGGATCGGCACACTGTCGGGCGGGCAGCGTCAACGCGCCCTGCTCGCGCAGGCGCTCGTGCAACGCGGCGACCTGCTGCTCCTCGACGAGCCCACCACCGGTCTCGACGCGGAGGCCCGCGCGGTGATCGGCGACGTCGTCGGCGAAGAAGCGGCGCGGGGTGCGATCGTCGTCGTGGCCACGCACGAATCCCACGACGCGGAACGCGCCGACCAGGTGCTGACCCTGTCGTCGGGGGTGCAGCTCACCCCACTTCGACGATGACGAGTTTGTTTCCGTCCGGATCCCGGAAATAGAACATGGGCGGCACGTAGTCGCCCATCCGCAAGACCTCCGCGTCCACGTCGACGCCGTTCGCCGCCAGGGTCGCATGATCGGCGTCGGCGTCCGAGGTGGTGAGGCGGATGCCCGTCTCGACGCCCGCGGGGACGCCGTCACGGGTCGGGACGAGCGCGATCGACGTCGCCGATCCCGGTGGCGCCACCTCCACCCACCGCTGTCCGGGGCTGAACTCCGCATCCATGCGACGCTCGAAACCAAGTGTGCCCACATAGAATTCGAGCGCCCTATCCTGATCGGTGACCGGGACCGCCACCGTGTGCACCCCGTTGATGTGGGTCTTGCCGTCCGCGCTCATACCGTCCACCCTCTCGTCGGCAGGCGTCACGCCTGCGCGAACGCCTTCTCGAGTTCGGCGACGTCGAGTTTGCGCATCTTCAGCATGGCCTGCATGGCGCGCTGTGCCTTCTCGGTGTCCGGGTCGCGCATGAGTTCGTACAGCCGCTCGGGCACCACTTGCCAGGAGACGCCGAAACGGTCCTTGACCCAACCGCATTGGCTTTCCTCGCCGCCGTCGCCGGTGAGGGCGTCCCAGTACCGGTCCACTTCCTCCTGATCCTTGCACAGGATCTCGAAAGAGATGGCCTCGTCGAACGTGAACTGCGGCCCCCCGTTGAGCGCGATGAACGGCTGCCCGTTGATCTCGAAGGACACCGTCAACACCGCCCCCTCCGGACCGGGAGTGTTCGGACCGTAGTGGGTGACCTCCGTGATCCGCGAATTCGGAAACAGGGACGTGTAGAACTTCGCGGCCTCTTCGCCTTGGGTGTCGAACCAGAGGCAGGGGGTGATGGGTTTCATGGCGCAGTTCCTCTCGCAGGTCCTCGTCGATTCATCCTCGCCGATATAGACCGCGCCGACGCCCGAAACTCATCGGACGGCTGTCAGGAGTTCAGCGCACCGTCCGGGTGGAGGAGATGGCGATCGCTCCGAACAGCCCTACCAGGGCGAATGCGTAGAAGCCCCACGGCACCGCGTAGCCGGCGCCCAGCAGAACGCCGCCGAGGATCGGACCGCAGATCGCGCCGACCCGGCCCACACCGGCCGACCAGCCGAGTGCGGTGGCGCGGATCTGCGGCGGGTGGTTGGCGCTCGTGAACGCGTAGACGAGAACCTGTGCGCTGAACACGAAGCAGCCGGCGAGGAACACCAGGGCGTAGATGCCGAACGACACCTTGACGCTGAGCAGGGCGAGGAACACCGCGGCGCCCGCGAACCAGATGATGGCCGCCGTGCGAGGGCCGATCTTGTTGGCGACGCCGCCCGCGATCAGCAGTCCGACCACCGCGCCTGCGTTGAGGATCAGCAGGAACGTCAGCGACGCGCCGAGGTTGTAGCCCGCCTCACGCATGATCGTCGGCAGCCACGTGTTGAGGCCGTAGACGAGCAGCAGTCCCATGAACGAGGTGACCCAGATGGCGATGCTGTTACGCAGGAACGGACGCGAGAACAGGGCGCGCACCGGGTTCGCCGAGGCCGCGACGGGAGCGTCGGCTGCGGGTGCCGCCTCCAATTCCAGGCCGTACTGCTTCGCGACGGCCTCGGCCTCGGCGCGCTTGCCGTGCGCCAGCAGGTACGAGGGGGATTCGGGGAGATACCGCAGCATCAGCGGAATCAGGACCACGGCGGGCAGGGCGCCGACGACGAACATCGAACGCCAGCCGAACGGTTCGATCAGCACGATCGCCAGCGCAGCGGTCGCGACAGCACCCACGTGATACCCGGTCATCAGCAGCGTCGACGCGGAGCCGCCGCCCTGCCTCTTCGAGAACTCGTTGACCAGGGCCAGCGCAGTCGGCAGTGCGCCGCCGAGTCCGACCCCAGCCAGGAAGCGGAACAGTCCGAAGAAGAACGGGTTTGGCGCGACCGCGCAGAGGAGCGTGAGAACGGAGAACGCCGCAACGGCATACAGGAGGGCCCGCCGGCGTCCGATGACGTCGGTGAGCGTACCGATGACCAGTGCGCCGATGGTCATGCCGACCAGGCCGAATGTCGAGATGAACGTGATCGTTCCGGTGGTCAGACCCCAGTCCTCGTAGTCGAGGAGTGAAGGGATGACGGCGCCGAGGACCACCAGGTCGAAGCCGTCGAGCAGCACGGCTACCCAGCAGAGGGGCGCGACCCAGAGGGCGGTGGAGGCGCGGGCGGCGCTTCGTTGGGAAGTGGTCATGATGTCCTCGACATTCGGCGGGTTCGCGATACGAACACCGGTTCTATGAGCGCACTCATTGTGTGGCGCGCCATAGTTGCCTGTCAAACATCGGCTACTCCACACCCCGGCGGTCCGCCGATCCTGGGCGCTCGCCCAATGTCACCCGGTGCCGTCCGACTGGACCGATGCGGCATTCGGCCCCGCTCGGGTTGGTCAAGAACTGGTAAACCCGGTGTGGATAATCGATCGGGTACCGAGTCGATGAGCCAGGACGGATTGTGAGACCCAACCCCCAGGTGGCTGCGAGCCGTCCGAGCCACGCCGCGGCGCGGCCGTCGGCCGCGGGCGGTTACCGGTACGACCTCGACGGTCTGCGCGGAATCGCGATCGCGCTGGTCGTGGTCTATCACGTGTGGTTCGGGCGGGTGTCCGGCGGCGTCGACATCTTCCTGGTCCTCTCCGGGTTCTTCTTCACGGGCATGCTCGTGCGACGCGCCGGGGCGGACTCGGGTCCGTCGATACCCGCCGTCCTGCGGCGCACCGCCCGCCGGCTGCTGCCCGCGCTCGTGGTGGTGTCGGCCGCGACCGCGGTCGTGACCGTGATCCAGCGGCCGTTTACGCAGTGGTCGGGAATCGCGGACCAACTCCTCGCGTCACTGCTGTACGTGCAGAACTGGCAGCTGGCCCGGACGGCATCCGACTACGCCGCCGCCGACGCGTCGGTCAGTCCGCTCCAGCACCTGTGGTCGATGTCCGTGCAGGGTCAGTTCTATCTGCTCGCCCTCGCGGTGGTGGCCGGGATCGCGTGGACGTGCCGTCGTCGCGGCCGACCGGACCTTCTCCGGCCCGTGCTCGGCGGTGTCCTCGTTCTCGGGTCGGTGGCGTCGTTCGCCTACGCGGCCGTGCTGTCGCAGGACCGGCAGTCGTGGGCGTACTTCGACACGTTCGCGCGACTGTGGGAGCTGCTCGCGGGGGCGCTGCTCGCGCTCGTCGTGCACCGGGTCGCGCTGCCCCGGCGGTCGCGGACCGTCCTCGCGATGTCGGGGTTCGCCGTGGTCCTCGGGTGCGGGTTCCTCGTCGACGGCGCCGCCCTGTTCCCCGGCCCGGCCGCCCTGATCCCGGTCGGCGCGGCGGTGGCGCTGATCCTCGCGGGCGCAGGCGAGTCCGAGCAGCCGGGGATCGTGACGATGATGGCGTCGCGGCCGTTCGTCGAACTCGGTGGCCTGGCGTATTCGCTGTACCTGTGGCACTGGCCGATCCTCATCTTCTACCTCACGTGGCGGGAGCGGCCCGCAGTCGGAGCGCTCGGCGGACTCGCGGTGATCCTCGTGTCGCTGATGCTGGCGTGGCTCACCCAGCGGCTGGTCGAAGCGCGGTTCAAGACCGGGTCGGCCCGTCCGAGGCGAGCGCTGACCGCGCTGGTCGTGATCCTCGGCGTCGCCGTGGTGGGGACCGCGTGCGGCTGGCACGTGTATCTGGTCCGCAACCCCGAGACGACCGCCCGGGTCGGTGAGCTGGACCCGTGGCTGTACCCGGGCGCGGCGTCGTTGACCGACGGCGCGTTCGCGCCGCGCACGGACATGCGACCCACCCTGCTCGAAGCGTCGGGAGATCTTCCGCAGCCGACCCTCGACGGCTGCATCTCCGATCTGAGCACCCGCGACGTCGTCACCTGTGTGTACGGCGACCTCACCGCCGACCGGACGATCGCCGTGGTGGGCAGTTCCCACGCCGAGCATTGGGTGCCCGCGCTCGATCGCATCGGGCAACAGCGCGGCATCCGGGTCGAGACGTACCTCAAGATGGGGTGCCCGCTGACCGTCGCGGACGTTCCGCTGCTCGCCGGCGAGCCGTATCCCGACTGCGGCGACTGGTCCCGCGACGTCCTCGACCGTCTCCGTGATCACCGACCGGACTGGGTGTTCTCGACGTCCTCGCGTCCCAACGAGGAGGGCGCCGGCGACGTCACCCCCGACGACTACGTGGGCCTCTGGGCGCGGCTCGCGGATTTCGGGCTCCCGTTCCTCGGCATCCGCGACACGCCGTGGTTGCACAACGACGGCGTCCCGTATTCGGTCGTCGACTGCCTCGCCGACGGCGGCGACGCCGACAGTTGCGGAATGCCCCGGGACGACGTGCTGGCCCCGGACAACCCGACGCTCGAGGCGGCCCGCGCCCTGCCGTCGGTGCATCCGCTCGACCTCACGGACGCCGTGTGTGACGTGGCGATCTGCCGTGCGGTGCAGGGCAACATCCTCGTGTACCACGATTCGCATCACCTCTCGGCGACGTACGTCCGGAGCCTCGTCCCCGAACTCGACCGTCAGATCGGCATGGCCACCCGCTGGTGGTGACCGGGATACTGGCGGCATGTCCGAAGACGACCGCAGCATGCTGGGACGCGCCTTCCTGGTGCTGGGTTCGTTCACCTCGGAGCGCCCTCGCCTGTCGCAGTCGGAGCTGAGCCGGCGCACCGGGCTGCCGCTGCCGACGGTGCACCGGCTGTGCCGCCAACTGGTCGGCAACGGCGCCCTCGAACGCGTCGACGACGGGCACTACGAGATCGGGGTGCGGCTGTGGGAGTTGGGTGCGCTCGCGCCCCGCGCCCACGGATTGCGGCAGGTGGCGTTGCCGTATCTCGAGGACCTGTACGAGGCGACGCGGGAGAACGTCCAGCTCGTGGTCCGGGAAGATCTCGAGGCGCTCTACATCGAACGGCTGTCGGCGCGCGGCGCCGTGACCGTCGTCGGGAGAGCCGGTGGCCGGTTGCCGCTGCACGCGTCGAGCGGCGGTCTCGTGCTGCTGGCATTCGGCGGCACGGACCTCCTCGACGAGGTTCTCGCTGCGGGGCTCGAACGCTTCACGCCGTCGACCATCACCACCGAACATCGCCTGCGCAGCACCCTCGACGACATCCGCAGGACCGGCTGGGTCACGTGCCGCGAACACCTCAACGTCGGAACGCTGGCCGTGGCCGCGCCGGTGTCGCGATCGACGGGTGAGGTGGTGGCAGCGGTGTCCGTCGTGGTTCCGGCGGAGAAGGATCCCGCGCCCCTGATTCCGGCGGTGCGGGCGGCGGCGCGCGGCATTTCCCGCGGCGTCGCGTAGCTCGTCTTTCACTCAGTGAAAGAGGGGGTGTTGCGATCACACGGCGTGCAGCACAGTGACTGGTGTCACGAACTACGCGAGGAGTCTGCTCATGAACACACAGGTCGGGATCGTCGGCGGGGGTCCCGCAGGACTGATGCTGTCCCATCTCCTGCACCTGAAGGGCATCGATTCCGTCGTGCTCGAAAGCCGCACCCGCGAGGAGGTGGAGGGAACGATCCGGGCCGGTGTGCTCGAACAGAACACCGTCGACCTGATGGTCGACACCGGACTCGGCGACCGCGTCAAGCGTGAAGGGCTCACCCACCACGGCATCGAACTGCGGTTCGGCGGCCGCGGCCACCGCATCGACTTCGACGAACTGACGAACGGCCGCGCCGTCACCGTCTACCCACAGCACGAGGTCCTCAAGGACCTCATCGCCCGGCGTCTCGAAGACGACGGCGACATCCGCTTCGGCGTCTCCGACGTGCAGGTTCATGACCACACGTCCGACAACCCGAAGATCACCTACCTCGACGCCGACGGCAACGAGCAGACGCTCACCTGCGCGCTCGTCGCCGGCTGCGACGGCTCGCGGACCTCGACTCGCGGTCTCATCCCCGGGACCACCGTGCGCACCGACCACTTCCGCCAGTACCCGTTCGCCTGGTTCGGCATCCTCGCCGAGGCCCCGCCGTCGTCCGAGGAACTGATTTACGCCAACCACCCCCGCGGCTTCGCGCTCATCAGCACCCGCACCCCGGAGGTCCAGCGGCACTACCTGCAGGTCGACCCGGACGACTCCGTCGACAACTGGTCCGACGACCGCATCTGGTCGGAACTGCACGCCCGCGTCGACGGCGAAGGCGCGGAGATCAAGGACGGCAAGATCTTCCAGAAGTCGATCCTGCAGTTCCGCAGCTTCGTGTGCGAACCCATGCAGCACGGCAACCTCTTCCTCGCCGGCGACGCCGCCCACACCGTGCCCCCCACCGGCGCCAAGGGCATGAACCTGGCGATCGCCGACGTGTACTTCCTCTCCAAGGCGATGGCCGAATACTTCGCCACCCGCAATCGGGCCGGGCTCGAGGGCTACACCGACAGCGTCCTCCCGCGCGTGTGGCGGACCCAGCACTTCTCCTGGTGGATGTCCTCGATGCTGCACCGACTCCCCGACGAGACCGGATTCGGACACAAGCGGCAGGTCGCCGAACTGGACATGGTCACCCGGTCCGTCGCCGGACGCACCCTCATCGCCGAGAACTATGTCGGCACTCCGCTGGGCTGACGCCCCCGTGAGTACTTGTTAACGTCGGGCGGTTAATAAGTACTCACGGGTGGCGGAGCCGCAACGAACGGGGCGAAGAGCCGGGCGGTGTTCGCCGACGCCGCCGCGGTGTCCTCGGGTGGGTTGGCGATGAAACTCAGGGCGAGCCGGACGATGGCGTGCGCGATGACGTCCGCGTCGTCCGGGGAGGAGTTCACCCACGACCGTTGCAGCGTCTGTGCGAGCCGTTCGGCCGCGGGTCGGATGATGATGTTGCTGTCCGTCGTGATCAGGCGCAGCAGATCTTCCGGTGCCTTCCCCTGGTGCAGAGACATCACCAGGGGATCGGCTCCGCTGAGTTCGAAGAACGTCGCATACCCGTGCCGCAGCGCAGTCGTCGCGTCGCCGGGGTTCTCGTACAGAGCGGATTCGATGACGGTGACGAGGTTGTCGGTCAGCCGTAGTGCGTACCCCTCCGCCAGGCCGCGCCGCGATCGGAACTCTTTGTAGATCGTCTGCCTGCTCAGGCCCGCGGCGACCGCGACGTCGGTCATCGTGATTGTCGGCCACGGACGTTCGAGCAGCAGCTCCCGAAGCGCATCGAGGGTGGTCTCCCGCATCAGCGACGTTGCGGCCAGCCGGTATCGACTCTGTCGCTCGGTGCGGTCGTCTGCGGACATGACCTCGATGCTAGCGGGCGGCCGCGACCCGACCTTCCCGCTCGTCGGCGAGCACGTCGGTCAGAGCAACCGACTCGTCCGCCAACGCGGCGCGGTCGACGGTGCCGCCCCGGGCGATCATCGTGCGCACGGTGCGGAGGTCCTTCGGGCGGCCCACGGCGATGACCCCGACCGGCGTGTCCTCACGCACCGCGACCGCTGTGAAATCGCGATCGTCGATCGAACCGCGGATCACGTAGTCGTCGTCGAAACGGGTCGCGCCGGCGAACTGCACGTTGTGGCCGTACTGCGTGGACCACCCCCACGGAACGTCGGTGAACGGCGCGGGCTTTCCAAGGATGGAGTGCGCGGCGGCAATCCCCTGGGCCTGAGCTCCATTCCAATGTTCGGAACGGTAACGCTCCGAGTCACGTACACCGGGGATGTTGGCCGCGTCGCCGGCCGCGTAGACACCGTCGGCCGACGTGCGAAACTGCCCATCGACGGTGATGCCGTTGTGGACGCGCAGTCCCGCCGCGACCGCGAGCGTCACCTCGGGGACGGTGCCGACCGACACGAGGACGGTGCCGGCACTCCAGCTGCGACCGTCGTCCGCGGTGGCGCGGGCGGAGCCGTCGTCGCTCACGTCGAGCGACGACAGTGCGACATCCGTGCAGACGTCGACGTCGTTCTCGGAGTGCAGCGAAGCGATCATCGTCGAGATGTCCGGGGGCACAATTCGACTGAGGAGCGACCGGTCGCGTTCGAGGACGGTGACCTCCGCGCCGAGCGACCGCGCCGTGGCCGCGACCTCACATCCGATGAGACCCCCGCCGATCACGAGCAGGGACCCGGTGCGTCGAATCGACTCGCGAAGGGAATCGGCGTCGGCCATCGACCGCAGAGTGAAGAAGTGCGCACCGGAGACACCCTCGAGTTTTCGGGCCCGGCCGCCGGTCGCGAGCAGCAGAGCACTGAATGACAGGGTCTCTCCGGAGGAGAGCGTCACCAACTTCCGCCTGGTGTCGAGTTCGACTGCCGTTGCACCGGTGATCAATTCGATATCTCTTTCCTTCCAGAAAGAGCCCGGCTTCAGTGCGGTCTTCTCCGCCGCCGTGGCACCCGACAGGAAGTCTTTCGACACCGTCGGACGCCGATAGGGCGGTGCGGGTTCGTCTCCGATCAGGACGACGCGTCCGCTGAAGCCTTCCGACCGGAGCGTCTGCGCGGCGCTCGCCCCCGCGATACCGGACCCGACGATGACCACCGTCGACAGTTCCGTGGAGTGATTCGACATTGCGCTCACGCCCGGCTGACCTCGACCATGTCGAAGTCCGCCTTGGCGGCCCCGCAGTCGGGGCACGACCAGTCCTCGGGAATGTCGTCCCACCTGGTGCCGGGCTCGATGCCGTCCTCCGGCCAGCCCTCGGCCTCGTCGTACTCGAATCCGCATTGGACGCAGCGGTAAAGCTTGAAATCGGTGCTCATGTCACGCCACCCTCGGGTCGAAATCGATCTTCTCGCGGACCCCGCAGTCGGGGCAGCACCAGTCGTCGGGCACGTCGGCCCACGCGGTGCCGGCGGGGAATCCCTCACGCGGTGCGCCGGACGCCTCGTCGTAGACGTAGTCGCAGACCGGGCACTGGTAGGCGGCCATCACCGAACTCCGCCGCTGTACTTGGCCAGCACCTTCTCACGCTTGCCGGGTTGGATGTTCACACGGGTGATGTCACCGTCGTAGTGGTCGAGCACGCGGTGATCCATCACCTTGCGCCAGAGCGGCGGGAAGTACGCGAGCGTGATCATGCTGGCGTAGCCACTGGGCAGGTTGGGGGCGCCGTCCATGCTCCGGAGCGTCTGGTAGCGCCTGGTCGGGTTCGCGTGATGGTCGCTGTGGCGCTGCAGGTGGTACAGGAAGATGTTGGTGACGATGTGGTCGGAGTTCCAGCTGTGTGCGGGAGCGCAGCGCTCGTAGCGGCCGCTGGCGGTCTTCTGACGCATCAAGCCGTAGTGCTCGAGGTAGTTGACCGTCTCGAGGAGAGAGAATCCGTAGACGGCCTGAATGATCAGGAACGGGATGACGACCGGACCGAATATGGCGATGAGCGCACCGAACAGCACCACCGACATGAGCCAGGCATTGAGCACGTCGTTGTGAATGCTCCAGGTGCTCTTGCCGAGTCGCTGCATCCGCGTCTTCTCGAGCTCCCAGGACGACTTCAGGCTTCCCCAGACACTGCGGGGCAGGAACGTCCAGAAGCTTTCTCCGAAACGTGAACTCGCCGGGTCCTCCGGCGTGGCGACTCGGACGTGGTGGCCCCGGTTGTGCTCGATGTAGAAGTGGCCGTAGAAGGTCTGCGCGAGAGTGATCTTGGCCAGCCACCGTTCGAGTTCGGTCTTCTTGTGACCCATCTCGTGTGCGGTGTTGATGCCGATGCCGCCCATGACGGCGACGGTGAACGCGACGCCGACCTTCGACACCAGCCCGAGGCCGCCGTCGATGCCGAGCCAGGAGAGATTGTCCGCCGACCAGAGGTAACACGCGAACACCAGGCTCGCCATCTGGAATGGGATGAACACGTACGTGCAGTACCGGTAGTACCTGTCGTTCTCGAGCTGTTCCATCACTTCCTCGGGAGGGTTCTGGCCGTCGGGCCCGAAGAACCGGTCGAGGAGGGGGAGCAGTCCGAACAACAGCAGGGCGCCGATCCACCACCACACCGGTGCTGCCGCCGACCATCCCAATTGGTTGAAAGCCCACACGAGCCCCGCAGCGAGGAACAGTGAGGTCGGGGGAATCAATCCCATCAGCCACAGGTAGCGCTTGCGGTCACGCCACGCTTCCGGTGGTGCCTCTCCTGCCATCCTGCTGATATTCGACGTCGTCACGATCCGAACCTCCTCGTCCAGTGGCCGTACCGGTATGAACCAGCTCACTCTCGTTTGGACAGTACACGGACTTCGATCCAGCGTCTAGACAAAATTGAAGATTTGTAAATCCGACAAGATGCAGTGCTCTAACGCCGGGGTCTTCGCTGCCGATAGAGAGGTCGACACCGTTGCACCGTGCTGAGGAGGCCCTCGATGTTCCGAGACCCCGGACTTCCCGACTGGCTCGAATTCGTCCTGGGCCTGCTCGGGTACCGCTGGTAGCTCCGCCCGTGAGTACTTATCAACCACCGGTGGTTGACAAGTACTCACGGGCGAAGCATTTCACCGCCTTCCGCGGTCCCACACGCGCTGCGTCTGCTCGGCGATGTCAGGGTGGTGGGTCTGCTGGAAGTTGCGTCCACCGCGGGCGAAGGTGTGCACGGTCGCGGGCGGTACGTCGAGCTCGGCGACGGGTGCGTCGAGCCACTCGCAGTCTCGGAGGTGCACCAGATCCACAGCCGCGGCCTCCGGACTCGAGTCGTAGCGCCACGGACCGTCGATCCGGCCGAGGAGGTAGAGCCCGTCGGCGTCACGCGACCAGACGAACGATCCGTCCAGCACCTGCGTGAAGCGTTCGAGCCGGCGCGCGGCCGGATCACCGTAAGTGCGCTCGGTCGCGTCGAGCGCCTCACTCAGATCGACGGGAGGTGGGGCCAGCAACCCGCCGATTCCACACACGTCCATCGCGAGCGCGCGTTGCACCGCGAGCCCTGGGATCACGTCGTCGCGACGGGAACGCATCGGTGCGCGGTAGACGTCGGCGGGTGTCATACGTATGGATTCTCCCTGACGCCGAACCGCGACAGCACTCTTCGGCAATCGTCCACCCGGGTAAACTAGAACCTGTTACATTCGCGGGAGGGGTGCTACTTCTGGAACTCGGAGAGAACTCATGACATACCGCGTCGTCGAATGGTCCACCGGTACGGTCGGGCGTCACGCCATCGCAGGGATCGACGCCCGCGACGACCTCGAACTGGTCGGCGTGTGGGTGTCCAACCCGGAGAAGGTCGGGAAGGACGCCGGGGAGCTGGCGGGCCTCGGCCGAGAACTCGGCGTGGCGGCGACCGACGACAAGGCGGCACTTCTCGCTCTGAAGCCGGATTGCATCGTGCACACGGCGATGACGGACGACCGCATCTTCGACGCCATCGAGGACCTGATCTCGTTCCTCGAGGCCGGCATCAACGTCGTGTCCTCGGGACCCGTTCTGTTGCAGTATCCGATCGGTGTGGTCCCGGACGAACTCGTCGATCGCATCCGGCGCGCCGGCGAGCAGGGCGACGCGAGTCTCCACGTGAACGGTATCGACCCCGGGTTCGCGAACGACGTTCTGCCGCTGGCCATGACGAGCCTGTCGCAGCGGATCGACGAGGTGCGGTGCTCCGAGATCGCCGACTACTCCACCTATTACCAGCCGGTGGTGATGAGCGAGATCTTCGGTTTCGGCAAACCCGTCGAGGAGACGCCGATGCTGTTCCAGCCGGGCGTGCTGTCGCTGGCGTGGGGGAGCGTCGTGCGTCAGATCGCCGCGGGACTGGACCTCACGCTTGACGAGCCGCTGGTCGAGAAGTTCGAACGCATCCCCGCCGAGCAGGATCTGGACATTCTGTCGTGCCACATCGCGAAGGGAACGGTGGCGGCGGTGCGATTCGAAGTCGTCGGCACGGTCGCCGGGGTGCCGCGCGTGGTCCTCGAGCACGTCACCCGCACCCACCCCGAACAGAAACCGGACTGGCCGAAACCGACCCGCGGCGACGGGTGCTACCGCATCGACATCACGGGCGAGCCGATGATGACCGTCGAGTTCAACCACCACGGCGAAAACGGCGACCACAACGTGTCGGGGATGATCGTCACCGCGATGCGGCTGGTGAATTCGGTGCACGCGGTGGTCGAGGCGAAGCCCGGGCTGGTGACCGCACTCGATCTGCCTCTCGTCACCGGCCGCGGATTGTGCGCTTCGCGCTTGTGAGTACTTGTTAACCGCCCGTGGTTAATAAGTACTCACAGGCCGAAGGCATTGAGCGCATTTCGGAGACCGTCGGGGCGCTCCGCGAGGGGAACGGGTTCGACGAGTGCGAACGCGCAGCCCACCTTGCGTGCGGCGCCGTCGGCTTCCTCGCTGTCGCCGATCATGAGAGTGCGTTCGGGCTCGGAGCCGAGCGCGGTAAGGGCGTGCTCGAAGATCTTCGGGTCCGGTTTGATCGCACCCACCTCGAACGACAGCACGAACGCGTCGACGAGATGCTCGACTCCCAGATCCGCGAACGCGGGCCGGATGTCGAACGCGATGTTGCTCAGCACCGCGACCTTGACAGCACGGTCCTTCAGTGACGCAAGCACTTCCGCGGTGTCGGGATATGCGCTCCAGCATCCCGGGTCGATCACCCGCTCGTACAGCCCGACCGCCTGGTCCTCGTGCGCGACCCCGGACTTGCGCAAGACGTCGAGGTACGCCTGCCGGTGGAACCGAGGGTCGAGGTCGCGGTTGGTCCACGCGTGGTGCTCGGCCGCGTCCATCTCGACGGTCTGACCGACCGGCGCCGTCATGCGCCGCATCAACTCGGCCTGCTGGTGGAGGTCGAACGGTTCACCGTCGTGGTCGGTGAGGTCGGCCATCCAGCTGTCGTCCTCCTCCAGCCGGAACAGCGTGCCGGAGAAGTCGAAGATCACTGCGTCGAATTCGGTGAGATCGGAAGCCACGTTTTCCAGGCTAACGCGCGGTGCGCTCGACTTCAGGGTGAAGCCGGACGGGGTCAGTCGACTTCGAGTTCACCCATCAGCGACCACTCGGTGCCGTCGATCGTGGTGTTGATGATCCGCGGTGTCTGTGCGAGGGCGGGTTTCAACTCGCGCATGGCGTTTTGGAAATGCTCGCTCTGCACGTGGGCGACGGCGGCGTCGTCGTCACGGAACGCCTCGACGAGGACGTACAAGTTCGGATCCTTCACCGCCCGCGACCAGTAGAACCACAGGTTGCCCGGTTCGTTCCGGGTCGCGTCGGTGAACGGCTGCACCAGGTCGAGCCAGCCGTCCGCGTGGTCCGGTTTCACGGTGAAGTTGACGACGATGAAAATCACGGCTGCCTCACTTCTCGAGTCGACGATTCGAATCCTACGCGCGCGATGTCGTCGGATCCCCGACCGAGCGGCGTAGCCGGGTGAGGATGCGCGTGAAACTGTCGGGGTCGTCCAGGGCACGCGCGAGGACGAGCGCGCCCTGGATTCCCGCGACGACCTCCTCGGCGAGCGGCCGCGACTGCCTGCCGTGGCCGGCGTCGGCGAGGGCGCCGGCGAGCGAATCGACCCAGTCGGTGAAGTAGGCACGCACCCGGTCCGCGAAGCGGTCACGTTCGAGGCCGAGCGCGAACGCCCCGAACAGGCAGATTCGGCGTCCCGACCGGAAGTACGTCTCGACCTCCTCGAACATCCGCTCCAGACGGGCAGTGGCGGGCTCGGACCCGCGCAGCGGCAGGTACACGGCGGTCTGGAACCAGGCGTCGACCTCGTCGAGGACGGCCTCGGCCATCTCGTCCTTGCCGCGCGGGAAGAAGTTGTACAGGCTGCCTTTGCCGAGTCCGGTGTGCTCGGTGATGACGGCCAGGCTCGCGCCGTCGAACCCGTGGGATCGGAACACCTCCGCCAGCACGGGGACGACGCCGCCGCGCTCGGCTACTGCTCGGGGCATGACTACTCCTCGTGTGCCGGTCAGAGGCCGAGATCGCTCAGCCCGGGATGATCCGACGGTCGCACGCCGGACATATCCCAGAAGAACTTGCGGTCGGATTCGTCGATCGGCACGTCGTTGATGCTGGCGTGACGCCACCGCATCAGACCGTTGTCGTCGAACTGCCAGTTCTCGTTGCCGTACGCGCGGAACCACTGCCCGTCGGTGTTGTGAAACTCGTACGCGAACCGGACCGCGATCCGGTTCCCGTCGTGCGCCCACAGTTCCTTGATCAGACGGTATTCCAGTTCGCGGTCCCACTTCCCGGCGAGGAAGTCGACGATCTCGCGGCGCCCCTGCAGAAAGGTGGACCGATTGCGCCACCAACTGTCCTCGGTGTAAGCCTGCGCGACCTTCTCGGGATCACGGGAATTCCAGCCGTCCTCGGCGGCGCGGACCTTCGCGATCGCGGTGTCGAGTGTGAACGGGGGTACGGGTGGGCGAACGGACATGGTGAGCGCTCCTCCGGGAGGTGTTGTACCTATCAGTACAGACTGTACCAATTGGTACAGTGCGCTGTCCAGGGTTGCGGCGGACACACGGCACGGGCGATGCCCCCGCCGTCACGGCGAGGGCATCGGCCGAGCGTGAAACCTAGTGTGTTTCGGCGAGTTCCGCGCCGATACCGGTCTCGGCGCGGACCAGCATCTCGGCGAACTTCTCGTCTCGATCCGCCGAACGTCCGTGAAGGCGTTCGCCGGCGAGGGAGCCGATCACGGCGGCGGCCAGCCCGAGCGGCATCGTGATGATCACCGGCAACTGAATGGTCAGCGGCGCCGGACCACTACCCAGCCAGAGCGCCTCCGTGAACATCAGGCTGACCACGGTGGATGCCAATCCCACCGAGATGCCCCACACGGCGCCTGTGCTGTTGAACCGCCGCCAGTTGAGACTGAGCAGCAGGCTGGGCAGGTGCGCACTGCCTGCGACCATGAAGGCCATACCCATGAAGTAGGTGATGTTGGTGGTGTCGCCGATCGCCATCGTCAGTCCGATCGCGACGACGCTGAACGCGACCGCCGCGTACCGGGCGACCTTCGCCTCGCGGGCATCCGCCGTCTCCGTGCCGGCATCGGCGGACTTCCGGCGGGTGAGGGTGGGCCACACGTCGTGGGCGAACGTTCCCGCAGCCGAGATCACGACGCCCGCGACGACGGCGACGATGCTCGCGAACGCGACGGCTGCCACCATGGCCAGCGCGATCGAACCACCGATGGTGCCGACGCCTCCGCCGAGTTCCGTAACCAGCGTGGGTGCCGCGAGATTGCCGCCGGCGCCGACCCGATCCGCCCCGTCGGGACCGAGAAGCGCGGCGGTGCCGAAGCCCATCACGATGACGATCAGGTAGAAGATGCTGCACAGCGCGACGGTCCAGCCGAGCGACTTCCGTGCCGTCGCGGCCTCGGGGACGGTGAAGAAGCGAATCAGGATGTGCGCCATGCCGGCCGTGCCGAGCGCGAACGCCAGGGAGTACGAGATCAGGTTGATCGCACCGGTCTGCCCGAAGATCAGGCCCGGCGAGAGGATGGCATCTCCGGCCGCGGCGTTCGAGGTTGCCGCCCCGAGCATGCCGGGGACGCTGAAGCCGAACTTCGCGAGGATCCCGAGGCACACCACGATCGCCAGGATCGACAGGATGGACGACTTGATCACTTGAACCCACGTGGTCGCCAGCATTCCGCCGACGAAGACGTAGATGCCCATGAGTGATCCGGCGACCACGACGGACAGGCCGAACGGGATCCCCGAGACGGACTCGAGCAGTACGCCGGCCGCCACGAGTTGGGCGAGCAGCACGAACGTGCCGGTGACGATGGTGCTGAGTGCAACCACCACCCGGACGCGACGTGCGCCGGTCCGGAACACCAGAACATCGGCGAGCGTGAACTTTCCGACGTTCCGCATCTTCTCGGCGAGGAGGAAGAGGACGGGGAGGAAGGAGACCACCGACGTGCACAGGATAACGGCGCCGTCGACGCCCTTGTAGAAGATCAAGCCCGTGGTGCCCAGGAAACTGCCCGCGGAGATGAATTCGCCGGCGATCGCGAAACCGTTCTGCCAGCCGGTGATCGAGCGTCCCGCAGCGAAGAATCCGGTGGCGCTACGGCTTCGGCGCGATGCGGCGAACGTCACCCACAGCGTGAGCGAGATGACGGCGGCACAGATGCCGATGGCGAGGAAATCGGCGTCGCCGGTCATGAGGCACGCTCCTGATCACGTTGCGCGATGGCCCGGACGGCGGCATCGGCGGCGGGTTGGATGAAGGTACGGGAGAGGCGGAAGTACGCGTACACGAGCACCCAGGTGCCGGCGAACTGGGAGAACACCACCCACAGAGACAGTGGAATGCCGAATGCCGTGTTGTCGCCGAGGGATTCGGGGAAGAAGGCGAATCCGACGAGAAACCCCGAGAACAGTGCGATCGCGATCAGGCCGAGTCCGGTGGTGACGGCCCGGCGTCGTCGCCGCAGTTCGACGAACTCCGGCAATGCGAGGATCGGTGACCAGACGGCTGCGCTCGCCGCGGTGGCGGGGGACTCGGTGGTCACGCGTTCACCGCCGCACGTCGCGCCGAGTCGAGCGCGAACTGGTTCTCGTCCCAGCCCTCCGTGAGCGGACCGAAGTAGTGGAAGCGCACCTGCTTGACGCGGTACAGCCAGCGGCCGTCGACTTTGACGGCCTCGTCCGTGTAGCGGCCGGCGGCGATCGAGGCGTTGCCGTCGGACACGCAGGGCTGCCACAGGAACGAGCGGACGGTGGCGCGATCGCCGTCGAGGTCGATCTCCAGGTTGGTGATGAAGTGCCAGAACGCGGTGAGCCCGCCGGGTGCGAGGCCGGCGAAGAACGCTCGCATCTCGCTCTTGCCCTTCGGGTTGGACAGCCCGTCGAATTCGCCGTCGTCGGTGAACAGATCCATCAGGGCGTCCCAGTTGCCGTCGTCGAGATGGCGGCAGTACTGCGCGTCGAGGTACCGGATGGCCTCCAGGTCTTCGAGGCGGCGGATTCGTTCTTCGAGGGTGCTCAAGGTGGCATACCTCCACGGTGTGAGGAGCGGAATGCGCGAACCGGTAATTAACAATCGTTCACGTGATCTGGACCATAACGGACGCGCTACCGTCGGTCAACACCGTGCGCCGCTCGCCCTGTCCGCCGTGCGTGATGCGTGGTGAGCTGCATTTTCTTCAGGTTGTATTGCCCGCGCCTCGCGTGGCACCTACCCTCCGAGGGATGAACACTCGGTCAAGCGGTGCAGTGATTCCCTCCGTCCGGCAGCGGATCCTGGACGCGGCGCTGGAGGAGTTCTATACCGCCGGCTTTCACGCGGCGACCATGCGCACCATCGCCAAACGTGCTGGCTGCAGCGCCGCCAACGTGTACAACCACTTCGAGAACAAGGACGAGCTCCTGGTCGAGATTCTGCGGTCGGCCAGTGATGAGCAGTTCACCGCCACCCGGACCGCACTGCGGAGGGCAGGGTCCGCACCGGCGGAGCAGTGGACGGCTGCGGTGGTCGCGCATTCGCTGTACACCGCCCGCAACCAGCAAGCCTGCCTGGTGGCGAACACCGAACTGCGGTACCTCGACGAGGTGGACCGCAAACGGGTCGTGGGCTCGCGCGACGCGCAGGAGCATTTGTTCGTCACCATCGCGGAGGCGGGGGTGGCCGGCGGCGACTTCGACGTCCCCCATGTTCACCAGGCGGTGACCGCGGTGCTCACCATGTGCGCGGGAATCGCGCTCTGGTACCGCCCGGACGGACCGTTGTCCGCGCAGGCGGTCGCGGACTCGTACGGCGTCTATGCGCTCAACCTGGTCGGATACCGTCCCGCCTGAATCGGGGAGATTCGGCATTGACGGTGCGTTCCCGTCCGTGCTGTACTGGGTGAACAAGCGTTAATGTGATCCGAGTGTGGAACCGCGAGTTCTCCCGAGTCACGCGCCCCGTAGTTCGAGTGGATGAGGAGTGTCCATGACTCACCGGCCGTCACAGCCGCGTACCGACTCACCGCGGTATCTGACCGAGGACCGGGTGGCGATCCGCGACCTGGCACGCGATTTCGCGATGAAGCAGGTGCTCCCGGTCGCGAACGAACTCGACCCGGTGCAGGGCACCATCCCGGACACGTTGAAGAAGGCGATGGCCGAGGTCGGGTTCTTCGGGATCATGATCCCCGAGGAGCACGGCGGTCTCGGTCTCGGGGTGTTCGAGTACTGCCTGGTCGCGGAGGAGTTGTCCCGGGCGTGGATGAGCGTGTCGGGGCTGCTGGCCCGCGGTAACGGGATGGGCGGTGGATTCACCCCGGAGCAGGAGGCGGCGCTGCTGCCGAAGGTCGCCCGCGGTGAGTACCTCGGCGCGTACGCCCTGTCGGAGGCCGAGGCCGGATCAGATGTGGCGAACATTTCGTGCCGCGCGACCCGCGACGGCCACGATTGGGTGATCAGCGGCACCAAGATGTGGTGCACGTACGCCGACGAGGCCGACTACCTGGTGCTGTTCGCGCGCACCGATCCGAACAAAGATCCGGCGAAACCGCACCGCGGGATCAGCGCGTTCCTGATCGAGAAGCAGCGCGGCGGGTTCCCCGAAGGGATCAGCGGGACGAAGATCCGCAAGATCGGATATTTCGGGTGGAGCACGTGGGAGCTCTCGTTCGACAATTTCCGGGTGCCCGCCACGTCCATGCTCGGTGAGGAGGGCAAGGGCTTCTACTTGGCGGTGTCCGGTCTCGAGGTGGGGCGGGCGCATACCGCGGCCCGCGCGATCGGTCTGGCGCGGGGCGCGTTGGAGGATTCGATCGCGTATCTGCACACCCGCAGGCAGTTCGGGCACGAGTTGGCCGATTTTCAGCATCTGCGGTTCAAGGTCGCGACGATGGCCGCCGACATCGAGGCCGCCCGGCAATTGATGTACTCGGTGGCCACCGATATCGACACCGGCCGGCGGTGTTCGCTGGAGGCGTCGATGTGCAAGTTGGTGGCGACGGAGATGGCCGAGCGGGTCACGAGTGAGGCGGTGCAGATTCACGGCGGCGCCGGGTACACCACCGACTTCCAGGTCGAACGGCATTGGCGCGATGCGCGGTTGACGAAGATCTTCGAGGGCACCAGCGAGATCCAGATGCGGATCATCTCCGACGAACTCCTGGGAAGGGCGGGCGAATGAGCACACTCACCACGAGCATCGCCGTCGGCGATCGCACTGTGAGCGACGCCCGGCGCGTCTCCGAACTCGGACTGTCGCTGCCGGAGGCGTCGTTGACGGGAATCGTCGTGGCGGGAGTACTCGCTCCGGCGACGACGTCCGGTGCCACACGCACCGGACTGCAATGGAATTCGCAGTACGCGGTGGCGGGCGACGACGTCGTCCACGTCGAGTCCGTCGTCACGCGCGTCGAACAGTCCGAGACCGGAGCCGAGTTCGATCGCCACGTGCGGCTCGTCGACGAGGCCGGGTCGATTCGCGAGGAGGGAATCGAGACGTGGCGTTCGCCCGAACCGTCCGACGTCCGTTTCGATCCCGGTGTCGACTTCTGCACACCGGCCTGGGGAGAGCGTCTCCGCGAATCCCTCTCCACCGATACAGCCTTCGCGTCCTCACTGTCGACGTGGGACGGCACCGTGGGTCTGCGTTGCACCGACTCCTCGGGCCGGGCCCGCGAACTGCAGCTGCGGATCTACCGCGGAACGATCATCGACGTCGCCCGCCGCGTCCCGGGTGGGGCCACGTTCACGCTCATCGCCCCGGCCGTCACCTGGGTCGACCTCGTGTTCGCCGAACGGAACGATTTCATGCGCCGCGCCATCAGTGGCGAATTCTCCTCCAGCGGTGACGGGTACGAGTACCTGCGCCTGACCAAACCACTCGACATCATCATCGCCCATGCCCGCAGCGCCGCACGTGAGTGGCAAAGCGTGTCGGGGCACTCTTTGCCACTCACGTGCGGAAGGGAGGCCCGGCCATGATCGAGGCCCGATACCTGGAGATCGACGGAGCGCTCGGCTTCGTCGAGATCATCACCCCCGACAATCAGCCGGACACCGAGGCGCCCACAGTTCTGTGCCTGCACACCGCAGGCCAGAGCGGAGTCCAGTGGCGGCGCGTCGCGTCCGAACTGGCAAGCCGGGGCTACCGGGTGATCGTCCCCGACCTTCCGGGGCACGGACGTTCCGAGCCCGCGGTCGACGGTCCCGTCACCAGCATCGTCACGTTCGGAGACTGGCTCGGGAAGGTCCTCGACGCACTCGCCGTCGAACGGCCCTTCGTCGTCGGGTGTTCCATCGGTGGCAAGCTGACACTCGAGCTCGCCACGCGGTCGTCGAGGCCGCTGGCCGGAGCGATTGCGATGGCAGCGGAGGCCGGTCCCGGCCGCGTCAACGTGGGTGGGCTGCGCCGCGAACTCGAGGATGTCGCCGGGCCCAGCCGCGCCGACCGCACCTACCTGGGCACGCTCGCCTCCGTCGGACATACCGTGCCCGAGGCGAAGGCGCACCTGATCGCCACGATGCACAAGCGTGAGGACCCGGAGATCTCGTCCTCCGACCTGATCGGCTGGGGCACGCACGACGTGCGCGACCGGATCGCCGAGATCACCTGTCCTCTCAGACTCGTCGCCGGAGCGCAGGATCCGTGGATCGACGCCGGACGCGTCGAGCAAACCGTGTCGGCACTCGACGCCGCCCGTCCCGGACTTGCGTCGTTCACTCTGCTCGAGGGCATCGGCCACTACCCCATGGAGGAGATCGACGATTTCGCCTCGATGGCGGACGAGTGGTTGACCGATCTGCGTGCGGCGGTGGTGCTCTCGTGACGGCGCACGACACGGCGACGCGTCGTGACACACTCGCCTCGCTGCTCGACGAACTCGTGACCGCCGACCCGGGTGCCGCTGCCGCCCTCGACGTCGTCGACGGCGAGCCGATCGTCACCAGCCGCAGCGAACTCCGAGCCCGCGTCGACGGCCTGAAGTCGGAACTCCTGCGCGTCGGCGTCCGGCGCGGCCAGTGTGTGGCCGTCCTGCTGCCGAACTGGTCGGACGCGATCGTCTGGCAACTCGCCGCGTCCGCCGTGGGTGCACACGTCATCGGCGTCAACACCCGGTACAACACCCACGAGATCGCACACATTCTCACCTCGGCGCGCCCCGCGGTGGTCGCCGTGGCCGATCACTTCCACGGTCTCGACCTGTTCGGACGACTCGGAGAGGCACAGCACTCCCTCGACCTCCCGGCGCCGGCAGTCGCCGTCGTGCGCGGTCCCGGAACGACGGGCGACGCCCCCGACCCGGCGCGATTCGACCTCGGCGGTGGCGCCTGGACAGCGGGCAGCGCGGACACCGGCACCGTCCAGGTGCCGGTGACACCCGACATGGCGACCATCACCGCTGCGGGTGAGCGGGCTGCCCCGGACGACGTGCTCGCGGTCGCGTTCACGACATCCGGATCCACCGGTGTTCCCAAACTCGCAGCCCATCGCGAATCGGCGGTGGTCCGGCACGCGCGAGCCGACGCCGTCGTCCTTGCCGTCGAACCGGGAGACGTCACCCTGTGCGTGCTGCCGGTGTCGGGGGTGTTCGGATACAGCACTGCCCTGGCCACTCTCGCAGGCGGCGGTACGCTGCTGATGGAGCCCGTCTTCGACGCCGCGGTCACGCTGGCCCGGATGGAGTCGCTGAAGGTCACGCACGTCGTCGGCGGCGACGATCTCTTCACCCGGCTCCACGACACGTGGCACGCGGGTAACCGTGCCGACCTGTCGTCGTTGAAGCGCCTCGGCATCGCCGACTTCCTCGGCCGCTCGCACGAGGTGGCCGCGTGGGTGCGTGACGAGTTCGGTGCCGTCACCACGGGCGTCTTCGGGTCGTCCGAGGTGTTCGCCCTGATGCTGCTGTGGGATGCCGCGGACCCGGAATCCCTGCGCTGGAACGGCGGTGGGCGCCCGGTCGAATCCGGCATCGAGGTTCGCATCGTCGATCCGCTCGACGACTCGGTCCTTCCGGACGGTGAGCAGGGTGAGCTTCAGGTGCGCGGACCGAACGTCGTCGACGCCTACCTCGGCAATCCGGATGCGGCCGCACGGGCGTTCACGAGGGACGGGTGGTTCCGCAGCGGCGACCTTGCCGTCGCGACCGGCGACGGAGGCTATACGTATGTATGCCGAATGGGGGACGTGCTCCGGCTACGCGGGTTCCTGGTGGACCCCGCCGAGATCGAGCACCGGCTGGCGGAACACGACGCCGTCCACCTGACGAAGGTCGTGGGCATCACCGGCACCGGCGGATACACCGAGGCCGTGGCGTTCGTCGTTCCCACCGAAGACACGTCGGCCGGCGCCGCCGAGCTCAGGGCCTGGTGCGCAGAGTCGCTGGCGGCGTTCAAGGTTCCCGCCGCGGTGCACGTGATCGAGGAAATGCCGACCACCGTGGGCGGCAACGGAGCCAAGATCCGAGCGGTCGAACTGCGTGAATGGGCGCAGCGCTGGACCGATCACGAAAGGGATTTCCGCAGTGCCTGAAAGTACGAATGCCCAGGCGGACGACGTCGTCGTCTGCGAGCCCCTGCGCACCCCCGTCGGCCGATACGGCGGGCAGTTCAAGGACGCGCCCGCCGCCGACCTCGGCGCTCGGGTGGTGTCCGAACTGCTCACGCGGACGAAGGTGGATCCGGGCCGCGTCGACGACGTGATCTTCGGTCAGTGCTACCCAAACGGTGAGGCGCCTGCCATCGGCCGCGTCGTGGCCCTGGACGCGGGAATGCCGGTGACGGTTCCCGGTCAGCAACTCGACCGTCGTTGCGGATCCGGTCTGCAGGCCGTGCTCGACGCGGCGATGCGGGTGCAGACGGGGATCGCCGAGCTGGTGATCGCCGGCGGCGTGGAATCGATGAGCCGCGCCGAGTACTACACGGAGTCGATGCGCTGGGGAGCCAAAGGTGCGCCGGCAGCGCTCCTCGACAGGCTCGCCCGCGGTCGTGTCACCGCAGGCGGACGCAACTATCCGGTGCCGGGCGGCATGCTCGAGACGGCGGAGAACCTGCGCCGCAAGTACGACATCAGCCGTCGAGAGCAGGACGAGCTCGCGGTGAGTTCCCACCGGCGGGCGGTCGCCGCGATCGACTCGGGAAAGTTTGCCGAGGAGATCGTGCCGGTGGAAGTTCCCGTCCGGAAGGGCGATCCGCAGGTCGTCGATCGGGACGAGCACCCCCGTGCCGACACGACAATCGAGTCGCTCGCTCGGTTGCGGCCCATCATGGGCGCCACCGACCCCGACGCGACCGTCACCGCCGGCAACGCCAGCGGGCAGAACGACGGTGCGGCAGCATGCCTCGTCACCACCCGGGCGGAGGCGGAGCGTCTGGGGCTCCGGCCCCTCGCACGCCTGGTCACCTGGGCGGTCGCGGGGGTGGAGCCGTCCGAGATGGGCATCGGACCGGTGCCGTCCACCGAACGGGCCCTGAAACGCGCCGGGCTGACCCTCGCCGACATCGACCTCATCGAACTGAACGAGGCCTTTGCCGCACAGGCGCTGGCTGTCACGCGCGAATGGAACTTCGGTGCACAGGATTTCGACCGCACCAATGTCAACGGCTCGGGAATCTCGCTCGGGCACCCCGTCGGCGCGACGGGAGTGCGGATCCTCACCACACTGCTGCGCGAGATGGACCGTCGCGGAGTCCGTTACGGCCTGGAGACTATGTGCATCGGCGGTGGCCAGGGGCTGACCGCCATCTTCGAAAGGGTCTGACAGCTCAGCTGTCGAGAGCCCGAATCCAGTCGGTGAGCGCCCGCACAACCTGTGCGGGCGCTTCCGGCATCAGCGCATGGCTCGCGTTCGGCACGACGGTCACGGTAACCAATTCGCCGAACCGATCCCGCAATTCGTTCTCCGTCTCACGCGGGCGGAACGGATCGAGAGCGGACTGCAGATCCAGGATCGGCTGGTGCGCGACATCCCACCACTCCTCCTTGGGTGTGGCGGACGAGGCGGCGAGCTGCCGCTTCGACACCTCCGGATACCAACCGGTGAGCCACTCCCTCGGATCGTTGCCGGGGGCGAAGAATCCGATCTGCAGGTAGCCGATCCGCTCTTCGTCGGGCAGTGAGGAATCGGAGCATTTGACCGCCAGCGCCGTCAGTGCGGCCGGGTAGTTGCGGGCGCCCGCCGCAGCCACGACGACGCCGCGCACCAGGTCGGGCCGGTCGGCGGCGAGCATCCGGGCGACGTAGTGCCCGAAGGCATGACCGAGAACGACGGCCGCACCGTTGTCCTGCGCCTCGATCACCGCTCCGATGTCGGCGGCCAGGTCGCGCAACGTGATGTTCTCCAATGGTCCCGTGCTCCGGCCGATGCCACGCGGCTGGGGTCGGGAGACCCGGAAGCCGTTCTGCGCGAGTCCACTCGCGACGTCGTCGTAGTCGTACGACTCGCGCCCGAGCGAAGGCAGCAGGATCACCGACGGACCGCTGCCCTCGACGACGACCTCGATCACGGCCGTCGCGGTGTGCACGAATTCCGTTGACCGCACCGGTGATGTGCTCGGCATGATGATTCCTCCACAAACGTCGATCCCCCGGGCGACACGATCTTTCGCGTCGCCCGGGGGAGGGTGGTGTCTCAGTCCGCGGCGGGATCGAGCGCGAAGTCGTAGCTGACAACCTTACGCCCGGCGTCGTC
>NZ_JAAXPA010000042.1 GCF_012396235.1 Rhodococcus opacus | reverse complement strand
CCGAGTTGGTGGTGCCCAGGTCTATCCCCACAGCGGTCGCCATGACTCATTCCTTTCGATCGGTCCGGCCGGTGAGCAGGCGGACGGCTTCGTCCGCGACCTCGACATCGGCGAGGACTTCGTAGTGACGTGGTTGTAATGACTGGATTGAGGTGAAGTCGCGCCGGCCGCCCTGCAGCGCATACATGAGCAGGCCGAGCAGAGCGCCGACAACGGCACCGAACACCAACCCGTAGAAGGCGAGCGCGAGGCCCGTGAGCAGCGGCTGGACCCAATCGAGTAACCCGAAGATCCAGCCGAACAGCGCACCCGTCAGCGCGCCCGCGGCGGCGCCGCGCAGAGCGGCCCAGCCGTAATTCAATCGGCCGAGGACCTGTTCGACCAGCTCGATATCGCGGCCGACGATGGCGAGTTTGTCTACCGTGAAATGTTGGTCGGAGAGGTAGTCGACGGCGCTCTCGGCGTCGGCATAGGTGTTGAATGTCGCAATCACCTGGCGTGCAGGTGGGTGTGGACTTACGGCGGAGGTTCCGCCACTGGACTCTGACATCACGCCCCCTAGGCGTCGATGACTTGGATTCGCCGAGCCCGCGCGTACCAGTTCGGCGTTCGGTCGATCGGTCAACCGTTTGAGCTCCCGGAAGCTCAACCGCCTGAGAGTTAGTTCCTCATCCGCCACTGGGCGTCATCAAGATTCGCCCTACGGGCGTCCACACAACGGGAAACAGTGGCGTCCACACCTCGCCCAGGGCATAGATGTCCGCCGGTACCCGCTCGAGGCGGCCGGTACGCGCACTCCGGGCATCAGCCACTACTCCGGGAATTCCATGAGTTGAACTCCCGATAGGAAATCTTCGCAGCCGAAGGAGGTGGGTGCCTAGGGCCCCGCAGGTCGAAAGCAGGAAGTCGATTCCACCCTGACAGTACAGTCGCGGGAGCGCTGGGAATAACAGCTACTTCATCCTCATGTAGAGGATCAGGCCGGCCCTCGGTGGTGGACCCTAATCCCCTGGTGCAGAATCGAACCAGTGACGAAATCTACTTTCCAGCTGTTGGATCAGCCCATCCGGTGGAGTCCACTAAACGCTGATTTCACTGTACGGCAACCGAATCGGGCGGAAACCGGGGAGCTGGTTTGAAAGTGAAAGTAGTACAACAGTATACGACTCGTCGCCGTAGCAGTTGAGACACGCGCACTGTGATCGTCGATGTAGATTTTCCATGGGTATGTGACGCGGGTCGGGAGTCGCCGACCACGGGAGCAAGCAGGAGTATGTTGATCGGGTGGGCCCACTCGCAGTAGGTGCATGCAGGAGACCGATGTCGTACGGGACCGGTCGCTGATGCGCGCGCCGTCGACCGTACGTTCCTCGATCTGGGTGCCGCTGGTCGCGATCGTGGTCCTCCTCCTCGCAGGATGCGGCGCCTCGGCTCCCACCACCTCGACGCCCTCAGCGGGGTCTGCCGTAGACCTGCCGGCACTGGTCCGGCAGGTGGAGGCCTCGGTCGTCACCGTGCTCACCGAGTCCGGCGTGGGCAGCGGCATCGTCTACAAGACCGACGGCACCATCGTCACCAACGCCCACGTGGTCGAGGGTGCCCGGCAGGTGAGTGTGGCCTTCGCCGACGGGCAACAGGTGTCCGCGAACGTGCGGGCCGTCGATCGCGTGACCGACGTCGCGGTCCTTCAAGCGGACCGCACGGATCTGACTGCGGCGACGTTCGAGACAGCGCTGCCAGAGGTTGGCGCGCTCGCCGTAGTCGTGGGTAGTCCGCTGGGGTTCGAGGCCACGGTCACCTCGGGCATCATCTCAGGATTGCACCGTCAGATCCCTGGGTCGGCCTCCACCGGGGCGCCGCTGGTCGACCTGATTCAGACCGACGCCGCGATCTCGCCGGGTAACTCCGGGGGTGCGCTGATCGACGGACAAGGGCGGGTCGTGGGGATGAGCCAGGCCTACATTCCCCCGTCGGCGGGTGCGGTGGCTCTGGGCTTCGCCATCCCCGCGGCGAATGTCGTCGACATCGCGGACCAGCTGCTGGCCTCGGGAACCGCCCAGCATGCGTACGTCGGCATTCAGCCCGGCACACTGACCCCGCAGATCGCCGAACAACTGGCGGTCGACCGCACCAGCGGTGTCGTCGTCCTCGAGGTCGTCCCGCTCGGTCCGGCAGCGACCGCGGGTATCCGGCCGGGCGATGTCATCACCGCGGTCAACGGCCACGACACCGAGTCGGCGGAGGACTTCATCGCGGCGATCCGTGCCGTCGACCCAGGCGATCGAGTCGAACTGACCGTGCTCCGCGGCGGCGAGACCCAGCAGATCTCGGTTACCGTGACAGACCGCCCCGCCGGCTGAACGACGATTCCAAGAGCGACCGAAACGCGCGTGGACGGAATCGGTGCTGCGGCCCGGCACGTTGCGTTGGCTAGCCGATTGTAGTCGTGTCGACGGTGCATCCTCGGCCGCTCATGGTGTCTACGGGACAGAGGCGGCGGAGATCCGCGGCGGCGCTGTAGTGGACTCGCACGCACTGGCTGGAGTTTGGGGGCAGACCGAGCGGGTACGCGAAGGCGGTGAACGAGCACCTGCAGGGAGTGCAATCCAGTGCGGCCGGTGAGCAGGTCTCGGTGCTGTTCATCGCGGATCCGGGCACGCCTGCGGCTCTCGCGGAACGTATCGCGGAGTACCTGCCGCAACGCCTGCAGAGCCGTGATCGCCCCGAGCGTCGGTGGACGACGTGCGTGCGCCGAAAACCGTACCTCCCCGACGAGCAAGCAGACTTCGCAGATGTCATCGACACAGTCGATCCGTCCTCCGAAGCGGAGGACATCGTCGTGTACCTCACCGATCTACCACGCCGCGAGGACACCCTGCCGGTGGTGGCCGACGTCAGCGCCGACTACCTCTTCGCGCTCATCTCCGTCCCCGGGGTGGGCGGCGTCTACATCGAGCGCCGCGTCCGCACCGTCACCGAACTCGCGATCGCCTGCGTCCTCGGTGAACCGGAACTCATGCCCCCCGGCGCGGCGCGACGGTTCCGGTCCGCGCAGATCAAGGACGGTATCCGGTACTTCGCGCCCTCGGGGCTGCGGCGGCTGCGGCTGCTGTCGGGAATGGTGCGGGCCAACCGGCCGTGGCGACTGGTCACCGGACTGTCGAAGGTCCTCGTCGGCGCGTTCGCCACGGGTGCGATCGCACTGGCCACCGACACGATCTGGTTGTTCGCCGACACGATGGGTCCATGGCGTATGAGTGCGGCGACGATCCTGTCGATCGTAGCGATGATTCTCTGGCTGATCCTCGATCACGAACTGTGGGAGCGGCCGAAGTCGCCGACGGAACGCGATCGATCGGTGCTGTACAACACCGCGACCGTGGCCACCCTGGTCATCGGCGTCGTCATCCTCCACGTGGCCCTGTTCTGCCTGCTCCTGTTCACCACGTGCCTCGCTCTTCCCCCGGAACTGCTGTCCCCCGTTCTCGGGCGCGCGGTGAACTTCTCCGACTACCTCACGCTCACCTGGCTGCTGGCGTCCATCGCAACCATCGGTGGGGCCCTCGGGTCGGGTCTCGAGGACGACGCCGCCGTCAAGGAGGCGGCGTACGGGGTCCGGCAGCGGCAACGCATCGAGGAGACGTGACAACCGTCGAACGAGGCGCGATGATCGCGGGCCTGCGAAGCGTACAACCCGGCGTCCAGTGAGCCTTGTGGTCAGCATCCGTCATGGGTGTGCAAGGCGGGAAGGCGTAGCGGGCTGCAGCAGACTGGCAGCCCCGCCGAAGGCCAGCCCCCAAACGGCACTGAGGTACACCGCGGCACGGGATTGCGCGAGAAGGCCGAGGACGATCGTAGCTGCTCTGAGCAGGCTTGCCGATGACAATTTCCAAGGAGAATTTGGCCCCCGTGCAGGCTCTATCCGGTCACCTCGATGATTGGAACGACACGCTCGACGCCGAGTACCACGATTCCCCAGAGTTCTTCGACAGATTTGGCGCTATGGTCGACGTCCCCCGATCCCGTGGGGCGCTCACCCCTATCGAACAAGCGCTGATTGGGGTCGCTGTCGTAGGCAACGCTGCCAGCACGAATTGGCCGCGACTGCGTGCATATGTGCGGGCGGCTCTCGACCTCGGCGCGAGTCGAGCCGAAGTCCGTGACGTATTGCAGCTGGTCAGCATCATGAGTATCCATGCGCTGTCGATCGGGGCGCCGGCCGTTGCAGAAGTTCTGTCCGAACGGGGGATTCGTCCTCCATTCGGGCTGAGCGACCGACAGCGGAACCTGCGTGCGGATTTCGAACAGAAGCGCGGGTACTGGCACAAGAGATGGGACGATGTCTTGGCGCTCGACCCGGACATGTTCGAGGCCTACATGAACTTCTCCACCGTCGGGGCCCAATTCGGTTCGCTGCCAGTGAAGTTGCGTGAATTGATCTACATTGCCAATTCTTGCGTGGTCACACACCTATACGTCCCAGGCGTGCAGATCCATACGCGGGCCGCGCTGGATGCAGGTGCCAGCGTGGAGGAGATCCTGTCGGCTATCGAGATAGCCACGTTCACCGGTGCGGATCCGTATTTCGAGACAATGACGCGCATACCCGAATTGTTCGAGTGACGGGGCGACCGCCCTTACAGTTTGATCACCGCACTCGCAGAGCAACGCGCTCAAGGATTTACACCACTCCCCGGGGCTCTATCTCTGAATCTCGTCGCCGACCAGGTTGTCGGCCAGTTCGGTGACCGCGGCGGTGGTGGCAGTCACGTCCCACACCCGGCTGACCCGCCGGCCTGCCCGGCCCGGCCGCGGCACTCGGGCACACACCGTGCCCGCCGCCTTGGCCACATCGATCGCAGCAACCCGATCGATCACCAACTCGTGATCGTCGTCGGGAATCTCTTCCGGTTCCGGCTTCACTTTGTTTGTCCTCCAGTCGCGTCGGCACTCTCCACGGGCGGGCCGCCTGGGGCCTCGGTCGAGGGAATCCGAAATTCTGACCGGCGTGCTCGAAGCAACAGTGCATGACCTTTCCAAGGTCGGGCCCCGGCCCCAGGCTTATTTACGGGCTTACACTCCCAAGAATACGTCGGCGTCGGCAGGCGACCCGACCCCATTTTCAGGCCTGCGAGGCGTCCCGGGAACGGAACTGGGTGCTCATTTGACTTGACGAATTGCGGGTTCCATGGAGTTCGTCCGCCGACTCCACGTTCTTAAAAGGTTGACGTCGTGCACTTTTCCGATGACCCACCAGAACTCGGGCCGTCGAGGGCCTGGAACAGCGCCGGGTGCCGTCCAGGCCGGGCGGCCGAACAGTTTGCAGATCTTCGCCCTTGGGGTGTGGCGGGGAACGCGAAATCCGAGGTTCGACGCCGAGGCCGGGCCTTGGTTTTCGGCCCAGAATGACCTCGGTATCCACGGTACCGCCGTCCCACGGTTCGGCGAGCTCGGTCTCGAACTGGACGGCCGCGAGATCACGAAGGGGGTGACATCGCCCAGGCGGGGTGGCAGCGCGTTGCCTGTGCACCGCGGTCGTGGTAGCCGACCCAGCTGGAGATCGCAGGCCTTGAGATCACCCGGCCGGTGTTGCCGATCCACACTACTTGCGGGCGAGCGAATGACTTTCTGCCGACTTGCGATCGGGGTGATTGTCGCTTCGGACCCAGCGGCCGAGGAGGAAGACCGCAGCTCCGGCGACGAGCATTGGGACTGACATTGCGTAGAAGACTGCACTGGCAGACCAGCCCATGCCGAGTGCCGCTCCGACAGCGATCGGCCCGACGATGCCGCCGAGGCGGCCAACACCCAACGCCCATCCAACCCCGGTGGACCGCATCGATGTCGGATAGAACACCGCGGACAGCGCGATGAGGCTCTTCTGCCCACCGCTGATGCAGACCCCCGCAAAAAAATTGGCCGTCAATAGGACCCACAACGGTGCCGTAAAGGCGACACCGGTCAGCGCAACGAATGCGAATCCGACGACATAAACGGTTCCGAGGGTGACGTACGCGCCGAGTCGGTCCATACAGGGCCCGGTGACAAATGCAGCGGCGATGCCGCCGACAGTCGTGAGGGTGGTGGCGGTGACCACCGTACCCATGTCGTAGTCCAGGCTCGTCATGATCGACGGTAGCCAGCTCTGCAGCGCGTAGAACTCGCCGAGGTTGATGACGAAGACCAGCCACAGCAGCAGGGTTCCCAAGACCCGGTCACGGGTGAACAGGCTCCTCAGTGCAGTGCGTTGTCCGTCGGTCCGCTTCTCGGCCTCGTAGGTGATGTCGGGGCCGACGGCGAGGGCGGGATCCATTTTGCGGAAGATCGCCTGGATTCTGTTGGGCTCCGCGCCTCTGTTGATCATTGAGGTGAGTGAGTCCGGCAGGTAGCGCAGCAACGCCGGGAGCAGGAGCAGCGGTGCTACTGCGCCGACGACGAGTACCGACCGCCAGCCGAGGATCGGGATCAGCCAACCGGAGACCAGCCCTGCCGCGACGAATCCGAGGGAGAAGCCGCAATAGATCACCAGGACGAAGGTTGCCCGAAGACGCTTGGGGCTGAATTCGCCCGTCAGTGCGATGGCACTCGGCGCGGCGGCACCGAGCCCCATTCCGGTGATGAAGCGCAACGCCATCAGTTCGGTGACGTTCTGTGACCAGGCCGCCGCCAACGTGCCGAGGGCGAAGATGACCGTGCTCGTGAGGATCATCCGGCGGTGGCCGAACCGCTCGGACAGCGGCGAGAGCGCCAGATAGCCGACCATGAGACCGGCGAGAGCGGCGGAGAAGATGGGCCCGAGCACCTGTTTCGACAGGCCCCACTCCTCGGCGATGTGGGGCGCCATGTAGCTGATGCTCTGAGTGTCGAAGCCGTCGATGAACATGACCACCCCACACAAAGCGATCACGATGTACTGGTATCGACTCACTGGCCGCGAATCGATGAAATCCGGCAGTTTCACGCGCGATGGTGCTAAGGACATGATTGCCTCACATTATCTGATGCCCGGTTTCCCGGATGATGTGGTCGTGGTAGCGGATCACGCGGTGACAACGGGCTCGCCCGACGGTACGAAGGCGTCGCAATAGAAATTGTCTGGCGCCAAACCGGCCTCGTGGACAAAATCCTCGCGTGCCGCCGAGGTCATTGCGGGGCTTCCGCATGCATAGACCTCGTGGTCGCTGAGGTTCGCGTAGTCCTCGAGCACCGCTCGATGAACGAGCCCGGTGCGTCCGGTCCAGTCCTCCGCGGGATGTGACAGGACGGGAGTGAATGAGACACGACCCGGATCCGAGGCCCACTTCTCGGGCAACTCGGGTAGGTAGATGTCGCCCTGTCCTCGTGCGCCCCAGTAGAGGTGCACGGACCGTTCTCCACCACGTTTGAGGTGGTCCTCGATGATCGATTTGACCGGGGCGAAGCCGGTGCCACTGGCGACGAAGATGACCGGCCTGTCCGAGTCGGGGTTCAGTGAGAACTCGCCGTAGGGCAGCTCGATCCTCAGTCTGGTTCCCTTTTCGAGCCCGCCGAGCACCTCATCGGAGAAGCGTCCACCCTGCACCCGACGAATGTGAAGCTGCACTCCGTCGTTCTCATGCGGCGGATTCGCCATCGAATAATTCCGGCTGTCACCGTCGTCGAGAAAGACTTTCAGGTACTGCCCGGCAGCGAACTTCGCACGCACCCCGGTGGGGAGACGCAGCTGCACCACCGTGACATCGGGCGACGGACGGGTGATCCGATGGACCTTTGCGGTCAGGGTCTTGCGTATCACCCTGTCCTGCTTGGTGATCCGCTTGGGCGTGATCGAGGTGTCGGTGCTCGGCCGGGCCTGGCAGAACAGCACTCCGCTCTGAGGGCCTTGCGACATCCCCCAGCCGCGCACATCGAGGCAGCCGGCATCGAGTGCGCCTTCGCAACTCGAGCACACGCCTTTGCGGCACGAGTACGGGATCGCGTATCCGGAACGTTCCGCCGCGTCGAGCACGCTCTCATCGGGCTCGCACGGAAAGCTAATGTCCGTTCCGGTGACAGTTACTGTGTAGGTCATGAGGTAGCTCCAAAGGTGCCGGGTGCCGACATGTGGGTTTCGGCGGCGCCGATGAGTCGCAGCGCCCCGACTACCGCATCCGGGTCGGCTGTGCCCTTGCCGGCAATGTCGAACCCCGCGCCGTGGCCGACACTGGAGAACCGCACTCCGGCGCCGATCGTCATCGCGGCTGCGCTGCGCCCAGCGAGGAGTTTGACGGGAATATGGCCCTGATCGTGGTACATGGCGACGAACGCGTCGAAGCCTGGGTCTGCCAGCATGAGGTCGGCCCCGACCGGTCCCGAGGCGTCAATCCCTGCGGCGCGCAGCCGCTCCACCGCTGGCGCTGTCACCCGCAGGTCCTCGTCACCGAACAAACCGCCCTCGCCGGCGTGTGGATTGATGCCGAAGACGCCGATGCGCGGGGACGGGATGCCCTGCGCCTGTAACGTCTCCACCGCGGCACGTGCCGCCCCGTGCACCAGCTCGGGCGTGAGGCGCCGAAGCGCATCCCGCAGCGATTCGTGCAACGTTGCGTGCACGATGCGCAAACCGGCACCGATCAACATCAAGAACACCTGATCGGGCCGCGCGCCGACGAGTTCGGCCAGCAAGCTCGGATATCCGTCGAAGGAGATGCCGGCGGCGTTGACCGCGGTTTCCGAGTGCGGGCATGCGACGATGCCGCAGGCTCCGCCGCCCTGCAGACATCGCACCGCCCGTTCCAGATACGCCACCGTCGCCTTCCCAGCCTCTGCTGTCACCCGGCCCGGTGCGAAAGCCCCAGCGGGCAGCGAGTGCACCGGAAGCAGGTCGACGACATCGGTCACGGGCGTGGCCAAGCCGTCGGCTGTCTCGCGGACCGTCATGCCTGCCCAGCGGGCGAGCGGCTCGACGACACATCGATCGCCCACCAGGACCGGATTGAATGCGGGATGCTCCTGCGCTGCCATGACGGCCTTCACCGCGAGCTCGGGGCCGATTCCATTCGGATCGCCGATCGTGAGCAAGACCCGCGGAGGGGACCCACTCATAGCGGGAGCGCCAACAGGGTATCGATGTTGGTGCTGTCGCACACCACGACTCGTTCGGCAATCTTCAACTGATCGTCCACGTCGACGTAGCGGTCGACATACCGCCCGCTGGCGAAGATGTCGGATTGGCCGTCACGCATCACCCGTACCACCAGGAAGCTGGTCTCGGCATGGATACCGTCACCGTTCTCTTCCAGGACTGAGGGCTGGCCCAGGATGTGACGGTAGGTGTGTTGCTCGTAGATGTTGGCTTCACGCAGCGCCGATACGCGGTCGACCAGCATCCGGCGAGTGTTGGCCCACACCAGTCCGGCGGGCAGGCCTTCGCTGTAGTTCTGTGCGGTGGTGATCCGGTACATGCAGTTTTCGACGAAGAAGTCCGGCCACTGCTCGAGCGGCCCCTCGTCGATGCAGCGGGAGTAGTCGGCCTGCACACGGCCGATTCGCTGGAAGTCGTTCACGCTCATGCCTCTTCCTGTCGGTTCATCGCGGCCCGGTATGCCTTCCAGAAGCCGCGGACCGATGCTTCGGTGACACGGCTTTCGCTGGATTCGGCGAGACAGCCTCCCATTTCGAGCACGGCGGACTGGCTTGCCGCACCTGTGATTCCGCGTTGCACGAAGCCTCCGACGCAGCCGTCCTCCATCGAGATGTAGCCTGCGGGGCCCACGAGGTTGGCCTGCTTGAGTCGTACTTCCCGCTGCTCGGGAGTGTCTTCTTCGAAGCCGAGGTACGTCCAGTTCAGCCGTGTTCGTTCGACCCCGGTCGGCAGGATCTGGCGCACAGCCACGGAGTTCTGGATCTGCTGCAGCACGAAGCCCGGGAAGACGGAGAGGATCTGCAGCGTCGTATCGTCACCGACCTCGCTGAACCCCTCGAGCAACGTTGGATCGGCCAGTTTGTAGGCGCTTTCGGACCGGATGTTCTGATCCGAGTACGCGACGTCCTTCTCGGCGTCTCGGTCGATCGCCGAGTAACTGACGTGGTGGCCGCCGCTCTCGTCGACGATGATCCCACCGCGCTGCGACAGTCGGTTGAGCTCGAAGGTCGTGAAGAACAGGTGCAGGATGCTGGCGTGGTAGGAGTCCTTGACGTTCTCTACGTACAGCTTCCAGTTATTGGGAAGGATCTGTGTGAAGCGTCCGATGATCTCGGGGGTGCGTCCACCGAGGACACGGGCGATCCGACTCGTGATCTCTTCGCCGAGATAGTCTTCGATGTCGGGCACGTCATCGGAAAAACTCCCGAAGACCAGACCGTAGAGGACGGCGATGCGCATCTTGCGCGGTCCGTGGTCCTCCATACAGAACGAATCAGGCATTCCCCCTTCGCCCTTGACCCCATCTTTGAACGCAACGCCGGTCAGATCGCCCTGCAGGTTGTAGCTCCACGCGTGGTAGACGCACGTAAAGTCCTTCGTGTTTCCGCGGTCGTCCAGCGCCAGCAGGGCGCCGCGATGGGCGCACCGGTTCTCGAAGCCGTAGAGCTCACCGTCGCGATCACGCGCCACGATCACCGGCGTCTCGCCGACGAAGGTGGAGCAGTAGTCTCCCGGGCCGGCTACCTCCGCCTCCAGGCACAGGTAGCTCCAATACGGGCCATGGAACAACTTGGTCTGCTCGGCTGCGTAGATGTCCTCGCCCTGGAACACCCGATACGGCACCCGGGTGAGGTCGTCAGTCCAATCCGCCGTGGTCTCGCGGACCGTGTGGACAACGCTGCTTTCCATAATTTCTCCTCAGTCTGGACAACCAGTCGGGACATCAGAGAACTCGCTCGCCGGGACTTGACAAGCCCCGTGGCTGTTCGTATAACGAACAGATGAGCAATTCTCGAACAATTAAGCCGGACGATAAGGGAAGTGTCAAGGGTGCTGCCCGCGCTCCCGAGGGAATGGCCGGACTGGCGAAGGGCCTGGCGGTCATCGAGGCCTTCGGCATCCGCCACCCGCAACTGACCGTCACCGACGCCGCTCAGCGGACGAACACCTCCCGCGCCGCGGCGCGCCGCTGCCTGCTCACTCTCGTCGAGCTCGGTTACCTGACCCACGACAACGGAAACTTCCGACCGACACCCAGGATGCTTCGGCTCGGCGGCGCCTATCTGGACACCGCGCCACTGCCGCAACTTGCCCAGCCGCAGTTGGCCGAGGCCCGCGATGCGCTGGGCGAGTCGGTGTCGCTCGCGGTTCTCGAAGACGGGTGGTCCCTGTTCGTCGCCCGCGCCGAGGCCGCACGGATCGTCGCGACCGGAGTCCGGGTCGGCGCCAAACTGCCCGCCCACAGCTCCGCGACCGGTCGAGTACTGCTGGCCGGACTCCCCGATACGCAACTCGACGACTACCTCCGAGAATGCCACCCGCAGCCCCGCACACCCAAGACGCTGACCGATGTCGATGCCATCAGCGAGCGAATCCTGACGGCGAGGGAGAGCGGCGTGGCCTGCACCGACGAAGAAATCGAACTCGGCATGCTGTCGATAGCCGTACCGGTCCGGACTGCCCGGGGCGAAACCGTGGCGGCAATGAGTGTCAGTACGTCCACAGCCAGAACCACCCTGCACGACATCCGTGAGGCAGCCGTGCCCGTACTGAACAAATACGCAGCAAGACTCGGCCGGCTTCTGTGAGATCCCACCCAGACTGCAACTCACACCCCCCGCGTTACGGAGAAGCGTGCGACGCTCCCAGCGTGTCTGTGTCGACGCATGCGGGGCTCCCCTGCGGGAGGTGACTTCCGGTTGTGCTGGAGTCATTGTCTGTCGTGGCCGATGAGGTCATGAGGGCGGCGAAACCGACGCGGGCAATAGCGACGCGGCCATGAGCGCGCACAGGAGGGCCGAGCCTTTCAGGACCTGTGCGGGTACGGAGGCGACACGACGGAGCCGAGTGCGATGATCGACGGTGATCGGAACCGGGAGACCGAGCAGCGCCAGGACCCCACGTGCTTCGGATGTTCGCGGGACTTGCCGATCAGGTACATCGAGTCGGCCGACGCCATCAGGAACACCAAGGTCAGCCTTTCCGCCACCAGACCTCGGGGATGGAGCCGTGACCCGTTGGGTCTGGCTGGGAACGGGGTTGTGTCGCAGGGGTGGACTTCCGCTCAATCATCGTGAAAGCGCGAGGTTCTGCGCACCCACGGTGCAGTGTGGCATTTGGGGACACCCGCAACACCGTCTCTCTGCAGACCAGAGTTAGCTTCTGTACAACAGTCACGTGATGTGCTTCACTTTCGGGGCCAGGTGTGACGGGACTACAGAAGGAATCGGGTCGATATGGGCAGTAGTTCGCTGAGTCGGCGGGATTTCATGAGAGTGACGGCGGCTCTGGGGGGTCTCCTTGCTGTGGGAGCCGGCGCAGGGTGTGCTACCCAGTCCCGAGGTAGGGACGGCGTCTACCGAGGTGACGTCGCCATCACGGGGTTGGCGAGCCTGATCCATTCGGCCCCGTTTCTGATCGCAGCGTCCGAGGGCTACTACGAAGAAGAGATGCTGGCGCTGGAGAACGTTCAGTTCCCGGGTGGGCTGGACACCGTGCGGGGAATCGGCTCCGGGATCGGATTCGGCACTTCGGCGACGATTCCGGTGTTCATCGCCGTGGAGCGCGGACTCGACGTCAAGGCGTTCGGGAACGTCTACACCGCGGCATCTGTGGACTTCATCGCCCCCGCTGACTCCCCGATCAACACGATCGAAGATGTTCGGGGCCGCACCATCGGTGTGAGCAGCCCGGGATCGAACTCGACCGACTTCGCCGAGAAGACGCTTCGGTTGGCGGGTTTGACACCCGGCGTCGACGTCGAGTTGCTCAGCGTCGGATCCGCGAGCGATTCGTGGACCGTCGCCTCCCAGGGCGTTGTCGATGTCGCGTGGACTGCGTCCCCGCTGTCCGAGCGCATCATCGCCGAAACCGGCGCGAAGGTGATCTGGCGATCCCGGGACTACGTCCAGGACTGGTCGGACACCTGCCTATGTGCCACCACCCCGTTCATCGAAAAGAATCGGGACGTCTTGGCGGGGTGGATGCGTGCCGTGGGTCGCGGTATCGAGATGATCGATACGGATCTCGAGCGGGCAGCCGAAATCTATGGCCGCGCAATCAAGTACAAGCCCGAGATCGCCCTGGCGGCGTTGGAGAATTCGCGAGGTTTCTTCAGTCTCGACTTCGCGCGCCCGCAACTCGAAGCGGTCGTGGCCTCGGGCGTCGAGGCCGGACGACTCGGCGGCAAGGTCGATATTGACGCAGTTGTAGTCGAACTATAAGGCGGGAAGAGAACATGACCACTACACAAGTCGAATCGAAGAACGTCTCTTTCGACGGTATCGGTATGACTTTCGATTCCGACACCGGGCGGACCGAGGCCGTGCGTAACGTCACGGCATCGATCGCGGAGGGCCAGTTCGTATCGGTCATCGGTCCGAGTGGATGCGGAAAGAGCACCTTGCTGGACATGGCCTGTGGCTTACTTGTTCCCTCGCATGGACGGGTGACCATCGATGGGGAGATTGTCACAGGGCCCCGTAAGGACACCGCCATGGTGTTTCAGGAAGACTCGACCCTGCACTGGCGAAGTGTTCTCGACAATGTGGCTTTCGGGTTGGAAATCAAGCACGTCGACAAGGACGAGCGCCTGGAAAAAGCGCGTGCGATGATCGAACTGGTCGGCTTGAAGGGTTTCGAGAAGCACCGGCCCGGGCAGCTTTCCGGAGGTATGCGTCAACGCGTGGCGATCGCCCGTGCACTCGCCACGGATCCTCGAATTCTGCTGATGGACGAACCGTTCGGCGCTCTGGATCAGCAGACGCGACAGTTCATCGGGCGCGAGCTCTTGAAGATCTGGGAGCAGACCCACAATCGGGTACTCTTCGTTACCCACGACATCCAAGAGGCGATCTATCTGTCGGATCAGATCTGGGTGATGTCGGCACGTCCATCGGTGGTCCGAGAGGTGATCGACGTCGGGCTACCCCGTCCACGCCCGAGCGGCACACACGCCATGGCCAGATTCAAGGAACTCGAGGATCACCTGTGGTCGATCATCAAGGAAGAGGCCGCTAAGACACTGGGGCACGGGACGGATGCCACATGACTGTGACCTCGCCGCAGGCGGCCCTCCACGAAACGCCAAGGTCTGGATTCCGACGAGCGAAACATCGGGCACGCGTCGTACGTTGGACGATGCTGGTTGCTCTTGTGTTGTTGCTCGAGGCGGCAACGCGAACCGGCTGGATCGACCGCAATCAGATGGTCGCGCCGTCCGAGATACTCGCCCACGTCGCGGCAATCATCCCGAGCACCCACTTCGTCACCGATCTGACGCGGACGAGCGTGACCATACTTGCGGCGTTCGCACTGGGCGTGCTCGGCGGGGTGCCCCTGGGGGTATTGCTCTGGAGGGTCCGGGTCATCGGTCGAGTCCTCGAACCATTCATCGTCACCGGGTACGCGATGCCGACATTGCTGTTCTACCCGATTCTGGTCGCGGTGCTCGGACTCAACGCGGGACCAATCATCGTCATCGCGAGCACGATGGCCCTCATTCCAATAGCGCTGACCACGATGGTGGCGCTCGGAGACGTCAAACCGGTACTGCACAAACTGGCGCGATCGGTCGATGCCTCGCGCCGGCAGCAATACTTCAAGGTGCTGTTCCCGGCCGCCACGCCGCTCATCTTTCCCGGGATCAAGCTCGGATTCATCTACGCAGTCATCGGCACCATCGCGATGGAGTTCATTCTGGCGTCGAAAGGCCTGGGGTTTCGTGCGGGCTTTATGTACCGCGAACTCTACGTCGCGGACATGTGGGCCTACATTGCCATTGTCGTGGTCTTCAGCATCGCAGTGAACAGTGCACTCGGCCTAGCTGAACGAGCCATTCGAAGGGACATGTTGTGAACGCCACCACGCTCAGCGCCGGAACCGAAGTCGAAGCAGGCAAACAGAATACGGAACAGCGGTTCCGCCTGCCACAGCGGTGGACCGACAACCTCCTGCGAATACTCATCGTCATCGGGTTGATCGGTGTCTGGGCGCTTATTGCAGCGACCAGCGAACTTGTGCCGTCCCCGGGCTCGTCGATGTCGGCGGTATGGGGACTGTTCGCAGACGGTTCCATCTACAGGAATCTCAACGCCACGATGAGTGCTGTCGGACTCGGATTCGTCGTCGCAACAGCGGTGGGCTTCCCGACCGGATACATCATCGGGCGAAGCAAGTTTCTCGGTGATGTGTTCGATCCGATCATCGCGGGTGCCTTCGCCATACCACGCGTAATCTTCTTTCCGATCCTGCTGCAGATCTTCGGCCTGGGACTCGGAGCACAGTCGGCAATGGCTGCATTGGCCGCGGTGTTCCCCATCATCGTCTCGACGGCGGCGGGAGTACGCGCCATCAACCCCATCCTGCTGAAACTCGGCCGGGCCACCGGTGCAAGTCCGCTTCAGACAATGAGCAAAATCGTGGTGCCCGCGATGGCGCCCTCTCTCATGGTCGGTATCCGAATCGGATTCAGCATTGCTTTCATCAATGTACTGATCGCCGAGTTCTTCGCGACCAGAGCAGGATTGGGGCAGATGGCGATGCTTGCGTACGGCAAGTTGGATCTACCGACGATGTACGGAGTGATCATGCTGCTGGTCTCGATGGCGCTGGTGGGCAACATCGCCCTGTGGGCCATCGAACGGAAGATCACCGACGCGGTCAACTGATCGCCGCACGCAACTATCCGAATCGGCAGTGGGCCTTTCCGTCCCATGCCCACACCCATTTTCCGGAGGACACTGATGAGCGCCCTGACTGCCGCAGCAGAGGAATACCAGCGGTTGCGCACCGAATTCCGGGAGAAAGGTCTGGGCGGCCGCATCGGCTTCGGCGTGCGGCCGGCAGTGGTGGTGGTCGACTTGATCACGGGCTTCACCGATCGCCGTTCGCCGCTCGCAGGTGACCTCGATACCCAAATCGACGCAACGAAGACTCTCCTCGCGCTCGCGCGAAAGGCGCAGGTGCCGATCATCTTCTCCACAGTGGCCTACGACGCGGAACTCCAAGAGGCCGGCGCCTGGATCGGCAAGATCCCCTCGAACAAGTATCTGGTCGAGGGCAGTCAATGGGTCGAGATCGACGAGCGGCTCGAACAACAGCCAGGTGAGACGACATTGGTGAAGAAGTACGCATCGTGCTTCTTCGGCACCGACCTGGCCGCTCGGTTGATCAGCCGCCGGATCGACACCGTGATCATCGTGGGCTGCACCACGAGCGGATGTGTTCGTGCCACCGCGGTAGACGCCTGCTCGTACGGGTTCCACACCATAGTGGTCGAGGACGCAGTGGGGGACCGGGCGGCACTACCGCACACTGCCAGCCTCTTCGATATCGACGCCAAATACGGTGACGTCGTCGGACTCGACGAGGCCAGCGCCTACCTCGAGAGCGTTCCGTCGTCGAGTTGACGGTCACAGTGCCCGCGAGAACGTACCTCGCCGGGTGGACCGGACACTCACCCGAGCGCTGCCGCTAGCTGATCAGCCGCGTCCGTCAGGGCGCGGCCGATGCTGCGTACCTGTGCCGGGCGCAGGCGGTGCTTGGGCGCTGAAACATTCATTGCCAGGCGCATGCCGGGGGCGTTCGTCGGGACCGAGACGGCCACGGAGGCAACACCTTCCTCGGATTCCTCCCGGTTGACCGCGTACCCGTTCCTTCTGACCTCTTCCAGTTGGGCTTCGAGCTCGGTCCGCGTGCTGATGGACTGTGGAGTCACCGGTTCCAGTTCCTCGGTCGGGTACAGCTGATGCAGTTCGTCGAGGGAAAGTTCCGCCAGCATGGCCTTCCCGGTGGACGTGCAGTGCGCCGGCATGATCTTGCCCAACCGGGACGCAACCCGGACTGCAGATGGGCTCTCCAGGGCGGCGATGAAGCGCACGGTTCGACCGTCGAGTGCCCCGATATGGACAGTTTCACGCAGTTCCTCGCTGAGGGTGCGCAGGATCGGTGCCGCCGTCTGAGGAATGTCGAGCCTGGCAAAAATCGCAAACGCGACCCCCGTCAGCGCTGGGCCCGGACGATAGGCCTTGCTGGCCGGATCCTGCCGAATGAAGCCCCGGTACTGGAGCATCGCCAGAAGTCGGTGAGCCGTCGACGACGCAACTCCGAGGTACTGGCTCGCCTCGGTCAGCCGAATTTCGGGCTGTTCACCGAGCAGCAACAGCAGACGAAGTGCGTTGTCGACGGATTCGATCGGGTACTGCGGTGGTATCGCCTCCGGCGCCTGTTGCCGTGGACCGTGGTTCTGCATAGCAGAGAGCATACGTCTCAGGTCGGGTTTGCGGTCGACCTGCCAGCAGGTGGAATGCGCGTACGCGCAGGGGGTTGACTCGTCGGGCTCAAGAGAGCAACATCTATCTAACAGAAGGCACTTCTGCATAGCAGAGAGACTGCCATCGTCGATCGAAGAGGAATGAACCTTGGAACCCCGGACGACCCACCACGTGCAAGCGATGGAAGACATTCGCCGCGGCATGATCCCGGCGCACATCTACAACGACAAAGAGATTTTCGAGCGTGAGAAGGCGACCGTCTTCAGTCGATCGTGGTTGTTCGTCGCGCACGAATCTGAGGTACCGCAGGCGGGGGACTACGTTGTCCGCCGGGTGCTCGAGGATTCATTCATCATCTCCCGCGACTCCAAGGGTGGGATTCGGGCGATGTTCAACATGTGTCTGCACCGCGGGATGCAGGTGTGTCGCGCGGAAATGGGAAACGCGTCGAACTTTCGCTGCCCCTATCACGGTTGGTCGTACCGAAACGACGGCCGCATCATCGGACTGCCGTTCCACGAGGAGGCGTACGGGGGCGAGGAGGGCTTCAAGAAGAAGGGCCAGACACTCCTCCCTGCACCCAATCTCGACAGCTACAACGGAATGATCTTCATCAATATGGATCCGAACGCCGAATCGCTGTCGGACTATCTGGGCGACTTCAAGTTCTACCTCGACTACTACACCAAGCAGAGCGAGTCGGGGCTCGAGGTACGAGGCCCGCAGCGTTGGAGGGTCAAAGCGAACTGGAAGATCGGAGCCGAGAATTTCGCGGGCGACATGTACCACACGCCGCAGACACACACCTCGGTCGTCGAGATCGGCCTGTTCCGCGAACCCAAAGCGGAGAAGCGCAAGGATGGAGCAACCTACTGGGCAGGACCAGGTGGGGGAACGACGTACAAGTTGCCCGACGGCACCTTCGACGAGCGCATGCAGTACGTGGGATACACCGCGGAGATGACCGACCGGGCCAAGGATGTGTGGTCGGACGAGCAGCAGCGAGTAATCGGCGCGGACGGCTTCATGATCTCGGCAGCATCGGTGTTTCCGAACCTGAGCTTCGTCCACAACTGGCCGAAGGTCGAGGACGGCGACGACGTCCTGCCGTTCATCTCCATTCGACTCTGGCAACCGATCAGTGAGAACGAGACCGAGGTGTTGTCCTTCTTCGCGGTCGACCGGAGCGCGCCGGAAGAATTCAAGAAGAAGTCGTACAAGGCATACCTGATGTGCTTCGGATCCACCGGCATGTTCGAACAGGACGATGTCGAGAACTGGGTATCGCTGACGAACACCTCCGCAGGATCGATGGCGCGGCGCCTGCTACTCAACAGTCGCATGGGTCTGCTCGAGGACGGGACACGCGTCTCCGAGGAGCTCACCGCCGACGAGTTCCACGGCCCCGGGACGGCGCAGGTCGGATACAACGAGGCCAATCAGCGCAAACTTCTCGAAATGTGGGCGGACTACCTCGAAAAGCCGGCACTGGAGGTGGGGCCGACATCGGTGGGAACCGACAATCCAGACGGTATCAGGCCGATGACTCCGACGAACGGCAGCTGCGACCACGCCGCCGGCACCCACAGCAAGGACGCGACTGTCAACGGGGCGGTGCTGGCATGACCACGTCTGTGCGAGCTACCAGTACCGGTTACAGCCGCGTAGGTGAAGGCTCGACCTATTCGGAGCAAGCCGTGCTGGGCGACCATGCATCGCGCGTCACGCGTACTGGAACTCCGCTGCGGTTCGACGATCGACGGCACCTGGACGCGCACCAATTCTTGATCGACGAGGCATATCTGCTCGACGCACAGGAATACGAAACCTGGCTTGACAACATCACCGACGATATCCACTACATCATGCCGGTTCGGGTAACCGCGGCGCTCAACTCGGGATTCGACACCTCGCCAGGAATGGCACATTTCGATGAGAACAAGTATTCGCTGAGCCGGCGGGTCGCGCGGTTCGTCACCGAGCACGCGTGGACCGAGGATCCCCCGTCACGACTGCGCCACTACATCACCAACATCCGGACCTTCCTCACCGACGCCGAGGACCACCTCGTCGTCGAAAGCGCCGAATTGCTGTTTCGCAGCAGAGGGGATGTCAATGAGTCGGCACTCGTCTCGTGTGGACGGGAGGATCTGCTGAGGCGCGTAGGTGACGAATGGAAGCTCGCACGACGCACCATCTTTGTCGACGAGTCCGTGATGCGGATGCAGAATCTCGCGGTGTTCCTATGAGCTTGCAGTGGGAAGGCGAGGAGCAGGACGCACGCGCCGCGCGCCGTGCCACAGACGAGTTCGCGCAGCTCTTGGCTGGTGCCGTCGGTGATCCGCTGACCATCGCCAACGAATTCGCCGAGGTCAGCGTGCACAAGGTGGCGACCCGCAACGGCGTACGGCTCCTGGTGCACGCCCCGAAGTCCGGGCAGTGGGTCTGTGTGGACCCGCTGGAACTCGAGGCGCTGACCTGGCAGAACCCGGCTACCTTCGCCGCGATGGTGGGAAACATGTTTGCTCCGTTGATCGCAGAGGGAGACAACGAATGACTGGCTGGCTCGACGGCAAGCGGGCACTTGTCGTTGGCGGGGGCTCGGGGATCGGGCGAGCAGTCGTCGATGCGTTCCTCGCCGAAGGCGCGTGCGTCGCGGTACTCGAGCGTGACCCGAACAAGTGTCGGGTGCTGCGCGAACACCTACCCCAGGTACCGGTCATCGAAGGTGACGCCACACGCGCGGCGGACAACGACGCTGCCGTCGCGGCTGCGGTCGCCGAGTTCGGAGGGCTCGACACACTGGTCAACTGTGTCGGGATCTTCGACTTCTACCAGGGCATAGAGGACATCCCCGCGGACACACTCGACGTGGCGTTCGACGAGATCTTCCGAACCAACGTGCTCAGCCACATGCACTCGGTCAAGGCCGCCGTACCGGAGCTGCGCAAGCACCGCGGATCGTCGATCGTGCTGGCGGAGTCTGCCTCGTCGTTCTATCCCGGACGAGGCGGAGTGCTCTACGTGTCTTCCAAATTTGCCGTACGCGGGCTGGTCACCACCCTGGCCTACGAGCTCGCCCCAAATATTCGCGTCAACGGAGTCGCCCCAGGCGGCACGTTGAACACCGACCTGCGCGGGTTGGCGAGCCTGGGACGCGACGCCGATCGACTCGACGACAATCCGAATCGTGCACGCGAGTTGGCGGCGCGGACACCGCTCAACGTGGCCCTCTCAGGTGAGGACCATGCGTGGAGCTTCGTCTTCTTCGCTTCCGACAGATCCCGAGGAATCACCGCAGGCGCGACGCATCCCGACGGCGGCTTCGGAATCGGAGCCCCCAAACCTTCGACCCGCTGATACGAGTTCGACCAGTTCGGAAAGAGAGGAAACCGCGATGGCTGTCGTCAAAGCGAATCTTGGTGCATGTCAGGGATATGCCAATTGCGTCGTCGCTGCCGACGACTACTTCGACATCGACGACGACGGTGTCGTCGAACTGTTGAGTGTGGAGGTCCCCGAATCGGAACGGGGACGCGTCGACAGTGCTGCCCGGTCCTGCCCGGTCTCCGCGCTCTGGATCGAAGACTGATGCCGGAATCGACCACGGTCATCGTCGGTGCATCGATCGGTGGTGTCCGAACTGCGCAGGCACTGCGGTCGGAAGGGTATCCGGGCGCCATCGTTCTCCTGGGTGCCGAAGGTGAACTGCCCTATGACAAGCCGCCGTTGTCGAAGTCGATCCTGGCAGGTGGCTCGACGATGGCCGAGATTACGTTGTTGACCACCGAACAGGCTCGGGAACTCGATCTCGAGCTTCGGTTGGGCCAACCAGCCGTAGGGCTGAGCACGGCAAACCGGTATGTCGAACTCGCAGACGGTACGAGGGTCGCGTTCGACAACCTGGTGCTCGCCACCGGCGCTCGCGCCCGGCCGTCACCGTGGGGAACGCCGAACGGCCTGCACGTGATACGAACAGCCGCGGACGCCCGCGCACTACGACGCCATTTCGGCACCACCGACCACCTCGTCATTATCGGCGGCGGCTTCATCGGCGCGGAGACCGCGGCAACCGCGGTCGAACTCGGGATGCGCGTGACGCTGGTGGATCCAGAACCCGTGCCCATGGCACGCGTGATGGGTGCGGAGATCGGCGAGCTGTTCATCGACCTCCATCGGCGTCGCGGCGTCGACACCAGATTCGGGGTCGGTGTCGAGTCCGTGCACGGTGAGCACGGGTCCTTCGCGATCGGCTTGTCCGACGGGTCGACGCTCGCCGCCGACACGGTGGTCGTCGGAATCGGGGCGATACCGAACGACGACTGGCTCGAGTCCTCCGGTCTGGAGGTGAGCAATGGTGTGGTGTGTGACGTGTACTGCCGTGCAATCGGTCACGACAACATCTACGCAGTCGGCGACGTGTGCCGGTTCGACAACACCCGACGCGGCGGTTCGACCCGGTTCGAGCACTGGACGAACGCGGTGGAGCAAGCTGTCGTGGTCGCCCGGAATATCGCTCGCCCGGACGAGAAGATGCGCCACGAACCGGTCGAATACGTCTGGAGTGATCAGTACGACTGGAAGATACAGACGGTCGGACTGGCGGGCTCGTCGACGCACACTGTCATCGGCGAGGTGACGAACAAGGCTAAGTTCGCGGTCTGCTACCCCGACGAGAAAGGCAGACTGACCGGGGTCGTCGTCGTCAATTGGCCGAAAGCGCTTGTCACCGCCCGCAAAGCGATCGCACTCGGGGTCGAATATGTCGAGTTTGCGGAACGTCTCGAGGCAATGACGGTGTCAGCCCGCACCACGGTCAAGGAAACCACATGAACGAGAAGGATATCGAGGGTGCACGGGTCGTCGTAGCCGAGGCGTGCAGGGTTGCCGCTGCCCGGGGTTTGATGGAGGGCATCCTGGGCCACATCAGCTTCAGAGTCTCCCATGACCTTCTGCTCATCAGGTGTCGCAGTGCAGACGACACCGGCGTGGCCTATACACGCCCGTCCGACATTCGACTCGTACGATTCGACGGAACAGCCGGCGCTCCAGGTGAACTCGACAACGGCTATCAGGTACCTAAGGAGTTGCCCGTTCACGTCGAGTCGATGCGGGCCTCGCCCGACATCCGAGCTGTAGCGCACCTGCACCCCCCGTCGATTGTTGCAGCCGACCTAGCGGGTATCTCGCTGCGGCCCATCTACGGGGCCTACGACATCCCCGGTGCAGTTCTTGCGCGGGGTGGGGTGCCGGTGTACCGCCGCGCGGTGTTGATTCATCGCACCCAACTCGGCAAGGAAATGGTGACGGCGATGGGCGATCGGCCCGTCGTCATCTGCCGCGGACATGGCATCACCTCCGTCGCGTCGTCGGTGCAACAGTCGGTTCTGCAGGCCGCCAGCCTGGAAGAGCTGGCGCGCATGTCCTTGGCTGTCGTGAGCGCGGGTGGCACGCTCGTCGACATCGACGACGCCGATTGGGAGGATCTTCCCGACCTGGGCGCCAACTTCAACACCGGCGCAGTCTGGCGACACGAGGTTGCACGCGCAGCGACGGTATAGGCCAATCGTGGGTACCGACGGTAATTGTCAACCTACTTGAGACACGTGCGTGTTGATTCCTTACGAGTGCGGCGTCTAAGCACGGGGGCGTCGAACCACCGACCAGGATCACCTCGTCGATGTCGTTGGCGGTGACTTTGGCGTCACTCATCGCCTACTTCACGGGGTCGAGGCAGCGTTCCACCAGATCCGCCGTCAGATCCTCGAACTTCGATCGCATGATCGTGGTGGTGAGGTGCTTGGGACCGTTCGCGTCTGCGGTGACGAAGGGCAAGTTGACCTGAGCCTGGGTGACCGAGGACAACTCGACCTTGGCTTTTTCCGCGGCCTCGAAGAGGCGCTGCAATGCCTGCGCATCCTTGCGCAGATCGATATTCTCCGCACACTGGAATTCGTCGGCGAGGTAGTCCACCAGGCGTCGGTCGAAGTCGTCGCCGCTGAGGTGGGAGTCGCCGGCCGTGGAACGAATCTCGACCACTCCCTCGCCGACGTCGAGCAGGCTCACATCGAAGGTGCCGCCGCCGAGGTCGAAGACCAGTACGGGTTCGTGGGTCTGCTGACACTGCGGGCCCCACGCCCCCGAGGCCGGTTATCACGCTCGCGACACCCAGCCTCGGGGGTGACCACAGTTACTCGCCCCGACCCACGGAGAAGTCACCAAAAGGGGCGCACGGGCGGCGAAGCCGCCTACGTGGAAGTCGGTGACAATCGCTCCTGTCCCGCGGCTTCGTCGGTGTCGGACAGATCTTGCCGGTAGGTCTCCCGCATGGCGATCACACAGACGACGGAGATGGCGCACATTGCGACCATGAACAGCGCGACGGCGACGTAGGAGCCGGTGCGATCCAGCAGGTACGTGGCGACGATCGGCGCGGGAGCGCTCGAGGCAAGGGTGCCGATCGTGTACCCGAAGGAGATTCCGGTGTAGCGGATGCGGGTGTCGAAAGCTTCGGCGAAGAAGGCTGCGAGCGGGCCGTAGGAGGTCGAGAAGGCGAGACAGAACGCCACGAACCCGACCATCGCCAGCAGGAAGGATCCGCTGTTCACCAGCCAGAACCACGGAAAGGTGAACAGCAGCATGGCGACGACTCCGGCCAGGAACACCGGCTTCCTGCCGTAGGAGTCCGACAGTTTGCCGAAGAACGGCAGCGCGACGAACGTGACCGCCATGGCGACGAGGACGAGTGTCAGCATCTGGTTGCGCGTGTAGCCGACCTGCGCGACGCCGTAGCTGAGACCGAATACCGTGGTGCCGTAGAAGGTGACCCCGATGGCGAAGTAAGCACCGCAGGTCAGGAGGACCTGCTTGGGGTAGTGGCGAAGGACCACCCCGATGGGCAGCTTCTCCAACTTTGCGTTCTTCTTGACGCGATCGAAGTTCGGGCTTTCGCCGACGTGCAGTCGGACGAAGAGGCCGATCGCGACGAACGCACCCCCGATCAGGAAGGGAATTCGCCAACCCCAGGATTCGAACGCTTCGGGAGAAAGCCCGGCCATCAATAGGAAGACTGTGTTGCCCAACATCAATCCCGCCGGCACTCCCATCTGTACCCAGCTGCCGTAGTAGCCGCGTTTGCCGGCAGGCGCGTGTTCGACGGCCATGAGAATCGCCCCTCCGATCTCGCCCCCGAGCGCGAGGCCCTGCACGAAGCGCAGGGTCACGAGAATGATCGGCGCGGCGACGCCGATGGACTGGTAGCTCGGGAGCAGCCCGACTCCGAGGGTGGTGAAGCCCATGATGGTCAGGGTGATGACGAGCATCGACTTCCGTCCGATCCGATCACCGAAGTGGCCGAACACCACTCCGCCGATCGGACGCGCAACGAAGGCGGCGGAGAACGTGGCGAAGGCGAGCAAAGTGCCGATCAGGGAGTCGAACTCGGGGAAGAAGATCTTGTTGAACACGAGTCCGGCCGCGGTGCCGTAGATGAAGAAGTCGTACCATTCGACTGTCGTACCGACACCGCTGGCAAATCCGACTTTCGAGGTTTGGGACATTGTGAACATGTATGGCCTCCGTTGCCACGATTGCGGAATGATTCCTGCGGCTCGAATGTATGGGTGATCCAGCACACACAACATCTCCAGGTGGAGAGGTGGGGATGTGTTGCCTGGTGAACGAATTGCGTTCAGAGCAAGCGAAGTTCGTGGGCACGCGCAATGGCTTCGACGCGATTGCGCGCGTTCAGTTTCTGCATGGCGCTCTGCAAATAGGTTTTTACGGTGTTCCGCGCAAGGGACAGTTCCTGAGCGATTTCGGGGTTGCTGTTACCCATTGCCGCGAAACGCAGCACCTCGTATTCGCGCCGGGTCAGGCCGGCTCGGTACAGAGCTTCGGATGTCACGACTCTTCGCGATCCGGCCAGTCGCGGGTCGACAACCCGGATTCCGCCGGACACGCGGTGAATGGCCGTGGCGAAGTCCTGCCCGCTGATGTCCTTGACGAGGCATCCGTCCGCACCCGCCTCCATCAACAGATCGATGGCGCCGTGATCGGCGAACGCGGTGAACAGCAGTATCCGCGCGTGCGGCGCGACCCGCCGTAGTCGCGGAATGAGTTCGGGTGCAGGGATATCGGGAAGTCGAAGATCGAGGAGGATGACGTCGACGGGGAGGGCGCGGGCCAGCTCGACCGCCGCGGCCCCGGTCAGTGCACCTCCTACGACTTCGAGGTTCACGTCCTCCCGCGCGAGAAGTTCCACCCCCCCGCGCACGATCGGATGATCGTCGACGACGAGGATACGGATCGTCTTCGACGGCTCGGTCATGCACCCGACCCGTCGATTGCGTCTACCCAGCCGCGCACGGTGGTGCCGCTTTCGTCGTCGCTGACTACGGACATGCCGCCACCGAGCCGCTCGAGCCGTCCTGCGGCCAGCCCGAGCCCCAATTGACTTCCTCGCACCGGGTCGTCGGCCCCGTCCACGCCCCGGCCGTCGTCGCTGATGACGACCGTCACTCTGCCCGACCGAACCGACAAGCTGACCACCACTGTGGATGCGTCGGCGTGCTTTTCGACGTTGACGAGCGCCTCCCGGACCAGTCGCTGGAGGGCCTCGACGCGGCTCACGTCGAGATCCGGAGATTCGGTCAGCGGTACGAAACGGGCCGGGATACCGGTCCGAAGCGCGAACGACTGGCAGTCCTCCTCGATGCCGACTGGGAGTTCCCGCTCGGGGGGTCGCGCGCTGAGGTCGGTCAGCGACCTGCGAATCGACGCATTGACGGCGTGTACCTGATCAGTGATCTCCTGCAGCCGATCGTGGATCGCCTGAGCGTCGCCCAGTGCACGCAGACTCTGCAGTTCGGCACCGATCCGGAAGAGGACCGGGCTCACGGAATCGTGCAGGGATTCGGCAAGCCGATTCCGTTCGGCCTCGATCGCGAGCTCCGTCTGGGCTGCGGCCCTCTGTGCGCTGACGAGAGTGACGGCGGCAGTCGCGGCGGTCGATTGGATCTCCGCGATGACTCGATCACCGAATGACGAATATTCGCGGGTGCCGACGTACACGGCACCGAGGACACGACCTTCGTACACCATGGGCACTGCGAGCATTCCTCGCAGTGCCTCCTGCGCCACGAGCGCGTCGAAGTCGTGAGTGATTCCGGCGTCGGACAGGTAGTCCCGGACCCAGACAGGTTTCTGCAGCATGATGCTCTTTCCGCCCAGTCCGACGCCTTCCGGCACCACCAGTCGGTGCAGGGCGTTGCTCTTTGTCCCCTGCCAACTGCGGTGAACCATCGCGCCGTCGACCTCGATGCGCCCGACGAGCGACATGTCGAAGTCGCCGATCTCCCGGATGCGCTGACCTGCCGTGGTCATGGCCGCCGCTTCGTCGGTCAGGACGAGCAGTTCGGCACGCGAGAGCGCGAGGTCGTCGAGGATGGACGTCCTGACGTCCGAGTGCTTGAACTCGTGAGCTGCGGTATGCGTACTTTCCGACACCGGCTTTCCTCGATCTTTCTTCCCCCCGGCGTTGGGCAACCCGTTCATGTCGGCTGGGTCACAGTGTCAGAGTATCGGACCGGCCGTCCAGGCTGATCAGGCACTCGAGCAGGAAGTAGTCGCCCCAGATCAGCTCGTTCCGGGTAGCGAAGTCCCGGCGTTTGTCGAAGCAACCGTCCATGAGGATCCCTGCCGGTCTGCTGTCGTGCGGTCCGGCCGGGGTGAGGTGGTCGAGGAGCGCATTCACGTGGGCGACGGCCCTGTCCCGGAAGTCGGTCCGGTCGGGAACCAGTCGGGCGAGCTTGAGCAGCGCGGCAGCGGCGATGGCAGTGGCGGACGTGTCGATCGGGACGTGCGGTCCGGTGCCGGCGTCGAAGTCCCATGACACGATTCCGGCAGTCGGCGTGCGGTCCAGCCACCAGTCGGCCAGCCGGACGGCGGTCGGCAGGAAGGACGGCGACGCCCACTGCGCGGCCTGGGCGTACGCCACCATCGCCCACGCCTGCGCCCGACCCCAGGTGCTGTCGTCGTTCATGCCCTTGTGGGTGTAGCGGCGCAAGAGTGCACCGTTGGTCGTGTCGAACAGTGCCGACTGACAGACCGAACCATCCGCCCGGATACAGAGCTCGATGTGCCGCTCCGCGTGGCGGATCGCGGCGTCGAGGAACCGCGGGTCGCTGGTCTGCGCCGACGCCCACGACAGCAGGGCGACGGTGCCCGGGACGGCGTCGATGTTCGCGGCGCCCTCGCCGACCGCTTCGGCTTCCTCCGCTTCCGCGCCGAGCGGGATCACGCCCGCTCGATCGTTGAAGCTGGCGAGCAGCCCGCGGGCACCCGCCAGCGCGATCTCCGATGCGCTCGCGCTTCCGGTGACGAGGTGGTTGACCGCTGCGCCATACCAGAAGAGGAAGCCGCGGAAGGCGGTATCGGAGCTCTCCCGGGGCAGGACCTGCTCGGTGATCTCGTCGGCGAGTCGCGACAGGCGGTCCTCACCGGACGCCACGAAGCCGAGTGCGGCCAGTCCGCCCCAGAATCCGCCCGTCCAGTTTCCATCGGCAGTGGTGGTCCACTCGCCGGATTCAGGGTCACCGTAGTGCGGGAACTTGCCGCTGGTCTGCTTGGCGGTCGAGTCGATACGCTCGAGCATCGAGTCGATGGCGGCGGTGTACCGGGAGCCGGTCACAACTGACCTCCGGTCACCAGAACCGACTTGAGCGAGCGCCCGTCCCGCATGTCACCCATGGCCTCTTCCGCCTTCCCGAGCGGGTACTCGGTGACCATCGAGGCGAGGTCGAACCGTGCTGCGAGTCGGGGTAGCGATTCGACGTATTCGAGGTGGTTGTGCGGGGAGAACGCCCAGCTTCCCAGCACCTGCAGCTGCTTCTTCGTGATGTAGTGGGGGTTGATCGGAGTGGTGCCGTGGTCCGTGTACTGGCCGACGACGAGGTACTTGCCGCCGCGCCGGGCGATGTCGATTCCCTCGGACACCGCCGTCGGTACACCGGCGGCCTCGATGACGACGTCGGCACCGCGCCCGCCCGTCGTTTCCGCGAGAATTCGATCCAGGCGGGCCGCTCGATCCGTCTCAGCGAAGATGTCGATGTGGATGTCGCCGATGCCGGCCGTCCGCGCGACCTCCAGACGGTTGGCCGGTCCGCCGACGATGATCACCTTCGCCGCCCCGGCGAGCGTGGCGTACATGGCGCACGCCAGTCCGACCGGTCCGCTGCCCTGTACCACGACGATATCGCCTGCGTCAGGCTTGGCGATACCGTTCACCGCGTGGACGGCAGTCGGTCCGGCACAGCCGAGAGCGATCACTTGCTGCGGTGTCACCGAGGACGGGATGCGGACGATCGTCGAGCCGGGTTGGAGGTAGATCTGCTCGGACCACCCACCCGACAGGTGGGGCCAGTCGGCCGAAGACTGATTGATGCCGTACACCTTGCGGGTCTCGCATAGTGACGGTTCCTGCTGATCCTCGCAGTAGTAGCAGTGCCCGCACGGGATGTTGGACGCCCACGACACCGCATCCCCGACGCGAAGCTCCTCGCCACGCGCGTCCGTCGTGACACCCTCCCCGAGGGCGTGCACTCGACCGACCGCCTCGTGCCCCAGGATGACCGGCACCGGAATGGGCAGGCGACCCTGCTGCAGGTGGATGTCCGTTCCACAGATTCCCGCGTGCGTCACGTCGACGACGACCGCGCCGGCGTCGGGATCCACGCGTGGGAACGTCCTCGGCGCCATGGCCTGCCCGAACGCTTCGAGCACCATCGCTGTGGCCGTGCCAGTGGTCGGGCTCGCCGGGTCCGTCTGCATCGCATTACTCATCGGATCACTTCCTTGCTGCGCAATGTCTGGACACGTGACTCGGATACCCCGAGCTCGTGCAGGATTTCGTCGGAATGTTCACCCACCGCGGGCACCCCTCGGCGTACCTGTGCGGGCGTACGAGACAAAGTGACGGGACTGCCGATCAGGCGGGTCGTCCGCACACCCTCGACCTCGACGTCGACGAGCGTGCCGTTGTGGCGCGTCTGGGGATGATCGAGCGCCTCCTGCAGGGTGAGCAGCGGTGCGCACAGCAGGTCGACCCCGTCGAACAGTTCCGCCGCCCCGGTGGTGCTCAGCCGCGCGATCAGTGGACGCAGGACCGCGTTGGCGGCCTCCTTGTTCGCGGCCTGGAGCTGTGGCGACGCGAAGGACGGCTGGACGGACAGATCGTCGATGCCGAGTGCTTTGCACGCCAGCTGCAGGGGGTTCTCTCGGAACAGGCCGAGCACCAGCAGCAAACCGTCCGTCGTCTCGAAGATGCCGCTGTACCAATCCGTCACCCAGTTGGTCTCACGCCGGTCCATGAGCAGCGAGGCACTTTCGAGGGTCTGCAGCGACAGTGCCGTATCGAAGAGGTTGACGCTGACCTTCTGGCCACGGCCGGAACGCTCGCGTTCGAACAGTGCGGCCAAAATCCCCTGCGCCAGAGCCATACCCGATGCATAATCGACCATCGGCACCGGATGCACGTACGCCGAGATCGACGGGTCGCCGCACGACCTCGCCATCCCGCTGAGCGCCTGCGCGAGCATGTCCTGGCCGGCCTTGTGGGCATACGGCCCGGTTTCCCCGAATCCGGTCGCGGTACCGTAGACAATCCTGGGGTAACGCTCCTGCAGGTCGTCATATGTCAACCCGAGCCGTTCGACCGCCGCGGTCCGGTAGCTGTGGATGAGAACATCCGTCTCCGCGAGCAGCTGATGCAGAATGTCCTTCCCCTCAGTAGATTTCAGATTGAGTGCGATGCTGCGCTTGTTACGGTTGACCGCGGCGAAGTAGGCGCCGGGGCGACCTGCCTCGAGCGAATCGCGATCCAGGCCCCGGAGCATGTCTCCATTGACACCTCGCTCGACCTTGATCACTTCGGCGCCGAGGTCGCCGAGAACCTGCGCCGCAACGGGGGCCTGCATGATCTCGCCGAGATCGAGTACCCGGATGCCGCTCAGCGCTTGCTGTTGAAGGTTTTGCACGACGCCCTACTTTCCGTAAACCGATTTCGCGATGAGAAGGCGCTGAATCTGATTGGTGCCCTCATAGATCTGAGTGATCTTGGCGTCGCGCATCATCCGCTCCACCGGATAGTCACGCACATAGCCGTAACCGCCGTGCAGCTGTAGGGCATCGGTGGTCACCGACATGGCATTGTCGCTGCACAGCAGCTTCGCCATGGCCACCTTTGCGCGCGCCGCCGGATCCCCGTCCTGAATGAGATGGACCGCGTCGTAAAGCAGCGAACGAGCCGACTCGATCTTGACGGCCATATCGGCGACCATGCCCCGCAGAAGCTGGAAGCGCGAAATGGGCTGGCCGAACTGGTCGCGGTTCGTCGTGTACGAGACGGCGGCGTCGAAAGCGCCCTGCGCAATTCCGAGGGCCTGCGCCGCGATGAGTGCGCGGCTGACGTTCAGTTCCGCGGAGATGTACTGGAACCCCTCATAGGGATCATTGACGACACGAACAGCGGGAAGCCGACATCCGTCGAGGACGACATCGGCCGTCGGACTGCCGCGCATTCCCATCTTCTTCTCGGGCGCACCGAAGCTGACGCCGTCATCGTCCTTGTGCACGATGAAGACACCGAGCGACTTGTCGCCGGTCTTCGCCAGGACCGCGTACCAGTCGGCCCACGGCGCATTACTGATAAATCGCTTCTGCCCATTCAGAATCCAGTCGGAACCATCCTGTACTGCGGTCGTCGCGATCGCCGACAGGTCCGAACCCACGCGCGGCTCGGTCATGCACCACGCAGCGCCGGCGGAGCCCGACGCGACACCCGGTACCACCAGTTGCTTCAACTCGTCGGAGCCCTGACTCAGCACTGTGGACGTGCCCGCCCAGTTGACCAGCATCACCAGCGCCGAGCTTGCGCAGGATGCTGCGACTTCCTCCACTGCGATGACCTGGGAGAGGAGATCGGCTCCACTCCCACCGAGGCTCTCGGGATGTGCAAGTCCGGGAAGGTCGTTGCTGCACAGGGCTGCCCACGATTCCGACGGGAATCGCTCCTTGTCATCCACGTCGGCGGCATGCGGTGCGATCTTGGTCTGCGCGAGTTTGCGGACGCTCGCGCGGAACTCGCGGTGTTCGATACTCATGAATTGCTCCTGGTGTCTGCGGGGAATGTGATGATTCGGGAGTCGGCGGTCACAGTGGTGGCCAGCTCAGACCCGTCACGGAGGGTGGGACGCCGTCCGCGGCGGCACGGCCGGCGGCATCTTCGGGAAGTCCGGCGCGGCGCAGGACTTCTTCGGTCTTGATGCGGGTGTCGGTGATGCGCCGTTTCGGTCCGCCGGAGAACACGGGGACCACCGGGACCGAATCCAGTGCGAATCCCGGATCCCTGGCCACGATCTGGTCGAACGTGGACAGCTCGTGCGGTTCGAGCACCGGTGTTACGCACGCATCCACGTCGGCGAACACCGCGGTCCACTCCACCATCGTCTTCTTCTCGAACTCGGCGGTCAGCGACTTCTCAATGAGGTCCCAGGTGGACTCGTCGAAATGATTCGGTACGGCTCCGAGGTCGAGGGTGGTCCACAACCGCTCGAAAAATGCCACCTCCAGGGCACCCACCGCGACGTATCGACCGTCGGAACAGCGATAGCACCGATAGAACGGCATCGACCCGACCAGTACGCCACGTCCACGGCCGGGCAGCGTCGGCGTCTGCCAATCGACGAAGTTCATTCCCATCATCGACAGGACGCCGTCGACCATGGCGGAATCGATATACCGGCCCTTACCTGTTCGAGTCCTGTCGTACAACGCGCCCAGAATGCCGAAAGCCGACAGCAACCCACCCCCCGCGAAGTCGGCGACCAGGTTCAACGGCGGGACCGGCGGCTGATCCGATGGGCCGAAGACCCCGAGGGCGCCCCCGATCGCGAGGTAGTTGATGTCGTGACCGGCGCGTTGCGCCATCGGTCCGCCCTGGCCGTAGCCCGTCACGCTGCAGTAGACGAGTCCCGGATTGAGGGCCGACAGTTCCGCGTAGCCGGCGCCCAACCTGTCCGCAACACCGGGCCGGAATCCCTCCATGAAGACGTCAGCTTCCGAGACGAGCGTTCGCAGGGCCTGGCGGCCGTCCTCGGTCTTGAGATCCAGCGATATGAATTCCTTGCCTCGGGACAGTGCCGGCACCGGAAGCCCGGAACGACCACCACCGATCGCGATCACGTCTGCACCGAGATCCGCGAGCAGCATGCTCGCGTACGGTCCGGGTGCCAGACGTGTCATGTCCAGTACCCGAACCCCCGCAAGTGGGCCCGTCGTTGCGGTCATCGTCGTCCTCCAAAGTCATTCGGTACCTCGTGTGATGCCAATCCTGGCGTCGTGACTGCACTCACACCATCTCCATGTGGAGGTATGGCGTCACACCCGTTCTCCCGCACACTGAGGCCCACCTCCTCAGCACGGGACGCTCCGAACTCGACAGGAATAGCAATGGAAACCACTGCGATAGAGACCCTTCCAGACACCACCACAGAGGATTACGAGCGGATTCTCTCGGCCGCGGAGACCGCCGCGACGTCACTCGCCCGAACGGACCCGAGCCGGCGGGCACAGATTCTGCGGTCGATGGCCGACGCACTCGACGCAAACGGCGCGGAATTGGTGCCGCTGGCGGCCGCCGACAGTTCGCTCCCCGAGGCGCGCCTTCGCGGCGAAGTCTCGCGGACCACGATGCAGCTTCGAATGTTCGCCGATGTCGTCGAGGAGGGCTCCTGGCTGGAGGCCATCATCGACACAGCAGATCCGGACGCGCTTCCCGCTCCGCGCCCCGATCTGCGGCGGATGCTTGTACCCACCGGACCCGCCGCGGTGTTCGGTGCGAGTAACTTTCCGTTCGCGTTCGGGCTCGGGGGCGGGGATACCGCGTCCGCATTGGCCGCCGGCTGTCCCGTCGTCGCGAAAGCGCATCCCGCTCAGCCGCGATTGACCGCCGCCTACGCGCGGGCGATCGACGAGGGACTTCGTGCGGGCGGCGCCCCGGACGGCACGTTCGGGGTAGTGCAGGGCGCGGACGTCGGACGTCTGCTCGTTCAGGATCCGCGCATCACGGCCGTCGGATTCACCGGTTCGACATCGGGTGGCCGGGCTCTTGCAGATCTGGCAGCCGGTCGGCCGTACCCTATCCCGTTTTACGGCGAGCTCGGCAGTATCAACCCGGTGTTCGTGACACCTGCTGCGGCTGCGGAACGGTCGGGAAAGATTGCGGGCCAATTCCTCGAATCATTACTCCTCGGCGCCGGTCAGTTCTGTACCAAACCGGGGATTCTGTTCGTCCCCGACCAGAGTTCGATCGAGTGGCTCGTCCGAACCGCGGTCGCGGACGATTCTTTCCGTCTGCTGCACAGAGGAATTCGCCAATCGTTCCTCGATGTGTCCCGGGAGATCCTCGAGCACCCGGACGTCCGGCCGGTGTCATCGCCCGAGCAGAGCGATCTGGACGATCTGTCGGTCCGCCCGGTGATCGGCGTGACCGACGCTCGGGCGTTGCATCGAAACTCACAGGCCCTGATCAAAGAGTGCTTCGGTCCATTCGGATTGATCGTGACTTACACATCGGTCGCGGAACTTTACGCGACGATGGCTGTCCTGCCGGGCACGCTGACGGCGACCGTCCACGGCACCGACGATGACCACGATGCCGCAGCACTGCTCGACGCACTTGCGCGCTACGCGGGGCGCGTCATCTGGAACGGATGGCCCACCGGTGTCGCCGTCAGTTGGGCCCAGCACCACGGTGGTCCGTACCCGGCCACCAACTCCGTTCACACGTCAGTCGGAGCTACCGCGATTCGGAGGTTCCTGCGGCCGGTCGCATACCAATCGGTGCACGAAGCGCATCTCCCTCCCGCACTCGTCGACGCGAACCCGTGGGGTATCCCACGCCGGGTGAACGGCCATCTGTCGTAGGCCCACGGCCCATGCATTTTCTGGGTGCACCAAGCTGCCCCAGAAGAGAGCTCTGCCGGTCCACCGTTGCCATCTGACGGCCCGGCCACGGCGAGGAAGCCCCTTGCGGAATGCGAGGATGCAGCGGCGGGGTGGTCAGGTCCGGGCGCGATGTCGGTGAGCCGCTGCGGGGGGACATGTCGTTCCCACTGCTCAACACGGGTAATGGTTGCAGTAGTTCAAAGGCCCCAAAGTTGGAGCAGTGCGGCGCGCAGCTGGCGGAGACGATTTCGTGATCGGTGGTCAGTCGGGGCTTGGGGTGCCCGAGGTCGGCGAGCTGGTGCTCGGCGTCCGCAACGAAATCGGCTGTACGTCTGTTCGGGCTAGCCGGAGGTGGCCGAAGGTTCTGTGGGTGTGGGGGATCGCGATGGCGTCTGAGTCCACGTCTGCCGGCGGGTAGACCCACGTTGTCGGCGGGTAGACCCACGTTGTCGGCGGCGACGGTGTCAGGATCATCGGTGATGACCACAGCCTCAACGGCGATGGTCGAGCCGTGGGAAGCATTCGCGGAGCCGATGACCGACCGCCTACTGGTGGCGATCACGCCCGTGTGCAGGTTCGGCGACGACAGGACATGGACACCGGCCTAGACATAGTACGCGAGCGCAATCGGCGAGGTCACATGCGCGCGCACCGCGGCCCGGAAGGCGTTCACGACGAGGACGTCACCTGCACGCCTCGGCAGCAGAGGGGTGCATCCTCGCCGAGGTAGGCGATCGCGGCATGCCGTGGACCGCGGGTGCGTTGGCGCATCGTCGAGGCTTGCCGCAGCAGGGTCGCATTCCACACGCCGACGTCGTCCGGCATGCGCAGCGAGGTGCGGCGATCGAACGCATGGGCGGTGTCGATGCCGTTGCTGCCAGGATCGGGCGGTCCCGCTCCTGCTGTGTCCCGATACCGGTCCGGGGAGACGAACGAGTTGCGGGCCGAAGCCAGCAAGAAGCTCGAGAACGTCACGGCCCAGGACATCATGAAGCGCGCGGGCGTGTTGCGTCCTTGGATTTCGCGAACTCGGACACACCGTCAGCAGCGACGAGTCCCGCGAACTTGCCGCCGCGCCGGCTAACGACGATCACGCCCGAGTGCGCTGCAACCAACGACACGACGGCCTCCCTCGGGAGTCCGTCGTGTCGTTGGGAAGTGGGTATCAGTGTGTGGTGGTGTCGGGAGGTTCCGGTGCCGGGTCGGCGACCGTGATCCTTCCGCCGTCCTCGTCGACGAAGTACAGGACGACTGCGCCGATCATCGGTCCGACGGCGAGGGCGGAGAACGCCGCCAGGAACGAGCCGGTGGCGGAGAAGACCGCGCCGATCGCGAGAGGGACGAGAGTGCTGGCGATCTGCCAGAAGGCGTTGGAGGCGCCGGCGGCGGTACCGGTGACCTCGCTCGAAACCAGACGCGGAATCATCGCGACGATCAGCGGCAGGTATCCGTATCCGACCAGGCCGAGGACGGGTGCCGCAATCAGGAGCGCCGGGACGTTGTCCAGGGTGCCGAAGAAGATCAGGATCACGGCGAACAGCGCGAGGATGACGATCGCGGGCTTTCGGGCGCTGCCGACTTTGTCGCCGAGCATTCCGATGAGGGGCTTGCTGAACACCGCCACGCCCGCGAAGATGGCCACGATGAATCCGGCGGTGGTGCTGGAGACTCCATGTCCTTTGATGAGGAGGGCGTTAGACCAGGTGACGAATCCGTATGTGCCCCAGAAGCCGCCGAACCCCGCGAGTGAGAGCAGCATCAGGTCGCGGTTGGTGGTCAGTGTCTTCCAGGCGGAGGGGCGTTTGCCGTCACGGTTCGTGGCGCGTTGGTTGACGACCGGTCCCGGTCGGATGATTACGTAGCAGGCGACTGCGGTCACGACCGAGATGGCACCGAAAAGATGGTAGGAGGCGTGCCAGCTGTAGTGGTTGATCATCCATGGGACGACGGTGTTGGCGATGACGGTGCCGAGTGAGGTGGCGGAGGTGAACAGTCCCATGACTTTGCCGAGTTCTTTGGGCTTGAACCAGCTTGCAAGGAGTTTGACGCCTGCGGCGTAATCCGCGCCGGCGAAGAAACCGACGACTGCCTGCACGCCGATGCCGATCGCCGCAGAGGTGGTTGATCCGAAGACCATCATGAAGACACCTGCGCCGACAAGCGACGCGGTGACTACCTCGCGGCCACCGAATCGGTCGGACAGCACCCCGGTGAGGGCGTTGGAGCAGACGTATCCGATGTAGTACGCGGTGGCGAACACGCCGAGGCTGGCGAGGGGCACGCCGAGATCCTCGCCGACGAAGACCGACGCCGGACCCCAGGTGGAGCGATCGACCGAGGTCATGGTGAAGGCGAGCCAGCAGAGCACGAGTACTACCCACCGATACCGGCTACGTACCTGCTGATCAGGGGATGCGGAAATTGTCTGCACGAGGTCGTTCCTGTCTGGTCTCGGCGCGATTGCTCAGGGTCTCGGGGCTGGGCTGCAACCCGGAACGCGTCGCAGAGGATCGTTGCCGTTTAGTTGAATAGCGTTGGCGCAGTCGAAGTGTGGAGGTGGGCGGTGAACGTCACGCGTAGGCGCGGCGCTGAAAAGCTGAGGGCTAGCCACCTTGGACCGGTCGAGCGCTACACCTGTTCTATCAAGGTGATCGTGTTCACACAACAGTTCCGTCCGTTTGTTGATCAATTGCGCGCCATGCGGACGTGAACTGCCTGTATATGCTCACGCCGTTGGAGCCGTGGAGGCCGTGTCGTCGCCGCGCCGCACTTCAGTCGTGCGCCGTGCCGATCACCGTCGAGAAACGGCGCGCGACCGCCGACGAGTCTTCAGATCCCCGTCAGCTCCTCACGGATCTGCGCGGCTGCTTTCTGGAGTGCGGTGAGGATTGATCCCCTCATGTGGTCGAGTGAGACACGCGACGACTGGGCGGAGACGTTGAGGGCCGCGACTGCGTGGCCGTCGGCGTCGCGAATGGGCACGGCGATCGAACGGACCCCCTCGGTGAGTTCCTGGTCCGCCAGCGACCATCCCTCGTTGCGAGCGTCGATGATCTTCGCGCGCAGTTCGGCGGTGTCGATCGTGGTGGCCTCGGTGTAACTGTGGGTGTTCACGGTCGCTAGATAGGCGTCGAGTTCGGCATCCGTGCGGTGTGACAGGAGCACCCGGCCGGTGGCGACGGCGTAGGCCGGCAGACTCGTCCCGACCACGATCTCGACTGTGAGGACCCGGTCGGCCTGGACCCGGTCGACGTAGAAGATCGTGTCGCGGTGCAGCACGGTGAGGGACGCCGTCTCCTGTGTCTGCTCGGCGAGGCGCTCGAGGTAGGGCCGGACGATATCGGGAAGGCCGCTGCTCAGGACGTAGGCATCACCGATCTCGAGTACCGCCGGGCGGGCGGTGTAGGCGGTGCCGTCGTAGGACAGGTAGCCCATGTACTCCAGTGTCAGCACGAAACGGCGGGCCGCGGTGCGGGTGATGCCGGCGAGGGTCGCGACCTCGGTGACCGACAGGGGGCGGCGTTCTCGCCCGAACAGTTTGAGTACCTCGAGCCCCCGGCCGAGAGCTTGGACGTGGTCGCGGTTCTGTTCCGGGGGCATCGTGGTCGCTTCGTTCTCGCTCACAGGCTCAACCTATCTACTTCGTGGGGTGCTGCCGACTGGGTGTGTGCATCGGTACCGCGGATCCCCCAGAGGCTGAGGGCGATGCATACCGTGTACAGCGCCACCGCAGCTGACCAGCCGGTCGCGAATCCACCGGTGTGGTCGGACAGCAGTCCCATCAGCGCGGGCCCGCAGGCGAATCCGAGGTACATCCCGACCGCGATGGCACTCGAGGCGCGGCCCACGGCGCTGGTCTGAACTACGCGGAGCGCGCCAGCCATCAAGACCACGTTGGCCGCGAGCGCAGTCGCGCCGTGGACGCCGACGCCGAGCCACAGCAGAGGAAGCCATCCCAGAATCTGGGCGCCGAGTAGGGCGAGTGCGCCGAGCGTGGAGCCCGATGCGAGGATCAACAGCAGGACGAAGGGGCCGGTTTTCCCGGCCAGCGCCCGGCCCCAACCGATCCGCGCGGTGACACCGATCAGGCCGGCAATCGCTGCGGTGAGCCCGGCCACGGTCAGGTTCAAGCCCATCTCGTCGTGCGCGAACAGCGGAAGATAGACGTTGGTGGCTTGAAGGGCGGCGCCGGAGAACAAGGCGTAGGCGGCGAATAGCCAGATGGCCGGGGGCAGCGATCGGTGCTCGGTACGGCCGAAGGACGGTGGAGCGAACTCGAGCGCGCCCGCCGACCGACGCGAACGAGCACGAGACGGTGCGAAACGCCAGGCCAGGACGGCCGAGATGCCCGCGATGGCGGCGCCGACCCAGAGCGGGCCTCGCCATCCCCAGGCAAGCGCCAGGGTGGGGCATCCGATCCCGGCGGCGAGTTGACTGGCCTGCACCCCCGACTGCTTCACTCCGATCCAGGGTGACCGCTTGGCCGGTGGGGCGTGGTCGCTGATCACGCGATTGGTGACCGGGTTCGACAGAGCCTGCGCTGCCCCGGACAAGGCCATGGCTGCCAGTAACCACAGGTAGTTCGTCGACAGCGCCGCGACGACGAACGAGAATGCGGCGCCCGCGAATACTGTGACGAGCAGGGCGCGAGCGGGGAAGCGATCACTGAACCTGCCGAAGGCCAGGGACAGGGCAGCCGCCGTCAGGAAGGTGAGCGTGGCAAGCATCCCGAACTGCACCGCGGTGATACCGAGCGAGTCGATGACCAGCGCACTCGTCGAACTCAGCCCGTAGGTCAGCAGCGGCCCGATAGCCATGGCCGCAGTCAGCAGCGGCAGCAGTCCTCGGAAATCGCGGTTGTTCACTGCAGGTACTCCATCGACAGTCCTATTGCCGCGCGACGATGCGCACGGTCGCCTCATCCGGCGTCCGCATAGCGTTCAAGCATTCTATCTTCGGACGCCAGTGCCGCGGTCCCTGGGGTGTTGCCTACTGCTGCCGCCCCAGGATGCTTCGTGCGCCGCCCAAGTGTCGCAACGGGTAGCGGGGGGTGCCGATGGAACAAACCGTGGTCACTCGGCGACTGGGCGGACGTTCGCGCGGCCCCGCAGCAGGCCGTGCAATCAGATGTCGATTCCGGCGCGCAGTTCCAGGGAGATCCGGCCGGCGGTTTCGAGGAGCGGGGGAAGGTACCGCGGAACCAGGGTGCGCGCAGGTTCGTGTGTTTGGTACATCGACACCGTGAGCGCGCCGACGTTGCGGCCGGTTCGGGAGCGAAGCGGCACGGCCAACGCTTGCACGCCGACGTCGAGAACCTGATCGGCGAAGGCCCAGCCCTGACGGCGAATAATGTCCAACTCGCGCCCGAGTCGACTGCGCTCGTCCTTTGCGAGCGCGGGGTGGGAGTCCTGGGTAGCCGTGACATCGAGATGCCGGTTCAGCTCGGACTCGGGAAGTGCGGCCAGCAGCACCTGTCCAGCCGCGGTCCGGCGGGCAGGCAACCGGCTACCCGCCTTCAAGGACACGGACATGCCGGACGCAACGTCTACCCTGCCGACGTACCGAATGTCCGGGCCTTCGAGCACGGTCACGGACGCGGAGGTTCCCAGGTTTCGCGCAAGTGCCTCGAGGTGCGGCTGGCACACGTCGGCCAGGGTGAACCTCGACAGATTGGCATAGCCCAGCTCGAGTACCTGCGGTGTCAGGGTGAACTTGCGGCCGGAGACCGCGACGAATCCGAGTTCGACGAGCGTGTGTAGGAATCGCCGCGCCGCGGAGCGGGGAAGTCGGCACCGATCTGCTACCTCGGTCAGCGTGAGGTCGCGATGCTCGCGGTCGAAGGTGGTCAGCACCGCGATGGCACGTTCGAGTGATTGGACCGCGTCCTTCGGCCGGGCCGGCCGCACGGGCGTCGACGACGGTATGCCGTCGACCGCGCTCCTGGCTCGCGTCATCTGCTCCCTCTCCGGTGGCTGCACTCGCTGAGTGGCTCCATTGGATCCCACTACCGAGAGTCTAGTGAAGTTCGCTCTGCGCGCATATGCGCGTGCTATTCGGTCGCGTCGTCGTTGGATTGTGCGCGATCAGGGCGGCAGGGTTCGACGCATCTCGGTGCCTGAAATGGCGAGGACCTGCGGCCTTGGGTCTGAGAGGTAAGGCCGCCCATGGTTGACGCTACGAAGCGGTTTGTGTCACAGTTTCGAGACCGGTCAATTTGCGCGCACATGCGCGCTATGCGGACGAAAATGCCGCGGAAGGTCGAAAGGACTCCCATGCTGACGCAAGACCAAAACACCCTGCTGGTACAGACGGGCCCCGATACGCCGATGGGCCGGCTCTTTCGCCGATACTGGATCCCGGCATTGCTGGCGGAGGAGTTGCCCGAGCCGGATTGCGCTCCGGTCCGGGTCAAGTTGCTCGGCGAGCAACTGATCGCATTCCGCGACACCCAGGGCCGGCTCGGTCTGCTCGACGAGTTCTGCAGTCACCGCACCGCCTCGCTGTACTTCGGCCGCAACGAGGACTGCGGACTGCGCTGCGCGTACCACGGCTGGAAGTACGACGTCGAAGGCAACTGCATCGACATGCCATCCGAGCCGGAGGACTCGAAGTTCAAGTCCCGGATCAAGCAGAAGGCGTACCCGTGTGTCGAGCGCGGCGGCGTGATCTGGACCTACATGGGCCCGCCCGAGCTGAAACCCGAACTGCCCGAACTCGAGTGGGCGATGCTCGGCGAGGGCCACCGATTTGTCTCGAAGCGCCTGCAGGAGACGAACTACCTGCAGGCGATGGAGGGCGGGATCGACTCGAGTCACGTCTCGTTCGCCCACCGGTTCAACCTCGACGACGATCCGATGCACTCGGGAACCGAGGGCAACAAGTACCTCAAGGCCGACACCCGACCGAAGTTCGAGGTCGCCGAGAGCGACGGCGGTCTGGTCATCGGGGCCCGCCGCAACGCTAACGACGAGGAGTACTACTGGCGGATCACGCAGTGGATCATGCCCTGGTACACCATCATTCCGCCGTTCGGAACGCACAATCCGCTCGGCGGGCACGCGTGGGTGCCGATCGACGACGAGACGTGCTGGGCGTGGAGCATCAACTACCACCCCACCCGGGAACTGCGCGACGACGAACTCGCGTCGATGCGCAATGGCGACGGCATCCACGCCAAGTACATCCCCGGGACCTACCGGACGCTGGCGAACAAGGACAACGACTACCTGATGGACCGCGAGGCCCAGCGGCGGAAGGAGACGTTCTCCGGCATCGAGGGCATTGCCGCGCAGGACTTCTCCCTGCAGGAGTCGATGGGTGAGATCTGCGATCGCACGAAGGAACGGCTCGGTACCTCGGACGCGGGCATCATCTTGGCTCGGCGTCGGCTGCTCGGCGCGCTCGCAGAGCTCGAGGCGGGGACCCTGCCCGGGATGAAGCCCGAACATCAGCGTGTGCGGTCGACCTCGGTCCTGCTGCCGAAAGCGACGCCCTTCAAGGAGGGCGCCGAGGATGCGCTCCGCATGGTCGAGGGCGAAGACTTCGTCTCCATCTGATACCCAGGCAACGAAAACAAGGAGTCCGACGTGACCAACAGCGCCGACATCGACATCGCACCGACGCGCTCGGTAGCCGGCCCGCCGAGGCTGGTCCGCGCCGCGGTGTCGATGCCCGACACGACGACGACCGTCCGCCACCTCGACACCGACGCGGCAATCGGTGCGGTGGGCTGGCTCGAAGTCGAATCCTCCGCAGTGTGCGGAACCGATGTCGGTCTGTATCGGGCCGGACTGGACTCGCCCACCGTGCTCGGCCATCACGTCGTCGGGACCGTCGTCTCGGTGGAGGAGACCCAGTCGACCGCGTGGGACGTGCGGCCCGGCGACCGGGTCGCGTTGGAGGAATACCTGCCGTGTCTGCGGGCGGCCTGCCCGGCGTGCCGCATCGGGGACTACCGCATGTGCCCACACACCGATTTGTTCGCGGGAAAACGGCGAGTGGGCCTTCTCTCGGCGGACGACGGGGCCGGCCTGCACGGCGGCAACGCCGAATACATGCAGCTCAGCGCGAACAGTCTCGTGTACCGCCTACCGGCGGATCTCGACGCAGATCTCGCGGCGTGGACGCAGCCCTTCGCCAACGCACTCGACTGGACGGTCGACGCCGGCGGCGCCAAGGAAGGCTCCACCGTCGTCGTCATCGGCCCCGGCTACCACGGCATCGCCGCGGTAGCCGCGGCCCGAGCCGTCGGCGCCGCCCGCATCGTCGTCATCGGGGTGCCGGACTCGGCCGGCCGACTCGAGATCGCCGAATCACTCAGTGCGGTACCGGTGATCAACAACAACCACAGCCTCCCCGAGCTGATCCTGCGAGCAACCGGCGGCGAGGGAACCGACGTGCTACTCGACACCGTCGGACTCGGGGGAGAGGCCGTTGCCGCCGCCGCCCGCGTGCTGCGCAAGCGGGGCCGGCTCGTCATCGGCGGACTGGGCTCGACCCCGGTCTGCGAACTCGATCTCAAATCCCTGGTACGCGGCGCCAACACGATCGTCGGTGTCCGCGGCCGCTCCCCCGATGCGGTCACACGCAGCATCGAACTCCTCGCCGACGGGCGATCAGGCTTGGAAATCGTGCCCTCCGTCGACGTCGACCTGGACCAGGTCGACAACATGCTGGGACGGATGGCTACCGGACAGGGGCCGGTGAGTCCGCACGTCGTCATCCGCCCGCAGCTGCGCCGCCCGACCGATCAGAAACGAGGAACGTTGTCATGAGCGAGATGACACCACGCCGACTGTCCTACGTGGCACGAATTGTACTGGTGCCCTTAGGTGAATCGGGTCACAGACTCGTCGACCAGATGGCTGCGGCGGGGCTGACCGAGGTGCAGGTGGTCACCGAGCACGCGCCGAATGAGGTGGCCGTGCGCGACATCAACGCCGACACCACTACCATGCGCCGTATCGACGAGTTGGCTACCGAATCGGACATGGTCATTCTCATCGGCTCGGTGCTGTCCCAAGTCCCCGTCGGTTTCGCCACCACGATGGCCGAAGCAGCCCGCCAGTCGGGCAACCTGCTCGCCGGCGTCCTGGTCGATCAGCAGGACTGGGACAGCCAGCAAGGCGCCGAAGCGATGGCAGTACTGAGGATGGAACTCGACATGCTGGTGTCCATCACCCAGGTCGATCTCGCCACCGCCTTCGTCGATGTCCTCAAGGGGGGATACCGCACCGCGGGTGCATACGCGCCAGTTCTCTCGACCCCAAGGATCTGAAAATGACACAAGAGACCAACCACCTCCTGGTCCGGCAACAACGACTCGAATCCGATGGCGTGTTGTCGCTGACCCTGGAACGACCGGACGGCGCCGCCCTCGGCGAATGGGAGCCCGGAGCACACATCGACATCGTGCTGCCCTCCGGGACCGTTCGGCAGTACAGCCTGTGCGGTGACCCCACCGACAAGACCGCCTACCGGATCGCCGTCCTGAGAGAAGACGAGGGACGCGGTGGGTCGAAGGAAATCCACGACAGTGTCCGGGTGGGGGATCTCCTGGCGGTGCGTGGCCCCCGCAACCACTTCGCCCTCGAGCGCGCCCCCCACTACCTCCTGATCGCCGGTGGAATCGGGGTCACTCCCATTCTTTCGATGGCACGACAACTGTCGCGGGAGAACGCCAGCTGGTCCGCACTCTACGGTGGCCGCAGCCGCGCCACGATGGCATTCGTGGAAGAGTTTTGCGGTCTCGGCGAGGTGAACGTCTCTCCCTCAGACGAATCCGGAAACCTCGACCTGGCAGCCGCCCTGGCCGACGTTCCAGCCGGCACCGCCGTGTACTGCTGCGGCCCCGAAGGCCTACTGCAGGCGGTGAAGTCGGTGTGCGGTCCGGTGCTCGGTGACGAGGCGATTCATTTCGAGCGGTTCGGCGCTCCCGTCGTGGGGGCAGACCCTGCCGCGGCCGCGGAAGCCTCGGACGGGCAGTCGCCCACCGAATTCGACGTCGAACTGCGCCGTACCGGCTGCACGTTGAAGGTGCCCGCCGACCGCACCCTGCTCGAAGTCGTCCTCGAAGCGAACCCGGACATCCTGTACTCCTGCGAGGACGGCTTCTGCGGATCCTGCGAAACCCGAGTGCTCGACGGAGTGCCCGAACATCACGATTCGATCCTCTCGCAGGCAGACCGTGAGAAGGGCGAGACGATGATGATCTGCGTTGGACGTTCCCACACACCCAAACTGGTACTCGACGCTTGATGTCGAAGGAAGCTGTGAGGAGCTGGTGTCACTGTTCCCATGATCGATGGTCGTGCCCTTCCGGAGCGTAGGAGGGGAGTCATGCGCGCCGCGACCCGCGCCCGGACCACGCATCGTGTGCTCGCCGACACCCTGCGTGAGGTCGCGGCGGAGGCCGGTGTCGCCGAACTGATGCCCGCACAACTCGTTACCGCTGACGACTATCTGGGCGAGGCGAAGGATATCGCCTCGAGCGCTGTTCGCGGATGGCATAGCTGCGCCGCAGCGGATGAAGACCTGCTCTCCGTTCCTCAGCTTGCAAGGAGCTGACATGAGCACATTGACCACAGTGACGGAGCAGCCACCGAAACTCGCAGGAGAGGAACGCTTCGACTACATCCGCGGACGGTTCGGCCTCTGATCGCCATCGTCATGGGGCTGGTCATCTCCGAAACCACCAGCAACACGGCCAGCGTCGGTATCGTCGTCCCGATCATCATCCCGATCGCCCTCGCCGTCGGTGTCGACCCGATTATCCCGGCAATGGCCGGCGTGTTCGGTGCAAACGTCGGTGCCATGCTTCCGGTCTCGACACCACCGAACGCCATCGTCTACGGACCGGGGTATGTGCCGATGATCAAGATGATCGGCACCGGCATCTTCATCGACATCATCTGCATCCCACTGATCTTCGGTGCCGTCGTCGGCATCGGGTCCCTCATCGCGCTCCACGCGTGAGTCAACCGGCCGTGCAGCGAATCATTCGACGAGCACGCAGCGTGCTCCGCTGAAGATGGTGGGCATGCATTTGTTGCAGTGGATGCACAACGACTGGGTGCGGGGCTCGGACCGGATGCGGTTGATCAGGTCGGGTTCGCGCAGCAGCGCCCGGGCCATGGCGACGAATTCGAAGCCCTCGGCCATGGCGGTGTCCATGCCCGCCCGGTCGGTGACTCCGCCGAGCAGGACGAGCGGCAACGTCACCGCCGCGCGGATCTGGCGTGCGTGCTCGAGCATGAACAGGTCGCGGTACGGGTAGGCGTGGATCATCGACTTCCCGGCCAACTGGACGCCGAGGCGGACTGGCTGCGGCATGGCGGCCGCGAACTCCCGCACCGGCGCGTCACCCTTGAACAGGTACATCGGGTTGAGAAGTGGACTGCCCATGGTGAGTTCGAGGGCGTCGACGCTGCCGTCGTGCTCCAGCAGTCTGGCCACCTGGATGGCCTCGTCGAGCCAGAGCCCGCCGGGGACGCCGTCGTCCATGTTCAGCTTGGCGAGGATCGCGACCCGGCCGCCGACGGCGTCGCGCACGGTCCGGGCGACGTCCCGCACCACCCGGGCCCGGTTCTCGAGTGATCCGCCGTAGGAATCGGTGCGACGGTTCAGCTTCGGGCAGAGAAACGCGCTGGCGAAGTAGTTGTGGCCGAAGTGGATCTCGACGGCGTCGAAGCCGGACTTGACCGCGAGCCGTGCCGCGGTTCCGTGGGCGGCGGTGATCCGGGTGATGTCGGCGGTGGTGGCGCTGCGGATCATCCGCATGCTGAGCGGGTTGAACGACCGCGACGGCGCGAGCGCCGGCAGTCCGGTGGACTTCTCGTTCGCGACGGGTCCGGCGTGCCCGAGTTGGGCGGATGCGGCCGCACCCTCGGCGTGGATGGCGTCGGTGAGCCTGCGCAGCCCGGGCACAGCGTCCGGGCGCATCCACAACTGCCCGCGTTCGGTGCGACCCTCCGGTGCCACGGCGCAGTAGGCCACCGTCGACATCCCGACCCCACCCGCCGCGGGCCGGCGGTGGAATTCGATCAGTTCGTCGGTGACCAGCGCGTCGGGAGTGCGGCCCTCGAACGTGGCCGACTTGATGACCCGATTGCGTAACGTGATGGGGCCCAGCGTGTCCGGGGCGAAAACGTCTGGATGTGTGGTCATTCCCGGCCCTTCGTCGCGTGCGTTCGACGGTAGGCCGCGGGAGGGTTCGGCGACCGGAACGTGTCCGCTGAGCGGTAGACCGCCGCGGCCCCACGGATGACCCCTCGACATCCGTGAGACCGCGCTGTCGTCTCAGCCGACGGTCTCGGGCGTCTTCTCCGGTGTGGTGTCGGCGGCCGCGCTCTGTTGCCTGCGTCCGAGTACCCAGCAGGCCAGTGTGATCGCACATGTGAACGTGAGCGTCGCGAACAGCTGGTTGCGTGCCGCGTCGTCGAACAACGCCAGCACCGCGACCGCGGCCAGTAGCGCGAGAGCGACATACGACAGATACGGGAAGCCCCACATCTTCAGCGGCAGATCCGTTCGGCCCGACTTCTCGGCGCGCCGCCGCAACACGATCTGCGAGACGGTGACGAACGTCCACAGCACCAGGATCGTCGAGCCGACCGCGTTGAGCAGGAGCGGGAGAACACGATCCGGGGCCAGGTAGTTGAGGACGACGGTGACGAACCCGAACGCCACCGACGCCAGCACCGCCACGCGGGGAACGCCGTTGCCCGACACCCGGCCGAACACCTTCGCCGCAGCCCCACGCTCGGACAGCGAGTAAATCATCCGGGAGCCACTGAACAGCATGGCGTTCAGCGACGACAGCAGTGCGATGACCACGACGACGGTCATGACGGCGCCGGCGCCGGGCACGTGCGCGGCGTTCAGGACCGCGACGAACGGTCCCGTCGCGAGTTCGTCGGCGGTCCAGGGCAGCACCGTCACCATGATGAGGACGGAACCGACGTAGAACACCAGGATCCGCCACACGATGGACCGCACCGCCCGGCTCACGTTGCGCCGCGGTTCCGACGTCTCGGCGGCCGCGATGGCCATCACCTCGGTGCCGCCGAACGCGAAGACCACGATCAGCAGGCCGGCCGCGATACCGGTGACACCGTTGGGGGCGAACCCGCCGTGGCCGGTGAGGTTCGACAGACCCGGCGCGTCGAAGCTCGGAATCCCCCCGAGGATCATCGCGGAACCGACCGCCAGGAATGCGACGATCGCCACGATCTTCAGTGCGGCGAACCAGAATTCGAACTCGCCGAAACGGGAGACGCCCGCCAGGTTCACGGCGGTCAGCACACTCATGTACGCCAGGGCGGCCACCCATTGCGGCACTGCGGGTATGGAGGCGGCGGTGATCGCCGCCGCCGCGGTCGCTTCCGCGGCCACCACGATGACGACCTGCACCCAGTAGAGCCAGCCGATCGTCCGGCCGGCGACCGGGCCCATCGCGTTCTCGGCGTGGACGGAGAACGCGCCGCTGTCGGGGTCGGCGGCCACCATCTCGCCCATCATCCGCATCACGAGGACGACGAGGAATCCGGCGATGAGGAAGGAGACGAGCACCGCGGGTCCGGCGACGGCGATGCCCGCGCCGGAGCCGACGAACAGTCCGGCGCCGATCGCGCCGCCCAGGCTCATCATCACCAACTGCCGCGGTTTCATCGCCTGCTGCAGGCCAGTGGATTTCGGTGGGTCGTGAACTGTGTTCATGGGAGCTCCCGTGCCGTCAGACGAGCTGATCGAGTGCGATCTCGAACGCGGTACCGGCGATTCCGGTCGGCTGCGACGAACGCGCGAAGCAACGCTCGAGCGCCGTCGCGACGGTGGCAGAGACGTCACCGAAGATCGCCTCGTCCGACACCTCGATGTCACCTTCCATCAGTAGTGCGAACGCCCGGGCCATGCCGCAGTTGGCGATGAAGTCCGGGACGACGGCCACACTCTTGTCGGCGTACTCGTAGATGGGGCCGTAGAAGATCTCGTCGTCCGCGAACGGCACGTTGGCGCCGCTCGCCACCACCTCGAGACCACCGGCGATCAACTGGTCCACCTGGTCGCGGGTCACGAGACGTGATGCGGCGCAGGGGAGGAAGATCTCGGCGCCCGAACTCCAGATCGCCTCGTTGATCTCCTCGAACGGCACCGTGCCTGCCGCGCGCAGTTCGTTGCCCTCCTTGGCCAGGAACAGCGCGCGGATCTGCTCGAAGTCGTAGCCGTCGGTGTTCGACAACCCACCGTTGCGGTCGAGGATGCCGACGATCCGGGCCCCGGACTGCGCCAGGTAGTACGCGGCGGCGGCGCCGACGTTGCCCCAGCCCTGCATGATCACGCGCTTGCCGGCCAGTTCGCCGCCGTAGACCCGGTAGTAGTGCCGCACCGATTCGGCGACACCCCAGCCGGTGATCAGGTCGGACACCGTGTACTTCGCCTGCGGGTCGGGAGTGAACCGCGCATCCTCGACGACCTTCGCGACACCCAGCCGCAGCTGTCCGACCCGCTGCACCCGCTCGCGATCGCTGGCCGCGAAGTGCCCGTTGACGACACCCTCCTGCGGATGCCACAGGCCGTAGCTCTCGGTGATCGGCACGACCTCGGCCATCTCGTCGACGTTCAGGTCGCCGCCGGTGCCGTAGTACGCCTTGAGGAGCGGGGTGACGGCCTTGAACCAGCGCCGCAGCACCTCGTCCTTGCGCGGGTCGGTCGGGTCGAAATCGATGCCCGACTTTGCGCCGCCGATGGCCGGACCGGAGACGGTGAACTTGACCTCCATGGTCTTCGCGAGCGACTCCACCTCGCGCCGGTCGAGACCGCGCCGCATCCGGGTTCCGCCGCCGGCAGCGCCGCCACGTAGCGAGTTGATCACCGTCCATCCGCGTGCGGAGGTCTCCGTGTCGTGCCACTCGAAGACGATCTCGGGGGCCTTCTCTTCGAATCGGGTGAGCAGATTCTTCATGGCTTCTCTCGGTTTCTCGGCTGCCGGGGGCTCGGGGCGACCCGGTCGGTGTTCCCGACCGCTGCCCGCGCTGTTACGGCGATCACTGTGTCGGGCACCACTCGTGCGCCGCAACCGGCCGGCCGGCACATAGCCACGATGAACACCACCGCGAAAGAAGTTCCAGAATTTTCTATTCAGTTTGTGCAGCGGGGGCGGCGATCGTGATGCTAATCCGGTTCCGAGGAAGCTGTGCGGTAGGCCGGGGCCTTCGCCGAGCGCGGCCGGTCGAGGGTCCGCAGCAGAGGCATCGACCGGTACGGGACGATCACCGACAGCACCATCACGCTGGTGGACCGGGCGACGACGCTCGACTTGTTCAGATCGATCAGCGTCTGCTGCAGCCCGAGGTGGGAACCCGCCGCGATGCGGCACAGGATGTCGCCCGAACCGGTGGTCGCGAAGGCCTCGAGCACGCCGGGAATCGACTCCAGTTCCGACGTCACGGAGTCGAGCGCGCCCTGCGCCGTCTCCAGCGTGACGAACGCCTGCACGTCGAACCCCGCGGCCGCGATGTCGAGGCGCGGCTCGTACCCGGCGATCACTCCCGACTCCTCGAGTTTGCGCACCCGCGCCTGGACGGTGGCCCGCGCGACCTTGATCCGGCGCGACAGCTCCAGCACGCCGGCCTTCGGGTCGTCGTGCATGGCGTCGAGAAGGGCGAAGTCGAGCTCGTCCAACTGCACTGCGTCCTTCATGGCCAGACCTCTCCGGGCGGATTCAACTAGTCCGACTGTATAAGAAAATCGGTCCGAGGGTCGCCGAAGGTGGCACTGTGGCTAGCTTCTGCTGGCTCGGTTGCCTATGTGGGCGGGGTGGGTTTTCGTAGTGACCCAGGCAACAGGCCACCAAGCCCCCGTCCCTCGAACCAGGAAGACAGCGATGACGATCGAGCAGACTCTCACCGACAAGGAACGCCTGGCAGGTCTCGACCTCGGCCAGCTCGAGCAGCTGGTCGGGCTCGTCGAATACGACGGCACCCGCGATCCGTTCCCGGTCAGCGGCTGGGACGCCGTCGTCTGGGTGGTCGGCAACGCCACCCAGACCGCCCACTACTTCCAGTCCGCGTTCGGGATGACCCTCGTCGCCTACTCCGGACCCACCACCGGCAACCGCGACCACCACAGTTTCGTCCTCGAATCCGGTGCCGTCCGCTTCGTCATCAAAGGCGCCGTCGACCCCCAGAGTCCGCTGATCGAGCACCACCGCACCCACGGCGACGGCGTCGTCGACATCGCCCTCGCCGTCCCCGACGTCGACAAATGCATCGCCCACGCCCGCGCCCAGGGCGCCACCGTCCTCGACGAACCGCACGAGGTGACCGACGAGCACGGCACCGTCCGCCTCGCCGCGATCGCCACCTACGGCGACACCCGCCACACCCTCGTCGACCGCAGCAACTACACCGGCCCCTACCTGCCCGGCTACATCGCCCGCA
>NZ_JAAXPA010000041.1 GCF_012396235.1 Rhodococcus opacus | reverse complement strand
AGCTGACGACATGCCAGTGATGGGCACCGTGAAATTTCAGCGGTTCTTCCGGGCAGCGGCTGGACTGCAGGTCGACCGGAACGACCTCAAGCGCTATACGGATTTCATCGACGACAAGATCTACGACATGATCCTCATCGGCAAAGCCTCGGCCAAGGCCAACCTGCGGGACGTGATCGAACCGTGGGACCTGCCGATCACCAAGGGGCTGCAGGAGAGCATCCACCGGTTCGAAAAACTGGACGAGGAGATCGAACTTCAACCTCTGCTCGACCAACTGACGGCCCGCCCACCGTTGGACGTGGCCCTCTCCGAGGAGACCGAGCAGCGACTGCCGCTGATCGCCGGAGGCTTGAGCGTGGCGCTGGCGCATACCTTTGTCACGGTCGAGCCGGACCGCAAGAACCCCGGCACCGCCGAATGGAACGTTGCCTTCGACATCTTCCATCTACTGCTCTGACCCCGGACCGGCGGTCCGGGGTCAGAGCAGTAGATCGCCGGGACGCGATAAGGAACTCGTCCGAAGTCACGTATTACCGGTCGTCGACCACCACACCGTGTGATCGTACGGTGCAGATTTTCATAGATGATTGAGCATCAGCGGCCACCGCGCTGTCTGTCCTTCCTCGTTCTGGACGCTTCCGGTCATGGTTGAGGGGTCCGTTCGGGGGCGTGGTGGTCACAACACCGTGAACCGTGCCGGATTCTTGCCGTGCCGGAACGGCCCGAAGGGATATCGGACCTCGTCCCACGTGGAGGCGGCAGTGGCGGGCGCCGCAGGGCGGCGACCAGACCGGCGTGCTGATCGCTGATGATCAGTCGGACACCGGACAAGTCGCGTTTCTTCAGCGAAGCGAGGAAGCCTCGGACCCGTTGCGTTCGGTCGTGCGGGCCTCGGTGCGTTCACAGCGGCCGGCGCCGATCTGTTCGGTGGCTTCGGTTTCGATCAGTTCCTGCATCACCATCCGGACCGACTCACGGATCAGATTCACTCCGTCTCCGGTGCGGAACTCGTCGAGTAGCTCGGACAGGTCAGACTCTACGTCGGAGCCGCGCCGCTCAGCCCCAAACCCCACCACTCCACGGGACGCCTACCCGCTCAGCAGGATGTTCTCCCCCGGCGCGATCGACTCCCGCGGCACCGTCTGATACTCACCCTGCGACAGTCGCAACCCGAGGCGGCCACGCTCGGACCCCTTCATCGCATCCCCGGTCGGCGCCTTCGCGATGACCCGCCACTCACCATTGACACACACCGCGGATGCCTTCTGCCCGAAGTTCATCGTGTCGCGGTTGCAGTGCTGCAACAGGCCGCCGCCCATACCGGGGATCGCGTTCTCCGCTGAGAAACCGCGGCGCTCGAGCTCGGCATACACAAGTTCTAACGGCAGTTGCGCCGCTTTGGGGCCATTGTCGACGAGCGGACGCCGGACGGTCGTCATGCCCGCGGCTCGCGCGCGTCGAGGGCGAGCAGGTCGGATGCCGCGACAACCGCCATCATCGGAACTCATTGGCAGGATGTGAGGGCCGCCGGACCCTGCGCCTGACGATTTCCGCGCGATCCGCTGTCGGTCGACCTGTCCGCCGTTCGCGCACGTCATCAGGACAGTGTGAATGCCTTGTACCCGGCCGCGACGTTTTCCTCCCAGTGGTCGAAGTAGGAAGGAAGGCCGCCAGAGTAGTTGAGCATCTGGCTCGGTTTACCGGGAATGTTTGCCCCGTGATACCAAGACTTGGCCCGCGGAAAGAGCGACATGTGGAAGACTTCCTCCACGTGCGCCGTCCATGATTGCTCTGCGTCCTCGCTGGTCTCGAACCGCTGGTATCCGCCGTCGCGAACGTGGGTCAGGAAGTCGACAACGATCTCTCCCTGTACCTCCGCGCATGTGGGCCCGTTGCAGAATCCGGCTGGGCTCTGCGGGCCGTACACGAACATCAGGTTGGGGAATCCCGCAGTGGTGAGTCCCATGAAGGTATCGAGCCGCTCGGACCACTTGTGGCTCAACAGTTGATCATTGGTGCCTCGGATATCGATCGACGTGATGCCACCTCGGTTCGCGTCGAAACCTGTGGCAAAGACCAGGATGTCGAACTCGCGCAGACCGGACTTGGTCTGGACACCCGCCGGGGTGATCCGCTCGATCGGATCCTCGTTGACGTCGACGATGTCGACGTTCTCCTGGTTCACCACATCATAGAAGTTCTGCTCCAGCGAGGGTCGCTTCGTCCCGAACGGATGGGGCGGATCCATCGGGGCAAGCTTCTCAGCCTTGACCGGATCGGTGACGCGCTGATGGACCTTGTTGCGCCAGAAGTCGTACATGGTGCGGTTCGCGCGTTCATCGAGCAAGATGTCTTGATAGTTGGCGAGCCACAGCTCGAAACCGCCTGTGGCCCACATTCGTTCGTAAGTGTCAGCCCGCTCCTCGTCCGAGACTTCGAACACGCTCTTCGGGATGAAGTCCATGTCGAATCCGGCAAACGACCTCCGGCGCTGGGCGAATCGCTCGGGAAGGTTTTCCTTCAGCTTCTCCTTGAGCTGGCCTGTCAACTGTTGCTGCCGCATCGGCAGCGCAAGGTTCGGCGTCCGCTGGAAGATTGTGATCTGTTCGGCGTCCGCGGCGGCCTCCTGGGTGACCTGAACGCCACTCGACCCGGTGCCGATGATCCCCACACGTTTGCCGGCCATGTCCAGACCTTCTTGGGGCCACAACGCGGTATGGTGAGAATCACCTGCAAAGCTGTTGAGCCCGTTGATGCTGGGAATGTACGGCTTGGCACCGAATCCAGTGCAGATCACCACAGACCTGGCACGCAGCATCCGGCCCGTGGAGGTACGCACTGTCCATTGGTTCCGCTCGCCGTCGAAGTCCGCAGACGTCACCCGCGTACTGAAGATGATGTCTCGAGACAGATCGAGCTTGCGGTCGACGTATGCAAAATAGTCGCGCACACCGGACCACGACGGGTAGAGCTCATCGTAACTCCAGTCCTTCCACAGGTCCTCGCGTGAGTACTGATAGATCTGTCCGGTGCTGTCGGTTCGAGCACCCGGGTAGCAATTCCAGTACCAGATGCCCCCCAGCGAGTCACCGGCTTCGACAACCTTCACCGAAAATCCGCGTGAACGAAGTTGATCGAGTTGATACAGACCCGCGAAGCCGCCTCCGACGACGAGGACGTCCAAGACGCCGCTCGTCTCGTCGAGTTCCCTTGGATCGATCGATATCGTGGCCATGTTGCCTCCTTGAGTGAAATGCCCGGGACCCGCGCCGAGGAGCAGATCGATATGTGCCAGTCCGGCCCGTTCGTATGACCGACATCACATACGCTAGGGCCGTTCGAGAACCTGGGACTGTCCGATATCGATCCACCAGACACCCGAAGGGCGCCAGGCACACGTGCACTACGCCTCGCGTGGCGAACGGCCAATTCATCGGACGGCATCCACCATGCAACTACAGCAACATCTTTTGACCGGAACAGGGCCTGAAGCGAATCCGGACACTTCTTCCCAACTCTGCACGTAGAGCATGGAACTCAGCTCCTGTGCCGGCATCCACGCCGACCTCGTGGCACCGTACTTGCCCACCTCACCAGTGAGGGGCAGAACAGCCCTGGCCGAGGTTATGCAGTGGCGAGATGCTCGCTGCGATCGACATGACCGAGACATCGGGTGGATCAAATCTGGTCACTGAAGACGACCGGGCGGATTCGAGTGGCCGTCGCAACGCTTGCGCAATCATTGTGGCAGTCGAGCGGCGAAAGCCGTTGCCGGTGTGGCCCAGTGCAAGCTCTTGCGCGGCCGAGTGTTGAGAAGGTCCTAGACCCGTCGATGGCGTAGGTGCGCAAGTCGGTGCTCTTGGGAAAGTACTGGCGAACCAAGCCGTTCGTGTTCTCGTTGGTACCGCGTTGCCACGGACTTCCGGGTCGGCGACATAGATGCCTTCGTCAATGAGGTGGGCAAGAAGATCAGTGGCGAGCCGTCTCGCTGCCCTGATCCCAGGTCAAGGTGCGCCGCGCGATCGGCGGCAGGTCGCCGACCGCGGTGGCCAAGGCCGCGGCGAAGTCCTCACCCCTGCGGCGATCGGGCACATGCACCAGGCGGACGAAAGGAGAGAGACGCCGGGTTCGCGCGGCCATCGGCACTGCGGAACTACCCCGGTCACAGCTGATCGGCCACCCGTGGGATCGTCGACACTGCTGGGATTTCGTTGGCCCGTAGACCGTGACGATGAATGGTTCTACCCGTATTCCGCGAGCGACATCACAGCCTATGTCTCAGCGGCGCTACCGCTCTATCCAGTCGGTGTAGAAGTCAGGAAGGTCGGTTGATACGCGTCCCTTGAACTGGGGCTTCCTCTTCTCTCGGAATGCTTGGACACCTTCTCTTCCATCTCCGATACTGGTGTAGAACATGGCGAGTGAGTCGATGCGGTGAGCCTCGGCGGGGTGATCGAGAAGCGCGTTGCGGTACATCATCTGCCGGGTCAGGGCGGTCGCGACACGCGACCGACCGCGAGTGAAGCGATGTGCCAGTGCAAGCGCTGCATCGAGAAGTTCGTCCGGCGAGTGGACCGAGCGAACCAGGCCGATGTCGGCCGCGTCGGCCGCGTCGAGGATGTCGGCGGAGTACACGAGGTCGAGCGCGGTGTCGAGTCCGACGATCCTCGTCAGGAACCAGGTCGAGGCTGCTTCGGGCGTGATCCCGAGGCGGCCGAAGACAAACCCGAATCGTGCTGCTGTGGAGGCGAGTCGGGCGTCCGTGGACAAGGTCAGGGTGGCTCCGATGCCCACGGCGGGGCCGTTGACGGCGGCGATCACGGGTTTGAGGCAGTCGAACACCGCAAGGGTGACCCGACCGCCGGTGTCGCGGACGCCGCGGGCAATGATCGGGTCCTGCAAGTCCCCCATATCGTGGAGGGTCGGCTCCAATGTCTCGTCGAGGCCGAACACGTTGCCGTCGGTCGTGAGATCCATACCGGCGCAAAAGGCACGGCCCGAGCCGGTCACCACCACGGCGTTGACGTCGTCGTCGTCATTGACGGCCCGGAAGAGGTGCTCGAGCTCATCAGCCATGGTGATGGTGAAGGCGTTGAGCGACTCCGGTCGATTCAGCGTCACGATGAGCACGCCGTCGCGCAGCTCGAGGGCGATCGTCTCGTACTGGGCATCCACGGTGCGGATCATCTGATGGCACCCGTAAGTTGGGGAAGTCTGTTCACGATCAGATCATGGGCTTGGTTGACCGTGCTGGTCACGATCTCCTCGCAGGTGAGGATCTCGTCGATCAGTCCCTGTGATTGCCCGGCCCACCACAAGCCGGCATCCACGTCACCGCCGGCCAGAACCTTCTGGCGACCGCGCACCCCGGAGGCCAGATCGGCGACGTCGTCGAATGTTGCGTTCGGAAGCGCCGAGATCTCGGAAATTCTCTCCGAGATGGAGTTACGGGCGACGCGGGCGGTGTTGTTGAACTCTCGGAACACCAGTTGCGTGGATCGTTCGTCGTTGAAGGTGATTTGGCGTTTGACGTTCTCGTGGACTGTCGCCTCTGTGCTGGCGACGAATCTGGTTCCCATGTTGATTGCGCTGGCCCCCAATGCCAGAGCCGCCGCCAGGCCGGCACCGTCGGCGAATCCGCCGCTGGCGATGACTGGGATCGGCAGTTTGCGGGTGGCGGCAGGGATCAGGACGAGACCGGGGACGTCGTCGTTTCCTGGATGGCCTGCACATTCGAACCCGTCGATGCTGACCGCGTCGACTCCAAGCTTCTCCGCCTTCAGCGCGTGGCGCACGGAGACGGCCTTGTGGATTACCTTGATGCCGGCGGCGGCGAAGGCGTGCAGATGGGGAGCGGGGTTGCTACCCGCCGTTTCGACGATGCCCACGCCGGAGTCGATGATGGCAGCGCGGTAGTCCTCGTAGGGAACAGGTTTGAGGGTTGGCAGGATCGTCAGGTTGACACCGAAGGGTCGGTCGGTCATGGACCGACATCTTGCGATCTCCTCGGCCAAGGCTTCGGGTGTCGGCTGGGAGAGAGCGGAGAGGAATCCGAGAGCACCCGCGTTTGCGACGGCGGCGATGAGGTCGGCAGTGCCGACCGCAGTCATGCCGCCACAGACGACGGGATGCTCCACGTCGAAGATCCGTGTGAAGGAGGTAGTGAACACCCCGGGGCTCCTTGGTCAGTTGAAATGTGAGATCAACGCCGGACCCGCTGTGGGAGACGGTTCCGCCGCGGGATCCGGAGGGTCAGGGGCGTCCGGCGTGTGGTACGTCCACTTCGGTGGCGAGCATGCGCCCCAGCCGGGTTGCGGTGCGTTCGGTCTCGTCGAAATTCGGTGCGACGCACAAGAACAGGGTGCGCCCGTCGTCGCCGCCGAGCGCGACGGCGAACACCCCGTCGGGTGCGGTGCTGACCTCGTCGAGGATTTCGCCGCCCTTGGCGATCCGCACCGCTCGGTTGTTCCCGGCATCGGCAATCCACACGGCGCCTTCGGCGTCCAGGGTCAGACCGTCGGGCACGATCGTGGCGGCCTCGAGTCGTGTGCCGACGTCGGGCTCGGCACCGAGATCTCCGTAGCCGGCCCATTCGATTCGCTCGCCGAGCGTGCCGTCCGGGTGGATGTCGAATGCCGAGATCCGATTGCCGAACAATTCGTTGACCAGCAGGGTTGAACCATCGGGAGTGATGACCATGCCGTTGGGGAATGACAGTCCGTCGGCGACGATCGAGGCGCTTCCGTCGGTGTCGACGAGGACGACAGTTGTGTGCTCGTGTGGCGCCCCACCCATGAGGTCGAATCCGAAGTTGCCCACGTAGGCCCTTCCCTGGGCGTCGACGACCATGTCGTTGGCGTGGCCACCGCATAGGTCGCGGATGTCGGCATGCTCGACGAGTGTGCCGTCCGACTCTTGACGCAGCACCTTGCGGTCCTTCATCGACACGATCAGCAACCGCCCGTCCGGCAGCCAACCGAGCCCAGAGGGTTGGTGCGGGACCGTCGCGACCAGTTCGATGCTGCCGTCGGCGTTCACGGCATTCACGGTGTGGGTGTAGAAGTCCGCAAACCAGAGACGTCCGTCATGCCAGCGGGGGCCCTCGAGGTACGAGTAGCCGTCGACAATGGTTCGCAGCGTGTATTCGGTCATGGTTGTGCCCCTTTAGATTTGGAGTCGTTTCGGGCTCGGCATTTCAAACCCGCGGTTTCCACCACTGTTGTCGGCTGAGTGATCAAACGAATGTCCGAAAATGCAACACCACGTTGAGGCAAGGGATGACTCGTTATAGGACACCTTGTGCCTGACGGGGGGTACAGGATCGGCCTATTACGTGGTCGCAGAGTTGGCATCCATCGAGGACCCGACTTGGAGCGATCTGATGAAAGGCGGTAGGACCGGTGGATGGGCTGATGATGAGTAGTCAATTGTCGGTGGCGAGGCTGCTGTGGCGCGCCGAGAACGTGAATGGCGCTCGGATCAACACGGCCTGGACTTCGGACGGGGTTCGCAGTTTCACGTACCGGGACCTGGTCTCCGACGTGAGGGATCTGGCCGGTGCGCTCGCATCGATCGGCGTGAAACGCGGGTCCCGAATCGCAACCATGGCGTGGAATACCCGTCAGCACCTGGCGGCATACTTCGCGGTCCCAGCGCTCGGGGCCGTCCTGCACACGGTAAATCACCGCATGCCGGTCGAACACATGGCCTATACGATCAACCATGTTTCAGATGAGGTTCTGATCGTCGACGAGGATCTCCTCCCGTCGGTAGAGGCGATGCGTGGTCGGATTCCCACGGTTCGTCACCTCGTCGTTGTGGGCGAACCCGGTGCGATCGATGGCTTCGACCAGGTCATTCCCTATGATCAGTTCGTTTCAGGTGCATCCACCCACGGGTCCTTCCAGGAGGTCGACGAAAACACTGCGGCGTCGATCTGCTTCACCTCGGGCACGACCGGGTTGCCCAAGGGCGTCGTCTACAGCCACCGGAGCATCGTGCTCCACGCCATGGCGATCAGCACCAAGGGCGGAGTCGAGATCGACGCAGAGCGGGCCTACCTGCTCGCCACCCAGATGTCGCACGTCAACGGCTGGGGTGTCCCCTACGCGGCGGCGCTCCAGGGCGCACGTCTGGTGCTGCCCGGACCGCACCCCACACCCGAGCGGTTCCTGGACTTGATCCATGGCGAACGGCCCGACACCTTCGTCGGCTCGCCGACGGTCGCCGCCCTCATGCGCGACGAGCACCTACGCCGTAACTGCGGCTACGACCTCTCGGAGCTGAAGACGATGTGGCTCGGAGGGCAGGTGCCGCCGGTCGCGCTGGCGCGGTGGTGGGCTGAGCAAGGCGCCCGCGTCGTAAATGGATGGGGAATGACCGAGACATCTCCGATGGGCACGTTCTCCCCCGGCGGCTCGATGCAGGGCAGGCCACTGCCGTTGTTCGAGCTCCGCGTCGTGGACGAATCCGGCTCACCACAACACTGGGATGGTCAGACCGTCGGCGAACTGGAAGTACGTTCGCCGTGGGTCGCCCGGGAATACCTGGACGATCCACGAACGCCGGACAGCTTTCGAGACGGCTGGCTCCGCACCGGCGATGTGGCGACCGTTCACCCAGATGCCGGCCTGCAGATCAAAGACCGCGAAAAGGACCTCGTCAAGAGCGGTGGGGAGTGGATCTCCTCGGTAGACCTCGAGAATGCGCTCATGCTTCATCCTGCTGTCTCGGAGGCCGCCGTCATCGCCATACCGGACGACACATGGCAGGAACGCCCCCTCGCGTGGCTCCGGCTGGACGCCGACGTGACCGACGAGGAGCTCCGGACGTTCCTGGCGACAACACTCCCCCGATTCTGGCTGCCCGATCGTTTCGTGAGAGTCGATGAGATCCCCAAGACTGCAATGGGCAAGATCGACAAAGCCGACATCAGACGACAGCATCGGGAAATCACAGGTCAGCCCGCATCGACAGACCAGGCGAGCACAGCCTCCGATGGGCGCGACCACAACGTTGCAGTCATCCCCACCAGGTCCGGTACAACGAGCGGACTGTAGCAAAACGGGACACACCCGAAGATGTGAGCCAGGTTACATTGAAAGGAGGGTCAGCTCGGAAAATCCCCTGACCAGTGATGTAAGGTGGCTATGAGTATCGACAAGGCGGGCCGCGAGCCATTGAATGAACGTGAACGATTCTGGATATCAGCGCCATCACGAGAGAGCCAGGAGTTGAGCGCCCTCCGACCCGAGATCGAGGCGTCATGGCGGCGGTGTGAAGTTATCGGCGTCTCGTCCGGCGATGGCGACCTTCCCTATACGCCGGACGTGGATCGTGACAGCCGGTTGAGGAGAGCCGCCGATCCCGTGATCGACAACCTCGTCCTACACCTGCAGGACGCGCCCGCGACCATCCTGCTGGCCGATTCCGCCGCTCAGATCGTCGACCGCAGGGCGGGCGACGCGGGGTTGCGAGCGCGTTTGGACCGCGCCTACGTGGCACCCGGTTTCCGCTATGCCGAGGAGGACACCGGCACCAACGGGATCGGCACCGCGTTGGAGGAGCGACGACCGTTCCAAGTCAGCGGTGGTGAGCACTTCCGTGAGGCGCTGCAGAGCCTGGCGTGCGTCGGTGTTCCTATCATCCATCCGATCACCCGCACAGTGGAGGGGATCCTCGACATCACCTCCAACCTGTCGGACTCCAACGCGCTGATGGGTGCCCTGGCGCAATCAGCCGTTCGCGAAATTCAGTCGCGCCTCTACGCCGAGTCCTCCGATCGCGAGCAACTGCTTCTCCAGTCCTTCCTGCAGGCCTCTCGACGCGGCTCCTCTGCAGTGGTGTCCTTGAATCAAGATGTCATCATGACCACTCCGATGGCCGCGCAGATCATCGACACGTCCGACCAGGCGCTCTTGTGGGATTGGGCATGCCGAATGCTGTCCGGCCGCGACGAGTTCATCGGGGAAGTCAGACTCGCCGACAACGTCACGGTTTCCGCAACTGCACGTAGAGTCGGAGACTCCCGAACGCCGGCGGGCATCGTCATCGAGATGCGGCCACATCCCCGCGATACGAAGAAGTCGCCCGCCCGTCAATTGGCGTCGGCCTCCTCCGTCGAAAGACGCACGGAGATTGTCAAGATTCCCGGCCGCAGTTTGTCGACGAAGCGACTGCAGACCGAACTCGAGCGACTCGCCGCGATCGACGCACCTGTGCTCGTCACCGGAGAACCCGGCGCCGGCAAGTTCTTTGCCGCGAGCGCCCTCCATCGGATGCAGGATGCGGACGGCCATTTCACCGTGTTCGACGCTGGTACCGCCTCCGTCGACCCCGTCGCGTGGATTGCCGGACTGGTCAATTGGAACAAGGTCGACGGAGCCCTCATCATCCGGCATCTCGATCTCCTGCCGGAACAACTGGTCTCCAACGTCTGCGCGATCCTCAGCGAGGCCGTCGACAATCGCGCTCACATCATTGCCACCGCCGGCGAGGGGGTCCGTCAAGGCCCCGCCGGACGACTGTGCGATCACTTCATGCGCCGCATAGAGATCGATCCACTGCGACTTCGGTCCGAAGATATCGCCGACATCAGTGTCGCCTTACTACGTAAGCACTCCCCGGACCGCAACGGCCTGCGACTGCAACCCACTGCTTTGCAACTGCTGGTCGCGCGGGACTGGCCTGGAAATGTCAGAGAGCTCGAATCGGTTCTGGCGTCCTCGCTCCTGCGGTCGATGGGCTCCGACATCGGAGTGCAGCATCTGCCCGACGGATACCGCGACGGTGATCTACGTCGCCGAAATGCCTCGACCTCACTCGAGTTGGCGGAGCGTGACGCGTTGCTCAGGGCACTCGTCGAGACCGACGGCAACAAACTTCTGGCTGCGCAACGCCTGGGGGTAGCTCGCTCCACCCTCTACCGCAAAATGCGTGCCCTGGGAATCGACGGAAGCCGGTTCCTTCCGCAGTAGTGCCAGTCGATGAGGGGACCGTGCCGATCGAGACAGAGTGTCAATCACCGGCTCGCGCCCAGGTCTCGAGCATGCGCCTCGCAATCGAGACTGCGCCGGGCAACAACACGTGCGCATCCGCCGAGCTCGTCCAATCCCCTGCAGCCAGAGCCTCCCGTACCTCCGCGCGGGTGCACCAGAGAGCTTCGCCGATCTCGCCATCCATGAAGACGAGCTCGTCTCGGGGATCGGCCGTGGCATGGAATCCGAGCATGAGGGAGCGCGGGAAGGGCCAGGGCTGACTTCCGACGTAGACCACGTCGGAGACGACGAGACCGACCTCCTCCGCAACTTCCCGTGCCACACAGCTTTCCAGAGACTCGCCCGCCTCGACGAAGCCCGCCAGCGTCGAGAAGTTCCGTGCCGGCCAGTTCGCCTGACGCGCCAGCAGTACTCGTTCTGCCCCGTCGTGCACCAGACAAATGATCGCGGGATCGGTACGCGGATATTCCTCCCGGCCGCACGCCGTGCACACGCGCATCCAACCACCCGAGGTGATCGTTGTCGGCGCCCCATCCCGCGCGCAGAAATGGGCGTCGTCCTGCCACGTCAGCAATGCCAACGCTGTGACATACCGGTCGGCGTCAGCAGCATCGAGGAGTGCTCCGTGTGAGCGCAGGTCACCGAGTTCGACCTTGGTTCCCGCAGAGGAATTGTCAGCGAGGAACTCGTCCCGCACCGCCCACTCGTGAACCGTGCCACAGACGCCGAGCAGCACGGCGCGCGCGGGAGGCTCGGAGTAGAGGTCGGCGGCCGGTTCCAGCATCAGTTGTCTGTCGACAAGCCGGACCTGACCGCGACCGTTCACGCGAAGTATTCGGGCATCCGGCCACGCCTCCACCCACGCAGCCGCGTCGTCACGCACCGAGACGGGACGGCTCAGGGCACCACGTGACGGGGCCTGCCCGGTGTGTTCGACACTCACCACTGGATCACAACTTTCGGAAACGAGCGACACTGTCGACCGGACCGTCGTTCGACGAAGGACGGTCCGGTCGCGCCTATCGCGAGGCGAATTCGATCTGAACGGACGAATACGATTCGGCCATCACCGAGATGAATTCCTGGACGAGGCGCACATGATCGGGATGTGCCAGGTATGTGCGAAAGTCGGGAACGTCTTCGAAGGTCGCGGAGATTGCGTAGTCGCCGCTGCCGGGCTTGAGGGCCAGATCCCTTCCGTAACGGTATTCCACGACCTCCGGAATCTTCTCCGAGACTGCGCTCAGAGCTTCGTGAAAGGACTCAATGTGCTCGTCACTGATGTCCTGCTTCCATTTGAATGTCACAACGTGATTCAACATGGTGAGAATCCTCCCTGGATTCGTGATTCGAACGTGGCATGGTCGGAACCCGGATTGCGTTCCCGGTCAGATCAGTACAGAGATTGCTCCGACAACGCCACCGTCTCCGGAGCGTTCTCCACCATGGGGTAGTGCCCGGCTTTGCCCCGAACGGTCTTCAGGTTCCCGTTCTTCAAGGCCGCCAACGTGTCCCCGAGGTACTCGGCGGTGACGAACGGGTCGCTCTCACCCACGATCAGGGTGGTAGGCCCTTCGTAGGTGCCCATCCGGTCGAGGAAGTCGGGACTGGTCCAGTTCTTCAGGTAGGACTCCCAGGTTGCCTGGTCCATCGTCGAGCGGTTGCGGTCGACGAGGTTCTTCAGATCTGTCTCGTCGATGTGTGGTGCCAGTGCGCCACGGATGGCTGCACCCGGGTCTGCCCAGGCCCCGGCGAAGGAACCGTAGGTCGCTTCGTCGAGAGGGGTACCTGCCGGGGAGACGGGCGTCAGTGCGACGACCGAGGTCACGCGTTCAGGTGCGAGGGTCGCTACCCGAAGCGCTGTGGTGCCCCCCATCGAATGTCCGAGAACGGAAAAGGTCGACCACCCGAGCTGATCGGCGGCGTCGAGGGCGACCGCGGCCATCCCGTCGATTCCGTCGGCCGGTGCTTCGGGCCGGTTGACCCCGTATCCCGGAAAGTCGAGGTACGCGTAGGTGAAGCGGGACTGATTCGTCCGGGCTCGGGCGGTGAGCCATACGCTGCTGTCCAGCGCCCAGCCGTGCAACACCAGGATCCGATGGTCACCGCTTCCTTCGATCGCTGCAATCGCGTTCACTGCCGTTCCTCTCTGTCGGCGACGCTGAAATTCCAGCCGTCTGTTGATCACTCCGAATCAAACTAGAACCGCAGGGCGTCGGCGTGTCCGATTGTGAAACACACGCCTGTGACACCGGGGGCGCGGATGCGTGTGTGATTTTCGGACACTCCCCGCGCCGAACGCACCCATAGTGTGGCTCCACCTGCCGACTGAACAGACTTGCTCATGACATGAAGGAGAACACCATGGCACTCGATCCTGCGGTCAAGAATTTGATAGACACTTTGAACGAGCAGGGACTGAAGTCGTTCGAGCAGATGAGCATTGCTGAAGTCCGTGAGGTCGTCGAGTCCTTCAGCGGCCTCCAGGCACCGAAGGCGGACGTCGCTCGTGTCGTCAACACGGTCTACCCCGGCCCCGGTGGCGACCAGGCAGTGCGTCTCTACATCCCGGAGTCCGAAACACCTCTGCCGATCGTGGTGTACATCCACGGCGGTGGCTGGGTCGCCGGCAGCCTCGACGTCACCGAGCAGCCATGTCGCGCGCTCGCCGCCGATGCGAAAGTCGTCGTGGCTGCACTGAGTTACCGGCTGGCTCCCGAGCACAAGTTTCCTGCCGCACCCGAAGATGCGTTCGCCGGACTGAACTGGGTCGTCGAGCACGCAGCCGACTTCGGTGGCGACGGCACGCGCGTAGCCGTCATGGGTGACAGCGCCGGAGGCAACCTGGCCGCGGTCACAGCCCTCCGGGCACGCGACACCGGCGCCCCGGCACTGCGCGCTCAGGTATTGATCTATCCGGTCATCGACGGCACGGCACGATTCCCGTCGCGCGAGGAGAACGCCGAGGGGTACTTGGTCACCACGGCAGCCATCGACTGGTTCTGGGAGCAGTACCTGGCCACCCCGGAAGACGCCGAGAATCCGTACGCCTCCCCGGCCAAGGCCGCGGATCTGTCGGGGCTTCCCTCCACTCTGCTGTTGCTCAACGAATACGAGGTCACTCGGGACGAGGGCGTGGACTACGGCCGGAGGTTGGCCGACCAGGGCGTCCCCGTGCAGGTCGAACTGTATGAAGGCCTTGTCCATGCCGTGTACTGGATGACCGGTGCCATTCCGCGCAGCGCTGAACTGCACGGTGCCGTCGTCGAATTCCTCGGCAAGCAGTTCGCCGGCTGACCACGGTGCCCCGGGTCGGCTGCATTACGGCCGTACGCTGCGATCGGACCAACTCCGGGCACCTTGCTCCAAGAGCGCGACCAGCCTGTCGCGCTCCTTCGTGATCACGGTGTGTGGTGCGATGACACCGACGGCGGCGACGGTCTTGCCGTTCTCACGAACCGCGACCGAGACACCGTCGCCGTCGGTCGACTCGTTGGGGGAGGCGCAGATTCCGGTCTGTTCGATCTCCGGTAGGGCAGCGAAGAACCGCTCGACAGTGTCGCGATCCTCGTCGGGCAGAGTCTGGATGTACGCCCAGAGGTCACGCTTCTCCATCCCGGCAAGCAGTATCCAGCCGCCGGAGGTACGGATGAGCGATCGCCTCACGTAGTTCTCGGCGAGGTACGCGAACCGTGGGTCGGAAGAGCAGTAGTCGACGTAGAAGATGTTCGGACCGACGGCGATCGACAGCACGGTCGTCAAGCCGGAACTCGCGTGGACGTCTTCGAGGTCGGCGTGCGTGACCGTCGAGACGGGCTGCCGCCCAGCGAGGCGGTTGAGTAGATACGGGGCACTGCCGAGCGAGTACCGTCGCTCGTGCTCCTCGAGATAACCCGTCGCAACGAGGCCGTTGACGAGACCTTGCGTCGAACTGATCGGCGCGTCGAGCTCTTTGGCCATCCCACTCAAGGTGAGTCCGGTGCGGGATCGGGCTACGAGCTCGAGAATCGCAGCAATGCGGTCCACGGTTCGATGGCGACTGCGGCCTCGAACATTGAGGGCGTCCTCTGGTTGCGTCACGGCACATTCTCCCTACGGGCACTGCTCCATCCGAGCGGTCACCACCACTCTATATTACTTATATCTGTAATCAACTCTTTTATTGCGGAAAACTGCTCCGGCTGACATAGTCCTTGAAGTGCTTCCTGTCACAGCGAAAGAGTCGTTATGCCCCATACGTCATCGCCGACAAGGTCGTCGGGCTCTACATCGTCATCGCCGGCTGCGCCGATCTGGTGAACAACCCCCGCTACGCCTCAGTGAACGACCGCCACACCCACATGGGCGAACTTCTCTCGGCGATCCGTGAGGCCGTCCCGAGCCGGACCACGCGGGAATGGTTGGACTTGTGTCAGACACAGGGAATTCCCGCGTCCGACCTACTCGATCTCGCCCACGCACACGAGAACGCCTACGTCCTGGACCAGGGATTGATCACCAAGCGTGAACACCCCACCGAAGGCGAGTATTACGCCACCCGCACTCCGTTCGCGATGTCGCGCACACCGATTTCGTTCAGCCGACACCCTCCCCTGCTCGGTGAGGACACCTTCACGATCCTCGAAGATCTCGGTTACTCCGCCGACCGCGTCCATGCGCTGGCCGATGCATCCGTCGTGACGGCGACGTCGCCTCAGGCCACCTCCTCCTGAATGGAAGAACCATCATGACCAACCTCAGACTGGTGCCCCCGGTCTCCAGTGACCCACACGCCATGGACGACTTGCGGACCGAAGTCCGTGAGTTTCTTGCCGAGCAACTCAGTGAAGGCAAGATCGGCCGACAGGTCGACTCCTGGTTGACCGGCTGGGACGAAGACTTCACACGTGCATTGGCCGCCCGCGGATGGCTCGGCATGACCGTGCCGGCCGAGTACGGCGGCCACGGCCGCCGCCACCTCGAACGGTTCGTCGTCACCGAAGAGTTGCTCGCCGCTGGCGCCCCCGTCGCCGCCCACTGGATCGCCGACCGGCAGATCGTCCCGTCGCTGCTGAAGTACGGCACCGAAGTCCAGAAGCACAAATTCTTGCCGGCGATCACGCGCGGAGAATGCTATTTCGGTATCGGTATGAGCGAGCCGGATTCCGGGTCCGATTTGGCCAGTGTGCGCACAAAGGCCACCCGCGTGGCCGGAGGGTGGTCCATTACCGGAGTCAAGGTCTGGACCTCCGGTGCTCATCGCGCTGACGCGTTCATCTGCCTTGCCCGCACCGCCCAACTCGATCCGGCACATCGACACGATGGCCTCAGCCAGTTCATCGTCGATCTGCACGCCCCCGGGGTCGACATCCGGCCGATCGTGTCGATGAACGGGCAGCACCACTTCAACGAGGTCCTCCTCGACGAGGTCCTCGTCGAGGACGAGATGGTCTTCGGCACCATCGACAACGGGTGGCAACAGGTCACCTCGGAACTCAGCTTCGAACGCAGCGGCCCGGAGCGATTCCTGTCGACGTTCGTCCTGCTCGCGAAGACCGCCGAACAGATGAAGCAGGGAACCTTGCCGCGGCATTCGAATCTGGGCCGGTATTTCGGACGGATCGCCGGTCTGCACCAGATGTCGACCGCAGTGGCGGGCGCACTCGAGCGCCACGAGCCCGCCGACACCGCCGCAGCCGTGGTCAAGGTCCTCGGGACGTCCACCGAAGGCGACATAGCCGACTTCGCCGACCTCCTCACCGATGAATATTCGCCTACTCGTTACGCCTCGATGCTCGAGGACGCCATCGTCCAACGCCCGGGATTTACTCTGCGGGGCGGCACCAACGAAGTTCTGCGCGGCGTGATCGCGCGGGGATTGGGGATGCGCTGATGCACGCACCAACCACGGTCGACGCGGACCTCACCGACATGATGTCCGCGGTCTTTTCCGCTCACCGGGAACGGAACGGGCCCGAGAACGGTATGGCCACGTGCGATCCCACCCTGTGGGCACAACTCGACGAACTGGGTCTTGTCCGGCTGACCGGCCGCGAAGAGACCGGCGGCAGCGGCGCAGGCTGGTACGAGGCCGCGGAACTCGTGCGCGCCGCGGCATCGCACGGGGTCCGGGTTCCTCTCGCCGAACACGACCTGCTCGCCAGTTGGCTCCTCGAAGAGGCCGGCCTACCGATGGACGATGCGCGCCTCACCGCATGCGTACTCGACGAGAAAGGCGTCGCCCGCGGCGTGCCGTGGGCGTCCCAGGCAGACAAGATCGTCACGGTCTGGCGGAAGAACGACACGTACGTCGTCGCCGACCTCGAGTCAACCTTCTTCGACATCACCTCCGGGTCCAACCTCGCCGACGAACCCCGCGACGTCGTTTCCGCCGACACGATCGCATTGTCGGGCACCCCAGTGTCGGACTCGGTGATCCGACAACTCTTTCTGCGGGGCGCCCTCATCCGAGCGCTGCAGGTGTGTGCCGCCCTCGACCGCATCCTCGATCTCTCCGTCGCCCACACCACCGAGCGAGTGCAATTCGGACGCCCACTGGCCAGATTTCAAGCCGTTCAGAACCTGGTGGCTGACATGGCAGCGGAAGCTTCCCTCGCCCGAACAGCGACCGAAGCAGCACTGACGGAAGCGGTCCGCACGCAGTGGTCGAGTGAGAACCTCGAACTCCTCATTGCCGTCGCCCGGTCATGTGCTGGACACGCGGCATCGGTCGTCGTCCGTAACGCCCACCAGGTGCACGGTGCGATCGGCACCACCCGCGAGCACAGGCTGCACGAATTCACCCAACCCGCCCTGGCGTGGCGCTCGGAATTCGGATCCGTCCACTACTGGGACGACACCTTGACTACCGCCGCTCTCGAAGCAGGTTGCGAGAATATCTGGGGCCTCATCACCCGCTGAAGTGCCCAGGCGCCACCAGAAGGGGCACCAGTTTCGCGAGCAGACCTGAAAGAAGAACTCCGTGGAAGCATCCAATTCGCATCCACGGAGTTCTTCGGTTTCTCGGGCACGTCACTCGCCGGTGAAGGCGGCAGTTCTCTTCTCCATGAAGGCGTTGACTGCCTCCGTGTGATCGGTCGTCTGCTGAACCAGCGCCTGCATGGCAGCGGACAATTCGAGGAGACTGTCGAGGCTTTGATGCTGTCCCTCGCGGAGGAGCCTCTTGGCCATCCGTACCGAGTGTGGCGGATTGGCGGCCACCCGGCCGGCGAGCGCGCGAGCTTCGTCGAGCAGCTTGTCCGGCGCAACGACACTGGAGACCAATCCCCACTCGAGTGCCTTGACCGCGTCGACGCGGTCGCCCGTCAAGATCATCTCTGCCGCCCGCGCCATCCCGACGGCCTTGGGCAGCAGCCACGCGCCACCGTCACCCGGGATGATTCCCAGCTTGACGAAGCTCTCTGCAAAGAAGGCCTTTCCGCTGGCAATGCGAAGGTCGCACATGAGGGCGAGGTCGCATCCGGCACCGATTGCAGGACCGTTCACTGCTGCGATGAGAGGTACGTCGCAGTTGTACATGATTCGCGGAATCCGTTGTATCCCAGCTCTGTAGCCATCCCGCTGTTCGTGAGGCTTCCCCCCGAACAATCCGCGACGATTCGCCATGTCCTTGACATTGCCGCCGGCGGAAAACGTCGAACCGGCACCGGTGACGATGACAGCTCGCACACCGTAGTCGGCATTGACCGCCTCGACGCAGGCGACCAATGCGTCGACCACCTCCATCCCGGAAATAGGATTGCTCTGCGCCGGTCGATTAATCGTCCATGTCTCGATGAACCCGTCGCGTTGGACGAGGACTGGACTATCCATGGGTGTATCTCCCCTAACTTCACTGCGGATCGATCGTTCGACTGGTACCCGACCGGCACGCGAACGAACTCGTCGGCGGCGGTCCAGACCCGTGTAGACCGCCGCCGACGAACACCTTCACCTCTTGCCGCCGAGAACCTTCGCGTTCATACGCACACGGCGCGGGCGGACTTCAGGCGAGGCCCAACTCGAGTCGCAGCCACTGGGCAATCCGGCTCAACGCTTGATCCGCCTCGGGTGCCCGCCCCGCGTTGAAGTGAAATACATGCTGTTGCTCATCGACCACGTCGAGCACGACCTCGCCACTCACCTTCTCGATCAATTCGGCCAACCGACGTGAGTCGTCCAGCAGCGTCTCATAGCCTCCGACCGATACGTACACCGGAGGGAAATCGGTGAAGTCGTTGAGCAGTGGGTTCGCCCGCGGGTCCGTTGCATCTGCGGGTTCTGAGAGAAACATCTCCCGCATCATTTCCAGAACCGCCCTCTTGGCCAATACGTCGACCGCGTCGTTCGATTCGACCGTCAACCCCTTGATCTCCATATCCAGCCACGGCGAAAGCGTGACGACGGCAGCAGGAGTGGGAAGTTCCGAGCTCGCGAGTTCGAACGCTGTCGAGATCGCGAGGTTGGCACCCGCCGAGTCGCCGACAGTCGCCGTGTACTCCGCCTTGTAACCTTGCGTGCGGAGCCACTTGTGGACGGCCATGCAGTCTTCGAGTTGGGCCGGGTGCTTGTGCTCCGGCGCGAGCCGATAGTCCACGATCAGGGCGTGAACACCCGCCAGTTTGGCGAGGTGTGCCGCGAGCTTGCGGTGTGAGAACCGTGAACCTGTCACGAACCCGCCACCGTGGGTAAAGACGATCACGCGGTCCTCGGCGGCCCCCAAAGGCTTCGCCCACGTTGCCGGCACACCGTTGGCTGTCACTTCCTCATAGGTGACGTCGATGGGTTCGATGGTCGGAAGATGCCACTCTTCGAACATATCTCGCTGACTGGCGAGGTCCATTCCTTCGGACCGGGTAAGCCACGAAGCGTACAGGTCGTTGAGGAACAGGGATTCTTTGCTCACGGACACGTGTTGCTCACTTTCATCACTACTCGAGGGAGGCAAATTGACTGTTCAGGAAAGCGTGAAGCCCTTGTATCCCGCACACACGATCTCGTCCCACTTGGCCAGGTAGAGGGGAAGACCACCGGGGTAGTTCAGCAACTGCCGCGGCTTACCCGGGACGTTGGCACCCATGTACCAGGAGTCGGCTTTGTCGTAGAGCGCCTCGGTCGTCAGCTCGGCGACGTGATCGGACCAGGCAGCATCCGCGTCCGCCTCGGACTCGATACGGTTCAATCCGTTGTCCCGCATGTAGTCGATGGTGTCGACGATGAGGTCACCTTGGATCTCGGCGCAGCTTGGCCCGTTGCAGAAGCCCGACGGGCTCAGTGGTCCGTAGAGGAACAGCAGGTTGGGGAATCCTGCCGTTGCGACCCCGAGGTTTGCCCGCACACCGTTCGACCACTTGTCCCTGAGCAACGTACCGTCGGTGCCGCGAATGTCGATGGCGGTCAGGCCACCGGTGACGGCATCGAAGCCCGTTGCATAGACGATGATGTCGAACTCGTGCTCTTCCGATGTGGTCTTCAGTCCGGTGGGCGTGATCGTCTCGATCGGGTCCTCGTGCAGATCGACGAGACGCACGTTGTCCTGGTTGAAGATGTCGTAGTACGTCTGCTCCAGCGAGGGGCGCTTCACGCCGAAGGGGTACGCCTTCGTCATCGGCGCCAGCTTCTCGGCGATGACCGGGTCCTTGATCCGGGCACGCGTCCGGTCACGCCAGAACTCGTAGGCCGTGTCGTTTGCGTCATCGTCGACGAAGACGTCTTGGTACGTTCCGAGCCAGAACTCGAAACCGTACTCCCACAGTCGCTCATAAGTGGTGGTTCGCTCCTCGTCGCTCACCTCGAGGGCTGATTTGGGTATGAAGTCGAAGTCGAAGCCGGAGAATGACGCCGCACGACGACTGAATCTGTCCGCCAGATCGGACTTGATCTTCGCGTTTTCCTCGTCGGTGAGCTGGCGCTGTCGCATCGGGAGCGCCTGAACGGGGGTGCGCTGGAAGATGGTCAGCTGTGCGGCTTCCTTCGACGCCTCCTGAGCGACCTGCACACCGCTGGCGCCGGTACCGATGAGGCGATTCGCTTTCCTGCGAAATCGATTCCGCCTTCAGGCCACAAACCGGTGTGGTGGTTGATCCCTGCGAAGCTGTCCATTCCCGGGAGCTTCGGGAAGATCGGCTTTGCCGCGAATCCGGTGCACAGAACGAAGTACTTGCAGACGAAAGTGCTTCCGTTCTCCGCGGTCACGGTCCAGGTGTTCGCCGAATCGTCGAACTCGGCGGAAGCGACCCGAGTGTTGTAGTAGATGTCCTTGCTCAGATCGAGCTTCGCGTCGACGTACTTGAAGTAGCGGCGCAGTTCGTCACCTCCGGGGTAGAGCTCGGAGAACGCGAATTCATCCCATAGGTCGGGGCGCGTGAACTGGTAGATGGGACCTTCGCTGTCCACTCGGGCACCCGGGTAGCGGTTCCAGTGCCAGATTCCGCCCAGACCCTCACCCGCCTCGACTACTTTCACCGAATAGCCTCGACTCCGCAGATTTTCGAGCTGGTACAGCCCGGCGAATCCGGCTCCCACAACGAGAACGTCGAGTACTTCGGTCACGGCTGGTGCGGCAGCGCTCATGTTGGTCTCCTCTTGACGCCGAGGGCTACTTGGGGGTTTGTCGATTGCGCTCTGTGTCGCAGACTGTGAGTCGCTGAATGCGGAAGCTCGTCCGGTGCAGCTTCTAGGTCCAGCGGACATACGCAGTCTTGGTGGTTGTGAAGAAAGTACGTGCGGCCTTGCCCTGTTCTCTGCTCATGCTGCTCGAGCCTTTGAGGCCACCGAACGGCACATGCGGCTCGACACTGCTCGTCTCGCGATTGACGTGCACCAACCCCGATTGTGTGCGCCGGATGAAGGTCATCGCCGTCGCGATGTCTCTGGTGAACACTCCGGAGGACAGGCCGTAGTCCGTGTCGTTTGCGGCCTTCAGCGCACCGTCGAATCCATCGACCTCCTGCACGGTCACGACTGGCCCGAAGATCTCGTCCCTGACGAGCCTGCTCGCCTCCGACACTCCGGCCAGGACTGTTGGTGCGATATAGCAAGTGTCGGAATCGAACTCCCTCCCCGTAAGGAACTCGGCGTTTTCGTCGCGGGCGAGTCGCAGGTATCCGGCCACCGTGTCACGTTGCTCCACCGAGGCAAGGGGCCCGATGTCGGTGGCTTCGTCGTACGGATCACCGACGACGAGCGCGTCAGCGTGCTTCACCAGCAGTTCTCGTAGTCTGGGAGCGACGGTGCGGTCGACGTAGACCCGGCTCGTCGCTGTGCAGCGTTGTCCGGTGTGGAGCATCGCGCTCTTCACGATCTGTAGCGCTGCATCCTCGACATCGGCGTCGGCGAGAACAATGGACGGGTTCTTGCCGCCCAGCTCGAGCTGGACCTTGACGTTGCGATCGGCGACGGCCTGACGTAGTCGCGACCCGACTGCACCCGAACCGGTGAATGTCAAGGCTGCGAGTCGCGCGTTCCCGGTGAGTGCCGCCGAAAGCGTTCTACCGCTGCCTGTCACCAGATTGAGGACACCCGCGGGCAACCCGGCTTCTGCGAGGATCCGCGTCAGGAACACTGCGGATCCGCAGGCCGGTTCGGCGGGCTTCCACACAACTGCGTTCCCGAAACCTATTGCCGCCGCGATTTTCCATGCCGGAAGCGCGAAGGGGAAGTTCCACGGTGTGATTGCACAAACGACGCCGAGCGGCTCCTCCACCGTCATCAGCATCGTGTGTGAATCAGCACTGGGGTATGTCTCTCCACTGGGCTGCAGGATCTCACCGGCGTAGTAGCGGAGAATGGCGACACTTCGCAGGACCTCGGCGCGTGCGTCGCGGATCGCCTTCCCCATGTCCGCGGTGATCGTCAGCGCAGCTTCGTGAACGCGGCTTTCCAAAAGGTCAGCGGCAGAACGAAGAAAGTCCGACCGCTGAATCGCTGTCGTCTCGGACCACGCTGGTTGAGCACCGGCGGCGGCCGCATACGCACTCTCGACATTGCCGGGAGTCGCCGAAGCGTAGATTCCCGTCACGCGGCGGAGATCGGAGGGATCTACCCGCTCGAAAGTGTCGGTGGCAGCACTCCATCGACCTGCGATATACAACGTTCTCCCGTCGGCGATCGACGACGACAATACTGGGTGGTCCACGTTTATGGACATCTTTGTTCCCCGATCTGTGTAGGCGCAGAATTGGTTTGGAAGTTCACCACCCGGCGCGGAGTTGACTTGCCTGATCAGTCGTCCGCGCTGTGCGGCAGGCGTGCCAGTACGAAAACCTTTCTCGGCAGTTCTGTAGTCGAGAGGAATTGGGAAATTCGCTCTCTGGTCCTCAAAAGTCTTGCACTCAGCGCGTTTTGAAGACTTACAGGCATCAGACTCGCTGCTGCCTGACGCTTTTGGCCGGCACCCCGGACTGACATCGCCCACCCAGCGACTCGACCTTCACGACATCCGCTCCCTGTTCGCAAATCTACTGCGGCGTAGGGAATCGAATCGCTGCGATGGCGATGGCCAGCGGGCCGTCCGACGGTCCGGCCACCTTGCAACCCACTTCAGAAACGACTACCCAAAGTGACCTGGAACACCTCGCAGGGCAAGCATGACACCCAAACCCTAAAAACGCAATAGGGGAATAGTTTACTTATATAAGAAGGTTCGGGCTTGTGTCGAGCGGGAAAATGCACGACAAAACCTAGCGGGATCGAGGTGATGGGCGGCGTAGATGGTCGATCCTGACGGCATACCCGCGCTCCCCTTACAACCTTGCGTAACATATTCTTGGGGACGCACTCGCGCCAATCTGCCTTGACCGCAAAGACTTCGAAGTCTGGACTTCACATGCAGGCATGCCCGTCACCGCAGTTCCGACGTCGTTTGTCAAGCGGGAAGGGTGCGGGTTGGCAGCGGTCACCTTCGCTGGAGCTACAGCACAAGTCGGGAGCGTAGGTTGAGAGATCAACCGTCATAGAAGTATGAGGTAACTTTACTGCCGCGGCTTGAAACTCACTGTTCGCAGTTGAACGCAATCGTGCTTGTGTGGACCACATATCGCAGATTCAGGCCCTGGATCGGACCACACCGACGCTGTCGATGCGGATCGGCTCGGGCGGGAAGCACACTCACGACTACGCCCGACACCGCACCTTCACCCTGTTCTCCGCCCCGGACATCACCACCGGCACGGTCACCGAGCTGCGCAGCCCGCGACATCACCGTCAGGTTTCCTCGTCTTCCTCAAACACATCGCCGGCGCCCGGCCGGAGCGAAAGCTGCATCTGGTGACGGACAACTACGCCACCCACGAGAAGTCCGAAGTCCGGGCGTGGCCGGCCGAAAGTCTTCGTATTCATGGCATCTCACCCCCGCCCCGGCATCATGGATGAGGCTTGTGGAGGTGTTGGTTCGGAATAAGAACGGCAGGCCATCCACCGCGGACTTTGCGGCTCCGTCACGGAGCTGAACACCGAGATCCGCGCCTTCATCAACGGATGGAGCACCCGCTGTGCGCCGTTCGTCTAGACCAACACCGCCAACCAAGTACTTACCGAAGGAAAACCGTGAAGATACCTCGACAACGAGCCACCAGGGACTGAGCGGGCCGCATTGTCATTAGATGCCGACGAGAGGGCCTATGACTGGATTCCATTGGTAAATGCGCTGCTCTACGACCACACCCTGCTTGACGTAAGGATCCTCCGCAAGCAAGGAACGCAAAGCGTCTTCGCCGGCCGCTTGGAATACCAGTAGGGCTCCGGCGCCGTCGGCCCAGGCGCCGGCCTCCTGCAGCATGCCTCGGGCAGCGGCATCCTTGACGAAAATCAGGTGTTCGGCATGCGCAGCCTCTTTGACAGAGGCATCGGTGGTATACGACCAGATCACAGCAAACAAGGCCATGGTCACTCCTCGAGCGGGGGAAAGAAACGGTTCCGAACATGCACACGGATTGCGCACCTGGGAAGGTTAGAAGTACGGATGAGGTGACTCGTGTCCCATTTCGCAACACTGAGTCTTCTTGAAGATGATTTTTAAATCGGAATCGGATCTGACCGGCGTGTCGTAAACCAATGAAGGCGGCCATCGCATGACTCTTCGAGAGACCTGCCGAAGTCGCCCAGCCCACGGAGATAGCTGGCCGGGACGCCGTAAGACCAGTCCCCATCCCCCCGCCCAGCGGCGGACGGGTCAGCGTGAGGCGGGCGCGCAGGTCATCGAGGACTCGCCGGACGGAGGGCTGGCAGTGGGCTCCAAAAGGGAAGGCATGTGGGGTAGTCACGGCGTGGTTCCCTACGAAGTGAGGCAAGGTGCCGTCAGCCCTGTTGGCTGCGACTCGACCACCTTGGCACCGGCCGGCGGTGAGCAGACTGCGTCGCTCGGTAGTAGGGGAATACGGCCCAGCTGTGAGCAAGCCAGTTCCCCGGCAGACCTGGGATCTCGACACAAGACAACTCCCGCAGCCGGACCCCACAAGATTTTGTCAGCACGTCTTGAAAGATCACGAATCCCGTCTGCGCGGCGACCGGACCGATCGCATTCCGGGCTCCAGCAATCTGAGCTTCTCGGATGCTTTGCGGCGCCTCTTGCAGTGGAAACGTTTATGTTACGCGCAGTACGATGCGTAACTTCGAGAGCAACGACATTTGGATCTCGTGCATAGGCGCCGATTCAGATTTTGCGGCAGAGCGCCAAACTATATTGTATCGTTTCTATGCGGGTCGCATTCTGCCGACCCCGAGAAGCCTGAGGAGAACCGACAGTGGCTGCGCCTGTGCGATTGATCATCGATACAGATCCAGGAATCGACGATGCGCTGGCGCTGGCGCTGGCGGTGACGAGCCCAGAGGTCGATCTGCTTGCCGTCACCACGGTCGCGGGAAACGCTCCGGTCGAGGAAGCGACCGACAACGCGCTGCGGCTGCTGCGCGCACTCGGGAGGGAAGACGTTCCGGTCGCGGCAGGCGCAACGCGCGCGCTCGTTCGCATCGGGATGCACAACCAGCCGTCACCGCACGGCGAGAACGGGCTGGGCGGCGTCGAACTTCCTGCGCCGACCCGATCGTTGTCCGAGGAACACGCCGTCGGACTCCTCGCGTCGGTGCTCCGTGAGGCCGCACCGCGGTCCGTGACGATCGCGGCGATCGGTCCGTTGACCAACATCGCCCTGCTCGTCGCCATGCACCCCGAGTTGATCGACCGGATCGACAAGCTGGTGATCATGGGAGGGAGCACCGGCCGGGGCAACATCACGCCGGTTGCGGAATTCAACATCTGGTCCGACCCCGAGGCAGCGCAACGTGTCTTCGCATGTTCGCACCTCGAAACCTGGCTGCTGGGACTCGATGTCACGCGACGTTCGACCCTGGACGAGACAGCGCTCGCAATACTCGAGGCGCGGTCACATACCGGGTCACTCCTCGCAACGATGATCCGAGGCTACGGCGACATTCAGGCGGACGGCTGGCCCATGCACGACGCCTTGGTGATCGCAACGATCGTCGACCCTGCGATCGTTCGATTGCAGACCGCGACAGTCGAAGTCGAGACCGGTGTCGGTGTCGGTCGCGGACAGACGGTGTGCACGCTGTCGGGCTCTCTCACCACGGCCGTAGGGAGTGCCACGCCGGGTACACGTCTGGCGGTCGATCTGGATGTCGACCGATTCCGTGCCCTCGTGCTCACCCGCGTCGCCGGTCTCGCTGTGGCACCGGCCTGAAGAGGCCGAGCGACGGCGCGTTACGGACACTGCAAAGGGCTGCCGGTGGGCAGACGCTCGTGCGAGCTCACAATTCTACGAGCGCCCCCGCCACATCTGCGGGCGGACGGACATGCCGAGGTCGGGTGGGGTAGCCGATCGCCACGGCGCCGAGCGGCTTCCAGTTCGACGGCAGACCCAATTCCGTGCGAACGATCTCCGGCGCAAAGATGGTGGATCCGATCCAACAACTGCCCACTTCCCTTGCGGCGAGGGAAACCAGGAGTCCTTGCACCGCCGCGCCGACGGCCACGGTGAACATCGTCGACTCAGCGCACCGACGGTGGGCGTCCGGGTAGTCGTGGGCACCGTCCGGTACACAGAACGGGACGATGACTTCCGGGGCGTCGAACAAAATGCTGCCACGGGCGATTCGCCGCTCCACCCGCTCCGGGGACAAGCCGTCGGCGGTCAGATCGATCCGCCACTGCTCGCGCATCGCGGCGAGGAGTCTCGCGCGTACCTCGTGCGACCGCAGCCATACAAATCGCACGGGATGTGTGTGGTGCGGGGCTGGTGCCGTCAGGGATTCGGCGACCGCCTGCGTGATCAGCTCTGGGTGAACCGGCCTGCCGCTGAAAGCGCGAACCGAATGCCGCAGCAACTGAGCCTCACCGCGGCCCTGTGCCAGCGCCTCAGCGGTGCCGAGCCAGAACAAGTCCTCGTGGCCGGAACGCAGCAGATCGGTTGCACCTGACCCGTCGTCGGATGATTTCAGTCCCCGAATAACAGCGACGGGGATTCCCGCCACCTTGCCTTTCACCAGATCGGCGGCGGCCGCGAGTTCGTCGGCCACTGCCACCTCGGTTACCTCCAGCACGTTGCCCTGCGCGTCCCTGGTACCGGCGTAGCCGTGGAGAACCGCGATGCCCGCGCTGCCGATCGCCGCGTCGGTTTGCCCCCGGCGCCACGCGCGGCCCATCGTGTCCGTGATGATCACCGCCACGCTGACACCGAGCAGATGCTGCAACCCTGACCGAATCGACTGCGCGCTCTTATCGGGGTTCTTCGGTAAAAGTGCCAATTCGTGCGAGAAGACGTTGGAGCCATCGATTCCCGAAGCGGCCTGCACGATCCCCAGACGGTTCTCGGTGATGACGGTGGACCCCTTGCGGGCAACGACACGAACGGCTTCCTGCTCGACCAGAAGCGCCCGGAACGCCTCACGATCCTCAGTTCCTGTCGGCGCATCGACGATTCGTCCCTCTGCCTTGGACACGATCTTGCTCGTAATCACGACGATGTCGTCGTCAACCAACCAAGGCGCCTGGTGAGCGATCTGTTCGGCAACGTCGTCTCCCGGCCGGAACTCCGGCAGACCTGTCACTGGAAACACCTGGAGTCCACTGACGGAGCCGTGGTCGGGGGCGTCCAAGGCGCCCGAAGTCTGAGGGGCCGACTTCATCGGTTCTGCAATCGCGGAGTTCGGATATTCCCATCCTCTTCTACAAGTCACAACTTCGCCTGTCGCAATAGTTTTACCCGCTGGCTCTCCGCGAGCTCAGGAGTCACGCTCGACGACAACAGTGCGGTCAATTACGTGAAGTACGGTCGCGGAGGCACGCCGAAGGTACTGAATATGTCATCTGAGGTTCCGCCACCGAAGGGCTGCCAGCGGCGGGCAAAGTCGATCATTGCAGCCTCGTGTTTGTCCCAGAACGCGAACTCGGACGCCGACCCCAGAGCAGCCATGCGGGCGCCGAATCCCAACCCCCCGACCGTGCGCAGGTCGGAGGCGGTGTCCACGTCTGACCTCAGCGAAGGCCATTCACCCTCGAGAACTATGGCACCCGACGCCTGGTGGGCGAGCGCCGAACCGATTCCGAAGGCTGGGAACAGTCCTTCACCCGCCGCCGAGAGCAGCAACGTTGTGCCCTTTCCATCCCGGTCGGCGCACAACGCACGCCTGCCGTCGGCAGCCGAGATGAATGCGGACAATTCGCGATGCCGAAGCGCCGGAAGATCCGCGGGCAACGCCCCTACCACTCGGCCCGGGCGTTCCCGCTCCAACAGGGCCGCGCCGTGGTTCAATGCCGCGTTCAGTCCGCCGGCTGGTTCGTTTCCCAGTACGCGTGCACCGAGCCGTTCGACGCTGCGAGCCACGACCGGGTCCGGCGTGACGACGAGCACAGAGTCGACCGCTTGTGCCCGCAGCGCAGCGCAAACCGTGTCGAGCACGATCGCCAGGACCAGCCTCTTGTGCGCGTTCATCTTTCCGGTACCGCCGTCAGCCGCGCCGCGGAGTCGTGTTTTCGCCTCGTTGAGTGACTTGACCGGAATTATCAGGTCGATGCGATGCGGATTCGTCATTACAAGACTCGGATTCTCGAGTGGGTCTTTTCACATCGTCAGTTATCGCGCCGAGGCGCGGAGGTCTGCGCAGTTGGACAGCAGGCTCGCTGCGGCCGCGTCCAGGAACACCCGGGTCGCGTGCGAACCCAGCGCCCCCGCTGCTGGTAACAGTTGGGGCGTCACCCCCTCCTCCATCAGCGTCGCGACTGCAGACGCCTTGGCGTCGCCGGTCGTCATCAGCCACACTTCGCGGGAGCGCGTAATCGCCCACAGGGTCAGCGAAATCCGGGTGCTCGGCGGCTTCGGGCAGTTGTACACCGCCACCACTTCACGCTGCTTCTCCAGCACTGCCGGTGAGTCCGGGAAGATCGAGGCGACGTGACCTTCCTCGCCCATCCCGAGGAGGCAGATGTCGAACAGAGGCGTCCTGTCCAGGCGACCGTACGCGCAGAGTAGCGCCTGGTAGGCGTTTGCCACTGCGGTGGCGTCGTTGCCGAAGCCGCCGTCGCAGGGCGCCATGACGTGCACACGGCTCGGGTCCACGGGCAGGTGGTCCAGTAGGGCCTCGCGCGCCTGCTTCTCGTTACGGTCGGGGTGGTGTCGGGCCACGAAGCGCTCGTCGCCCCAGAAGAAGTTCACTCGATGCCAGTTGACGATGTCGCGATTCGGGGCGGTGCGTAGTCTCTCGAGCACCGCTGTCCCGGTTCGTCCTCCGGTGAGCACCAGCGACGCGTACGCGCGCTCTTTCTGCGCCTGGGCAAGGTTCGAAAGCAACCTCGACGCGACGTCACCGGCGAGCTGTTCGCTGTCGTCGTAGATATAGGGGATCGGCTTCGAGGGAGCGGAAGTGGTTCTTGTTGGTGTCATCTGAGGATCACCTCTGGTGAGTGTGTCGGCGCACCGTGCAGATCGAGCTGGTGGGTGGGAGGCGTCAGGTAGTTGGTCGTGCGCCGTCGCAGTCGGCGGCCGATTCCCTGCACCACCGCGTCCAGGTCTCTCTCGTCGAGTTGCTGGCCGTGGGCGGCGCCGGCGGCGCGGCTGATGTTCTCGTCCATCAACGTCCCGCCGACGTCGTTCACTCCGGCTTGGAGCAGTTGACGAACGCCGTCGAGTCCGAGCTTGACCCACGACGCCTGCACGTTGTCGATCAGCCCGTCGTAGACGATTCGCGCAATCGCGTGGACCAGCACTACTTCTCGCCAGGTCGGACCGCGGCGCGCACCTCGCTTGAGGTAGATTGGAGCCGCCATGTGTACGAACGGAAGACCGACGAACTCGGTGAATCCTCCGGTCTCACGCTGGAGTTCTCGGGTGCGAAGGAAGTGGCGCGCCCAGTGCACGGGCTCCTCGACGGATCCGAACATCATCGTCACGTTCGACGTCAGGCCCATCGAGTGGGCGACGCGGTGACATTCGAGCCACTCCTCGGTGTCGATCTTGTCCGGGCAGAGGATTGCCCGGACGTCGTCGTCGAGGATTTCCGCGGCGGTGCCCGGTAGCGACTTCAGTCCTGCCTCGACCAATCGCTGTAGGTACTTCTCGAGCGGCTCCCCGAGCCGCTTGGCCCCTTCGGTGACCTCGAGGGCCGTGAAGCCGTGCACGTGGATGTCGGGCGCTGCTTCCTTCGCCGCGCGGCAGACGTCGATGTAGTAGTCGCCGTCGAAGGACGGATGGATGCCGCCCTGCAGGCAGACCTCGGTGCACCCGAGATCCCACGCCTCCCGGACACGGCCGGCGACTTCCTGAAGGGTCAGCAGGTACGGCTTGCCGCGCAGGTTCAGCGACAACGGTCCCTTGGAGAACCCACAGAAGGTGCACTTGAAGGTGCAGACATTGGTGTAGTTGATGTTTCGGTTCCGCACGAATGTCACGTCGTCACCGACCGCCCTGGAGCGGAGGTGATCGGCGAACTCGGCGACCTCGGCGACCTCTCCCCCGCGAGCTCCGAACAGGGTGACGATCTCGTCCACTCCCGGTTCCTGCCCCGAGGCGATACCGTCGAGGACGCCACGGACGGGGCCGCCGAACCCTCGCCTGCGGCTCGGCACCAGATCGGTGGGCGCGAACTCCGAGCCGGAGCTCCACACTGTCGAGCGTCGACCGATCTGGACGACTTCCGCCCCGGTGCCGACGTTCTTCGCGTCGGCGTGGCTCTCGGGGAACATCGCGCCCGGGTCGTCGCGGCCGAGCGACTCGGCGTCCGACCTGTCCATGATCGCAAAGCGCAGACCGGGGTCGATCCATTGTTCGGGGCGGCGCGCGAACTCGGGGTACACGGTGAGGCGGGGTGCGAGGAATTTGCCGTGGCGTTCGGTCACCTCGCGGAGCCAGTCGAGCGCGGGCCACGGCCGTTCCGGGTTGACGTGGTCGACCGTCACCGGGGACACACCACCGAAGTCGTCGATCCCCGCATCGAGCAGCGGACCGACGTCTTCCGACAGGTTGGGGGGTGCCTGCAGGTGCACATCCGACGGCAGGATCAACCGCGCCATCGCGATCGTGCGGAGGAACTCGTCCTGCGGGCAGGCGGGTTCGTTGCGCATCACGGTGTCCGGTTTGGGCATGAAGTTCTGCACGATCACTTCTTGAATGTGCCCGTAGCGTCTGTGCAGGTCGGCGATGGCTCGCAGCGCCGTGACACGGTCCTGCGGGGACTCTCCGATGCCGACGAGGATCCCGGTCGTGAAGGGAATCGCGAGTTCGCCCGCGGCTTCCAGCGTGGCCAGTCGGCGTTCCGGTGTCTTGTCGGGCGCACCGCGGTGGGCCATCAGCGTCGGGTTCAACGACTCGATCATCATGCCCTGACCGGGGCTGACCGTCCGCAGCAGCGACAGAGCATCCGGTGCGAGGGCTCCGGCGTTGGAGTGCGCCAGCAATCCCGTCTCCGCGGTCACGAGCCGGCACATTGCGGCCAGGTACTCGACGGTGGAGCTGTAGCCGTGATCGGCCAGCCATTGGGCCGCGACGTCGTATCGGTCTTCGGGCTCTTCCCCCAGCGTGAACAGCGCCTCGTGACAGCCCGCCTGCGCCCCCCGCGCCGCGATCGCGAGCACCTGATCGGGCGTGAGGTACGGCGCCTCCGCGCGTGCGGGTGAGCGGGAGAAGGTGCAGTAGCCACACCCGTCGCGGCACAATGAGGTCAACGGGATGAAGACCTTCGGCGAGTACGTCACCCTCGTGCCGAAGAGCGCGTCGCGCAGTGCGGCTGCCCGTTCCATCAGCTCCGGAAGGGGAAGGGTGAGGACGGTCGCGTCATCGACCGACGGTAAGTTCGTGGTGCCGAGCTGGTGGATTGTTGACTTCGTACCGATATCGAGACTCATGGTGGGATGCTCTCTACGCCTCTACCGTGTGATGAGAACCCCCGAGCGCGGCTCGGCGGCTCCCACTTCGATCGATCAGAACAACTGGTACTCACTGCCGAACACTTCGCTGACGGATCCGCCTCGGAAGACCTGGCTGATCGAATCGGCGAGGACGCCGGCGCAGGACAGCACGCGCACGTTGGCCGGTGCCTGGGGCGACAGTGCGATCGTGTCGGTCACGACGATCTCTTCGAACGGCGATGCGGCGAGGTTGTCGTAGGCCTGGCCGCTGAACACCGGGTGGGTCGCTGCGGCGAACACCCTCGACGCTCCTGCCCTCATCACCATCTCCCCCGCAGCACGGAGCGTGCCGGCGGTATCGATCATGTCGTCGACGATGATCGCGGTCTTGCCCCGAACATCTCCGATCACGTGACCTATCTCGGCGACCTGATGTCTCGGGCGTTCCTTGTCGAGAATCGCGAGATCGGCGCCGACGCACTTGGCGAAACTCTTGTTCAGCTTCACCCGGCCGGCGTCGGGTGCCACCACCACGAGGTCCTCCATCTCGAGATCGATGAAATACTGAGCGAGTAACCTCATTGCCGTCATGTGGTCCACCGGGATCTTGAACATGCCCTGGAGCTGTCCGGCATGCAGATCCATCGCCAGGAGTCGGTCTGCTCCCGCCGATTCGAGCATCCGGGCGACCATACGCGCGGAAATCGGCTCTCGAGGGGCGCTCTGCTTGTCCTGCCGCGAGTACCCGTACCACGGCGTGACGGCGATGACGCGGTGTGCACTGGCAGCCACTGCGGCGTCGATCATCACCATCAGCTCCATCAGTGCGTCATTGGTGGTGACCCCGGTATCAGCATTGGTACATGTCGGCTGAACGATGAAGACGTCGGCGTCGCGGATCGACTCCTCGAACCGGCAGTACACCTCCCCGTTCGAGAAAGTCTTCAGCACAACCGGACTCAGCCCCACGTCCAGCTCGGCACCGATCGCTTTCGCGATGTCAGGGTTGGCCCGACCGGAAAACAGTTTCAACCGCTTGCCGTAATTCATCGGCATGCTCGTTGCGGTACCCACGGACGTAGCGCTGTCCACACCACTCCTTGTCGGGATGCTTCTCAAGGCGGCCACCGTTCAAGGACCTCACTGTCGTATTGGTGGAAGGTAGTACTGATGTGCCTGTCTTCGACGTGCGGCGACGCCGGTCAGAGCAGTCCTCGGCCGAGGACGTATGCACCGCGGAGATCGGACCCCTCGTACTCGATCGTCGCAAGCTCACGGACCCGGGGGCTCGCATTGACGGCCACCGTGTTCGGAAGCTTTCCGAACAGCGGGATGTCGGACGTGGAGTCGCCGTAAGCGACGCAGTCCCCTTCGGCGAGCCCATACTCCGCGAGTAGCTTGCTGACGATCGAGACCTTGTCTTCGGCGCTGAGGAGACTCTCCGGGCCGACCTCGCTCCTCAAGGCCACCTGCGCGCCGAACGCCGAATCAGCGCCCAAACCGGTCAGACGTTCCACGAAGAACTGGGGTGACTGAGAGATGACGGTGCTGTATTCGCCACGGTTGCGGATATCGGCGAAGACTTCGACCACGCCGCCGATCCACGGGGAGGCGGCGAACGCGTCATCGATGTCCGCCTCGCTGAGCCCTTCCCACAGCGGAAGGCAGAGTTCCCAGAAACGCACATCGCTGATCTCGCCCTTGAACCAGGATTGCTCGATCAGCTCGCCCGCAGCGAGTTCTCCGACCGCTCTCGAGATCTCGATCGAAGCAGTGGACTGCAGAAGGGTGCCGTCCATGTCGAAGACGTGCAGCTTAGTCATCGTGCTGTGAACCTAACTGTGTGTGGAACGAGTTACAAGGCTGTCCGGGAGCCGGCGGCCAGGGCGTTGTGAAGGTTGCGCCCGGTCGCCGGCAGCTCTCAGGAGAGTGCGAGTTCAGCGTCGTTGTGCAGGGGTGCGATGGCATCGGCGTAATAGCTCTCCGGCACCTCCCGCTCACTGCGCTCGATCAGCTCGGAGAAATCCCACTTCCGCAGCAACTTGCCGTTACGGAACACCGGCTGCAGGATGTTCTCCTCCGGCGAGATCGACTCCCGCGGCACCGTCTGATACTCACCCTGAGACAGCCGCAACCCGAGGCGGCCACGCTTGGACGCCTTCATCGCATCACCGGTCGGCGCCTTCGCGATACCCCGCCACTCACCGTTGACACACACCGCACTGGCCTTCTGCCCGAAGTTCATCGTGTCCCGGTTGCAGTGCTGCAACAGCCCGCCCCCCATACCGAAGATCGCGTTCTCCGCCGACAAACCGCGGCGTTCGAGCTCGGCGTACACCCGCGGGAGACTGTCACGATTGACCCCGTCACCCTGCACCACCCGCACATAGTCGGGCAGCACCTTGAAACCCTTGCTGTTGGTGGTGTACCCGAAGCTGTCCATCAACCACTCGGTCGTCTCCGCGGTCACCTGCACCACGTCACCCGAGTCCGGGCGCACCCCGACCAGTCCGGGAAAGTTCCGAACAAAATCGGCGAGCTCGCGGCCGATGATGTTCTTGACCGCATTCTCGTGGTCGTAGGTGTCGGTCAGCAGCAACACCACCCCGCTCGGTGCGTGCACCTCGAGCATGTTCCGCATCGCCGCGGCCTCGTTCTCCCGACCCCACGCGCAGAAACCGGCGTGCTCGGAGTTCGGGCCGGAATTCGCCGGCGCGACCGCGTTGTAGTACTCCTTCGCCGCGAGAATCCCTGGCACGGTGTCACTCTGGTTGAAGTTGACCAGGTGCGCCAACCCACCGAGCGCGGCCGACTGCTGCGAGCTCACCCCGCGGGCGCCGTAGTCGTGCAGACAGTGCCGCAAAATTTCCGGGTGATCGGAGGTCCGGGCCAACGCCTCCTTGATGACCTGCTTGGCCAGCCAGCTGATGGTGCCCACCGTGGTCGGGTACCACACCCCACGCAGCAGGGCGGTCTCGAAGAAGCTCGTCACCCAGAAGTACTTCGGGTCGGTGTTGATGATCTGCACCAGCACGTTGCGGGTCGGCATCACCAGGCCCTCGGGCACCGCCTCGATCTCCACCGGCAAGAACCCACCGTGATCGTTGAGGATCCCCAGCCAATTCTCCCGATTGAAGTGCATCCCCTGCTCACGGGTGATGCTCTCCGCCTGATCGATGTCCTCGAGCGTGATCGGATGCAGCAGATACTCCCGAAGGAAGGCCTGCAACCCCACGAACATCGTCACCGGGAACTCCCCACCCCGCGACTCGACGTAACTGGATACATACTCCGTCCCCGCCGGATACAACGGGTAGTGACAATGCTTGTAACTGTCGGTGTTGATGATGATGTTGTCGTAACTCCGGCCCAATGCCATCGCAATCTCGCCTTTTCTCGTGGTGTGATCGTTGCTACTTCTCTGTTGTCTGGATTTTCCAAGCCCAGGAGAGTTGCCGCGAATGCGGCCCCGAACCTTCGCCTTCGAGGTGCTGCGTTCGACCCAGTACCCGATACTGTATGACGTTGGTTATCAATATGTTTCGGCCCATTACATCTAGCGAGCCGATGCTCGTCCTGCGGGCGACATACAGCGGATTCGCTCTCTCAGTGCGCTGCATCACACTTACTATTAACGTTTATAGTCTCGCAGTCAAGAGGTTCGCGGAGATCAATTCTCAGCTCGCGCCCCTGCTCGAGAAACCGGGTCGCGTAGCCACTGGCCTGGACAATCCTCTGTAAACGACCAGTGGGCCGCATCTCACGTCCGCGCTCCGCGTACAGACGCCGAAGAACCCGTGGGCCCGGTAGAACTACCAGAAACTAGAAAGGGTTCTACTCGGGTCGCGGAGGCCTGAGCTACTCGCGAACGCGCTGCCGACCGGCCGCGTGACCGACCTGTAGCGGCGATGCAACATGCACCTGCACAGACGAATACGGCCATCCACACGAGTGAATGGCCGTATTCTCGCAGCCGGAGTCGAGGGCGCCGTGGCCGAGCGCCGGCACGGCGAGGACCGGTCGGTGCCGACTCGACGAAGCGACCATGCGGTTCTCCCGCTCATTGCGGGACGGTCGCCCAATCTACCCCAACTCCGGGCAGGTCCGCGCTCCGACACTTGTCAGTGGCGTCAGAGCGATCACGTTGCGGATCCGACCGCAACCCCACCCCACAACATTCAGTTATTTCCTCTGCGTTGTAACTTCTAGGAAGCAGTAACGGGAGTGGAAATCTTGCGGTAGGTGTCCTTACGCCTGATGCGGTCGCCTCCGAACTCGAACACGTCGCACGCACGTGTTTCCAGAACGGCACCGTCCTCGTGCCTCTGGAAGGTAGTCCACCGGGTTACAGCAAAATCCATACCCACAAGCGGCTTCTCCATCACGGTTTCAGTCGCTGAACCGCTTGGTAGAAGGTACATCTCGAATCCGCGACGCACATCGGCATGACCTTCGAACCGGACTCCCGGATCGGGGCCGACCGAAGAGTGGAAGATGCAATCGTCGGTCATCAGGTTCATCAGTGCGTCGACATCCTTGATGTTCCAGGCGTAGACGAACTGGTCGATCAGCGCTGCACGGTCGTCAATAGTCATGGTTGCTCCATATGCTCCGGTTCGGGAAGCCTCCGGCCGCGCTGATGCTCGCCGCACAGGGGCCTCGACGGGTGGTTACGCCCGGCTGCCGACCTCGATGTCCGTGGCGCGAGGCATCCCGGCGCGGGCCCCGACGTGTGCAACAGACAGCGCGGCAGCAACATTCGCGGCTCGGACCGCGTCGTCGAGTTCGTCTCCCGCTGCCAGCCGGGTGATCAGAACGCCATTGAAGGTATCGCCTGCGCCGGTGGTGTCGCGGGCCACGGCCGGCCGTGGCCGAACGTGGTCGACGTTCCCGTCGGGCGTGAGTACCAGGGCACCGTCACCTCCCAGGGTGACGACGACCGGTGCTCCGGTGCGTGCCATAATCGCGGCGGCGGCCTCGCGGGCATGGGTGTGGTCGTCATCCAGCATCTTGGCGAGTTCGAGACACTCACCCGCGTTGGGCGTCAGGATCGGCCCGTACCCGAGGAGATCGGCAACACCGGGAATGGGAGGGGCCGGATTCAGGACACAGCGTGCACCCGCCGAGGCGGCAGCGATCACCGCAGCCTCCACCGCGGCATCGGGTATCTCCGTGCTGACCAGCACCGAATCCGACGGTCTCAGGTGGGAAGCGAGGGCGCGCGTCACGTGTTCGGCACTCAGTGCGGCATTGGCACCCGCGCCGACGGCGATCTGGTTCTCGGCGCCCGGGTCGACGACGATCAACGCGACCCCGGTGGCTTCGTCCTCGAGGACGGTGACACCGTCCACCCAGATGCCCTCGGCGGTGAGTTCGTCCAGCGCTTCGGTGCCGTTGGCGTCCGCGCCTACCGCTCCGACGAGATGCACTTCCGCACCTGCCCGCGCGGCCGCCACCGCGGCGTTGGCGCCTTTGCCGCCGCCGTACCGTTCGACGCGGGTTCCCACGACGGTCTCGCCCGGACCGGGCAGTCTCTCAGCGGCGACGACCAGGTCGACGTTGATCGCTCCGACGACGAACACTCGCCCCCGGGTGGTACCCACGTCCAGCGGCGTACTCATGAACTGCCTAAGGGTGTAGCCACGGAATCTCTTATCTGTAGCAGGGTCGGGAACGGCTCGGGAGCGGGAACGTCGACCTTGTCGTCGATGAGTTCGAACAGCAGGTTCGCGGCTCGCACACCCATGTCCCGAGCCGGTTGGCGGACTGTGGTCAATCTCGGCGTGAGGAGCGAGACCAGCGGTAAGTCGTCGAATCCGACGACGCTGAGTTCTTCGGGCACCAGGATGCCCTCGGATCGGCAGTATTCGAGCACGCCGATGGCCATCAGGTCGTTCGCGCACAACAACGCTGTCGGGCGCTCCGACGACGGCCCGGACAATGCCTTCGCCGCAAGTTCCGTACCCGACTCCTGCCGGTAGCTACCACCGAAGACCGGAACCGTATCGGGTTCGATTCCGGCGGCTGCCAACGCTTCCCGATAACCGGCGAGTCGTTGTTGGGCCGTCCACAGACCCTCGGGACCGCCGATGACGGCGATCTTGCGATGGCCTGCTTCGAGCACATGTTGAGCAACTTCCCGGGCACCGCGGCGGTTGTCCGACACGATGGCCGGCAGGTCGAATCCGGGGACCTGCTCGTCCACCAAAACGATCGGACCGAGCCGCGTGAGTTCGAGAAGCGACGTCGGTGACGTCGACGCCCCCGACAGGTAGATGATCCCGTTCAGCCTCTGACTTCGCAGCAGCCGCCCATTGAGCGACTCTCCTCCGTCGATGGCTTCGGGGGCACACAACACGACGAGCACTCCACGAGCAGCTGCCGCCTGTTCGACGCCCTCCGCGAGGAGCGCGAAGAACTGGTTCGACAGTTCGGGGACCACGAGTCCGATCGTGGGCGCCGAACGTCTCTTCAACCCCCGCGCAGCCTCGTTGGGTGCGTAGTTGAGGACCCGCACAGCATCGAGCACGCGGGCTCGACGTGCGGGCGCAACCGGTCCGCTGTCGTTCAAGACATAGCTGACCGTGCTCACGGACACGCCCGCGTGCCGGGCCACATCTTTCATCGTCGGGGGCTGACCATTGCTCATAAAATTCTCAATCTACCGCAGCGATTGCGTGCACCGGCGACGGAAGGCTCGTGTCGAGGCCCGCAGCCCAGTTCACGATCGACGTCCACAGCGCCTGATAATGCTGCCACTGCACGAATTCCGGCGGCGCCCAATGGGGCGCCAGATCCGACGCGAAGGCCACCGTGCGGCCGACGCCGGCTGCACCGACGACCAGCAGCGGGTCCTCACCGAAGCGCGCGACAACCGTCGCGTCGGACTTGGCGATGACCCGGTTGTAGCCGAGAAGCATCGGCCATTCCGCGGGGGTCCCGCCGAGGATCTCGTGGTTCGGCTCGTCGAACGTGGCGTCGAGGCCTTCGGGAACTTCGATGCGGTCGTCGTGGTCGAGCATGGTGACCGGAAGGACCGGTGCCAGCGGGCTCATCCCGTAGCGGGCCTTGCCGTCGATCCCGGTGAACGACATGTAGCCGCCCACCATGATCAGGCCTCCGCCGGCTTCGGTGAAGTCCGCGAGCAGCGACAACCGGTTGACGCTGCGTTCGGATCGCAGGAACGTCTCGTCGGCCAGCAGGAAGGAGTTCGCTCCGATGTCGCTGAGGACCACGACGTCGAACTGCTGCAACTCTTCCAGTGTCTTCGGGAACCGCCCCGAGATCTCGTGGGCGCGCATGTACGTCACTTCGAGCCCGGAAGCCTCCAGCGAGTCCAGGAAGACGCCGCCGCCTTCCTCGTACTCGACTGTGCGGAATTCGTCGAAGCCCTTGATGTGCACCGTGTGCTTGATCCACGATTCGCCGACCACGAGCACCCGGGTGGCGCCGTCCTTAGTCGAAGTCATACCTACTCCAAATTTCAAAAGAATGTGTGTGTGCAACTCGAGCCGTCGCCCGCGGTCGTCGTTGTCGGGAGCGGGCGGACCGGCGTGCCCGTCAGTGAACGAGAGATGCCGGTCCGCCGTGATCTGCGGCGATGAACGGATCGGTCAGCTCTTGGGGAGCGGCCGGTCTCCTACAAAGTCCGGCAGCACGCGAGCTTCCGGAACCTGCGGCATCGTCGTCTCGCGTGAATCCCAGCCGATCATCTTGTCCGGCACCAATTCCAGGTAGCGGCGGTCGGCGAATTCGCCGAACTCGAAGTACTGCTCGGCGTAGGGGTGACCCGTGCCGAAGTACTTCTCGAACACCTTGTCCTGGAGCTTCTTCACGAGAACCTCGTCGGTGGCTTCGACCAGCGTTCCCAGGATGCGTACACCGCTGACGGTGGCGTACTCGTCGCCTGAATCGACCAGCGCGGCGATCTTCCGGCCGGCCTGGGAGTTCGCACCGTGGCGGCTACCGGCGTCGATCGGGAGGAAGATCCTCTTTTCGTCGACGACGAACCACAGGGGAGTCAGGTAGATGCTCCCGTCGGCATTCACGCTCGCCACACGGATGCTCTTGGCCCTGTCGAGGTAACCCCACCTCTTGTCGCCCCGCAGAGGGGCGGTCTGGCTTGCGGTCACGGCCATTGCTCTCTCACTTCCTCAGTTCTTGGAGGGTCTTGTGGTAATCCGGCACCTCGACGAGTCCCACGCGGGGAGACGGTCCGCTGGTCCAGAAGAAGACGGTCCGCACACCGGTGTTCTCGAGGGTGTAGGTGTAGCCGGCCGGCAGGTAGATGTGCTCTCCCGGACCGGCTTCGAGCACGACCTCTCGGTCGTTCGCATCCTTGACCCTCAGCTTGATGTGCCCCTCGAGGCAGTAGTGCGTCTCGTCGAAGTTGGGCTGCTCCCAGTTGTAGGGGGCGTGGTCGGGCTCCTGGTAGCAGTAGCCCTGGCGGAAGTAGCGTGCGTCGTCGCGCTCCCGTGACAGGAAGATCGCGGTGTCGATGCCGGTGTTGAACTGTAGGCGCGGCATGCTGCTGATCTCGCCTTCGGTGATCACCCGCGGGTAACGTCGCGCGTTCGGCGCTGACGGATCGAAGTCGGCCATCCGGGTCTTCCCTTCATTTCGAGTCGGTTTCCGAGAGCATCCACAATGGTGGCCAGGCAGACTGAGCGCAGTTGGCTCGTGCTGGATCTTCGGGTGAGTCCCGCGACGACCACCGGGATTGCTAGCCGGTGTGAAACGTTTCCACTTTTGAGATCTAATCTGGCATCCCACCTGTTGTAATGCCGACTGGATTCGTTTCTAATCTACAAGAGCGGTTATGGAGCGTCAAGTGTTCTGGAGGATTCTCGCGTGCCTGTCGCGGACGCCGTCCCCAGGCCCGGGACCTGCACATACCGCACCGTGGACAGCCCTGTTCCCTCAGCGCACGGCGGCAACGTGTCGGTCTCCACCGGTCCGTGACTACACCCGCCGGGCCGCGGCCTTCCGGTACAGCGAGACCAGGGAGTTGGTCGATTCATCGTGACCGAGCGCGGGCGGCTCGTCCTGAGAGAGCTCGTCGACGATGCGGTGGGCGAGCACTTTGCCCAGCTCCACACCCCATTGATCGAACGAGTTTATCCCCCACAGAACCCCCTGGGTGAACACCTTGTGCTCGTACAAAGCCACCAGCTGACCGAGCACGAACGGGTCCAGCCTGCCCGCCAGCAGCGTGTTCGTCGGTCTGTCCCCCGCGAAACTTCGGTGCGCGACGAGGTCGGCCCGCACCCCGGCAGCCGCCACTTCCTCCGCGCTGCGGCCGAAGGCGAGCGCCTCGGTCTGAGCGAAGAAGTTCGCCATCAACAGATCGTGGTGTTCGTCAGGACCGTCGACGGGACGAAGAAAGCCGATGAAGTCGCAGGGGACGAGATGGGTGCCCTGGTGCAGCAGCTGATAAAAGGCATGCTGCCCGTTCGTACCGGGTTCGCCCCACACGACCGGGCCGGTACGGACCCGGACCGGCCGTCCCTCGGTGTCCACCGATTTGCCGTTGCTCTCCATGTCCAGCTGCTGCAAGTACGCCGGAAAGCGTGCGAGGTACTTGCTGTACGGCAGGACGGCATGAGTCTGAGCATCGTGAAAATTGTTGTACCAGAGTCCGATCAGTGCGAGGAGCACCGGCATGTTGCGGGCGAACGGCGCCTCGCGGAAATGAGTGTCCATCGCACGGAAGCCGTCGGTCATCGAGGCGAAGTTCTCCGGCCCGATCGCGATCATCAACGACAGTCCGACCGCCGACTCGACGGAGTACCTACCGCCGACCCAGTCCCAGAAGCCGAACATGTTCTCGCTATCGATCCCGAAGCGACGCACCTGTTCCGCATTGGTGGAGACGGCGACGAAGTGTCTGCGGACCGCATCCTCGTTGCCGAGCGCGTCCACCAGGAACCGGCGCGCGGTGCGCGCATTGGTCAGTGTCTCGACAGTCGTGAACGTCTTGGACACGACGACGTACAGGGTTTCGCTCTGGTCGAGATCCCGGACCGCCGACACGATGTCCGAGCCGTCGACATTGGAGACGAAACGGACGTTCAGTTCCGGATCCGAGTAGGCCGACAGCGCCTCGGCGGCCATAACGGGACCGAGATCCGACCCGCCGATCCCGCTGTTCACCACGTTCTTGATGGCCTTCCCCGTGTATCCCAGCCACGCTCCCGACCGGATCCGGGTCGCGAAGGCCGCCATGTCGTCGAGTACCTGATGCACCCCCGGGACGACGTCACCTCCGTCGATCACCATTCGCTCACCGCGTGCGGCGCGCAATGCCACGTGTGCCACGGCGCGATCTTCGGTCGTATTGATTCGTTCCCCCGCGAACATCGCCTCGATCCGCCGGTCCACACCGGCGGCGTAGGCGAGGTCGACCAACTCGCCGATCACCTCGGCGTCGACGAGGTTCTTCGAGTAATCCAATAGCAGTCCGTCGACACCGAGGGTGAACTCGGCAGCGCGACCGGGATTTTCAGTGAAGAGTCGGCGAAGCGATACTCCGTCGAGGCGTGCTCGGTGTTTCGCGAGCGCGGCCCACTGCGGCCGCTGATCGACCGGGGTTTGAAGGAATTCCATCATCGCCTCACACTTCTCGAGTCTGGACCGCCGTGACAGGGAACGACGGTGGCATCTGTACTGGGATACGGGACCGGTCGATCTGCGCGCGGGCGTCGTCGAGAAGCAGCGCGACGGTCGAGGTGAGTTCGTTCCAGGCGACCTCGAACTTCCGCAGTCCCTCCGCTTCGAGCCCACGGACGACGTCGTCGTAATCGACTCCGGCGAGCGTGAGCTTGTCGAGCACCGTGCGCGAGGTGTCGTATGTACCGGAAATACTGTCGCCGTCCACGACGCCGTGATCGGCCACGGCGCGTAGCGTCTCCTCCGGCATCGTGTTCACCGTTCGGGCGGCGATCAACTCGGTGACGTACCGGGTGTCGAAGTACGCGGGGTCCTTCACACCGGTCGATGCCCACAGGAGGCGCTGCGGGTGGGCGCCGTCGGCCTCGAGCGCGCGCCATCGAGGACTCAGCAGCATCGTCTCGAACTTCTCGTAGGCGAGCCTGGCGTTTGCTATCGCTGCCGCCCCGCGCAAGTAGTCGCGAGGGTCCTCGCCGAGGCGCCGGTCTACTTCCGTGTCTACTCGGGAGATGAAAAATGATGCCACCGACTGGATTCCGGCCAGGTCGTGGCCGTTCGCGCGGGCCTGCTCGAGACCGGCGAGGAACGCGTCCTGGACGCCTTCGTAACGTTCGAGAGAAAAGATCAGCGTCACGTTGACGCCGATGCCGGCCGCGAGCGTCTGTGTGATGGCGGGAAGGCACTCGGCCGTCGCCGGAATCTTGATCAGGACGTTGCGGCGGCCGATCGAGCGAAAAAGGTCGCGGGCCTCTGCGACGGTGCCCGGCACGTTGCGCGACAGGTAGGGGTCCACCTCGATCGAGACATATCCGTCGGCACCTCCGGATCGTTCGTACGTCTCCTGCAGAATCTCGCAGGCCCAGCGAACGTCGGTGGTGGTCAACGCTCGTACGGCCTCGGCGGCATCCGCCCCCGCGATCGCCAGCTCGCGGAGCTGCTCACCGTAGGCGGCCTCACCCGACCGCAGGGCGTTCTCGAAGATCGACGGGTTGGTGGTCACGCCGCACACGGACCAGTTCCGCACGAGTGCGTCCAGGCTCCCCGACGCCAGGCGGTGACGAGACAAATCGTCGAGCCACACTGCAACGCCGGCGGCGGACAGCCGCTGGAGAGGGCCGGACGCGGCCGGGGATTCCGCGGAGTTGCGCTCCTCCCACGCCGGCCCTTCGTCGGTGTCGAGGTACTCGTGGGGGCGAACAGTGCGCCCTCGATCGTTTCTCATTCGAAGTCTCCTTGACCGTTCCGGCATGGGCACATATTGTCATGTAAACGTTTCTACCCCGGAGGTAATCTCATCACATGCCGAATGCCCCTGACAACCTCATGGCCCACGATTCCCCGAGCCCCTCGGCCGGCCTGATCGCCGCGATGACGCTCCGACTCGGACACCCCGGCGGGATTCCCGGACGCGACACACCTACTCCGACGTCATCGCGCTCCATCGCCGCAGGTGAAAGAACCGAAATCCCACGTTCGACTCCTTCCATGCCCCAGGTCAGGTGACCATGTCCAACACCTCTGTGTCTGCAACGCTCCTCGACGACGCCGCGACGCTCTTCATCGATGGCGAGTGGTGCACCTCGGAACAGACATTTAAACGATTCGAGCCATACGGGACAGATCGCCTGTCGGGCACCTTCGCGTCGGCGACTCCCGCTCACGTCCGCCGCGCCTACGACGCGGCCGAGAAGGCACAGCCGGGATGGGCGGCCACGCCTGCCGTCCAACGCGCCAATGTCCTGCGCCGAGCAGCCGACCTGCTCGAGGCCAGGGTCGAGACGGCCGCTCGCCGGCTCACCGCCGACATGGGCAAGGCCATCCGCGACGCCCGCGGCGAGGTGCTGCGCAGCGCTGCGATCCTGCGCTACTACGCCGGCGATCTGCTGCAGCCCTCGGGCGAGACCTACCCGAGCGCAGACCCCGAGACCGTACTGCTCACCGTCGAGCAACCCCTCGGGATCGTCTGCGCCATCACGCCGTGGAACTTTCCGTTCGCGATTCCGACGTGGAAAATCGCTCCCGCAGTCGCATTCGGCAACTCCGTGGTGTGGAAGCCGGCGGAAGTCGCCTCAGGCAGCGCGGTGTTGCTCACCGAGATTTTCGCCGAGGCGGGTCTGCCGACGGGTGTGCTCAATCTGATCACCGGCAAGGGCCGTTCCCTGTCCGGTTCGTTGACCGGGGACCACCGCTTGGCGGCGTTGACCTTCACCGGATCCAACGGTGTCGGTGTCCGCCTCCGTGAGGCGGTCGCAGACCGCAACGTCAAGGTGCAACTCGAACTCGGCGGCAAGAACCCCGCCATCGTGCTGGCGGACGCCGAACTCGAGGACGCGGCCGTGCAGGTCGTTCGCGGAGCCATGCTGGCCGCCGGACAGCGGTGCACGGCCACCAGTCGCGTGTATGTTCAGCGCCCGGTGGCCACGGAATTCCGCGAACTGCTGCTCGCCCAGGTCAACCGACTCGTGGTGGGCAACCCGTACGACGAGGCCACCGACATCGGGCCGATCTCCTCACCGGAGCAACGCGACACCGTGGTCGAGTACCTTCGGCTCGCACACGAGGAAGGTGCGGACATCCTTGTCGGCGGCAAGGCAGACGGTGAGGGTTGCTTCCTCGAACCGACAGTGCTGACCGGTGTGGCCCCGTCCAGCCGACTCGTGCGGGAGGAGATCTTCGGCCCGGTGCTCGTCCTGACCGAGGTCGAGGATTTCGACGAAGCGCTGGCCGCGGCGAACGACACCGTGTTCGGCCTGTCGGCCTCGCTGTTCACATCGAACATCTCCAAAGCCATGCAGTTCGTGCGCCGGATCAATTCCGGCCTGGTGCATGTCAATCGGGAGACGGCGAGTGTGGAGCCGCACGTCCCGTTCGGCGGAGTCAAGGCCTCGAGCAGCATGAATCGTGAGCAGGGAAAGGCTGCCCGCACATTTTTCACCACCACCAAAACGGTCTATCTCAGATCGCCGAACTGACGGGGGCGATCGCACATTTTCGAGATCAATCGCTTGGCCCCAGCACTTTTCAGCACCACCAACACTTCGACGGAGGAAAATGATGGACCACACTCAGAAGTTCTACATCGGCGGCACCTGGGTAGACCCGATCGGCTCGAAGACGCTCGAGGTGATCAACCCGGCGACGGAGAAGCCGATCGCCACCATCGCGATGGGCAACGAGCAGGACGTTGACCTCGCAGTCACCGCCGCACGCACGGCGTTCGACAGCTTCGCGTCGACCACCCCGGCCGAGCGTATCGCCCTGCTGGAGAAGATCATCGAGGTGTACAAGCGGCGTATGAAGGACCTCGCGGGCGCCGTCACCAGCGAGATGGGAGCGCCCACCGGCCTCGCGGAGGCCGCTCAGGCACCGGCAGGTCTCGGGCACTTCATGGCGACGCTCGACGCCCTCGAGAACTTCACGTTCGAGGAAAAGATCGACACCACGACCGTGGTGCGCGAGCCGGTCGGCGTCTGCGCCTTCATCACCCCATGGAACTGGCCGCTCAACCAGATCGTCGCCAAGGTGGCACCCGCCCTCGCAGCCGGATGCACGATGGTGCTCAAACCGTCGGAGATCGCGCCCCTCAACGCAATCATCTTCGCCGAGATCCTGGACGAAGCCGGTGTTCCCGCGGGCGTCTTCAACCTCGTCAACGGTGATGGCCTGACCGTGGGAACGGCACTTTCCGCGCACCCCGAAGTCGACATGGTCTCGTTCACCGGGTCGACGCGGGCCGGCGTCGAGGTCGCCAAGAACGCGGCCCCGACGGTCAAGCGCGTCGCCCAGGAACTCGGCGGCAAGTCGGCCAACATCGTGCTCGACGACGCCGACTTCGAAGACGTCATCACTCGCGACGTCACCGGCATGGTGGTGAACTCGGGCCAGTCCTGCAACGCCGGATCCCGCATCCTCATCCCCGCGGATCGCATGGACGAGGCTGTGGAGATCGCGAAGAAGGCCGCGGCCACCATCGTCGTCGGAGCTCCGGATGCGGAGGGCACGACCGTCGGTCCCGTGGTGTCGCAGGCACAGTTCGACAAGATCCAGGGACTCATCCAGAAGGGCATCGACGAGGGCGGCACGCTCGTCGTCGGTGGCACCGGCCGCCCGGACGGGCTACAGGAGGGTTACTTCGTCAAGCCCACCGTCTTCGCCGACGTCACCAATGACATGACGATCGCGCAGGAGGAGATCTTCGGGCCTGTAATGATGTTCATCGGCTACGAAGACGAGGACGACGCGGTGCGCATCGCCAACGACACGCAATACGGGCTCGCCGGCATGGTGTCTTCCGGAAACCCCGAACGTGCTCGGAAGGTCGCTCGGCGGATGCGGACCGGAATGGTGCACCTCAACGGTGCCCCGCTGGCCGCCAATGCGCCGTTCGGTGGATACAAGCAGTCCGGCAACGGTCGTGAATTCGGCAAGTTCGGTTTGGAGGACTTCCTCGAGGTGAAGGCCATCTTCGGGGACAACCAGAACTGACACACCCACGGGGGGTCGAGCACGCGTGCCCACGGGGCTCGGCCTCCCCCACCGGTTGTGCTCTGTCGATTCGGAAAGGCTCCACGCTATGCAGATCGGGCTTATCGGGCTGGGAAAGATGGGCTTCAACATGCGCGAACGGCTCCGCCGTTCGGGCACCGAAGTTCTCGGTTACGACCCGCACGTCAACAGCTCCGACGTCTCGTCCATCGACGCGCTCGTCGAGGCACTTCCCCCACCGCGCATCGTCTGGGTGATGGTTCCGGCGGGTGCGCCGACGCAGGAGACGATCACGCACCTGTCACAGGCGCTTTCTCCGGGCGACCTCGTCATCGAAGGAGGCAACTCCCGCTTCAGCGAGGACATCCACCACGCGAAGGCGCTCGACGCGCGAGGGATCGGGTACATCGACTGCGGTGTGTCCGGCGGAATCTGGGGTCTCGAGAACGGCTACGCGTTGATGGTGGGCGGATCCGAGGAACACGTCGACAGGGCGATGCCGCTCTTCGACGCCCTCCGCCCCGAAGGCCCGCGCAGCGAAGGCTTCGTACACGCGGGACCCATTGGAGCAGGCCATTATTCAAAGATGGTGCACAACGGGATCGAGTACGGCCTGATGCAGGCGTACGCTGAGGGCTTCGAGCTGCTCGAGGCCACGGAACTCGTCGAGAACGTCCCGGCAGTGATCGAGGCCTGGAGCCGCGGCACCGTGGTGCGATCGTGGCTCCTCGACCTCCTCGTGCGCGCCCTCAAAGACGATCCCGAGCTGTCCGGGATCTCCGGCTGGACCCAAGACTCCGGAGAAGGCCGGTGGACCGTCGAAGAGGCCATCCGCAATGCCGTTCCGGTACCGGTCATCTCGGCTGCACTTTTCGCCCGGTTCGCCAGCAGGCAAGAGACCTCACCGTCGATGAAAGCGGTCTCCGCCCTGCGGAATCAGTTCGGTGGACACTCCACGAGCAGGGCAGACGCTGCACTCGATCAGGTGAAGGCAGCGGCCCGATGACAGTGAGCCGCCGGGAGAAGCCGGACCGCAATCTCGCCCTCGAACTGGTCCGCGTAACGGAAGCAGCCGCGATGGCCGCTGGACGCTGGGTGGGACGGGGCGACAAGATCGGCGGCGACGGCGCCGCAGTCGACGCAATCCGGCAGCTCATCAACTCCGTGACCATGCGCGGAGTCGTCGTGATCGGCGAGGGCGAGAAGGACAACGCCCCCATGCTCTACAACGGCGAGTGCGTCGGCACCGGTGACGGTCCCGAGTGCGATGTCGCGGTCGACCCGGTGGACGGAACGACGATGATGTCCAAGGGAATGTCCAATGCCATCGCCGTGCTCGCGGTATCCGAGCGCGGAACGATGTTCGATCCGTCTGCGGTGTTCTACATGGAGAAGATCGCAGTCGGTCCCGATGCCGCCGACGTCATCGACATCACCGCGCCGGTCCACGAGAACATCCGACGTGTGGCACGAGCGAAGAAGTCGTCGGTCTCGGACGTGACAGTGGCCGTACTCGACCGACTCCGCCACGGCGACCTCATCAATACCGTGCGAGACGCCGGAGCCAGGGTCCAACTGCTGGCGGACGGAGACGTCGCCGGTGCCATCGCAGCCGCGGATCCACGTTCGGCACCGGACATGCTGCTGGGGATCGGCGGCACCCCCGAGGGCGTGATCGCAGCCGCGGCACTGCGATGCATGGGAGGCGCGATCCAGGGCCGGCTCGCCCCCACCAACGATGCCGAACGCCGGCGAGCGATCGATGCGGGCCACGACCTCGACCGGGTGCTTCATACAGAGGATCTCGTTTCCGGAGACAACGTGTTCTTCTGCGCGACGGGTGTCACCGACGGTGACCTGCTCCGCGGGGTGCGATACGCCGCCGGCGGAGCCACCACCCAGTCGATCGTCATGCGATCCAAGTCCGGCACGGTCCGGATGATCGACGGACGACACAGTCTGAACAAACTCCGTGAGTACTCCGCGGTGGACTTCCACGGCTGACGACCCACTTCGTACACACACAGAAAAGCAGGAACGCACATGACCGCAGAACTCAAGCTCGGGTACAAGGCGTCGGCGGAACAGTTCGGCCCACGTGAACTGGTCGAACTCTCAGTGCTCGCCGAAAGTCATGGACTCGACAGCGCCATGGTGAGCGACCACTTCCAGCCGTGGCGGCACAAGGGTGGCCACGCCCCGTTCTCCCTGGCGTGGATGACGGCCGTCGGTGAGCGGACCACGAGGATCCAGCTCGGCACTTCGGTTCTGACACCGACATTCCGGTACAACCCCGCAGTCATCGCTCAGGCATTCGCCACGATGGGACTGCTCTATCCCGGACGGGTGATGCTCGGGGTCGGCACCGGTGAGGCGCTCAACGAGATCGCGACGGGGTTCGAAGGCGATTGGCCCGATTTCAAGGAACGCTTTGCCCGCCTGCGCGAATCCGTGCAACTCATGCGCGAACTGTGGAAGGGCGGCCGGGTCGACTTCGAAGGTCAGTACTACCGCACCACCGGGGCCTCGATCTATGACGTTCCCGTAGAGGGCATTCCGGTGTACATCGCAGCCGGCGGTCCGGTCGTCGCCCGCTACGCCGGTCGTGCAGGTGACGGATTCATTTGTACCTCCGGTAAGGGCATGGAGCTCTACAACGACAAGTTGATGCCAGCCGTCGCCGAGGGCGCACAGAAGGCCGAACGGAAGCTCGAGGACATCGATCGTCTGATCGAGATCAAGATTTCCTACGACACCGATCCCGCACAGGCACTGGAGAACACCCGATTCTGGGCGCCGCTGTCCCTGACACCCGAGCAGAAACATGACATCACCGACCCGATCGAGATGGAGGCCGCCGCGGATGCGCTCCCCATCGAGCAGGTCGCGAAGCGGTGGATCGTGGGCGCCGACCCGGACGAAGTGGTCGAGGCGATCAAGCCCTACATCGACGCAGGGCTGAACCACCTGGTCTTCCACGCTCCCGGTCACGATCAGAAGCGCTTCCTCGAGTTGTTCGAGCGTGACCTGGCACCCCGGCTTCGCCGGCTCGGCTAGCTCACCCCAGCCCGTCACCGCACCGTCCAGCCAGACACCGCGGTGACCGTCACCGCACACGTCCAGCCATAGACAGTGCGATGACCGTCTGCGGCGCACCAGGTGTTCGACCCTACGGAGTGGCTGGAAATTCCCACCACTCACCCGGACCGCTCGTCGCCATCGCCTGGTGCGCCGCTGTACGACTTTTCACCGGGCACCCAACTACTCTGCCCGAGAGCCGATCCAGTCGCTCGACCAGCCTGAAGACCAAGGAGATCACGTGAAGAGAGTGGGCGTCATCGGCGGCGGAATAATGGGGAAGGGATGTCGGAAGTAGTTGCACGAGCAGGTGTTTCAGCGACCATTCTCGAGCGCGACATCACCTCGGCCAATGCCGCAACGGACCGTACCCAGTCGTCCCTCGCCCGTGCCGTCAAGTCGGGACGACTCGACAGCAATGCCAGCACAGCCCGCCGCCGTTGTTACAGCGCATGGTCGATGCCGGTCGTCTGAGTAAGAAGACCGGCCAGGGTTTCTACTCCTACACATAGTCCAGACCACCCGTCGAGAAATGGACGGCCAGAATCAGTCCCGGCACCGGCAGCGATCGAGTGCCCATATTTCCCACCCCGCAATAGGAGACTTCTGCCCGTGTCGATCACAGACGACATCCACGTCCTCACGCAACCGGTTCACCCCGCCGACTGGACCGAACTGGACACCAAGGCCGTCGACACCATCCGGGTGCTCGCCGCGGACGCGG